>CAVZVB010000001.1:0-150582 GCA_963778625.1 uncultured Alphaproteobacteria bacterium
TCGCCAAGCGGCAGGCCGGAACGCACAAAGCGAAGACGCGCGGCGAGGTGAAGGCCACAGCGAAGAAGATGTACCGGCAGAAGGGCACCGGCAGCGCCCGCCACGGCAACAAGGCGGCGCCGCAGTTCCGCGGCGGCGGCAAGGCTTTTGGACCGGTGGCGCGCTCGCACGAGATCGGCCTGCCGAAGAAGGTGCGCGCGCTGGCCCTGAAGCATGCGCTTTCCGCCAAGGCGAAGGCAGACGCCATCGTGGTGGTCGACGATCTGAGCGCCAAGGAAGCGAAGACCAAGGCGCTTGCCGCGCAGTTCGCGGGCCTCGGCTTCTCGAATGCGCTGATCGTCGGCGGGGCCGAGATCGAAGCAGGGTTCGGGCGCGCGGCGCGCAACCTCATCGGGATCGACGTGCTGCCGATCCAGGGCATCAACGTCTACGACATCCTGCGCTGCGACACGCTTGTCCTTTCGAAGGCCGCGGTCGAAGCGCTGGAGGAGCGGTTCAATGGCCGAGCTTAGGCACTACGACACGATCATCGCGCCGGTGATCACCGAAAAATCGACGGCGGCGTCGGAGCACAACAAGATCGTGTTCCGCGTTGCCTCGAAGGCGACGAAGCCGGAGATCAAGGCGGCGGTCGAAGCGCTCTTCAACGTCAAGGTGACGGCGGTCAACACACTGAACCGGGCTGGCAAGACGAAGCGCTTCCGCGGCGTCGCCGGTAAGCAGTCGGGCTACAAGAAAGCCGTCGTGACGCTGGCCGAAGGCCAGTCGATCGACGTGACCACGGGCCTTTAGGCGGGACGCGCTAAGATGGCACTCAAGACATACAACCCCACGACGCCGGGCCGCCGCCAGCTGACGCTGGTCGACCGCTCGCGCCTGTGGAAGGGCAAGCCGCAGAAGGCGCTGACGGAGGGCCTGACCAAGAGCGGCGGGCGCAACAATCTCGGCCGGCTCACCGCGCGCCGGCGCGGCGGCGGCCACAAGCGCGCCTACCGCATCATCGACTTCAAGCGGCGGAAATTCGACGTGCCGGCGAAGGTCGAGCGGCTGGAATACGATCCGAACCGCTCCGCCTTCATCGCGCTCATCCGCTACACGGATGGCGAGCTTGCCTACATCATCGCGCCGCAGCGCCTGGCGGAGGGCGACACCATCGTCTCCGGCGAGCAGGTGGACGTGAAGCCGGGCAATGCGATGCCGCTTCGCTCCATTCCCGTCGGCACGATCGTGCACAACGTGGAGCTCAGGATCGGGCGCGGCGGGCAGCTCGCGCGCGCCGCCGGCTCCTATGCACAGATCGCCGGCCGCGATCAGGGCTACGCGATTCTTCGGCTCAATTCCGGCGAGCAGCGGCTCATCAGCGGCGCCTGCATGGCGACGATCGGTGCGGTCTCCAATCCCGACCACGCCAACATCTCGATCGGCAAAGCCGGGCGTAACCGCTGGCTCGGCTGGCGCCCGTCCGTGCGCGGCGTCGCCATGAACCCGATCGATCACCCGCACGGCGGCGGCGAGGGCCGCAGCTCGGGCGGGCGGCATCCGGTGACCCCATGGGGCAAGCCGACCAAGGGCAAGAAGACCCGCACCAACAAAGCAACGACGAAATACATCCTGCGCTCGCGGCACGCCCGCAAGGGCCGCTAGGGCAGGTTTCAGGAGAAAGACGTGGCACGCTCAGTCTGGAAAGGCCCGTTCTTCGACGGCTACCTTCTGAAGAAGGCGGAGAAGGCGCGCGACTCCGGTCGCAACGACGTAATCAAGATCTGGAGCCGCCGCTCAACGGTGCTTCCGCAATTCGTGGGCCTGACCTTCGGCGTCTACAACGGCCACAAGCACATTCCCGTGCTCGTGTCGGAGGACATGATCGGCCACAAGTTCGGCGAGTTCGCGCCGACGCGGTCGTTCCACGGCCATTCCGGCGACCGCAAGGCGAAGAGGGATTAGGCATGGGCAAGCCGAAGCGTTCGCGCACGCTCAAAGACAACGAGGCACAGGCGGTGCTGCGCATGGTGCGCACGAGCCCGCGCAAGCTCAACCTCGTCGCCCAGTTGATCCGTGGCAAGAAGGTCGCGACCGCGCTCGCCGACCTGGAGTTCTCGCAGAAGCGCATCGCCGCGCAGGTCAAGAAGACGCTGCAGAGCGCGATCGCCAACGCCGAGAACAACCATCAGCTCGACGTCGACAATCTCGTCGTCGCCGAAGCGCACGTCGGCAAGGCGCTGGTGATGAAGCGTTTCAACCCACGCGCTCGCGGTCGCGTGGCCGGCATCCAGAAGCCGTTCTCCAATCTGACGCTCGTCGTCCGCGAAGTCGAAGAAAGCGCCTGAGGCAAGTCATGGGACAGAAAGTCAATCCGATCGGGCTGCGCCTTGGGATCAACAAGACCTGGGATTCCCGCTGGTTCGCCAACAAGACGGAATACGGCAACCTCCTGCACGAGGATATCCGCATCCGCGACGCGCTGATGGAAGACCTGAAGCAGGCGGCGGTCTCGCGCGTCATCGTGGAGCGCCCGCACAAGAAGTGCCGCGTCACCATCCACACGGCGCGGCCGGGCATCGTTATCGGCAAGAAGGGCGCCGACATCGAGAAGCTTCGCCGGAAGGTCGCCTCGATGACGACCTCCGAGGTGCACATCAACATCGTCGAGGTGAGGAAGCCGGAGATTGACGCGCATCTCGTCGCCCAGTCGATCGCGCAGCAGCTCGAGCGCCGCGTCGCCTTCCGCCGCGCCATGAAGCGGGCGGTGCAGTCGGCGATGCGGCTCGGCGCGCAGGGCATTCGCATCAGCTGCGGCGGCCGGCTCGGCGGGGCGGAAATCGCCCGCGGCGAGTGGTACCGCGAGGGGCGGGTGCCGCTCCACACACTGCGCGCCGACATCGACTACGGCCATGCGACCGCGCACACGGCCTACGGAACGATCGGCGTGAAGGTCTGGATCTTCAAGGGCGAGATTCTCGAGCACGACCCGTTCGGCTCGGAGAAGCGGGCGCTTGAGGGAACCGAGTCGACGCGGCGCAGCGGGCACGCCGCCTGACGCGGCCTACGGGGATTTTGAAAGAACAGAACGATGCTGCAACCGAAGCGCACCAAGTTCCGCAAGGCCCATAAGGGCCGCATTCACGGCACCGCCAAGGGCGGGACGATTCTGAACTTCGGCGAGTACGGGCTGAAGGCGCTCGAGCCGGAGCGCGTCACCGCGCGGCAGATCGAGGCTGCGCGGCGCGCGATCACGCGCCAGATGAAGCGCTCGGGCCGCGTCTGGATCCGCATCTTCCCCGACGTGCCGGTGTCGAAGAAGCCGACCGAAGTGCGCATGGGCAAGGGCAAGGGCGCGCCGGAGCTGTGGGTGGTGCAAGTCCACCCCGGCCGCATCATGTTCGAGATCGACGGCGTTAACGAAGAGACGGCGCGCGAGGCGCTGAGGCTCGGCGCGGCGAAGCTGCCGATCCGCACCCGCGTCGTCTCGCGTATCGCGGAGTGATGGTGATGAAGGCTGAAGACATCCGCACCAAGTCGCTCGACGAGCTCAGCGACAGCCTCGCGAGCCTGAAGAAGGAGCAGTTCAACCTGCGCTTCCAGGCGGCGACGGGGCAGCTGGAGAAGACCGCGCGTATCCGCCAGGTGCGCCGTGACATCGCCCGTATCAAGACGGTCGCCGCGCAGAGGCGCGCGGCCGAGGCGAAGGGCTGAGGAGAGGCTTATGCCGAAGAGATTGCTCATGGGTGTCGTGGTCAGCGACAAGGCCGACAAGACCGTCGTGGTCAATGTCGAGCGGCGCTTCACGCATCCGATCCTGAAGAAGACGGTGCGGCGCACGAAGAAGTACCAGGCGCACGACCCGGAGAACAAGTTCAAGGTCGGCGACCGCGTGACGATCGAGGAATCGAAGCCGATCTCCAAGTCGAAGCGCTGGGTCGTGGTCGGCGCCGAAGGCGCCGCGGCGGCCGGCTGAACGAGGAATAGTGGCGGCAGGCCGGGCCTGTCCGCGCGTTAAGAAGAAGGACGTCGCGCAATGATCCAGATGCAGACGAACCTCGATGTCGCGGACAATTCCGGCGCGCGCCGGGTGCAGTGCATCAAGGTGCTGGGCGGCTCGAAGCGGAAATACGCGCATGTCGGCGACATCATCGTGGTGTCGGTGAAGGAAGCGATCCCGCGCGGACGGGTGAAGAAGGGCGACGTGATGAAGGCGGTCGTGGTGCAGAACGGCGAAGGACATCCGCCGTCCCGACGGGAGCGTCATCCGCTTCGACCGCAACGCCGCCGTCCTGATCGACAACAAGGCGGAGCCGGTCGGAACCCGCATCTTCGGCCCGGTTCCGCGCGAGCTAAGAGCCAAGAACCACATGAAGATCATCTCGCTCGCGCCGGAGGTGCTTTGATGGCCGCGCGGATCAGGAAGGGCGACAAGGTCGTCGTCATCACCGGGCGCGACAAGGGACGCTCCGGCGAGGTGATCAAGGTGATGCCGAAGGAGAACCGGGCGCTTGTGCGCGGGGTCAACATGGTGTCGCGCCACCAGCGCCAGACGGCGGCGCAGGAGGGCGGCATCATCCGCAAGGAAGCGCCCATCCACCTGTCCAACATCGCGCTTGCCGATCCGACGACGGGCAAGCCGACCAAGGTCGGGTTCAAGATGCTGACGGACGGCCGCAAGGTCCGCTTCGCCAAGAGCTCGGGAGAGACCATCAATGGCTGAGGCCGAGAAGGCCGCAAACGGCTCGGACTACGAGCCGCGGCTGCAGAAGCATTACCGCGAGGTCGTGGTGCCGAAGCTGAGAGAGCAGTTCGGCTACGCGAACCCGCACGCCGTGCCGCGCATCGACAAGATCGTGCTCAACATGGGCGTCGGCGAATCGACCGGCGACACCAAGAAGGCGCAGATCGCGGCCGATGACCTTGCCATGATCGCCGGCCAGAAGCCGGTGATCACGCGCGCCAGGAAGTCGATCGCCACTTTCAAGGTGCGCGAAGGCATGCCGATCGGCGCCAAGGTAACGCTCCGGAAGAGCCGCATGTTCGAGTTCCTCGACCGGCTGGTGACGGTGGCGCTGCCGCGCGTGCGCGACTTCCGGGGCTTGAGCGCCAAGAGCTTTGACGGCCGCGGCAATTATGCGCTCGGTATCAAGGAGCACATCGTCTTCCCCGAGATCAACTACGACAAGGTCGATCAGGTGTGGGGCATGGACGTGGTGATCTGCACGACGGCCGAGACCGACGAAGAAGCGCAGGCGCTGCTCGGCGCGATGAATTTCCCGTTCCGGCAGTGACCGAACGAAACGAGGTTTGAACGATGGCGAAAACGAGCGCGATCGAGAAGAACAAGCGGCGCATGCGGCTGGCGAAGCAGTACGCCGCCAAGCGGGCGAAGCTGAAGGCCGAGTTGGCCGATCCGAACCTGAGCGATCAGGATCGCTTCGCCGCGCGGCTGAAGCTCGCGGAGCTGCCGCGCAACTCCTCGCCGACGCGCATCAGGAACCGCTGCGAGGTCACCGGCCGCCCACGCGGCTACTACCGCAAGCTCAAGATGAGCCGCATTGCGCTTCGGCAGATGAGCAATGAGGGCAGGGTCCCGGGCATGGTGAAGTCGAGCTGGTGAGGAACAACAGATGCTGATGAACGATCCGCTCGGCGACATGCTGACCCGCATCAGGAATGCGCAGATGAGAAAGCGGCCGACCGTGTCGACGCCCGCCTCGTTGCTGCGCGCGCGCGTCCTCGACGTGCTGCAGAGCGAGGGCTATATCCGCGGCTATTCCGAGGTCGCGTTGAACGGCAAGGCGGAGTACCAGATCGAGCTGAAATATTCCGACGGCCAGCCGGTGATCCGCGAGATCACGCGCGTGTCGAAGCCCGGCCGCCGCGTCTATTCCTCGGTGAAGAGCATTCCGCGCGTCGCCGACGGGCTCGGCGTGTCGATCCTGTCGACGCCGAAGGGCGTCATGAGCGACCACGAAGCGCGGCAACAGAACGTCGGCGGCGAAGTGCTCTGCCGCGTGTTCTAGCGGCGGCGGCAAAGGAAACGGGTAGGACGATGTCGCGAATTGGCAAGAAACCGGTGCCGGTGCCGAAGGGCGTGACGGCGAACGTCGAGGGCCAGACGGTGAACGCGAAGGGGCCGAAGGGTCAGCTCGCCGTCGCGCTCGTCGATCAGGTCTCCGTCGCGATGACGGATTCGGGCGTCAAGGTCGAGCCGCGCGATCAGTCGAAGACGGCGCGCTCGCTCTGGGGTCTGTCGCGCACGCTGGTGCAGAACATCTTCGTCGGCGTGACGGAGGGGTTCGAGGAGCGGCTTGAGATCAGCGGCGTCGGCTACCGCGCGCAGGTGGAGGGCAAGAACTTGAACCTCGCGCTCGGCTACAGCCACGACGTGAAGTTCGCGATTCCGGAAGGGATCAAGATCGAGACGCCGAAGCCGACGGAAATCGTCGTCAGCGGCATCGACAAGCAGAAGGTCGGCCAGGTGGCGGCGGAGATCCGCCGCTGGCGCCCGCCGGAGCCCTACAAGGGCAAGGGCGTGAAATATGTCGGCGAATACGTCTTCCGCAAGGAAGGCAAGAAGAAGTAGGTCGGGACATGGCAACGAAGAAACCTGGAGCGGCGCGCCGCGCGGTGCGCGTGCGCAAGACGCTGAAGAAGATGGGCGGCGGCACGCGTCCGCGTCTTTCGGTCTTCCGCTCCTCCTCGCACATCTACGCGCAGGTCATCGACGACGTGCGCGGGCACACGGTCGCCGCGGCGTCGAGCCTTGAGAAGCCGCTGCGCGAAAAGCTCAAGACCGGCGCCGACAAGGCCGCCGCCGCCGAAGTCGGCAAGCTCGTCGCCGAGCGCGCCAAGGCCGCCGGCGTCGACAAGGTCGTCTTCGACCGCGGCTCCTATATCTATCATGGCCGCGTGAAAGCGCTGGCCGACGCGGCCCGCGAGGGCGGACTGGAATTCTGACCTCGCGTTCGGGCGGGGCCAAACCCATATTGAGGAACGGACGGTTACGATGTCAGAGCACGGACGCCGGCGGGAACGCGGCAGGGACAGAGATCGCGGCGAAGAGCGCGATAGCGAATTCGTCGACAAGCTCGTCCACATCAACCGCGTCGCCAAGGTGGTGAAGGGCGGGCGGCGCTTCGGTTTCGCGGCGCTCGTCGTGGTCGGCGACCAGCGCGGCCGGGTCGGCTTCGGCCATGGCAAGGCGCGCGAAGTGCCGGAGGCGATCCGCAAGGCGACCGAGGCGGCGAAGCGCGGGCTGATCCGCGTGCCGCTGCGCGAAGGCCGCACGCTGCATCACGACGTCGCCGGGCGCCACGGCGCCGGCAAAGTGATCCTGCGCGCCGCCGAACCGGGCACCGGCATCATCGCCGGCGGCCCGATGCGCGCCGTCTTCGAGACGCTCGGCATAAAGGACGTCGTGGCGAAGTCGATGGGAACCTCGAACCCCTACAACATGGTGCGCGCGACTTTCGACGCCCTGAAGCACGAGGACAGCCCGCGTGGCGTCGCCGCGCGCCGCGGCATCAAGGTGTCGGCGCTGCAGGCGCGCCGTCGCGACGCCGACGCCGCTGCCGCTGCTGCGGCGGCGGAAGGTTGAGGCAGGCGCCATGACCGGCAAGACCATCGTCGTTGAGCAGATCGGCAGCCCGATCCGCCGCCGCTTCGACCAGCGCGCGACGCTGATCGGGCTCGGGCTGAACCGGCTGCGCCGCCGCTCGACGCTGAAAGACAATGCGGCGACGCGCGGCATGATCGCCAAGGTGCATCACCTCGTCCGTATCGTCGACGAGCCCTGAGAAACCGATTCAGAGTGCGGAACCTAACCCAATGAAGCTCAACGAACTTTCCGACCGGCCGGGCGCCCTAAAGAGCCGCAAGCGAATCGGCCGCGGCATCGGCTCGGGCCGTGGCAAGACGGGTGGGCGCGGCGGCAAGGGCCAGACCGCGCGCTCCGGCGTTGCCATCAACGGGTTTGAGGGCGGCCAGATGCCGTTGCATCGTCGCCTGCCGAAGCGCGGCTTCACCAACATCTTCCGCAAGGTCTATGTCGAGGTCGGGCTCGACCGCATCGCCGCGGCAATCGAGGCGGGCAAGCTCGATGCCGGCAAGACGATCGACGCGGACGCGCTGAAGGCCGCCGGCGTGATCAGGCGCGCAAAAGACGGCGTGCGGCTTCTCGGCGGCGCCGCGCCGAAGGCGAAGCTGATACTGAATGTCGCCGGGGCCTCCCGCCCGGCGATTGCAGCTGTGGAGAAAGCGGGCGGAACCGTAACGCTCCCCAAGGCGGCGGAACCGGCGGAAGCCGGTGCCTGACCGGAGGGGGTCGGAGCGGGGCTTTAAGGAGCGATCATGGCCTCAGCAGCCGAACAGCTTGCCGCCAACCTGAACTTCGCCGCCTTCTCCAAGGCGGAGGAGCTGAAGAAGCGCATCTGGTTCACGCTTGGCGCGCTCCTCGTCTACAGGCTCGGCACCTACCTGCCGCTCCCCGGCATCAACCTCGATGCGCTGACCCAGGCCTTCGAGCAGCAGTCCCAGGGCATCCTGGGAATGTTCAACATGTTCTCCGGCGGGGCGGTGAAGCGGATGGCGATCTTCGCCCTCGGCATCATGCCCTACATCTCCGCCTCCATCATCCTGCAGCTCATGACCGCGGTCGTCCCGCAGCTGGAGTTGCTGAAGAAGGAAGGCGAGCAGGGCCGCAAGGTCATCAACCAGTACACGCGCTACCTGACGGTGGTCCTGGCGATGTTCCAGTCCTACGGCATTGCCGTCGGGCTCGAGGGGTCGTCGAACATCGTCGTCGATCCGGGCTGGTTCTTCCGCATAAGCTCGGTCGTCACGCTGACCGGCGGCACCATGTTCCTGATGTGGCTCGGCGAGCAGATCACGGCGCGCGGCATCGGCAACGGCATCTCGCTCATCATCTTCTCCGGCATCGTGGCGAACATCCCGCACGCGCTCGCCGGGACGCTCGAACTCGGCCGGCAGGGCGCGCTGTCGACGCCGATCATCCTTTTCGTCGCGGCGCTCGCGATCATCGTTGTGACCGCCATCGTCTTCGTCGAGCGCGCGCAGCGGCGGCTCTTGATCCAGTATCCGAAGCGACAAATCGGCAACCGCATGTTCCAGGGCGATTCCTCGCACCTGCCGTTGAAGCTCAACACGTCGGGCGTCATTCCGCCGATCTTCGCCTCCTCGCTGCTGCTCCTCCCGATCACGATCGCCCAGTTCTCCGCCGGGCGGGGGCCGAGCTGGCTCACCTCGGTTACGTCGCTCCTCGGCAGCGGCCAGCCGCTGCATATGCTGCTCTACGGCGCGCTGATCGTGTTCTTCGCCTTCTTCTACACAGCCGTCGTCTTCAATCCGAAGGACACCGCCGACCAGTTGAAGAAGCACGGCGGCTTCGTCCCCGGCATCAGGCCGGGCCAGCGCACGGCCGAATATATCGACTACGTGCTGACCCGCATCACGATGCTCGGCGCCATCTACCTGGTCGTCGTCTGCCTTCTGCCGGAGGCGCTGATCACGCGCGTCGGCATTCCGTTCTATTTCGGCGGCACCTCGCTCCTGATCGTGGTCAACGTCACGATGGACACCGTGCAGCAGGTGCAGGGCCACCTTCTCGCGCATCAATATGAGGGCCTGGTCAAGAAGTCGAAGCTTCGAGGCCGGCGGCGATGAGGGTAATCCTCCTCGGACCGCCCGGGGCAGGCAAAGGCACGCAGTCGCAGCGGCTCGTCGAGAAGCACGGCATCGTGCAGCTTTCGACCGGCGACATGCTGCGCGCGGCGATCAAGGCGGGAACGCCGATCGGGAAGCGGGCGCAGGATATCATGGCGCGCGGCGAGCTCGTCCCCGACGAGGTCGTCGTCGGCATCATCGCGGAGCGCATGGATGCGCCCGAGGCCAGCCTCGGTTTCGTGCTCGACGGCTTCCCGCGCACCGTGAAGCAGGCGGAGGAGCTCGACGCGCTTCTGGCGGAGCGGGGGCTGAAGCTCGACGCCGTGGTCGAATTGAGGGTCGACGAGGGCATCCTGCTCGACCGGATCGCGAAGCGGCTGAAGGACATGCAAGCGCGGGGCGAGCCGGTGCGCGCCGACGACAACCCTGAGTCCTTCAAAATAAGGCTCACCGCCTACCGGGGGCAGACCGCGCCGCTCATCGACTATTACCGGGGCAAAAGCCAGCTGAAGAGCGTCGACGGCATGGCCGAGGTGGACACCGTGACGCGCGCGATTGCCGCGGCTTTGGCGGGCGATTCGGCGGCCGGAGGCAGTTGACGGGAAGCTGACGAAACACTAAATAACGGCACCAATCCTTGAAAGTTTGGAGCGGTGCCGGGACTTACGAGCAGTCCGGGACCGGCCTTTTTGCGTTTCCGGCCGGGTTTGGCGATGGCGCCGGGCGGGCGCGGCAAAGGGAGTAGAACTTGGCACGCATTGCAGGCGTCAACATTCCGACGAACAAGCGCGTCGTGATCGCGCTTCAGTACATCCACGGAATCGGCCCGACCAAGGCCAGGGAAATCATCCAGAAGGTGAGCATCCCGGACGCGCGGCGCGTCAACGAGCTGTCGGATTCGGAAGTGCTCCAGATCCGCGAAGCCATCGACCGCGAGTACATTGTGGAAGGCGATCTCCGCCGCGAGGTCGCGATGAACATCAAGCGGCTCATGGACCTCGGCTGCTACCGGGGGCTCCGCCACCGCCGCGGCCTGCCGGTCCGTGGCCAGCGCACGCACACCAATGCGCGTACCCGCAAGGGTCCCGCGAAGCCGATCGCCGGCAAGAAGAAGTAATTTCCGAAGGACCAGCGAGACGATGGGCAAAGAAGCAACGCGCATCCGCAAGCGCGAACGCAAGAACATCACGTCGGGCATCGCCCACGTGGCTTCGAGCTTCAACAATACGATGATCACCATCACCGACGTTCAGGGCAATACGATCGCCTGGTCTTCGGCGGGGGCGATGGGCTTCAAGGGGTCGCGCAAGTCGACTCCTTACGCTGCGCAGATCGCCGCGGAGACGGCAGCGCGCAAGGCACAGGATCATGGGGTGCGAACGCTCGAGGTGGAAGTCTCCGGGCCCGGCTCCGGCCGCGAATCGGCGCTGAGGGCGCTGCAAGCGGCCGGCTTCACGATCACGACGATCCGCGACGTGACGCCGATCCCGCATAACGGCTGCCGGCCGCCGAAGCGCCGGCGCGTCTGAGTAACGAACAATAGGTGCGCCGCCGGGGCGGCGGCGCACGGGGCCGCTATCCGAGCGGCGTCCAATCCTTGAGAGGCACGATGGTTATCCAGAAGAACTGGCAGGACCTGATCAAACCGAACAAGCTCGACGTGAAGCTTGGTTCGGACCGGCGTCGCGTCGCCACGATGGTGGCGGAGCCGCTGGAGCGGGGGTTCGGCCTGACGCTCGGCAACGCGCTTCGGCGCGTCCTCCTCTCGTCGCTGCAGGGCGCAGCAGTGACGAGCGTACAGATCGACGGCGTGCTGCACGAATTCTCCTCGATCGCAGGCGTGCGCGAGGACGTGACCGACATCGTCCTCAACATCAAGGAAATCGCCGTGAAGATGGACGGCGAGGGCCCGAAGCGCATGACCTTGCGCAAGACCGGACCCGGCCAGGTGACCGCCGGCGACATCCAGACCGTCGGCGACATCGAGATCCTGAACCCCGAGCACGTCATCTGCACGCTCGACGAGGGCGCCGATATCCGCATGGAGCTCACCGTCAGCGGCGGCAAGGGCTACGTCGCGGCCGAGCGCAACCGCCCGGAGGACGCGCCGATCGGCCTGATCCCGGTCGACAGCCTCTATTCGCCGGTGAAGAAGGTCTCCTACCGCGTGGAGAACACGCGCGAGGGCCAGGTGCTCGACTACGACAAGCTCACGCTCTCGATCGAGACCGACGGCTCCGTCACTCCCGACGACGCGGTCGCCTATGCGGCGCGCATCCTGCAGGACCAGCTTTCGATCTTCGTGTCCTTCGAGGAGCCGAAGAAGGAGACGGTCGAGGAATCGACGCCGGAGCTTGCGTTCAACCCGGCACTTCTGAAGAAGGTCGACGAGCTGGAGCTTTCCGTCCGCTCGGCGAACTGCCTGAAGAACGACAACATCGTCTATATCGGCGACCTCATCCAGAAGACCGAGGCGGAGATGCTCCGCACCCCGAACTTCGGGCGGAAGTCGCTGAACGAGATCAAGGAAGTCCTGGCTTCGATGGGCCTGCATCTCGGCATGGAAGTGCCGAACTGGCCGCCGGACAACATCGAGGACCTCGCCAAGCGCTTCGAAGACCAGTATTGAGTTTCGCCCCGCGCCGAGGCGTGTCGGGGATTTAGGGAGATAGGGCGATGCGCCACGGCAAAGCGGGCCGCAAGCTGAACCGCACTTCGAGCCACCGCACGGCGATGTTCGCCAACATGGCGGCGTCGCTGATCGAGCACGAGCAGATCGTCACCACGCTGCCGAAGGCGAAGGAGCTTCGCCCGGTGGTGGAGAAGCTCGTCACGCTGGCCAAGAAGGGCGACCTCGCCGCGCGCCGGCTGGCGATGGCGCGCATGCGCGACGAAGCGATGGTCAAGAAGCTCTTCGAGACCATCGGCCCGCGCTACAAGGAGCGGAACGGCGGCTACACGCGGGTGCTGAAGGCCGGCTTCCGCCACGGCGACAATGCGCCGGTCGCGGTGATCGAGTTCGTCGACCGCGACAAAGAGGCGAAGGGCGCCGCCGACCGCGCGCGTCGCGAGGCGGCGGAGGCCGAAGAGGCTGCGGCGTAAGCCGGACGGCGATTTTCGCAAGACCAAAGGGCGGCCCCGGCCGCCTTTTTCGTCAGCCGTAGATGGCGTCGACAATATCGTCGCGGTAGCGGCCCAGGCAGCCTTCGAGGGCGGTGTTGGTCATGCTGATGACCGCGAGGCCGGCTGTCCGGTCGAGGAACCAGGCGTGCCCGTAGACGCCGCCCCAGCGTGCCGTTCCGGGAGAATATGGCTGCCCGGCCTTCGCAGGGTCGGTCACGATGCCTGAGATGAGCCCGAAGCCGTTTCCGGGCTCCACCGGCTCGCGCAGCGCGCCTACCTGGTTCTTCAGCGCGAGGTCGACCGTCTCCGGCTTCAGGATCGGCGCGCCGCCAGTTTCGATTGCTTCAAGGAAGCGCATGAAGTCCGGAGCGGTGCCGGCCATGCCCGCTCCCGCCGACTGGAACGAATTCGGGCCGGAATATCCGCGAGGGCGAGAAACGCATGCCGGTGCCCGGACCGAACGTGATCGTGTGCGGATCGTCCATCAGCACCGCTCCGGACTCGCTGTCGGCATAGGCGGCCGACAGCCGGCGGCGGTCGGTGACGGCGAACGCGGTATCGACCATGCCGAGCGGGCCGGTGACGTAGGCGGAGACGGCCTCGCCCAACGTCGCCCCATGGGCTCTTGCGATGACGGCGCCGAGCACGTCGAGATTGACGCCATAGCGCCACGCGCTGCCGGGGGCGAAGAAGAGCGGTGCCGTCGCAAGGCGGCGGAGGTTCTCCTCCATGCCGAGGCCAGGTGCGTCGAGGCCGCTGGAGATATTCGCTTCGACATAGGGATCGTTCGGCTCACCCGTTGGGTAACCGAAGCCCGCGGTATGGGTGAGCAGGTGGCGGATGGTGATGTCCGGCGTGCTGCCGTCCTCGAGCTTCGGGCGGAAGTCGGGGAGCCAGTCAGTCACCTTCTGCTCGAACGACAGCGTCCCGCGCTCGATCATTGCAAGCGCCGTCGCCGCGACAAGTGGCTTGGTGACCGAGGCGAGGCGGAAGATCGCGTCCTCCCGCATCGGGCGTCCGGCCTCACGATCCGCCATGCCCGCGGCCCGCCGATAGGCGATCTCGCCGTGCCGCCGCACGATCAGCACCGCGCCGACGATCCGGTTTGAGGCGATCGCTTCGTCCATCGCCCGGTCGAGCCGGGCCTCCCAATCCGCCATGTTGCCTCCCTTCCTATCGCGCTCGGCATGCGTCGAAATATTCTTGTAGGATATTCTTTCTGCCGTCGACCCCGCCGCGAGGCCGAGGAGCGGGAGGTGGGTTAATCGCGGCGTACGCACCCCTGCTGGTTGGCTTCAGGCCCGCCGACCGCCTAGCCTGCCGCCTGCAAAGCGACGGAGAGTGTTCAATGTCCGAGACCGCATCCGGCGGCGCAAATGCGGCGCAGGAGACCTACTGGAACTCCGACGTCGGCCGGACGTGGGCGCTCTTCCATGAGAGCCTCGACCATATGCTTCGAGGCGTTAGCGAGCGGGTGCTTGCGGTTGCCGGACCGGCAAACGGCGAGCGCGTGCTCGATCTCGGCTGCGGCGCCGGCGCGACCAGCCTCGCGCTCGCACCAGCGGTCGTGCCGGGTGGTTCGATCCTCGGCGTCGACATATCGCGCGCGCTGCTCGAGTGTGCCAAGAAGCGAAGAGAGGAAGCCGGCCTCAGCCACGTCGAATTTCTCCTGGCGGATGCGCAGACGCATGCCTTCGAGCCCGGAGCCTTCGACCTCTTGACGTCGCGCTTCGGTGCGATGTTCTTCGCCGACCCCGTCGCCGGCTACCGCAATCTTCTTTCGGCTCTGCGCCCCGGCGGGCGCATGGTGCTCGCCACCTGGGCAGAAGCGGCGGCGAACCCCTGGTTCAACCTGACGGCGGAGGCCGCGGCATCCGTGCTCGGGAGACCGCCGGCGACGGAGCCGCGCGCCCCCGGCGCGCTCGCCTTCGCGGAAACCGACTATGTCCTCGACATCCTGAGGAGCGCCGGCTTTGCCGACTGCGCGGCGAGCACGGAAGACGTTGACCTGTTCCATCCCGGCGGCCTCACCGCCGCTGTCGACCTTGCTATCGTGGTCGGTCCCGCCGCCCGCATCTTGCGCCTGCTCGAGGGCGGTCCGGAGGATACGGCCGAGATCGGCCGGCGGATCGCGCAAGTGCTCGGCAAATATGTCGTCGACGACGGAATCCGTATTCCGGCGCGCATCAATATCTTCACCGCGGCAAAGGCGTGAGCCTCGGCCGGTTTGACAAACGCTTCCATGAGCGCATTGCCTACTCCTTCGCCGCCGGGCTCGCCCGGACTGAAGACGGCGGCTTCGGCCGCCTTTCCTTTGCGCGCTCCTGAACTGGCGCCGCGTTCAAAGGCCGCCTTGCCGTTCCGCTCCGTCCCGCCTATCTCGGTTGGGCTTGGGGAGGCGCCGAATCTCTGGGAGGAAGCGGGATGCGACGAAGCGTCGGCCTCGTCACGGCTCTGGTGATTGCCGCAATCGCCGGCGCCGCTTTTTTACTGCCGCAAAGACATGAGCTCGAGACGGCGTTCGCCGGCGCTTCGGCGAATGCTGCGCCGATTGCGGCGCCTGCCATCCGGAGCCCCGAGCAGCAGATCAAGCCCGTCGCCGGCCAGGCAGCGCCGCAGGACGCTGTGCCGGACAGCCGCGAGGCGATCCGGCTCTCCTTCGCGCCGATCGTGAAGCGCGTCGCCCCGGCCGTGGTCAACGTCTACGCCACGTCGCATGTCCAGGTGCGCTCGCCGTTCGAGGGCGATCCCTTCTTCGAGCGCTTCTTCGGCGGCGGCCTTTTCGGCGGCCCGCAGGAGCGCCAGCGCTCGTCGCTCGGCTCCGGCGTGATCGTCGACCCGAGCGGCGTCATCGTCACCAACAACCACGTCGTCGGCGACGCAACCGACATCAAGGTGGCGCTCTCCGACGGGCGCGAGCTTCCGGCGACGATTCTCGTCAAGGACGAGCGCACCGACATCGCCATCCTCAAGATCGAGAATGCCGGCGATCTTCCCGGTGCTCGAACTCGGCAATTCCGACGCGCTTGAAGTGGGCGACCTCGTGCTTGCCGTCGGCGACCCCTTCGGCGTCGGCCAGACGGTCACGAGCGGCATCGTCTCCGCCGTTGCGCGCACGAATATCGGCATCAACGATTTCGGCTTCTTCATCCAGACCGACGCCGCCATCAATCCCGGCAATTCCGGCGGGCCGCTCGTCGACATGGACGGCAAGGTCGTCGGCATCAACACGGCGATCTATTCGCGCACCGGCGGCTCGATCGGCATCGGCTTCGCCATTCCCTCCGACATGGTGCGCACCGTCGTTCAGCAGGCGGTCGCCGGCTCGAAGTCGGTGGCGCGGCCGTGGATCGGCGTGGTCTGCCAAGACATCACGCCGGAGATCGCTTCGTCGCTCGGGCTTTCGGCCCCGCGCGGCGCGCTCGTTACGCATGTCGACGCGAGCTCGCCCGCCGAGAAGGCCGGCATCAAGGTCGGCGACCTGATCCTGAAGGCCGGCGGGCGCGAGGTCGCCGATGCGGCGTCCTTCGACTATCGGATCGCCGTCGCGGGAATTGGCAATTCGGTGGCGTTGTCGGTGTGGCGCGACGGCCGGGAAAGCGCCGTCAACGTCGTCGCGAAAGCCGAGCCGCAGCTCAGCGAATCCGACCTGACGCTGATTGGCGGACGCAGTCCGCTGACCGGCGCCGTCGTCGCCGACCTGAATGCCTCGCTCGCCGACCGCATGCGCATCCGCGGCGCGGAGCAGGGCGCCGTCATCGTCGACATCGAGCCGATGTCGCCGGCCGCGCGCGTGGGCTTCCAGAAGGGCGACGTCGTGCTCGGCGCGCAGGGCAAGGACGTGACGACCGCGGAGCAGCTTGTAAAGCTCGTCGAGGTGGACAGCCGGCTCTGGCGGATCAAGTTCAGCCGTGACGGCCGCGTATCCAATCTCGTCATCGGGGGCTGAGACGGGTCGAGCGTGAGCCGGACCAAGGGCACGAAAAGCCTGTTCGAGGCGTCGGGTCTCGACCGCGACGCTCCGCGCCCGCTTGCCGACCGGCTGCGGCCCCGCTCCCTCTCCGAGATCGTCGGGCAGGAGGCGCTGATCGGGCCGGACGGCGCGCTGACGCGCATGCTCGCCACGCGCTCGCTCGGCTCGCTCATCTTCTGGGGGCCGCCTGGCACGGGCAAGACAACCGTGGCGCGGCTTCTCGCCAAGGAGACGGATCTCGAGTTCCAGCAGATTTCCGCCATCCATTCCGGCGTCGCGGAACTGAAGAAGATCTTCGAGGAGGCGCGTGCCAAACGTGAGGTAGGGAAGGGGACGCTCCTCTTCGTCGACGAGATCCATCGCTTCAACCGCGCGCAGCAGGATTCCTTCCTGCCCGTCATGGAGGACGGCACGGTGACGCTCGTCGGCGCGACCACCGAGAACCCGTCGTTTGAGCTGAACGCCGCGCTTCTTTCCCGCGCCCGCGTTCTCGTCTTCAAGCCGCTCGACGCGGAGGCGCTTGAGAAGATCGTTCTCCGCGCGGAGGAGATCGAAGAGCGTAAGCTGCCGCTCGACGAAGAGGCGCGGCAGGTTCTCGTCCGCCTTGCCGACGGCGACGGGCGCGCCGTGCTGACGCTCGCCGAGGAGGTGTGGCGCGCCGCGCGCGAGGGCGAGACCTTCGACGCGGCGCGGCTGATGGATATCGTTCAGCGGCGCGCGCCGATCTACGATAAGAGCCAGGACGGGCACTACAACCTCATCTCCGCGCTGCATAAATCGGTGCGCGGCTCCGACCCGCAGGCGGCGCTTTATTATCTCGCGCGCATGCTCGATGCCGGCGAGGACCCGATGTATCTCGCCCGCCGCATGATCCGCATGGCGGTGGAGGATATCGGGCTCGCCGACCACAACGCGCTGGTCGTGACGAATGCCGCGAAGGAGGCTTATCACATGCTCGGCACGCCGGAGGGCGAGCTGGCGCTCGCCGAGGCCTGCGTCTATCTCGCCGTCGCGCCGAAATCGAACGCGCTCTACTCGGCCTTCAGCGCTGCGAAGCGGGCGGCGAAGGAGCACGGCTCGCTGCCGCCGCCGAAGCACATCCTGAACGCCCCGACCAAGCTCATGAAGGCCGAAGGCTACGCCGCCGGCTACGAATACGATCACGATGCCGAAGACGCGTTCTCAGGGCAGAGCTACTTTCCCGACGCGATGGCGCGGGAGGAATTCTACCGGCCGACCGAGCGCGGCTACGAAAAGCGCATCTCTGAGCGGCTCGCGGAATGGGAGCGGCTCCGGCGGGAACGAAGCGGCAAGTGACGTCGGACGAAATTCTCCGGCCCTCAGCGACGCTGTACCTGCAATTGGAACAGCGCCCTGTTGAGCTGTTCTTGAAACCTGGTCAAGTCGTGCGAACGCTCGCGAAGCTGCTTAGTCTCTTCTGAGAGCATTCCCCTTCGCAGGCCGCCCGCAAGGCCCAGACCAAATCCTCCGAGAGTGGACGCGCCGCCGCCGTACAGGATTACGGCTGCGGGGATGGCGGCAGGCGTTGCGGCCAGCAGCGCGACTCCGACCCCACCGCTGGCGAGGCCGAGCCAGAACAGCACGGCATCAATCTTGCGGTCTCCCAGCGACACAAGCCGGACGTCGATCTCGTTTCGCGCCAAACGTGCCTCTTCGACGAGCTGGGCGAGGGCGCGGCCGTCTGATGGCAGTGAATTCCGACGCCATATGTTCTCAAGAAACCAGTCATTGAGAACCGCGTCGTCGGAGAAGTCGGGCCAGTGACCTCTAGCGCTCATGTCCTGCGGCCGACGAGACCCTCACTTCAGGTCGAGGGAGCGGAGCTGCTCTTCCAATCGAACCTCTATCTCGCGCCCCCGATGCTGCTCGATCTCGATCTGTGCCCGGTCCCGCGCAATCTTGTGACCGAAGTAGAACCAGAGTCCGATCACCACAGCGAATGCGACGACAACCGCCTGTACAAGAACGCCCCGGTCCAGATAGTGCAAGGCGTAGCGCGGGTCTGAATATTCGAAGAAGCCGGCGGAATATGCGATGTTAAGCATGATCGACAGTCCGGCGACCCACCACGCAATTGCTTCGCGTGATCGGGACGCCGCACTGGCGCGCTCGGTGTGGTTCTTTGCAGAAGGCTCCAAGACCAGCGACATAAGCCAGACCGTCCGGTATTTGAAGGCAATCTATGTGGAAGGTCCCTTACGTTCAAGTGTGCGAACTCCTCGATGAAGACACAAGCGATCTACTTCGCCTACGGGTCGAACATGGACCCGACGCAGATGCGGGAGCGTTGTGTGCGCTCGCGGGCGCGCGGAGCAGGGTTTCTTTCCGGCTACCGCCTGCATTTCCCGCGTTGGTCGCCGCGCCGCAAGCATGCGGTGGCGAGCATCGAGGCGTTTCCCGGCGCACATGTCTGGGGGGTCGTCTACGACATGACGCCGGAGGACTGGGCCTGCCTGCACCCGTTTGAGGGACATATCGCCGAGGGCCACGCGGAGAACGGCTACGACCTGATCCGCGTGGAGGTGCTCGTGGACGCTGCGGCGATCTCCGCCCGCACCTATGTTGCGGTGCCGGACCCGTCCAGCCCGGACGCTGGGCTGACTTCCGTGCGTTATCGGCAGCAGCTCATCGACGGGGCGGTCGCGCACAACTTGCCGCAGGACTATGTCGCAGCGCTGAGGGCCGTGCCGACTTTCGATTGAGTGCCGCCGCCGGCGCGGATAGACATGGCGCCTGTATACCGATGTCTCCTCCCGCCGACACCGACCCGAACGACAGCAAGCCCCACCTCCTCGACCTCTTTCTCGCCTTTGCGGGGATCGCGGTGATGGGCTTCGGCGGCGTGCTGCCGTGGGCGCGGCGCATGCTGGTTGAGCAGCGCCGCTGGCTGAGCGCCGACGAATTCACCGAAGTCCTTGCGCTCGGCCAGTTTCTGCCCGGCGGCAACATCATCAACGTCGCTGTCATCGTTGGGGGGCGCTTCCGTGGGCCGCTCGGCGCCGCCGTCGCGATTGTCGGTCTGATGGCCGCACCGATCGCCGTCGTGATCCTCGCCGGCGCGCTCTACCTGCGCTACGCGGAGGTAGAGCGCGTTCACGGCGCCCTTGCCGGGCTCGCCGCCGGCGCCGTCGGGCTGATCGTCGCGATGGGGGCGAAGTTACTCGAACCGCTCGTCGTGAAGCGGGCGGTCGTGCCGCTCCTTTTCGTCGTGCTGACTTTCGCTGTGGTCGGAATTGTCCGCGTCCCGCTTCCCGTCGCGGTCCTGATCCTTGCGCCGATCAGCGTCGCCCTCGCTTGGCGGAGAACCGCATGAGCGAGGACGACTCGCCGCTCACCGCGCTCTTCCTGAATTTCGCGATCCTTTCTGTCTTCGCGATCGGCGGGGTGAATGCGGCGATCCCGGAGATGCACCGGCAAGCCGTCGACGTGCACAGCTGGATGACGAACCAGCGCTTCGCCGACCTCTTCGCTATCGCGCAGGCGGCGCCGGGGCCGAATGCCATCCTCGTCACGCTGATCGGCTGGGAGGTCGCGGGGTTCCCCGGCGCGCTGGCCGCGACGCTGGCGATGATCGGGCCGGCGAGCGTGCTTGCCTTCTTTGCCGGGCGCATCTGGCACCGATTCCGCTATGCGCGCTGGCGGATCGTCATTCAGGCAGGCATCACGCCGATCACTGTCGGGCTCGTGGCGGCGAGCGCCTATGTGCTCGCCCGCGCCGCAGACACCGGCATCGTGGCGGTGGCGATCACGCTCGCGACCGCCGCTGCGGTCTACCTGACCCGCATCCATCCGCTCATTTTGCTGGCGATCGGCGCCGCACTCGGGGCAGCAGGATTGGTCTGACGAACTTAGCCCTTGGCGGCGTTCTTCTCGTCGCCGTATTGGAGCACCTTCACCTTCTCCAGCGTGACCAGGCCGCTTCCCATCATCTCGGAGAGCGCGGGCAGGAAGGCGTCGATCTTCTCCGGCGCATCGACGATCTCGATCACGAAGGGGAGGTCCTGCGAGAGCCGCAGGATCTTCGCGGTGTGGATGTGGCTCGAATGGCCGAAGCCGAGCGGGCCGCGGAGCACCGTGGCGCCGGCGAGGCCGATCTCGCGGGCCTTCAAGACGATCGCCTCGTAGAGCGGCAGGTTGCCGTGCTTGTCGTCTTCGCCGAGGAAGATGCGCAGGAGAACGGCGTTGCGAGGTACCTGCATGGTCAGATCCATCCGACAGCGTTGATGTTCGAGGCGATCGCGCTTCCCGCCCAGACCGCCGCGAGGCAGAGCACGACGGAGAGAAGCGTGTTGGCGCCGGCGTAGAGATATTGCCCGTCGTTCAGAAGGTTGAGCGTCTGGATGCTGAACGACGAGAACGTCGTGTAGCCGCCGCAAAAGCCGACCATGATGCCGAGCCGCGTGGTCGAGCCGACGAGAAGCGCCCGTCGGGCGCGGTCAGCACCGCGACGAACCCGATGATGAACGAGCCGACAACGTTCACGACAAGTGTTCCAAAGGGGAACGTCTCGCCGATCAGCCGCGCCACGACGCCCGAGCAGAAGTAGCGCGCCGCGCCGCCGACGGCACTGCCGATGGCGATCCAGAGATAAACTACTGCCGATTCCATGACGCCTCGCCCAACCGTGTTTCCTTGCGGGCGACGACAATCCCTAACGGCTTGCGGGGGCTTGAACCATATCTCCCGCAGCCGCAGGGCGGCCGGCCCGGCGCAGCAGGAGTCATCAGCCTCTTCGGCGGTTGTCGGGGGAACCCCATCCCCATCGAAAGCGAACCTATTTGGAGGCCGGGGAGCGGTCAATGGCCCGTCGCGCGCCAAATCCCGCTGCGGGCGGATGACGAAAGCCCTTGCCGAGTCTAATCCTTGCCCTGAGCCCCCGCGGAGCCGGACCCGTGAATGTTGAGACAAAGACGGTCGAGCGCGACGAGGCGGGGATGCGGCTCGACCGCTGGTTCAAGCTGCACTATCCCGGCCTCGGCTTCGGCCATCTGCAGAAGCTCATCCGCTCCGGCCAGGTGCGCGTCGATGGCGCGCGGGTCGACGCTTCGGCGCGGCTTGCCGCGGGCCAGGCGGTGCGCGTTCCGCCGCTCGCCATCGGCGACGCACGGCCGGCGAAGCCGACGCCGCTCCGCAAGGTCGGCGACCGCGAGGCGCTCGAAGCGACGATCCTGCACGAGGACGCCGACGTCATCGTCTTCAACAAGCCCTACGGGCTTGCCGTGCAGGGCGGCTCCGGCGTGACGCGCCACGTCGACCAGATGCTTGAAGCCTTCACCGATCGGCATGGCCGCAAGCCGCGGCTCGTGCACCGGCTCGACCGCGACACGGCCGGCGTGCTTGTCGTCGCGCGCACGCGCTCCGCCGCCGCCTTTCTCGGCGAGGCCTTCAAGGCGCGCGAGACGCTGAAACTCTACTGGGCGCATCGTTGCCGGCGTGCCGCGGCCGGCGAACGGCCGCATCTCGACCTTCCTGGCGCGCGACGAGAAAGGCGAGCGCATGCGGATCGCGGGGCACGGCGAGCGCGGCGCCGACCATGCCGTCACGCTCTACCGCCTCGCCGACCAGGCCGGGCAGAAGGTCGCCTTCCTGGTCATGCGACCGATCACCGGGCGCACGCATCAGCTGCGCGCCCACGCCGCCTTCATCGGGCATCCGATCATCGGCGACCCGAAATATTTCAACGTGGAGAACTGGGAGCTGCCGGGCGGCATCCAGAACCGGCTGCACCTTCTCGCCCGCCGCATCGTGCTGCCGCATCCGAAGGGCGGCACGCTCGACGTGACGGCGCCGCTTCCTCCGCACATGCAGCAGAGCTTCGCCGTGCTCGGCTTCGACGAGCGGAGCGGGGAAGAGGCCGGCGAAGCGCTTCAGGCGGAGCAATGAAGACCGCGCTCGATCTTCGCGCCGCCGCCGTGCTGGTCGTGCTTTGCGCCTCCTGGGGGCTCAATCAGGTCGCGATAAAAGCGGCGCTCGCAGGGATCCCACCGGCGCTGCAGATGGGCTCGCGCTCGGCAATCGCCGCCGCTCTGGTTTTCCTCTGGTGCCTGCTCCGCGGAAAGCGGCTCTTCGTGCGGGACGGGTCGCTTTGGCCCGGCCTCGCTGTCGGCCTCCTCTTTGGCCTGGAGTTTCTGGCGATCTTTTGGGGACTTCAGCACACGACCGCCTCCCGCGGCGTGATCTTGATCTACCTCTCGCCCTTCGTGGTGGCGCTCGGCGGGCACTTCTTCCTCGGCGAGCCGCTCGGCATGCGCAAGCTCGCCGGGCTCGTCTTCGCTTTCCTCGGTGTGGTGCTGGCCTTCTCCGACGCGCTCTCGCTTCCATCGCGCGACGCGCTCTTCGGCGACGCGCTTTGCGTGCTCGGCGCAGTGCTCTGGGGCTCGACCACGGTTCTGATCAAAGGCTCGGTGCTGAAGGAGATCTCGGCAGAGAAGACGCTGCTCTATCAGCTTGCCGTTTCGGTGGTGATCGGCTTGGCCGTCTCCGTCGCGATCGGCGAGCGCGCGGACCTCGGTCGCACCGTCGCCGTGCTCCCGGCGTTTCTTTACCAGGCGGTGTGGGTTGCGGCGATCACCTATGTGGCGTGGTTCGGCCTGATACGCGAATATCCGGCCTCGCTTCTTTCCGCCTTCACATTTCTGACGCCGCTTTTCGGCGTTGCGTTCGGGGCAGCGCTCCTGGACGAGCCGCTGTCGCTGCGCCTTCTGCTGGCGCTGTTACTGGTCGCCTCAGGCATTTATCTCGTGAACCGCGCTCCGGCGCCGATGCCCACTCCTCGCAAAGAGGCCGACGCCGATGCCGCCGCCTGACGAGGCTCGTCGCAACCCGATGGAAGCCGCGCGTCGGCTGACAGCGCCGGTCCGGCCGAAGCGCTTCTACGCCCAGGCCACGATGCAGCCGGAGGAGGACGGATATGTCCTTCGCCTCGACGGCAAACGCGCCATGACGCCCGCGCGCCGCCCGCTTGCCGTCCCGCACGCGCACCTCGCGGAGGCGATCGCCGCGGAGTGGACGGGGCAGGGCGAGTTCGTCGACCCGGCTTCGATGCCGGTGACGCGGCTCGCGAACAGCGCCATCGACGGCGTCGCCGCGCGGCTCGCCGAGGTGCGCGCGGAGGTGCTCACCTATGCGCGGAACGACCTCGTCTGCTACCGCGCCGGCGAGCCGGAGGGGCTGGTCCTGCGTCAGCGCGGGGCGTGGGACCCGATCCTCGCCTGGGCGGAGGGGCGCTTCGGCCGGTTCGCGCTCGCCGAGGGAATCGTGCATGTCGCGCAGCCGGAGGCGACGCTTGCCTCGCTCACAGCAGCGCTTGACGCCTACGACGACCCGTTCCGGCTTGCGGGGCTCAGCCTCGCGACGACGCTGTCCGGCTCGGCTCTGATCGCGCTTGCGCTTGCCGGGGGCGCTCTCGACGTCGAAGCCGCCTGGGCCGCGGCGCATGTCGACGAGGACTGGAACATCGAGAAATGGGGCGCGGACGCGGAGGCCATGCAGCGCCGCGCCGCGCGCTTCGAGGATTTCAAAGCGGCGGCGCTGGCGCTTCGCGGTTAGCGCCCCCCGCAAGGGGGGAGGGACCTCACGCCGCTCTTCCCAACCTCCCCAGATGCGTGTCCTTGAAGCCGACTGTGTGCTTCAGGCCGAAGCCGAGCGCGCGGTCGATGCCGATATGCGCGCCGAGGATGAAGGGAAGTGACAGCAGGAGAGGGCTGCCCCCTCCGGGATAGAAGGCGAGGAAGAAGAGCACTACGACCAAGACCCAGCTGTGCACGGCGTTGTAGATCGCAGCGCCCACCTTCGGTCCGGCGAGATAGCCGAGCATCGACAGATCCGGCGCCAGGATCAGCACGGCGAAGAGCCACCAGCTCTGGTGAAAGAGCGAAAACAGCCAGAGGCATGTGAGCGCGAGCGCCAGCCCCTCCAGGCGCAGCACGATCGTCGTCCCGGAAATCCCTCGCATGCCCGTCTCCCCGTCGCGGCCGGCGGAGATTACCGTCGCGGGAAGCGCGCGTGCTATCACGCTCCTTCACATTGGGGCGGGCGAATCGGGGCGATGTCCCATGCGCGAGGTTCTGAACGAGCTCGAGCGGCGCCGCGAGGAGGCGCGGAAGGGCGGCGGCGAGGAGCGCATCGCCCAGCAGCACAAGCGCGGCAAGCTGACGGCGCGCGAGCGGCTCGACGTGCTCCTCGACGAGGGCTCGTTCGAGGAGTTCGACATGTTCGTCGAGCACCGCGCGACCGAGTTCGGCATGGCCAAGCGGCGCATCCCCGGCGACGGCGTCGTCACCGGCTGGGGCACCATCAACGGCCGCCCGGCCTTCGTCTTCGCCAAGGATTTCACCGTGTTCGGCGGCTCGCTGTCGGAGGCGCACGCGGAGAAGATCCAGAAGGTGCAGGACATGGCGCTCCGGAACCGGGCGCCGATCATCGGGCTTTACGACGCCGGCGGCGCGCGCATCCAGGAGGGCGTCGCCTCGCTCGCCGGCTATGCCGAGGTGTTCCAGCGCAACGTGCTCGCCTCCGGCGTCATCCCGCAGATTTCGGTGATCATGGGCCCGTGCGCGGGCGGCGACGTCTATTCGCCGGCGATGACCGACTTCATCTTCATGGTGAGGGGCACGAGCTACATGTTCGTGACCGGGCCGGACGTGGTGAAGACGGTCACCAACGAGACGGTGACGCCGGAGGAGCTCGGCGGCGCCTCGGTGCACACGGTCAAATCCTCGATCGCCGACGGCGCCTTCGACAACGACGTCGAGACGCTTCTTGAAATCCGCCGGCTCTTCGATTTCCTGCCGCCGTCGAACCAGGGTCCGGTTCCGGAGATCGAGACGCGCGATCCATGGGACCGGATGGAGCCGTCGCTCGACACGCTGATCCCCGACGCCGCCAACAAGCCCTACGACATCAAGGAGCTGATCGGGAAGACGGTGGACGAGGGCGCGTTCTTCGAGATCCAGGCGGCGCATGCCAAGAACATCGTCACCGGCTTCGGCCGCATCGAGGGGCGGACAGTCGGCGTCGTCGCCAATCAGCCGATGGTGCTCGCCGGCGTGCTCGACGCCGACGCCTCGCGCAAGGCCGCGCGCTTCGTGCGCTTCTGCGACGCCTTCTCGATCCCGCTTCTGACCTTCGTCGACGTGCCCGGCTTCCTGCCGGGCACGGCGCAGGAGTACGGCGGACTGATCAAGCACGGCGCGAAGCTGCTCTTCGCCTATGCCGAGGCGACCGTGCCGAAGGTCACGGTGATCACGCGCAAGGCCTATGGCGGGGCCTACGACGTCATGGCCTCAAAGCATCTGCGCGGCGACATCAACTACGCCTGGCCGACGCGCCGAGATCGCGGTGATGGGCGCGCGCGGGCGCGGCGGAGATCCTGCACCGCGCCGACGCGGCGGACGCGGAGAAGATCGCGCAGCACACGAAGGAATACGAGGCGCGCTTCCTGAACCCGTTCGTGGCGGCGGAGCGCGGCTACATCGACGACGTGATCATGCCGCACTCGACGCGGCTTCGCGTGGCGCGGGCGCTCCGGCTGCTGCGCATCGAAGGATCTGGCTAACCCATGGAAAAAGCACGATAATATTCCTCTCTAGGGTGCGTCGACGTCGGCACGACAATCGCTCGGCGCAGTGGTAGATTTGCCGCCGCCCGGCTCATCCGGGATTTGGGAGGCATCCATGAACTTGGCCGGTTTCTTTGTGCAGGCCGGAATCGCCGCCGGAATGCTGCTTGCCGTGTCGGCGGTGAGCGCGCCGGCCTATGCCGATTGCTTCGAGAACATCGGCTGCACCGACAGCGATTCCTACAGCGTCTACGATCTCGAGGATCTGTCTTGCGAGAATCTCTGGTACGTGCGCAACCGCATCTACGACGAGAACGGCTATTGCTTCAAAACCGCGCGTGCGCGCGCGGCCTTCGACAATTCCGACTGCTGGGTCAGGAACCAATCGAAGGTGAAGCTCAGCACCATCGAACGCCACAACGTCAACGCCATCGTTCAGGCGGAAACGGCGAACGGCTGCCGCTGACGGCTTCGAGCTCGACCCGGTCTACCAGAGGTTCTTGCCGTCGATCGTCACGACCTCGATTGCGTCGAGGTCGAAATCGTCGAAGAGCCGCGCGTTCACACCGATCCTCGGGTTATCGAAGTCGGGCTTCCCCGTGCTCCAGTCCGGGCTCTCGCTGTAGGTGCCGCAGCCGCAGATCGCACAGTAATGATGGTGGCCGGTGTAGGTGTTCCACTGATAGGTGGAGACACGGTCGCGCGCGGTCAGGAGCTTGAACTCGGCCGGAGAATAATAGGCCCAGAGCGCGCCGCGCTTTGAGCAGAAGGAGCAGGTGCAGCGGGTGACGCTCTCAGGCGCCGCGCTCACCTCGAACTGCGTCGCGCCGCAGTGACAGCTTCCCTTGATCGCCATGGCGCTCTCCTCTTCGGCTGATGCCGGCAGGGGGAACAATGCCACGGTCCTCCTGACAGCATTCTGTCAGGAGCGACGGCCCGGCTGTCCTGAGGAGCGCGGGAAGGGCGGCGGCTATTCGGCCGCCTCGATGTGCAGCGCCTCCTCGTCGTCGTGCGCGTGGGCCACATGGCGCTGCTTGCGCTGTTCGGCTTGCTTCTTTGCCTTATCCACGGCGGCGCGGGCGGAATCGTTCAGCTCGAACATTTCAAGGTGCTCGCCCTCCGCGTCGACAACCCTGGTCGTGGCGAGGTCGCGGTAGAGCTTGTTCGCCGGGTCCTTCTGCAGCCGCTTGCGTATCCGGTCGATCTTCCAGCCGTAGGCGGCGAAGCGCGCATATTTGACCAGCGTCTCCAACAGCATAGCGCGGATAGAAGAGGAGCGCCGGGACTCGCGGCAATTCCGGCCGCCGCTCTTGGCGGTCCTTCAGGCGGAAATAGCCGCATTGCTGCGGATGCACGTTCTCGAACGTCATCGCCCCGTAGATCTGCAGCACCGCGCGCCAGATCTTCACCGGCTTGATGCCGTAGGCGATGTTCCTGCGCATCAGGCGCTCGACATGCTCGTCGGTGTAGTACCAGTCCCAGACGTCGAAATAGGTCTGCTGCCACTCGGCGGTCGTCATCTTCGGATGCGCGGTCGTCACGTTCTCGATGTCGTATTTGTTGAGGTCCGGATCCATCCAGGTGCCGTTCTCGTAGAGAACCTTGTGGTCCTCAGAGCCCGGAAGCGGCGTCAAGCACGGTGAATTCGAGGACGTCGACGGCAAGCTCGCGCTGGACGATCTCGACGTCGCGCTTGATGGAGGCCGGCGTGTCGCCGGGGAGCCCCATGATGAATCCCGCATAGGTGACGATCCCGGCCTCCTTCCAGGCCTGGAACATCTTGCGGTACTCGGTGATGCGGTTCTGGTTCTTCTTCATGTGAACCAGGTTGTCCGGATTGATGCTTTCGAGCCCGATGAAGCAGAACTGGCAACCGGCGCGCGCCGCCTTGTCGATGAAGTTCGGGATCAGGTGCGCGAGCACGTCGACCTGGATCAGGAAGGTGATCTCGAGCCCCGCGTTCTCCCGCAGCTCGATCAGCCGGTCGAAGATCGGCTCCCAGTTCTTGTTGCGGGCGAAGTTGTCGTCGGTGATGAAGAAGTGCGAGATGCCCTGCGCCGCGTTCTCGCGCACGATCCGCTCAATGTCGTCGGCATCGCGCCAGCGCGACTTGCGGCCCTGCACGTTGATGATGGTGCAGAACGAGCACTGGAACGGGCAGCCGCGGCCGGCGTCGAAGGACGACAGCACGCCGTCGTAGCGCTTCACCAGGCGCTGCGGCAGGTAGGGGATCGTCTGACCCTGCAGGTTCGGCAGATCGTGCATGAAGTTGTAGATCGGCTTCGCCTTGCCGGCGTGCACGTCCTGCAGGAATTCCTGGAAATGCTCCTCGGCCTCACCTGCGTAGAGCGTGATGCCAAGGTCGACCGCCTCTTTCAGCTCGGGCGTCAGCTCCTTCAGCATCGAGATGCAGCCGGAGACATGGAAGCCGCCGATCGCCACGGCGATGCCCTTTGCACGGAGGCGGCGGGCGATCGCCATGGCTCTTGGATACTGGTTCGACTGGACGCCGACCAGGCACACGATGCCGGAATGGTTGGGCTGCTTGATCTTCGCCGCGATCTTGTCGAGCGGCAGGCGGGTGTTCATCTCGTCGTAGGCGTCGACCTCGATCGCCACGTCGTCGCCGAGCACTTTTCGCTCGGCGCAATCCTGCGCAATCGCATAGAGGCAGGCCATGGAATTCGAAGGAATCCAGGCCTTCGCCCATTGGATGACATAGCCCTGGCGGTCGTAATGCGAGGGTTTGACGATCTCGATGTGGAAAGTCTGCATCACGTCCCGCCCAGGGTTCTCGGTTCCCGAAGCCTCAAACATATCAGAAATATGGCCTTTCTGGGCGTGGCGATCGGGCAACGCTCCGTCCCGATCGACCGGCGCCCGCGGCAGCCGGCAAGGCTTGAGCGCGCCGCTTGATAACCCATCGCTAACCTTGCCGCCAGTTTACGTGAAAAGAAAGCAATCGCACCGCATTAGATTGTCGAGAGTTAGAAAGCGTGAACCTACCGAGGCAAATCATGTTGGCGTCCGATCTCCTCATGGACGTGCGCGCCTCCCGCGCGATCTCGCAGGATCAAGTGGCGAGGCTGGAGCAGATGGTGTTCGAGGGCGGTGCGCCGAGCGGCGACCAGCTCGACCTGGTTTTCCTCATCGACACCTACCTGCAGCGGCGCGACCCGCGCTGGGCTGAGCTGATGGCGCGCGCCGCAATGGCCGCCCTGGTCCAGCCCGAAGCGAGCGACGTCGCCAGGAAGGTGGCTGAAACGCTGGCGAAGGCCGCCTAGGGCAGTACCCCAGGGGCTGGCGCTTACCGGCCCGCGCTCAGCTTCCGGCGAGAAACTCGAGCACGGCCTTGTTGAAGAGCGCCGGGTCCTGCCAGAACGCGAAGTGGCTGACATTCGGCAGGATGACGAGCTTGGCGCCCGGGATGAGCTGAGCCATCTCCTCGGTATGCTCACGGCGGATCGCCTCGTCGTGCTCGCCGTCGGCGATGGCGACCGGTGCCCTGATCCCCATCATCTGCTCTTTTGAGAAATCCGGCTGCGAATACCACATCGCCGCGATCGCCTCGACGAAAGCGTCGAAGTCCTTCGGCGTCGGCGACAGCCGCGCGTAGTCCTTCCCGGCGCGTTCGATGTAGGCGTTGAAGGTCGGATTCTTGTCGATGTCGTCCTTCAGGCCGGAGAGGTTGTAGTTCGCGCCGAAGGCGAAGAGCTTGTCGAGCCGCTCCGGATGACGGATGGCGATGTCGAGGCCGATGATGCCGCCGTCGCTCCAGCCGACGATCGAAGCCTTGTCGATGCCGAGCTTGTCCAGGAGCGCGACCACGTCGTCGGCCATGAGGTCGTAGCCGAACGGCTGGTCGTCGCGCGTGCTTCTTCCGTGCCCGCGGCTATCGACGGCGATCACCTTGTATTTCTCCGCGAAGGCAGGAATCTGCGCGCCCCAGACGTCGGAATGGCCGAGGCCGCCGTGCAGCATCAGGAGCGGCTCGCCCGACCCGTAAACGGCGTAATAGAGCTTGATGCCGTTCACGTCCGCGGCGCCTGTCTCCGACGCTTTCGGCATCGGCGGCTCTTCGGGAAGCGTCATCCAAAGCTCTTCGGCTCCGGCGGTGACCGGCGCGCCGGCAAGCGGGACGACAAGGGCGAGCGGAGCGAAAAGTCGGGCGAGCATGTTCACGGGCGGGGTCCTTTTGCGATCCGGGCTGTTCACGCAAGGAAGGCCCGCAGCCCGGCGCTGTCAATCGCCGTTGCGTTGTCGGGGGCCGCGCCGCGGGTCTTGCCGGAGACCGCGTTCGGCGCCATGCAGGCGCGATGAACGCCTCCCTTTCGGCCTCGCTTCGCGCCGACGACCCGCGCGAAATCATGCGCGGGCTCGCGCTCGTCGTCGGCGCAATGATCCTGCTACCGGGGCAGGACACGGTCGCCAAATACATCTCCGATACGCTTTCGCCGGGCGCCATCGCTTGGGCGCGCTTCTTCCTGCAGTCGCTCTTCACGCTGCCCTTCCTGCTTTATTTCCAGGGCGTCGGCGGACTCGTGCCGAAGCGTCTTTGGCCGAATGTCGTGCGCGGGACGCTGATCGCGGGTTCGAGCACCATGTTTTTCGCTGCAATCAAGTTCATGCCGATCGCCGACGCGCTTGCGATCTTCTTCATCGAGCCGTTCATCCTCACCATCCTCTCCGCCGTCGTCGAAAAGGAGCATGTCGGCTGGCGGCGGCGGATCGCGGTCGCGACCGGTTTCGTCGGCGTCCTCATCGTGGTGCAGCCGAGCTGGAACGTGTTTGGGCCGATCTCGCTCGTCCCGGCGCTCGGCGGCGGGCTGTTCGCGGTCTACGCGCTCTTGAACCGGCGCCTTTCGGCGCACGATACGCCGCTCACCATGCAGTTCACCGCCGGCATCTCGGCGCTGCTCGTGCTGACCGTCGTGCTTGGCGTCGGCTGGCTCGTCGGCGTTCCGGAGCTCTCGCCTTCGCCGGTCGGAACGCGCGAGGTCTTGTTCCTCCTCCTGATGGGCGTGCTCGGGACATCCGGGCACCTTCTCTTCGTGCAGGCTTCGCGGCTTGCGCCTTCGTCGCTGATCGCGCCGATGCAATATGTCGAGATCGTCTTCGCGTCGCTCTTTGGCTACGCGGTCTTTGGCGATTTCCCGAGCCTTCTCAAATGGTTCGGGATCGCGATCGTCGTCGGCTCCGGCGCCTACGTGTTCTGGCGCGAGAGCAGCTTCGGCAAGATGCCCGTGGCGGAAAGAGCGCCGCCCATGCCGTAGCGGACGCGCTTGCGGCCGTCGGCAGCGCCGCCTAGAGCTTCGGCCGGGAGCGAGCGTCCGGCATGTTCAAGAAGATCCTCGTCGCCAATCGGGGCGAGATCGCAGTCCGCGTGATCCGCACGGCGCGGCGGATGGGGATTTCGACCGTCGCCGTCTATTCGGAGGCGGACCGCAACGCGCTGCATGTGGAGATGGCGGACGAGGCGGTGGCGATCGGCCCGCCTGCGGCGGCCGAGAGCTATCTTTCGATCGAGAAGATCGTCGCGGCGGCGAAGGAGACCGGCGCGGATGCGGTGCATCCGGGCTACGGCTTTCTTTCGGAGAACCCGGCCTTTCCGCGCGCGCTTCATGCTGCGGGCATCGTCTTCATCGGGCCGCCCGTCGCTGCGATCGAGGCGATGGGCGACAAGATCGAATCGAAGAAGGCGGCGGCCAAAGCCGGCGTCGCCACCGTGCCTGGGCATCTCGGCGTCATCGCGGATTACGGCGAGGCGCTGAAGATCGCCGACGCAATCGGCTACCCGGTGATGATCAAAGCCTCCGCCGGCGGCGGCGGCAAGGGGATGCGCGTCGCCAACAACCACACGGAGCTTCGCGAAGGCCTGGAGCGCGCGCGCTCGGAAGCGCGCTCCTCGTTCGGCGACGATCGCGTGTTCCTGGAGAAATTCATCGCCGAGCCGCGCCACATCGAGATCCAGGTGCTCGCTGACGCGCACGGCAACGCCATCCATCTCGGCGAGCGCGAATGCTCCATCCAGCGGCGCAACCAGAAGATCGTGGAGGAGGCGCCGTCGCCGTTCCTCGACGAGACGACGCGCGCAGCGATGGGCGCGCAGGCGGTCGCGCTCGCCAAGGCCGTCGGCTACCAAAGCGCCGGCACGGTGGAGTTCATCGTCGGGCCGCAGCGCGACTTCTATTTTCTGGAGATGAACACGCGGCTCCAAGTCGAGCATCCGGTGACGGAGCTCGTCACGGGGCTCGATCTGGTCGAGGCGATGATCCGTATCGCAGCCGGAGAGAAGCTCAGACTTCGCCAGAGCGACGTCCGCATGGACGGCTGGGCGATCGAGGCACGCATCTACGCCGAAGACCCGTTCCGCGAGTTCCTGCCGTCGACCGGCCGGCTCACGCGCTACCGCGAGCCCGCGGCGGAACGGGACGGGGCAGCGGAGATACGCGTCGACAGCGGCGTCGTGGAGGGCTCCGAGGTATCGGTCTTCTACGACCCGATGATCGCCAAGCTCTGCACCCATGCGCCGGACCGCGACACGGCGGTCGACGCGATGTCCGACGCGCTCAACTCTTTCACCATCGACGGCATCCGCCACAACATCCCTTTTCTCGCTGCGTTGATGGCACATCCGCGCTGGCGCGAGGGGCGGCTCTCCACCGCCTTCATCGCCGAGGAGTTTACCGACGGCTTCCGCGGCGCGACGCCGAGCGCGGCGGAGCACACGATCCTTGCCGCGGTCGCGGCATCGGCGGAACTCATCGCCGCGCGGCGTCCGAAGGGCGCGCGCGCACGCCAGCGCTCTTGGCCGATTGGGTGATCGCGCTCGGCCGCGAGCAATCGAAGATCCGCGTGGAACCGGGGCCGGAGCCGGGCGCGTTCGAACTTGCGATCGGCGACGCAAACGGCGTTCGCGTCGAGACGGACTGGCGCCCGGGCGAGCGCGTTTGGCGCGGGACGGTCGCCGGCGCGCACGTCATCGCGCAGGTCGAGCGCGTCGGCGCGTCGCTCAAGGTGTCGCGGCGCGGCGTCTTGGCAGGCGCGCGGCTGATGACGCCGCGCACCGCCGCGCTTGCCGCGATGATGCCGGAGAAGACGGAGGCCGACACCGCAAAGACGCTGCTTTGCCCGATGCCCGGCCTCGTCGTGTCGATCGCCGTCGCGGAGGGGCAGACCGTCGCGCCGGGCGAGACGCTCGCCACCGTCGAGGCGATGAAGATGGAGAACGTGCTTCGCGCCGAGCGCCGCGCGACGGTCGCGCGCATCCTTGCGAAGCCCGGCGACAGCCTGGCGGTCGACGCCGTCATCATGGAGTTTGCCTGAGGCCCGCCCATGGCCGAGACCCGTTCCGTCCGCGTCCGCATTTCCGGCTTCGTCCAGGGCGTCGGCTACCGCGCCTGGGCGGAGCGCCGCGCGACCGCGCTCGGCCTTTCCGGTTGGGTGCGCAATTGCGACGACGGCGACGTGGAGGCGGTTTTCAGCGGCTCGGCCGAAGCGGTTGAAACAATGCTCGACGCCTGCCAGGAGGGGCCGCGGCACTCTTCGGTGGAAAGCGTCAAGGTGCTCGAGCCGGCCGAACCGGTCTTTGGCCCGTTCCGGGTCCGCTACTAGGCCGGGCACACCCGCGTTTACCAACCCCGGCGATCGCTAAAATTCGAGATGGCGGATTAACCCTTCATTAAGCTAGCCTTCCCGGCAAAGGGACGGCGTTGGCGTGATGAGTAGGGTAGCGTCTCGGAATCTGGTGCTTGCCGCGGGGCTCGTGGCGATCGCGCTTCCGGCCGGTGTGGTTGTCGCGGCGACTGGCGCTGGCGAGCCGCAACAGGTCGCGGATGCCGCCGCGCCGCGCACGCTTCGCGACGCCGCCGATCTCATGCTTCGCTTTGTGCAGGAGGACGGGCCGGAAAGCGGGCACGTCCGCGTGGAACTCACGCCGGAGACGCGGCCGCTCACCTTCATCGAGGCGCGGATGGCGGCCGAAAAGGGCTTTCTCGCCGCGCTGAACGAGCCGGGTCTTGGCGACAACATCACGCGCGTCACCGTCGTCGTGCGTTTGATGCCGGCTTCGCATCCAAGCCCCGACGATGCGGAGCAGGTCATCGTCTATAGCCACAAAGGCGGACAGGACTGGTCGGTGACGGCCGGCGAATAGCCGCTCCGAACGGTGGCCCGACAGGCTCTGTTTCCTCCATCTCGTGAATTGGTCGACCAGGTGGGTTCAGCCCACGTGGCCGTTTGCGCGATCTCGTCGGCGGCGGCGCGCGCTCCCGATCAGCCCGATGCGGAACAAACTGAAAGGCGGGCGGCCGCAGCCGCCCGCCCACATTAATTTGCCGATTGGCGTATCCGACTTCGCCCTAATGGCCACCATTCGGGCCGTTGGACCCGCCGCTGAAGGCCGTTGGAGCTTTCGCTCGACTATGGCGAGACGGGCGTCTCGCCATCATGCACGTCACGGTGACGGTTCTCCTGCGAGCCGCCCTGGTCGTTGTTGTTGGAGCTGAAGCTCGGGCGGTTGTCGTCGCGCGAGTTGCGCTCGCCGTGATGGTTCTCCTGCGAGCCGCCCTGGTAGTTGTTGTTGGAGCTGAAGCTCGGGCGGCGAAAGCTGGATCGGTCCACATGCTTAATCGCAGGCGTCGTCGTCGGCTGCGAACTCGTCGAGACCGAAAAAGGCGGTGAGCGCTGCCAGCGCGGCGAGGACCGCCGCCGCCGCCATGGCGCCTGAATAGGCCCTGACGAAAGCCCTCTCGAGCGCTGCGCGCGCCGGGTCGCCGATCGCCGGAAGCTCTCCGAAGCGCGTGTCGGGCGGCGCGCCGTGCTGCGCGAAGATCAGTCCGGCCATGGCCCCGAGACCCGCGACGGCGATCAGGCCCGCGACGCGGCTCGCGGCGTTGTTGATCCCCGACGCCGTGCCGGAGTGCGCGTCGGAGACGGCGTTCATGACGACCGTCGTCAGCGGCGTCACCACGGCCGCCATGCCGAGCGCCATCAAGGTGATCGGGGCGAAGATGCCGAGCCAGTAGTTTGCCATGTGGAACGCGATCGTCGCGATCGCGACGGCAACGACGAGCGATCCGCCGACCAGGAGATTGCGCGCGCCGAAGCGATCCGCCAATCCGCCCGAAAGGCGCGACAAAAGGCCGATGATCAGGCCGAACGGCAGCAATGTCAGGCCGACGGCGGACGCCGACATGCCGCGCCGCGCGATCAGGTCGAAGGGCAGCAGGAAGATCACGCCGGCAAGCGCCCCGTAGAGAAACAGCGTCACGAGATTGGCGACGACGAAGGCGCGCGATTTGAAAAGCGCGCCTGGCAGTATCGGGCTGGCGGCGCGTCTTTCGGCAAGCAGGAAGACGAAGAGTCCGACAAGCGCGATCGCAAATGCCGCGACGGCGGCAGCGCTCTCCGCGCTGGCGCGCCCTGAAAGCAGCGTCAGTCCGTAAGTGAGCGCGCCAAGCGACAGAACAGCGAGCGCAGAGCCGAGCCAGTCGATGCTCCGAGCGCCCGGATCGCGGCTCTCCGGAACGTGCGTGAAGGACAGGATCAGCGCCGCGATTGAGAGCGGAAGATTGATCAGGAAAGCGACGCGCCAGCTCCAGGCATCGATGACAAAGCCGCCGACGGGCGGGCCAAGCGAGGTGGTGATCGCGGATGCCGCGGCCCAGACTCCGATCGCCTTGCCGCGCACGTTGCGGGGAAAGGAGGCGGCGATGATGGCGAGGCTCTGCGGCACGAGGAGTGCCGCGCCGACGCCTTGCACGGCGCGCGCGGCAATCAGCATGGCGATTGACGTCGCGCCTGCGCAGGTGAGTGACGCCGCGGCGAAGATCGCGATGCCGATGACGAAGATACGCCGGCGCCCGACGCTGTCGCCAAGCGCGCCGCCGACAAGGATCAGCGCGCCCAGCATCAGCGTGTAGGCGTTGACCACCCATTGCAGCTCCTGGAACCGCGCCCCGAACTCTTTCTGGATGACGGGAAGCGCGATGGTCGCCACGCTCCCGTCGATGAAGGCCATGGCGGAGGCGAGAACTGTCGCGGCGAGGACGATCCTGCCGCTGGCCCCGACGCGTCCGTGCGCAGCCTGGTCGGCGGGGGCTGCTCCGGACATCTAGGGAAGATCGCGGGGCGGGGTCGCGGCCGACCCGAACCGAGCTTCGAAGGTGGCCTTGAGTGCGGCATCGACCTCCGCCATCGATACCGGGATGCCGAGATCGACGAGGCTGGTCACGCCGTAGCCGGTCACCCCGCACGGAACGATTCCCGAGTAGTGCTCAAGGTCCGGATCGACGTTCAGGCTGATGCCGTGGAACGTCACCCAGCGGCGAACGCGGATGCCGATCGCTGCGATCTTGTCCTCCGAGGGGCGCCCGTCGGGAAGCGGCGGCTTGTCCTGGCGGCGCACCCAGACGCCGATCCGGTCCTCGCGCCGCTCGCCGGCGACGTTGAAGCGGGCGATCGTCGCGATGATCCAGTCTTCGAGCGTGGCGACATAGCGGCGGAGGTCCGGCCCGCGCTTGTTCAGGTCGAGCATCAGATAGACGACGCGCTGGCCGGGGCCGTGATAGGTGAATTCGCCGCCGCGCCCGGTGCGGAAGACCGGAAAGCGGTCGGGCGCGATCAGGTCCGCTTCGCGCGCGCTGGTGCCGGCGGTGTAGAGCGGCGGGTGCTCCACCAGCCAGACCCGCTCCGGCGCTTCGCCGGCGGCGATCTGCAGCGGCGCGTCTCTCCATTGCGGCGACGGCGTCGGGGTAGGGGAGGAGGCCCTCGCTCAACCACCCACTCGACAGCGTCGCCCGGGCCGCGAAGCTCTTTGCCCTCCGCCAGGATATCGGCGTCCAACCTCATGGCATCTCTATATCACCGGGGGCGGCGCGGGTCAGGCGCGCCCGCGCGCTGAGAATGCCCTGCAGGCCGCCGCCCTTGTGGCCGCCGGTGCCCTTTGCTACATGACCGCGCGCCGGCTCAGGCCGGCGCCAGCTCAAGCGGTCGTGGCGGAACTGGTAGACGCGCAGCGTTGAGGTCGCTGTGGGGCAACCCGTGGAGGTTCGAGTCCTCTCGACCGCACCAGCCTTCGCTCGCGAAGTGAGCGAAGGCTGCCGCGCCGAAGCCGAAGGCGATGGGCGCGAACCGCGCACGGCGCGACAGCGCTCGCTCGCGGTGAGCGAAGGCTCCGCGCCGAAGCCATGGGCGTAGGCGACCTACCCAGCAGGTCCGGCGCTTCCCGCAATTTCGACCACCCGTAGCCTTCTCCTGAAAGCCCCTCCGCGCTAGACGGTCTTCGCGGCCGTCGGCGGCGCGCGTGCGGAAGGACGGGCTCTTGGAAGCAGAGACGGCCACACCACCGGAGCCGAAGCGGCAGCCCCATCCGCGACGATGAGGGCGCGGTCCGCGCCGAGTTCGTGGAGCGCGTCTCAAACGCCATCACGGCGCATGACGGCGCTGCGCTCCGCGAGCTCGTCGCCGATCTCCACGAAGCCGACCTCGGCGCGCTGCTTCAGGCGCTCGAGCAGGACGAGCGCGACCGTCTCATCCGCCTCATGGGCAACGACTTCGACTGGCTGGCGCTGACCGAGGTCGACGACACCGTCCGCAGCGAAATCCTCGAAGCGATCCCGAACGAACAGATCACCGAGGCTGTCCGCGAGCTCGATTCCGACGACGCCGTCGAGATCATCGCCGACCTCGACAAGGAAGACCGCGAGGAGGTGCTCGCCGGCCTTCCTTACGCGGAGCGCATCGCGCTCGAGCGGCGCCTCGACTATCCGGAGGAGTTCGGCCGGCCGGCGCATGACCTCGCAGTTCATCGCGGTGCCGCCGTTCTGGACCGTCGGGCAGACGATCGACTTCATGCGCGAGGAATCGCGGCTGCCGGATGAGTTCACCGAGCTCTTCGTCGTCGATCCGAGCTTCCATTTCCTCGGCACGGTGCCGCTCGACAAGCTGCTTCGCTCCAAGCGCCCGACCAAGATCGCGGAGATCATCAACGAGGCGAAGCACTCGGTGGAGTCGGACGACGACCAGGAAGACGTCGCGCGCCTCTTTGAGCGCTACAATCTTCTCTCCGTCGGCGTCGTCGACGAAGTCCGGGCGGCTCGTCGGTGTCATCACCATCGACGACATCGTCGACATCATCGAGGAGGAGGCCGACGAGGATATCAAGCGGCTTGCCGGCGTCGGCGACGAAGAGCTTTCCGAAGGCGTGTTCAGCATTGTGCGGCTCAGGAGCTCGTGGCTGCTCGTCAATCTCGTCACCGCCTTTCTCTCCGCCTCCGTCATCAGCCTGTTCCAAGGCACGATCGAGCGGATCGCGATCCTCGCCATGCTGTTTCCGATCGTTGCCGGGCTCGGCGGCAATGCCGGCACGCAGACGCTGACCGTCACCGTGCGTGCGCTCGCCACCCGGCAGCTCAACGCCAGCAACACCTGGCGGCTGATCGGCCGCGAGGCGCTGGTCGGAATTTGCAACGGCGTCGTGCTCGGCTGCATCACGGGTGTCATCGTCGGGTTCATTTTCAGCCGGCCGGAGCTTGGCGTCGTCATCGCCGGCGGCATGCTCGCCAACCAGAGCGTCGCGGCGCTGGTCGGCATCATCATTCCGCTCGCCTTGGACCGGCTCGGCATCGACCCGGCGATCGCCTCCAGCATCTTCGTCACGGCGATGACGGATGCGACCGGGTTCTTCGCGTTCCTCGGGCTTGCGACCTGGCTTTTGATGTAGCCACAGTTTCGACCGATCGCCGATTAACCTTCCGCCTTAAGCGGTCGGAAACGATAACGCGGCATCACTGGAGCGTTCTACGGATTCTCGCCCATGCCTTTCACCGTTCCCCGAAATCTCGCCGTCGCGCTTTTCGCCTCGGTTCTGCTTGCCGCCTGCGGCGCCGCGCAGAACACCAAACTGGGCGATGCCGATCCGCATCCCGGCGTGAATCGCGCGCATTCCCTGCCGGTTCAGGGCATCGACATCTCGAAATATCAGGGCGACGTCGACTGGCGGCGCGTCAGCCGCTCCGGCGTCCGCTTCGCCTATCTCAAGGTCTCCGAAGGCGGCGACCACGTCGACGGCCGCTTCTACCAGAACTGGGCGGCGACCGCGGCGGCGGGCATCCCGCGCGGCGTCTACCACTTCATGTACTGGTGCCGCCCGGCGAGCGAGCAGGCGGTGTGGTTCACGCAGGCCGTGCCGCAGGACCCGACGCAGCTTCCGCCCGTCCTCGACGTGGAATGGAACCACGCGTCGGCGACCTGCCCGCAGCAGACGACGCCGGAGGATGCGCGCGCGAAGATCCAGAAGATGCTGGAGATCATGGAATATCACACCGGAAAGCGCCCCATCATCTACACCGACATCGCGTTCCATCGCGACGTGCTGGAGGGGCATTTCCCTGGCTACCAGTTCTGGCTCCGGAGCGTCGCGGCGGAGCCGCATCAGCGCTTCGAAGACAGGCCGTGGACGTTCTGGCAGTACACGGCGACGGGCCGCGTTCCCGGTATCAGCGGCGACGTCGACAAGAACGCCTTCCAAGGCACTGAGAGCGACTGGGCGCGCTGGCTGCGTGAGAACGGCGTCGTCGGCGCGGCGCAGGCGAGCCTTCGCGCCGCTTCGGGCGGCGCCGGCTGACGGGAAGCGCTCGTGCCTGTTCGCGTGCGCGCCCTTGCGGCGGGGGATCATGAGGCCTGGCTGCCGCTCTGGCAGGGCTATCTCGCCTTCTACGAGACCGAAGTCTCAGACGCCGTGAGCGAAACGACGTGGCGGCGGATCGTTGATCGCGACGGTCCGATCCACGGCCTAGGCGCCTTCGACGAGGCGGGCCGAATGGTCGGCCTCGTGCACTACCTCTTCCATCCGGTGACGTGGTCGGCCGCCAACCGCTGCTATCTGGAAGACCTTTTCGTCAGCCCCGCGGCGCGAGGAACCGGCGCCGGCCGTGCGCTGATCGAGGCCGTCTACCGCGCCGCCGACGAGGCGGGCGCAGACCAGGTCTACTGGCTGACGGCGCAGAACAACGCGACGGCGCGGCGGCTCTACGACCGCGTCGCGCGCGCTACGCCCTTCATGAAATACCAGCGGTGAGACGCCCTCCCGCCGATTGAGCCTTACTGCGCTTCGCGGCAGTCTGCCTTGGCAGACGGGTCCGCTCGGGAGGACGAATTGGAGCTACTGGAAATATTCTCCGACGAACAAGGCGAAACTCATTTCCGGCGAGTGAAGATCGAAACGCAACGCAAGGACTTCGCGCCGCCGTCGATGCCGCTGGATGTGTCCGCCGAGGCCCCGGTCACAACGAGCGTTTTTCTGGCCGCGCAACCCGGCTGGGATCCTGAGTTCCATGCCACTCCGCGCAAACAATACGCCCTCTTGCTGCGGGGGCGAGTCAGCGTCACCGCAAGCGACGGCGAGACGGTCGAGGTCGGTTCGGGGAGCGCCGTATTGCTCAACGACCAGGACAGCAAGGGCCACCGGACCATGGTTCTCGACGGCGAGGAGGCTGTTTTCTTTCTCGTCGGCTTGGCCGAAGGCTGATATCAGCAACGCCGCGATATTCGGCTGCGGCTCCATGCTCCCCAACGCCCCCCGTGCTTTCGATTTCGGCCTCGGCGAGTCTGCCGACATGCTGCGCGAAAGCGTCTCGCGCTTTGCTGCCGACCGCATCGCGCCGCTTGCCGACAGGATCGATCGCGACGACTGGTTCCCCCGAGAGCTCTGGCCCGAGATGGGCGCGCTCGGGCTGCACGGCATCACGGTCGCGGAAGAGGACGGCGGCGCGGGCTTCGGCTACCTCGAACACTGCGTCGCGATGGAGGAGGTTTCGCGTGCCTCCGGCTCCGTCGGGCTCTCCTACGGCGCGCATTCCAATCTCTGCGTGAACCAGATCGCGCGCTGGGGTCGGCCCGAACACAAGGCGCGCTATCTGCCGAAGCTCATCGCCGGCCAGCATCTCGGCGCGCTCGCGATGTCGGAAGCGGGCGCCGGCTCCGACGTGGTGTCGATGCAGCTTCGCGCCGACCGCCGCGGCGACAGCTACATCCTGAACGGATCGAAATTCTGGATCACCAACGGGCCGCAGGCGGACACGCTGGTCGTCTACGCGAAGACCGATCCTTCGGCGGGCGCGCGCGGCATCACCGCCTTCATCGTGGAGAAGGGCTTTCCGGGTTTCTCCGTCGCGCAAAAACTCGACAAGCTCGGCATGCGCGGCTCGGAGACCGGCGAGCTCGTCTTCGAGGACTGCGTCGTGCCGGCCGAGAATGTGCTCGGCAAGGTGGGCGAGGGCGTGAAGGTGCTGATGTCCGGCCTCGACTACGAGCGCGCGGTGCTCGCGGCCGGTCCGCTCGGGCTCATGCAGGCGGCGCTCGACGTCGTCATCCCCTATGTGCACGAGCGCAAGCAGTTCGGCCAGCCGATCGGCTCGTTTCAGCTCATGCAGGGCAAGCTCGCCGACATGTACGTGACGCTGAATGCGGCGCGCGCCTACGTCTACGCTGTGGCGAAAGCCTGCGACCGCGGCGAGACGACGCGCGAGGATGCGGCGGGTGCCATCCTCTTTGCTTCCGAGAAGGCGACGCAGCTCTGCCTCGACGCTGTCCAGTGCCTCGGCGGCAACGGCTACATCAGCGGCTATCCGACCGGGCGGCTCTTGCGCGACGCGAAGCTCTACGAGATCGGCGCCGGCACCAGCGAGATCCGGCGCATGCTGATCGGGCGGGAGATTTTCGAGAAGACGGGGTAGCCCGTACGTTGATTGGCAGAGCGTCTCAGATATGGCAATATGTGACAGTCGTGCCATTTAGGAGGTGGTCATGCCTCGACCCAAAAAGCAGTCTGGTTTCGCCGAAGGTCAGCGGAAGTTCGCGCCAAAGCTCCCGGAGCGGCTGGATATCAAGCTCGGCCCTGGCGGTAGGGTGGTTATCCCCGCGGTATTCCGAGAGGCGATGCGTGTGAAGGAGGGCGACCGCCTGATGGCGCACGTCATCGACGGCGAACTGCGGCTGATCACGCCGGAAATGTCGATCAAGCTCGCGCAGAAGATGGTGCGTGAGTCGATCCCAGGCGACGATAGCTTGGCGGACACGTTGATTGAGGACCGTCGGCGCGAGTTCGAGCAAGAATACGGCGATGGCTGACGTCGTTCTCGATTCTTCGGCCGTCCTGGCGGTGCTCCGCGCCGAGCCAGGCGCGGAGCAAGTCGAGTCGGTCATGGCGCACGCGCTGATCAGCGTCGTCAACGAGGCTGAAGTGGTCTCCAAACTGATCTGGCGCGGCGAAACTCCCGCCGGGGCCGAGCGGATTGTCGCCGCGTTGCCATACCAGGCGGCAGCGCTCGATCGTGCTCAGGCGCAGCGAGCCGGCGCGCTCTGGCCGCTGACGAAGCAATTTGGTCTTTCGCTTGGCGACCGGTGTTGCCTCGCCCTCGCCGAGCGCGTGGGTCTTCCGGTGCTGACCACAGATACCATCTGGCGCGACGTGGATATCGGCGTTGAAATTCGAATGATTACCGGAAGGCGTCAGAAGTAGCACGCGCGCCTAGTAAGCTCGCTCTCCCAGCCGCCGTGCCGCCTCAGCGCCGGCGAGCGCGGGAACGGCGAAGGCGACTGCGAGCAGCGTCCCGAGGATCAGCGTCAGGATCACGAGGCTCAACCCCGACTGCATGCCGAGCCCGAAAAGGAGCACGCCGGTCTGGTGACCGGCGACGAGCCAGAGCGGCCATCGCCACGCTCGCTCTGGACGCAGGAATCCGGCGACCCCGACGGCAAGCGCCATGACCGGAACGCCGGCGTAGAAATAGGCGTCGGTGTCCCACGCCTCGCGGTGAAAGCCCGCCGCGAACGCGCCGGAGCCGCTCGCAAGCGAAAGCCCGATCCAAACGAGAAGCCCGGCGACGGCGAGCCCGATGCCGAGAACAGGTGGCGGCGGCGCCAGCCGCTGAATATCCCGCAACATGCTGATCCGGCGCATACAATCCCCCGCTACCGAAGCGGTCGCTGGAGGATGGCCGAACATGGTTTCCAGGCCCTTAAGCGCGGTCGGCGCAATGCTTGCGCCCGACGGCGTTTGAAGATGCCCGTGGCCGGCTTGGGTTTTCGGGGGAATTGCCGCATAGGAGGCGCGCAGGGAACCGGCGGGGCGTATCCCCTTGAAGCGCAAGCTCACCACCATTCTTTTCGCCGATGCGCAGGGTTACTCGTCGCTGATGGCGGTCGACGAGGCGGCGACGCTTGAGCGCCTGAACCGCTATCGCACGATCATGCGCGGCATGTTCGAGCGTCACGAGGGGAGGCAGATCAACACCTGGGGCGACGCCGTCATCGCCGAGTTCGCGAGCGTCGTCGAGGCGGTGCGCTGCGCCGTCGAGATCCAGGATTCGCTGTCGACTGAGAACCGAAGCGCACCGAAGGACAAGCAGATGCGGTTTCGCATCGGCATCAATCTCGGTGACGTGATGATCGACGGCGACGACCTCTACGGCGACGGTGTCAACGTGGCGCAGCGGCTGCAGGCACTGGCGGAGCCGGGCGGCATCATGGTTTCGGGCACCGTCTACAGCCTCGCCCACAAGCAGCTCGCGCTCGCCTTCGACTTCGCCGGCGACCAGAAGGTCACCGACGCGGGCGAGCGCGTTCCGAGCTACAGGGTGCGCATCGGCGGCCGCAACGATCCCGAGATCGCCGTTGCCGAGAGCGCCGCCGATCCGCGGCCCGCCGCGCCGCCGGCACAGCCGACCTCGGCGATCGCGAAGACGGCGTCGTGGCTCGAGGCGGTGCTCGCCTGGCTCAAGCATCAGCCGCGACGCGTCCGCGCTGCCGCCGGCGCGATTGCGTTCCTGTTTGCAATCAACGTCCTCTTCGACGGTCTCGCCAAGCCTTGGTTCATCTACCCGGCGATACCGCTCGGCCTCTTGATCTACCTCCACTACCGCCGCGGGCAGAAGCCGCTGCGCGAAGCGGGTGGCCGCGTTCGCCGCCATGCGGCTCGGAGATCGGCGGTGCGAGGCGGAGAAGGTGAGCGATGATGGAGACGGTGAAGGCGAATGGGGCGGAGATTCCGGCGATCGGGCTCGGCACCTGGGATCTTCGCGGCGGCGCCGTCGCGCCCGCCATCCACGCCGCGCTCGACGCCGGCTATCGCCATATCGACACCGCGGCGATGTACGCGAACGAAGCGGAAGTGGGCGCCGGCATCCGCGCCAGCGGCGTGCCGCGCGATGAGATATTCATCACGACGAAGGTCTGGACGACGCGAGGCGGGAGACGGTCCTTTCCAGCGCTCGGCGGAGGCCAGCGTGAAGCGGCTCAAGGTCGAGCAGGTCGATCTCCTCCTGATCCATTGGCCGAGCCGGACCGTGTCGCTGAAGGAGCAGGTTTCGGTGCTCTGCAAGACCAAGAAAATGGGTCTCGCGCGTCACGTCGGCATATCGAACTTCTCGCCGGAGGACATCGAGGTCGCCCTTGACGTGGCGGACGAGCCGATCGTCACCAACCAGATCGAGCATCATCCCTGGATCGACCAGAGCGCGACCTTCAAGGCCTGCGCGAAGCACGGCATTTCGATCACGTCCTATTCGCCGCTCGGCAAGGCGCGGCGTTTCGACGATCGAGCTCTCGTCGAGATCGCACGCGCCAAGGGCAAGACCCCGGCGCAGGTGGTGCTGCGCTGGCACATCCAGCAGCCCGGCAACATCGCGATCCCGAAATCCGCGAACGCCCGCCGCATCGCGGAGAATATCGCCATCTTCGACTTCGCCCTCACCGAGGATGAGATGCGGCGGATATCGCTTCTGGCGCCCCGGTAGCGCCGGCCCGCCGGCCGCCGTGGGCCCTCGCGGCGCTGCTGATCCAATCGCGACCGCCGATGTCGTGAGCCTGCTTGCGGCGTGGAGGAGAGTGGGCGAAGGCTGCGCGCTAGGTTTTTTCGAGTCCCGCCCTGGTCACCAACGTCCGCCACCCGATCTGGCTGCCCGCTGCCACGCAGCCGGGGGCGTGGGCGTTTGCCATCCTCTACACGGTGGAATCGATCAGCCGTGCCTCGCTTTCCTCCATCGTGCCGATCCAGGCCTACGACCTTCTGAAGAACAAGCAGGAGGTCAGCGTCCTCTACTTCGTCATCGGCGTCGTCGGCATCGCCGCGACGCTCTATGCGCCGAAGCTGTTCCGTCCGATCCCGCGCCGCTACGTCTATACGATCGGCGCTCTCACCCTCGTCGCCGCCAGCGCGGCGCTCGCCACCAACACACTCGCCGGCCAGGCGGCCGGCATGTTCCTCAGAGTCTTCGGCGCGGCCACGCTCGCCATCGTCCTGAATCTCTACATCATGGAGTACATCCCGAAGCACGGCCTGGTGCGGTCGGAGTCGCTCCGGCTGACGCTGTCGACTATTTCCTGGAGCGTCGGTCCGACGTTCGGCGTGTGGCTCTACGTCCGCTTCGGACCGATCGCGCCCTATCTGTGGAGCGCGCTCTGGGCGCTCATCCTGATCGCGACCTTCTGGTACTTTCGGCTTTCCAACAGCACCGCCATATCGCCGGGCCCTCTGCGGCCCGCCGACCCAATCGCGAACATCCGGCGCTTTGCCGCGCAGCCGCGCATGCGGCTCGCCTGGATGATCGCCTTCGGCCGCTCCTGCTACTGGGCGACGTTCTTCATCTATGCGCCGATCCTCATGGTGGCGACGGGCGAGGGGAAGCTCGCCGGCGGCATCGTCGTCTCGCTCGGCAACGTCCTTCTTCTTTTCGCCATCGGGTGGGGCAGGCTCGGCAGCCGCATCGGCGTGCGCCCGGTCATCGTGCTTGCCTTCGCGGCGGCGACGGTGAGCGCGGTCCTGGCGGGCCTTGCCGGCGAAGCGCATCCCTGGAGCGCCGCGTTTTTGCTTCTCGTCGGCACGGTCTTCGCGGTTGCGCTCGACGCGGTCGGAAGCGCGCCGTTCCTGCGCGCCGTGCACGTCTACGAGCGTCCGCAGATGACGGCGGTCTACCGCACCTATCTCGACATGTCGGAGCTGGTGCCGCCGCTGGTTTATTCGGTGATTCTGGGCTTCACCGGACTAGGCGGCGTCTTCGCGACGCTCGGCGTCTTCTGCGCCGTCTGCGGCTGGTTCTCCTGGCGCCACCTGCCGCGCTCGATGTGACGTCAGCTCCGCGGAGCGAACGCGCGGCTTGCGCTAGTGAGAGATGCGCAGCTGCGAGATCTGCTCTCCGATCGCCTTGAAGGTCGGCACCAGGTCGTCGACGTTCTCGACGTCGAAGTAGGTGTCGTCGCTGCTGGCGCAATCGCTGAGCAGGCTCTCGTTACCCTCCTGCAGCCGTATCGTATAGAGCTTCACGCCGGCATCCTTGACCGACTGGCAGGCGAGCTCCGTGCGCGCGTCGATGGCGCTGCTGTTTTTCGTCCAACGGTTCTCAGTGTTGTCGCCGTCCGTTATGAGCACGATGTACTTGGTCAGATTTTCCGTGTCCGACGGCTGACCTTCCGTGAACGGTTCCTGAGGGGAGAGAAGCGCGAGGCCCCAGGCAAGCCCAATGGTGATGTTGGTGTTCCCGGCCGGGGTCATCGCGTCGACCTTGTTGTAGAGCGACGTGAAGTCGTCGGTCAGCGGCTCGATCTCCACCAGGCTGTTGTTCATGCAAAGCGCCCCCGGATACTTGGTCGCGCTTGACGTCACCGGATCATCGCCGACGTCGTACGGCTGGTTGCGGTCCTTGATGCAGCCCTTCCAGGACAGACTGGTCGGCCCTTTGACCGTGAACCAGCTTGCGGTCTTGTAGGATTTCGGCACGCGCACGTTCACGTCGAATGGCACGATGCCGACTTTCGCCAGCCCGTCGTCCGACCCGGAGAGCTCGTCGAGGAGCGCGTCGGCCGCGCTCTTCAGCGCGTGCATCCGGCCGTGGCTTCCCATCGAGCCGGTGTTGTCGAGAACGAGCATCACCTCGACCTTGCCGGTGCCCCAAGCGACCTCGGAAGACGCCTTCGGCTTGAACTCGTGGTATCCGGCCACGGCGGTCAGGCTGGCGGGGATGACGCCGGTCGAGGTCATGGCGAGCGTGGTTCCACCCTTGACGAAGGAGTCGATGTGGAATTCGAAGTCGCTCGGAAGCATGGCCGTCATGTACTTGGAAGTGAGTGACTTCAGCGAATCGACGTCTGAGCTGTTCTTTGCAGTATGGGCCACGGCCAGCAACGCGGCGTCGGAGGCGTGCTGAAGTTCGGCGTAGGATCTGGAGACGCGCGCATAGTCCAAGGCGGCGCCGGCGAACATCACCAGCGCCATCGAAGTTATGGCGAACGTGATGGCAATCGACCCCTTCTGATCGCGGACGAAGGAGCGAGCTCGGGAGAGCCGAAGCATGGTGCCAACCGCTGACCTCAGCATGTCACGGACATTCTCCGCATTTTGGGTTTGGTCCTGGATTTGGCACCAAATCTGCGCCTGGCCTCTCATGATTTGGCAAAGAATGGGTGGTGCCTTTGACTAAAAGTTCGCGCCGCGCGGAAAGGATTTGAAAAGAATTGCACGGTCGCCGCCCGCCTGGAGGGCCGTCGGCGCGCGGGCGATCCCCCGCGGCCGTCTGCGGAAGATCGAGCTTCGGGAAGGCGAACTGACGGCGGCAGTGCAAGCGTCGGCGGTTCCGGCGCGGCGGAAACTACCGTAGTCTGGGCCCGGCTTGGGGGAGTGCGTTTGGCGATCATCAGGACGGAGACGGTCGATCCGGCCCCGCTGCCGGAGAACGCGGAGGCGTGGGCGCGTCTCATTGCGGACTATCGGGCGCTTCGCCTCGAAGCCGCGATGGGCGGGCCGGAGCGCGCGCGCGAGCGGCATCTTCAGCGCGGCAAGCTCCTGCCGCGTGACCGCATCGCCGGGCTGCTCGATCCGGGCGCGCCGTTCCTCGAGCTGTCGCCGCTCGCCGCGCACGACATGTACGGCGAGGCGATCAACGGCGCCGGCATCATCACCGGGATCGGCCGCGTCTCAGGCCGCCTCGTCATGGTCGTCTGCAACGACGCGACGGTGAAGGGCGGCACCTACTATCCGATGACGGTAAAGAAGCATCTCAGGGCACAGGAGATTGCCTTCGAGAACAGGCTCCCGTGCATCTATCTGGTCGATTCCGGCGGGGCGAACCTGCCGCATCAGACCGAGGTCTTTCCCGACCGCGAGCATTTCGGCCGCATCTTCTTCAACCAGGCGAAGATGTCGGCGGCGGCGATCCCGCAGATCGCCGCGGTGATGGGCTCGTGCACGGCGGGCGGGGCTTACGTGCCGGCGATGTCGGACGAGGCGGTGATCGTGAAAGGGGAGGGGACAATCTTTCTCGCCGGCCCGCCGCTCGTCAAAGCCGCTACCGGCGAGGTCGTCTCGGCGGAGGAGCTCGGCGGCGCCGACGTGCACGCCCGCCGCTCCGGTGTCGCCGACCATTATGCGCTCGACGACCGCCACGCGCTGGCGATCGTCCGCGACATCGTCGGCAATCTCGGCCGGGCGCGCAGCCGGCGCGATCTCCGCCGAAGCATTTGCCGAGCCGCTCCGTCCGCCGTCGGACCTGGAAAAGATCGTGCCGGTCGATCTCCGCCGCCAGTACCGATCCGCGCGCGCTCATCGCGCGGCTCGTCGACGGCTCGGATTTCTCCGAGTTCAAGACGCTCTACGGTGAGACGCTCGTCACCGGCTTCGCCGCGATCCAGGGAATGCCGGTCGGCATCCTCGCCAACAACGGCATCCTCTTCTCCGAGTCGGCGCTGAAGGGCGCGCATTTCATCGAGCTCTGCTGCCAGCGAAAGATCCCGCTTCTCTTCCTGCAGAACATCGCCGGCTTCATGGTCGGCGCGGCCTACGAGGCGGGCGGCATCGCCAAGGATGGCGCCAAGCTCGTCGCCGCCGTCGCCTGTGCCGCGGTGCCGAAAATCACGCTCATCGTCGGCGGCTCCTATGGCGCGGGAAATTACGGCATGTGCGGGCGCGCCTACTCGCCGCGCTTCCTCTTCACCTGGCCGAACGCGCGCATCTCGGTGATGGGCGGCGAGCAGGCGGCGTCGGTGCTTGCCACCATCCGCCGCGACAACATCGAGGCGGAGGGCGGGACGCTGTCGGAGGATGAGGAGGAGGCGGCCAAGGCGCCGATCCGCGCGCGCTACGAGGCGGAAGGGAACCCGCTCTACGCGACCGCGCGGCTTTGGGACGACGGCATCATCCTGCCGTCGGAGACGCGCGACGTGCTGGGCCTTGCGCTCGGGGTTTGCGCGAATGCGCCGGTGGAGGAGACGAAGTTCGGGGTTTGGAGGATGTGAGGGCGTCGCCAAATAACGCGTCGACGACGTCATCCATAGTCGAAAGTCTCCTGAAAGCGCTTCGCGGAAGCGCGTAGGCGCTTTCGCGCTCCAGCTTTACGCCCTCGCTGGTCCCCTTTGTATGCTTCGCCTTTCGGAAGGAGTGCGAAAGATCGTCCATCCTTTCATGCGGTCCGTTGCCGTACCAAAAGAAAGGCCCAAGCGCTAACGTTTCAGGGTGAAAGACGATCCAAATAGCGCACCCGGCGGGTTTCCGTCCGAGCTTGTTGTTCAGCTTTTGGCGCGCGGTCCTTGACCCTTCGAACGAGCTCTTGAACTGGATATGACGAACGACGCCGCGGCAGTCGAAGACCATGTCGTAGCCAGTGCCATCAACCTCGGATCGGAGAATCTCTGCGTCGAAAACCCTGCGGCGCCAGAGGGCCTTCAGGCATTCTCCCACGAATACATGCTCAATCGTTTTCTCTCGGAACGACGACAGCCGAAAATGATGCTCCATGATCGACAACCCGCGTGCGCCTCACCCCACCAGCTCATCCACAGTCACCTTCAGCGTCGCAGCAAGCTCCTTGAGCACGCCGATGCGCGCTTCCTTCTTTCCGCTCTCGATCTCCGACAGGTAGGCCTGCGTCACGCCGACGGTTTTGGCGAGCTTGGCCTGCGTCAGCCCGCGCTTCTTGCGCCAGAAAGCGAGAGGTGTCGGCGCGTCGAGGTATTCTTCCATCTCCGCCGATGTGATGAGCTCTTCCTGCCCGGACGCGATCCGCGCGAGGCTCCGCTCCGCGACCAGAATGTCTTCCGCATCCTCGAGCGCGCTGAGTAGGGCCTCGTATTCGGATTTCGGCAGAACCACCATCTCGGCGCCGTCGGGCGTTTTGATAATCTGAGGCTTGTTCATTGAGCGACCCTCATCGATAGACCGACCCGCGCGGTGCCACGCGGTGGATAGTCACTTGACTGTCCGTGAGCGAAAAAATGATGCGCCAGTCGCCCACGCGTAGCCGCAAAGCATCTTGGCCCTTGAGGGCAACCACGTTGTTCGCCAGCGACGCGGGGTCCGCCGCGAGTTGATTGACCTTTGCCATGATGCGGCTGCTCAGATTGCGCGGGAGGCTTTTCATATCCCTTCGCGCTTGCGACGTGAACGTGACGATCCGCATGGAGCAATATAGCTGACAGCTATACTGAAATCAATCACGACGACGGCCACAATAGCACGTATGAGTTGTAAAATGAGAAGGATACACGTAGAGTGGCGGCATGTCTCGGGCGCGAGCAGTCGTCGCAATCCTTTTTGCCCTCACTCTTGCGATGCCGGCGCATGCGCTGACGCTGCCGGAGCTGCTCAGGCCGCCGCCGCCGGCAAATCAGTCGCTGATTCCGACGCCGGTGCAGGGCTGCTGCAAGCACTGCACGGTGGGCAAAGCCTGCGGCGATACCTGCATCGCGCGCGACAAGACCTGTCACGTCGGTCCGGGCTGCGCCTGCGACGGCTGATGCGACGAAGCGTGCTTTCTGCTCAGTAGCGCTCGATCGTCATCATCTCGACGTGGCCGCGGTCGCCGATGAAGGCGGAGGCGATCCAGCCGGTGATCGAGATGACGATCGAGCCGAAAAGCGCCGACCAGAAGCCCGCCACCGTCATCCCGTCGAGCATCCAGGCGACCAGCGAGAGCAAGGCCGCGTTGATGACGAGGAGGAACAGGCCGAGCGTCAGGATGGTCAGCGGCAAAGTGAGCAGGATCACGATCGGCCGCACGATGGCGTTGACGATGCCAAGGAGGAGGGCGGCCCAGACGAGCGACCAAGCGTCGTTGATCTGGACGCCCGGCACAAGCTTCGACGCGACCCAAAGGCCGATCGCCACGATCACGATCCGAAGGAGCAGGCCTCTCATTGCGCCGCCTTTCGCTGGTTCCATGCTCCAACCATAGCGTGAGCCTGGGAGCGAGGTCGAGCGCCCGCGCCCACGCGCCGGACCTTGTCCCTCAAGCGGAGAAGGTTTTCCGAGGCACCCCGTCTTCCGCTCGCCACACTTCGTTACTATCTGTCAGGCAAAGGAGATTCCCGATGTCCGCGAGCGCGCCGAAGCGCCAACTTTCCATCTGCGGCCTGACCGAGCTTGGCGCGTTCCGCGACGCATCGGTCACGCATGTCCTCTCAATCCTCGATCCGGGCTTCCCCGAGCCCTCCGATTTCGCCGAATACGGGCCGCACAAGCGGCTGACGCTCCGCTTCGACGACGTGATCGAGCCGGGCGCCGGCCTGATGCCGCCCGAGCCGCACCACATCGAGGCGCTCCTGGAATTCGGCAAAGGGCTCGCCGCGGCGATCGACGACCCGCTTGGTCATCTTCTCGTCCACTGCCACGCGGGAATTTCGCGCTCCACCGCGTCGATGACCATCCTGCTTGCCGAAGCGCGGCCGGAGACGGACGAGGATACGATCTTCGAGCATATCCGCGAGATCCGCCCGCAGGCCTGGCCGAACTCGCGCATGATCGGCATGGCCGATACGCTGCTTGAGCGCGACGGCCGGCTCCTTGCCGCGCTCCGGCGGCACTATTCGGAGCAGATCCGCCGCCGCCCGGACATTGCCGAGATGATCGAGCGCGTCGGGCGCAAGAAAGAGGTGGCGATGGCCGCCTGAGGCCGTCGCTTCCTCAGGGTCGTCCTCACGCGGCGGCGCTTCGCGCACCGCAAATCCTCACTTCGGATTGAAGCGACGTGACGCGAAAGGCTTGGTCGGCCGCGCCGCTTCCCACTACATTCCGCGTGGAATTCGCGGGGCCCGAACCGGCCGCGCGCGACCGACGGAGTTCGACATGATGACGAAGCGCCAGGTTCTCTTTTCCGGAGCCGCCTTCGCGGGGCTTGCGGCGCTCGGCGCCCGGTTCGGCATCGGCGGCGCACGGAGCGAGGATGCCGAGATGTTCGAGGTCACCAAGACCGAGGACGAATGGCGAGCGATCCTGACGCCCGATCAGTTCAAAGTCCTGCGCAAGGAGGGGACCGAGCCGCCGTTCACGAGCCCGCTTCTCGAGGAGCACCGCGACGGCATCTTTGCCTGCGCCGGCTGCGATCTGCCGGTCTTCGAATCAAACAAGAAGTTCGACAGCGGTACGGGCTGGCCGAGTTTTTGGCAGGAGATCGCGGGGAACGTCTCTTACAGAGAGGACCACTCGTTCCTCATGCTCAGGACGGAAGAGCATTGCCGCCGCTGCGGCGGGCATCTCGGTCACGTCTTCGACGACGGTCCGCCGCCGACCGGCAAGCGCCACTGCATCAACGGACTGGCGCTGGTCTTCCACCCAGCCGAGGCGCAGACGACCGGCTAGTTGGCAGCCGCGACGGCGGCGACGACCACCGCCATGAGCGCGCAGCAAATGATGGCGAGATAGACGATCGCGAGCGGCGCGTCGCTCGGCTCGGCGGCGCGCGGGCTTTTCTCCCGCTTGCCGGCCGTCGTCCACTTCGGTCTGCATTCGTCGGCCTTCGCTCTTGGGCCCGCTTGGGCGAAATTCGAGCTAGGCGATTTCGACACGAATTGAACGATATTCGAGCTATTTACCTTGACAGATAACTGTGCCGCCGGCGGGCGGCGCGCTCTGTCGCCGCAGGGCCAGCGCGGCGCCCCTCTTAGGGTTAAGAGGGGATGGATTTGAGCCCATGTTCCTGAGCGTCTTCGACATCTTCAAGATCGGTATCGGTCCCTCGAGCTCGCATACCGTCGGACCGATGGTGGCGGCGCGCCGCTTCGTCGACGAGGCGCTTCGGCCGCTTGCCGAAGCAAGGCGGATCGCCGTCGATCTTCACGGGTCGCTCGCCTTCACCGGCAAGGGGCACGGCACCGACCGCGCGATCGCGCTGGCGTTTTCGGGCGCGGCGCCCGACACCGTAGAACCCGACGCCGTCCCGGCGATCCTGGATGAGCTTGCGCGCGCGAAGACGCTCGCCGCGATCGGCCTCCCCGATGTCGCCTTCGATCCGGCAGCGGACATCCGCTTCGACTACGGCCCGCCGCTCCCCGGCCACGCCAACGGCATGGTGTTTCGCGCGCTCGATGCCGACGGCGCGACACTTGCCGAGCACATCTTCTATTCGGTCGGCGGCGGTTTCGTCGCGCGGGCCGACGAGCTTGCCGCGGCGGGCGGGGAAGGGATCGCGGTTGCCACGGCGGCAAATCCGCAGGTGCCCTATCCCTTCGCGACCGCGGCCGAGATGCTTCGAATGGGCAAGGCGTCAGGCCTTTCGATCGCGGAGCTGAAGCGCGCCAACGAAAACGTGCGTACTCCCGACGCCGATCTCGATCACGGGCTCGATCGCCTCTGGCACGCGATGGATAGCTGCATGAATCGCGGGCTCGCGCATTCGGGCGATCTCCCCGGCGGACTGAAGGTGAAGCGGCGGGCGAAGGAGATCCACCAACAGCTTCTCGCCGAGCACGGCGCGAACAGCCTGCAGCCGCATCGCATCATGGACTGGCTTTCGGTCTACGCGATGGCGGTGAACGAGGAGAACGCCGCCGGCGGTCGCGTGGTGACGGCACCGACCAACGGTGCCGCCGGCGTCATCCCCGCCGTCATCCGCTATTACCTTGAGCATTGCGTCGGAGCCGACCGCGCGGGGGTGCGGACCTTCCTCCTCGTCGCCGCGGCGATCGGCGGCATCATCAAGCACAACGCCTCGATCTCGGGCGCCGAGGTCGGCTGCCAGGGCGAGGTCGGCTCGGCCTCCGCGATGGCCGCGGCGGGGCTCGCCGCAGCGCTTGGCGCGACCAATGCGCAGGTGGAGAACGCCGCGGAGATCGCGCTTGAGCATCACCTCGGCATGACCTGCGACCCGATCGGCGGGCTGGTGCAAGTGCCCTGCATCGAGCGGAACGCGCTCGGCGCGGTCAAGGCCGTCTCGGCCGCCTCGCTCGCGCTTCGCGGCGACGGCTCGCATTTCGTGCCGCTCGACAATTGCATCGAGACGATGCGGCAGACCGGCCTCGACATGAGCGAGCGCTACAAGGAGACGTCGAAGGGCGGCCTCGCCGTCAACGTCGTGGCGTGCTGAGCCGGCGCCGGCTCTAAGCCACCTTGCGCGGGACCAGGCGCTCGCTCGTCAGCGCTTCCTTGGCGCCCGCGACGCCTTCCTCGCTGTATTCGGCGTCCTCGTTGACCTGCCAGGGATCGTAGAGCCGCTCGCCCGCGAGGATGTTCCGCGCCGCAAGGATCGCGGTCATCATCGCGTGGTCCTGGTTGTTGTATTTGTGCATGCCGTTGCGGCCGACGAGATGCAGCGTCGGGAAGCTCATCTCGAGATCGCGGCGGATCTGCGCCACGTGCTCGGCGTAATCCTCGTCGTAGACCGGGTAGGCCTTCGGCTGACGGATGACGCAGGCGTCGACGACGTCTTCGCCGCGGATCAGCCCGATCTTCGCGATCTCGGCTTTCGCCATCTCGATCGAGGTCGGCGTCCGCCATCGACCAGAGCCCGTCGCCCTCGAAGCAGAAATATTCCATGCCGAGGCTGACGTAGCGCGGGTCGGGAACCATCTCCGGCGACCACGAGGCAAAGTTCTGCACGCGCCCGACCTTCACCGACGGATCGTGGATGTAGATCCAGTTGTCGGGCATGCGCTCGCCGTTTTCGGCGATCAGCGCGACGATGAGGAAGTCGCGGTAGCGCAGCGCGCGCGCGTGGAGAAGGCTGATCGGTGACGGCGTCAGCGCGCGGGCGAGGTCGCCAAGCGCCGCCGACGAGACGATATTCTCCGCGGTCCACGCTTCGGTCGTGCCGTCGGCGAGGCGGGCGGTGACCATCCAAAGCCGCTTCGTCTCGTCCCAGGAGAGCGCTTCGACCGAGCGGCCGAGCGCGACGCTGCCGCCCTTCGCGCGTATCTTCCGTGCTGCGGCGTCCCACATCATGCCGGGTCCGCGGCGCGGGTAGCGGAACGATTCGATCAGCGTCTTGATCGCCTCGCCGCCTTTTTTCTTGCGCGCCGGCGGCGAGCGTGCGGATGACGGCGTCGCGGATCGCGGCGCCGAGGTCGAGCCCCTTGATGCGCTGCGCCGCCCAGTCCGCCGAAATCTCGTCGCAGGACATCCCCCACACCTTCTCGGTGTAGGTCTTGAAGAAGATCGAGAAGAGCTTTTCGCCGAAATTGTTGCGCACCCATTCATGGAAGGTGCGTCGGCGCCGCGATCGGCTTCATGCGCGCTTGCAGATAGGAGGCGACGCATGCGGCGCTTGTGAAGAGCCCCGAGATTCTTCAGCGCCTCGAACGCGCGCAGCGGATAGGCGTAGAACTTGCCGGCGTAATAGATGCGCGAAAGGCGCGGTCGCTCGACGAAATCGTCGGGCAGGATCTCGTCCCACATCGCGACGATCTCGCGCGACTTGGAGAAGAAGCGGTGGCCGCCGATGTCGACCAGGAAGCCGTTGTGGTCGACGGTGCGGCTGATGCCGCCCACATAGCGTGGGTCCTGTTCGAGGACGGCGACGGAGCGGCCCTCCTTGGCAAGCACATAGGCCGCCGTCAGACCGGCCGGTCCTGCTCCGATGACCAGGGTTTCAGCGTGGTTCGGCACGAAGGCTCCGGGGACTCGGGGATCGGTCGTGACGCGCCCGACCATGGCAGAGAAAAGTAAAGCAATGCCTTCGCGCGACGGCCCCGGGGGGTCTGGCGGGCGGTCACCTGACCCCCTCAGCAGAGGTGCCCCGCGAAGCGGAGCCTCGAAGCACGCAACTCGATGTTTCCAGCGCCTTCTGAAGCTTCCTTCGAGGCTCGCGCCCCTTCGGGCGCTCGCACGTCGGGATCGCTGTGTATGTGGCGACGCCGCGCTACGGATCGGCCTGCGCGCCGATCGATCCGCGCTACAAAGGGCGCGATGCTGAAATCGCTGCTCGTCGCCAATCGCGGAGAAATCGCCCGCCGGATCTTCGGGACGGCGCGGCGTCTCGGCATCCACACCGTCGCGGTGACGACGGAGGCCGACAGCACGTGGCCGCATTGGCGAGAGGCAGACGCAGCCGTGTCGATCGGGGATGGGCCGGCGGCCGACTTCTATCTATCGATCGAGCGGATCGTCGCGGCGGCGGTCGCGTCCGGTGTCGAGGCGATCCACCCGGGCTACGGCTTTCTTTCGGAGAACGCCGCCTTCGCCGAAGCGACGGCCGCCGCGGGCCTGATCTTCGTCGGGCCTCCACCGGCGGCGATCCGCAGCATGGGCTCGAAATCCGACGCCAAGCGTCTGATGGCGCTCGCCGGCGTGCCGGTCGTGCCCGGCTACGGCGGCGAACGGCAGGATCCCTATTTCCTCAAGCAGAAGGCCTATGAGATCGGCTACCCGGTCTTGATCAAGGCGGTCGCCGGCGGCGGCGGGCGCGGCATGCGGCGCGTCGCCAAAGTCATCGACTTCGACGATGCGCTCGCCAGCGCAAAGCGCGAGGCGCTTTCCGCCTTCGGCGACGACCAGGTGCTGCTTGAGCGCTATGTCGAGACGCCGCGCCACATCGAGGTGCAGGTCTTCGCCGACCGGCACGGCAACATCGTGCATCTCTTCGAGCGCGACTGCTCGGTGCAGCGCCGGCACCAGAAGGTGATCGAGGAAGCGCCGGCACCCGGGCTTTCCGGCGAAGTGCGCCGCACGCTCGGCGAGATGGCGGTCAGAGCCGCGGCGGCGGTCGGCTATGAGGGCGCCGGCACGGTGGAATTCGTCGCCGACGCATCGCGGGCGCTCGCGCCGGACAGCTTCTTCTTCATCGAAATGAACACGCGGCTTCAGGTCGAGCATCCGGTGACGGAGGCGGTGACCGGCATCGACCTCGTCGAATGGCAGCTTCGCGTCGCCTCGGGTGAACCGCTGCCGCGCCGGCAGGAGGAGATCGCGTTCAGCGGCCACGCGATCGAAGCGCGGCTCTACGCCGAAGACCCGGCGTGCCGACTTCCGTCCCTCGACCGGGCGCCTCGTCACGCTGTCTTTGCCCTCGGGCCCCGGCCTTCGCATCAATTCCGGCGTCGAGGAGGGCACGATCGTCAGCCCCTATTACGACGCGATGCTCGCCAAGGTGATCGCAACGGGTGGCGACCGGCGGGAAGCGGTCGCGCGGCTTGCCGACGCGCTCGGCCGCGTCCGCATCGCCGGGCCGAAGACGAACCTCGCCTTCCTCGCGGCCATCGTTGCGGACCCAGAGTTCCGCGCTGGCGGCGTCGATACCGGCTTCATCGATCGCGCGCTGCCGACGCTCCGCGGCGATCCGCTCGATTCGGCGCTTGCTGCGGCGGCAATCGCCGAATGGACGGCGCGCAAGGCGGAGGAGAACGCGAGCCGCTCGCCCGGGCCCTGGAGCCGCACCGACGCGTTCGAGCTCGCCGGAATGCGGCGCCGCTCCGTCGTTCCCGTCGAGATCGACGGCGCGCCCAATGTTGCGTTTCTCGCCTGGTCGAAGGACGGGCCGACAGTCGTCGCGCTCGGCGGCGAGAAGCCGGCCTACGCGGCGGAGCTTGAGACCGTCTGGGGCGAGCGCGAGGCGCTCGTGCTGCAAGGCGGCCGTCAGCTCCGCGTCGCCTTTCCCGATCTCCTTTCGCGCGATCTTGAGGCCGCCGGGGCAAGCGGAGAGATCGCGGCGCCGATCTCGGGCCGCGTGGTGGAGGTCTCCGTCGTCACCGGCGCCGCGGTCGCGCGCGGCGACCCGCTCTTCAGCGTCGAAGCCATGAAGATGGAGCACGGCGTCACCGCACCGCGCGCCGGCACCGTCAAGGCGGTCCGCGTCGCTCCGGGGCAGCAGATCGCCGAGGGCACAATCGTCGTCGTCATCGAGGCGGACGAGTAGGGGAGGCGGCGCTCCCCCTCTTGAGGGAAGAGGTTCCGCTGCCGCGCCTGTGAATGCTTTTTCCGCGGCCATTGTCCGACCGCACTTGCGAGTCTAATCCACCGTCGATGCCCCTCCACATTCTGAAGCTTTGCGTCGGCTGCGATTCCATCGAGGACCTCGAGGGCTGGATCGCGCACCGGCTGAAGGAAGCGCGGCGCGCCGGCCGGAAACCCGAGCACATGCACACGACACGCATGGTGCCGAAGCGGGTCGACGAGATTCTCGACGGCGGCTCGCTCTATTGGGTGATCCGCGGCAGCGTGCAGGTGCGCCAGAGGATCACGGCCATCCGGCCCTTCGTGGATTCCGAGGGAATCGGGCGCTGCCATCTGGTGCTCGACCCGAAGACGGTGGCGACGGAATGGCAGCCGCGGCGCGCGTTTCAGGGCTGGCGCTATCTGAAGCCGGAGGATGCGCCGCGCGACCTCGACAATGCCCGCGCCGGCCTCCGCGGCCTGCCTCCGGAGCTCCGCCGCGACCTCGCCGACCTCGGACTGCTTTAGACGGCGATGTTGTCGATGAGCCGCGTCTTGCCGAGCTTGGCGGCGACGAGGAGGCGGAGCGGCTCGCTCTTCCAGTCGGCGACCGGGGCGAGCGTGTCGGCATTCCTCGCTTCCAGGTAATCGACGGAGAACCCGGCCCGATCGAGCGCGCGCCGTGCCTCGGAGAGATCGACGTCGGGCGCCGCGCTGCGTCGGAGCCGCCCGGAGAGCGCGCGCAGCATCGCGTGGAGTTTTGGGGCGCGAGCGCGCTCCTCGGCGCTGAGATAGGCGTTGCGCGAGGAGAGGGCGAGGCCGTCGAGCTCGCGCACCGTCGGGCAGCCGACGATCTCCGTTGGGATGGCGAGATCGCGCACCAGCTTCTTCACGACGAGGAGCTGCTGAAAATCCTTTTCGCCGAAATAGGCGTGGTCGGGCAGCCCGGCGATCAGAAGCTTCGCGACGATCGTTGCGACGCCGGCGAAGAAATGCGGGCGGAAATCGCTCTCCAGACCCGCCGACGGGCCGCCGACCGCGATCGTCGTGTCGAAGCCTTCGGGGTACATCTCCTCCGAAGAGGGCGCGAAGAGCAGGTCCACGCCGAGCGCGGCGAGCCTCTTCAGATCGGCGTCCTCATCGCGCGGATAGGCGGAAAGATCCTCGTTCGGGCCGAACTGCGCCGGGTTCACGAAAAGCGTGACGACGAACGCGGTCTGATTGTTCTCTTGCGGCCCGAACCAGCGCCTCGTGGCCGGCATGGAGCGCCCCCATCGTCGGCACCATGCCGACGGAAAGGCTGGCGCGGCGCCAGTCGGCCACGCGCTGCCGAAGCTCGGCCACGGTGCGGATCGTCTCGGGCTGCATCGCTCTTTCGTCCGATCACGCTTCCGCTAGCCTTCGTCCCGGTCTTGCGCAAGCACCGGCAACCGCCACATTCTCACCTGAAATGAGCAAGAACCGCGACGTCATCTCCCCCCCGTCGAAGGCGGCGGTGTCTGAGCGCTCGGAGATCGATGCGTTCCTCGCCGAAGCCAAGCGGATCACGCCGGCCGCGGCGGCGCGCGGACGCCTGGTTTTCGCGCTCGACGCGACGATGAGCCGGCAGCCGACCTGGGACCTCGCCTTAACGCTGCAAAGCGAGATGTTCGACGCGGCGGCCGCGGTCGGCGGGCTTTCCGTCCAGCTCGTCTATTTCCGCGGCGTCGGCGAGAGCCGCGCCTCGCCCTTCGTCGCGAATGCGCGCGCGCTTCGCGACCTCATGGTGAAGATCGATTGCCGCGGCGGCCATACGCAGATCGGCAAGGTGCTTGCGCATGTGCGCCGCGAGGCGGAGAAGCGGCCGATTGCGGCGCTCGCCTATGTCGGTGACGCGATGGAGGAGAATCCCGACCATCTGTGTCAGCTCGCCGGCGAGATCGGGCTTCTCGGCGTCCGCGCCTTCATGTTCCATGAGGGGAAGGACGCGGCGGCCGAGCGCACGTTCCGCGAGATCGCCCGGCTGACGGGCGGCGCTTATCTGCCGTTCGACCGCGCGTCGGCCGCCGAGCTCCGCGCGCTTTTGAATGCGGTCGCGACCTACGCAGCGGGCGGTCTCAAGGCGCTGGAGAAAAGCGGCGGCGCCGGAGCGCGGCTCCTCCTTCCCAAGCTCAAGCGATGAGGATCGTTCTCCCGCTTCTTCTCGCGCTCGGGGTCATCGCGCTTCTTGTGCGCCACTTCGTAACGACGCCGGCTCGCGATCTTGCGCGCCAGATCTATCTCGCGGGCGGCATCCTCTTGATGCTTATCGGCGCGGGGCTTCTCTTCCTTCGCCAATTTGCCTTCGCGCTGCCGGTGGCCGCGGTCGGCCTCATGCTCTTCCGGCGGCATCGCGGCCTTCGCCAGATGGGCGGGACGGGGCAAAGGTCGAGCGTCAGGGCGGCCGGCATCGAGATGAGCCTCGACCATGACACCGGCGATATGGACGGCAGCATTCTCGCTGGCCGCCACGAGGGGCGGCGGCTCTCGGAGCTTAGTCGCGACGAGCTGCTGGAGGCGGCGGAGGACGTGCGCAGCGACGCGGAGTCGCTACGCCTCCTCGAAAGTTATCTCGACCGCACTCATCCCGGATGGCGCGACGACGTGCAGGCTGACGCGACGCGGCGGCAAAGCGCGGCGTCGCGCGCGAGCGGTATGAGCACGAAGGAAGCCTATCAAATCCTTGGGCTTGAGCCGGACGCCAGCGAAACGGAAGTTCGTGACGCGCACCGACGGCTGATCAAACAGGTTCACCCCGACCGCGGAGGCTCGGCCGCGCTCGCCGCCAAGATCAACGAAGCGAAGGACCGAATTCTCGGAAGGCATCGCTAGCCCCGCCGCTTCAGTTCGCGACTGCAAGGCAGGCGAAGTCCTTGCGCTTCAGCTGGGCGCAGGCGGCGCGCGCCTCGTCCTTGTCTGCGAAGCCGGCGAAGCGGGCCCGGAAGAGCGTCGTGCCGCTGTGCTCAACCTCCTGCGTGACGGGCTGCGACGAAGCGAGCACCGGCCCCATCGTGGCCTGTGCCTTCTCCAGCAATGCCTGCGCGCCCTCTTCGGTCGGGACCGCGCCGATCTGGACGTTCCAGCCGGCATCGTCCGACGTTCGGCGTCCGACGTGTCGGCGCATGTCGCGCGGGGCGGAGGGGGCTGCGACGATGTCCTGCACGCCGGCGCGGATGCGGGCGAGCTCGGTCAGGCGGCCGATCGGATCGTCCTTGCCGTTTTCCATCGCGACGTCGGCGAACTCGGCGACGGCGCTTGCGACCTGGATGCGGTGGGCGATCGGATCGTCCTCCGGAGCGTCGCCGACGTCGGCGACGTCGCCTTGCGCGTTCTGCGCCTCGGCCATCGCCTGCGCGACGACGTCGTGCGGCTCTTCATCGGCGGCGTAGGCGAGCGCGACCGCGTCGTTCGTCTCGACGTCCGGACGCGAGCGGGGCATGCGCGGATCGGCGGGCGTGCTGCCGGTATCGGCGACGAGAAGCGGCGCGGTGCGCGCTCCGCGCGTCGCTTTGGGAAAATATTGCGCGATCAGCTCGCGCATGTTGGCGTCGCGGCTCCGCGCGGTCTTGCCGCCCATGACCACGGCGATGATGTGGCGGCCGTCGCGGTTGACGTTGGTGACGAGGTTGAAGCCGGAGTCGCGCGTGTAACCGGTCTTGATGCCGTCGACGCCGGCGACCTTGCCGAGGAGGTGATTGTGATTGCGGTGGCGGGCGCCGTGGTAGGTGAAGCTCGCGCGGCCGAAATAGGCGTAGTAGGTCGGGAAGCGGTCCTGCAGCGCCTGCCCGAGACGGACGAGATCGTGCGCGGTCGTCGTCTGTTCCGCATTGGGCAGCCCGTTCGGATTGCGGAACGTGGTCTTCGACATGCCGAGCGCGTGGGCGGTGCGCGTCATGCGGGCCGCGAAGGCGTCGACATTGCCGCTGACGTTCTCCGCTACGACGACGGCGACGTCGTTCGCCGACTTGGTGACCAGAGCCAAGATCGCGTCTTCCACCGCGATCGTGGAGCCGGCGTGAAGGCCGAGCTTCGACGGCGGTTGACGTGCGGCGTTGGCCGAAACGGAGAGCTGGCTCTTCAAGGTGAGACGCTTGGCGTCGAGCTCCTCGAAGAGGACGTAGAGCGTCATCATCTTGGTGAGCGAGGCGGGGTAGCGCGCGGCCTCGGCATTGCGGGCGAAGAGGACGCGGCCCGAATTCGCGTCGACCACCAGCGCGGCGTATTTGTCCTCCGCGGCCGATGCCGGCGCTACCAGACCGAGCAATGCGAGGAACACCGCAAGAGCGGCGAGCAGGCCCCGACCTTTCCAGACACGCGACGCGGAACGCCCCTTCACAGCTCACCCCTAGCTTCGACACATTACTGACGCTGGGGCATCGCCCCCGGGAAGTGATGGTTTCCCCTACCTAAAAATCTCGGCGTTACGATTCGGTAAAATGCGCTCCCGCCGCAACCATTCTCGGCGTTTTTGTGCATTGCAAAAAACGCTTGCATTTTATGTTGCAGTGCATATATTCTCCTGACAACCGCGATTGCGGGCATTTTCGCAGAGATACGGTCCAAAATTGGGCAGAGAGGAAGAAAGCGATGATGAACGGGTTTGAGGATGTCCAAAAGGTCGGACGCGAGGGCATGACCCGCGCAATGGAGAGCTTTGGCGCGCTTTCGCGCGGCTGGCAGACGCTGGCGAGCGAGACGGCGGGCTTCTCCAAGCAGTCATTCGAGGCGAGCGCCGCGCACGTTGAGAAGCTTCTCGGCGCGAAGTCGATCGATGTCGCCTTCGAGGCGCAGTCGGAGTTCGTTCGCTCAGCCTACGAGAACGCCGTTGGCCAGGCGGCGCGTTTCGGCGAACTCTACATGGACATGGTCAAGGGCGCGACGAAGCCGTTTGAGGACTTCGTTCCTTCGGTCAAGAAGTAAGCTTCCCCGACTTCCTGTCCCTTTAAAGCGCCCGGTCGATGACCGGGCGCTTTTCTTTTTGCGCGGATGGCCGCCCCGAAAGGCGGCACCCGCATTCCTGCTTGGCCTGTGACCTCGAATCCGCTGACAATTTCGCCCGGAGTGCCTAAATTACGCGGGTGAGGAGTTCGCCGGCGCGATTCATGGCCAGGGACACACGGAAAGACGAGCGAGGGAAGGACGGACTCGGGACGGCCGTGGTCACCAAGACCCGGCCGAAGACGAAGCGGCCGAACCTCTACCGCGTGCTGCTCCTGAACGACGACTACACGCCGATGGAGTTCGTCGTGCACGTAATCATGCGTTTTTTCGGCAAGAGCCAGGACGACGCAACGCGCATCATGCTGCACGTTCACAATCACGGAGTCGGCGAATGCGGGGTCTTCACATATGAGATCGCCGAGACCAAAGTAACGCAGGTGATGGATTTCGCCCGTAAGCACCAACACCCGTTGCAATGCGTGATGGAGAAGCATTGAGATAGGATCAAGACGTCGAGGGGGGAGGGATTAGAGGATTGCCGAAGAGGCGCGCCGGGCAAGCCGGCGTCTAGAAGTGCGAGGTCGAAAGTGCCGTCATTTTCCCGCTCTCTCGAAATGGCTCTCCATAAGGCGCTGAGCTTGGCCAACGAGCGCGACCAGGAATTCGCCACGCTCGAGCATCTCTTGCTCGCTCTCGCCGACGACAAGGACGCGGCGGCCGTCATGCGCGCCTGCAACGTCGACATCGACAAGCTGCGCGCCGACCTGAACGAATATATCGACACCGAGCTCTCCAACCTCGTCAACGTCGACAGCGACGAGGCGAAGCCGACCGCCGGCTTCCAGCGCGTCATCCAACGCGCCGTGATCCACGTGCAATCCTCCGGCCGCGAAGAGGTGACCGGCGCAAACGTGCTCGTCGCGATCTTTGCCGAGCGCGAAAGCCACGCTGCATACTTTCTGCAAGAGCAGGACATGACGCGTTACGACGCGGTCAACTACATCTCGCACGGCATCGCCAAGCGTCCGGGGGCGGAGGAGATACGTCCGGTGCGCGGTGCGCGCGAGGAGACGAGCCGCGAATCCGACGACGCGGAGGAATCGCCGAGCGGCAAGGAGAGCGCGCTCGAAGCCTGGTGCGTCAATCTCAACGCGAAGGCGCGGGCGGGGAAGATCGATCCCTTGATCGGCCGCGAGCTCGAATTGCGGCGCACCATCCAGGTGCTCTGCCGCCGCAACAAGAACAACCCGCTCTACGTGGGCGATCCCGGCGTCGGCAAGACGGCGATCGCCGAGGGGCTCGCCAAGAAGATCGTCGAGAGCGACGTGCCGGAGGTGCTCGAAGGCGCCACCATCTTCGCGCTCGACATGGGCGCGCTTCTCGCCGGCACGCGCTATCGCGGCGATTTCGAAGAGCGCTTGAAGCAGGTCATCAAGGAGCTTGAGGCGCACGCGAACGCCATCATGTTCATCGACGAGATCCATACCGTGATCGGCGCCGGCGCGACGTCGGGCGGCGCGATGGACGCGTCGAACCTTCTGAAGCCGGCGCTCGCCTCCGGAAAGCTCCGCTGCATCGGCTCGACCACCTATAAGGAATACCGGCAGTTCTTCGAGAAGGACCGTGCGCTCGTCCGCCGCTTCCAGAAGATCGATGTGAACGAGCCCTCGCTTCCCGACACGATCGAGATTTTGAAGGGGCTGAAGCCCTATTACGAGGATCATCACAAGGTTCGCTACACCAGCGAGGCGATCAGGTCGGCGGTGGAGCTCTCGGCCCGCTACATCAACGACCGCAAGCTCCCCGACAAGGCGATCGACGTGATCGACGAGTTCGGGCGCTTCGCAGAAGCTTCTGCCGGAGAGCAAGCGCAAGAAGACCATCGGCATCAAGGACATCGAAGCGACGGTGGCGACGATGGCGCGCATCCCGCCGAAATCCGTGTCGAAGGACGACGCGGAGGTGCTGCAGCACATCGACACCAATCTGAAGCGCGTCGTCTTCGGTCAGGAGAAGGCAATCGACGCGCTCTCCGCCGCGATCAAGCTCGCTCGCGCCGGCCTGCGCGAGCCGGAGAAGCCGATCGGCTGCTACCTCTTCTCGGGTCCGACCGGCGTCGGCAAGACGGAGGTGGCGAAGCAGCTCGCCGACCTGATGGGCGTCCGGCTGCTGCGCTTCGACATGTCGGAATACATGGAGCGCCACACGGTCTCGCGGCTGATCGGCGCGCCGCCCGGCTATGTCGGCTTCGACCAGGGCGGACTTCTGACCGACGGCGTCGACCAGACGCCGCACTGCGTGCTCCTCCTCGACGAGATCGAGAAGGCGCATCCGGATCTCTTCAACATCCTGCTCCAGGTGATGGACCACGGGAAGCTCACCGACCACAACGGCAAGCAGGTCGACTTCCGCAACGTCATCTTGATCATGACGACGAACGCCGGCGCGTCCGAGGCGGCGAAGGCGGCGATCGGCTTTGGCAGCTCAAAGCGCACCGGCGACGACGAGGAGGCGATCAACCGCCTGTTCACGCCGGAGTTCCGCAACCGCCTCGACGCGACCATCGCCTTCGCCTCGCTGCCGCCGGAGATCGTGCACCTCGTCGTGCAGAAATTCGTGCTGCAGCTCGAGGCACAGCTCGCCGACCGCGGCGTCACTTTCGAGCTCGACGACAAGGCTACCGCCTGGCTCGCCGAACGCGGCTATGACGAGCGCATGGGCGCGCGTCCGCTCGGCCGCCTGATCCAGGACGTGATCAAGCGCCCGCTCGCCGACGAGGTCCTGTTCGGCAAGCTGCAGAAGGGCGGCGTGGTCAAGGTCTCCGTCGAAGAGAAGCCGGAAGGGGGCACCGGGCTCAAGCTTGAAGTCGATCCCCGACGAGAACGCGACGCGCAAGGGCAAGCCGCTCGCCGCCGCGGACGGTGACGAGGATTCCGGTGGCTCGGCGAAGCCGCGCCCGCGTCCGAAGAAGCCGAAGGGCGGCAGCTCCGTGCCGAGCGTGCCGCTTAAGGCCTGAAGCGCAACACAGACACGAAAGAAAGCGGCGCCGTCGGGCGCCGTTTTCGTCTCAGCCAGTAGGAGCGCACGCTGCCGCATGCCGGCCATGCGCTTCGTGGCGCGGAATGCCGATGGAAATTCGGTTGGCCGAGGTGTAGGGCGAGGCGTCTCACCTGGGAGGCGCGCCATGATCCTCGGTCTTTCCGTCTCGACCTTCACACTCGCCCACGTCATCATCAGCCTTGTCGCGATCGGTGCCGGCGTCGTCGTTCTTCTTGGAATGCTCGCCAACAACCGGCTGCCCGGCTGGACCGCCCTCTTCCTGCTGACAACGGCGGTCACGAGCATCTCTGGCTTCTTCTTCCTCGCTACGCAGCCGAAGTTCGGCCCGCCGCATGTCTTCGGCGTAGTCACGCTCGTCGTGATGGTGCCGGTGCTGCTCGGGCGCTATGCCTTCGGGATGCGCGGCTGGTGGCGGCTGATCTACATCGCCGGCGCGCTCTTCGTGTTTTGGCTGAACTGCGTCGTGGCGGTCATCCAGTTCTTCCAGAAATTCTCGTTCCTGCAGCCGCTGGCGCCGACGCAGAGCGAGCCGCCTTTCCTGATCACGCAGGGCGTCGTGCTCGCCGTGATCGTGCTCGGAGGCTTCGTGGCGGCCTTCACGGTTCCGCCCGAGACCGGCATTGGCGTTGGCGTAACATTTTGACCGGACGGCGGAGCATCCGCCGTTCGGCATCGAATTCCTGGTGCGACCCGCGTTCGCCGGATCGTCCCGACTTCGTCGAAATCGCTTCACGAGCCGGCCATATGGTCGCGCGAAGCGATTTCGTTGTTCCGCAACAGTGTGTAGGAGGCTCGCGATGGCGACGATCAAGACCAAGGACGGCACCGAGATCTATTACAACGATTGGGGCAGCGGACAGCCCGTGGTCTTCAGCCACGGCTGGCCGCTTTCCGCCGACGCCTTCGAGGATCAGATGTTCTTCCTGGCCTCGCGCGGCTTTCGCTGCATCGCGCATGACCGGCGCGGCCACGGGCGCTCGAGCCAGCCGTGGAACGGCAACGACCTCGACACCTACGCCGACGATCTCGCGGAACTGACGGCCGCGCTCGACCTGAAAGACGCAGTCCATGTCGGGCACTCGACCGGCGGCGGCGAGGTTGCCCGCTATATCGGCCGCCACGGCACAAGCCGGGTGGCGAAGGCGGTGCTGATCGGCGCGATTCCTCCGCTCATGCTGAAGACCGAAAAGAACCCGCTCGGCACGCCGATCGAGGCATTCGACCAGCTTCGCGCGGCCGTGGTCGCCGATCGCTCGGCTTTCTGGAGGGAGCTTTCGCTGCCTTTCTACGGCTACAACAGGCCGGGGGCGAAAGTCTCCGAGGGCGTGCGCGAGTCCTTCTGGCTGCAGAGCCAGATGTGCGGATTTCCGGCTGCCTATTTCTGCATCAAGGCATTCTCAGAGACCGACCTCACCGAGGATCTGAAGAAGTTCGACGTGCCGACGCTGATCCTGCACGGCGACGACGACCAGATCGTCCCGATCCAGGCCGCCGGGAACCTCTCCTCGAAGATCGTGAAGGATGCGACTTTCAAGGTCTACAAGGGCGCGCCGCACGGCATGTGCACGACCTTGAAGGATCAGGTGAACGCCGACCTTCTCGCCTTCATCAAAGGCTGACGCCGGCTAGCGGCGGAGCAGGCGCAGGAGCACACGCCGCTGCGGCGGTATCGGCTCTTCGGCGATCGCCCGGCGGCGCGCGACGTAATCTTCGGCGACGGCGCGCCGTTCGAGCAACGCCTGGTATTCCGCCGGCGTCAGCGTATCGCGCGCCGGCAGTCCGTCGGAGCCGTAGAATGGCTGCGGCAGGCTCGCAGACGCCGGCGCCGGCGTGTCGGCCGGTGCGCTCGGGGCGACTTGGCGTATCTTTACCGGCTGCGGTGAAGCGGGCGTCACATTCGCCGGCGGCTCGGGGCGCTGCCGCGGCAGTCGCGCCACCGCGATGGGTTCCGCGGAGTCCTGCGTCGCTTCGTCGAGCTCGTCGGGCGGCGCTTGGTCGAACTCGTCAGGCGGCGTGGCGGAATCGTCGAGCGCCGGTTCCTCCGGCGCCGCCAGCGCGACGGCTTCCTCCGGAGCGTCTGCCGGCGCCGGGTCGGCGGCCGCCGCCGCTGGCTCTACTACCGCGGCAGGCGGCGGATCATTGGCGGGTGTCGCGACAGGCTCGGGCGCGGATGCGGCGGGAAGGGCTGCGACGGCAGGCGCCGGCGAGGTCACCGCTTCTGTCGGCGTGGCGCTCGCTGATTGCGCAGCGGCGGTCTCCGGGGCCGCAGTCTCCACCGCAGGGGCGGCGTGCTCGATCGCGACCCCGCCGCGATAATTGTCCCAGAGGTTCCCAGCCGCGGCGAGGCCGAGGATGACGAGACCGACCGCGGCGACGATCGCCGGGCCGCGTCCCATGCGCTTCTCGGGGAAGGCGTCGGCGGGGATCGCAGCGACTTTCTCCGCCGAAAGCTCGATCACCGGGGCGGAAGCATCGGAAAACAACGGTTCGGAGACGGGCGCGGCGTTTCGAGACCGCTTGCGGCGCCGCTTCGGCGGAACGTCGTCGACGGGCGGCGGCGGCACGATCACTTGCGGCGCCGACGTACCGAAATGCGGCTCTTGCTGGCCGGCGAAGGCGTCATGCTTCCACTGCCGGTCTCGCTCCAGGAGAATCTCGCGCTCCAAGAAGGCGATAGCATCGTCGGCGCGCCCCTCGCGCCACATGGTGAAGGCGACGCGCTCCGCGTCGCGCGCGTCGATGGCGAGCACATTCGATTCAAGCCGCGGCTCGAGGCGTTCCGGCGTTTTGCGGGATTCGGCCGCCGGTCGCGGCTCGGCGCGATATTCGGCCGGCACGATCGTCAGCGCACTAGCGCCTTGATCGGGCGCGCCCTCCGGCGCGGTGTTCATCGCCTCTTGGCTGGCGTCGTCAAGCATCAGGGCTCGCCCTCCCGTTACGCGGAAGTATGCCGTACCGACTCAAAGCCCCCACGCCGGCCGAGCAGATACGCAGCCGACGCCCAAGTCGTCACGCTCACCCCAAAGCGGGGCAAACATATGGCGATGTCAAGAAGAACGAGCACCGGCTGAACGTCCGGTGAATAAGTGTCTTCGCGCTGTCGTAAAATCAGGCCAATCCGCTGCGCATGGCGTTCGGCGAGATCGGCAGGCGCACGCGCTTCTCCGCGCTTCTGCGACGCATCGCAGGCGTGTGACGTCGCCTGCTGCACTTAAATCTTAGGCAGGCTCAGGCGCCGGTCGTGTCCGGGTCGCGCCAGGCGCGCTCGAACGGCAGGCGCCAGGCGTGCGGGGCGATGAGCTGGTGGATCGATTTCGGTCCCCAGGAGCCGGGCGGATAGAGGCGGACGGGCGGCGGGTTCTCAAGCAGCGGTATCGCCACCTCCCACAGCCGCTCGATGCCCTCGGCGGTCGTGAACAGCGTGTGGTCGCCGCGCATGGCGTCGAGGATCAGCCGCTCGTAGGCCTCAAGCACGTCGCTGATCAGCCCGGTGTCGTGCAGCGCGAACTGCAAGGATAGCTTGTCGAGCCGCATGCCCGGGCCGGGACGCTTGCCGTAGAAGGAGAGCGACATTTTCGCGGCGTCCGCGAGGTCAAAGGTCAGATGGTCGGGCCCTTGCGCGCCGACGCCCGAGCCGACCGGGAACATGCTCTTCGGCGGCTCGCGAAACGCGATCGAGATGATCCGCTGCCCCTCTGCCATCTTCTTCCCCGTGCGCAGAAAGAACGGCACGTCGGCCCAGCGCCAATTGTCGATGAAGCATTTCAGCGCGATGAAGGTCTCCGTCTCCGATTCCGGGTCGACGCCTTCCGCGTCGCGATAGCCGGTGAACTGACCGCGCACGACGTTCTTCGGATCGAGCGGCACCATGGAGCGGAAGACTTTGTTCTTCTCCTCGCTGATCGGCCGCGGCTCAAGCGCCGTCGGCGGCTCCATCGCCATGAAGGCGAGGATCTGGAAGAGGTGCGTCACCACCATGTCGCGGAACGCGCCGGTCGCCTCGTAGAAGCCGGTGCGCATGCCCAAGCCCAGCGTCTCCGGCACGTCGATCTGCACGTGGTCGATGAAATTGCGGTTCCAGATCGGCTCGAAGAGGCCGTTGGCGAAGCGGAAGGCGAGGATGTTCTGCGCCGCCTCCTTGCCGAGAAAATGGTCAATGCGGAAAATCTGATCCTCGGAGAAGACCTCGTGCAGCTGGGCATTGAGCTTGACCGCGCTTTCGAGGTCGGTGCCGAAGGGCTTCTCCATGATGATGCGACAGCGCTCGACGAGAGCGGCTTCGGCGAGAAGGCTGACCGCCGACAGGGCGGCCTTCGGGGGTACGCTCAGGTAATGTACGCGGCGGCTTTGTTCGCCGAGCGACTGCTCGGCTTTTTCGACCGCTTCTCTCAGCGCGCCGGCGCCGGCCGAGAGCGGCACGTAGTCGAGCGTCTCGGCGAAGGCGCCCCAGCGATCCTCATGCTCTTTGCGGGTCTCGAATCGGCGATCGCTTCGCGGGCGATTTTGCGGAAGCCGTCGGCGTCGATGTCGTCGAGCGACACGCCGATGATCCGCCAGGCGGGGATGAAGCCGGCGCTGCAGAGATGAAAGAGGCCCGGCAGCAGCTTGCGCCGGGAAAGGTCGCCCGTCGCGCCGATGAGGACGACGACCTGCGGCTGTTTCGGGCCGACGCGTGCCGCGTTTTTTGCCAAACGCTCCATTCCTCCGCAGTTCTATGCCGCAATCGTAAACGAGCATAGAACGTGCCAGTCCGGGGAGGACGTGAGGGAGCAAGCGGATTTGTGCGGGCCGGCGGCGGTCGCGGCCGCGACGGCCCCAAAATATCGATGCTGCGAGGACCGGCGGCCGTCAGGCGCGCTTTTCGGTGCGGCAGGCGAACCTTTGCGCCATCATCGCGGCGCCGTCGTCTTCCTGGCGCTTCGCGCTAAGCTCGACGGCCTTCGCCCGCGTGCTGAGGCCGTCTTCGGCTTCGCCCTTTGTTATCGCGAGGAGTGACGCCAGCATCGCGTGGCCGCGGGATTCGCTCTCCGAGCGGAGCCGCTCCAACACCTCGGCCGTGTTCCTGAGGAACGTCTGATCCGAAATCGGGGGAAGATAGACGACGGTAGGAAGCTCGGCTGACATATGCCTCTCCGGCTCAAAATGCGCCCCGTCCCCGCACGCAAAACTCGGCGCCGAGTTTGTCGACAATACGACGCGCTGATGGAGAGTCCGCGACCGCGGCGTCGCGTCAGCTCTGCGTGAGCTGGATCATCTTGTTCGCGACGGCCAGCTTTTCGGAAAGGTTGGAGGCAAGCAGGCGGTGGGCGAGGGCGGCAAGCTCGGGGTCATCCCGCTCGAGCTCCCCGATATCTTCGGCGCTGAGCCGAAAGATTTCGGAGGGCGCATCGACAATCACATCCGCAGTTCGGCTCTGGCGCAGGTAGAGCGCAATCTCGCCGACGATCGCACCACCCAACATGGTGCGCACGCGCAGGACCCTGCCGTCGGGCAGGGTGATCTGCACCCGCACGCGGCCGGTCGCGACAAAGAAGACGTCGTCTGCGTCCTCCCCCTGGCGGATCAGAATCTCTTCAGGCTGCATCTCGCGCTTTGTCATCTTGCCGATCAAATCGGGCAGGCGCGGATGCGGTCCGATAGCGGCGATGAAGTGGTTGAGGAGGCTGTCGCCGCCGAAGCGCTCTTGCTCGCGCAGGACCGCTTCTTCCGCCTTCTCCAGCGCGTGATCGAGATCGACGTCGAGCGCCATGTGGTGCTCGTCGCCGAACTCGATGCCGGCCAGCGTGAGATGCCGGTGGAGGTCCGGTGGGACATTGGTGAAGATGACCTGAACGTCGTTGCTCATCGACGAGCCTGCGGATCTTTACGAAACAGGCGATGGCCGCCGAATCGGCGCCGCTGACATCGCGGAAATCGAGCACGATGAATTGCACCGGAGCCTTGTCCGTCGTCGCCAGCCGGCGGCGGACCAGGTCGACGACACGGTTGGCGCTGCCGAAGAACAGGTAGCCTTGCAGTTGGACAACCTCGATGCTGTCGCCATGATCGGAGAGGTACTTGATGTCGGCGGCCGAGCGGTCGACGTTGCTGCGCCGTTCCACGCCCGTCGCGTGAAGGCGGACGACGGGCAGACGGGAATATTTGAAAACGAAGACGGCACTCGAGACGAGAAGGCCGACCGCCAGCCCCTGCATGAAACCGACAAAGCCGATGACCAGAACGATCACGAGGACGATCAGCCATTCGGAGAGCGGCAGTCGGTGGCGGGTCTGGACGAACCATTCCTTCATGAGCCCGATGCCGAGGAAGAGCACAAAGCCGCCGGTCAGAAAGACCGGGACCTGAAAGACCAGCGATCCGGCGGCGAAGAGCCCGATCAACATCACCGCCGTCGTCGCAATGCCGGCGCCGCGGCCGGTGGCGCCGGTCTTCTCGGCGAGGACCGTCATCGAAAGTCCGACAAAGCCCGAGGGCCCGCCGACACCGCCCGAAAGCACATTTGCAAGGCCACTTGAGCGAAGCTCGGCGTTCACGTCGATGTCGCGACCGACTGCAAGTTCCAGCCCACCGACATTGAGCATCAACCCGATCATGCTGAGACCGGCGATGACGAGCATGCTCGGGCCGGCGGCGAGAACGGACCACCAGTCGACGTGGCTCAGAAGCGCGGGCGTCGGCAGCTCAATGCGGCCACTATCATTCATCTGCGGCAGATGGCCGAGCGCGCGTGCGGTCTCGACGGTGAGGCCGGTCGCCTGCAGAACCAAATAGAAGCCGGCGGCCGCCGCCACCATGATGAGCGGCACGGTCGCTGGATGCGTGAAGCGGCCAAGCGCGAAAAGCATGCAGACGGCGAACACGACGGCGGGCGCGACGCGCCAAAGAACATCGGCCTCACCGAGCGATTGGGCGAAGTCGAGACCGATCTCGTGCCCCGTGAGCATCGTCGCGGCGCCATTGATGAGAAGCCAGCCTGAGCCGGCGAGAAATCCGGCGACGACGGGGTAGGGCAGGAAGCGGACGAGGCCACCAAGCTTCAATTGCCCCGTCAGCCAGAATAGGGCGCCGGTCGTCACGCTTGACGCGCCCATGATCGCGATTGCCGTGGACGTCTTGGTTTCAGCGTCGCCGGTCGACAGAACCGTCATCGAAACGATGGCTGCTGCGAGGATCGCGATCGTGGTCTCTTGCACCAGTGCGACGGAATTGGGGAGCACGCTGAGAAGGGCGACGGTCAGCGCCAAGAGGGCGCCGCCAAGGAGAACCACGCCGACGCCGAGCCCCATCCCGGACGACAAGGGCCCGGTGAAAATCAAGGCGCCCATGGCGAGCGCAGCGGCGATGTTGTCGATGCCGGCGATGATCCCGATCATCGCCGAAGGCAGCAAAGCTCGCGTCGATCCTGTGCCTGGCCGCTTTGCGGCCTCGGCCAGGGCCATCAGACTGCCGTCATCAGAATTCCCCCGGCGGAAAGCCTAAGCGCAACGGTAGCTCAATGCGAGCGCTAATGTCCCCGGCTCAGACGCCCACGCCATCGGCTCGCGGGCGCGACGCCTTCCGCGTTCCGCCTTCGCCCGTCACTCCTCCGGCTCGGTGGTGAACATCAGCGGATAGCCGGCGCGGCGGCCGGCGTCGGTGCCCTCCGTCGCCTTCGTCTCGGCCACGTCCTTCGTGTAGACGGCGACGACGCAGACGCCGCGCCGGTGCGCGGTGATCATGATCCGGTAGGCGAGATCGTCGCTCACGCGGAACACGCCCTTCAGCACCGTCACGACGAATTCGCGCGGCGTGTAGTCGTCGTTGACGAGAATGACCTTGTGCAGCTTCGGCCGCTCGGTCTTCGGCTTCGCCTTGGTGCGCGGCTTCACGGCGATGTCGGGCATCGGCGGAGTTTACTCCCGACCGGGGCAGGGATTGAAGCCCGCGCAGTGGATGTCAGCGAAACGCCCAGCGCCACAGAAGATGGAGCTCGCCGAGCGCGAAAGCCGTGCCGAAGATCAGCTTGTTGTTCCGCGCCAGCCATTCGGGGAGGAAGATGTCGAAATTGTCGGCGCGCTCGTCGGTGTAGCGCGCGGCGACGCCGGTCAGCGGGCAGCGCATGCGGTTCGCGAAGAGGATCGCGACCTCCACCCAGACGAGAAGGCTCAGCCACAGCGCGGCGCGGAAGCTGCCGATCGAGGTCGCGATCGGGATCGCGACGATCGATGCCGCGAACACCGCCCAGACGAGCGTGTGCACGAGCCTGATCAGAAAGAGAGCGCGGATATCGGCTCGTTCGTCGTTCATCGACCGGCGGTGACGCGAGGGCTATTCCAACGCCGCTTTGATCTTCGCGGCGTGCTCGGCGAGCAGCTTGCCGTCCGCCATGCCGCCGGTATGCGGCTTGAGCGGCACGCCGTCGAAGCGCGGGATGACGTGGAAATGCGTGTGGAACACGGTCTGCCCGGCGGCCGGCTCGTTGAACTGCATGACGAAGACGCCCGGTGCGTCGAACGCCGTCTTCACCGCGCGGGCGACGCGCTGCACGGCGAGGATCGCTTGCTTCAGATCGCCGGCGCCGATGTCGAGCATGTTGCGCGACTGCGCCTTCGGGATCACCAGCGTGTGGCCGGGCCCCTGCGGCATCACGTCCATGATGACGAGCACGTTCTCGTCCTCGAACACTTTCGCCGCGGGCAGCTCGCCGCGGATGATTTTCGCGAAGACGTTCGAGTCGTCATAGGCGGGCGTGGGCATGGTCGGTTTCTCCGCTTGTCGCTTATGTTTTCGCGACTCCCTTCGCATTTGTCATCCCGGTTTGGCCGCAGGCCAAGACCGGGACCCATGAACGCCGAAGCCTGCCGACGACCGCAGTGCCGGTTCCTTGCCCGTCGTGTTCATGGGTCCCGGCTCTCCCCGGACTTGAGGTCCGGGTCGGCCGGGATGACAAACGGAAACGGTGTGAATGCACCTTACTCCGCTGCGCCGTCGTGGGCGTCGTCGGCGTGGCGGAATGGCGCGTGCTCGTAAAGGACGGCGCCCTGATAGGCGACCTCGCGCCGCTCCGTCGCGAGATAGTCGGCAACCGCGCGGCGGAAACTCGGGTCGGCGATGTAGTGCGCCGAATGCGTCATCGTCGGCAGATAGCCGCGCGCTAGCTTGTGCGCGCCCTGTGCGCCCGCCTCGACGCGTTTCAGGCCATGCTTCAGCGCGTAGTCGATCGCCTGGTAGTAGCAGACCTCGAAGTGGAGATAGGGAAGATCCTCCACCGCCCCCCAATAGCGGCCGTAAAGCGCGTCGGAGCCGATCAGGTTCAGTGCGCCGGCGACGAAGCGGCGGTTCCGCTTCGCCATGATGAGAAGCACCTTGTCCGCCATGCGCTCACTGAGAAGCGAGAAGAAGCGGCGGTTGAGATACGGCCGGCCCCATTTGCGCGAGCCGGTGTCCATGTAGAAGGCGAAGAAGGCGTCCCACGCCGCTTCCGTCAGGTCCTTTCCGCTCAGCCATTCGATCTCGACGCCACCGGAGAGTGCCTCGCGCCGCTCCTTCCTGACGGCCTTGCGCTTGCGCGAAGCGAGCGCGGCAAGAAAGCCCTCGAAGTCGCCATATCCCTCGTCGGTGAAATGGAACTGCTGGTCGGTGCGGCGGAGGAAGCCGAGCTCAGCGAGGCTTGCCGCATCCGCCTCGGGGAGGAAGGTGATGTGCGCGGAGGAGGCGCCCATGCGGCGCGTGAGCTCGGCCAGGCCGGACGCGAGCATCTTCTTGCGCTCCGCTGCGTGCGGGCCGGGAGCAGTCAGGAGCCGCGGCCCGGTCACCGGCGTGAACGGCACGCTCACCTGGAGCTTTGGGTAGTAGCGCCCGCCGGCGCGCTCGAAGGCGTCGGCCCAGCCCCAGTCGAAGACGTATTCCCCCTGCGAATGCGACTTCGCATAGCAGGGCATGACGGCGGTCACCGCGCCGTCCTCCGTCAGCACGGCGTGACGCGGCGCCCAGCCGGTCTTTGCCGAAACCGTGCCGGAGCGCTCGAGCGCCTCCAGAAAGTCCCACGACACGAAGGGATTGTAGGCGGTCTTCGCCTCCAATTCCGGGGCCGCGCCGCTGGCTGCGGCGGGCGCTTCGACCGCAGCGCTCCACCCAGGATTCGCGCAAGAATCCCAGGCGCTTCGGTCGATCTCCGCGATGCTTCCTTGAACGTGGATCGACGACGCGGCAGTCATGGGAGCGGCCATTTGCGCAAAGCTTAGGCGCAATCTTCGCAAGTGCAATAACGCGAAGCGTCGCTAGGCCGCGAACCCCTCGAATGTGATCTGGTCCGTCAGCTTCTGTGCCTTTTCCAGCTGCGCCTTGCTGCGCACGGTCCAGCAGAGCAGCGGGACACGCATGATCCGCCGGCTAAGAAGCGGCATCGGGGTCGGCAGATCGTCGATCGAATAGGAAATGAAGTCCAGTTTGAAGGTGAGGATAGCGCGCCAATGCCTTGCACCGCTTCGCCAATCTCCTTGTGCGGTCAGGCCGAGCGGGATCTCCGCGTCGACGGCTCGCGCCGCGGCGAGGAGTTTTCGGTCGAACGACATCACGGCTGCAGGGCCGCGGTATCTCTGGAGCTGATCGACGGCTGCGTGTGAGAGCGCCGGCTCGTGGCGGGGCGCCGGTTTCATCTCGATCAGAAGCGGAACGCGCCCGGCGACGAACGTCAGCATCTCATCGAGGGTCGGGATTTTCTCCTGTGATCCGAGCACCTTGAGTCGGCCAAGCTCTTCCGCCGTGCGCTCGGCGAGGGGGCCTGTTGCGCCGGTCAGCCGCTCCAGCTCATCGTCGTGGAAGACCATGGGAATATCGTCGGCCGAGAGATGCAGGTCGCACTCGATCGCGTATCTTGCGGCGGCCGCCGCTTCGAAGCGGCGAGCGTGTTCTCCGGGCGGCCGCGCGCGGCGTCATGCAAGCCGCGATGTGCGATCGGCCTGGCAGTGAGCCAGGAGAGGTCTTTCCGCGCCATGTGATATTTCGCCTAGAGCGCGAAGGCGCCGCGTCTGGCCGCGCTCCCGTCTTGATCATCCACGACGCTTAACCTCGATCGGAAGCGGTAGGGGATCGGCGGCTTCCCATCAATAGGCTTTGAGACTATTGCTTTTTCTTGCCAGCCGCGGCGGCCCGGCCCCGCGCAATGAGCACCACCGATGTCCCTAACGCTAGCTCCTGCGATCTGCTGCGCCCGCAGTCGCCTTCAGCATTTGCGTGACCGCGGCGACCGCGCAGGCCGCGCCGCGGCTGCGCGACGACCTGGCGCCGCATCGCGCCGTCTACGACATCAGCCTCGCCCGCACCGAGGATGGATCCGGCGTGTCGAGCGCCGAAGGGAAGATGGTCTTCGAGGTGACCGGAAACGCCTGCGACGGCTACAAGATGCGCCAGCGCATGGTGGTCAATATCGGCGACGAGGACGGCAATCTCGGCCTTCTCGACTTCCGCATCACGACGTTCGAGTCGGGCGACGGCGACGTCTACAGCTTCGATTCCCGCACCACCATGAACCAGGAGGTCGTCGAGGCGGTCGAGGGCGAGGCGCGGCGGAGCGGCACGAGCATCGAGGTAAGCCTCAAGCAGCCGTCGGAGAAGAAGGTCACGCTCGACGGCGACGGTGCTTTTCCCGAGCCAGCATCTGCAGGCGATCCTCGACGCGGCGCGCGCCAACCAGAGGTTTCTCTCCGCCGACATCTACGAAGGCGCCGGCACGGGCGAGGCGACAGACGAGGCCGCCGCCGCGATCGGCGAGGCGATGCCGGCGACCGATGCGCCGCTCAGGAGGGGCGTGCGGCACTGGCCGGTCTCGGTCGGCTACTTCGATCCGGGGCATCCGAGCGACAGCCCGCTCGGCGAAGAGCTTCCGACCTACCAGATGAGCTTCACGCTCTACGAGAACGGCGTAACCAACGATCTCGTCATGGACTATGGCGATTACGCGCTCTCCGGCTCGCTCAAGGAGATCGAGCCGCTCGCCGGCGACCGACTGCGCCTCACGCTGAGCGCTTGCCGCGCTGCGGCTTGCCCGCGAAGGTGAGGCCGAGCGCAAGCCCATCGGTCGCCGAAGCGGTCGCGGATATGCGTCCATCGCGCGCTCGGCCTTGGCGCGCTTCTCCGCATCCGCGTCGACGAGGTCGCGCGGCTCCATGAGCGCGGCGTCGCCGAGCTCCGCGACGCCGATCCCGATCAGCCGGAAGCGGGTCGCCGTCGAGCTCCTTCGCCAGCAGCTCGCGCCCGGCGCGGAAGATGCGGTCGGCGAGATTGGAGTGGCCGTCGAGCTGGACGTTCCGCGTGCGCAGACGGAAATCGGCGCTCTTCAGCTTCAGCACGACGAGCCGGCCGGAAAACCCGGCCTGCTTCAGCCGGGCGGATACGCGCTCGGAAAGCTTCCTCAGCACCGGGAGCAGGTCCGCGGCGGTCGAGCGGTCCTTGTCGAAGGTCGTCTCCGCCGAGATGCTCTTCGCCTTGCGCTCCGGCGTTACCGCTGCGGTCGTCCTCGCCGCGGGCGAGCTGCGCGAGCCGCAGCCCGATGCCGCCGTAGCGCTTCGCGAGGCTCTTCTCGTCGAGCTTCTGAAGGTCGGCGATGCGGGTCAGCCCGTCGCGGCGCGAGGCGATCCTGCGTGGCCTTGCCGACGCCCCAGATGATCGAGACCGGCTGCGCGGCGAGGAAGGAGAGTCGTCTCGGCACGGCCGATCACGGCAAAGCCGCGCGGCTTGTCGAGATCGGAGGCGATCTTGGCGAGGAACTTGTTGTGGCTGAGCCCGACCGAGGCGGTGACGCCGATCTCTTGCTCCAAGCGCTGCTGGAAGCGGGCGAGCGTCACGGCCGGCGGGGCGCCGTGCAGGCGCTCGGTGCCGGAGAGGTCGAGGAAGGCCTCGTCGATCGAAAGCGGCTCGACGGCCGGCGTCAGCGCCAGCATCAGCTCGCGCACCTCGCGCCCGACGCGCGCATATTTCGCCATGTCGGGCGGGATCACGACGGCATCGGGGCAGGCCGCCAGCGCCTTGAACATCGGCATCGCCGAGCGCACGCCGAAGGTGCGCGCGACGTAGCAGGCGGCCGAGACGACGCCGCGGCGGCCGCCGCCGACGATCACCGGCTTGTCGGCGAGCGACGGGATTGTCGCGCTTCTCGACCGTGGCATAGAAGGCGTCGCAGTCGACGTGCGCGATCGAAAGCGCAAAGAGCTCCGGATGCGCGACGAGGCGGGGGCTGCCGCAGGTCGGGCAGCGCTTCGCGGCATTCCGACATGGCGGCGAAGCAGTCGCGGCAAAGCGTGACGGAGGCGGCGGAATCCACGGCGCCAATCTCCGTCCGGGCGCGCGCGCCGACAAGGGCCGCGCTCGCTGGTGCGCTGTTCAGGCTCTGTTCTGCAGGTTTGCGCGGCGCCGATTTCCGTTTCCTTAAGCGCGGAGGATGCATCTTTGACTTCGCAGGGGAATCGCGAAGAATCGCGACCGGCCGGGACGGGTGAGGGATGGGCGCCATGGCGAAAACGGTCATGATCGTTGAGGACAACGAGCTCAACATGAAGCTCTTCAACGATCTCCTGCGCGCGAACGGCTACGCGACGATGCCGATGCGCAACGGCTACGAAGCGCTCGACGCGCTGAAGGAGCAGCAGCCCGACCTGATCATCATGGACATCCAGCTGCCGGAGATTTCCGGGCTGGAGGTGACGAAGCGCATCAAGCAGGACGAGGCGCTGCGCCACATTCCCGGTGATCGCGGTCACCGCCTTCGCCATGAAGGGCGACGAGGAGCGCATCCGCCAGGGCGGCTGCGAGGGCTATCTCTCGAAGCCGATCTCGGTCGCGACCTTCATCGAGACCGTCAAGTCCTATGTCGGTCCGGCCTAGAGGGTAGTCTCGTTCGTGACCTCGCGCGTTCTCGTCGTCGACGATATCGCCGCCAATGTGCGGCTCCTCGAATCGCGGCTGCAGGCTGAATATTTCGACGTGCGCACCGCGCTCTCCGGCGCCGAGGCGCTCGACGTCGCCGAGAAGGAGCGCGTCGACCTCGTGCTCCTCGACGTGATGATGCCCGACATGACGGGCTTCGAGGTGTGCGCGGCGCTCAAGGCCAATCCGCGCACCGCGCATGTGCCGGTCATCATGGTCACCTCGCTCGACAATGCGGAGGACCGGGTGAAGGGGCTCGAATGCGGCGCCGACGATTTCCTGACCAAGCCGGTCAGCCACGTTGCGCTTCTGACGCGGGTGAAGAGCCTGCTTGAGGCTGAAGATGGTGACCGACGAGCTGGAGCTTCGCGGCCGAGGCGCTCGAATCGGTTGGCCTGAGCCCGACCGACATGCAGGTAAACAATGCCGAGCTCGGCGGGCGCATCCTCGTCGTCGACGATCGCGCAAACTCCACGCGGCGCGATCCGCCAGGCGCTGCAACGGCCGTTCGAGGTGGAGATCACCGAAGATCCGGCGGAAGCGGTCGAGCGGGCGGAGCACGGCGCGTTCGACCTCATCATGATCAGCGCTTCGCTCAAGGCGGGCGACGGCCTGCGCCTCTGCACGCAGATCAGGACCATCGACGGACTGCAGGCAGACGCCGGTCGTGCTCATCACCGACGCGGAGCAGATCAGACCTGGTGATGCGGGCGCTCGATCTCGGCGTCAACGACTACATCATCAGGCCGATCGACTCGAACGAGCTTCGCGCGCGCGTGCGCACGCAGCTTCGGCGCAAGCTCTATCAGGAGCGTCTGCGCAACACCGTCTCAAGCGCCGTCGAGCTTGCCGTCACCGATCCGCTGACCGGGCTCTACAATCGTCGCTATCTCGACGCGCATCTCGCGTCCGCGGTGGCGCGCGCGTCGGCGACGGGGAAGCCGGTCTGCGTCCTGATCTTCGACATCGACCACTTCAAGGCAGTCAACGATACGCTACGGCCACGACGCCGGCGACGACGTGCTCAAGGACTTCTCGGATCGCCTGCGGAGGGGCGTGCGTGGCATCGATCTCGTCGTCGCGCTACGGCGGCGAGGAGTTCATGCTGGTCATGCCGGAGACCGACGCGGCGTTCGCGAGCGACGTGGCGGAGCGGCTCAGAAGCGACGTGGAGAAGGTGCCGTTCGACACGCGAGCGGGCAACGGCATCCCGGTGACGGTCAGTATCGGGATCGCGGAATGGCGGGGCGTGTCGGACAGCGCCGAAAGCCTTGTTCGGCGGGCCGACGAGGCGCTTTACTCGGCCAAGCGCGCGGGCCGGAACCGGGTGGTGGCAAGCGCAGCCTGAGTCCGGCATTCATCGGAATGCTGCAATTTTCGTTACACTTTTAACCAAGTGTGAACCATCCGGTAGCAATGCGCCCGCGTCTTGCGCTTGAGTGCTGCACGGAGGGGAGGCAGCGCGGCAGTGTGCCGCTATTGCGAGACATCCGAATACCCCATGGATTTGCTCAGGTCCGCCGCATCTCCTGGGTCCGTGGGGTCGGCCGGTCGGGACGTGGTGAGTGGCCTCCTCGTACAGCCACGTTCCGGCCGGCCACTTCTTCGTCCGGATGCGCAGCGCGCTCTGGGCAATGAAAAAAGGCGCCTCGCGGCGCCTTTCGCACGAGCGGACCTCTGGCCCTCTATTTGATTTTCGCTTCCTTGAAGAGGACGTGCTTGCGCGCCTTCGGATCGTATTTCCGAAGCGAGAGCTTGTCCGTCATCGTGCGCGAGTTCTTCTTCGCCACGTAGAAGAAGCCGGTGCCTTCTTCGCTGACGAGGCGGATTTTCACGGTCGCGGCCTTGGCCATCGGCGCTATTCCTGCGGGTTCGAAAGTTTGCCGGTGAAATGACCCCTGGCGCGGGCGAAGTCAAGCCGTCGCAATTGGCCAGGCTGCGCGGCGGCGCCCTGCTTCGTCCTTCTTGCGCCAGGCTCCGCGCGGTTCGCGCCGGCTTTCCGGCGCTTCGCGCCGCGGCCGGCGCGCGGCGCCTCGCGGAGCAGTTCCAGCCTGAGGCTTCCGGCATAGGGGAGGGCCTCGACCAGCCGCACCTCGACCGCGTCGCCGAGCCGGAACGTCTCGCCGGTCGTGCGGCCGACCAGGCGATGATGCGCCTCGTGGTATTCGTAGAAATCCTCGCCGATCGTGGAGATCGGCACGAAGCCGTCGGCGCCGCTTTCCTGCAGCTCGACGAAGAGCCCGGCGCGGGTGCACGCCGCGGATGCGGCCGTCGAAATGCGCGCCGACGCGGTCGGCGAGCCAGAAGGCGATCAGCCGGTCGACGGTGTCGCGCTCCGCCGCCATGGCGCGGCGCTCGGCGACCGAAATCTCGCCGGCGACGCGCTCCAGGTTCTTCTCGTCGGCGGCGCGCAGCCCTCCGGGCCCGAGCGCAAAGCGCGGCGATCAGCGCGCGATGCACGAGAAGGTCGGCGTAGCGGCGGATCGGCGAGGTGAAGTGGACGTAGCGGCGCAGGTTCAGCCCGAAATGGCCGATGTTCTGCGATCGCATATTCGGCCTGGCTCTGCGAGCGCAGGATCGACCTCGTTGACGAGCAGCGCGTTCGGCGTGTCGGCGACGCGCGTGAGCACGCGGTTGAACTGGCTCGGCCGCAGGCTTCCGGCCTTCGGGAAGCTCATGTCGAGCGAGCCGAGGAAGTCGCGCAGCGCCTCGAGCTTCTCCAACGCCGGCTCGTCGTGGATGCGGTAGACGATCGGCGCTCTTCTTGGCCTCCAGCGTCTCGGCGGCGGCGACGTTCGCCTGGATCATGAATTCCTCGATCAGCCGATGCGCGTCGAGCCGCGGCGGCACGACGATGCGGTCGACGGAGCCGTCGTCGCGCAGGAGCACCTTGCGCTCGGGAAGGTCGATGGCGAGCGGCTCGCGCTGGTCGCGCGCGCGGGAGAGCGCGGCATAGGCCGCCCAGAGCGGCTTCAGGACGGGCTCGAGCAGGGGCGCGGTCTTGGCGTTCGGGCTTGCCGTCGATCGCGGCCTGCGCCTCTTCGTAGGCGAGCTTGGCCGCCGAGCGCATCATCACGCGGTGGAAGCTCTGGCCGTGCTTCTTGCCGTCGGCGGAGATGCGCATGCGGACGGCAAGGGCAGGGCGCGCCTCGCCTTCGCGCAGCGAGCAGAGGTCGTTCGAGATGCGCTCCGGCAGCATCGGCACGACGCGGCCGGGGAAATAGACGGAGTTGCCGCGCTTCGCCGCCTCGCGGTCGAGCTCCGAGCCGGGCCGGACGTAGCGAGGCGACATCGGCGATCGCGACGGTGACAATGAAGCCGCCGGGATGCTCGGGGTCGGGCGCGGCGTGGACCGCGTCGTCATGATCGCGCGCGTCGGCCGGATCGATCGTGACGAGCGGCAGGTCGCGCCAGTCCTCGCGATGCGCCATGTCGGCGGCTGCGGCGGCCTCCGCCGCCTCGATCACGGCGCGCGGAAAGACGTGCGGGACGCCGTGCTCTTCGAGCGCGATCAGGCTGACGGCCTTCTCGCTCGAGACGTCGCCGAGCCGCTCGATGACGCGCCCGGTCGGCAAGGCCGAGCCGGCCGCCTTTCGTCACCTCGACGGAGACCAGCTCGCCGTCGCGCGCGCCCTTCGCGGCGTCGGGCGATACGACAAGCTCGGAGTCGCGGCGGGCGACGGGCACGATGCGCGCCTCGCCGTCGCGCTGCGCGGAAGATGCCGAGCGAGGCGCGCGGCGGCGCTCCGAGCACGCGGATGACGCGCGCGGTGAAGCCGCCGGTCTCCAGGCTCCGGCGTCAGCCGCGCGAGCACGCGGTCGCCGATGCCCGGCGCGCGCTGCCGTCCGCCTTTGCCGCTCCGGCGGCGATGACGATGCGCGGGGCGTCGCCCCACTCCTCGTCCCACTCGACGGGAACGCCGATCGGCTCGCCTTCGTCGTCGATGCCCTCGACGGCAAGCACGGTGACGGAGGGGAGGTCGCCGGGCCGGTGCAGATGCTTGCGCGCGGCTTTCGATCAGCCCTTCGTCGGCGAGCTCGCGCAGCATGCGCTTCAGCGCGATCTTCTGCCCGCCGGAGAGCCCGAAGGCGCGCGCGATGTCGCGCTTGCCCGCCTTGCCGGAGCGCTCGGCGACGAATTCGAGGATCGCCTCGCGGGTCGGAAGCTCGGGTTTCGATTTCTCTTTGGGCCTCTGCGGCAATTCGGTCCTATTCGACCGCCGCCTTGGCCTTGGCGCGCGGCTTCTTGGCGGGCGCCTTGCGCCCCTTCGAGTGCTGCGCTTCTTCGCCGGCGCGCGGCCGGCTTTCTCGGCGAGAAGCTCCACCGCCTGCTCCAGCGTCACGTCCTCCGGCTTCATGTTCCGGGGAAGCGTGGCGTTCACCTTGCCATGATTCACGTAAGGCCCGTAGCGCCCCGAGCGCACGGTGATCGCGCCGCCCTCCGACGGATGCTCGCCGAGGCTCCTTCAGCGCGGCGGTGCGTGCGCGCCCGCGCCCGCTCTTCTTCTCGGCAAGCAGCGAGATCGCGCGGTTGGCGCCGACGGTGAACACCTCGTCGACGCTGTCGAGGTTGGCGTATTTGCCGGCGTTCTCCACGAACGGGCCGTAGCGGCCGATGCCGGCCGTGATCGGCGCGCCGGTCTCCGGATGGATGCCGATCTCGCGCGGCAGCGAGAGGAGCTTCAGCGCCGCCTCAAGGTCGATCTGGTCGACCGCCCAGCCTTTCGGGATGCGAGGCGCGCTTCGGCTTCTCGCCGCCTTTCTCCGGTCCGGGCCGAGCTGGAAATAGGGGCCGAAGCGGCCGTTGCGCAGCATCACCGGCAGGCCCGTCTCCGGATCGTCGCCGAGCGCCGTTCCTTCCGGCGAACGCGGCGACGGCTGCGGCGTCCTCGCCGTTCGCGCCGAGCTGCCGCGTGTAGCGGCATTCCGGATAGTTCGAGCAGCCGATGAAGGCGCCGAATTTTCCGAGCTTCAGCGACAGCTTGCCGGCCTTGCAGGCCGGGCATTCGCGCGGGTCGCCGCCGTCGGCGCGCGCCGGGAAGAGATGGTCCGCCAGGAGCTCGTTCAGCGCTTCGATCACCTCCGAGCGGCTGATCTCGCTCGCCTGCGCGATGTTCACCGCAAAGTCGCGCCAGAAGTCGCGCAGCACGTCCTTCCAGGAAAGCTCGCCGGCGGAGATCCGGTCGAGCTTCTCCTCAAGGTCGGCGGTGAAGTCGAATTCGACGTAGCGCTTGAAGAAGTCCTCCAGGAACGCCGTGACGATGCGGCCCTTGTCCTCCGGCACGAGGCGCTTGCGGTCGAGCCGCACATACTCGCGCTTCCTGCAGCGTCTCCATCGTCGCGCATAGGTCGAGGGGCGGCCGATGCCGAGCTCTTCCATCTTCTTGATGAGCGAGGCTTCGGTGTAGCGCGGCGGCGGCTCGGTGAAATGCTGCGTCGCGTCGATCTTCTCGCGCGCGCAGGCCGCTCGCCGGCGGACATCGGCCGGCAGCCGGCCGCCTTCCTCGTCGTCCTCGTCGTCGCGGCCCTCCTGGTAGAGCGTGAGGAAGCCGTCGAAGCGGATGACGGTGCCGGTGGCGCGCAGGCCGGCCTTGCCGGAGGGCGCGACAGCGTCGATCTCGATCGTCGTGCGCTCAAGCTCCGCCGAGGCCATCTGGCTGGCGATCGTGCGCTTCCAGATCAGCTCGTAGAGGCGCGCCTGGTCGCAATCGAGGAAGCGGATCACGTCGGCGGGGAGGCGGGCGAGGTCGGTCGGGCGGATCGCCTCGTGCGCCTCCTGCGCGTTCTTGACCTTCGAGGTGTAGCGGCGCGGCGCGTCGGGCATGTAGCGCGCGCCGTATTCGCTGCTCGATCACGCGGCGCGGCGGCGGAAAGCGCCTCCGGCGCGATGTCGAAGCCGTCGGTGCGCATGTAGGTGATGAGGCCGACGGTCTCGCCGCCGAGGTCGACGCCCTCGTAGAGGCGCTGCGCCAGCGCGCATGGTGTGGCTCGCGTCGAAGCCGAGCTTGCGCTGCGCTTCCTGCTGCAGCGTGGAGGTGATGAAGGGTGGCGGCGGGTTGCGCCGCTGCGGCTTCGATTCCACCGAGGCGACGGTGAAGGCGGCGCTCTCCAGCAGCCGCTTGGCGGCGTTGGCGTCGTCGCCGCTGCCGATCGAGAGCCGGTCGAGCTTCTTGCCGTCGAGCATGGTCAGGCGCGCCGAGAAAGCTTCGTTCCGCGGCGTGCGGAGCGTCGCGACGACCGACCAGTATTCCTGCGGGCGGAAGCGCTCGATCTCCGCCTCGCGGTCGCAGACGAGTCGCAGCGCGACCGACTGCACGCGGCCGGCCGAGCGCGCGCCCGGGAGCTTGCGCCAGAGCACCGGCGACAGCGTGAAGCCGACGAGATAGTCGAGCGCGCGGCGCGCGAGATAGGCGTCGACCAGAGGCTCGTCGATGGCGCGCGGGTGGCTCATCGCCTCCTGCACGGCCTGCTTGAGTCACGGCGTTGAAGACGACGCGCTCCACGCGTTTGCCCTTCAAGCGCATTCTTCGCGTTCAGGACCTGCAGCACGTGCCAGGAGATCGCCTCGCCCTCGCGGTCGGGGTCGGTGGCGAGGATCACGCGGTCGGCGCGTTTTACCGCCGCGGCGATGTCGGCAAGCCGCTTTTTCGACTTCGGATCGACCTCCCAGTCCATCGCGAAGTCCTCGTCCGGGCGCACCGAACCGTCCTTCGGAGGAAGGTCGCGGACGTGGCCATAGGAGGCCAAAACCTCATAGCCAGAACCGAGATATTTGTTGATCGTCTTAGCCTTAGCCGGCAATTCGACAATCACGACATCCATAAAGCACTCCGCCGCGTACCGGCGCTCTCATGGCCGCCGATTGCCCGCGTCAATTGGATGGCGCGCCTGCCGGGGTCAACCCCCCGCGGCAAAGTCGCCCCGGCCGCGGGCTGTCCGGAGAGGCTCGCACCTGCGTCCTTTCGGGCCGCGCGCGATGGTTGTCTACTGACATTGATTTCAACTATAGAACGTGGAGAAATACACGCGAGTGCTATGAAATCTCAAGAGATCAACCACGCGCCGGCAGCCAGCGCAAAAGCCAAGGCCGCCGAGCATATTGCGCTTGAGGCGAGCCGGCTGGCGCGGATCGCGGGCGCCAACGACTTCGCACTTCTCGCCTACTTGATCGACATGGTCGTGCTCGAAGCATGGCGTGAAGCGAGCGAAGCGGGAGCCGAGGCGAAGGCCGACGAAGGCTCCGTTCTCGCGAACGGCTGAGGCAGGCCGGCCCGTCAGCGCAGCGACACGCGTTGTCCGGAGTGCCGCTCGATCCGGCCGGCCAGATCGAGTTCGAGAAGCACGACGAGGACGGTTCGCGGCGGGAGTCCGGTGAAGCGGATGATCTCGTCGATCTCAATCGGCGTCGGACCAAGCGCCTCGATAATGCGCGCGCGGTCGCTCTCTTCGGGTTCCGATGCAGGCCCAGCCGCCGGCGGCGCGCTCACGATGCCGGGGGGAGGGGCCGGAGGGTGGGCCAGCATCGGCGTCACGGCTTCGATGACGTCATTGGCTTCCGTCACCACGCGCGCGCCCTGCTTGATCAGGTTGTTTGCCCCCGCGGCGCGCGGGTCGAGCGGGGAGCCGGGCACCGCCAACACCTCCCGGTTCTGCTCGAGCGCAAGGCGGGCGGTGATGAGCGATCCGGAGCGCTCGGCGGCCTCAACCACCACGGTCGCGAGCGACATTGCCGCGATGATGCGGTTGCGGCGCGGAAAGTCCCGCGCCCGCGGCTCCCAGCCGAGCCGCATCTCGCTGATGCCGCAGCCTCCGGCGTCGAGGATGCGCCCGAAGAGCTCTTCGTTCTCGCGCGGATAGACCGTGTCGATCCCGCCGGCGAAGACCGCGACCGTGCCGCTCGACAGAGCGGCGTCATGCGCGGCGGAGTCGATGCCGCGGGCAAGGCCGGACACGACGACGAGGTCGGCCTCGCCCAGCCCTTTCGCGAGAAGCGCCGCCATTTTTCGCCCGGCCGCTGAGGCGTTGCGGGCGCCGACGATCGCGACTGCGGGCGAGGTCAGGTGGCGCACGTCGCCGAGGACGGAAATCAGCGGCGGCGCCGCGTCGCCGTGCTTCAGCCACGGCGGGTAGAGGGGCTCGCCGATCCCGACGAAGACGGCGCCGAGCCGCTGCATCGCGGCCATCTCGTCTTCCGCCTCGCTCAGGCTCGCGATGCGGATGGGCCGCGCGGCGCCGCCGCGATGGGAAAGGCTCGGCAGCGCGTCGAGGGCCGCCTGCGCCGAACCGAAATGGTTGATCAGCCCGCGAAACGTGGCGGGCCCAACGTTCTCGCTGCGGATCAAGCGGAGCCACGCGAGCCGCTGTTCGTCGCTCAACGTGACGCCGCTCGGCTCGACCACCAAAACCGCTTCTCCTCGACGGGCCGCTTGGACCATGACGAAGGCGCGTTGCGGCTGCAAGCGACGGTAGCCCTGACCGACCAGGCCTCGCGCCCGTCTTGGGGGCGCACGTTGCCGAAACGCCCCGAGCCGACTATGGGTGGCGGATGGCGCTCAACTCCTCTGCAGCGGGTGAGGGACGACACACTCGGACGTTTCGTGTCGTTCTCATCAAGCCCTCGCACTACGACGAGGACGGCTACGTCATTCAATGGCTGCGCTCGACGATTCCGTCGAACAGCCTCGCGAGCGTCCACGGCCTAATCCAGGAATGCGCCGGCGATCACGTTCTCGGCGCGGACGTTGCGATCGCCGTCGAGGCCTATGACGAGTGCAACACCATCATCGACGTTGCCGGCGCGATCAGCCGGATCAAGGCAGCCGGCGCAGGCTTCGTCGGGCTGGTCGGCGTCCAGTCGAACCAGTTTCCGCGCGCCGTCGACCTGACCCGCCAGTTCCGGGCGGCAGGTATTCCCGTCGTCATCGGCGGCTTCCACGTGAGCGGCTGCATCTCGATGCTGCCGGAGCTTCCACCCGATATCAAGGAAGCAGCCGCGCTCGGCGCCATCATCTACGCCGGTGAAACGGAAGGCCGCATGGCCGATCTTCTCCGCGACATCGACGCGGGCGACGCCAAGCCGGTCTACAATTTCCTGCACGACCTCCCGGGCATGGCGGCGGCGACGTTTCCGATTCTGCCGCGCGAGATCGTGACGCGCGTCGCCGGCCACTACACGAGCTTCGACGCCGGGCGCGGGTGCCCGTTCCAATGCTCGTTCTGCACCATCATCAACGTGCAGGGCCGAAAGTCGCGCTACCGCACGCCCGACGACGTCGAGGCGATCGTGCGCGCCAACGCGGCGCAGGGCGTGACCCGTTTCTTCGTGACCGACGACAACTTCGCGCGCAACAAGAACTGGGAGCCGATCCTCGACCGGCTGATCGAACTTCGCGAGAACGAAGGCTTCAAGATCCGCCTGCTCCTGCAGGTCGACACCCTCTGCCACCGCATACCGGGCTTCATCGAGAAATCGGCTCGGGCCGGCTGCAACATGGTCTTCATCGGGCTTGAGAACATCAACCCCGAGTTGCTGATGGGGACGAAAAAGCGGCAGAACAAGATCTGGGAATATCGGGAGATGCTGCAGGCCTGGAAGGCCGCTCACGTGATGACCTGGGCGGGCTACATCCTCGGCTTTCCAACTGACACACCGGCCTCCATCCGGCGCGACATCGAGATCATCAAGAAAGAGCTGCCGATCGATATCCTCGAGTTCTTCTGCCTGACGCCGCTGCCGGGCTCGGAGGATCACAAGAAGCTCTACGAGAAGGGGGTCCCGATGGACCCCGACATGAACAAATACGACCTCGAGCACGTGCTGACCGCGCACGCCGTCATGTCGAAGGACGAGTGGGAGGGCATCTACCGCGATGCCTGGAGCATCTACTACACGGACGAGCACGTTGAGACGATTTTGAGGCGCGGGGTGGCGAGCGGCATCAGCGTCAAGAAGGTCGTGGAGGCGCTCATCGTCTTCTCCGGCGCGACGTGGATCGAGAAGGTGCACCCGCTGCAATTCGGAATCGTGCGGCGGAAGGTCAGGACCCAGCGCCGCTACGGCCTGCCGATCGAAAGCCCGCTCGTCTTCTATCCGCGCCGCGCATTCGAGTTCGTCGTCGCAGCGTTGACATGGCATCGTCTCTATCGCCGCTATCACGCGATCGCGCGGCGCGTGGTCGCCGACCCGGCCTCAAAGCACTATGTCGACGAGGCGCTGACGCCGCCCAATGCCGGTGATGAGGCGATGCCGCATTTCGTGCAGGTGTTCGCGGACCGGATCCCGAAGACCCACGGCGCACCGCAGCGCGAACGCGACGTTGTGCAAGCCGCGGAGTGAGCGGCCGTCACTTGGCGCCGATGCGCGATTCCTTGCCGGCGACGAGCCGCTCGATATTCGCCCGATGACGCATCCAGACCAGCACGGTTAGCACCAGGCAGAGCGCGGCCGTTGTGTAGCGGCCGAAGGCGACGAGCGCCAACGGTGCGCATGCGCTCGCGACGAGCGCGGCAAGCGACGAGTAGCGCTTGGCGGCGGCGACGCCGAGCCAGATCAGCGCCGAGATCACCATGGTCGGCCAATGCAGCCCGAGCAGCACGCCGAGGAAAGTGGCGACGCCCTTGCCGCCCTTGAACTTGAGCCAGATCGGGAAGCAGTGTCCGAGATAGGCGCCGAGCGCCGCGGCAAGCGCGCCGTAAAGGCCGAAGTGCCAGCCGATCAGCACGGCGGCCGTGCCCTTCAGCCCGTCGAGGAGCAGCGTTGCTGCGGCGAGCCCTTTCTTGCCGGTGCGAAGCACGTTGGTCGCGCCGATATTGCCCGAGCCGATCGGTACGGATGTCGCCGAGCCCCGCGCCGCGCGTAAGGATCAACCCGAACGGGATCGAGCCGAGCAGATAGCCGATCAGGAGAGCAAGCGCGGGGTCGAAGGTCATTCCGCAATCCTATCGTGCCTGCGACCGCTGCCAAGCGGAATGCCGGGATGCACCCGCGCGAATTGCTGATGCACCGCGCGGCGGCCGCATTTCTTCAGGCGGCGTATTCGTAGACCGTCCGGCCGCCGACCATGGTGCGCATGACCTTTCCGCTCATGCGTGCGCCCTCGAACGCGCTGTTCCTGGAGCGCGACTGAAGCTCTTCTTCCTTCACGATCCAGGGGCGGTCGAGGTCGACCACGATCAGATCGGCGGGCGCGCCCGGCGCCAGCGTGCCCGCGTCGAGCCCGAGGAGCTTTGCCGGCTTGGTGCTCATCGCGTCGATCAGGCGAAGCAGCGGCACGTCGCCGGAATGGACGAGGCGAAGGCCGGCCGCGAGCATCGTCTCAAGCCCGACCGCACCGTCGGCCGCTTCCGCGAAGGGCTGGCGCTTGCCCTCCACGTCCTGCGGGTCGTGCGCGGAGCAGACGATATCGACGGTGCCGTCGGCGAGCGCTTCGACCAGCGCCTGGCGGTCATCCTCGGAGCGAAGCGGCGGCGACATCTTGAAGAAGGTGCGGTAGGCGCCGATGTCGTTCTCGTTCAGCGACAGATGCGCGATCGCAGCGCCGGCGGTGACGCCGTTGCCGGCGAGCTTGGCGCGGCGGAGTGTCGAGACGGCCGGCTCGCAGGAGAGCTGCGCGGCGTGGTAGCGCCCACCGGTCAGGCGCGCCAGGCGGATGTCGCGGTCGAGCATGATCGTCTCCGCCTCGCGCGGGACGCCGGGGAGGCCGAGGCGGGTCGCGGTCTCGCCTTCGTTCATGACGCCGCCATTCGAGAGGTCGTCTTCCTCGACGTGATGCACGATAAGCGCGTCGAAATCGCGTGCGTAGGTGAGTGCGTTCCGCATCACCTTGGCATTCTTCAGCGAGCGGCGACCCTCGGTAAAGGCGACGGCGCCGGCTTCCTTCAGGAGCCCGAATTCCGAAAGCTCCACGCCGCCGAGGCCGCGCGTCATCGCCGCCATCGGATGCACGCGCACGACGGCCGTATCGCGCGCGCGGCGGAAGACGAAATCGACGAGCGCCGGATCGTCGATCACCGGATTGGTGTCGGGCATCGTCACGATGGCGGTGACGCCGCCGGCCGCGGCGGCGCGGCTCGCCGTCTCCAGCGTCTCGCGATGCTCGCCGCCCGGCTCGCCGACGAAGACGCGCATGTCGATGAGGCCCGGAAGCACGGCCGCGCCGCGGCAATCGACGATCTCCCAACCCTCCGGCGTGCCCTGGTTCACCACCTCCGGGCCGGCGGCGACGATGCGCCCGTCGGCGACGAGCACGGCGCCCTTGGCGTCGAGGCCGCGCGAGGGGTCGACCACGCGCGCGTTCGAGAAGAGGACCGGTGCGCTCATGCGACGAGGCCGACGACCTTGGGGAGATGCGCGCCGAGCGCTTCAAGCACCGCCATCCTGACGGCGACGCCCATCTCAACCTGCTCGCGGATGACCGACTGCACGCCGTCAGCGATCATGGGGTCGATCTCGACGCCACGGTTCATCGGCCCCGGATGCATGACGATCGCGTCGGGCTTCGCCCAGGCAAGCTTCTCCGCGTCGAGGCCGAAGAAGCGGAAATATTCGCGCACGCTCGGCACGTAGGCCGCGTTCATGCGCTCGCGCTGAAGGCGCAGCATCATCACGACGTCGGCGTCCGCGAGCCCCTCGCGCATCGACGTGAAGACGTCGACGCCGAGACGCTCGATGCCGACGGGTAAGAGCGTCGACGGCGCCACGACGCGGAGGCGTGCGCCCATCGCCGACAAGAGCAGGATGTTCGAGCGCGCCACGCGCGAATGCGCGATGTCGCCGCAGATCGCGACGACCAATCCGGAGAGGCGGCCCTTGTGGCGGCGGATGGTGAGCGCATCGAGCAGCGCCTGCGTCGGGTGCTCGTGGGCGCCGTCGCCGGCATTGACGACGGCGCATTCGACCTTCTGCGCGAGAAGCGCGACAGCGCCGGCCGCGTGATGGCGTACGACGAGGATGTCGGGCCGCATCGCGTTCAGCGTCATCGCTGTGTCGATCAGCGTCTCGCCCTTCTTCAACGAGGAGACGCCGACCGCCATGTTCATGACGTCGGCGCCGAGCCGTTTTCCGGCCAGCTCGAAGGACGATTGCGTGCGGGTGGAGGCTTCGAAAAAGAGGTTGATCTGCGTGCGGCCGCGCAGCGTCGCCTTTTTCTTCTCGATCTGGCGGGAAACGTCGATTGCCGCTTCTGCCGAATCGAGAAGAACGGCGATATCCTGGGGGGAAAGGCCTTCGATCCCGAGAAGGTGCCTGTGCGGAAACGGAGAAGCCATTAAAGTCGCCCCTATAGGGCTTAAGTCCCTCCCGGGCAACCGCACGGCACGCCCCAAGCGGCCTTGCGCACAGAAAGACGATTAATGGCGGGGGAAACGCACACGGTCAAAAACCAGTCGCCTCCCTATGGCGGCGTCAACCTTTTCGACGCCGATCCGCTGCTGAATTCCGCCGCAGCCGGCTTCCCGGATTCGGTCAGGGCCGACCTTTCCGAGGTCGGCGCCTTCTGGGGGACGCACGAGGCGCGGGATTTCGCCCGCCTCGCCAACCGCCAGGCGCCGGAACTCGAGCGCTACAGCGCCAAGGGCGAGCGGGTCGACCAGGTGACCTTCCACCCGGCCTATCACGCGCTGATGCGGCGCTCGGTGCTTGCCGGGCTGCACTGCTCGGCCTTCGACCGGGGCAGCGACGAGGCGGGCCTTCGCCACCGCGCGCGCGCCGTCAGGCTCTACCTCACGGCGGAGACCGAGTGCGGCCATCTTTGCCCGATGACGATGACCAACGCGTCGCTTGCGACGCTCAAGCACGCGCCCGAGCTTTTTGCCGAATGGGCGCCGCGCGTCCTTTCGCGGAGCTACGACCGCAATTTCCGCCCGGCGGAGGAGAAGCGCGGCGTGACGCTCGGCATGGGGATGACGGAGAAGCAGGGCGGCACGGACGTCCGCGCCAACACGACGCGGGCGGAAGAAGGGGAGGGCGGCCTCTACCGCCTGACCGGGCACAAATGGTTCTTCTCCGCGCCGATGTCGGATGCCTTCCTGGTGCTGGCACAGGCGAAGGGCGGGCTCACCTGCTTCCTGATGCCGCGTTTCCTTCCCGACGGCTCGGTCAACGCGATCCGGCTCGAACGGCTGAAGGACAAGCTCGGCAACCGCTCCAACGCCTCCGCCGAGGTGGAGTTCGACGGCGCCGGCGCCTGGCGCGTCGGCGAAGAGGGACGCGGCGTCGCGACGATCCTCGAAATGGTGACGCTGACCAGGCTCGACTGCGCGGTGGCAAGCTCCGGGCTCATGCGGAGCGGCTTCACGGAGGCCGTCCATCACGTGCGCCATCGCGCCGTCTTCGGCAGGGCGCTGATCGACCAGCCGCTGATGACGCGCGTGCTCGGCGACATGGCGCTCGACCTCGCCGCCGCCCTGGCGCTCTCGATGCGGCTCGCCGAAGCGTTCGACATGGCGGAGAGCCAGCCTGCCGAAGCGGCCTACGTGCGGCTGATGACGCCGACGGTGAAATACTTTGTGTGCAAGACCGCGCCGGCCTTTCTCTACGAGGCGATGGAGTGCCTCGGCGGCAACGGCTACGTGGAAGAAAGCATGCTCCCGCGCCTCTATCGCGAGGCCCCGGTCAACGCCATCTGGGAGGGTTCCGGCAACGTGATGGCGCTCGATGTCGTGCGGGCGCTGAAAGCCGAAGGCGTGCTGCAGCACGTCATCACCACGATCGGCAGCGAGCTCGGCCAGGGCTCGAAATCCGCGCTCGACGTGCTGCTTGCCGCGGCAGGCGTGGCGGCCGAGGACGAAGGCTCGGCGCGGCTCCTCGTCGAGCAACTGGCGCTGACCGCCGCCGCGGCGGCACTTCGGCGCGACTTCCCGGCTCCGATCGCCGACGCCTTCATCGAGACCCGGCTCGGGCGGCCCTGGCGTGCCACCTACGGCATGCTCGATGCCCGCTTCGGCGCGCGCAAGATCGTCGACTACATCGCTCCGGCGCTCGATTAGCCGCGCCGGGCGGTATTGGCCCGCAGGCAGCGTTCGTTAACGCAGGTTCAATTCTCCGGCCGCTAGAACTTCGCAGCAAGCGGGTTTGATGATGCATCTGCGAAGCCGTCTGCGGTCCGTTGTCCAACCGGAAATCCGGACCGACAAAGAGCTTCTGACCTACGTCGTGCGGGTGAGCGTCCTGTGCGTTGCGCTCGCCGTCATCCTCGACGTGGTCAATCAGCTCACGTTCTTCGTAGACTGGGGAACGAGTCTTCGATCCTGGGTGATCTCCGCCTTCGTGGCTTCGGCAATTGCAGCGCCCGTAGCCTTCGCGATCGCACGGGCGCATCTGGAACTCTACCGTGCCAAACAGGCCGTCGAGGAGCTGAGTCGAACCGATCCGCTGACCGGTCTTCTCAATCGACGCGCGCTGCTTGAACCGGTCGAGGGATCTCCGCCTGAAGTCATGGCGCTCGTCATCGCCGACATCGACCGCTTCAAGACCGTCAATGACACGCACGGACATCTGGTGGGAGACGAAGTCATCAAGATGGTGGGCCGCGCGATGCAGGCGGAGCTCGGGGCGTTCGGACGCGTCGGCAGGATCGGCGGCGAGGAATTCGCGCTGGTCTCGTCGTCGGTCGCGACGGACAAGTTGATGACCGGCCTTTGGGAGTTCCGCGATCGCATCGCGGCAACGTCGATCGTCGTCGGATCAGCCAGCGTGAAGGTCACCATCTCGATCGGCGTGGCCAGCAGGAAGGAAGGCCAGGACTTCGACGCGCTTTTCGCCGAGGCCGACAGGGCGCTCTACCTCGCCAAGGCCTCGGGGCGAAACCGAGTTGTCTCGGCGGCCGATCTCGAACGGCCGGAAACTCCGCCGGATGTTGACGAGACGGCGTCGTCCGCGCTTCGGCGGAGATTCCGCTCGGCGATTTAGTCGCGCTTCGCGTCCTGGTGGACGTCGTGCTCCAGCGAGCTGGTTGCTAGGCTTGGCTTCCGACGAGCCATTTCTGCAGGCGTGCGAAGTCGCCCGAGGTGATCGCCTCGGCGATGCGGCGCCCGACTGCGGCGCCGAACTTGTAGCCGTGGCCGGAGCAGGCGGAGACGATGAGCGCCTTTCCGCGTGCCGTCGTGAAGAAGCGCTCGTCGGCGGTGAAGGTGTAGGCGCAGGTGGCTACGCGGGCGACCTGATACTCCCCGATGCGGATGAAAGGCGGCGCGAAGAGGTCGCGAATTCTCTCTCCTTCGCCGGGCTCCGGGTCGCGGTCGATATCGGGCGGGGAGGGGCGCTTCACGAGGCCGGAGCCGAACTTCAGGCCGGTGCCGTCGACCGGCGGGAGGACATAGCCGTCGACTGGCCCGCCGACATCGAGGATCGCCGGCGCCTGCTCCCAGGCGGCTTTCAGGTCCGCCGGCGGCTTAAGATAGGCGACGGCGGTCCTGAAGGGACGGAGCGAGGCGGAGAGGTCGGGAAAAAAGCCGAGCGTCCATGCGCCGGCGGTGACGACGATGTGATCGGCGACGAACACATCGCCGAAAACGGTTTCGATCCGACCGGCGTCGCAGTCGACCATTCGAACACGCGTTTCCGGGCGAAGATCGACGCCGTGCCGCGGCAGCCAGGCAGAAAGGTCGTGGGCGATGCGCCGGCAGAAGAGCACGCCGCCTTCGCTCGCGAAGAAGGCATAGCGCATCGAGGCGGTATCGAGGAACGGATAGCGGTCGGCCGCTTCGCGCGGCGTGAGAAGCTCGTAGGCGAAGCCGATCCGATCAAGCCCCTTGCGGTAGATGTCGGTGCCGTCGCCCGGCACCTGGGAGACCGCCAGGATGCCGGTCGGCGCAAGATGGCTTTCGCCGAGGTCGCGCCAAAGCGCCTCCCACGCTTCGAAGGCCTCGGTGATCATGAAGGCGTAGCCGTCGGCCGATCCGTAGGCTCGGCGGATGATGCGGTGCTCGTCGCCCGAGGCGGAGAGGGGATTTGGAATCGGGCCCTGTTCGAACAGCGTGACGCGGTGCCCCGTGCGGGCCAGCGCCCAAGCCGTCGTAAGTCCCGAAATCCCTGCGCCGACGATTGCGACGTGCATGGTCAAGCCAGAAGCCAGAGGTAGAGCGGCAGCGTAATCACGGCGAGGAGCGTCTGGAACGTCACGATCTCGGCCATCAATCGCGCGTCGCCGCCCATCTTTCGCGCAAGCACATAGGATGCGCTCGCGGTTGGAACGGCCGCGGCAAGCACCGCGATCCCGCGCGCCATTCCGGTGACGCCGAGGAGCGCGGAAAAGCCGGCTACGAAGAGCGGCATCAGAAGCAGGCGAAGCAGCGTGCCGACAGCGAGCCGCACGCCGGGACGGCGCAGCGAGTGAAGATTGAGCCCGGCGCCGACCGCCAGCACGCCGCAGGCGAGACCGGCGTTGCCGAGAAGCTTCAGCGCTGAACCGACGCCGCTCGGAAGGACAATGCCGGTGAGGTTGAGCACGATTCCGATCACGCACGCGAGGATCAGCGGGTTGCGGGCAAGCTCGATCGCGATCCGCTTCGGCGACGGCCGCGTCGCCGCCGCGAACCAGGAAAGCACACTCACGCAGAGCACGTTCAGAAGCGGGATCATCGCCACGATGGCGACCGACATCAGCGCTACGCCCTCTGCGCCGTAGAGGAAGCCGGCGATGGCGATGGCGACGGTCGTGTTCCAGCGCGTCGCGCCCTGGAAGATCGAAGTGAAGCCCGGGCCGTCGACACCGAAGCGCGCGGCGAGGAGCGGGCGGAGGAGAAGGGCGAGCGTGGCCATCGTCAGGATCGACAGGATCAGCGCCAGCCCGAGCGTGGTGAAGGGAAGCGCCGACAGATCGGTCGTGGTCAGCGCGACGATGAGCAGGCTTGGAAAGAGGATGTAGTACATCAGCGTGTCGAGCCCCGCCCATTGCTCGCGCGGGATGATCGGGATGTTCGCCGCCGCCCATCCGACGACGATGACAAGGAGCACCGGCAAAAGCGCGTTGAGCGCGACGCTCACCCGCTTCTCCGCAGCGACGCCAGCCGGTCGAGCGCGCCCTGCAGGATGAAGGCGGCGGCGGCGGCGTCGATCTTCTCCGCGCGCTTCTTGCGCGACATGTCGGCCTCGATCATGGCGCGCTCGGCGCCGACGGTGGAGAGCCGCTCGTCCCAGAGCACCACAGGAAGGTCGGTCAGCGGCGCGAGGCTGCGCAGGAAGGCGCGCGTCGCCTGCGCGCGCGGCCCCTCCGTGCCGTTCATGTTGATGGGTAGCCCGAGCACCAGCCCGCCGACGCTCTCCCGCGCGCAGAGGGCGAGCAGCGCTTCTGCGTCCTTACCGAATTTTGTCCGCAGGATGGTCCGGAGCGGCGTGGCGATGCGGAGCCCGGAATCGGAAAGCGCGACGCCGATCGTCTTCGTGCCGAGGTCGAGCCCGGCGAGGCGTGTGCCCGGCGGGAGTCGAGAAGGCAGGACTTCGATCGGGATTTCGGAGCCGGTCGCCATGGTCCGCTTCTAGAGCCGAAAGCGCGAGTTGTCGCCGGGACTCGCCATGGCTAACTAGGGCGCATGGGAAAACGAGTGATTCCGCCGAAAGGCGGCGACAGCGGCAACGGCGGCGAGATCGTCCCGGTCAACCTTCGGACGGCGCTCGAGGAGCGCTATCTCGCCTACGCGCTCTCCACCATCATGAACCGCGCGCTCCCCGACGTGCGCGACGGGCTGAAGCCGGTGCACAGGCGCATCGTCTATGCGATGCGCGAGATGCGCCTCAACCCGACCGGCGGTTACAAGAAATCCGCCAAGGTGGTCGGCGAGGTGATGGGCAATTTCCATCCACACGGCGACCAGGCGATCTACGACGCGCTCGTCCGCCTCGCGCAGGATTTCGCCGTCCGCTATCCGCTCGTCGACGGGCAGGGCAATTTCGGCAACGTCGACGGCGATAACCCGGCGGCCATGCGTTACACGGAAGCGCGCATGACGGTGGTCGCCGAGCTGCTCTTGCGCGGCATCGACGAGGACGCCGTCGATTTCCGCGCGACCTATGACGGGGAGGGGGAGGAGCCGGTGGTGCTGCCGGGCGCCTTCCCGAACCTTCTCGCCAACGGCTCGGCCGGCATCGCCGTCGGCATGGCGACCAACATCCCGCCGCACAATGCGGCCGAGCTCTGCGACGCGGCGCTGCATCTCATAAAATTCCCGAACGCGACGCTCGCCAAGCTGATGGAGTTCGTGCCCGGTCCGGACTTCCCGACCGGCGGCATTATCGTCTCCGACCGCGCAACGCTCGCCGAGACCTACAAGACAGGGCGTGGCGGCATCCGCGTCCGCGCGCGCTGGGAGACGGAGGATCTCGGCCGCGGCACATGGGCCGCCGTCGTCACCGAGATTCCCTATCAGGTGCAGAAGAGCCGGCTGATCGAGCAGATCGCCGGGCTGATCGAGAACCGCAAGCTGCCTCTCGTCGGCGACGTGCGCGACGAGAGTGCGGAGGACGTGCGCGTCGTCATCGAGCCGAAGAGCCGCGCGGTCGACCCGAACCTGATGATGGAATCGCTCTTCCGTACCGACCGAGCTCGAGGCGCGCTTTTCGCTCAACATGAACGTGCTCTCGCGCGGGCTAGTGCCGAACGTGTTGGATCTCCGCGAGGTTCTGCTGCAATGGCTGGAGCACCGCCAGGTCGTGCTGCTTCGGCGCTCGCGCTTCCGTCTCGGCAAGATCGCCGAGCGGCTGGAGGTGCTCGGCGGCTATCTGATCGCCTACCTGAACCTCGACGAGGTTATCCGCATCATCCGCGAGGAGGACGATCCGAAAGCGGTGATGATGAAGCGCTTCAAGCTGAGCGAGCCGCAGGTCGAAGCGATTCTGAACATGCGGCTCCGGCAGTTGCGCAAGCTCGACGAGATCGAGATCCGCCAGGAGTTCGATTCGCTCAAGGCCGAGAAGAAGGACCTCGAATCGCTGCTCAAGTCCGAGGAGCGGCAGTGGAAGTGCGTCGCCTACGAAATCCAGGAGGTGAAGAAGACGTTCGGGCCGGCGACGGCGCTCGGCAAGCGGCGAACCGGATTTGCCGACGCGCCGGAGATCGACCTGGAAGAGATGCAGGAGGCGATGATCGAGCGCGAGCCGGTCACCGTCGTGCTCTCGGAGAAGGGCTGGATACGCGCCCTGCGCGGCCATTTGACGGAGCTTGGCCAACTCACCTTCAAGGAGGGCGACCGGCTGAAGCGGGCCTTCCACGCGACAACGATGGACAAGGTGCTCATCCTTTCGACGGGCGGGAAGGTGTTCACGCTCGAGGCGTCCAAGCTTCCCGGCGGGCGCGGCCACGGAGAGCCGGTGCGCCTCATGCTCGACATGGACAAGGAGCAGGACGTCGCCGCGATCTTCCCGTTCTCCCCCGACGGCAGCCGAGTGGTCGCGAGCCGGGCCGGCTACGGTTTCCGCGTCGCGGAGAGCGAGCTCGTTGCCAACACGCGCAAGGGCAAGCAGGTCCTGAACGTCTCAGGCTCTGACGAAGCGAGGGTCTGCGTGCCGGCCGCCGGCAATCTGATCGCCGTCGTCGGCACCAACCGCAAGATGCTCATCTTCCCGCTCGACCAGCTTCCGGAGATGACGCGCGGAAAAGGCGTCCGCCTGCAGCGCTACAAGGACGGCGAGCTTTCGGACGCTCGCGTCTTCACGAAGGCGGAGGGGCTGAGCTGGACGGACGGCGCCGGGCGCGTGCACGCGCGTCCGGTCGCGGAGCTGAAAGACTGGATGGGCGAGCGCGCGCAAGCCGGCCGGCTCTCGCCGCAGGGCTTTCCGAAGTCGAACAGATTCGGAGACGGCTGATTCGGCGCAGCGAATCGCGGCCGTCTAAGGCAGGGTCCTACGGGCTCGCCTTCGACGCCGCCGCCACGTGGCGGGTCGCGGTGCGTCGCGGCGCGACGCGCCCGTCGCTGTAATTGCCGGCCAGATCGCGCGCCAGTCTGACGACGGCGTTTCGCAGCGCTAGGCTGCCGATCTGTGCGTAGGCCTGCAACAGCTCGGTTGCACCGGGCTCGCTCAGGACCGCCCGTGCGTCGGCGCGGTCGCCGTCCGCGGAGGCGGAGCCGGAGTTCCCGGTGAAGAAATAGGCGACCGGAACGTCCAGAACCTTACTGATCTCGGCGAGACGTCCCGCACCTATGCGATTGGTCCCGTTCTCGTATTTCTGCACCTGCTGGAAGGAAACGCCTATTTCCTTGCCGAGCTTCTCCTGGCTAACCCTCAATTGCTTCCGCCGCGTGCGAAGGCGCGCACCCACCAACGCGTCCATTGGTGTCGCTGCTTTTGCCATTTGCGGAACCTCACTTTCACAATTCTCTGCTGTCAGGTTGTAGCCGAGTTCGATTGCCAGTTCCAATCCGATATCGGTCAATTATGACGCGCTTTGCCGCAGGTACCTACACTTGCGGAATCTTAGTTAACCCGCACCCAACCGCGCGGGGAAAGCCGCTCCTGCGGCCGAAAGCGGGCCTTGTAATTCATTTTGGGCGAGCCATCGACCCAGTAACCAAGATACACGTAAGGCTTGCCGAGCTTCCGGGCCCGCTCGATCTGCTCAAGGATCATGAAAGTGCCGAGCGAGCGGTCGGGGAGATCGGGGTCGAAGAAAGAGTACACCATCGACAGGCCGTCGGAGAGAAGATCGGTCAGCGCGCAGGCGATGACTCCGCCCTCGTCGCGGCCAGTTACGGCGCTGTCCGGCCCGCGGCGCCGATATTCGACGACACCGCTCTCGACGTGGCTGTCTTCCACCATCAGCGCGTAGTCGAGCACCGACATGTGCGCCATGCCGCCGTCCGAATGGCGGCTGTCGAGATAGCGGCGGAAGAGGCTGTACTGCTCGCTCGTCGCCTGGGCTGGCCGGAAGCGGCCGATCAGGTCGCGATTCGCCTTCCACACGCGGCGCATGCTGGCGGTCGGACGGAAAGCGTCCACACACACGCGCACTGAGATGCAGGACATGCAGGATTCACAGGCCGGGCGGTAGGCGATGCCCTGGCTGCGGCGGAATCCGCCCTGGCTCAGAAGATCGTGCAACTCGCCGGAATCCGGGCCGACGAGATGCGTGAAGACCTTACGCTCCTGGCGGCCCGGCAGATACGGACAGGGGCTCGGGGCCGTCAGATAGAACTGGTGGGCGTCTGTTACGATCTTCGTCATCGAAGCAGTCTCGCGCAGCGATCATACCACGCCAGAGTTGCGTGCAAGACAAGACCTATGTGAAGCGCCCAGGCCCGTTCCCGCTTGAGAGCCGACGGCGGGCGCGGAGGCTAGTCCGCGCGAACCGCCACCGTGCCGATGATCAGGTCGTGGAGCAGCTGTTTGCGCTCGGTGAAGAGTGCGACGAGGAGCACCAGCGGCGTCAGGATCGTGACGGACAGCCAGAAGAGCAAGGTCTGGAGAAGCGCCAGTCCGTAGTCGAGGCGCGCGCCTGCAAGGGTGCGCATCTCGATCCCGGTGAAGCGCATGCCGGGCGTTGCCGAATAGGAGCCGCCAAGCGTCAGCACGGAATAGAGGATCGCCACGACCGGCCAGACCGCCGGAAAGAGCAGCCAGAGCAGGCCGAACGTGAAGAGGCCGACGACGGCGATCACGGCATAGGCAGCGACCATAAGGAAGACGATCACGGCGACGTCGATCAGGAACGCGAAGATGCGCCGCGTGCGGACGCCGTCGTAACGCTCCGGATGTACTGCCGGGTCAAACTCCAGCTCGCCGGCGTCGAGCGTGATCGTGTGGCTCATGGCATCACCTCTTGCGACCGCAGAAATGGGAGCGGCGCGGCGCCGGTTCAAGAAGCACTCTTGGGGCCGCTACTTCGCCAGCTTCTCCGCCACACGCGGCGCGAAGTAAGTGAAAATGCCGTCGGCGCCGGCGCGCTTGAAGGCGAGCATGCTTTCCATCATCGCGCGCTCGCCGTCGATCCAGCCGGACCTCGCCGCCGCCTCGATCATCGAGTACTCGCCGGACACCTGGTAGACGAAGGTCGGCATGGCGAACGCGTCCTTCATCTCCCGCACGATGTCGAGATAGGGCATCCCGGGTTTCACCATCAGCATGTCGGCGCCCTCGGCGATGTCGCGCTCCGCCTCGCGCATGGCGTCGGCGCAGTTCGCCGGGTCGACATAGTAAGTAAGCTTGTCGCCTTTCAGCGTTGCGTCGGTGCCGATCGCCTCGCGGTAGGGGCCGTAGAAGGCGGACGCGTATTTCGCCGTGTAGGACATGATGGCGATGTCGCCATGGCCGGCGGCGTCGAGCGCTTCGCGGATGGCGCCGATGCGCCCGTCCATCATGTCGGACGGCGCGATGATGTCCGCTCCCGCGTCCGCTTGCAGGACGGCGGCGCGGGCTATCTGCGCGACGCTCTCGTCGTTGATGATGATGCCATCGCGCAGGATGCCGTCATGGCCGTGGTCGGTGAACGGATCGAGCGCCGCGTCGGTGATCACGCCGACGCCCGGTGCGGCTTCCTTGATGGCGCGCGCGGCGCGGCACATGAGGTTCTCCGGATTGAGAATCTCAGAGCCGGTCTGGTCGCGCAGCCGCATGTCGACATAGGGGAAGATAGCGATCGCCGGGATGCCGAGCGCGGCCGCGCGCTCCGCCTCGCGCGCCGCGAGATCGACCGACAGGCGCTCCACGCCGGGCATCGCCTTGATCGCCTCGCGGCAGTTCGTTCCGTCGATCACAAAGAGCGGCCAGATCAGATCGTCGACCGACAATTGCGATTCGCGCACCAGCCGCCGGGACCAGTCGGTGCGGCGGTTGCGGCGCAGCCGCCGGCGTCCGGTGATGCGATCGATGTCGGGGGAGGGCGGCTTGAGGGGCGCGGTCATCGGCAATCCAGGATTTTGCGCCGCAGGATAGCACCCGCCCCGCCGCCCATCAAAATGCGGCGGCGAAACGCCGGCTGGTCAGCGATTTCCCGCTTGTGAGCGCGCGCACAAACGCGCGCCTCGCGGCATGAGAAACCAAACCATCGCAGCGCCCCCCGATCACAGAGGCCGGGGCACAGAGATGGAGATGAAAATGAACCTGTTCCGCACCACGTCCGCCGCGTTCGTCGTCGTCGCCGGTCTCCTCGCCGCCAACGCCGCCTCCGCCTACGAGCGCTGGGTCGACATCCACAACGTGGGTGACGCCACCGTCGTCGCCGTCCAGGTCTCCGACATCGACCGCAACGACTGGGGTCCCGACATCCTGACCGGCGTCATCGCGGTCGGCGGCGCCGCCGAGGTCGATCCGCCCCTGACGCGCGGCTACTGCCGCTTCGACATCCGCCTGACCTATCAGGATGGCTCGACGGCCGACATCTACGACGTGAACCTCTGCGAAGCGGTGGATCTCGTCACCGACGGCTACACCTACGACCTCTACACGATCTGATCCGACACCGCCTGATCGCAAGTCGCCGCCGAGAAATCCGGCGGCGACTTTGCTGCGCGGCAAGTGTCTGCATTGACGCCCGTCCGCGGCGCTCCTATGGCTCGGCGATGGCAGGCGCATCGGCTGCGAGGACTTCGCGCCCGGCACTTCGGGCTCCCGCGAAATGAGCGACGCCCTCGGCGGACCGGTCGAGTCGCAGGGCGCGCGCTTGCCGTTGACCCTCGTCTACATGCGCGTCGTGGCGCTGCTCCTTCTCGTCGCGGGGCTGGCGCGCGCCTGCCAGATCCTCGGCATCCTGACCCCCGATGCGCTGACCTTCGACAATCTTGAGCCGGCGAAGCGGGCGAGCGCGGTCACGCTCCTTCTGGTCGATCTCCTCGCCTCCGTCGGGCTTTGGGTCGGCGCGGCATGGGGGCCGGTGATGTGGGCGGTGGCGCTTGCGGTCGAGGTGTCGATGTATACGCTTTTCTCAGACCTTTTCGGCAGCTACCCGCTCCGCGTCTTCGTGCACGGCTGTCTTTTCATCGGATTTCTGGCGCTCACCTTCGTGGAATGGCGGCGCACAGTCGCCGACTAGGGCGCATCCCGCGCGAAGTCGACGGGTTCGATCTGGAAAGATTTAATTAAGCGTTTCGCTTAAGTGCATCTTCAATCCGCAACCCTATGGTGGGCCGGATGCAACCGCCATTAAGGCGGGTCGGCGAGGATGGGACATGCTTATGTCGGAACAGGCGGCGGCTCGCTACGAAGCGGCAGAGACGGCTCCAGACGATACGAAGACGCTCTACCTCGATGCGTTGACCCTGGTGGAGCGCCTGCATCGGCGGCTCCTCGACGTGATCAAGGACGAGTTCGACCGGATGGGGCGTTCGGACGTGAACAGCGTTCAGGCGCTGCTCCTCTTCAATATCGGCGATTCGGAGCTGACGGCGGGCGAACTGCGCACGCGCGGCTACTATCTCGGCTCGAACGTTTCCTACAATCTGAAGAAGCTGGTCGACTCCGGCTTCATCCGCCACCAGCGCTCGCGCGTCGACCGCCGCTCGGTGCGCGTTTCCCTGACGGAGCGGGGGCTTGAGGTCGCGAGCGTCGTGAACGACCTCTACAACCGCCATATCCAGTCGATCGAGAAGGTCGGCGGCATCACGCAGGAAGACTTCATCCGGATGAACAAGGCGCTGCAGCGGCTTGAGCGCTTCTGGACCGACCAGATCCTCTATCGGCTCTGATCCTTCCCGTTTCTCCAGTTTCCCGGCCCGCGTCGCGAAAGCGCCGCGGGCCTTCATTTTTGCCGCCATAACGCAGCCTATCGGCATGGGAGTTTGCCGGCATTTTCCCACACGGTTAGCGGTCGGCGGAGGAGTGGAAGACCGCCGGCGACATCGATTGGCCACAAAAGCCGGTGACCATCCTAGCGTCGGGGCCATGACCGTCGGCCGAGAGGCGCATCTTCCCAAAAAGGGCGTTGCGCCGAAGCAGCTTGATGACCATGCTTAATGCGCCGTTAAGCCGGGCGGAATTAGCTGAAGGCTGGCGCCGACCGACGATGAACAGGAACCTCGAATCGATGCGATCGCTCTGGCTGCTTGCGGCTCTCGCCGCCCTTCTTGCGCCGGCGGGCGCGTTTGCACAGGAATCGCTGACCGGCCTGCAGCAATCGGAGTGGGCGGAAGGCTTCGATTCCCAGTCCGATGTCTCGCGCCCCGTCACTACCTCAACGCCGATCCTGTCGCCGCAGACGGTGCCGGCGATGGAGCAGGCGATCTACGTCTACCAGGATCTCGTCGCGCGGGGCGGCTGGAACAGCGTCCCGGCCGACAAGGAACTCAAGATCGGCATGCGCGATCCGGCCGTGGTCGAGCTCAGGCGGCGGCTGATCGCCTCCGGCGATCTTCGCCAGGCGAGCGGCGACGCGTCGGCGTTTGATTCCTATGTCCAGGCCGCGGTGAAGCAGTTCCAGGAGCGGCACGGGATTCCCGCCACCGGCGTCGTCAACGCCAGCACGCTGCAAGCGCTGAACGTGCCCGCATACGTGCGCCTCGCGCAGCTGCAGGCGAACCTCGAGCGCATCAAGGCCATGGGGGTGCCGAAGGACCGCTACGTGCTTGTCAACATCCCCGGTGCGCAGATCGAGGCGGTCGAGGGCGGCACGGTCGTCTCCCGCCATATCGCGGTGGTCGGCAAGGTCGACCGGCAGACGCCGCTGCTGTCGAGCAAGATCTACGAGATACGGTTCAATCCGTTCTGGACGGTTCCGGCTTCGATCATCAAGAAGGACTTGATCCCGAAGATGCAAAAGGAGCCGACCTATCTCGCCGACCATCACATCCGCATCTTCAATCAGAAGGGCCAGGAGCTGCAGGCGGATCAGGTGGACTGGTACACTGACGAAGCGGTCAACTACATGTTCCGCCAGGATCCGGGCGACGACAATTCGCTCGGCTACGTCAAGCTGCAGTTCCACAATCCCTACGACGTCTACCTGCACGACACGCCGGCGAAGGGCCTCTTCGGCTCCGACTACCGGTTCGAATTCGTCCGGCTGCGTGCGCGTGTTCAACGTGCGCGAGCTCGTCGCCTGGGTGCTCAAGGATACCGGCTACGACCGCGCGCGCGTCGATGAGACGATCCGCTCCGGCGAGCGGCTCGACGTGGAGGTGACGAACCCGCCCGCGATCTACACGGCCTATTTCACCGCGTGGACGACCGGCGACGGTGTCGTGCACTTCCGCGACGACATCTACGGCCTCGACAACCAGGGTGCCGTGGTGCTCGCGCAGGACCCGGGCCTGATCGGCCGGCCGGAGGAAACCGCGCAGCAATAGGCGCGGACGACGGCGCCCGACTGTCTTGCATGTTGACGCCGCTACTGATTATCAGTAGTGGATGATCCGCTTCAAATTCGAGTGGGACGGCACCAAGGCTGCGAAGAACTACGCTAAGCACGGCGTGCATTTCGATGTCGCTAAGCGCATTTTCCAGGATCCATTTGCGCTCGAATGGCTTGACGATCGGTATGACTACGGCGAGGGGCGTCACGTCATCGTCGGCATGGTCGACGGCCGCTTGATCGTAGTCGTCTACGCGATGCGCGACGACGTCATTCGCATCATTTCCGCCCGCGGAGCCGAGCCCTTTGAAAGGCGCCTATACCATGAAGAGAACAGCTGAGCGCACTCGGGCATCTGGAGACGATTGGACTCGCTTCGACGCAATGAGTGCCGCCGAGCGTCGGCGCGCTGCGCGCTCTGATCCGGATGCGCAGCCGCTGAGCGACGAGGACATGTTGCGCATGAAGCGCACGCCGCAGGTGAAGATCATCCGCCGTGCGCTGGGCCTAACTCAGGAGGAGTTCGCAGCACGGTACCAAATCCCACTCGGCACACTTCGCGACTGGGAGCAGGGGCGAACCGAGCCGGACCAGCCGGCGCGCGCCTATCTTCGAGTTATCGCCCGCGACCCGGAGGGTGTGAGCCGGGCACTGCTGGACGCGCCGGCGAAATAGCAAACGAGCCGGGCACGTTCGCTTGGCGGGGGCGGGGGTCTGTGGTATCGGCCGGCCCGCTTCCTTTGCCGCAGCGCGGCGGAGGCGCCGTATCCCCTCAAAGAGCCGGGGTCCCTCGATGTCGCCAACTAAGCCCGCCCGCGCAACCGCCGGGCACGACGCCTTCTTCTCCGCGACGCTCGCCGAATCGGACCCCGAGATCGCCGATGCGATCAAGAACGAGCTCGGCCGCCAGGGCCATGAGATCGAGCTGATCGCGTCGGAGAACATCGTGTCGCGCGCCGTGCTTGAGGCGCAAGGCTCGGTGATGACCAACAAATACGCCGAGGGCTATCCGGGGAAGCGCTACTACGGCGGCTGCGAGTTCGTGGACGTCGCCGAGACGCTCGCCATCGAGCGAGCGAAGAAGCTCTTCGGCGCGAACTTCGCCAACGTGCAGCCGAACTCCGGCAGCCAGATGAACCAGGCGGTGTTCCTGGCGCTGCTCAATCCGGGCGACACCTTCATGGGGCTCGATCTTGCCGCCGGCGGGCATCTGACCCACGGCTCGCCGGTCAACATGAGCGGCAAATGGTTCAAGGTCGCGCCCTACGGCGTCAGGCGCGAAGACCAGCTCCTCGACTACGACGAGATCGCGCGGATCGCGCACGAGGCGAAGCCGAAGCTCATCATCGCCGGCGCCACAGCCTATTCGCGCTTCTGGGATTTCCGTCGCTTCCGCGAGATCGCCGATTCCGTCGGCGCGTATCTGATGGTGGACATGGCGCATTTCGCCGGGCTCGTGGCGGGCGGCGTGCATCCCTCGCCGATGCCGCACGCGCATGTCGTGACTTCGACCACGCACAAATCGCTGCGGGGCCCGCGCGGCGGCCTGATCCTCACCAATGACGAGGCGATGGCGAAGAAGATCAACTCGGCGGTCTTCCCCGGCCTGCAGGGTGGGCCGCTGATGCACGTGATCGCGGCGAAGGCGGTCGCCCTCGGCGAGGCGCTTCGCCCGGACTTCCGCATCTACGCGAAGAACATCGTGGAGAACGCCCGCGCGCTCGCCGAGCAATTGAAGAGCCTCGGGCTCGATATCGTGTCGGGCGGCACCGACAACCATTTGATGCTCGTCGATCTGCGGCCGAAGCGGGTGAAGGGCAACGTCTCGGAGAAGGCGCTGGTGCGTGCTGGGCTGACCTGCAACAAGAACGGCATCCCGTTTGATCCGGAGAAGCCTTTCGTCACCTCCGGGATCAGGCTCGGCACGCCGGCTTGCACGACGCGCGGCTTCGGCGTCGCCGAATTCCGCCAGGTCGGGCAGATGATCGCCGAAGTGCTCGACGCGGTGGCGCAATCGGAAGACGGCGCGGCACCGCTCGTCGAGGCCGCGGTCAAACAAAGGGTGAGGTCGCTCACCGACCGCTTCCCGATCTATTCCGTGACTAGCGGAGCCTGACGCCGCATGCGTTGTCCTTATTGCGGCGCCACCGACACGCAGGTGAAGGACTCGCGGCCGACGGAGGACGACAACGCCATCCGCCGCCGCCGTGTCTGCGTCGAATGCGGCGGGCGCTTCACGACATTCGAGCGCGTGCAGCTGCGCGAGCTGACGGTGCTGAAGCGCTCCGGCCGGCGCGTGCCCTTCGACCGCGACAAGCTCATGCGCTCCGTGCAGGTGGCGCTCAGAAAACGCCCGGTCGAGCCGGAACGCGTGGAACGCATGGTTTCCGGCATCGTGCGGCAGCTCGAAAGCCGCGGCGAGCAGGAGATCCCGGCGGAGGAGATCGGGCTCCTGGTGATGGAGGGGCTGAAAAACCTCGACACCGTCGCCTATGTGCGCTTCGCCTCCGTCTATCGCGACTTCTCCGAAGCGAAGGACTTCGAGACGTTCGTCGGCGAGCTTGCGGAGGACAAGACGAGTCCGGGGGCGAAGCCGGGGAAAGAGCGGTGAGATGTTCACCGGAATCGTCACCGATGTCGGAGAGATCATCCGCGTTGCGCCGCGCCCCGTCGGCGCGCGCTTCCGCATCGCGACCGGCTACGATCCGGCGACGATCGACATCGGGGCGTCGATCGCATGTTCGGGCTGCTGCCTGACGGCGGTCGAGCGCGGCACGCAGGATGGCCGCGCCTTCTTCGACGTCGAGGCCTCACCGGAGACGCTTTCTCGCACCACGCTCGACGGATGGAGCGTCGGCACCCGCGTCAACCTGGAGCGCTCGCTGAAGCTCGGCGACGAGCTCGGCGGGCACCTCGTCAGCGGACACGTGGACGGGATCGCCTCGATCGCAGAGCGGCGCGACGTGGCAGATATGGCCGTGCTCGCCTTCGAGGCGCCGCTTGAGCTGGCGCGTTTCATCGCCGAAAAGGGCTCCGTCGCCCTCGACGGAACGTCGCTCACGGTCAACGCCGTGAAGGGCCGCCGCTTCGAGGTGATGATCATCCCGCACACGCTTCAGGTCACGACCTGGGGCGAACGCCAGGCCGGCGACAGGGTGAACCTCGAGGTCGACCAGGTTGCCCGTTACGTTGCGCGGCTTGGCGAGGCGGTCTAGATGGTTGGCTTCACTCGCAATTTGGTGCCAATGGCCGACCGCCCGCCGCATCTGCTCGTCATCGAGGCGCGCTTCTATGACGATATCGCCGATGAGATGCTCGCCGGCGCGACGGCCGCGATCGAGCGCGCCGGCGCGACCTTCGAGCGCGTCACCGTGCCGGGCGCGCTGGAAATCCCGGCCGCGATCTCAATGGCGCTCGCGGGACCGACGCGCTTCGACGGCTACGTGGCGCTTGGCTGCGTCATCCGCGGCGAGACAACGCATTACGAGACCGTGGCGAACGAATCGGCGCGCGCGCTGATGGAGCTTTCGGTTGTGCATCGGCTGGCGCTCGGGAACGGCATCCTGACGGTCGAAAATGACGAGCAGGCATGGGCGCGCGCTCGCGTTGGCGAATTGAACAAAGGCGGCGCCGCGGCGGAGGCTGCGCTCGCGATGATCGCCGTGAAGGCGCAACTGTCGTGATGGCACCGGTGCGGCCCGCCAATCAGCGCGGCGCGGCGCGGCTCGGCGCCGTGCAGGCGCTCTACCAGATGGATATCGGCGGGGCGCCGCTGCCGGCGGTCATCGCGGAATTCGAAGCGCATCGCCTTGGTGCGGAGATCGAGGGAGCGCAGCTTCGGCCGGCCGACCGGCCGTTCTTTCGGGCGCTCGTCTCAGGCGTCGTTGCCGCGCAGCGCCGCATCGATCCGATCATCCACGCAGCGCTACCGCCGACCTGGCCGCTGACGCGTATCGACCTGACGCTTCGGGCCATCCTCCGCTGCGGCGTGTTCGAGCTGCTGGAGCGCCGCGATGTTCCGGGCCGGGTGGTGATCAGCGAATATGTCGACGTGGCGCACGCCTTCTTCTCCGCCGACGAGCCGGGGCTCGTGAACGGCGTGCTCGACCGCGTCGCACATGATATGCGGCCGGAGGAGTTCCCGCAGGCCGCGTCCGGCTGAGCGCCAGTGCCGCTCGACGAGCTCTCGATCATCGACCGATACTTCCGGCCGCTTGCCGGGGAGGGGGCCTTCGGTCTTCGCGACGACGCAGGGCTGATCGCCGTTGCAGCCGATCGCGATCTTGTGGTCACGACCGACATGGTCGCGGAGGGCGTGCACTTCCTGCCCGGCGATCCGCCCGACACGATCGCGAAGAAGGCGCTTCGCGTGAACCTCTCCGATCTCGCGGCGAAGGGGGCAAAGCCGCTCTCCTATGTGCTGAGCCTCGGCATCTCGCGCGAGGTCGACGAAGGGTGGCTCGCGGATTTCGCATCCGGCCTGCGCAGCGACCAGGAGACATTTGGGATATCGCTGCTTGGCGGCGACACGATTGGCGTGCTCGGCGGCGTAGTCGCATCGATCACCGCGTTCGGACTCGCACCGAAAGGCGGCGTAGTGCACCGCATGGGGGGCAAGGCCGGCGATGCGCTTTTCGTCACGGGGACGTTCGGGCGCTCGACCGTGGGGCTTGCAGTCCTGAAGCGCGAGCCGGGTCCCTGGGACGCGCTCTCCGCGGAGGATCGCGCCGCCTTCGTCGAGGGCTATCGCGTGCCCGAGCCGCGCGTGGCGCTCGCTCCGGTGCTTGCCGCGTTCGCCTCGGCGGCGATGGACGTATCGGACGGGCTGGTGGGCGATTGCGACAAGCTGGCGGCGGCGTCCGGCTGCTCCGCGCTGATCGACGCCGATCGGGTTCCGTTCGCCGTGCCGGTCGACGGCGACCCGGCGCTCGCCGCCCGGTTCCTGACGGGGGGCGAGGATTTCGAGATTCTGGCGGCTGTTTCGCCGGCAAAGGAAGATGGTTTCCGCGCTGCGGCTGGGGTCGCCGGCGTCCCGCTGACTCGGATCGGCGCGCTCGTGGACGGAAGCGCCCCGGCCGAAGTGCTGTTCAAGGGCGCGCCGCTTCGGCTATCAAGGCGCGCCTACGTGCACGGGCAAAACAAGGAAACGCCATGACGGAGCTGACGGCACAGCAGGCCGCGCTCGTCGACGACCGCAAGGCCGGTCGCAACGTCCTCGTGCTTGCCGTCGCGAGCGCGCTCGCCGGTTCGGCGCCGCCGATCAGCTTCGCGACCGCATCGCTTGCCGCCTATCAGATGCTCGGCGAGGACAAGGCCCTGGCGACGCTCCCCGCGACCGCCTTCGTGGTGGGGACCGCGTGCGGCACGGTACCCGCAGCGTTCCTGATGCGTCGGATCGGGCGCCGTCCGGGCTTCATCGCCGGTATGATCCTCTCCACGATGGGCGCCTGCCTGTCGGCCGCAGCGATTCTGCTCTGGCACTTTCCCGTGCTTTGCGCCGGCACGTTTATTGTTGGCTTCGCCAACGCCTTCGCGCAGCAGTTCCGCTTCGCCGCAGCCGACACGGCGAGCGCCGCGTTCCGGCCGCGGGCGATATCGCTGGTGCTCGCGGGCGGCGTCGTCGCCGCCGTGCTTGGACCGCAAACGGTGATCCACACCGCCGACCTGTTCGCCACGGCGCCGTTCGCCGGGGCGTTTCTGGGTTCGGCCGCGCTGACGGTGGCGGCGGCTGTGGTTCTGAGCTTCCTCGACATTCCGCACACGCCGTCGCGGCTACGAGTGGCGAGCGGCAGGTCGCTCGGGGAAATCGCCCGCCAGCCGGCTTTCCTGGTGGCGGTCGGCTGCGCGATCTCAGCTTATGCGGTGATGACCTTCGTCATGACGGCGGCGCCGCTCGCCATGGTCATGCATCATCACGACAGCACGGCCGCGGTGCTTGGTGTTCAATGGCACGTGCTTGCGATGTTCGCCCCGAGCTTCGTCACCGGGTCCTTGATTGCGCGGTTCGGGGGCGAGCGGGTCGTCGCAGCCGGACTTCTCCTTCTCGTCGGCTGCGCGATCGTGGCGCTCACCGGCACGACGATCGGGCATTTCTGGCTTGCCCTCATCCTTCTTGGGGTCGGCTGGAATTTCGGCTTTATCGGCGGCACGGCGCTTGTCACCGAGACCTACCGTCCGGATGAGAGGGTAAAGGTCCAGGCGCTGAACGACTTCCTCATCTTCGGGACCGTGGCTGTCGCCTCGGCCTCCTCCGGCCAGGTCCTGATCTTCGGCGGCTGGGACGTGCTCAATCTGATTGTGCTTCCGGTTGCCGTCCTTTGCCTCCTCGCCCTTTTCTGGCGGATGGCGCAGCGCCCGAGTCCGGTCTGAAGCCCGGCTCCCTTGACGGGGATTGGCGATTCCGCAATACCCCGCGGCACCGTTCCATCCCTGCCGACCCGCGGTGGCGCGCCACTTTTCGCCCGCCCGGCCGGCTCGATCTCGTGTCCCGAGGAAACCCTAAATGCTTCCGCTCTATTTCGTCATCGCGTGCGGCGTACTAAGCATCGCCTACGCGGTCTGGGCCATCCAATCCGTCCTTGCCGCCGACCCGGGCAGTGCCCGCATGCAGGAGATTTCGGCCGCCATCCGCGAGGGCGCCACGGCCTATCTGACGCGCCAATACACGACGATCGCCATCGTCGGCGTCGTCGTTTTCGCGCTCGCCTGGTGGCTCCTCACCGTCACGGCGGCCATTGGGTTCGCGATCGGCGCGATCCTTTCCGGCACGGCCGGGTTCATCGGCATGCTCGTCTCCGTGCGCGCCAATGTCAGGACCGCGCAGGCGGCTTCGCAGTCGCTTGGCGCAGGGCTCGCGATCGCTTTCCGCTCCGGTGCGATCACCGGGCTTCTGGTCGCCGGCCTCGCGCTTCTCGGCGTCGCCGTCTATTTCACCATCCTGACCGGTCCGCTCGGCCGTGATCCGGAGAGCCGCGAAGTCATCGACGCGCTTGTCGCGCTCGGCTTCGGAGCCTCGCTCATCTCGATCTTCGCGCGTCTTGGGGGCGGCATCTTCACCAAGGGCGCAGACGTCGGCGGCGACCTCGTCGGCAAGGTCGAGGCCGGCATTCCGGAGGACGATCCGCGCAACCCCGCGACCATCGCCGACAACGTCGGCGACAATGTCGGCGACTGCGCCGGCATGGCCGCCGATCTCTTCGAGACCTACGCGGTGACCGTCGTCGCCACCATGGTGCTCGCCTCGATCTTCTTCGACGGCGCGACGGCGCTCACCATGATGATGCTGCCGCTCCTGATTGGCGGTTCCTGCGTCGTCACCTCGATCATCGGCACGTTCTTCGTGAAGCTGGGCTCGAACAACTCCATCATGGGCGCGCTCTACAAGGGCTTCATCGCCACCGCGCTCCTCTCCATCGTCGCACTGGCGTTGGTGATCTGGTGGACGATCGGCTTCTCCACCGAGTTTTCGGTCCAGACAACGGCGGGCGCGCGGAGCTTCACCGGCCTCAGCCTTCTTTTCTGCGGCGTCACCGGCCTCGCCGTGACCGGCCTCATCATCTGGATCACCGAATATTACACCGGCACCAACTACCGCCCGGTGCAGTCGATCGCGACGGCGTCGATCACCGGCCACGGCACCAACGTCATCCAGGGGCTGGCGGTCTCGCTCGAATCGACGGCGCTTCCGGCGCTGGTCATCATCGCCGGCATTCTCGTCGCCTATGCCTTCGCCGGCCTCTTCGGCATCGCCATCTCCGTCACCACGATGCTGGCGCTCGCTGGCGTTGTCGTTGCGCTCGACGCTTTCGGCCCAGTCACCGACAATGCCGGCGGCATTGCCGAGATGGCAGATCTTCCGGCCGATGTGCGCCACACGACCGACGCGCTCGACGCGGTCGGCAACACCACGAAGGCCGTCACCAAGGGCTACGCCATCGGCTCCGCCGGCCTCGGCGCGCTGGTGCTCTTCGCCGCCTATACCTCCGACTTGCAGTTCTTCTCCGCCAATGCAGCGCCCGGTTCGTTCTTCGAGGGCGTGACGGTGAACTTCTCGCTCTCCAATCCGTATGTCGTCGTCGGCCTGCTCTTCGGCGGTCTGCTTCCCTACCTCTTCGGGGGCATCGCGATGACCGCGGTCGGTCGCGCCGCGAGCTCGATCGTGGAGGAGGTGCGCCGCCAGTTTCGCGAGAAGCCGGGCATCATGCAGGGCACCGAGAAGCCCGACTACGGGCGCGCGGTCGATATCCTGACGCGCGCCGCGATCCGCGAGATGATCGTGCCGTCGCTCTTGCCGGTGCTTTCGCCGATCTTCTGCTTCGGCGTGATCTACCTGATCGCCGGCAAGTCGGAGGCGTTCTCCGCGCTCGGCGCGATGCTCCTCGGCGTCATCGTCACCGGGCTCTTCGTCGCGATCTCAATGACCGCGGGCGGCGGCGCCTGGGACAACGCCAAGAAATACATCGAGGACGGTCACTACGGCGGCAAGGGCTCGGAGGCGCACAAGGCGGCGGTCACCGGCGACACCGTCGGCGACCCCTACAAGGACACGGCCGGCCCGGCGGTGAACCCGATGATCAAGATCACCAACATCGTGGCGCTGCTGTTGCTCGCCGTGTTGGCGCACTGAGCGGACAAGCGATCAGAAGTCGCGCCGGTTAGGCGCGGCTTTCATTGCCGCCTGGCTTGCGCCTACTTGCCCGGGATGCTCGGACCGATGCCCGTCGCGGAGAATATCTGCGAGAGGAACGAGACGTCCTTGCCGCCGGTCGGCGTGGTGCGCGTGACGAGGTCGACGATCACGCCGTCCTTCAGCCCGTAATTGGCGACCCGCTCGACCTGGCTGTTCTGGTCGAAATAGATGGCAAGCACGGTCTGGTCGATGACGCGGGAGTTCAGGAAGGCGACCGGCCGGTTGGTCTTCTGCGAGATGTAGTAGAACACCTCGCCGCCGAAATCCGCGGTGGTCGTCGGCGTGCCGAGCGTCAGGAGCACCTGCTCGCGCGGCGCTCCGACGTGCACCTGCTCGAGCGACGATTCGGAAGGCACGTAGCCCCGGGTCAGCGTTTCGCCGATGCAGCCGGTGAGCGCGAGCGCGGCGACAAGCGCGACGGCGGCCCCTTGGAAATCACGTGCCCGCATCGTTTCCTTCCTTTCGCGGCTTGCTAGCCGCGTCGCCGGCCCTTTGCAATGGCGGTCGGCATCGCGCGCGTGTATGGCGGTGATGAGGCGAAGGGGCGGGCGATGCTCTTTTCGAGAGCACGGCGAGGCGAGCGGGAGGCGGCGGAGCGGGTCTATTGCGCTGCGCTCGCGGCGGCGCGGCAGCCGCATTTCTACCTGCGGTGCGGAATCCCCGACACGTTGCAGGGGCGCTTCGAGATGCTGACGCTGAACCTTTTCCCTGTCCTTTATCGGCTGATGCACGACCCCGGCGACGATCCGGCGCTGGCGCGGCGCGTGGCCGAGAGCCTGGTTGAGGACATGGACGACGCGCTGCGCGGGGTCGGCGTCAGCGACACGCGGGTGCCGAAGCGGATGAAGACGCTTTACGGCTCGTTCGCCGGAAGGGTCGCCGCATACAAGCAAGCGCTCGGTGAGGGCGAGGAGGCCTTCGGCGCGGCGATCGCGCGAAATGTCTTTCCCGACGGGGGTGACGAGCGCCACGTGCGAGCGCTTGCCGCATATCTCAGCGCCGCGGTTGTTGCGATGCAGGCGGCGGATCTTGACGCGATCAGGCGCGGTGCGCTGCCGTTTCCGGAGTTCGAGGCCGGGGAGCGGAGGAAATGAGCGCTGCGCCTTTCTCGTATGTGGTGCGGGCGGAGCGCGTGCCGTCGGGTGGAAAGCGCTTTCACATCGAAGCGAACGAGAGCGAGCGGCGGGCGATCGCCGAGGCGCTCGGTATCGTCGCTGTGACCGCGCTCTCGGCGGATATCGAGGTCCGCCCGCTCGCCGCCGCAGCCGTCGGAGTAAACGGGACGCTCACCGCCTCGGTCGTGCAGACCGACGTGGTGACGCTTGAGCCGCTTGCGCAGGAGGTCGTGGAGGACATCGACGTTGCGCTTTCGCCGGCCGAGTCGTCCGGCCGGCGTGACAAGCGGAGAGAGGACGAGGAGCAGCCGGCCGATGAACGCGACGTCTACCACAACGGGCAGGTCGACCTCGGCGTGATTGCTGTCGAGCACCTGGCGCTCGGGCTCGATCCCTATCCCCGCGCGCCTGGGGTCGCTTTTCCCGGCCATATCGAGGACGATCCGAGCATCGGCGCTTCGCCGTTTCAGGCGCTGAAACGCCTAAAGCGCGACCAGGAATAGAAAGCGGGGGGTTCTATGCTTGCCATGCGAGGTGCAAGGGTTATGTTCCGGCCTCCCGCGCGAGAAACGACCGCTTAATGTCCCAGACGATTAACGATTTCCCTCGACGCGATGGGGGGCGACGCCGCACCGGATGCCGTGATCGGGGGCGCGGCCATTGCTCTCGATCGGCGGCCCGATCTGCGTTTCCTGATCTATGGCGACGAGGCGGTAGTGCGGCCGGTGCTCAGCGCCGATGCCCGCGTCAGCGAGAAATCCGAGCTCCGCCATTGCAGCGTGAGCGTGCAGATGGACGACAAGCCGAGCCAGGCGCTGCGGAAGGGCCGCTGGAAGTCCTCCATGTGGCGGACGATCGAGGCGGTGCGCGACCACGAGGCCGGCGCCGCCGTCTCCGCCGGCAACACCGGCGCGCTGATGGCGATGGCGAAGTTCTGCCTGAAGCCGCTTCCCGGGATCGAGCGGCCGGCGATCGCCGCCATCTGGCCGACGATCCGCGGCGAGAGCATCGTGCTCGACGTCGGCGCGACGATCGGCGCCGATGCCGGCATGCTCGTCGATTTCGCGGTGATGGGCGCGGCGATGGCGCGCTCGGTCTTCGGCCTCGACCGGCCGACCGTCGGGCTCCTCAATGTCGGCGTCGAGGAGATCAAGGGCGTGGAGGAGGTGCGCGACGCCGGCCGCATGCTGCGCGCCATGGACCATCCGGGATTCGAATACCACGGCTTCGTCGAAGGCGACGACCTCGGCAAAGGCACGGTCGACGTCGCGGTCACGGAAGGGTTTGCCGGGAACATCGCGCTGAAGACCGCCGAGGGGACGGCGCGCCAGATCGGCGAGTATCTGCGCTCGGCCATGGCCCGCACCTGGGCGTCGCGGCTCGGTTACGTGTTCGCCGGCTCGGCCTTCCGGATGCTGCGGGCGAAGATGGATCCGCGCAAGGTCAACGGCGGCGTCTTCCTTGGACTGAACGGCGTCGTCATCAAGTCGCACGGCGGCACCGATGCCGAAGGCTTCGCGAGCGCCATCGATCTTGCCCGCGAGATGGCGCGCAACGACCTCGTCCGCATGATCGCTGAGGACCGTGCGCTCGGCGCCGGCACGGCCGCACCGCAACGGATGGCGGCGGCTTCTGCATGATCCGTTCGGTCGTCCGCGGGATCGGAAGCTACCTTCCTGCCAAAATCCTGACCAATGCCGACCTCGAAACGATGGTCGACACCTCCGACGACTGGATCGTGCAGCGGACCGGAATTCGCGAGCGCCACATTGCGGCGGAGGGCGAAGTCACGTCGGATCTGGCGACCGCGGCGGCGCGTGCTGCGCTCGCGGACGCCGAGATTGCCGCCACCGACATCGACCTCGATCGTGCTTGCCACGTCGACGCCGGACAACACGTTTCCGGCGAGCGCTGTCACCGTGCAGGACAATCTCGGCATCCGCGCGGGCGCCGCCTTCGACCTGCAAGCGGTCTGCACCGGCTTCGTCTATGCGCTGACGACCGCCGACGCGATGCTGAAGTCCGGACACGGCAAGCGCGCGCTCGTCATCGGCGCAGAGACCTTTTCGCGCATCCTCGACTGGAGCGACCGCACGACCTGTGTGCTCTTCGGCGACGGCGCCGGCGCAATCGTGCTGGAAACGGAGGAGGGGACCGGCGAGCTTTCGGACCGCGGGCTTCTCACCTCGCATCTTCGCTCCGACGGGAGTCACAAGACGAAGCTCTACGTCGACGGCGGGCCGTCGGCGACGGGCACCGTCGGCCACGTCCGCATGGAGGGGCGCGAGGTCTTCAAGCACGCCGTCGGGATGATCTCCGACGTGATCAACGCCGCCTTCGCCGCGACCGGCACGACGGCCGACGACATCGACTGGTTCGTGCCGCATCAGGCCAACCAGCGCATCATCGACGCAAGCGCGAAGAAGCTCGGCATCGCCGCAGAGAAGGTCGTCTCGACCGTCGCGCTGCACGGCAACACCTCGGCGGCCTCAATCCCGCTCGCTCTGCACGTCGCCGTCGCCGACGGGCGCATCAAGCCGGGCAATCTCGTCATGCTGGAGGCGATGGGCGGGGGGTTCACATGGGGCTCGGCGCTCGTTCGCTGGTGATTCGTCGATGTTGACCCGGGTGGTCCGGCCGCATAGGCTAAGTCCCCTTATTATAAACCATTCCCAGAAAAGCGGTGCGGGCGGCGATGGGGGGCAAGACGGTAACGCGGGCGGATTTGGCCGAGGCGGTATTTCGGCGGCTTGGCCTGTCTCGGACCGAATCCGCGAGCATGGTCGAGATGGTCCTGAAGGAGATTTCGGACGCCATCGTCTCGGGCGAGACCGTGAAGCTCTCGTCATTCGGATCCTTCATGATCCGCGACAAGGGGCTGCGCGTCGGCCGGAACCCGAAGACCGGTCGCGAGGTTCCGATTCCGCCGCGGCGCGTGACGGTGTTCAAGCCGAGCAACATCATGAAGAGCCGCATCAACGACGGTCTGTCGGGCGCGGTGCGCTCGGAGGAGGCCGCGGAATAGCGGCAAGAGGCGGCGTTCCATGAAAGCGCCGGACGCTTTCCGTACCATCAGCGAAGTCGCGCAGGAGCTCGACCTGCCGCAGCACGTGCTGCGGTTCTGGGAGACGCGCTTCGCGCAGATCAAGCCGATGAAGCGCGGCGGCGGACGCCGCTACTATCGCCCGGAAGACGTCGATCTCCTGCGCGGCATTCGCCTGCTCCTCTACGGCGAGGGCTTCACCATCCGCGGCGTGCAGCGCCTCTTGAAGGAGAAGGGCGTCGGCTTCGTCGTCGAGGTCGGGCAGACGGGCTCGGTGCAGACCGTGACGGCGGCCGAGCCGGAGGACGAGGATGCTCCCGCGACGCCGCGTCCCTCCAGGCGCGCTCCCAAGCCGGCTCCCGCCGCACGCCGAGCGACCGGAAGTCGCCGTGGCGCCCGCGCCGGCGGCCATGGCGACCGTCTTCAAGCTCGCGCCGGATCGGCGCCGGCGGATGGAGAGCGGCGCTCTCCGATCTGCTCGAAGCGAAGAGGCTGCTCGAACAGGTGCAGTAGGCCGCGCGCTGATCAAAAGACGCGGACGGAGCCCGCCCGCCGTTTGGCGGCGTCGGACTCCGTCGCGGACTGACCGGCGATGGTTACTCTTTGCCCTCTTCGGAGCCGAGGATGTCGTCTCTCGACGCGTGCATAGCCTCTTGCACCTTCGTCTCGTCCCTGAGGGCATGGGTTTCGGAGCACGCGGCCTCGGAGCCCTTGGCGCGGGCGTCGTCGCCCGTTGCCTGCGACGCGACGGTGCAGCCATGGTCCTCCTCGGCGTAGGCCGGCACGGTGACACCCGCGAGCGGGAGGAGGAGCGCACCTGCGATCAGAACGTTGCGGATCATCTGGTGTCCTTTCATTGCCGCGGCAGGGTTTCCTGCCGCATGAGGCCGCGTAGGCCGGTCGCGCTTTCGTGGCGCTGACCGGTTCTGTCAGTGATTTGCAAGCTTTCGCGTGCTTAACGAGCACGCTAGGTCAATCGCTATGTTCAACCGCCTGCCGCTCTTGGCTTTGCTCGTCGCCTCGCTCGCGATCGTTCCGACGGTCGCGCCGCGTGCCGACGACAGCGCGCATGTCGGCGCAGAAGACCTCGACAACGATTCCGACTACGATCGCGCCCGCGATCTTCTCGAGCACGGTGAGATCAATCCGCTGCGCGAGATCATGTCCCGCCTGTCGGGCGAGCATCCGGGTGAAATCGTGGGTATCTCGCTGGCGCAGGTCCAGGACCGCTGGGTCTACAAGTTCAAGATTTTCTCCGCGGACGGGAGCCTGCAGGAATTTAGCGTCGACGCGAAAAGCATGGACGTCATTCACGAGGGCGGCGATTGAGAATACTCCTCGCCGAAGACGAGCCGCGCGTTGCCGCGGACATTACCGCTGCGCTTGAGCGATCCGGCTACGTTGTCGACCGCGTCGCCGACGGCGAGGCGGCCTGGTTCCAAGGCGATACGGAGGAATACGACGCCGCGGTGCTCGACCTCGGGCTGCCAAAGCTCGACGGGCTCGCGGTGCTGAAGCGCTGGCGTGCCAACGGGCGCCGCTTTCCGGTCGTCGTGCTGACCGCCCGCGGTGCCTGGACCGAGCGCGTCGAGGGCATCGACGCCGGCGCCGACGACTATTTGCCGAAGCCGTTCGAGATGGACGAGCTTATCGCGCGGCTGCGAGCCGTTCTTCGGCGCACCGTCGGTCACGGCTCGCCGGTGCTGACCTCCGGCGAGGTTTCCCTCGACACCCGCAAGATGAGCATCACCGTGCGCGGCGTTCCGATCCAGCTTTCGCCGCTCGAATACCGGCTGCTCTCCTATCTGATGCACCACGCCGGCCGGGTGATCCCCGTCACCGAGCTTGCCGATCATCTCTACGATCTCGATCACGACCGCGACAGCAACGCGGTCGAAGTCGTTGTCGCGCGGCTTCGCCGCAAGCTCGGCACCAACCTCATCGAGACGCGGCGCGGCTTCGGCTATTCCGTGCCCGGCAACGCGCCGTGAGGCCGGGCTCGATCCGGTTTCGCCTGCTCGTAGCCGCGGTGATTGGAGTGGTGGCGGCGCTTGCCGCCGCGGAATTCGGCCTGAGCTATCTGTTCGAGCGGCACGTCGAGCGCCGCATCGACGCCGAGCTTACCGTTCATGCGCAGCAGCTCATTGCCGGCGTCGACGCTCGTCGACGGCAACGTGACGATCGCCCAGCCGCCGACGGAGCCGCGCTTCAATCGCCCGCTCTCCGGCCTTTATTGGCAGGTGGAATCGCCCGACGGACGCGTGCTGCATCGCTCGCGCTCGCTTTGGGACTTCAACGATCGCGGTCGTGCGCGATCCGCAAGGAGACGCAAGCGCCACGCTGCAGGAAGTCGCGGGGCCGGAGAAGTCGCTGCTGCGCGCCGTCGTGCGCGACGTCAAGATCGCAGGCCCGACGGGGGAGACGGCGTTCCGTGTCATCGTTGCGATCGACCATCGCGACATCACCGCTGCGACCGACGCCTTCGCCGCCGACGCCATCCCGTCGCTCGTCGTGCTCGCCATCCTTTTGATCGCGGCGCTGTGGCTGCAGATCACGGTCGGTCTGGCGCCGCTCGCGCGGCTTAGGAGCGGCGTCGCCGACATCATCTCCGGCAGGGCGACGCGGCTCTCCACGGAAGTGCCGACCGAGGTCGGGCCGCTCGTCGCGGAGATCAACAGCCTGCTTGGCGCGCGCGAGCGGGCGATTGCCAAGGCGCGCTCGCATGCGGCCGATCTTGCGCACGGGATGAAGACGCCGCTGCAGGTGCTTGCCGCCGACGTGCGGACGCTGCGCGAGAAGGGCGAAGCGCAGATCGCCGACGAGATCGATCAGGTCGCGACGACGCTGAAGCATCACGTCGAGCGCGAGCTTGCGCGCGCCCGGATCGGCGCTGCGGCGATGTCGGACGCGGCCTTGACGAACCTCGCGCGACGCGGCGGTGCGCGTCGTCGGCGTCGTGGAGCGGACGCCGCGCGGCAGGGAGCTCGCCTTCGTCGTCGACGTGCCGGCGGCATGACGGTCGCCGTCGACGAAGCCGACCTCATCGAGGTGCTCGGCAACCTCGTCGAGAACGCCTGCCGCTTCGCCACGACGCGCGTCGCGATCGGCGCGAGAGACGGAGGCGACCAGATCGAGATCGCGGTCGTCGACGACGGCCCGGGCATTCCCGAGGCGCAGCGCGCGCTGGTGCTTCAGCCGCGGCATCCGCCTCGACCTGCGATCGGAGGGGAGCGGGCTCGGCCTCTCCATCGTGGCGGAAACGGCGGAAGCCTATGGCGGCTCGCTCCGCCTCGAAGACGCGGCGCCGGGCCTTCGCGCCGTCGTCACGATCCCGCGGAGAAGGGGCTGACGGCGAGGCGCGCCGCGGACGGCGCCATAAGGCTGGAAATGGTCGGAGCGAGAGGATTCGAACCTCCGACCCCCTGAACCCCATTCAGGTGCGCTACCAGACTGCGCCACGCTCCGACGGCGCGGACTATAGTGACGGCCGCCTAGCGGTTCAATGGCGCGGAGAGCGTCGGCGGTCGCGACTCGCATGTGCGAGCGCCGAAAGCCGCTTCTGCGTCGCGGCCTTGTCGGCGGCGATTGCGCCCCACAGAATGCCAAGCAGGAGATAGACGTGGCGCCAGTGGTCGATGTCGATCACCGTCGCCATCAGGATGTGGCCGAAGAAGACGATGTAGGCGATCTGGATCACCGGCTGCAGCGGGCCTGTGCGGAACACCAGCGGGAAGGCGGCGGCGAGCGTCCACAGCACGAGCGTCAGGTAGGACGCGAAGCCGAGCCAGCCGTAGGTCGTCAGCGTCTTCAGCCAGATGTCGTGCTCGTCCTCGCGGAACTGGCGGCCGAACTCCAGCGCGCCGATACCGAGCGGATGGTCGAGCATCATGTTGAAGCCGATCGCGTGACGCTGGAAGCGCCCGAGGTGGCCGGAATCGTAGTTCTGCTCGATATGCGCGCGATCGTCGAAGAGCGCCGACACGGCCGGGACCGAGAGCGCGGCGCCGATCAGGACGCCGATCATCACCAGCCCGACGGCGCCGAGCGCGATGAAGCGCATGCGTGCCTTGAGGCTCCGCTCCATGACGAAGAGGAGGGCGCCGACCAGTCATCGTGGTGATGAAGGTCAGGCCCCAGGTGGCGCGTGAGAACGAGAAGAAGATGCCGGTGAAGACGACGAGCGCGAGCAATCCGCTTCCGATCGCCTTGCTCAACGGCTGCGTCAGCGTGCGGCGCACGAGCACGACGAAGGGGAAGATCAGGAACGGACCGAAGACGTTCGGATCCTGGAAGCCGCCGGTGGCGCGGCCATACTTGGTGAAGAGCTCGCCGGTCAGGCCGAAATAGCCGATGACGCCGAGAATGGTGGTGAAGAAGGCGGCGGCGATCCAGGCGCTGACGATGGTGTCGAGGCGCGAGCGGTCCTGCGCGATCAGCGAGGCGTAGAAGCAGGACGAGAACGCCAGGAACGCGGTCACCGCGTAGTAGATCGGCTGCGTGGAGAAATTCTTCGCCTGCGTCATCGCCATGACGCCGCCGGCGATGAAAAGCATCATCAGCACGACCAGCGGGCTTATGGCGCGCGGCACCGGCAGGCCGAGAAGCAGCCATCCGGGGATCAGCAGCGCGAGGAAGAGCTCGTAGGGCGCCGGCTCGAAGATGACGAAGCCGCCGAGGAAGACGGCCAGCCAGAGCAGGCCGCGGGCGATTGTCCTGGTCGGCAGTCCCGTCGGTCGCGCGCCGAGCGCCTCGCTCGCCACCCAGACTCACGGTCAAAAGGCGTTCTCCGTGTTCAATAGCCGGAACGGCGTCAGCGCCAGGATGTAGAGGTCAAAGATGACCGACCAGTTTTCAATGTAGTAAAGATCGTGCTCGACGCGCTGCTCGAGCTTCTCCGGCGTGTCGGTCTCGCCGCGCCAGCCGTTGACCTGCGCCCAGCCGGTAATGCCGGGCTTGACGCGGTGGCGGGCGAAATAGCCGTCGACGACCTGCTCGTAGAGGCGGTCGGCGGCCTTGGCCTGGAGCGCATGCGGGCGCGGGCCGACCAGCGACAGGTTGCCCATGATCGCCACGTTGATGAGCTGCGGCAGCTCGTCGAGGCTGGTCTTGCGGATGAAGCGGCCGACGCGGGTGATGCGCGGATCGTCGCGGGTCGCAAGCTTGGCGGCGTTCTGCGTCCGTCATGTTCGTGTACATGGAGCGGAACTTGAACACCTCGATCAGCTCGTTGTTGAAGCCGTAGCGCTTCTGCCGGAAGAACACCGGGCCGCGGCTGTCGAGCCTGATGGCAAGCGCGACGGCGAGCATGACCGGCGTGAAGAGCACGAGCAGAATGCCGCCGACGATGCGATCGAAGCAGGCCTTTGCGACCCGGTCCCAGTCGGCGATCGGCTTGTCGTAAAGATCGAGGAAGGGGACGGAGCCGACATAGGAATAGGAGCGGGGGCGGAAACGCAGCCGGCTCGACCCCGCCGAAAGGCGGATGTCGACCGGCAGCACCCAAAGGATCTTCAGAAGCTTGACCAGGCGCTCTTCCGCCGCCATCGGCAGCGCCACGATCAGCATGTCGATCTCCGCCTGGCGACCGAACTCCAAGAGCTCGTCGATGCGGCCGAGCTTCGGCAGGCCTTCGGCAAGCGCCGGCACGCGGGCGTTCTCGCGATCGTCGAAAACGCCGCAGATACGGATGTCGTTGGTCGGTTCGGCGCGCAGCGCGTGGATGAGCTCGACCGCCTCGGCGCCGCCGCCGACAAGGACGGCGCGGCGTTCGACCACGCCCGCGGCCCGCCATCTCGTGATCAGCCTGTCGAATGTCGCGCGCAACGCGGTCAGCAGGACGAGGCCGCCGAGGAACCAGCTCGCGAGCCAGACGCGCGAGAACTGCGGGCCCATCTTCATGAAGAACAGGATGAGCGTGAAGCAGCCGAAGACCGCGGCCCAGATGCTGATCCCGCGACCGATTTCGATCGCCGTGCGGCGATAATCTCCGAGGTCGTATCCGTTGAAGGTGCCGATCAGGAGGACGGTCGCCGCCGGGAGCAGGAGCGAGGCGAGCGCGTATCCGAAGTCCCCGGCGTCGCGCGGGTCGACATAGACGGTGACGATCACGAAGCTCAGGATCGCAAGGCCGCCGAAGTCGGCCAAGCGGGCGATTCCGGAGAGGATGCCGGGCGTGACGAAGCGGTGCTTGAGCGTAGCGGCGACTTGCGCGGCGGCGACGTTTAGGGGGGTGCGGCCCGGCGCGTACGGAGCGGGCGCGGCGGCTGTGCCGTCCGCGCCGAACGATGCTGTCGATTTAACGATAGCCATGGCCTCGGGCCCGCCTCAAATGCCCCGCAGCGATTGGGTTACTCCGGGGGCCCAAGGAATTCAAATTTATCCAACCCTTAAGGTTACCGCCGGTACTTAGAAGAGGCTCTCGGGGACATAGACGGTATCGCCGGGCCGAATCGGCTCGATGACCTGAATGCGCGACTTGTAGAGCTTTCCCTTGATCGTGCGGCTCAGCCTGACGACGCGCTTGTTGGCGCGGTCGGTGAAGCCGCCCGCGACGGCCACGGCGGTCTCCGCCGTGATGCCGGGCACGTAAGGGTATTGGCCGGGGGTGTTGACCTCGCCGAGCACGAAGAACGGCCGGTAGGTGGCGACCTCGACGGTCACGTTGGGGTCGCGCAGATAGCTCGTCGCAAGCCGCCCTTCGATTCGGTGCGCCAAGCTCGTCGACCGTCGAATTGCTTACCGCCACGTCGCCGATCAGCGGGAAGGAGATCTGCCCCGTCTGGTCGACCTCGTAGATGTTGGTGAGACTCGGCTGGTCGTAGACCACGACGCGAAGCCGATCGCCCGGTCCGAGCAGGTACGGCCCGGAGCCGACCGTCGCCGGCTCCACGAGCAACGCGCGATCGGTGCAGGCGGCCAAGGTGGCGGCCACGCCCGCGAGCAGCAGTAGAGCGAGAAAACGCAAGCGAATCATAGGGTTCATCCGGCGAGCCAAGAGGCGAGGCTGGGCATCCAGGCGATATCCTGTGGTTAACGCGCGGCTAATCCTGATTAACGATAGTTGGCGAGCGTTAACGTCCCCCTAACCATGACTCGGTGTAGTCTCCGCCCGGATTTTCGGAGCACCGGAATGGCGCAGATTGGAGAGACGGAGCTCGACCTCCGCGCTTTGTCGCAGGCGCTTTGGCGCCGCGCCTGGCTCTTTGCCGCGCTTGCCGTCTGCGTGGCGGTCGGCACTTATGTCGGCCTGAGCTTCGTCACGCCGACCTACACGGCGGATACGCGCATCCTGATCGAACAGCGCGAATTACCGCTGACTCGCCCGCGCGACCAGTCGACCGACACGTCCAACCCCTTCGACGAATTGGCGATCCAGAGCCAGGTCGAGGTCTTGAAGTCGCGCGAGATCGCTGACGCCGTCGTCGACAGCCTGAATCTCACGAGCCACCCGGAGTTCGACCCGGCCAGCAACCCGTCGCTGATCCGCTCCCTGCTCATTGCGGTCGGACTGAAGAAGAGCCCGACCGATTCCTCGATCCGCCAGCGGGTCATGGAGAGCTATTTCGACAGGCTGTCGGTCTTCCCGGTGCAGAAGTCGCGCGTGATCGGCGTTGAGTTCTCCGCGTCCGATCCGAAGGTCGCGGCGGATGTCGCCAATGCCGTGGCCGACGAATTCGTCAGGCTGCAGCAGGACGCCAAGCACCAATCGGCCGTCGCAGCGACCGAGTGGCTGCAGCAGGAGATCGAGCGACTGCGCGGGCGCGTGGCCGACGCCGAGCAGGCGGTCGCGGACTACCAGACGAACCACGGCCTCTTCAGCGTCGACGGCACCAATCAGGACACCGGGAGCGGCAGCGGCGGGAGCAACAACGACAATCTTTCGACGCAGCAGCTCGGCGACATCAATGCGGAACTGGCGCGCGCACGCGCGGCGCGGGCCGAGGCGCAGGCGCGCGCCGATCTCGTTCAGAAGCTCCTCGACGACGGCGGTTCGCTCGACTCCTCCGAGGAAGTGCTGAACTCGCCGCTGATCCAGCGGCTTCGCGAGCGCGAGGTGGCGCTTCTGGCGCAGATCGCCGAGCTTTCGACGACGCTGCTCCCGGGGCACCCGCGCATCCGCGCCCTGAAAGGCCAGGTGGCCAACCTGGAGGGGCAGATTCGAAACGAGGCGACGAAGGTCCTTGCCTCGCTGCAGACGGCTTCGCGCATCGCGGCGGCGCGCGAGGAATTGCTGCTGAAGAGCCTGAACGACGCCAAGGGGGATGTCTCCCGCTCGAACGATCAGGGGATCGAGCTCAGGGCGTTGCAGCGCGAAGCGACGGCGCAGCGCGAGCTGCTGGAATTGTTCCTGGCGCGTTATCGCGAAGCCGCCGCGCGGACCGACGCAAATTACCTTCCGGCCGACGCACGAATCATTTCGCGCGCCGCGCAACCGACCGACCCGTCCTTCCCGAAGAAGACGATGATGTCGATCGCCGCCGCTATAGCGGCGCTTCTGATCGCGGCAGCCGTCGTGCTTCTCAGAGAATTCATGTCGGGACGCGCTTTCCGGATGATCGGGTTCAAGGTGGTGGTCGGAGAGGCGGAGCCGCTGCGCTTGACGTCGGCGGCGGTGGACGAGCCGGAGTCCGAAGCCTGAACCCGACGATGAGCCGGACCGGGCCACAGCTCCCGCTGCGGAGGATTCCGAGGCGCCGGAAAAGCCGTCGCGCGAAGAGGAGAGGGCTGAGAGCGAGCATCAGACGGAAGACGAGCCTGTTGCCTCGGCTTCCGAGCCCGAAGGCGAAAAGACGGAAGCGTCGGAGCTTGCCGAGATCGTATCGGACCGTTCGATACGGCTTGCGCTTTTCGCCGGCGCCGAAGGCGGCGAGGGAGCAGGGGGGCTCGCTTTCTCAGCGGCGCGCCAGGCCGCCGCTCAGAAGCTCCGCTGCATCGTGATCGACATCGGCCGCAAGGCTTCCGACGTGCTCGGTCACGAGCGCCCGGGGCTTTGCGATCTCCTGGCCGGCTCCGCAGCTTTCGGCGAGGTCATCCAACGCGACGAGAATGCGCGCGTACACATCATTCCCTACGGCGCGAACGACGAGGACCCGCCGATGCAGCGCATGCAACTCGTCGTCGCCGCACTCACCCACAGCTACGACAAGGTGATCCTCGTCGCCGACAAGCTCGACGACTGGCCCGACGAGCACTTGCGGCCCGACGTTGTGGCGATCGTCTGCGGCCCGGAGACGACCGAGCGCCTGCGCGCGGAGGTCTACGACGCGGCGCTCGAGCGTGGCGCGAAGAGCGCCGTCATCATCAGCTACACGAGCGATCTCGATTTCGGCGGCCGGGAAGAGAGCGCGGCGGCCTGAGGCAGTTTCGACGGACCGCCTCAGCCGATGTCACGTCATGCATTGATCCGCGCTGCGCTCGAAGCGCTCGCGTTCGCGCGCGCGCCGGCCTGGCTTCCCGCTGCGGGCGACGCCACCGGCTTCGTGCTGACGCTCCACCATGTCGCGCCCGCGTCGAGTGCCGCCTTCCGGCCGAACGCGCTGCTTTCAATCACACCGGAATTCCTCGACCGCCTGCTTGGGCATCTGAAGGCAAGAGGCCGGCGCTTCGTGTCGGTCGAAGAGATCACGGCGCCGGGAGGCGCCGACCGTATCGCGGTCGCCCTCGACGATGGCTACCGCGACAATCTCGAACACGCTCTGCCGGTCTTCCGCCGGCATCAGGCGCCGTTCACGATCTACGTCTGTCCCGGCTTCACGGAGCGTACGTCGGAGATCTGGTGGGAGGCGCTCGAGCGGATCGTCGCGGAAGCCGCCGCGGTCGAAGCACCGGGCGAGCCTCGACGCGAGCTTCCAGCGCGAAGCGCGGCGGAGAAAGCGCAAGCGTTCGATGTTTGGCGGCACTGGCTCACCACCGGGGCTGACGAGGCCGAGCAGCGCGCGGCGATCCGCGCGCTTTCAGCGAAGCACGGCCTCGACCTTGCGGCGCTCGCGCGCGACCTCGTGATGGACTGGGACGAAGTTGCAAGGATCGCCGCCGATCCGCTCTGCTCGATCGGCGCCCACACCATGACGCATCCGGCACTGGCGCGGCTTTCGCGCGAGGCGGCGCTGGCCGAGATCAATGGGAGCGTCGAGGCGATCGCCCAGATGATCGGCAAGCGGCCAACGAGCCTTGCCTTCCCCTATGGCTATCCAGCGGCCGCCGGCGCGCGCGAGGCGGAGCTTGCGGAAGAGGCGGGGCTCAATGCCTCGTTCACGACGCAGCCCGGCTACATCCCGGCGGAAGGGTCGCGGCACGGGCTGCCGCGGGTGTCGGTCAACGGGCTCTTCCAGGAGCCTCGCTTCCTCGACGTGCTTCTGACGCCGGGCCTCTGGGAGATTAGAAGAAGAATCGGAAAGCACGCTAAGGGTTTGTCTTTCCCGGCTTTTGCATCCAGGCGATAAGTGCGGCTGCCGGGATGACCCAGATCGTGCCGGCGACGACGAAGTAGATGAGTTGCGTCAGCCCCGACGTTCCCGGAAGCTTCGCTGCGGCGACGGTCATCGCCGTCAGCGCATAGACGCAGACAAAGACGACGAGGAGAATCGTCCCGATGAGTTTCTTGAGGCGCTGCGGCATCGACGTGGGTGCTAGGGCGCATCGCCCGGTGCCGCAAGCGAAGGGCTCGCGACGGGGTGTCGCGCGGCGGCGGCTTGCCGGCCCGCAGCGCCGCTCCTAAGGAGGGCAATGGTCGCGCTTTCAGCCAACACGGAACAGGCCGTCGACGCGGCCGCGGTCGAAGCCCGCGGCCTCCGCAGCTGGCTGCTCTTCCTGATCCTCCTGGTCTTCGCCATGGTCATGGTCGGCGGCGCGACGCGGCTCACCGAATCCGGCCTTTCCATCACCGAATGGGACCTCGTCACCGGCACCGTGCCGCCGCTGAGCGACGCGAACTGGCAGTCGGCCTTCGATCTCTATCGGCACAGCCCGCAATACGCGCTCCTGAACCGCGGCATGAGCCTTGCCGATTTCAGGACGATCTTCTGGTGGGAATGGGCGCACCGCGAGCTCGGGCGCTTCATCGGGCTCGTCTATGTCGCGCGGCTTCTTCTGGTTCGTCGGCAGGCGGAGCGTACCGATCCGGACGGCGATCGCTCTCGCCGGCGTCGGCATGCTGCTTGGCGCGCAGGGCGTCGTCGGTTGGATCATGGTCGCCTCGGGGCTGCAGCCGGGAATGACGGCGGTCGCGCCGCTCAAGCTCACGCTGCATCTGACGCTCGCCGCGCTGTTCTTCACCGCGCTGATTGCGCTCTTCGTGCGCCTCGGCGGAGCGATACGCGAGCCGGCTTCGGGCGCGCGACGGTTTGCGAGCCGTGCACTCGTCGTGCTCGTGCTTCTGCAGATCGCGCTCGGCGGGCTTGTCGCCGGACGCGACGCCGGCCTTATCTACAACACCTGGCCGCTGATGGACGGGGGCATCGTGCCGAGCGGCCTCTGGATGCTGAAGCCGCTCTGGCTCAACGTCTTCGACAATCTGACGGCCATCCAGTTCAATCACCGACTCGGCGCCTACGTGCTCTCCGCCGCGATCCTCGCCTACGCCTTCGGGATGCTGCGGCGCGGCGAGCGCGCCGGCGCGCGCGCGCGCCGCACTGATGGCGGTGCTGGTCGTGGTGCAGGTCGTGGTCGGGATCACCACGCTGATCCAGGCGGTGCCGACGCCGCTCGCGCTCGCGCATCAGGCGATCGCGATGATCCTGCTTTTCGTCGCTCGTCGTGGAACGCGAGCGTCTTCACGCGGAGAGCCGGCTAGTCCGACGGCACAGAGCAGGGCGCGCTCCGGGCGCGATCTTTTCGCCCTCGATGATGACGCGGTCGCCGACGAGCTTCGCGCGTCCGCCCGCGACGAGCTTCAGCGCCAGCGGATAGAGGCGGTGCTCGACTGTAAGCACGCGCGCGGCAAGCGTCTCCGGCGTGTCGCCGGGCAGGACCGGCACGGCGCCCTGCGCGACGATCGGGCCGGCATCCATCTCCGCCCTGACGAAATGCACCGTCGCGCCGTGCAGCCTGACGCCGGCGGCGAGCGCGCGCTCGATGCGTGTCGAGGCCGGGGAGAAGCGGGAGCAGCGAGGGGTGGATGTTCAGGATGCGGTCGCGCCACACTTCGACGAAACCGTCGACAGGAGCCGCATGAAGCCGGCAAGGCAGATCAGCTCAATGCCGGCGTCGCGGAGCGCCTTGTCGAGCGCCGCCTCGAACGCGGCCTTCGTCGCGAACGCGCGGCGGTCGACTGTCGTCGTCGCGATGCCGGCGTCGCGCGCGAAAGCGAGGCCGGGCGCGTCGGGATTGTCGGAGGCGACGAGCGCGATCTCGGCCGGGTAGCGCGCGTCCTTTGCGGCGGCGATCAGCGCGGCGAGGTTGCTGCCGCGCCCGGAGATCAGGACCGCGGTCTTGCGCCTCGGCTCAGCCATCGAGGTCGAGCCGGCCGGTGAGCGCGACGGCGCTCGCTTTCCGCGGCGCGATCCGGCCGAGCGTCGTCACCGTCTCGCCGTGCGCGCTCAAGCACGGCGACGGCACGTTGCGACCGCTTCGGGCGCGACGACCAGAACCATGCCGATTCCGCAGTTGAAGGTGCGCAGCATCTCCGCCGGCTGCGACCGGACCGGCGAGCCAGCGGAAGACCGGCGGGACTTTGATCGCCGCAAGGTCGATCTCGGCGGCGAGATGTTCGGGGATGACGCGCGGGACGTTGTCGACCAGTCCGCCGCCGGTGATATGGGCGAGGGCCTTCACGCCGCCCGATCTCGCGGATCGCGTCGAGGCAGGCGCGCACATAGATGCGGGTCGGCGCAAGCAGCGCCGCGCCGAGCTTGGCACCGGGCTCGAAACGGCGCCGGGTCGGACCAGCCGAGCCCGCTCATCTCGGCGACGCGGCGCACCAGCGAGAAGCCGTTCGAATGCAGGCCGGCAGAGGCGAGCCCGAGCACGACGTCGCCGGCTTCGACATCGTCGCGGAAGAATCTGGTCGCGTTCGACCGCGCCGACGGCGAAGCCGGCAAGGTCGTAGTCGCCCTTGCCGTAGAGCCCGGGCATTTCCGCCGTCTCGCCGCCGACGAGCGCCGCGCCGGCGATGCGGCAGCCTTCGGCGATACCCTCGATGATCGTCGCCGCCGGCTTCGACGTCGAGCGCGGAGGTGGCGAAATAGTCGAGGAAGAAAAGCGGCTCGGCGCCCTGCACGACGAGGTCGTTCACGCACATCGCGACAAGGTCGATGCCAATCGTCGCGTGCTCGCCGCTTTCGATGGCGATCTTGAGCTTGGTGCCGACGCCGTCGGTCGTCGCGACGAGCACCGGATCGCGAAAGCCGGCGGCCTTGGTGTCGAACAGCGCGCCGAAGCCGCCGAGCCCGCCCATGACGCCGGGGCGCGTTGTGGCGGCTGCGGCGGGCTTGATCCGCTCGACCAGGCTCGTTCCGGCGTCGATATCGACCCCGGCGTCGCGGTAGGTCAGGGTATTGCGTTCGTTCGGCATTCTGGCTAGCGCCTAGAGTGCCGGCGGGGGGATTGCAAGAACGCCGGCCATTTTGCCGGCGGACGCGCCGTTCTTCTCCGCCGGCGCGCTGCTGCTACGCCAGGTCGTCGTCTTGACCCTACCGAACTTCATCACCATTGCCCGCCTGATCGGCGTTCCGCTTATCGTTTGGCTGATGATCGCGGACCGGTATCTGGCGGCGGCGATGCTGTTCATCCTCGCCGGCCTTTCCGACGCCGCTGACGGCTTCATCGCCAAGCGGTTCAGGGCCGCCTCCGAGCTCGGCGCCTATCTCGACCCGGTCGCCGACAAGGCGCTGCTCGTCTCCGTCTTCGTGACCCTCGGATTCAAGGGCGAACTGCCGGCCTGGCTGATCGTGCTCGTCGTCAGCCGCGATCTCTTCATCATCGGCGCCATGCTGCTTGCCTATGTTCTTAGCAACCCAATGGCGGTACACCCCCTCTGGGTGTCCAAGGTGAACACGGTGGCGCAGATCATCCTGATAGCCTTCGTCCTCGGGGAGCGTTCCGGCGTCGCGGTGTTCGGGCCTCTGATCGGGGTCGTCGTCGCTCGCCGTTGCCATTCTGACGGTGGCGTCGGCGGCCGCCTATCTTGTCGAGTGGGTCCGCCACATGGCCGGCGGGCCGGGCGAAATCGGGCCCGAAGGCGACATGAACCTCCGCATGCAGGCGGTGTTCTGGCTGGGCGCGCTCGCCTTCCTGCTCCTCTTCCTATGGGTGTTCAGCGGGATCCTTCTGCCCTTCATCATGGGCATGGCGCTCGCCTATCTGCTCGATCCGATCGCCGATCGGCTCGAGCGCGCAGGCATGAGCCGCTTCTGGGCGACGATCACGATCGTCGTCCTCTCGGTTCTGGTCTTCGCGCTGGTGGCGCTGCTCGGCGTCCCGCTCCTCATCGGTCAGCTCTCCGCTTTCCTGGAGAAGCTCCCGACCTACGCCGTCGAGCTGCAGGCGCTCGGCGACCGCTTCTTCGAGACCCGCATCGGCCAGTATTTCAAGACGCAGAACGGCGGCCCGAGCGTCGACCAGATCGTCATCGCAGGGCGCCTCGTGGGCGGCGACCGTGCTCGCCTCGGTCTGGGCAGGCGGACAGGCGCTGATCAGCGTCGATCAGCCTGGTCGTGGTCACGCCGGTCGTCGCCTTCTACCTGCTCTACGACTGGGACCGGATGATCGGGCGCATCGACGCGCTTCTGCCGCGTGAGCACGCCGAGACGATCCGCGCGCTCGGCCGCGACATCAACGTGGCGATCGGCGGCTTCGTTCGCGGGCAGGGCGCGCTCTGCCTGCTCCTCGGCCTCTTCTACGCCATCTCGCTCACCGTCGTCGGGCTCAATTTCGGCTTTCTGATCGGCTCGCTCGCCGGCGTGATCAGCTTCATTCCTTACGTCGGCTCGATCGTCGGCTTCTTCCTCTCCGTCGGCGTGGCGCTGGTGCAGTTCTGGCCCGACTGGATCTGGGTCGGCGTGGTCGTCGGGATCTTCGCGGTCGGTCAGTTCCTGGAAGGCAACATCCTGCAGCCGCGCCTCGTCGGCTCGTCGATCGGCGTGCACCCGGTCTGGCTCATGTTCGCGCTCTTCGCCTTCGGTTCGCTTTTCGGCTTCGTCGGCGTGCTTCTTGCCGTGCCGGTGACGGCGGCGATCGGCGTGCTCGTGCGCTTCGCTGTCGAGCGCTATCGGCTGAGCGCGCTCTACCTCGAGCGGGGCGACGGTCCATCACAGGACGGCCGCTTGAAGTGACCGTGCCCGGTCCGACGCAGCTGCCTCTCGTTCTGCCGCACGCGCCGAGCCTTGGGCGCGAGGATTTCATGCCGGGTCCGTCGAACAGCGCCGCGCTGCAGCTTGTCGAGTCCTGGCCCGACTGGCCGGCGCCTGCTGTGCTCCTCACCGGCCCGTCGGGATCGGGCAAGACGCATCTCGCCCACATCTGGGCAGCGCGTGCCGGCGCGATGATCGTCGAGGCCGCAGCGCTCGGCACGGACGACGCGCTTCCGCCGGTGCGCGGACCATCGGTCGTGGTGGAGGACGTGCGGGCGGAGGCGGTGCCGGAAGCGGCGCTCTTCCACCTCTTCAACAGCGTCCGCGAGCGTGGAGGATCGCTTCTCCTGACCTCGCGGAGCCGCGCGGAGGACTGGCGCGTCTCCCTGGCGGACCTCCGCTCGCGGCTCAGGCTGGCGACGCCGGTGGCGCTTGGAGCGCCGGAGGAGGAGCTTCTCCGGCAGGTGCTGGTCAAGCTCTTCGCCGATCGGCAGCTCCTCGTCGACAAGCCGGTCATCGACTACCTCGTCGCGCGGATGGAGCGGTCGCTCAGCGCCGCCGTCCGGTTGGTCGACGCGCTCGACCGGGCGGCGCTTTCGGCCGGCGCGGCGAATCACCCGCCCGATGGCAGCCGAAATCCTGGCGCAATCGCCGGAGGCGCCGGAAGAGTTTGCGGATCAGCAATAACTGTCATCATAATGACAAACCGCCGGCTGAAGAGGCCAAGTGAAAAGTGCGGTTGAGGCCGATATCGTGAGTGAAGCTGCTGCTAAAATCCCGTCGCCACGGCCAGTCGAGGCGCCGCGCGCGCTTCGGCTAGACCCGGAGCTCGCGGAAAGCCCGTCGCGCTTCATTAACCGCGAGATATCGTGGCTCGAGTTCAATCGGCGTGTGCTTGAGGAATCGGAGAATCCCAATCATCCGACGCTTGAGCGGCTGCGCTTTCTTTCGATCTCGGGAAACAATCTCGACGAGTTCATGATGGTCCGCGTCGCCGGCCTCGCCGGGCAGGCGCGCGAGCTGATCGCGACGCGAAGCGACGACGGTCTCTCGCCCGCCGAGCAGCTTCGCGCCATCGACGTCAAAGTCAGCGAGCTCGTGCTGCAACAGCACGGCAACTGGAAGGCGCTGCGCGAGGAGCTTGCCAAGGCCGGCATCGTGATCGTCGCGGCCGACGCGCTCGGCGCGGACGACCTCAGCTGGCTCGAAGGGCACTTCCTCGATTCGATCTTCCCGGTGCTGACCCCGCTCGCCATCGATCCGGCGCATCCGTTCCCGTTCATTCCCAATCTCGGCTTTACTCTGGCGCTCCACCTCGCCGGCTCGAAGGGCCGCACGATGCAGGCGCTCTTGCGCTTCCCGCTCAGCCTCGAGCGCTTCATCAAGCTGCCGCGCCAGGCGGACTCTGATCCGCTTCGCTTCGTGTTTTTGGAAGATGTTGCCGGGCTGTTCATCCCGCGGCTCTTCCCCGGCTACCAAGTGAGCGGGAAGGGCGCCTTCCGGCTGATCCGCGATTCCGACATCGAGGTGGAGGAAGAGGCGGAAGATCTCGTCCGCTTTTTCGAGCGCGCGCTGAAGCAGCGCCGGCGCGGTTTGGTGATCCGGCTTGAGATCGAGGAGGGGATGCCGGAATCGCTCCGTGCTCTGGTGCAGAGGGCGCTCGCGGTGTCCGACGCCGAAGTGCAGATCATTCCGGGCATGCTCGGCATCGAAATCCGTGTCGGAGCTTGTGAGCATCGATCGCCCGGACCTGAAGTTCGAGCCCTATACGCCGCGTTTTCCCGAGCGCATCCGCGAGCATGCCGGCGACTGCTTCGCCGCGATCCGGCAGAAGGACATCATCGTCCACCACCCCTACGAATCCTTCGACGTGGTGGTGCAGTTCCTGCGTCAGGCCGCACTCGATCCGGACGTCGTGGCAATCAAGCAGACGCTCTATCGGACATCCAACGATTCCCCCATCGTGAAAGCGCTGATCGAGGCGGCGGAGGCGGGGAAGTCGGTGACCGCGCTCGTCGAGCTCAAGGCGCGCTTCGACGAGGAGGCCAATATCCGCTGGGCGCGCGATCTGGAACGCGCCGGAGCGCAGGTCGTCTACGGCTTCATCGAGCTCAAGACCCATGCCAAGCTTTCACAGGTCGTGCGCCGCGAAGGCGGCGGGCTGGCGAGCTACGTGCACGTCGGAACCGGCAACTATCACCCGCAGACCGCGCGCATCTACACAGACCTCAGCTACTTCACCGCCGATCCGGTCCTCGCGCGCGACGTGGCGCGCGTCTTCAACTTCATCACCGGCTATGCCCCGCCGCAGGACCTGAAGCGCATCGCCGTGTCGCCCTACACGATGCGGCCGCGCATCCTGGAGCACATCGAGGCGGAGATCGCATATGCGCAGGCCGGCCGGCCGGCGCGCATCTGGATGAAGCTGAATTCGCTCGTCGACCGCGAGATTATCGACGCGCTTTACCGCGCGAGCCAGGCCGGCGTCGGCGTCGACCTTGTAGTGCGCGGCATCTGCTGCCTGCGCCCGGGCGTGCCCGGCCTCTCCGACAATATCCACGTCAAGTCGATCGTCGGCCGCTTCCTGGAGCATTCGCAAATCCTGTGCTTCGGCAACGGACACGGGCTCCCCTCCGAGGAGGCGATCGTCTATATCGGCTCCGCCGACATGATGCCGCGCAATCTCGACCGGCGGGTGGAAACAATCGTGCAGCTCGTCAATCCGACCGTGCATATGCAGGTTCTCGATCAGATCATGGTCGCGAATTTCAGGGACAACGAGCAAAGCTGGGAGGTGCTGCCGGACGGAACGTCGCGGCGGATTCGTCTGAAGGAGGGCGAGGAGCCGTTCAACGCGCATCGCTATTTCATGACGAATCCAAGCCTTTCCGGTCGCGGCCGGTCGCTGAAATCCTCCTCGCCACGTGCGTTCTCGCCGCTCACCCGCGGCTGAGCCGCGCAGCGCCCAGGGGCGCATCTTCGGACGCAGCCCGATCGGCGTGATCGACATCGGGTCGAACTCGGTGCGTCTCGTCGTCTACGAGGGGCTCGCCCGGTCGCCGACGCCGCTTTTCAACGAGAAGATTCTGGCCGGTCTCGGCGCCGGCGTGGCGGAATCGGGCCGGCTCGACCCCGACGCCGTGGAGAGATCACGCGTGGCGCTTCGCCGCTTCACGGCGATTGCCCGACAGATGGGTGTCGAGGAGCTCGACGTCGTCGCGACCTCGGCACCGCGTGAAGCCGCGGACGGCGCGGCATTCATCGCCGAAGTCGAAGCGATCTGCGGCGTGCCGGTGAAGCTCCTCTCCGGCGGCGAGGAGGCGCGGATGGCGGCGCTCGGCGTCGTCGCCGGCTTCGAGCACCCGGACGGCGTCGCAGGCGACCTCGGCGGCGGCAGCCTGGAGCTGACCGACGTCGTCGGCCGCGAGATCGGCCCGGGCGAGAGCCTTCCCCTCGGTGGCTTAAGGCTGCAGGCCGATTCCAAGGGATCGCTCAAGACCGCACGCGACCTGACCCGCAAGGCGCTCGACCGGTCCGCGGCTATTAAGGGGCTCAGCCGGCGCGTGTTCTATGCGATCGGCGGGACATGGCGGTCGCTGGCGCGGCTCCACATGCACGACAGCGGTTATCCGCTCCATGTCATGCACGAATACCGCATGGACCCCGACGAGCTCGACGACTTCCTGAGGGTGCTGATCCGCGGGCCGCTCGACCAGGTTCCCGGCATCACCGTCGTGTCGAAACAGCGCCAGGCGCTTTTGCCCTACGGCGCGGTGGTGCTGTCGGAGCTGATACAAATCGGTAAGCCGGGCTCGGTGACGATCTCGGCGCTTGGGCTGCGCGAAGGTCTGCTTTACTCGAAGCTCCCGGCGAAAGAGCAGAAGATCGACCCGCTGCTCGACGCGGCCTCGGAGCTGAACATCCTGCGCTCGCGGTCGCCGGCGCACGGCGAGGAGCTCATCCTTTGGACCGCCGATGCCATGCGCGCGATCGGCCTCGAGGAGACCGACGAGGAGAAGCGGCTTCGCGCCGCCGCCTGTCTCCTCTCCGATATCGGCTGGCGCGCGCATCCCGATTATCGCGGCACGCAGAGCCTGAACATCATCACCAATGCGGCTTTCGTCGGAATCGACCACCCGGGCCGCGCCTATCTGGCGCTCGCGATCTACTATCGCCACGCGGGCCTCTCGGAGGAGGAGCTCGGCGTGGGCCTGCGCGAGCTCGCCCCGCTTCGCTACCGGGAGAGCGCGCGCGCCTTGGCGGGCGCGTTCCGCGTCGCTTACCTCGTCTCCGGCGCGATCGACGGCGTGCTGCCCAGAACGAAACTGAGGCGCGCCGGCGACAAGGTCGAGCTGGTGCTGCCGGCGTCGCTCGCGGATCTGCGCGGCGCCCGCGTCGACAGTCGCATGCGCCAGTTTGCGGCGCTTGGCGGTCTCGGCTTCGCGGTGGTCACCGAGTAGAAGCCGCTACTCGGCGGCGATGTCGGTCGCGCGCTCGAGCGGGACCGCGACGACGCCGCGCCGTGACATCGAGAGTGCGAGATCGCCACGCTTCAGTGCCAGCGCCTGCTCGCCGAAGAGTTCGCGGCGCCAGCCCTTGAGGGCCGGGACATCGGCGTGATCATCGGCGGCAACGCGTTCAAGGTCATCGGTCGATGCGATGATGCGGGCGGCGACGCCCTGCTCCTCGGCGACCATCTTCAGAAGCACCTTCAAGAGCTCGGCGGCGGCGCTTGAATGCTCCGGCGCCGAGCGCGGACGCGGCACCCGCGGAAGCTCGCTGTCCGGCATTTCAAAGACGCTCTCGACGGTCGTGAGGATGGCGCGCCCGACGCTTGAGCGCTCGAAGCCTTTCGGAATGGTGCGGAGCCGCGCCAGCGCCTCTGTGTCGCGCGGCTGCTGCAGCGCGATCTCGTAGATCGCGTCGTCCTTCAAGACACGTCCGCGCGGCACGTCGCGGCTCTGCGCCTCGCGCTCGCGCCAAGCGGCGAGCGCCTGCAGGACGGCGAGCTGGCGCGGCTTCTTGACTCGGAGCTTCAGCCTCAGCCAGGCGTCTTCCGGATGCGTGCGGTAGGTGTTGACGTCGGAGAGCACCGCCATCTCCTCGTCGAGCCAGGTGGTGCGGTCCTGTTCCGCGAGCTGTGCGGAGAGCGCGAGATAGACGTCGCGCAGGTGGGTGACGTCGGAGACCGCGTAGGCGGTCTGCTTCGCCGAGAGCGGGCGGTGCGACCAGTCGGTGAAGCGGGAGGACTTGTCGATCTGGTCGCCGGTTACGCGGAAGACCAGCTGATCGTAGCTCACCTGGTCGCCGTAGCCGCAGACCATCGCCGCGATCTGGCTGTCGAACAGCGGGTGGGGGACCGCATCCGCCTGCTTCACGAAGATCTCGATGTCCTGGCGCGCCGCATGAAACACCTTGATCACGCGCTCGTCGGACATCAGGCGGTAGAACGGAGAAAGGTCGATGCCGTCGGCCAGCGGGTCGATGATCGCCGCCTCGCCGGGCCCGGCCATCTGGATCAGGCAGAGCTGCGCCCAGAACGTGCTCTCGCGCATGAATTCCGTGTCGACGGTGACGAAGGGCGCTTTGGCCAGGCGGTCGCAGAACGCGGAAAGCGTCGCCGTGTCGGTGATGATGGGGTATTCGGCCGTTCTTTCTTGCATCGCCGCCGTATAGCGAATGTGATGAAAACTGTCGCCGACAAAGTGGCATTTCGACCCGGCGGCGATTGACGTATGTAAGCGACTAGCTTACATACAAATTCCGTGATCGCAAGTTTCAGAAGCAGGACCCTTCGGCGCTATTGGACGAAAGGCGAGGAAAAGGTGCTGCGGGCCGACTGGCGCGGGAGGGTCCGTCTCGTATTGTCGAGGTTGGATGTAGCCCGGAGTCCGTCGGAGATGAATTTGCCGGTCACCGTCGCTCGGAACTGGCGCATCACCTTCGCGTTCGACGGTGAGGACGCCGTCGATGTCGATCTTGAGGACTATCATGGCAAATAGGTCCCTGCGTCACCCCTCGATCAGGCCGGCGCATCCGGGTGAGCTTCTGCGGGAGATCGTCGTCCCGGCGACCAAGCTCCCGAAGGCGGAAATCGCACGTCTGCTCGGGATATCCCGGCAGCATCTCTATGACATCCTGGCGGAAAGGAAGCCGGTCACGCCGCAGACCGCGCTGCGCCTCGGCAAACTCTTCGGCGACGGGGCCGGGCCCTGGTGGCGGATGCAGGCGGAGCTCGACCTTTGGGAAGCGAGCCGGGCGCTCGACGTTTCCGCGATCCCGACGCTGAAGGTCGCGTAGTCACCGAAGCGGCGCGGCCTTGACAATCGCCGCGCCGGCATGCGCTTGTCCGCCGCCCCCGAAATCAGGCTTTCAAGGACCGCCGACGACAATGCACGCCTATCGCACCCATACCTGCGGCGCGCTCCGTGCTGACGACGTCGGCGCGACCGTTCGGCTCTCCGGCTGGGTGCACCGCGTGCGCGACCACGGCGGGCTGCTCTTCATCGATCTCCGCGACCATTACGGCCTGACCCAGGTTGTGGCCGACCCCAATTCGCCGGCATTCAAGACGGCGGAGCGCGTGCGCGCCGAGTGGTGCATCCGCGTCGATGGCGCGGTGAAGGCGCGCACCGAGGAGACGGTGAACGCCAACCTGCCGACCGGCGCGGTGGAGGTTTTCGCGCGCGACATCGAAGTGCTGTCGGAGGCGCCGGAGCTGCCGATGCCGGTGTTCGGCGAGCCCGAATATCCGGAAGACACGCGGCTTAAGTACCGCTTCCTCGACCTTCGCCGCGAGTCGCTGCACCGGAACATCATGCGGCGCGTTGCGGTTGTGGCGAAGATGCGCGAGCTGATGCGCGCTTCCGGCTTCAACGAATTCCAGACGCCGATCCTGACCGCGTCGTCCCCGGAGGGTGCGCGCGACTTCCTGGTGCCGTCACGGCTTCATTCCGGAAAGTTCTACGCGCTGCCGCAGGCGCCGCAGCAGTTCAAGCAGCTGATCATGGTCGCCGGCTTCGACCGCTATTTCCAGATCGCGCCATGCTTCAGGGATGAGGACCCCCGCGCCGACCGCCTGCCCGGAGAATTCTATCAGCTCGACGTGGAGATGAGCTTCGTCACGCAGGACGATGTGTTCGAGGCGATGGAGCCGGTGATCCGCGGCGTGTTCGAGGCCTTCGCCGACGGCAAGTCGGTTACCCAGAAGTTCCCGCGCATCCCGTTTCGCGAGGCGATGCGCAAATACGGGACCGACAAGCCTGACCTCCGCAATCCGATCGAGATGCAATCGGTGACGGAGCATTTCGCCGGCTCAGGCTTCAAGGTCTTCGCCTCGATGATCGAGCGCGACCAGACGACGGAGGTGTGGGCGCTTCCCGCGCCGGGAGGCGGCAACCGAGCCTTCTGCGACCGCATGAACAACTGGGCGCAAGGCGAGGGCCAGCCGGGCCTCGGCTACATCTTCTTCCGCGAGGGCGAGGTCGCGCCACTGACGCAGGTCGCCGAAGGCTTGCTGGGGATGCCTTTCGGCACGGCCGGCGCCGAAGGCGCCGGGCCGGTGGCCAAGAATCTCGGGCCTGAGCGCACGGCAGCAATCCGCGAGCAGCTCAACCTCGATGTCGGCGACGCCGTCTTCTTCGTCGCCGGCAACCCGGACACCTTCATGAGCTTCGCAGGTGCTGCGCGCGACAAGGTCGGGCATGAGCTGGAGCTGATCGATCACGACAGCTTCGCGCTCGCCTGGATCGTCGACTTCCCAATGTTCGAGTGGAGCGAGGAGGAGAAGGGGATCGACTTCGCCCACAATCCCTTCTCGATGCCGCAGGGCGGGCTTGAGGCGCTTGAGACGCTCGATCCGCTCGCTATCAACGCGCATCAGTACGACATCGTCTGCAACGGCTACGAGATTGCCTCCGGCGCCATCCGCAACCACAAAGCGGAGATCATGAAGAAGGCCTTCGCCATCCGCGGTTACGGCGAGGATGTGCTCGAAGAGCGCTTCGGCGGGATGCTGCGCGCGCTGCAATTCGGCGCGCCGCCGCATGGCGGCATGGCGGCGGGCCTCGACCGCATCGTGATGCTTCTCTGCGGCGCGAAGAACCTCCGCGAGGTCACAATGTTCCCAATGAACCAGCAGGCCGAAGACTTGTTGATGGGCGCGCCGTCAGAGGCGACGGCGAACCAGCTCCGCGAGCTCTCGATCCGCGTGGTGAAGACGGAGTAGGGAGCCCCTAGTTCTTCGCCGTTTCCGATCTCAGCTCCAGGTTCAGCTTATCAGGCAGCGTCAGCGGGTCGTCGATGGCGGTAAGAATGTCGGTGAGGGTGAGCGGCGAAGGCGGCGTCACGTCGGCGAAGAGCGTCTGGCGGCCGGCCATGAAGTCCTGCAGTGGCGGTGCGATGCGCTTCGCGAGCTGCATCGGGATGACGGCGGAGATGATGAAGGGAAGCGCCGCTCGCATCTGCTCGCGATAGGTCGGGCCGTCAATGCTGACGCCCTGCTGCTTCGCAACGACCGTGAAGGCGCGGTCGAGAAGCGAGCGGTCGGTGACGCTGAGCGTCGCCTTCGCCAGCCCAAGGTCCTGCAACATTGCCGTCAGCGCCGCCTGGCTGTCGTCGCTCTTGCCGGCTGCGGCGGTGGCGCGCATCAGCCAGTCGATCGTGAGCCCGGTCAGCGTATAGGAAAGCTCCACGTCACCGGCATCGGCGACCGTGACCGTCCAGGTGGCCTGGTCGGTGCCGATGTCAGGCGTCCAGCGGTCGGCGAGCGACATCCCGATATCGAGGCCCTGGTAACCGAGCGCGTCGAACATCTGGGCGCCCTGCGGGTCGAGGTCAATTAGGCCGCGCGGTATCTTCAGGTTCTCCACGTGGATGTCGGTCGCCTCGGCGAAGATCTTGTTCCAGTCGCGAAAATCGAGGCTCAGCCGGCCGAGCGACACCGCATCGTCAGCACTCTTTCCGGCAACCAGCCCCTCGATCCCGAAATGGTTGAGACGCGGTAGCGCGGCAAAGGTCTTGCTGATCGCCGCGGCGTGCGTGCTCGGGTCGGCATTCTTCTCCAACGCGGCAAACTGCATCAGCGCCCGCAGGTCCGGCGAGACGAAGCCGGCAAGCTCCAAGGAGCCGAGGGAGGCATAGACCTCGGGGCCTTGCACGCGGAAATTCTTCATGATGAGACTGTCGAGCCCGGCGCTCGACCATCCACTCAGCGTGAAGCCGTCGAGCGAGATCGACGTTCCGTCCTTGGGCACGTCGACCGACATCCCTTCGAACCGCACGGTGCCGACGCGGAAGGCTCCGAGCATGCCCATCGTCGCCTCGAGCGCCAGGTCGTTCTTGGCGTCGGAGGGGACGTTCGGATCCATGATCTCGTCCCAGGCGGCCGAGAACGGCTTTTCGGGCTGGCGCCCGTCGACGTTCTCGACGGCCACCTCGTCGACGCGGAAGGTCGCGGCGTCGGCGCCCTTTCCGGTTATGCCGTGATACGCCACGCGTGACACCAACGGCCGCCAAATGCTGTCGCCACGGCCGTCGCCATACTGCGTCTCGTCGAGGATATGCGCGAGGGCGCCGATGTCCGTGCGATCGATCTCGATCTTGTCGATGGAGAACGCGAACGCCTGCGGCGAGGCACCGTGCGCGGCGATCGTGATCGGCCCGACCTCCTCGCGGCGGAGCACGCCGTCGGCAAGCCCCGTCGCCACCAGGTTCCGGTAAGAGACCTCGGTCGTCCCTCCGCTCGCGTCTGGCAGGCGCTGAACGAGGGTGATCTCTGGAACGCGCAACTCGTCGAGCGCGCCGTCGGCGGCGATCCCGTAGAAGCGCGCGAACGTGCGCATCATGTGCTTTGGGTCGATGCTGACGCCGGCGAGGCTTGGCAGCGAGGCGCCGGAAGCGGTCGCGGAAGGTATCTTGGCGTCGACGTTGTCGGTGATGATCTCGGCCGCCCGCATCTCCATCTCGGTGGCGCTGAAGCCACCGCCTTGACGTTCGGTGAGATCGCGAAGCCGCAATTCCTCGATGCTGATCGATTCATGCGGGTTTTCGCGCGAGAAGACGAGCCCGTCGGCGAAGGTGTCGTTGCCGTCGGAGCGGATCACGCTTGCCGATGCCGACCACTCGGGCGACGAGTTCGACCCAGGCCACGAAATCGCGCAGCAGCGCTTCGCTCTTCGTGTCGGCATTTGCCGGCGCGGCGCCGGCGAGAACGACAAACGCCAGGACGATGGCAAGGCGCATCATGGTCTGCCCCCTTCGATCATTCGGGCGTGTTGGCCGTTACCGATGCTTTCAGCCGATCGGGCACGGTCGACGGGTCGGTCTTCAATAGGCTCAAAATATCGGAGCCGGAAACCGGCGCGTCCGGATCGAGGCTGATCCTGAGCGAATGCGGGTTCGCCAGAAAGCCCTTCACGGCGGCGCTGACCTGCTTCTGGAAGGCGGGGTTGTTCAGCGTCAAGAGCAGGAAGGGCAGGGCGGCGGAGAGCTGTTGGACATATTCCTCGCGGTTCAGGCCCTGGCGCTTCGCCAGCGCGTCGAGAATGCGGCCGGCAAGCGAATTGTCGAGGTAGCTCACGGTCAGCTGATGCACCTCGGTGCCGGATGCCTTCGAAGCCGCACCGGCGTCGTCGAGCACACGCGGATCGGGGAGGTTGCCCATCACGCCCTTGATCGTGAGCGTGCCGCCGTCGTGTATGTCGATCGTAAAATCTCGGATCGTCATGGTCTTCGCGGCCATGTCGCGCGAACTGTCCCAGCTCACGTCAAGCGCGAGCTTGTCGTAGCCGATCGCGTCCGGGGTAAGGCCGGTGGGGAAGAGGTCGGGCGAAAGCGTGACGTTCTCGACGCGGCCCTTGCTGTCCTGCGCATGGTTATCGACGACGTTGCCGGATTCCACCTCGACGCGGTCGATGGAGATCTCGCCGGGATCCGTCTGGCGGGCGACATGCACGCCCGTCACCTCGGCGGTGTGGAAGAGGATGCCCTCGCCAAGCCCGGTGTTCTTCGCCGCCGAAGCGTCGAGCACGATGGCGTCGGTCACCGTCGCGGCGTCGATCGTCCCGGTCGATTCGCCAGAAAGCGTTCCGTTCGCAAAGCTGATCAACGGGCTCTGAAATACGCCGTTGCCGCCCGCGGTCGGCTTGTCGATCACGACCTTGTCGAAGCGGAGCGTCTGGTCGGTCGAAAGGCGCGAGACGGTGAGCCCGTCGACGACCACGTTGTCGCCGTCGGCGTGCGCCAAGTCGTAGCTCGCCGCGACGTTCACGCCTTTGACGAGCGCCGCGCCCAGCGCCTTCGCCACCGCGTCGGGTTCGATTGCCGAAGCCGGCGTGCCGGCGGCGGAAAGCGCCGCGACCGCGAGGGACACGCTCAAGATACGCAACGTCATGGGAATCCTTGCAAGAACGCCGGGCGATCTTGGCTGCGCACCCCAAGCATGGCAAGCGCCGCCGAATTACTTTTTTGACAGGCGGTTTTCGCGGCAGGTTGCAGGCGCCTGAGCCAAAATGCTTCAGGACCGCGCGGCGCCGGCTTCGCCGCTTTGATCCGCGCGGGCCCTGACATAAGAGCCCGGCGCGTTCTCGATCGGTTTCAGCTTGCCGCCGCCCGGCCGCCGCCGCCGCTTGACGCGCGTATTGTCGAGCCGTTCGAGCCACGCCTGCCAGTCTTCCCACCATGAGCCCGGATGCTCTTTGGCGGATTTCAGCCAATTCTCCAACGCGCCAACCGGCGGGCCGTTGGTCCAGGTACCTGGTATTTCCGTCGTGCCGGCGGGTTGACCACGCCGGCGATATGGCCGGAGCCGGTCAGCACGAAGCGCACGGGGCCGCCGAAGGACGGCGCAGCCGATGAACACCGACTTCGCCGGCGCGATGTGGTCTTCGCGCGTCGCCAGATTGTAGATCGGGCAGCGTGATCTTCGGAGAGGTCGATCTTCCTTCCGGCGATCGTGACGCGGCCCTTGGTAGAGTTGTTCTCCAGGTAGCAGTTGCGGAGATAGAAGGAGTGGTTGGCGCACGGCATGCGCGTCGCGTCGGCATTCCAGTAGAGCAGGTCGAAGGGAAGCGGCTCCTTGCCCTTCAGATAGTCGTTGACGACGTAGGGCCAGATCAGGTCGTTCGAGCGCAGAAGGTTGAACGCCGTCGCCATCTTCGAGCCTTCGAGATAGCCGGTCCGCTTCATCTCCGCTTCGACGCTCGCGACGTGGTCGGCGTCGGCGAACACCTTGAGGTCGCCGGAGAATTCGAAATCGACCTGCGTGGTGAGGAGCGTCGCGCTGGCGATGCGTCCCTTCGTCGCCGGCCGCGCAGATAGGCGAGCGTGATCGCCAGCAGCGTGCCGCCGACGCAATAGCCGACGGCGTTGACCTTGCTGTTCGCCCGTCGCCTTCTCGATCACGTCGAGCGCCGCGAGGATGCCCTCCGTCATGTAGTGCTCGAAGCTCTTGTCGGCGTGGCGCGCGTCGGGATTGACCCAGGAGACGACGAAGACGGTGTGGCCCTGCTCGACCAGCCAGCGGATCAGCGACTTCTCCGGCGTCGAGGTCGAGCACGTAGAACTTGTTGATCCAGGGCGGGACGATGAGCAGCGGGCGCTTGCATACGCTTCTCGCGTCTTCTGCGCGTACTGGATCAGCTGGCAGAGGTCGTTCTGGAAGATCACCTTGCCGGGCGTCGTGGCGAGGTTCTTGCCGAGCTTGAAAGCGGCCACATCCGATCTGGCGCGGCAGCAGCATGCCTTTGCCGGCCGCCATGTCGTCGGCGAGCATGCGCATGCCTTTGGCGAGGTTCTCGCCGTTGGTGGCGGCGGTGATCTTCAGCACCTCGGGGTTGGTGAGAAGGAAGTTCGTGGGCGACAGCGCGTTGTTGATCTGGTGCAGATAAAAGTGCGCCTTGTGGCGGGTGCCGTCGTCGATGCCTTCGGCCTCGTCCACAAGCTGCTCGGCCCAATGCGTGGTGGCGAGATAGATCTGCTTCAGCGCGCAGAACATCGGGTTGTCCGTCCAGTCGGGGTCGCTGAAGCGGTGGTCGTCCGGAATTGACGCCGCCGGCGGCGGCTTGCCGGCGGCCTGCGCCATGGCGTTCTGCCAGATGGTGAAATAGCTGGTGAAGAGCCGGGTCTGCGCCTCCATCAGCCGGCCGGGTCGGCGGTCCAGTATTCGCCGATCTGGCCGAGCGTCTTGACGATCTCGGTGGTCGCCTCGGCGAGAGGTCGGCGGCCTTGCCCTTCTCCTGCGTCTTCAGATAGGCGGCGAGCGCGCGCCTGCCCTGTTCGACGGCGCGGGCGAGATTGCGCGCGAAGGCCTCTGCGTCGCGGACCATGTAGGGGGAGCGGCGCCGCGTCGTCGCCATTCGGCCGCTTGTCTTCCGCTGCCGCCATTTTGCGCTCGAGCATTCCGCCCGCGCGGTCATATTTGAGGCTCAATATAGGAACTATAGGTATACAGGCTATAAGAGCGAGAACCGGATGTCCGGCCGCGCCCTGCGCCGATGTCGACGGTGAGAGGCGATGAAGTTCGAAGCGAAACCGAATGGCGACTGTTCGCGGGCCTCTCCCGGCGCGGTTTTGTGCACGCAATGTCGGGCTGCTTCGGCTTGCCCGACCTGCACCGGGATCGCGCCGCTCGGCTCGAGGACGCACGCCGCGGCGCCGCGTGATCGCCGAAATGCGGCCAAGGCGGCCGCCGGCGACAAGCCGCCTATCCCGAGTCTTCCAGGCGAGCAGACGAGCGGCTTGCACGCGCGAGGAGCCGCTCGGCGTGCAGGAGGTCGAGGCGATCCAAGCGGAGCTGGCGCTGATCGCGGAGCGCCGGGCCGCGACCACCGACGCGCGTGAGATCGCGGCGCTGGAGGCGCGCGCGCGAGCGAGCTTGCGGCGGCTGGCCGCTGCGCTCGGGCACGCGAGCCGGTGCGGCGATAGAGGTTTCGCCTTTCGGACAGCGCCCGGATAGAGGCTTTCGCGGGCGGGGCGACGAGGAGCAGGTCGCTGGCACGATGGATGATTTCACAGGGTAAGGCGGCTGCCGCCCTACGTCTTCGAGGAGGTCAACAGGCTGAAGGCGACGGCCCGCGCCGGCGGCGCCGACATCATCGACCTCGGCATGGGCAATCCCGACCTGCCGACGCCGCCGCATATCCTCGAGAAGCTGGTGGAGACCGTCGGCAAGCCGCGCACCAACCGCTATTCCGCCTCGCGCGGCATCCCCGGGCTGCGCCGCGCGCAGGCCGCCTATTACGGCCGCCGCTTCGGCGTGAAGCTCAATCCGGAGCGCGAGGTGGTCGTCACGCTCGGCTCCAAGGAAGGCTTCGCCAACATGGCGCAGGCGATCACCGCGCCGGGCGACGTGGTGCTGGTGCCGAGCCCGAGCTATCCGATCCACGCCTTCGGCTTCCTGATGGCGGGCGGCGCCATCCGCCATGTTCCGGCCGAGCCGGGGCCGGAGTTCTTCGCGCGCTGGAGCGCGCCGTGCATCACTCGATCCCGAAGCCGATCGCCGTCATCCTCTGCTATCCGGCCAACCCGACGGCGTCGGTCGCGACGCTCGATTTCTATCGCGACGTCGTCGCCTTCGCCCGCCGCACGAAATCTACGTGCTCTCCGACCTCGCCTACGCGGAGGTCTATTTCGACGATCGCAATCCGCCGCCGTCGGTTCTGCAGGTGCCGGGCGCGATCGACGTGGCGGTGGAGTTCACCTCGATGTCGAAGACCTTTTCGATGGCGGGCCTGAGGATCGGCTTCGCGGTCGGGAACGAGCGGCTGATCGCGGCGCTGGCGCGCGTCAAATCCTATCTCGACTACGGCGCCTATACGCCGGTGCAGGTGGCAGCGGCCGCGGCGCTCAA
>CAVZVB010000002.1:0-49704 GCA_963778625.1 uncultured Alphaproteobacteria bacterium
AAGGCACCATATTAAAATGTTGAATCCATATGCAATCAAAATGCTGTTTCGATAGTATTCCATCAACAAGAGACTGGAAATTGTGATTCCAATATTTAACCTGGCCATAGGACTGTTTTAAAAACAAGACTTCAAGGCCGTTGAAAACGATTTAATCGGCAGATCGATTAAATAATCTTGCCATGGCACTTGAGATGAATTGTTTAGCATAGCAAATTGATTGCATTCCAAAAATGAGACCAGTGTTAAATCGTGGTGTAGAGACAGATAATCGGCGGTAGCAAAAATTCTCCGCTTTGCACCGTTGTCCGTTGGAATCGGATATGATCCTGATAACATCAATATGCGCATAAATAACTCACTCTTATTTATTTGAAGAGATGCCAGCTATAGAAGTTATACAACCTATTCGACAAAAGAAAGCCTTGAGTTTGCGTGGATAATAATCATATTAGCCAATCCCAAATTGAACCAGCGTTGAATGTCTACCCAGTTATAGGTGAAAAAACCATGGATAATGTCAGAAACCAGAATGAAAATAAAACAACGCAAATTACTCTCCAAAACGAAGACAAGCGGGTCTCTTTGGATAGTTGTCTCAGACGTCGCAATAGAATCCAGAATAAAAATATCAATATAGTGGCTCCCAGCAATCCTTGATCCACCAATAGCTGGCTCCACCCACAAGTAAATTCATATGTATCTGTGTAATAGCGCATGTTATTTAAACCCACTCCTAAAATAGGGTGCGATGCCCATATTTTAAGCGCAGTAAAAATGCTTCGGAACGTACTCGGTAGGAAGTAATTTCATTCGTTCTCGCTGGATCTATTATATTTAGGATAAGATATTTAAACCTATAGACAATAGCCCCAAAAAAATTCATATCAAATATCGCAAGTAAAAGCGCTAATAATACGAAAAAGACCAGAAACGATAAAACGATCTTAGTTAATTTAAACCGTTTAACGGCTCCGGAGAAATGTATAAATAGTATGGTAGCAATGAGAGAAAAATAAGCTGCTTGAGAACTTGTTAGCAAAAAAGCAAAAAATAGTATAGATAGGATTGCCCAATTCATATGGACGATTTTGAAATGAATAAATATCTTTTGCCTTCTAATAAAAAATAAATTGAAAAAACAATAGGAGCAATGAGATAACAGCCCAAGTAACTTGGCTCATTAAAAATACCTGAGACCTGCGAATATCCGAAAATTGTCCGGGCTTGTCCATGTTGATAAGTGACGGAAGGATTGGTCATTTTCAAGCTCGATAATGGCCAGTTGTGACCTATTGCAAACAACTGATATATAGCATAAAGCGAGATTGCAAGAGCAACAAAAACCCACAATCTTATGCTAAACATAAGCTCTTCTTAACTTAATGACAGACTGGAAATCAAAAAGAAAAAAATGACGGATACAAGCAACTGGCCGATTTGTGGTAAAATCGATAAATTGAGCATATGAAGAATTTATAAGATTATAACTTCCTAATATAATGGCGGAAAACACAAATAATATTACAATTTTATTCGCAGGGCTGTAACGAATGTGGCAGCGTTGAGTAATGAATAAACACAACATTATTCCTGCTAAGGTCCAATCCAATCTACCGAAACCCCGTCCAGCTATATTAACAAATGAAAAGCCATAGAAGGGGCTAAGGATAATATATGCATACAGCACCCATAGAATCAAGTATGGTGTCTGGCTCATAACAGCATCGTTCTGTTCTTTTTCAAATACGGAAGCGGTATTAAGCATGTTATTTTATTCTTTATTTTTCTTTAAAAAGATTATAGTCCTTTCAATCTGATTCTCACCGATACATTTACTAAGAATTTTTTTGCTGAATCATGTATCATTCCCAAATCTTCCTGCTTTATATTACCACAATAAAATAAGACCAACATGAATACAAAATAGAAAATCAACTTGGCTATGAAAGAAGGTGGAAGTATTAAACTAAATGCTAATGCGCTAACTGAACATATGAAGGTACGTCCATAACTATCTCTATAGGCAACTCCCCATGAAATGCCGATCAGATTTTGAACATATCGCGGCAAGAGAAACATGGTTCCCATACCTATCATTGCTCCAACAGTTCCTCCTATTAAGCCAAAATAATTTAAACCCACAAAGAAACCTAAAATTACGCACGATGTTGTAGCTATGTTTAGTAATGCGAATTCTCGTGGATGCCCAGTTCCTAAGAGGATGTAGTAAGGAACGATACTCAATGAAAACGAAAGATATCCGATAGCAGTAAAAATCAAAATATGTTCAGATACTATAGCAAATTCATTGTCTATCCATAGAGTAAGCAATTCATGAGAAAATGTTCCGATAAAAACCATGATCAAACCATCAATCATTATAATAAATCTCATGCTCTTAAGGTATATTTTTCTTAAGGTTTCTTTATCTCCGATGGACTGGACTTCCGAACTTAAAGGAAAAATGAATGAAACAAATGAAGCCAATCCGGTGTGGATTTTAAGTGCGATTTGAGTAGGAACCGCATAGTAGGCAACGCCTTTAGGTCCTAATGCCCATCCAATTATAATTTTATCCACATTTAAGAGAATTGCTGATCCGAAACTAATAAGCATCATATACATGCCAAAATTAAATAAAATACGTAAAAAATATAAGTCAGGAAAGCGAAATAGACGAACATTCGGTATCAAGTGATAAATAGCGAAAATGGATGCGATCAAGCTTAGCGTCATTACCACGATACTACAAGCATCAGAGAAACAACTTCTCCACCTCTAATTACAATGACTCCTTGTACCAAGGCCAATAAAACGGCATAACCAACTTCAATTGAGCTATAAAGATCGTATCTATGAAATCCCATTATTGCAGATGATAAAGAATTTCTTAACAAAGAAAGAGCAAGAACAAATCCAATTAATCTTACTAACAGATTAATCTCCTTCTGATCGATTTTTGAATTAGAAAAAAGAATATTGCCAATATAGGGAGTGAATAAAAAAACAAAATAATATTATTAAAGTGCCCAGTCCAATATATATTATGAAATTCGTAGATAAAATCTTTTCCAATTTCTCATGGTTGCTATTTATTTCATTATCCGAAATAAATTTGACTGCAGCTGATGTCAAACCGAGTTCAAGAAACCCAACAATACCGGCAAAAGATAGGGCAATTGTATAAATTCCATATTCTTTTTCTCCAAGGCAATGAACAAGAACAGGAACCACCAATACCCATGCTAAAGCAGGAATAATAATACCGATACCATTGCTAATTACATTTCGTTTAAGTAGCCTTATTCCATTAATCATTTTTATTTACTTTTTTATCAATAGCTCAACGAATAAACACATCAATTCTTTCCGTTGGCCTTGGTCTCAGTTAATTAAGCCATCGGTGAGTTTTTCTTTTAAAGCCTTAAAATTGTTTTTAAGTCGATCACGATATATTCTCTGATGTTAGAGTAAGGTTTTTCTACAATTGATCGCTGTAAGTGATTGGGATATCGGCTTCTAATTTTAACCCATATAATTTCGCGATTTTATCGGCTATTTCACAAACAGTACCCGTAAAAGAAGGTTTACAGTTAAATATCCTATTTTTACTATCGATCCTGGAAGCTTCCACAATGGTCTGCAGAATGAACTCTGTTGCACCGTATTTTGATATGAGATCGGTTTGAACATCAATAATCGATGGAAGGATTAACGCTTGATTTTCCCTAACCTGGCTCTCTATTAAAGATACAATTCCCCCGCGATTTTCAATGATATCGCAAATACGGGGAATTATAAGGCGCGTATTGGTATTAGTAAAATGTTGCTCTAAAGAGGCTTCCTCTATTCTTAATGAGTTTGCGACAGGATTTTTATTTTGAGAAGCAGCCAAAGATGAAACAAGTACAAATATGCCGGTATTGTATTTAGAAGCCATTTTAGCGAGGTTAAGTGTACGTAGGTAATTAGTTTTGTTAAGATCTTCCAAATCCTTCGAAAGAAATGAAGGATATTTTCTCACGTTCGCATGAAAAATGATTTCCGGCCGATAATTTTCGAACACTTGTTCTATGATATCTATTCTTTCGATATCAACAACAACGGGTACAATCAAATCATATGTTAATGCGTTCCCTAAAGAAGCTAACATCTCAGCGAGGTAAGATTCATAGCGATCAACGATAATAACCTTTCTACATCCTAATTTTAAGATCTCTCTACAAAGTTCTGTTCCTAAAGCGTTACCTGTACCATTGAATAGAACCGTTTTGTCTTTAAATATATTTTAAGCGCAAGTCGCCGGCTTACCGGCTCACCATCAGGAGCGCAATGACAATCGTGTAGATGGCGACGACGACCGCGGCGGAGCTTAGGTCGATCGCGTCGGTCCGTTGCAGGAAGAACGGCAGCATCACGAGGCCGGCACCGGCCGGCGCCGGAACGCCGACGAAGAAATTCCGGTGCCAGTCCGGCCGCGGCTCCTCTGCGAGCAGCGCCGCGTTGAAGCGGGCGAGCCTCAGCCCCGTGCAGATCGCGAAGACGAGCGCACAGATCCAGCCGAACGAGGAGAGCGCGTCGAGCCGCCAGACGAACACGAAGATCGCCGGCGCTACTCCGAAATTGACGAAATCGGCGAGCGAATCCAGTTGCTCGCCGAAGCGCGAGGAGGCGCGGAAGTAGCGCGCCAGACGCCCGTCGATGCCGTCGAGAATGATGGCGAAGATGATGCCCGCGACCGCGAGATCGAAGCGATGCTCCAGCGCCATGCGGATCGCCGTCAGCCCGGCGCAAAGCCCAAGCAGCGTGACGAGGTTCGGGAGGACGGCGGTGAACGGAACCAGACGCCGGCGCGGCCTGCCGCGTTTGGCCTCAGGATCGATGGGGGGAAAGAGGCCGGCCATCGGGCGCTAGTCGCTGCGCGTTGGAAATGGCGGCGCAGGCGATGCGCCGGGCAACAGCGCGATCAGCGTCTCGCCGGCGATCGCGCGTTGACCGGGATTGGCGACGACCGTCGAACCGTCAGGAAGATAGACGTCGACGCGCGAGCCGAAGCGGATCATGCCGATCCGCTCCCCTGCCCCGATGTTTGCGCCTTCCCGCGTCCAGCAAACAATCCGCCGGGCAACAAGGCCGGCGATCTGCACCACGCCGATGGCGTGCCCGTCTTCAGCCTCGATCAGAAGCCCGTTTCGCTCGTTCACATCACTCGCTTTGTCGAGGTCGGCGCTCAGGAACCTCCCGGCCTTATAGGCGATGCGGGCGATGCGGCCGGCGACGGGCGCGCGATTGATATGGCAGTCGAAGACATTCATGAAGATCGACACACGCTGGAGCGGGCCGCCGCCGAGGCCAAGCTCCGCGGGCGGCGTCGCGCGGACGACCGGCTCGACCCGCCCGTCGGCAGGGCTCACGACGAGACCCGCAGCGACCGGCACGACGCGGACCGGATCGCGAAAAAAGATCGCCATCCAGCCGGCGAGGATCAGGAGCAGCCAGAAGAGCGGCGCGAAGAGGAAAGCGAAGACCAGCGCGACCATCAGCGTGACCGCGATGAAGGGCCAGCCCTCGCGATGGATATTTGGAACGGCGTCGGCGATGGAGCGCAGCATCCGGCGCTCTTAAACAATGCCGCCCCCCCGGGGAAGCCGCCTACTCCGCCGCTTCCTCCGGGACAAAGGCCGGCGGGATGAAGGCGCGCGCCTCTTCGCGCGTGCGGCGCAGGCGCTCGGCGATCTCGTCGACCTCGCGCTGGCGCTCCCACATCGCCGCGTAAAGGCCGCCGCGGCCGAGAAGCTCGCCGTGCGTGCCCTGCTCGGCGATGACGCCGTCCTGCAGCACGATGATGCGGTCGGCATCGATCACGGTCGAGAGCCGGTGCGCGATGACGAGCGCGGTCCGGTTCTGCGATATCTCCTCAAGCGCCGACTGGATTTCGCGCTCCGTCGCAGTGTCGAGCGCCGAGGTCGCTTCGTCGAGGACGAGGATTGGCGGGCCCTTCAGGATCGTGCGGGCGATCGCAACGCGCTGCTTCTCGCCGCCGGAGAGTTTCAGACCGCGCTCACCGACCGGCGTGTCGTAACCGGAGGGCAGGCTTTCGATAAAGCCCGCCACCTGCGCCATGCGCGCCGCCTCGCGCACCTCCGCATCGGTCGCGTCCCAGTGTCCGTAGCGGATGTTGTAGCCGATCGTGTCGTTGAAGAGCACGGTGTCCTGCGGAACGATACCGATCGCTGCACGAAGGCTCTCTTGCGACACGTCGCGGATGTCCTGGCCGTCGATCGTGATCCTGCCACTCGTCACGTCGTAGAAGCGGAAGAGAAGGCGCGAGATCGTCGACTTCCCTGCGCCCGACGGACCGACGATCGCGACTTTCGCGTTGGCCGGCACTTCGAACGTGATGCCCTTCAGGATCTTCCGTGAGGGGTCGTAGGCGAAATGCACGTCGTCGAAGCGGATCGCACCCTTGGTCACGAGAAGCGCCGGAGCCCCCGGTCGGTCGGTGACTTCAGGCGGCACATCGAGGAGGCGGAACATCGCCTCGATGTCGGCGAGCCCCTGCACGATCTCGCGGTAGACCATACCAATGAAGTTCAGCGGGACTGCGAGCTGCATCAGAAGCGCGTTGATCAGCACGAAATCGCCGAGCGTCTGCTTACCCGCGATAATGCCGCGCACCGCCATCACCATGCAGATCGCCATGCCGGTGCCGAAGATAATCGCCTGCCCGAGATTGAGCCCGGCGAGCGACGTCCATGTCCTCACCGCCGCGCGCTCATAGCGCGCCATCGCCCGGTCGAAGCGCCCGGCCTCAAGGCCCTCGTTGCCAAAATATTTGACGGTCTCGTAATTCAGAAGCGAGTTCGATCGCCTTCGAGTGCGCGTCGGTGTCGGACTCGTTCATCTCGCGGCGGATCGAGATGCGCCAGGCGCTCGCGACGATCGTGAACCACACATAGAGCGCGACCGTCACGGCGATGACGACCACATAGGCGAACCCGAACTGGTACCAAACGATCCCGGCGGTCAGCGCGAATTCGAGCACCGTCGGCGCCGTGTTCAAGATGACGTGACGGACGATGTTCTCGATTCCCGTCGTGCCGCGCTCGATGACTCGCGACAGTCCGCCGGTGCGTCGCTCGAGATGGAAGCGCAGCGACAGCGCGTGAAGATGGGTGAAGGTGCGATAAGCGAGTTGCCTTACCGCGTGCAGGCCGACCCGGGCGAAAAGCGCGTCGCGAAGCTGCGCGAAGCCCATTCCGACGACGCGGCCGAGATTGTAGGTGAGCACCAACGCCACCGGTCCCGCAATGACGAGCGGCAGGAGCGCCGGCGTCTTGGCGTCCCCCGCGAGCGCGTCGGTCGCCCACTTGTAGGAATAGGGCACCAGCACCGTGACGATCTTGGCCGCGAACAGCGCAAAGAAGGCGACGACGACGCGGCGCTTCAGATCCGGACGGTCCGCCGGCCACATGACCGGCCAGAGGTTCGAAAGCGCAGAGAACGTGCGGCCGCGGTCGGCCGAGACTTTGGGGGCGATCGTGGCGTCGGCCATTACGTTGCCTCGCCCGCCGGATCCTTGACGGAGACCGCCGGAAAGAGCGCGACGATCTCCTCAAGGTCGAGGCACAAAGCGCCGAAGGCTGCCGGGTTCAATACGTAGCTTGAGCGCACGCCATCGCGGCGGAAGCTGATCAGGCCGGCGTCCTTCAGCACCTTCAGGTGCTGCGACACGGTGGATTGCGCGAGCGGCAGGCGGCTGCACACGTCGGCGCAGCAGCAGGCGCTGCGCTCCGCGAGCGCCCGCACGATGGCAAGGCGCACCGGATGGCCGAGCGCCTTCAGCCTCTCGGCAGCCGCGTCGACGTTCTCCACGATTTCCCCTTTCGCGTCCGAGCCCAGGCGCCGCGGTCTTCGCGCGCGCCAGCAGCTCGCCGCTATCGTTTATCGTCGATTGCCGATGAATGCAAATCGCCGGGGGTCAGCCGAAGCGCGGTGCTCAGTTCGACACCGTCTCCCAGCTGCGATCGCGGGTCGGAATGATGAAAACCTGGCCCGGGAAGATCCAGTGCGGGTGCTTGATACGGTCGCGATTGGCCGCGAAGATCGCCTGATATTTGACCCCGCGTCCGTAGTTGCGCCGCGCGATGCGCCAAAGGTTGTCCCCGCGCCGGATGATCACGTAGGTCGGCCGAGGCGCAGACGCTTCGGAGAGCAGCGGCCGATCGCCGGTCGTCGCCGTCACGACCGGCTCGAGCACGACGCCATCGGCGTAGCGCATGAACGGAGCCGCTGCTTCCACGATGGGGCTCTCGCTCTGACCCGCCTCGGGCGCGGCCTCGACCCTGAAGACCACCTCCCCGACCGGGACATCGCGCTTCGCCTCAAGCAGCCAGGTGCCGTCGTTGCTGGCGCGTGCCTCCCCGACCAGTTCATCGTTGGCGTAGATGCGGACGCGCATCCCCGCGGGCGCTTCGCCGGCAACGTAGAGCGTTCCGGCCTCGGCCTCCGCCGCCTTGATCTTAACCTCGCTGGTGTCGATCGCCCCGGGCGTGGCCTCAACCGTGACGGACAAGTCTTCCGCCTGCCCCTCGGCGCTGGCGACGAGCGGGCTCGAAACGGTCAGTGTACCTTCGGCCGCTGCCGCGGAGGCCGAATCCGTCGGCACGCTCGCCTCGACCGGGCCGATCTCGATCCGCTGCAGCGGTTCTTCAGCCGGTGCCGCCGCCTCGGCGGCCGCGACCTGTTCCCCCGGCTGCGCAGCCCCAGTCTCGCCTCCCTGCGAAAGCTCGGCAGCAGCAACCTGCTCCTCGCCGGCGGCCGAGGCTCCTTCGGATGCTGCACCGGATGCCTCGCCGGCCGCAGGCGGCTCGGCCGCCGTGACCTCCTGTTCGCCGGCAGCGGCAGCCCCCGAAGATGCAGAACCCGACGCTTCTGCGGATGCCGGCGCTTCGGCAGCTGCCACTTCCTGCTCACTGCTCGCCGCTGTCCCCGCCTGTGAGGAACCCGCAGCTTCTCCCGATGCCGGTGCTTCGGCGGCCTCGACTGCCTGCTCGCCGCTCACGGCGGCTCCAGCCGACGCAGAACCCGCGGCCTCGCCCGATGCCGGTGCTTCGGCGGCCTCGACTGCCTGCTCGCCGCTCGCGGTGGCTCCACCCGATGCGGAACCCGCGGCCTCGCCGGCCGCAGACGTCTCCGCGGAGGCGACTTCCTGTTCGGCGGCCGTCGCGACGCCCTCAGTCGCTGCTGTCGTTGCTTCTCCCGTCGGCGGCGTCTCTGCTGCAGCGACTTCTTGCTCGCCGCTCGCAGCGGCTCCCGCTTCGGCAGCCGAAGTCTCGTCGGCCGCCGGCGTCTCGGCCGTGGCGGCCTCTTGTCCCCCGCTTGCGGCTCGCCCCCTCGGGCGCAGCGGCTGAAGCCTCGCCCGGCACTGGCGCTTCCGCCGCCGCAACGTCTTGCTCTCCGCCGGCCGCTGTTTCTTGCGACGAAGCGCCTGAAGCCTCGCCGGTTACCGGCGCTTCCGCCGCAGCCACTTCCTGCTCGCCGGATGCTGCAGCGCCTACTGCGACTGCACCCGAAGCTTCTGCGCCGGAAGGCGGCTCGGCGGCCACGGTCTCAGGCTCGGCAGACGCAGAAGCGGCCGGTTCTCCTCCGGCGGACGGCTCGGCAGCCGCCTGCTCGCTTGCGCCTGCGGCCGGCGCGGGCTGCGTTTCCGCAGCCTCCGGCGCCGCGGCGCCAGCCGCCGGTTCCGGCGCTGTTGCGGGGGCTTCGGCCGTCTGCGAAGCCGAAGGCGCCTCTTCGGCCGCCGGCGCCGCATGCTGCGTAGCTTCCCGGACCTGACGCAGGTCGGCTCTGTAGAGAAGGATTGCGGCGACGCCGATGACGAGGGCGAAGATGATGGACAGAGCGACGAGGGGACGTGGCATTGGGCCGCTACGGAGCCTCACACAGGAATTCGAACAAACGTCACAGATCGGTTGTACGCCGCCCGGCCCGGAGGCTCAAGGCCGGCGGGCCCCCGTGTGCCGCGCGCTTGATTACGCGGCGGGTGCGATGCGACGGTCTCGTTCATGCCAAGTCTGACAAGCGTTTGCGTTTATTGCGGCTCGGGGCTCGGGACCAACCCGGCCTACGAGGAAGCGGCCCGCACCCTCGGCCGTGCCATGGCGGATTCGGGCGTGCGCCTCGTCTATGGCGGCGGCTCCGTCGGCCTCATGGGAACGCTCGCCCGCGCGGTGCTCGACGGCGGCGGCAGCGTCACCGGGATCATTCCGCGCTTCCTGCAGAGCCGCGAGCGCCCGATGGCAGAGCTGACCGAGCTCGTCGTCACCGAAGACATGCATCAGCGAAAGATGCTGATGTTCGAGAAGGCAGACGCCTTCGTCGCGCTGCCCGGCGGCGTCGGCACGCTGGAGGAGCTGGTCGAGCAGATGACCTGGGCGCAGCTCGGGCGCCACGAGAAGCCGGTGCTTCTCGCCAATATCGCCGGCTTCTGGGATCCGCTCGTGCGGCTCCTCGACGAGATGCGCCGTGTCGGCTTCATCCGCGCGGAGCTCGAGGTCTCCTGCGTGGTCGCCAACCGCGCGGAGGACATCTTGCCGATGCTGGAGCGCAGTCTGGGCGCGCAGCGGCGCCCGGAGCTCGAAGTCCGCCGCCGCGATCGGACAGCTGTAGCCGCTTATTCCGCCGCCGAGCGCGCCGGCAGCCTGCAGCGACTTGACGAGCTTGTAGTTGACCGCGTCGAGCAGCGCCTCGAACGAAGCGTCGATGATGTTCGACGACACGCCGACTGTGAGCCAGCGGTTCCCCTCCCCGTCGCGGCTTTCGATCAGGACGCGCGTCACCGCCTCCGTGCCGCCGTTCAGGATGCGGACCTTGTAGTCGACCAGCTCGAGGTCATTGATGAAGCGGTTCAGTTCGCCGAGGTCTTTCCGGAGCGCCCTGTCGAGCGCGTTGACCGGGCCGTTGCCTTCCGCCACCGACATGCGCCTGTCGCCGTTGACGTCGACCTTGACCACCGCCTCCGCGACTGTCTTCAGCTCGCCGTTGGCGTCGAAGCGCCGCTCCACGTTCACGCGAAAGCCCTCGACCTTGAAGAAATCGGAGAGCGTGCCGAGCCGGCGGCGCGCGAGAAGCTCCAGCGAGGCGTCGGCGCCCTCATAGGCGTAGCCCTGCGACTCGCGCTCCTTGATCTCCGAAAGCAGCCCGTCGAGGCGCGGGTCGGCGCGATCGAACGTCGAGCCCGAAGCGCTCGAGCTCCGCGATCAGGTTGGAGCGGCCCGCCTGGTCGGAGACAAGGAGCCGCCGGCGGTTGCCGACCGCCTCCGGCTTCACGTGCTCATAGGTCTCCGGCGCCTTGACGAAGGCGGAGGCGTGGATGCCGGCCTTCGTCGAGAAGGCGGAGGCGCCGACATAGGGCGCCTGCCGGTTCGGCGCGCGGTTCAGGATCTCGTCGAAGGCGTGGGAGACATGCGTCAGCTCCGCGAGCTTGCCTGCCGAGATTCCCGTCTCGAAGCGCTCCGCGAAGGCCGGCTTCAGCAGCAGCGTCGGGATGATGGAGGTGAGGTCGGCATTGCCGCAGCGCTCGCCGATGCCGTTCAGCGTGCCCTGGATCTGCCGCGCGCCGGCGCGGACCGCGGCGAGAGAATTCGCCACCGCCTGGCCGGTGTCGTTGTGCGCGTGGATGCCGATCTTGTCGCCGCCGAACCGTGCGACGACGTCGGCGACGATCGTCTCGACCTCGTCGGGAAGCGTGCCGCCATTGGTGTCGCAGAGCACGGCCCAGCGCGCACCGGCGGAAAGCGCCGCCTCGACGCAGGCGAGCGCGTAGTCGCGGTTCGCCTTGTAGCCGTCGAAGAAGTGCTCGCAGTCGAGCAGCGTCTCGCGGCCCGCGGCGACCGAAGCGGCCACCGACTGCGCGATCGATTCGAGATTCTCCTCGTTGGTGCAGCCGAGCGCGAGACGCACGTGAAAATCCCAGGCCTTGGCGACGAAGCAGATCGCGTCCGCCTTGGCGAGAGAGCAGGTCCTGCAGTCCCGGATCGTTGGAGACCGAGCGGCCGGCCCGCTTCACCATGCCGAAGGCGGTGAACTTCGCGCGGCGCGTCCGCTTCTCCGCGAAGAACGCCGTGTCGGTCGGGTTGGCGCCCGGATAGCCGCCTTCGACGTAGTCGACGCCGAGTTCGATCGAGCAGGCCGGCGACGAGGATCTTGTCCTCAACCGAGAAGTCGATGCCCGGCGTCTGCTGGCCGTCGCGCAACGTCGTGTCGAAGAGATAGAGGCGTTCCTTGGTCATCGGCCCGCTCCTTCCGGCGGCCACCGGTCCGTGTCGTGGTCCGGATGCTGGTGGTTGGTGCCACTGATCCGCCGGAGCATCTCGGGATTGCCGGCATAGGTCGGGTGGTCGCCCGGAAGCTGGGTCAGTCCGGAATACCAAGAGACGCGGCTCTCATTGCCATACTGTGTCACCGGCGGCACCCTGCCTGGCTCGTCGAGGCTGCCGACGAGGACGCCAATGTCATCGCCATCGGGATAGTCGAAGGTCAGCGGCGTGCCGCAGGCGCTGCAGAAGCCGCGACGACCTACATCGGAGCTCATGAAATAGCTGGTCGCGCCGCGTGTAACCCTGAATGCCGGTTTCAGAACCGGACAAGATCACCGCGAACGGGCCGCCGACTGCCTTCTGGCACATGCGGCAGTGGCAGACATGCACGATTCTCGCGGCTTCTGATCCAGGGCATAGCGCACGGCGCCGCACTGGCAGCCGCCGGTCAATCGGTGCGCCCTCATGGCGAGGAGCCTCCGTGCGGTGGCCAGCGATCCGTATCGTGGTCGGGATGCTGATGGTTGGACGCCGCGATCTTCGCCGTCAGCTCCGGGTCTTCTTCCTCGGTCGTCTTGTCGCCCGGCAGAGCCGGCAGCGTGTCGAACCACGGCATGCGCCCCTCGATCCCGTACTGGATCTTCGGCGCGACCTTCTCCGGCTCGTCGAGCGAGCCGAGCGAGACGAAAATGCGGTTGTCGCCAATCGTATGAATGGTGAGCGGCGTGCCGCAGTCGCGGCAGAAGCCGCGCTCGACCGGATCGGAGCTATTGAACTTCGCGAGCGTCGCCGCGCGTGATCTCGAACTTGTCGAGCGGCACGCCGGCCAGCGGCGCGAAATAGGAGCCGAATGCCTTCTGGCACATGCGGCAGTGGCAGATATGCGGATTGTCGGGCTGCGTCAGAAGCGCGTAGCGCACGGCGCCGCACTGGCATCCGCCGGTCAATCGAGGTTCGGCCATCGCATCACCCTCCCCCGCCGGGCGGCGGCCAGACCGCCGTGTCGTGATCGGGATGCTGGTGGTTCGAGGCGGCGATGTCGGCGGCACGTTTGGGCGTGTCGGTCTCGTCGTGGTCTCACCGCCGGGCAGGTCCGGCAGTTTGGCGAACCAAGACAGCCTGGCCTCGTTGCCGAACTGGTGCGTAGGCTCGACCTTCTCCGGCTCGTCGAGCGAGCCGATCGACACTGAGATACGGTCGGAGTTGACGAAGCGGAACGAAAGCGGCGTGCCGCAGTCGCGACAGAAGCCGCGCTCGACCAGGTCCGAGCTCCGGAAGAGCGCAAACGCACCGCGCGTCACTTCGAACTTCGAAAGCGGCACGCCCGTCAGCGGCGCGAAGAACGAGCCGAACGCCTTCTGGCACATGCGGCAATGGCAGATATGCGGGTTGTCGGGCTGCTCAGAAGCGCATAGCGCACGGCGCCGCACTGGCACCCGCCGGTCATGCGGAAATCGGTCATCGCCTCACCTCCCATGTCGTGCCTTCCGGACCGTCTTTCAGCACCACGCCCATAGCGTCGAGCTCGCCCCGCAGCCTGTCGGCCTCGGCGAATTTCTTGGCTGCGCGCGCAGCGCTGCGGTCGGCGATCAGCTGCTTCGACCTTCGCCTCGTCGACCGTCACGCCTGCCGCGCGAAGCGCCCGCCACTCCGTTTCGGTGGCGCCGAGCAGCCCGAGAAGCTGCAAAGCCGCGCGGAACATGCCGCGGTCGTCGCCTTCATGATCGTCGGCGACTTCCTCCGATACGCAGTGGATGGCGGCGATCGCCCCCGGCGTGTTGAGATCGTCGAGCAGCGGCTCAAGGACCTTCGGCAGGAACGGGTTCTTGTCTTCCGTCGATGCTTTGGAGTCGCCGGCTGCAAGATGCCAGCGATCGAGCACCCGCATGCTCTCTTCCAGGCCTCGGAGCGTCCAGTCGATCGGCTGGCGGTAGTGCGTTCGGAGCATGTTGAGGCGCAGCACTTCGCCCGGCCAGTCGGCGAGGAGATCGTGGATCGTCACGAAATTCCCTTCCGACTTCGCCATCTTCTTCCCTTCGACCTGCAGGAAGCCGTTGTGCATCCAGACCTGTCGCCATCGCCGGCGTGTGGTTGGCGCAGCGCGACTGCGCCAGTCTCGTTCTCGTGGTGCGGAAAGGCGAGGTCGATGCCGCCGCCGTGGATGTCGAACGTCTCGCCGAGATGCTTCTTCGCTCATCGCCGAGCACTCGATGTGCCAGCCGGGCCGCCCCGGCGCGCGATGCCGGCAGGCGACGGCCAGGCCGGCTCGCCGGGCTTCGACGGCTTCCACAGCACGAAATCCATCGGGTCGCGCTTATAGGGCGCCACCTCGACCCGGGCGCCGGCGATCATGTCGTCGAGGCTGCGGTGCGAGAGCTTTCCGTAGTCGGGCATCGCGGCGACGTCGAAGAGCACGTGCTCTTCCGCCACGTAGGCGAAGCCTTTCGCGACGAGCGCCTCGATCATGGCGCCGCATCTCGGCGATATGCTCGGTCGCGCGCGGCTCGACGGTCGGCGGCAGGCAGCCGAGCGCCGCAACGTCGTCGTGGAACTGTTTCTCGGTCGTCTCGGTGACCTTGCGGATCGCCTCGTTGAGCGGCAGGCCGGGAAAATCGCTGCGGCCGCGCGGAGAATGATCTTGTCGTCGACGTCGGTGATGTTGCGCACATAGGTGACGTGCTCCGCGCCGTAGAGGTGGCGGAGCAGGCGGAAGAGCACGTCGAAGACGATCACCGGCCGCGCGTTGCCGATATGGGCGTAGTCGTAGACGGTCGGCCCGCAGACGTACATGCGCACGTTGGCAGGATCGAAGGGGACGAAGTCCTCCTTCTTCCCGGTCAGCGTGTTGTAAAGCCTAAGTCCCATCGTCCCTTCCATCGACGCTCGTCGAGTAGGCGAGCGCTCCCGCTGGCCGGGACGTTCAGACGGATCTTCGAAGAGGACAAGTCGAACGGCGCCGGCCAGCGAGGTGCTAGCGGCAAATAATCCCGATAATGCAAATGGCGCGGTGAAGACGCGCCATTTGTTGGGGAAAAGCCGTTCATGCGGAACCTCATCGGGTATTCTCCGCGTCACGTCAAGGGGACCGCCCCCCGGCCGGATGGCCGGAAGAGCGGAAACGCCTACGGGCTCGAACCGTCAAAGTGGGGCCATGGATTGGACAGCGCCGATCGACCTTTATTGCGAGAGACTGGGGCCCGGTTTGTGGGCGGAGCCGCTCAACGCGGTCTCCAACCTCTCGTTCCTTCTCGCTGTCGCGTTTGGCTTCGCGGTACTCAGGAGAAACGCACGCCGCGATCTGCCGGTCTTTGCGCTTGTGGTTCTGGCCGCAGTGATCGGCGTGGGGTCGTTCCTCTTCCACATCTTCGCGAACAGATGGTCGATGATCGCCGATGTCGCGCCGATCTCGGCCTTCATTTTCGGCTACCTGGCGCTCGCGCTACGGCGATTTTTTGCCTTCCGCTGGCCGTCTGTCGTCGGATTGCTTGTGCTCTTTTTCGCGCTGTCCTGGGCGATAGAAGCGGCGCTCAGCCCTCTCCTCGGAGGCTCCGCTACCTACGTCCCGCCGCTTGCAGCGATGGTGGCGACCGGCGCCGCCCTCGTTTTCCTTAAGCACCCCGCGGCCCGTTTGATCCTCTCGGCAGGCGGCGTCTTCGTGATCTCGCTGACGCTAAGGACGCTCGATACGCCGCTTTGCCCCGTGTGGCCGATCGGCACGCATTTCCTCTGGCATCTCCTGAACGCCGCAACGCTTGCGCTGCTGCTCCTCGCCCTCCTCACTCCACGAAGTCCGAACACCTCGCCGGCTCGCTCTGAGTTCCCCACGGCATGATCGGCACCGTCGAGGTCGAGTTCTTCGGGCTCCCCTCGATCAGCTTGTCGGAATAGACGACGTAGACGAGCACGTTCCGCTTCACGTCGCAGCCGCGCACGATCTGCATCTTCTTGAAGAGGATCGAGCGGCGCTCGCGGAACACCACATCGCCCTGCTCGAACTTCCCCTTGAAGGAGATCGGCCCGATCTGCCGGCAGGCGAGCGAGATGTCGGAGACCTCCTCCGCGACGCCGAGCGCGCCGGCGACCCCGCCCCGCTCCGGCACGGTGTAGTGGCAAGCGACGCCTTCGACGAGCGGATCGTCGATGCCGTAGGTGGCGAGCTTGTCGTCGGGCGTGAGCAGCTTGAAGACGGTCGACTTCTTGAAGATGAGATCGGGCTCCTCGGCGGCCGCCGGCGCAGCCGCGAAAAGCACAAGGATCAGGACGAGGAAGCGCATGGCGGTCTCCAAGAGCGGGCCGCCGCTCAGATAGGGGCCGCCGGCCCGCCGCGCGAGGTTTTTTCGGTGCCTCGGTCGCCGTGCCTTGCCACTGCCTAAATCGCGGTCAGGATTGAGGTTCCGCCGTTACGCGGGCAATTTCGATTCGTGCGGGAGGCGCTTTGGGCGTACGTCTTCGCAGCTTGGCCGGCACCCTCCTCTGCGGAGCGCTCGGGCTCGTCTTGTCGGCGCCCGGGCCCGCGGCGGCGCAGTCGTGCTTCGGCATGCAGGCGGAGATGCTGCAGCTTCGCTCCCGGGCCTCGCGCTCCGACGACAGCGCCCGCTACGAGGCCGCCTACCGCGAGCAGGCGGCCGTCATCGCGCGCACCGAAGACCGCGCGCGGCGGGCAGGCTGCTTCGGCACCGGCTTCTTTCTCTTCCGCCGCTCGCCCGAGCAAATCTGCGGCGCACTCCTCCCGAAGCTCCACGACATGCAGCAGAACCTCGCTCGACTCGACCACTTGAGACGTCAGCGAGGCAGCGGCGACAGCTACCGCATGCACGAGCTGGAAGGCATGATGGCCGTGCGCGACTGCCCGTTGCCGGGCGGCAGTCTCAACGAGACCCAGCCGAACGACAATTGGTTCTTCAATCAGAACCCCTATTATTCCGCCGGCGGGACCTACCGGACGCTGTGCGTGCGCACTTGCGACGGCTACTATTTCCCGATCAGCTTCTCGACCACCTCCGACCGTTTCCCCGATGACGCGCGCACCTGTGAGGCGATGTGCCCGGGGACCGAGGCGCTGCTCTACTACTATCCGAATCCCGGCGGCGGGCCGGAGAGCATGGTCTCGATCACCGGCGAGCCCTATACGTCGCTTCCGACCGCGTTCCAGTATCGCACGAGCCTCGATTCCGCCTGCACCTGCAAGCCGGCCGGCGGCTACCAGGTCGCCACGGCGCAGTCCGTCCCCGCGCCCGGCGTCGCAATCGACCTGACCGCGCCTCTGCCGATCGCGCGGCCGGCGCCCGGCGAAGATCCGGAGACGCTCGCCGACCGCGCGGGCGGCTTCGTGCCGCGCGTCGCGGATACGGAGGCGGAAAGCGGTACCCCCGTCGCGACCAGCGCCAGCGGACGGCCGATCCGCGTCGTCGGCCCGGCCCTCGGAAACGCCGACCAGGACGCGCTCGTCATCACGTCCGTCCCGAACTGAGCCGAATTCGTCCCTAAAGCGGTTGGTGATCGGGTAGCGGCGGTCGCGCCCGAAGTTCTTCAGCGTGATCTTCACACCGGGCGCCGCCTGCCGGCGCTTGTATTCGGCGAGATAGAGGAGCTGCTCCACGTGCTTCACCGTGGCGCGGTCATGCCCGAGCGCGACGATGTCGGCGATGCCCATCTCCTTCTCCACCAGGCACTCGAGGATGGCGTCGAGCTCCTCGTAGGGCGGCAGCGAATCCTGGTCCTTCTGGTTCTCGCGGAGCTCCGCGGTCGGGGCTTTGGAAAGGATCGACGCCGGGATTACCTCGCCCTTCGGCCCAACGCACCCGTCGGGCCGCTCGCGGTTCCGGAAGTCCGCGAGCCGATAGACCGCGGTCTTGTAGAGGTCCTTGATCGGATTGAAGCCGCCGTTCATGTCGCCGTAGAGCGTGGCGTAGCCGACCGAGACCTCCGACTTGTTGCCGGTCGTGACCAGCATCAGCCCGAGCTTGTTGGAGAGCGCCATCAGCGCCACGCCGCGCACGCGCGACTGGATGTTCTCTTCCGTGATGTCCGCCGGCAGGTTGGCGAAGAGCGGATTGAGGACCTGGGCGACGCCTTCGACCGCGGGCATGATCGGCAGCACGTTGTAGCGGATGCCGAGACGCTCGGCGCATTCCGCCGCGTCGGCGAGGCTCTCTTCCGCCGTGTAGAGGTAGGGGAGCATGACGGCGCGCACGCGGCCTGCCCCAAGCGCGTCGACCGCCATCGCCGCGCGAGACCGCGGAATCAATGCCGCCGGACAAGCCCAGCACGACGCCCTTGAACCGGTTCTTCTCCACGTAGTCGCGAAGGCCCACAACGCAGGCTTGCCAATTGGCAGAGTCGCTGGAGGGAAGCTTCGCCATCGGCCCCTCGACACAGCGCCAGCCGCCCTCCCCGCGCTTCCAGCGCGTCAGCGCGAGGCCGGTCTCAAATTGCGGCATCTGGAAGCCGAGCGTGCGGTCGCCGTTCAGCCCAAACGAGCCGCCGTCGAAGACGAGCTCGTCCTGCCCGCCGACCTGATTGGCGAAGACAAGCGGCAACCCGGTCTCAACGACGCGCGCCACGGCGATCTGCATGCGCTGGTCCGACTTGTCGCTCCAGTAGGGCGAGCCGTTCGGCACGACGAGAAGCTCTGCGCCGGTCTCCGACAGGCAGTCGACGACTTCAGGCTCCCAGATGTCCTCGCAGACGGGAAGCCCGAGCCTGACGCCGCGGAAGTCGACCGGCCCGGGGAGCGGGCCCGGCTTGAAGACGCGAAGCTCGTCGAAAACGCCGTAGTTCGGCAGCTCCACCTTGTGGCGAACCGCCGCGACCTTGCCGCCATCGAGGAGAAGCGCGCTGTTGTGGAGGCCCGTGTCATCGACCCATGGCGCGCCGACGATAATGCCCGGCCCCGAACGCGTCTCCTTTGCGAGCGCCTCCGCCGCCGCGCGGCACGCCGCCTGCACCGCAGGCTTCAAGGCCAGGTCTTCGGGCGGGTAGCCGAGCAGGAATAGCTCCGTCAGGACAAGAAGATCGGCCCCCTTCCCCGCCGCCTCGGCATGCGCCGCGCGCGCCAATTCGAGGTTGCCGGCGATGTCGCCCATCAGCGGGTTGAGCTGCGCGACAGCGATCGAAAGCGTCGTGGGCCGGGCGTCGGTCATGCCGGCGCATGTAGCTTTTGCCGCTCAAGGCGGCAATGCAGGCGAAAAGGCCCGACGATCAGCCGATAACGCCGAACCGATCGAGCACCGCGACGATCCAGACCAGCCCGGCGAGCCCGAGCGCGAAAAAGACGGCTGTCGAAGCGAGGTCCTTGGTGACGCGGATCGCCTCGTGCCGCTCCGGCGTCACGTGGTTGCAGAGGCGCTCGACCGCCGTGTTCAGGAACTCCACGACGAGCACGAAAAGCACGCTCGCGACGAGCGCCAGCCAAATCCAGACATTCGCCGCCACGAAGAAGGATACCGGCAGGAGAAGAGCCGCGATCGCGACCTCCTGCTTGACGGCGGCCTCTGTCAGCAAGCCGACGCGAAGGCCGCGCACGGAGTTGGCAGCCGCAGCGGCGATGCGGGCGAAACCGCCCCTGCCGGGAAGGGCGGCCTGGTTCCCGTGCGTGCCGTTGACGGCGTCGCGCGCCGGGCTGCCTGCGCCGCGATCCTGCGCCATCGTCAACCGACGTGCTCCCGGAAGAGTTTTAGCGTGCGATCCCGCGCGAGCTTCGCGGAGTTCGGCTCAAAGCTCGCGGTGACGTCGCGATTGAAGCCGTGGCCGGCGGGATAGACGAAGATCTCGACGAGGCGCGCCGGGACATTGTCGCGGATCTTGTCGATGTCGGCGATCGAGATGGACTGGTCCTTGTCGCCGAAGTGCATCTGCACCGGACACCGCGGCTTTTCTCCGGCATTCGCGGCGATCCTGCCGCCGTAGTAGCAGGAGGCGGCGGCAACGTCGTGGAGCCGGGTTGCCGCGAGCCATGCGAGCGAGCCGCCGAGGCAGTAGCCGACGACGCCGACCTTCCCCGCCGAAGCCGCGGCCACTCGCGCCGCGTCGACGTCGAGCAGCATGTTGTCCATGCCGATCTTTTCCATGAGCGGCCGGACAACGGCGAACACCTCCGGCCCGTAGCCAAGCTCCATTCCGGGCTTCTCCCGGTCGAAGAGCGCGGGTGAAATGCAGTAGTAGCCCTCCGCCGCGAAGCCATCCGTGACGGCGCGCACGTGCTCGTTGACCCCGAACGCCTCCTGGATGACGACGAGCCCGCCGCGGTGGTGCGCGGCGTGCGGCGACGCTTCGTAGGCGGAGAAGGTATGCCCGTCCGCAGCTTCAAGCTCGATCGTCTGCCCCATCAGCCCCTCGCGCTTCTCAGGCCTGCGCCGCGACCTTGACCTCGCGCGTGGAGCGCTCGCGCTTCAGAAGCTCCGCCACGAGGAAGGCCAGCTCGAGCGACTGGTCGGCGTTGAGCCGCGGGTCGCAATGTGTGTGATAGCGGTCGGAGAGGTTCTCGGCCGAAATCGCGTGCGCGCCGCCGGTGCACTCGGTGACGTTCTGGCCCGTCATCTCCACGTGGATGCCGCCGGCATGCGTGCCCTCGGCGCGGTGGATCGCAAAGAACGCCTCCACCTCGCGCAGGATCAGGTCGAAGGGCCGCGTCTTGTAGCGGTTCAAGGTGATCGTGTTGCCGTGCATCGGGTCGCAGGACCAGACGACTGTGCGGCCCTCACGCTTCACCGCGCGGATGAGCCGCGGCAAGTGCTCGGCGACCTTGTCGGCGCCGAAGCGGGCAATCAGCGTCAGCCGGCCGGGCTCGTCCTTCGGATTCAGGACGTCGATCAGCCGGATCAGGCCCTCAGGATCAAGCGAGGGACCGCACTTCAGGCCGATCGGGTTCTTCACGCCGCGGCAGAATTCCACGTGCGCATGGTCCAGCTGGCGCGTGCGGTCACCGATCCAGATCATGTGGCCTGAGGTGGCGTACCAGTCGCCGGAGGTGGAATCGACGCGGGTCATCGCCTGCTCAAAGCCGAGGAGCAGTGCCTCGTGGCTGGTGAAGAATTCCGTCTGCCTGAGCTCCGGATGCGATTCCGGATCGACGCCGATCGCCCGCATGAAATCCATCGTCTGGCTGATCTGGTCGGCGAGCTTCTCATAGCGCTCGCGCAGCGGGCTGTCCGCCACGAAGCCGAGCATCCATTGATGCACGTGCTCGAGGTTGGCGTAGCCGCCGGTGGCGAAGGCGCGAAGCAGGTTCAGCGTCGCGGCGGATTGGCGGTAGGCCATCTCCTGCCGCGCCGGGTCCGGAATGCGTGCCTCTGCCGTGAATTCCGGGCCGTTGACGATATCGCCGCGGTAGCTTGGAAGCTCCACGTCGCCCTGGCGCTCCATGGGCGAGGAACGTGGCTTGGCGAATTGTCCGGCGATGCGGCCGACCTTCACCACCGGCGAGGTCGCCGCGAAGGTCAGGACCACCGCCATCTGCAGGAAGACGCGGAAGAAATCGCGGATGTTGTCGGCGCCGTGCTCGGCGAAGCTCTCCGCGCAGTCGCCGCCCTGGAGCAGGAAGGCCTTGCCATGCGCGACGTCAGCAAGCTTCGCCTTGAGCTTGCGCGCCTCGCCTGCAAAAACGAGCGGCGGATAGCTGGCGATCTTCGCCTCGATGGCGGCGAGCGCCGCGAGGTCCGGATAGACGGGCGCCTGCTCGATGGGCTTTGCCCTCCAGGTCGCCGGCGTCCACTTCTCGCTCATCCGAAAACTCCGAACCACAAACGCCGCCCGCTTCTGCCAAGCCGGCGGCGGAATTGCGCGGTTCTATACGCCGTTGGGATTAAGCTGCCAACAATCGCGGCCGTCAAGGCGTCCGGCGCAGAAACCTTAGCCTTCTCCAGGGTCGCGCCAGCCGATCCCGTGATGGACGGCGTCGTCGTAGCCCTTCCGGGCGCTGTAGAAGATCAGGAACATCAGCCCGCCGCCGACGCCGAAGCAGCCGATCACCATCATGACGATCATGCTGAGAGCGAAGCCGGAGAGACCGAAGTCCGCCGTCATCACCCACATCGGCACGATCGCCGCGACGATGATGGCGAGAAGCGCGGCGGCTCCGGCGATGATGAGAGCCTGTTTCATCGGACCCATATAGCGCGGCGCGGCGAGCGCGCCACCCCGTGCCTCAGCGGCCGAGATAGCGGTCGATCGCCGGAACCCGGCCGGACCGCAGCATTTCGGCGGGTGGCGCGGCGGCAAGCACGCGGCCCTCGTCGACGAACGCCATGAGGTCGGCGGCTTCGCCGAGGTCCTCCGGTGTGTGAATCGAGACGAGCACGGTCAGCCCCTCGTCACGGCGAAGCGCGTCGACGAGCGCGATCATCTCGCGGCGTAGGCCCGGATCGAGCCCGCCGAACGGTTCGTCGAGGAGCATCAGCGGGCGTTTTCTGACAAGCGCGCGGGCGATCGCCACGCGCTGGCGTTGGCCGCCGGAAAGCTCCGCCGGGCGCTTCTTCGTGCGGCTCGCGAGCCCGACACGCTCAAGCGCCGCCTCGACCTCGCGCATTTGAGCCCTCGTCAGCCGAAGGCGCGGATCGACGCCAAGGCCGACATTCTGAGCCACTGTCAGATGCGGGAAAAGATTGTGATCCTGGAAGAGGATGGAGAGCGGACGCTCAACCGGCTGAAGAGGAAGAAGATCGCGCCCCGCGAAGCGGAGCGTGCCTGCAGTCGGGCGCTCGAAGCCGGCGATGGCGTGAAGCAGCGTGGTCTTCCCCCCGCCCGACGGGCCGATCAGCCCGCAAAGCGCCCCCGCCGGCACCACGAGCGTGTAGCGCGCTTGGAAATCCGAATATTCAAGGACAAGGTCAGCGACTTCTAGCAAGCTGCTCTCCCGACCATCTTTGCGCCGCCAGGAAGAGCGCCAGCACGAGCAGCGCCAGAAGCAGCGCCACCGACGCGGATTCCGCCATGCGGTAGCTCCCGAGCCGTTGATAGAGGAGAAGCGGCAGGGTCAGGATGGTTCCCGAACCGAAGAAGGCGGCGACGCCGAGATCGCCGAGCGAGAGCGCCGTTGCGACCGCAAGCGCCGCGAGAAGCGGCCGGCGAAGCAGCGGCCAGTCGACGAGGCGGACCCGCGACGCACCGGAAATGCCAAGGCTTTGGGCGAGTCGGCCGTAGCGCTCGGCGGAGAGGATCAGCGGTGGCTCGACTTGCCGCAGCACGAAAGGAAGCGCAGTCAAAGCGTTGACGAGAATGATCAAAGGGATCGCCAGCGCAAAGGGATCGGCGAGCGGGCGGAGAACGACGAAGAGCCCCGCCGAGACGGCGACCGGCGGGACGGCGAGAACCGCGCCGCCTGAGAGCGACATCAGCCCCGCCCCGCCCGACCGACCGGCGGCCCGGAGCGCCCGCGCCGACGCGCCGAGACCGAGCGCCAGCGCAAGCGAAAGAAGCGCGGCGGGAATCGCGATCGCGAAGCTTGTCGCGGTCGCCACCGCGACGTCGGGGCGCAAGAGGCTCGCGAGCGCCGCGATCCCGGAGAGCGCGATGGCGAAAAGTGCCGGCAGGATCAGGAGCGCGGCGATTCCGAGCGCCGCGGCATCGAAGGCCTTCGTCCCGGCACCTGCCGTGTCCGGCCGCGCCGCAGCGACGCCGCCAGCGGCACTCTCGGCCGGCCGCCGGCCAAGCCACAGCACCGGAGCGGCGAGTGCGAGGCAGATCGCCACCTGCAAGAGCGCAAGCAGTCCGGCGCGGGCAAAATCCACGTCGAAGCGGACGGCGGCGTAGATCGCGACCTCCAGCGTCGCGGCGCGCGGGCCGCCGCCGAGCAAGAGCACGACGGCGAAGCTGGTGAAGCAAAGCAGGAAGATCAGCGCGGCGACGGCCGGCGTTTCCCGCCTCAGCACCGGGAAATCGACAAGGCGAAAGACCGTGCCGGGCGGCATGCCGAGCTGCGCGGCAAGGCGCCAGTGCTCTCCCGGCACGGCAGCAAGCGAAGCCAGGAAGACCCGCGCGGCTAGCGGCGCGTTGAAGAAGACATGGGCGACAAGGATGCCTGGGAGCCCGTAGAGCCAGCCGCCGGGATCGACGCCGAGTAGACGTAGCCCCTGCCCCAACCAGCCGGCGCGCCCCAGAACCGCCACCACGCCGAAGACGACGACGATCGCCGGCAGCACGCTTGCAAGGTTCAGCGCTGCGATGAAGAGGCTGCGGCCGAAAAACGCGGCGCGCCGCGCCAGCGCCAGCGCAATCGCGGCGCCGAGCGCGAGCGATAGTGCCGTAGAGAGCACGGACTGCAGCAGCGTGAAGCGGATGACGCTCCCGACATAGCGCCAGGGCAGGCTCACCGGCTCCGGCCCCGCGGCGAGAAGCAGGCCGACGAACGCCGCGACGACCACGCCGAGGATAAGAAACAGCGCGGCAAGGCCAGGGAGAAGCTTCATGGCGAGCGCCACCGCATAACCTCCCCCTTGAGGGGAGGTCGGAATTCCCAAGCCGCCAGGCGCAGAAAATTCCGGGAGGGGGGCATACGGTCAACGCGGCACCCCCCCTCCCGAAGTTCGCTCTCGCTACGCTCGGCAAACTTCGACCTCCCCTCAAGGGGGAGGTTACGAAGCTCCAGCGCTCCGGCAGTCACTTGGTCATCGCGGCGAGCCATTCGTCGACCCAGGCGCGGCGGTTTGCCTCGACCTTCTGCGGCTCCGCGTAGAGCGACTTCTGCGGCTTCTCCAGCCCCTGAAACGACGCCGGAAGGCCGTCTGCCGGCATTTTCGCCGGATACATCCAGTTCCCCTCCGGGATCGCCGACTGGAACGGCTCGGAGACCATGAATTTCAGGAACTTGCGGGCAAGCTCCGGCTGGTCGGTGGATTTCGTCATCCCCGCGACCTCGATCTCCAGATAGTGCCCCTCCGGGAAGATGGCGGAATCGTAGTTCGGATCGTGCTCAACCGCGATGTGGTAGGCCGGCGAGGTCGTGTAGGAGAGGACCATGTCCGCCTCCCCCTTCAGGAACATGTTGTAGGCCTCGGTCCAGCCCGGGCGTCACCGTCACGATCTTCGGCGCGAGCTTCTTCCAGGCCTCGGCCGCGCCATCGCCATAGACGCCGCGCATCCACACCAGGAGCCCGAGCCCGGGCGTGGAGGTGCGCGGATCCTCGATCACGATCGCCGGGCCGTCCTTGGCGTTGACCAGGGCATCAAGGCTCGCCGGCGGGCTCTTCACCCGGCGCTTGTCATAGACGAACGAGAACCAGCCCCAGTCGAAGGGAAGAAACGTGTCGTCGGTCCACGGGATCGGCAGGTCGAGGCCCCCGGCATCGACCCCGTTCGGCTGAAAAAGCCCGGTCGCCTCGGCGTCGGCGATGAGATTGGTGTCGAGGCCGAGCACCACGTCCGCTTTGGTGCCGGCGCCCTCGAGCTTCAGCCTGGAAAGGAGCGTTCCGGCATCGTCGCTCGTCACCCACTCAAGGGTGCAGGCGCACTCCGCCTCGAAACGCTCCTTGATGACCCCGCCGGGGCCGTATTCGCTCGGAAAGCCGCTGTAGGTGTAGACCGTAAGCGTCGGCTTCTCCTGCGCGGCGGCCGGCAAGGCGAAGAGCGCTGCGGCCAGCGCGGCAATCGCGCCGGCGGCGCGAACGGTTCGAGACGAGTGTGGCATCGGCTTCTCCTTGCCGGTTCGAGGAAGCGAGCCGGAAGCCGACGCGACGCGGAAAGCATTCGGATGAGGCACAATCTCAATCCCTCCGCCGGCATAATCCGGATCAGGTTCGACGGGTCGGCGAAGGTCTCCGCCTCTCAGCCCCTAGGGCACCCCGTGAGACGAAGACGAAGCTAGGACTCGCGGCGCCGGTTGGCAAGGCAGGGCAAGGAGGGTCGCGCCCATGGGGGGAAGACTGCTAGAGTGCCGGTCGAAGCCAACGAACAGGACGCGGTTTCGCGCCCCTTGAAGTGGGCGCCGGCAACCGAGACTGGGAGGTGTAGCGTGTTGGGTCTCAGTATCTGGAAGCTCGTCATCATCGGCGGGATCGTCATGGTCCTCTTCGGCCGCGGCAAGATCTCCGAAACGATGAGCGACGTCGCCAAGGGCATCAAGAGTTTCAAGAGGGGCATGACCGAGGACGACGACGCACCGAAGACCATCGATCAGACCGTCGACGGGACGATCAACAAAGAGACGCGCTGAACGAGACGGTCGCGATCCGCGTTCGTGGCATCGCGACATCGGCCCTCGGACAGACGAAAGCTTCGGTTTGCTTAGCGGCGCGATTCGATCGCCGGACCGGACACCGTGTCGCCCGGTTCGATGCCGAGCTTTTCGCTTAACCCGCCATTGATCTCAAGCACGTAGCGGACGGGCCCCTTCGACGGGATCGAGCGCTCCGAAAGCGGCGTCGCGCGCGCGGCGATCGACTCGATCGTGCCGTCGGCTTTGATGAAGAGCATGTCGAGCGGGATGTAGGTGTTGCTCATCCAGAAGCTCACCGGCTGCTCGGTGAAAAAATCGAACAGCATTCCCTCGTCGGCCGCCATTGAAAAACGGAACATCAGACCGCGCTCGCGTTCGCGATCGTCGTCGGCGATCTCGACGTTGAAGTCGTGCGTGCCGCTGTGCGTCGTGATGACAAGCGCTTCGCGTTGCGCTTCCGCCGACAGCGCCGGCGAATGCATGAGTGCGAACGCAGCAAAAACAAAAAGCGCCGCGTGAACGGCGAAGGAAGGAATACGCATCGATGAATTTTAGCTTGCTCGCGCGCTCAATGCGAAGCGGGAAGTTGCCCACCCGTGTGCGGCCGAATCTCGGCGGCGGTGCGCCCCTTCGACCCTTCGCCATAGCGCACGAGCACCATCTGCCCGGGCCTGAGCTCGGCCATGCCGAAGCGCCTAAGTGTCTCCATATGCACGAAAATATCGGGCGTGCCCTCGCCCTCCGTCACAAAGCCGTAGCCGCGCATGCGGTTGAACCATTTGACCGTGGCGGTGACGAGCGGACTCGTCGGCGTGACCGCCGAACGCTGTCGCGTCGTCGGCATCTGTGCCGGATGCGTCGCCGTCAACTCGTCCATCGAGACGACGCGAAACGCTTGCAGGCCCTTTGGACGGTCCTGCACTTCGCACACGACGCGCGCGCCTTCATAGGCGGTTTGGAATCCGTCACGACGCAAACACGTGACGTGCAGAAGCACGTCAGGCATGCCGTTATCCGGAACGATGAAACCGTAACCCTTCGCGACGTCGAACCATTTGATGACGCCCGAGATCTCGATCAGATCGACCGGAGCCTCGTCCTGCGGCGCAAGTTCGGGCGTGGCGTCGGCGGTCGGTTTGGCCCCCATATGCGACTCCATCCGAGCCTTCATATTCGCTGGTCCGCCGCCTCCTGTCGCGTCCGCATCGAGCGGCTCGCCCAATTCGAACGAAGAGTAGCATTGCTGCCACACTGGCGCCTACAAATCTGCGACAGGGACCCGCCGCTGATGGCTTAATTAACAGCTTGTGGATAGAGCGTTGAAAACACTGCGCCGATCGACCCGCGAAGCGCCAGATCGGCATAGTCGTCGAGCGGTGTTGCGTCGCGATTGAGGATGGCGAGGGCAGCGCCGGCGCGCTTGGCGATGAGCGGCAGCGTTGCCGCGGGGTGAACCAGCAGCGACGAGCCGACGACAAGAAAGAGATCGGCGCTCTGTGAAAGCGTCGACGCATTCGCCATCGCCTCTTCCGGAATGCGCTCGCCGAAAGACACGATCGCCGCCTTGACGAGTCCTCCGCATTCGCAGCGCGGCGAAGCGCCGGTCGCGTCGATCGTCGCGCGCACCGTTTGAAGCGGCATCGTCTCGCGGCATTGAAGACAATGCGCACGCGTCGAGTTGCCGTGGATCTCGATCACGCTCTCGGACGGAAGGCCGGCGCGCTGATGCAGCCCGTCGATGTTCTGCGTGATGACCGCGAGAAGCTTCCCCTCGCGCATCAGACGCACGAGCCCAAGATGCCCCTCGTTCGGCTCCGCATGCGCGAACGTCTCGTTCATGCGGAAGCGGCGACGCCACTCTTCGAGCCGCGCCTCCTCCGAGGCGACGAATTCCTGATAGGTGATCGGCTTCATGCGCGACCAGAGGCCGCCGGGGCTACGGAAGTCGGGAATGCCGGATTCCGTCGAGATGCCCGCCCCGGTCAAAACGACGATGCGCTCGGAGCGTCCGGATCAGGTCCCGCAACGCCTGAATTTCGTCGTTGCCTTCAACGCCTCGCGCCATATTCTCCCGCCCGAACGAAGGAGCCTCCGATGCGATATTTGCACACCATGGTCCGCGTCACCGATGTCGACCAGTCACTCGATTTCTACGTGAACAAGCTCGGTATGAAGGAAGTCCGCCGGATCACCAACGAGGCCGGGCGCTACACGCTGGTCTTCCTCGCCGCGCCGGAGGACGAGGGCGCCGGAAAGTCCAACCGCGCGCCGCTTTTGGAGCTCACTTACAACTGGGACCCGGAGAAATACGGCGAGGGCCGCAATTTCGGCCACCTCGCGTTTGAGGTCGACAATATCTACGACACCTGCGGCAAGTTGCAGAAAGCCGGCGTCACCATCAACCGCCCGCCGCGCGACGGCAACATGGCCTTCATCCGCTCGCCCGACAACATCTCGATCGAGATCCTGCAGAAGGGCCCGGCGCTGCCGCCGGAGGAGCCGTGGAAGTCGATGCAGAACACCGGAAAGTGGTGAGGCCGGCGGTTACCGAAGCCGCTGCACGCTTTCTATAGTGCGAGCGCCGGGCAGCTTGTGGGGGCGGGAGCCTCCGCCTATAAGCCCGGCGCGAAGCGCCCATCGTCTAGCGGTCCAGGACGCCGCCCTTTCACGGCGGAAACAGGGGTTCGATTCCCCTTGGGCGTACCAGCCTCCGCCGAATCACTCGCCCGTCGCGCGAATTGTGGCAGCAGGCCGGTCGCGGGCTTGGAATCAACTGAGTCCGGCCACCTCCGGGCCCTAAAATCCCACATTTTCCACAGGAGCATCCTCGTCGGCTTGGGGGCGCTCGTGTGTGTTTGGGAGGGCAGTAATGTCACGCGCGCGTAACAAGTCGGCAAAAAGCGCAGTCCAGGTCTTAGAGGTGGGCGTGCCGATCGAGCAGTGTCTGCTCGTTCAGGATGAAATCTGGCGGATCGTTTCAAACGCAGCGCACTCGAATTCGCGCCTCTCGCTTGGGAAGCAGGCACGCAAGATCGCTTCCGGCTATCCCGCAACAGGCTTCTCGCTCCAGAACATCACCGACGCCCTCGTCTTCGCGGCGGTCGATTGCGGCGTTGCCTTCGAAGTGGCGAGCCCTGCCCCGCGCCAGGCGATCCCCGGCTTCCTCGCTCTCGTCGGGAAGAAGCGGAAGCCTGAGAGCGACGCGAGGATGCGGCCGACCTTCGCGGGCGTCCCAATTCCCGCGGCAACCTGAAAGCCTCCGACGCCGCCTTGGCGGACTAGGCCATCTCCCCCTCACGGGGCGGTCGAGGCCTGGCGGCGGAGTGAGGCAGTTTCGGGGGGCGATTGTCGCGCGCCCTTCCCAGTCCCCCGGGGTAAAACCCGGGAACTCTCTCCGCTTGGCTGCGTAGCCTCGACCTCCCCGCCGGTGGGAGGTGACCCCGGCCTGCCGGCTCCGGCCGCTCAGGCGCTGCCGGACTGTGCGGCGACGGCGCGCTTCGCGCCTATCCGATAGAGCCGCGCGAGGCTCTCCGTCACCGCCCCCGCGAAGCGGGGATCCGCCGCGAGATCATCGCCGAAGATGGCGCCGACGCCGAGGAGCGCGCGTGCGAGCCGCTCCGGCGACCGGACCGGCCCCATCCGCAAGCTCGCGGAGGTGCGCGGCGAGCGGATCGCGCACGTCGATCGCGGCGCCCTTCTCGTCGACGCCGGCCACGTAGCGCATCCAGCCCGCGACCCCGAGCGCGAGCCGCCCGAACGGTAGGCCGCGCTTCAGGCAGTCGCGGATCGTGCCGAGCAGCCGCTGCGGCAATTTCTGGCTCCCATCCATCGCGATCTGCCAGGTGCGGTGCTTGAGCGCCGGGTTCTCGAAGCGCGCGATCAGCGCCGCCTTGTAGGCGGAAATGTCGGTGGAGGGCGGCACGCTGAGCGTCGGCGTCGCCTCGTCCATGAGCGCCTTGACGAAGCGCGCAAAGCCCGGATCGGCCATGACGTCGGAGACGTATTCGTAGCCCGCCAGATAGCCGAGATAGGCAAGGCTCGAATGCGCGCCGTTCAGGAGCCTGAGCTTCATATGCTCGTAGGGCGCAACGTCGGCGACGAGCTCCGCACCCGTCGCTTCGAATGCCGGCCGGCCGGCCGGAAAGTGGTCCTCGATCACCCATTGCGAGAACGGCTCGGTCACGACCGGCCATGCGTCGTCGACGCCAAGCGCAGCGGAAATCCGCTCGCGATCCTCGTCGGTCGTCGCCGGCGTGATGCGGTCGACCATCGTCGACGGGCAGGCAAGCTCGCCCGCGACGTAGGCTCCAAGATCGGGATCGCGGAGCGCCGCGAAGCCGTCGAGGATGCGCTTCACCACGCGGCCGTTCGAAGGAAGGTTGTCGCAAGTCAGCACGGTGAAGGGTGCGACCCCTGCCCCCCGCCGCCGCGCCAGCGCCTCGACGATCAGCCCCGGCGCACTCTGCGGCGCATGCGGCTCGGAGAGGTCGTGACGGATATCGGGATGCGCCTCGTTCAAGCGTCCCGTCGCCGGGTCGTGGCAATAGCCCTTCTCGGTGACGGTGAGCGAGACGATGCGGACACGGCGGTCGGCCATCGCGGCAAGCAGCTGCTCGCGCTCCTCCGCAGCGACGAGAACGTCGACGACGCTGCCGATGATACGCAGGCGCTCGCCCTCGCCGGAGCGCACCGACAATGTGTAGAGGCAGTCCTGCGGCTTCAGCGCGTCGCGCGTCGAAGCGCTCCTGAGGCTCGCCCCGACGATCCCCCAACCGGGTTCCTCCAGCAGGATATCGTCGAGATGGACCGCCTGATGCGCGCGATGAAATGCGCCGATGCCGAGATGCACGATGCCGGGCGTGACTCCGCTTCGATCGTAATCAGGACGGCGGACGCTCTGCGGCAGTCCGGCAAGAGAAGCGTTGGAGAGTCGCGCCGGCTCCCCTCTCCCGCTCACAGCTTGTAGGCCTGCTTGACGAGCCCGTAGGCGAGGTCGCGAGCGACCTCGTGCGCCTCCTCCTCGTCAAGCCGATGCGTGGTGACGAGATTGGCGAGGAAGGCGCAGTCGACGCGCCGCGCCATGTCGTGGCGCGCGGGAATCGAGAGATAGGCGCGCGTGTCGTCGTTGAAGCCGACGGTGTTGTAGAAGCCGGCCGTCTCCGTCGTCAGCTCGCGGAAGCGGCGCATGCCCTCGGGGCTGTCGAAGAACCACCAGGGCGGCCCGAGTCTCAGGCAGGGATAGTGCCCGGCGAGCGGCGCGAGCTCGCGCCCGTAGGCCGTCTCGTCGAGCGTGAAGAGGATCAGCGTGAAGGTCTTCTCGTTGCCGAAGCGGTCGAGAAGCGGCTTCAACGCATGCACGTAGTCGGTCGGCTGCGGGATGTCGGCGCCCATGTTGCGCCCGAAGCGGCGGAAGATTTCCGGGTTGTGGTCGCGGAACGAGCCGGGATGGAGCTGCATGACGAGCCCGTCGTCGATGCTCATCGCCGCCATCTCGGTCAGCATCTGGCCGCGGAAGAGGTCCGCCTCATCCGGGGTGAATTCGCCGGAGACGATCTTGTCGAAGAGCGCCGCTGCGTCGGCGCGCGGAAGGTTCGCGGTCCGCGCCGAAGGATGCCCGTGGTCGGTCGCGGTCGCGCCCTGCGTTTTGAAAAAGGCGCGGCGGTTCTGGTGCGCTTCGAGGTAGCCGCTCCAGGTCAGCGTATCGCAGCCGGTGACGTCGCGGAGCTTGACGATGTTGGCGGCGAAGTCGGGAAAATCCGGATCGACGACCGGGTCCGGGCGATAGGTCGGAAGCACGCGCCCCTCCCAGTCGGATTTCCGGATCTGCGCGTGCTCGGCGAGCGGATCGAGCGGGCTGTCGGTTGTCGCGATCGCCTCGATGTTGAAGCGCTCGTAGAGCGCGCGCGGCAGGAACTCCGGCGTCTCCAGCGCCGCCGCGATGCGATCGAAATAGAAGTCGGCGACCTCGCCGGAGAGCCGCTCCTTGAAGCCGAACAGAGTCGCGAAGACGTGGTCGAGCCACATGCGGCTCGGCGTGCCGCGGAAGAGATGGTAGTTCTCCGCGAAAATCCGCCACACCGCGCGCGCGTCGAACTCCGCCTTCTCTCCGGAGACAGGCGGGACGCCGAGCGTGGAAAGGTCGATGCCCTGGCTGTAGAGCATGCGGAAGATGTAGTGGTCGGGGACCACGAAAAGCGTCGCCGGATCGGGAAAAGGCGCATCCTCCGCATACCAGCGCGGATCGGTGTGGCCGTGCGGCGAGATGATCGGCAGGTCCTTGACGCCGGCATAGAGGCGGCGCGCCACGGCGCGCGTCCCCGGATCGGCCGGAAACAGCCGATCGTCGTCGATCAGACGGTGCTTCTCGTTCAAGGTCGAGGGCCCCCTTGCGTGGGGTTCACATCAGCAGGTTGGGCAGGAAAAGCACCAAGCCGGGCCATAGCGCAAGCACCGTGACGAGGATCAGGACCGCGGCGACGAAGGGGATCGATTCCACGATGTATTCCTCGACCGGGCATTTCAGCAGGCTGCACACCGTATACATGCACACGCCGACCGGCGGGGTCATCGAGCCGAGCGTCACGATCGTCATCATCAGGATGCCGAAATGCACGTCGTTCACGCCGAGCGGGCGCACGATCGGCAGGAATATCGGGGTCAGGAGCAGAACGAGCACCGTGCTCTCGATGAAAAGCCCGGCGATGAAGATGAAGAGGAGGATCAGCCCGACGATGGCAAGCGGCTGCTGGGTCAGCGTCGTCAGCGCCGCGGCGACCGTCTGCGGCGCCTGCTCGAAGATGATGGCGTAGCCGACCATGCCGGAGAAGAGGATGATCAGCATGATCATTCCGGTATCGGTCACCGCTTCGCCGAGCGCGGTCGAAAGCCCGGCCCAGGTCAGCTCGCGGTGGGCGAGGAAGCCGACGAGCACCGCGTAGACGACCGCGAACGCGCCGACCTCTGAAGGCGTGAACAACCCGCCGCGGATGGCGATGAGGAGCGCGAGCGGGAAGATCAGCGCCCATTTCGCCTCTCCGACGGCGCGGAACACCGCGCGCGCCGTCGGGCGCGTGGCGCTCTCCGAGCGATAGTTCCGCCGCCGCGCGATGATCCACACCGTGGTCATCAGCATCGCCATCATCAAGAGCCCGGGAATGACGCCGGCCAGGAACAGCCGCCCGATCGAGACGCCGCCGACGAAGCCATAGAGGATCAGCCCGAGGCTCGGCGGGATGGTCGCGGTGATGAGCGACCCGACGGCGATGACGGCGGAGGTGAAGCCGCGCGAATAGCCGCGTGCGATGAGGTCCGGCCCGAGGATGCGCGCTTCCATCGCCGCATCGGCGACGGCAGCGCCGGAGACGCCGCCCATCAGCGTCGAGAGCACGATGCAGACCTGTGCCAGTCCGCCCGCCATCCACGAGACGAGCACGTTCGAGCAGCCGACGAGCCGCGTCGTGATCCCCGAATGGTTCATCATATGGCCGGCGAGGATGAAGAACGGCACTGCGAGCAGCGGAAAGCTCTGCGAGGCGGTCGCCACCTGCTGCACGCCGATCGAGACGGGGATCGTCCCGTTGGTCAGGAAGAAGGTGAAGCCGGCAATGCCGATGGCAAACGCGATCGGCAGGCCGAGCAGCATCAGGACGAGGAACGTGAGGGCGAGCAGCGTCACAGCACGTCTTCCACCTCGCCGCGGACGGGATCGGCGAAGACGAGGCGCTTCTCTGTGCGCCAGTGGCGGATGAGGTTCACGAGGTGGCCGCAAAGCGTGATGGCGAGGAGCAGGCAGCCGACCGGCACCGCGCCGGTGACGAAGGCGTAGCTGATGCCGCTGTCGCCATAGATGCGCTGCAGATTGAGCATCGTCAGCCGGTAGCCCATCACCGACCATGGTCAGGAGGAAGGCGAGCGTCACGAGCGCGAGCGCGATCTCAACCACGCGGCGGATGGCAAGCGGCAAGCGGCCGCACCAGAAGGTCCATGCCGATATGCGCGCGCTTCCGAAGCGCCTGGTTGGCGCCGATGAAGCTGACCCAGAGGAAGAGAAGCTGCGCGAGGTCGACCGACCAGATAAGCGGATGATCGAACCAGCGCAGGAGGCCGGCCGCGAAGACCAGGACGACGATAACGATGAGGAGGAACTTCCCGAACGCCGCTTCCGACGCGCACCAGCAATGACAGCATCGGGCCCTATCCTGCGGACCGGGAACGGGCCGGCTCGCGTTCGAGCCGGCCCCAAGACCGCGTCTTACTGGGCGAGGATCGGCTCCAGCTGCTTCGCTAAGGTCGCCGTAGCCGAGCTTATCGTAGACCCCGGCGGTCGCTTCGACGAAGGGTGTCACGTCGATCTCGTCGATTTCCACACCCTTCGTCCGCCATCATCTTCTCGTAGTTCGCGAGCGAGTTCCTGCGTCATGTGCGAGGCTTCGTCGCCGGCCGCGAGCGCTTCGTCGCGAAGCACTTTCTGGTCCTCCGCCGGCAGTCCGTCGAACCACGCGCCGCTCGTCACGATGCCGGTGATGAGATTGATGTGGCCGGTCTTCGTTATGTACTTGATGACCTCGTAGAGCCGCGCGCCGTAGGTCGCCGGGTCCTGCGCCTCCGCCGCATCGATCACGTGCTGCTGCAGCGCCGGATAGACCTCCGTCCAGCCCATCGGGGTCGGCGTCGCGCCCATGGCGCTGATCGTCTCCATCCAGACCGGCGCGCCGGGCGTGCGCATGCGGATGCCCTTCAGGTCGGCCGGCGTCTTGACCGGAACGTTGGTGAGGAGATGCCGCTCGCCCTGCCACCAGTTGAAGGAGAGAACCTGCAGGCCGGCGTCGTCGTGCAGCTTCTTCACCCAGCCTTCGAAAAGGTCGGAGGTCACGACCTTGCGGATGCCGTCGAAGCCCTGCGCGAGGAACGGCGCGCCGAGGATGCCGAACTCCTTGGTGAACACGGCAAGCCGCCCGCCGTCGACGACGACGGCGACGTTGCCGCCGGCGCGCGCCTGCTCAAGCACGTCCTCGTCCTTGCCGAGCTGCGAGCTCGGAAAGAGGCGGACCTCAAGGTTGCCGTCGGTCTCCTCCTCGACCTTCTGCTTGAAGATCTCGAGGCCCTTGTAGAGCGGATCGTCAGTGGTCAGCGCCGTGTTGACGTTCAGCGTATAGTCGGCCGCAAGACCGACGCGCGGCAGCGCCAAGGCGGCAATTGCAGCGAGCAAAGCAAATCCAAGGCGTGGAAATCGTGTCATCACTTCCTCCCGGTGCGGATCGTTGTTTCGACGTTCTTATTGACTGGTATGGTAGTATGGCACATACAAAAGCGCAACAATCTTGTTCGGGTTATCCGAAGCTGGCTCGGGGGCCAGACGAATGAGGCGAGGAAACGGACGCAGCGGCGCGAAGAGCGGCGGCCAGGACAGCTGGGCCGGCGATCAGCGCGCCGCCGGGCGAGCCCGCCTCGCGTCGCGTTTTCTACGAGCTCAAGAGCGCCATCGTGACGATGGCGCTCACCCCCGGACAGGCGCTCTCCGAAAACGAGATCGCCGCGCGCCTCGGCGTCAGCCGCCAGCCGGTGCGCGAGGCCTTCATCAAGCTCAGCGAAGCGGGGCTCGTCCGCATCCGCCCGCAGCGCGGCACCTTCGTCGTGAAGATTTCGACCAAGCAGGTGACCGACGCGCGCTTCGTGCGCGAGGCCGTCGAGGTCGCCGTGGCGCGCAAGGCCAGCGAGATGATGCCGCCGGCCGCGATCGCGGAGCTGAAGCGCATTCTCGACGCGCAACGCGCCGCCGCCGTCGAGGCGGTGCCCGCCCGCTTCCTCGCGCTCGACGAAGCGTTCCACCGCGGCCTCGCGCTCGGCGTCGACTGCGACTACGCGTGGCGCGTGGTCGAAGAGGTGAAGGCGCAGATGGATCGCGTGCGCTATCTGAGCCTGCCGCAGGCGACGCCGATCGCGCGCCTGGTCGAACAGCACGAGGCGATCCTCGCCGCGGTCGAAGCCGGCGACGCCGCGGCGGCGGAGGCGGCGGTGCGCACGCATCTCTCTGAGATATTGACCTCGCTCCCTCTGCTCGAACGGCAGTTCCCGAGTCTGTTCGAAGATCATGAAGACAGCGATGCCGCTGCGACCGCAGCGACGATGGAGACGGCAGGTGCGTAAGGAAGCCGTCATGAAGATCACCGAAGCGAAAGTCATCGTCACCTGCCCCGGCCGCAACTTCGTCACCCTGAAGATCGTGACCGACGAGGGCCTTCACGGCGTCGGCGACGCGACGCTGAACGGGCGCGAGCTTGCCGTCGCGTCCTATCTGAGGGACCACGTCGCTCCCCTCCTCATCGGACGCGACCCGCACCAGATCGAGGACATCTGGCACTATCTTGCGAAGGGCGCCTACTGGCGGCGCGGCCCGGTGACGATGGCGTCGATCGGCGCCGTCGACACGGCGCTCTGGGACATCAAGGCAAAGGCCGCCGGCCTGCCGCTCTATCAGCTTCTCGGCGGCAAGAGCCGCTCCGGCGTCATGGTCTACGGCCACGCCAACGGCCGCGACATCCCGGAGACAATGGACGCCGTCGGCCAGTATCTTGAACTCGGCTACAAGGCGGTGCGCGCGCAATCCGGCATTCCCGGCCTCGACGACGTCTACGGCGTCGCGCGCGGCAAGCTCTTCTACGAGCCGGCCGTGAAAGGCCTTGCCGAGGAATCGGTCTGGTCGACGGAGAAGTACCTCGATTTCGCGCCGAAGATCTTTGACGCCGTGCGCGCCAAATTCGGCTTCGACTTCCATCTTCTCCACGACGTGCATCACCGGCTGACGCCGATCGAGGCGGCACGCCTCGGCAAGAGCCTCGAGCCCTACCGGCTGTTCTGGCTGGAAGACCCGACGCCGGCGGAGAACCAGGACGCGCTGCGACTGATCCGCCAACACACCGTCACGCCGATCGCGATCGGCGAGGTCTTCAACTCCATCCACGACTGCCGCGAGATCATCGAGAACCAGCTCTGCGACTATATCCGCACGGCGGTCGTGCATTCCGGCGGCATCACGCAGCTTCGAAAGATCGCGATGCTCGCCGAGCTCTACCAGATCAGGACGGGCTGCCACGGCGCCACCGACCTCTCGCCGATCTGCATGGGCGCGGCGCTGCACTTCGATCTTTGGGTGCCGAATTTCGGCGTGCAGGAATACATGCACCACACCGAGGAGACCGACGCGGTCTTCCCGCACGCCTACAGTTTCAGCGACGGCTATCTCTATCCTGGCGACGCCTCCGGCCACGGCGTCGACATCGACGAGAAGCTCGCCGCGAAATACCAGTACGATCCGGCCTATCTGCCGATCGCGCGCCTCGAAGACGGCACGATGTGGAGCTGGTGAGACGGAAGACGTTGTGTGGAGGCCCCAACATTCCTCATGCTGAGGTGGATAAGGTCTCCACAGAAACGACAAGACCTATCGTGTACGCCGCGCCTTCTTCGCCGGCCGCTTTGTGGCTAGCTTCTTCTTCGCCGCCCCCTTCTTCGCAATTGGCCGCTTCACCTTCGCAGCGCGTTTCTTTTTCGCGACTGGCTTCTTCGCCATCGGCTTCTTTGCCTTCTTCGCAGCAGGCTTCTTGGCAGGCCGCTTGGCGCCTCGAGCCGGTTTGCGCTTCGGAGCCGGACCGGCAACGGACGGCGTGAAGACCGACGCCGCGTCGCTCTCCGCGAAGACGTCGGGCCGCGTGGCCGGCGCCAGCGTCGCGCTGCCGCCGTTCACCACCGCTTCCATCACGTCGAGCACGTGGAGCGCCAGCCGGCCGCTTGCGTGGTACGAACGGCCGTTCCGATGCGCCGCGATCATGTCGGCGATGCCGAGCGCGCGGTAGTTCGCCTGGCGCGGCGCGTTTGCCGGCCAGTTGGGACGGCCAAGCGGCAGCTTCTGCGAATCGTGCGCGACCCAGTCGCCGTTCCGCGCACTGGTCTCCACCACGCCGCCGTAGAAGTTCGGATCGGGCACGCGCAGCGTCCCCTCTGTGCCGTAGAGCTCGATCGGCGGATGGCTGTGCTTCCAGACGTCCCAGGTTGCGGCGAAAGTGAGCAGCGCGCCAGAGGCGAACTCGAGCAGCGCCAGGCAGGTCGTCGGCGTCTCGACCTTGATGCGATAGCCCTTGCGCGGTCCCTGCGAGGTGACGACGCGTTCCGGGAAGCCGGTGCTCGTCGCAGAGTGCACGCGCGCCACCGGCCCGAGCAGATTGACCAGCGCCGTGATGTAATAGACGCCGACGTCGAGCACCGGGCCCCCGCCCTTCTTGAAGAAGAACTCCGGATCGGGATGCCAGTGCTCCATGCCATGCGACATCAGGAAGGCGGTGCCGGAGAGGATGCGCCCGACCGCGCCGTCGTCGAGAAGCTTGCGGGAGAGCCTGCCGCCGGCGCCGAGGAAGGTGTCTGGCGCGCAGCCGACCATGAGCTTGCGGCTCTCCGCTTCCGCCACGACCTTGCGGCCGAGCTCGACGTCGTCGGCGAGCGGCTTCTCGGAGAAGACGTGCTTGCCGGCCGAGAGCGCGGCGAGCGACACCGCGCCGTGCGCCGCCGGGACCGTCAGGTTGACGACGAACTGGATGTCGTCGCGCGCAAGAAGCGCATCGACCGGCATCGCCGGGATGCCGAACTTCTTGCCCTGCGCCGCAGCCACCTCGGGCCTCGCGTCGGCACAGGCACGCACCTTCACCCCCGGCGCATGCGGGAGGTTGGTCAGGTAGATCGTGGAGATGTTCCCGCAGCCGATAATTCCAACGCCGATCTCGTCCAAGAAGGCCTCCCTACCAGGCGGAAACGGTTTCGAACGACCGGCGCGCGAAGCGCTCGAAGTCGTTCGGGTTGTCGTGCTCAATCACCAGGTATCTGACCCCCGGCAGGTTGATCGCCGGCATCAGCTTCTTCCAGTCGAGCACGCCGTGGCCGACATCCGCCTGGCCGTCCTCCTCGGGGTTCTCGCCCTTCGGCGCCAAATCCTTGACGTGGAGCGCGATGACGCGGTCCTTGTATTTCGCGATCCAGTCGGCGGCGCTCTCGCCTGCCCATTCGATCCAGCCGATGTCGGCCTGCCAGTGGAGCCCCGGCGCAGCCGCGAAGATGTGGTCGAGCGGGAAGCTGCCGTCGGGAAGCTTCGCGAACTCGAAGTTATGGTTGTGCCAGGCAAGCCCGATGCCGTGCGCGGCAAGCTTCTCCTGATAGCCGGAAAGCTCCTTGCCGAGCTTGTCCCAGCCGGCGGCGCCCTGCGCCCGTTCCTCCTGCGGGACGGCCGGGACGATGACTTCCGCGATCCCGAAATCCTTCGCGATCTTGGCGACGGCCTCGACGTCGGCGCGCAGCCGCTCGATCCCGATATGCGCGGTCGGCGTGGCGAGATTGTACTTCTTCAGCTCCGCGCGCAGCGCTTCCGGCTCGGCGAAGAGCCCGCCATAGGGCTCGACGTTGCGGAAGCCGAGCTTCGCCAGATAGGCGAGCTGGGCGTCGAGCGGGGGAAACTTCCGAGCCGAATAGAGCTGGAAGGAAACACGATCGGTATTCAAGGAGGCACTCCTCGTTAGAGACGCAATCCTGTCTTTGCGTCGAAGACGTTGAGCCTTTCAATTGGAAAGGCGACCGGCACCTGGTCGCCGCGTCGGATCGAGCTTTCGCCCTCGACGCGAACCGCGAGCGATGCGCCGGCGACCTGGCACCAGATGATGGTTTCCGCACCCATCGGTTCGACCAGCTCGACATGCGCGTCAAGCCGATGCGGATGATCGCCCCCGACCACGACGTGTTCGGGCCGAACGCCGAGCTCCACCTCGCCAGGCGGCACCGATCCGTTCTTCCACGAATAGCCGGAAAGCGGGACCTTGACGCCTTCCAACTCGAAGACCGGCCCGCCGGAATCCCTGACCATGCCGGCGCGGAAGTTCATCGTGGGCGAGCCGACGAAGCCCGCGACGAAGCGGTTCGCCGGACGGTGATAGATGTTGTGCGGCGTGTCGAACTGCTGGATGACGCCAGCGTGCATGACGGCGATGCGGTCGGCAAGCGTCAACGCCTCGACCTGGTCGTGCGTGACGTAGATCATCGTAACCTTGCCGAGCTGATTGTGGAGGCGCTTCAGCTCCACGCGCAGCTCGGCTCTGAGCTTGGCGTCGAGATTCGACAATGGCTCGTCGAAGAGAAAGACGTCGACGTCGCGAACCAGCGCGCGACCGATTGCGACGCGCTGCCGTTGTCCGCCGGAAAGCTCCGCCGGCCGCCGTTGCAGAAGCGGCCCGATCTGCAGAATTTCGGCCGCCCGCGCCACGCGGCTTGCGATCTCGGCCCGCGGCACCTTCGCCATCTTCAGGCCGAAGCTCATGTTCCCTTCCGCCGTCATGCGCGGATAGAGCGCGTAGGACTGGAAGACCATGCCGATCCCGCGGTCCTTCGGCTCCTCCCACGTGACGTTCTTGCCGCCGATCCACACCTGGCCGGCGTCGACGTCGAGCAGCCCGGCGACGGCGTTCAGAAGCGTGGACTTGCCGCAGCCCGAGGGCCCGAGGAGCACGACGAACTCGCCCGGCTCCGCGTCCAGATCGAGATCCTGGAGGACCTTCAGATGGCCGAACCTCACCCCGAGCTTGCGGATGGAAACGCTCGCCATTGGACCTAGCCCTTGATTGCGCCGGCAGCGATTCCGCGCACGAACCACCGCCCGGAGATGAAATAGACGATGAGCGGCACGCCGGCGGCGAGGATCGTCGCCGCCATGTTGACGTTGTATTCGCGCACGCCCGTCGTCGTGTTGACGATATTGTTGAGCTGCACCGTCATCGGCCAGTTGGGCCGGCCGGAAAAGATGATGCCGAACAGGAAGTCGTTCCAGATGCCGGTCACCTGCAGGATGACGGCGACGATCGTGATCGGCACCGACATCGGCACCATGACGTAGAAGAACGTCCTCCAGATAGCCGGCGCCGTCGACCCGCGCCGCCTTGAACAGCTCGATCGGCAGCCCCGCATAGAAATTCCGGTAGAGCAGCGTCAGGATCGGCATGCCGAAGATCGTGTGCACGATGATGATGCAGGGCAGCGTCGAGAACAGCCCCATCATCCGGAAACCGATGATGAGCGGATAGATGACCACCTGATAGGGCACGAAAGCGCCGAAGAGGAGCACACCGAAGAGGAGATTGGCGCCCCGGTAGCGCCAGAATGACAGCGTGTAGCCGTTGAGCGACCCGATGAGGATCGAGATGAGCACGCTCGGCACCGTGATCTTCACCGAGTTGATGAAGCCGGGGTGGAGGCCGAAGCAGTCGCGTCCCGTGCAGGCGTGGAGCCAGGCATCCGCCCAGGGCTGGAACGTGATCTTGGCCGGGAAATTGAACAGAAGGCCGAGCCGGATCTCCGGCATCCCCTTCAGCGACGTGACCACCATGATGTAAAGCGGGATGAGAAAGAACAGCGCGGAGACGATCAAAAAGACGTAGATTCCGACCCGCGCGAGCGACAGGTGCTTCGGCTTCGGCCCGTAAGGTTCGTCTGCGGCGACCCCGTTCGGGGCGGCGGCGCGGAGGGCGATGTCGCCGCTCGTCATCGGCTCGCCTCGGCGACGCGCACCCGCCGGCGCCAGCTGACGATGCCCATGGCCGAGAGAAGCACGATGATCGGGATGAGCATCATCGTCGCCGCGGCCATGCCCTGACCGACATTCTGGCTGCTCGTGATCATGTCGATCACGTAGAGCGCCGGCATGTTGGTCGAGATGCCGGGCCCGCCGCCGGTCATCGCGACGATCAGATCATAGACGCGCACCACGCCGACGCATTGCAGCACGAAAGCCGTTGCAAAGGCGCCGCGCATCATCGGGACCGCGATGAAGAGATAGGTGCGCCAAAGGGGGACGCCGTCCACCTTCGCCGCCTTCCAGATCTCGGCATCGATGCCGCGCAGACCGGCGAGCAGGATCGCCATCGTGACGCCGCTCCCCTGCCAGATGCCGGCGACCACCAGGCCGTAGATCGCCGTGTTGATGTCGACAAGCGGCGCGAAATTGAAGCTGGTCCAGCCCCAATGATGGACGGCCGCCTGCAGGCCGAGACCCGGATCGAGCGCCCATTGCCAGACCAGCCCCGTCACGATCAGCGACATCGCGAAGGGGTAAAGAAAGATCGACCGCAGCAAATCTTCCTGATGGATGCGCTGATCCATGAACACGGCCAGCAGGAAGCCGAAGGCCATGTTGCCGCCGATCGTCAGTAGCCCGAAGATCCAGATGTTGTAGACGGAGACGTGCCAGCGGTCCTCGCCCCACAGGCGCACATATTGCTGAAGCCCGACGAAGTGGAAGTTCGGGAAGAGCTTCGAACTGGTGAACGACCAGAGGAACGTGAAGGCTATACCGATGATGAAGACGCCGACAGCAACGAGGATCATCGGGACGGTCCCGAAGACCGCATGAAAATTGAAGCGCCGCCGCGTCCGAGCCATCAGGTCTGACCTTTTCGCGTCTCCGGGGCCTGGGCCAAGTCGATCCCCGACGCCGGTCCGCTCGCGGCACGTATCGTCGAAAAGAAACGAATCATCGGCGAGGCCCGCTTAGGAGCGCCGTCGCCTTCCACGACGACCGCGAAAAAGGAAACGCCGCTGATGGAGCGGCGCTTCCCTTGCTTATCTCATTCGGAGTTCTTGAGGATGTCGACGAACTTCGCCTGTGCGTCCTCGACCGTCATCGAGTCATCGGCCCAAAACTGGGTGATGAGCGAGTTCAACTGGTTCGACGTGTCTTCCGTGATGAACCGTTGGACGCCGCTTGCGATCTCATCCGGATGCTCGACCGCCTGCAGCGCCTTCTGCATGCACGGATCGGCCGTCGACATGTCGACGTCGCCGCGCACCGGCATGGAGCCCTTGGCGTTGTTGAACGCCACCTGCACCGCCGGGCTGATCAGGAGCGCCGCAAGACGCTTCTGCGCCGCTTCCTTATCGGGATCGTTGAGCTTCGGGAAGACGATCACGTCGCCGTCGGTCGAGACGATCGGGTGGTCGTCGTCAAGGCCGATCATGCAGCCGAAATCCTTCACGCCCGTCATGCCGGCCGCAGAGAACTCGCCGCGCGCCCAGTCGCCCATGATCTGGAGACCGGCCTTACCGGTGATCACGAGGTTCGTCGTGTCGTTCCAGTTGCGGTTGGCGTAGCCGTCATCGGTGTACTTCTTGAGCTCTTTCAGCTCGGTCAGGACCTGCTTCACTCCGTCACCGCCGGCGATCGTGACGTCCTTGTCCCGGTACATCTGATCGCGCTTCTCGATGCCCAGCTTGTAGAGCATGAGCTGGTCGACGGCGCCTTTGATCTGCCAGCCATTGCCGTCGCCGCCGATGGCGAACGGGATGATGCCGGCCTCTTTCAGCTTCGGTGCATCGGCCACGAATTCGTCGAAGTTCTTCGGGTTCTCGAGACCTGCCTTCTTGAAAGCGTCGTAGGAATACCAGCCCCACGGCCAGGAATGGATGTTGACCGGCACGCAGTACCAGTGCCCGTCCACGAGGCAGGCCTTGCTGATCTTCGCCGGACGGATCACGTCGGCCCAATGCCCGGCCTCCGCGACGTCGTCGAGCTGCAGCAGCTGGTCGTTCTTGATCAGCTCTTCGTATTCGCGGCCGGGGTTGAATTGCGCCGCACCCGGCGGATCGCCGCCCAGGATGCGCTGCATGATCGTCGCGCGCGCGGTCTGGCCGAGCGCGATCGCGCTGTCGATCCAATGGTCGCCCTGCCCGTCATTGTCGAAGGCCTTGGCGAATTCCGCGACGGCGCGCGACTCGCCTTTCGATGTCCACCAGTGGATGACTTCCAGATCGGCGGCCGCGGCGAGCGATGGTGCCACCAGTGCAATCGCGAGCGCGGTCGAGCCGAGCAATCCCCTTACATTAAGTCGCATTTGTCTTCCTCCCTTGCGACGGCCGCGTTGCGCGGCACGACTTCGATCGAGTCGCCGACGATGCGGCGTTCGCATTTCTTGTAATCGTTTACATAAAGTGTATGAATAAAATCCAGGGTGTCAATCCGTTTCTTCGGCTGCGCTGCACAAGACCTGTTGAACATGAAGAAAGCTCGACCAGCTTCCGGCCGTTCGCTGCAACGACCGCCGACTATTCATGATGTCGCCGCGCGCGCCGGCGTCTCCACCGCGACGGTGAGCCGTGCGCTCGCGACACCCGACCTCGTCAGCGATGACGCGCGCGCTCGCGTCGCGGCTGCAATCAAGGCAACCGGCTACACGCCGAACGCCATGGCGCGCAGCCTGAGGGCGCGTTCCACCAAGATCGTGCTCGCTCTCATCCCCGGCATGAGCAACACCTTCTTCACGCCCATCCTCAATGCCATCGAGGACACGCTGTGGGCGGCCGGCTACGGCATGATCATTGGCGACACCGGTCGTCAGACGGCGAAGGGCGTGGACCATGGGCGGCTGAAGGAACAGCACTACGTCCGGCTCGTGCGCAGCGGCCAGGTCGATGGCGTTATCCTGTTCACCGGGCGCCTGCCCCGCGACGAAGGCAGCGTGCTGTCTCCGGACCAGATCCCGATGGCGCTCGTCTGCAATGAGATCCCGGGCGACGAGCGCATTTCCGTCTTCGATGTCGCCAACTACGCCACCGCGCGCGCGGCGGTCGACTATCTCGTGGCGCACGGACACAGGCGCATCGCGTATATTACCGGCCCGCCGAAGAACGTCGAAGCGATGGCACGTGCCAAGGGCTATCGCGACGCGCTTCGCGCGGTCGATATCCCCTTCGACGAGACGCTCGTCTGGGGCGGCAGCTTCCGATTCGAGGCGGGCGTCGCCGCCGGCAATCGCTTCCTGGAGCTCGGCATGCCGGCCTCCGCCATCTTTGCGGCGGCGGACCACGCGGCGATTGGCTTCATCAAAACGATGCGGGAGGCCGGCGTGCGCGTGCCGGAGGATGTCTCCATCATCGGCTTCGACGATATCGACTTCGCGGAGACGATCGAGCCGCCGCTCACCACGATGCGCCAGCCGCGCGAAGAGCTAGGCCGCGCCGCCGCGCTCGATCTTCTGAAGCGCATGGCAAGCGGCGGCTCCGATCTGCCGCCAACTCGGATGCGGCTCGACTGCGCGCTGATCGAGCGCAGCAGCGTGCGCCAAGCCGACGAAACCGTGGTATCGCGGGCCCGGCGGAGGCGCGCCCAGGCACCCGCCGCGGGGTAGGCCCGCTGCGAACCGAGCGGAACTCCGGCGCGCCGCACCGCCGCGACGCCCTTCTCCACCGCGGTTAGAAGAGCCCGTCGCACCTAGGTGCTTCCGGCAGATCCGAAGATCTCAACTCCCGACATGGCGTATCCCTTCGAGCCTGTTGGCGCCCCTTAGACGTCGCCCATCGGAGATTCTGCCAACCCGTTGAATTAACGGATCATTCACTATCCGCAGAGGCCGTCTCTGTTGCGCCGCAAACGACATCTATTTTGCATTGCAGCGAAATCATCCTGAAACAATCCGGCGGTATCCGCACGCCAGTTTGAAGGACCAGAGAATCATGACCAGAAATACGGCTGTCTGGGGCGCCGAAAGACCCCGAATCGATCGGCTTTTTCTCGATTATTCAGCGCGCTACGGAAGCGCTACGGCATGCCCGCGCGAAGCAGCGGACGTTGAGCGCGCTCGGCGAACTCGACGATCACGTGTTGATCGACATCGGCGTGAACCCCAGCGACGTGCACCGCAAGCATCAGTCGGTGACCGACTGGGTCGTGCAGTCGCACAGCGGCACCGCGCGGCTCGTCTTCGTCGGGCGCTGAGCGCTCAAAGACCCGGCTAGAACCGACCCTCGGCTTCGGCGGCGTCGACGACGCGCAGCTGCGCGCGCGCCGACCCGCCGTAATGGTCGAGGCTGAGCGTCCCTGCGACGTGAAGCGGCTTGCCGCGCGCGGCAAGAAGCGCGCGGCCGAGCGGCGCGTCGGCAGCCCGGAAGGCGATTGCCTTCAAGCTCTCGCCGCCAGGCGCGGCGAGCGCCAACCGCACATGCCCCTTGCCGACCGTATCGGCGAACGCCACGCGATGCGCCGGCAGCGCGAATACCGGCGCCGGGTTGGCGTTGCCATAGGGACCTGCGCGCTCAAGCTCCTCGACGAGCTCCGGCGTGGCGCCGGCTGCGGAAAGAGCGCCGTCGATCTCAAGGTCGCTGTCGGCCGCCGCTGCGCTCGCGTCTGCGCCAAGCCGGGCCTCGAGAAATGCCCTTAGCGCGCCGAGCTTTCCGCGCTCGACCGTGACGCCGGCCGCCATGGCGTGGCCGCCGCCCTTGAGCAGGATTCCGGCGTCAACCGCGGCGCGCACGGCGCGGCCGATGTCGACGCCGGGGACCGAGCGCCCCGAGCCCGATCCAATCCCGCCGCCGTTCCAGGCGATGGCGAAGGCCGGCCTGTCGAAGCGCTCCCGCAGGCGCGCAGCCACCAATCCGACCACGCCCGGATGCCAGCTCTCCCCGCTTGCTACGATAACCGGCGGCCCCTCGCCCTCTCCGATCTCGGCGTCGGCCTCGGCCATCGCTTCGGCGACCGCCGCCATCTCGATCGCCTGGCGCTCGCTGTTCAGGCGATCGAGCAGCCCGGCGAGCTCCGCCGCCTCCGCCGGATCGTCGCGTCGTCAGAAGGCGCGCGCCGAGCGTCGCTTCGCCGATCCGCCCGCCGGCATTGATGCGCGGCCCGAGCAGGAAGCCGAGATGCCCGCTGTCGGGTGGGCTTTTCAAGCCGCGCGGCTTCGATCAGCGCGCGCACGCCCGGCCTGTCGCTGCGGCGCAGCGCGACCAAGCCTTTCGCCACGAAGGCGCGGTTCACGCCCGTCAGCTGGACCATGTCGCAGACCGTGCCGAGCGCGACCAGCTCCAGGAGCGGCAGAAGATCGGGAAGCGCGCCGGCGAAATTCGCGCCGCCGCAGCTCGCGCAGAAGCGCGACCGCGGCGAGGAAGGTCACGCCGACGGCGGCAAGCTGCCCTGCGCCGGAGATGTCGTCGCGGCGGTTCGGATTGACGACCGCGACAGCCGGCGGCAGCTCCGCGCCCGACCTGATGGTGGTCGAGCACGATCGACGTCGACGCCGCGCGCCCTGGCGCGCTCGAGCGCCTCGAAGCTGGTCGAGCCGCAATCGACGCAGACGATCAGCCGCGCGCCCTCGCCGGCGAGCGTGTCGATCGCTTCGGGGTTCGGGCCGTAGCCCTCGAAGATGCGATCGGGAATGTAGATGCGCGGCACGAGCCCGAGCGCCGCGAGCACGTCATGAAGGAGCGCGGCGGAGGTCGCGCCGTCCACGTCGTAGTCGCCGAAGATGGCGACCGGCTCGCCGCGCACAGCACCGCGTCGGCAAGCCGCGCCGCCGCGGCATCCATGTCGGCGAGCGAGGACGGATCGGGCAGATCCGCTTCAGCGCCGGCGCGAGATAGGCGGCGCGCATCTCGAGCCCGACGCCGCGCCCGGCGAGCACGCGCGCCAGGCTTTCCGAAGCGATACCGCGCTGCGCCATTGCCGTGGCGACCGCCTCGCCGCGCGCGATCGAGCCGCGCGCGCCAGCGCGTCCGGTCAGCGAGCGCGAAACGCCGAGGAAATTGCCGGTCGAGCGTGCGGTCTTCAGCAAATCCCAGCATCGATCGGACTATGGTCCGATGCCGCCTGCGCGTCGATTGCTAGTCGGGCCTTCATCCAACGGCGAAACGCCACGCAGCGCCCAGACGGCCTCAACGACCCCGAACGGCCACGCGCCGCTCAGGAATCCGTAGAGCGAGGCGAAGCAGGCAGGCCCGGAGAAGGCGAGGATGAACCAGGGACTCCGGTGCTCAAGCGCATAGAAGCCGAGCATCGCGGTCACGGCCAGAAGGCCGAAGAGCGTCAGATCCGTCGAAGGCCACTTCTCTCCGTTCCGGTGGCGCGGCGCGGATCCAGCGCTGCGTGCCGGTCTCCGAGCGCGTTACGATCGAGTAGGTCGTGCGCGCTGTCGCGCTCGAAGCGCACGCCGGCGAAGAGGCTGCCGTCGGTGATGCCGGTCGCGGCGAAGAGGACATCGCCGGCCGCCATGTCCTCGGCGCGGTAGACGCGCTTCGCGTCGCTTGATGCCCTGCGCTCCTCGGCGCGCTGGCGCTTTTCGCTCGCTGTCGACGATCGAGCCGGCCGCGCATCTGGCCGCCGATGCAGCGAAGCGCCGCCGCGGCAAGCACGCCCTCCGGCGCGCCGCCGCTGCCGAGATAGATGTCGATGCCGGTCACCTCCGGATCGGTCGTGTGGATGATGCCGGCCACGTCGCCGTCGCCGATCAGCCGGATCGAGGCGCCGGTCGTGCGCACGCGCTCGATCAGCTTGCGCGTGGCGCGGGCGGTCGAGGATGCAGGCGGAGATGTCGCTGCGGCTTGACGCCTTTCGCCTCGGCGAGCCGCTCGATCGCCTCCTCCGGCGGCATGTCGAGGTCGACGAGGTCGGGCGCATAGCCTGGGCCGATCGCGATCTTGTCCATGTAGACGTCCGGCGCATTGAGCAGCCCGCCCCGGCGCGTAACGGCGATCGCCGCGAGCGAGTCGGCAGGTTCTTGGCGCAGAGCGTGCGCCCGTCGAGCGGATCGACGGCGATATCGACCTCCGGGCCCTTCCCCGTCCCGACCTCTTCGCCGACATAGAGCTTCGGTGCCGCGTCGCGCTCGCCCTCGCCAACGACGATGCGGCCCGCGCACGTCGAGACGGTTGAGCTCGCGCCACATCGCCTCGACCGCGGCCTGATCGGCGAGCTGCTCGTCGCCGCGCCCGCGCGCGCACGCCGCCGCGATCGCCGCTCGCTCCGTCACCCGCACGAGCTCAAGCGTCAGCATCCGATCCATGTGCGCCCTGCATCGACTTCGCCGCATGGTTCTGCCCGCCGTCTAAGAGCGCCTCGATACGGATCATCTGCGGCCGCCCGAAGACCTCGCCTTCCGCCTCGATATCTGCAGCGCGCCGCGCACCGCCTGCTCGGTGGTGGAATGGGTGATGATGGTGACCGGCTGCACCTCCTCGGTGCTGCGCTTCGGCGCCGAGCCGATCGGGCGGTTCCGCTGCAGAATGGAATCGAGCGAGATGCCGGCGTCCGCCATGCGCCGCGCGATGGCGGCGAAGGCGCCCGGCCGGTCGCGCACCTTGAGCCGCAGATAGTAGCCGCCTTCATGCGCGCGCATGCGGGCGCGCCGGTAGGGCTGGAGGCTAGCCGCCGGCCGGCTGGAGGGGCGG
>CAVZVB010000003.1:0-117427 GCA_963778625.1 uncultured Alphaproteobacteria bacterium
GCGAGGCCATCGCCAAGCAGGCTGAAGCCGAGGCCGGTGACGACAATGGCGATGCCGGGAAAGATGGAAATCCACCAGGCGGTCGACATGAAATTCTTGCCGTCGGCGATGAGCACGCCCCATTCCGCCGCGGGCGGCTGGGCGCCCAGGCCGAGATAGCCGAGGCTCGACCCGAGCAGGATGGCGAGCGCCATGTCGGTCATCCAGTAGACGATCGCCGGCGTGATGGCGTTCGGCAGGAGATGGCGAAAAATGATGCGGGCGGGGCTGTAGCCCATGACGCGGCCGGCAGCGGCGTAGTCGAGCCGCCTCTGAACCTTCATCTCGGCCGCGACAGGCGGGCGTAGAAGACCCAGTCGACCACGCCGACGGCGACATACATGTTCCAGCCCGGGCCCGAGGACCGCGACGATGGCGATGACGAGCACGAGGAAGGGGAAGGTGATGATCGCGTCGACGATGCGGCCGAAGAGCGCTTCCGACCAGGCCGCCGCGATAGCCGACGAAAGCGCCGACCAGAGTGCCGACGAGGAAGGGGACGATCGTGGCGAAGACCGCGATCTGCATGTCGATCGTATAGGCGCAGAGGATGCGCGAGAGCATGTCGCGGCCGAAATTGTCGGTGCCGAAAGGATGCGCCCAACTGGCGGCTTGCAAGAATAGCGCCATAGTCGAAGGCGAGCGGGTCGTAGGGCGCGAAGAGCTGCGGCGCGATCGCAACGAATGTGCTCATGCCGAGAATGAGAAGGCCGGCGACAAGCGTCGGTGGCAACCGCGAGCCGGCGTGACGGACTGCGCGATCGATGATCTCGGCGACCGTCACCGGGCCATCCGCGGGTCGAGCGCCGCCTGCAGGAGATCGGTGGCAGGAAGATCAGCGAGACCAGCAGTGCGAGCGCCAGCGTCAGTCCCTGAATGACCGGATAGTCGCGGCCGTAGATGCTTTCGATCATCAGCCGGCCGACACCGGGAATGGCGAACACCGTCTCGGTGATGACGGCGCCGCCAAAAAGCGTGCCGATCGAAGGCCGAAGAGCGTGACGGTCGAGATCAGCGCGTTGCGCAGCACGTGGCGGGCGAGGACGAGCCTGGCGCTCAGACCCTTGGCGCGGGCGAAATCGACATATTCGGCGCCAATAACCTCGATCATCGCGGCGCGCAGGTTGCGCATCAGGACCGCGGAGAGGCTGAGCGCGAGCGTCAGCGCCGGAAGGAAGAGGTGATAGATGTGGTCGGCGAAACCCTCGCCATAGCCGCCTACCGGGAACCAATGCAATTGCGCGCCGAAGAACGGTTAGCAGGAGCAGGCCGATGTAGAAGACCGGCATCGACAGCCCGACCTGGAAGACGCCGCGGATGCCGGCGTCGGTGGCGCTGCCGCGCCAGAGCGCCGCCAGGAAGGCGAGCGGCACCGCCATCAGCACGGCGATGAGCCCGGCCATGCCGGTCAGCAAGAGCGTGACCGGCAGGCGCTGCAGAATGAGGTCGAGGACCGGAGATGTGCAGATGGATCGAGTCGCCGAGGTCGCCGCGGAAGACATGCTCCGACGAAGATGCCGAACTGCACCGGGATCGGCTTGTCGAGGCCGAGCTCCGCGTTGATGCGGGCCACGTCGGCGTCCGTCGCGCGGTCGCCGAGGATGGCGCTCGCCGGATCGCCCGGCAGCAGCCGCACGATGACGAAGATCACCACGAGGATGAAGGCGAAGGTGGGGATGAGCTGCAGCAGCCGGCGGAGAATGAAGCCTGGCAAGTCGCGGCGCCTCCGACCCCTGCCCGATTAGGTCCGCGGTGGCGGGAGCGGCGGTCGCCGCTCCCGAGGACGTTAGATTATTTCTCCAGATAGGTCGCCGCAAAGATGTTGTTGCCGAGCGGGATCTGCACGAAGCCCTTCACTTTCTTGCCGAGCGCCACCGGATAAGGCGTCTCGTAGAGCGGCACGGTCGGGCCCGTGGTGTTGAAGATCTCCTGGATTTGGCGTAGTGCTCGGCCCGCTTGGCCGGGTCGGTCTCCTTCTGCGAAGCCTCGAAGAGCTTGTCGGCCTCCTCGTTCTTCCAGCCGCTGTGGATGCAGTCGATCGTCGGCGAGTAGGCGAAATAGGAGGTGATCTCGTTCGGGTCGGCGATGTCGTCGGTCCAGGCGCCGAGCGCGCATGGTGAAGGTGCCCTTGCGGTACTGGTCGGTGCGGGTGGCGTTGTCGACCTGCTGCAGATCGAGCTTGATGCCGATCTGGCCCCACATCTGCTGCAGCGCGGTCGCGATGCCGATTTCGTCCTGGTTGCCGGCGAGCACCAGGAGGCTGGTGGAGAAGCCGTCCTCGAAGCCGGCTTCCTTCATCAGGCTCTTCGCCTTCTCAACATCGACCGGATAGAGCGGCTTGTCGCCGACGTGCAGCGGCGTGGCGGTCGACATGTAGGATGTCATCGGCGTGCCGACGCCGTGCGTCACGACCTGGATGATCGCGTTCTTGTCGACCGCGTAGTTCATCGCCTGCCGCACCTTCTCGTTCGAAAGCGGGTTCGGCGCGCCGTTCAGCTCGGGACGCACGTTGAGCGTCACGTACTGCACGCGCGTCGAGGGGAAGAGCACCATGTTGAGGTCCGCGTCGTTCTTCAGCTCGTCGACGCGGGCGTAGGGGATGAACTCGGCGCCGTCGAATTCGCCCGACTTGAGCTTGAGGATGCGGGTGGCGTCGTCGGGGATGACCTCGAAGGTGATGCCGTCGAGATAGGGAAGCGGCTTTCCGTCGTCGCCCATGCGCCAATAATAGGGATTGCGGACAAGCTTCATCTCAGAGCCGCGCTCCCACGACTGCGAACATGAAGGGGCCGGAGCCGATCGGATGCTCGGCGAAGGCCTTGGCCTTGTCTGCGTCGGTGTCGCCGGGCGTGGCCTCGAAGGCCTTCTCCGGCATGATCTGCGTATTGAAGACGGTGCAGCGCCGGGACGATGGCCGGGTCGGGGTGCTTCAGCGCAATGACAACGGTCTTGTCGTCCGGGGCGGTGACGTGGTCGATCGACTCGATCAGGAAGCCCCAGATGCCATTGTCGGGTTTCGCGGCGCGCTCGAGCGACCATTTCACGTCCTCGGTGGTGATCGGCGAGCCGTCGGAGAACTTGATGCCGTCACGCAGGGTCAGCGTGACGGTCATGCCGTCGTCGGCGACCTTCCACTCCTCGGCAAGGCCAGGCTCGACGCCCTTGCCGTCGTCGGTCGGCTCGAGCAGCGTGTCGTAGAGGTTCGACAGGATCCAGATGTCGACGTTGGCGTCGTTCAGCACCGGATCGAGAAAGAGGCTGTCGGCGTAGCGGCCATAGGTCATCGTGCCGCCGCGCTCGCTCGCAAACGCGGTCGAGCCCGCCGCCAACACTGCCAGCGTGAGCGCGGTCGTCTTCATCAGGTGCTTCATGATGCTCAAGCCCCCCGGTCGGTGCCTCGAAAGGCGTTACAGAAGACTAGAACGCTATCCGTCGTTCCACGCAGTGTCAACGCTGTGGGCATGCTCGAAAACTAGGCGTTTGTGCCATAACTTCCGCACATATCAGCCAGTTGTGGGGATCACTGCGGGTGTGCTAGTTCGCTAATACACAGTGGGAAGAAACGCCTCATGATGCTCTACGTGGACCGCGAGCTGTCGGTGTCCCTCGGCGTGCAATTGCGGGGCCTGATCGAATACGGCATCGCCTATGGCGAGCTTGCCGCGGGCGAGCGGCTGCCCTCGGTGCGCGAACTCGCCGATCAGGTCGGCATCGCTCCGATGACCGTCAGCCAGGTCTACCGCGAGCTGAAGGAGGCGGGGCTGATCGAGACCCGCGCCGGCTCCGGCACGTTCGTCGCCGGCAGCTCGAAGGCAAGGACGGGCGCGACGGTCGATGCGACCAGCCTCTACCGGCGCGTCGACCGGCTCATCGAGGATGGGCTCGCGCTCGGTCTGAAGGCGAGCGAGCTTGCTGCGCTGTTCACCTCGCGCGTCTTCCACCGCGCCAGGAGCCGCCGTCGCGCGCGCGTCGTTATGCTCGGGCTTTTTCGGCAAGCGACGGCGAGCTATGCCCGCTTCATCGCCGAGAGGCTGACGGGGCTTGCGACGGTCGAGCCGGCTACGATCGAGTCGATCCGCGGCGACTCTGAGCTACGCGACGATATCGCCTCCGCCGATCTCGTTGTCACCTTCGCCAACCGTCATCGTGAGGTCGAAGCGCTCCTGCCCAACACACCGGTCGTCGCGATCAGCTTCATCCCATCGGAGGAGACGCGGCTGGCGCTCGCGTCGCTGAGCCCGCTCGCCTCGGTCGCGGTCGTCTCGCGGTTCCCTGAGTTCCTGCCCATCATGAAGACGGGCGTTCAGCGCTTCGCCCCGCATGTCGCGCGCGTCGCCGCCACGGCGCTCGAAGCGCCGGAACTCGACGAGACGGTCGCCGAGGCCGGTGTCGTCATCTATTCGAGCGGCGCGGAATCGGTCCTCGAGCGCCTCGCGCCGGAAGCGACCGCCATCGAGTACCGTCATATTCCGGATCCCTCCGAGATCGAGCGCGTCATCGTTCCGCAGCTCCGCGAGCAGGAGCCCGCGGAGCTGTCGCTGGAAAAGGAAGCATCGTGAAAATCAGCGAGATGAACTGGTCGCAGGTCGAAGCGTATCTGAAGCGCGACGACCGGGCCGTCGTGCCGCTCGGGAGCACGGAGCAGCACGCAGGGCTCAGCCTCTCGGTCGACAGCATTCTCTCCGAGCGGGTCTCGCTGGAGGCGGCTGAGCCGCTCCGCGTGCCGGTCTTTCCGGTGCTCGCCTACGGCATCACCCCCTACTTCCTCGCCTATCCGGGGAGCGTCAGCCTCCGCGTCGGCACTTATGTGAGGATCATCCGCGATATCCTCGACAGCCTGAAGGGCTATGGCTTCCGCCGCGTCTGCCTCGTCAACGGGCATGGCGGCAACCAGCCGGCGCAGAGCGCCGCCATCGAATGGCAGGCCGACAATCCGGGCGTCGCGGTCAAGTTCCACAACTGGTGGAACGCACCGAAGACGTTCGCCAAGGTGGAGGAGATCGACAAGGTCGCCTCGCACGCCTCCTGGATGGAGAACTTCCCCTGGACGCGGCTCGCCGACGTCGTCCAGCCGAGTCAGATGAAGCCGATGATCGACTTCGCCCGCATGCGCGTCATGGACCCAGCGGGGGTGCGCGCTTATCTCGGCGACGGCAATTTCGGCGGCTATTACGAGCGGCCGGACGAGGATATGCTGGCGATCTGGGCCGTCGCGGTGGAGGAGACGCGCGCACTGATCGAGGGCCCATGGTCATGACCGGCCCGGTTGCCGTCTGGGGCGCCGGCGCGATCGGCGGCACCATCGGCGCAGCGCTGGCGCGCGCGGGCGAGGACGTGATCTTCGTCGACCGCGACGCCGACCACGTCGCGGCGATCAACAGTGGCGGCATCCAGATCATCGGCCCCGTCGATCCGCATGTCGCGTCGGCGAAGGCGCTGACGCCCGATCAGGTCGAAGGCACATACGACCGCATCCTGCTCTGCGTGAAGGCGCACGACACCGAAGTCGCGACGCGGAGCCTCCGCCCCCATCTCGCAAGCGACGGCTATGTCGCCTCAGTGCAGAACGGCTTGAACGAACGTGTCATCGCGGAGATCGTCGGCGTCGAACGGACGGTCGGCTGCTTTGTGAATTTCGGCGCGGACTACATGCGGCCCGGTGTCGTTGAGTTCGGCGGGCGTGGCGCGGTCGTGGTCGGCGAGCTCGACGGAAGCCGCACGCGGCGGATCGGGGAGCTCCACAAACTGCTCCTTAGGTTCGATGAGCGGGCGGTGCTCACCGAGAACATCTGGGGCTTCCTCTGGTCCAAGATGATCTATGGCGCTCTTCTTTTCGCGACGGCGATCACGAATGAATCCATCGCCGATCTTCTGGACGACCCACGTTACAGAGATTTCTTTATCCGCTTCGGCCGTGAGGTCGCGGCTGTCGCAGCGGCCGAGGGGGTCGCCTTGGAGACCTTCGACGGCTTCTATCCGGAGGCCTTCCTGCCGGAAGCATCGGCGGAGATCATCGGGCAGAGCTTCGACGAGATGGTTGCGCACAATCGCCGCTCGACAAAGTCGCACTCCGGCATCTGGCGCGATCTTGCCGTTCGCAAGCGCCGGACCGAGGTCGACGCGCAGCTCGGCCCCATCGTCACGATCGGCGCGGCCTACGGCTTGACGACACCGATCACCGCCGCAGTCATCGGCGCTATCCATGCCGTGGAGGATGGGCGCGAGGCGCTCAGCCCCGCCGCTCTCGATGCCCTCGACCGCGCGGCGCCGGAGCCCGTCGCGGTCGCTCAAACGTGAACATCGGCTTTCACGGCCGCCGGGCGATCGTCACCGGCGCCGCGCATGGCATCGGGCGCGCGATCGCCGTCGGCTTCGCCCGTCGCGGCGCCGAGGTCATCGCCTGCGATATCCGGGGAGGCGAATTGCCCGCGAGCGTGGAGGCCGCGGGCGATACCTGCCGCGCAAGGGAGCTCGACGTCACCGACCGCGATGCCGTTCACGCCGCCGTCGACGAAATCGAGGCCGCCGACGGTCCCGTCGACACTCTCGTCAATGCCGCCGGAGGCGTCCTTGGTCAGGTCGGCCGGCCGCTCGAGGAGATCGACGAGCCCGATTGGCATGCGATCGTCGCCGCCAACCTTTCCGGCGTCTTCTTCATGTGCCAGGCGGTGGCGCCGGGCATGAAGGCCCGCAAGTACGGCCGCATCATCAACATTTCGAGCGGCGCCGGCCTCGGGATCAGTCTCACTGGCATACAGGCCTACGCGAGCGCCAAGGCAGGGCAGATCGGGCTCACGCGCCAGCTCGCGCATGAGCTCGGGCCTTGGAACATCACCGTCAACAACGTCGCGCCGGGCTTCGTGCGCTCCAACCCGACGACCGAACGGCAGTGGGAGGCGATGGGGGCTGACGGGCAGGCGCGCTTGATCCAGTCGGTCGCGCTGAAGCGCCTCGGCAGTGCCGAGGACATTGCGCACATGGTTCTCTTCCTCGCCTCCGACTTCGCCGGCTGGGTTTCCGGGCAGGTAATCAGCGTGGACGGCGGCAAGTGAGCGACATCGAGGCGCATCTCGCCGCGAGCTTCCCCGACTATGTCGACGAGCTGAAGGCCTTCTGCCGCATCCCAAGCGTCAGTACCGATCCGGTGCACAAAGAAGATGTCCTGCGCGCGGCCGCATTCGTTGCGGCGCGGCTGCGTCGCGCCGGCTTCGAGCACGTGGAGGAAGTGCCGACCGCCGGCCATCCCGTCGTCTACGGCGAATGGTGCAAGGCTCCTGGCGCCCCGACCATCGTCGTCTACGGGCACTACGACGTGCAGCCGCCCGATCCGCTCGACAAATGGAAGACGCCACCGTTCGATCCGGACATGCGCGACGATCGCCTCTACGCGCGCGGCGCCTCCGACGACAAGGGTCCGTTGCTCATCCCGATCCTGGTCGCCGAGGCCTTCCTCAAGCTGCGCGGTGCGCTGCCGCTCAACGTGAAGATGCTGATCGAAGGCGAGGAAGAGAGCGGCAGCCCGCACTTCGCCGCCGCCGTTGCGTTACTCCGGGAGCGGCTCGCCTGCGACCTCGTTGTCTCTGCGGATGGCGCAATGTGGCGAGCCGACCTGCCGTCGCTCACCATCGCGAGCCGCGGCATGCTCGCTCTGGACCTGATTGTGACGGGCGCCGCGAAGGATCTCCACTCGGGTCGACACGGAGGCAGCGCACCGAATCCCATCCGCGCGCTCGCCGCTTTGCTCGCCAGCTTCCACGACTCCGATGGGCGCGTTGCTGTCGAAGGCTTTCTCGACGGTGCCACGCCGCCCGACCCGCGCATCCGGGAAGCCATCGCCGCGGTCGGATTCGACTCGGGCCGCTATTTCGACGAGGTCGGCGCGCCGCGTCCCGAGCCGCTACCTAACGGCGCGACGCTCCTGACGCGGCAGTGGCTTGAGCCGACGCTGGAGCTCAACGGCATCGTCGGCGGATACACCGGCCCGGGGACGAAGACCGTCATCCCGGCGGCGGCGACGGTGAAGATCACCTGCCGGCTCGTCGCCGGCCAGGTTCCCGACCGCGTGTTCAATGCGATCAGCAGGCACGTGGCGGCGCACATGCCGACGGGCTGCACGTTCGAGCTCGTGCGTCACGGCCCTGGAACGCCCGCATTCGCACTCGATCCGGAACTGCCGGCGCTCAACGTGCTCGAAGAAATTCTTGGTGGGCTTCATGGTCGGAAGCCGCTCCGTGTCGCGATGGGGGCCACCGTGCCGATCGGCACGGTTTTCAAGGAACAGCTCGGCGCACCGACCGTGTTCTTCAGCTTCGCCACGTCCGACGAGGACTACCACGCTCCGAACGAGTTCTTCCGCCTGCAGAGTTTTCGCGACGGGCTTATCGCCTGGGCGCGCGCCTATGAAGCACTCAGCCGTTGACCTTCACGGCCCGCGCTGAGCCGCTCAACAGCGCGGTATTGTGGAGCTGACAAATCAACGCCCCCGAGGCTCAGCCGGCACGAACGTTTCCCGAAGCGCTCGGGCTCGAATCCCATGAGCCGAACGTAGGAGAAAATTGGCAAAGCCGCACTTCAAACCACTGTCCCAAACATCGCACCAATGCCGGCCGTGAGCGCCATGGCCAACGCGCCCCAGAAAGTTACGCGCGCGGTGGCGCGCAGGACATTCGCGCCCCCGGCGCGTGCGCCAATCGCGCCCAGCAGAGCGAGGAACAACAACGAGGCCGCGGAGACGATCGGCACAAGCAAGCTATTGGGCGACACTAGGACGGCCAACAATGGCATGGCAGCGCCTACCGAGAAGGTCGCGGCCGACGTCAGGGCCGCCTGGACGGGGCGGGCGGTAGTGATTTCCGAGATGCCCAGTTCATCGTGGGCGTGCGCCGCGAGGGCATCTTTCGCCATTAGCTGTTTCGCAACTTGGCGGGCGAGATCAGGCTCGACGCCGCGTCTGACGTAAATGTCGGCGAGTTCCTCGTGCTCGGCCGCGCTGTCCGCACTCAGCTCTTTTCGTTCACGTGCGAGATCCGCATGTTCGGTGTCGGCCTGTGAGCTGACCGAGACGTATTCGCCCGCCGCCATGGACATGGCGCCCGCCACCAGACCCGCAACGCCCGCTATCAAGACATCGCTCGGTTTCGCTGCAGCGGCGGCGACGCCGACGATCAAGCTTGCGGTCGAGACGATGCCATCGTTGGCTCCCAGAACCGCCGCCCTCAGCCACCCGATGCGTGAAACCAGATGATTTTCAGGATGCAGGCGAAGACGGCTCATCCGGCATTTGGCCCGTCACATCAAAGCCGGCCCATGAGAAGCAGCACGACGACTATGATCAGTATGATGCCGATGACCCCGACGCCACCGTGACCGAAGCCGTAGCCGTAGCCGCCGAAGCGGCCACTGAAGCCGCCGAGCAGAAAGATTACGAGAATGATGACAAGAATGAGCCCCAGTGACATGACCATCTCCTGTTGCAGCGCCTAATCGAACACTTGGCCAAGCGAAGAAGCCCTTTTCAGTGGAGTTGACTACTTCGTCTCGACCGAAATACCCCCCTTGCCGACGTTGATGTCTATACCGCTTGTCTTCTGTCGCTCCTGGTAGAGCAGGTAGCCGATAACGACGATTACGACGACCAAAGCGCCGAGCAGGAGATAGAGACCGTTGCGACTCATAATCTGTTCGTCTCAGTCGGGCTCCGTGGCCAGCGCTCCCTGCACGCAACGAATGGACGCGCTCCCACAAACGCCTATTTGCCTCTGAGCGTGTCCTTAAAGCCGCCGACGGCGTTCTGAACCTTGCCCTCGATCTTGTCGACCTTGCCCTGCGACTCCAGCTTGGTGTCACCTACTGCCTTGCCGACTGCCTCCTTGATCTTGCCTTTGACAACCTTCGCCGACCCGGCGACACGATCCCTATCCATCGTTCTTCCTCCACAAGCCGCGCCATGAACTGACTTCAAATGAAGAATAGCTAGGCTCCGGCGCTTCGTCTTGATCCCGATCAACACCGACTATGTTTTCTTGCAGCCGCGGGTTTCCTGCGGGGATTGTGACCGAGTTGTCTCCGCATCCGAGATTGAGAATCAGCCGCCAAGCGCACCGCGAAGTCGATCTGGAATTCGCCTCATGGTGAGGCCTTCCCGAAGCGCCCGAACTGCGCTTGGCCGGCGAGGCTCCCACAGGGCAAAAAGGGCGATTTTCCGGGCGGGGGCTTCGGCGCGGGTGTTGATATGCGTCAATGCGCTCGAGGGCGCGCCTGGCTACTGGAGACCATGGCACAAATCCATTCACTGCCTCGAACGTGGCAGGAAATTTCGAACGCCCCGACGGGCGTCGATTTGGAGGTGTGCGTGATGGACAGGCAAGGCGTGCACGCGCTGGTGTTCCCTTGCCAAAAAGAGGGTTGTGCATGGCTCGATCCTTCAACGAAGGGGCGTGTAGAAATTCAGCCGACACATTGGCGGCTTTGGGGCGAGGATCTTCAGATCACTTCCTAAGCAGCTCCTTGTTTGCGATTGCGAATCTGAATTTTTCCTTCTCCTCCGCCAGGAGCCGAAGAATCATCGCGCGCTTCGTGGGATCGGTTTCAGTTTTGAGCAGCAGATTGAATTTATCGATGTTGGCTTGCACGATCATCTGCATGACGGCCTCCGTCACCTACTCTTCCATTGCGATCGAGTTGATATGCGTTTCCTAAGCCGGTGGCTGAGCAGTTTTGCTCAATGCCCCTGCGGGTGAGAAGCCAAGCGCGTTTACCGGAAGAAACGGAGGTCAACGAGGAGGCCTACATGGCGCGCAGAGCAGAGCTGCCATTTGATCCGAAGGCCTTTCTCACGAAGGCGAACGGCGGTCGCAGCCTTTCGAGATTCCGGAAAGACGAGATCATCTTCTCGCAAGACGATCCTGCAGACGCGATCTTTTATGTCATTGAGGGGAACGTCAAAATCACGGTCTTGAACGAGCAAGGCAAGGAAGCCGTGGTGGCAATTCTGGGGTCGGATGAATTCTTTGGTGAAGGTTGCCTTACCGGCCAACCGCTCCGCATCACAACAGCCCACGCACTGACCGAATCCACGGTCATGCGTTTGGAAAAGCAGGCCATGATCCGTGCCCTGCATCACGAGCCGGAATTGGACATACTGTTCATTGGGCATCTCTTGAAGCGAAGGGGCCGCATTGAGGCAGACCTGGTCGATCAGCTGTTCAATCCAGTTGAAAAGCGCCTGGCGCGGGCTCTCCTCTTGTTGGCTAATTTCGGCGAGGAAAGCGAAACGGAACGCGTCGTCCCCAAAGTCAGTCAGGAGACGCTTGCGGAGATGATCGGCACCACGCGTTCCCGTGTCAGCCATTTCATGAACAAGTTCCGCAAGCTGGGTTTCATCAATTATAATGGCAAAATGGCGGTCCGCTCTTCTTTACTGAATGTCATCCTTCATGATGACCCTCAGTCCTTCTCCACCCCTCCCTCGGTTCAAAATCCGGAGCGACACAAATGAGGAAGCTGCCTCATCTCTCGATAGATGAGGCACTCAAGGACCACCACCAGCGCCGAGTGCACTGCCCATCGCTGCTATGGCGACGCGAGCACCACCACCCAACGTGCGTCTCCTAAACGCCGAGGCGGACCATTGCGTGGGCGATGTGCCGGCGCATCGCGCGCCGCGCCGCGGTCGGGTCGCCTTGGCGGATCGCCTCGTAGATCGCGGTGTGCTCCGCGTAGGTGGTGCGTGCGCTCTTCTCCGGATCGGTGTGGCGGCGCGTCGCCACGATGCTCTCGCGGATCTGCGAGGAGATGAACCGGATGAAGGCGGCGATGAAGGTGTTGCCCGTCGCCTGAGCGATCGCGCCGTGAAAATCGAGATCGGCGTCAACCGATGCCGGATCGGAACCGGGCACGAGTGCAAGTGCTGAAGTGCTGCGGCGATCGCGGCGATCGCCGCGGCGTCGCGCCTTTCGGCGGCGAGGCCGGCGGTGTGGATCTCGAGCATCGCGCGAAGCTCGAACAGGTTCCTGAAGTGCGAGCGGTCGTGCAGCAGCTCGCGGTCGATGCGCAGCGTCGGCTGCGAGCCGGCCTCGATGACGAAGACCCCGGCCCCCTGCTTGGAGCGCACGACCCCTTCGCTTCTGAGCCTCGCGATCGCTTCGCGCACGACGGTGCGGCTGACGCCGAAGCGGCTCGCGAGCTGCGGCTCCGTGGGCAGGCGCTCCCCCGGCTTGATGCGGCCGGACATGATCTGGGCAGCGATCTCCCCGGCGACCTGCGCCGGGAGATGCGCCGCGCGCCCGATCCGCCGGATCTTCATTCCCGATTCATGCGCGGCCGCGGCCTTCGATTCGCGCGCCTGCGAGGGTCCGCGCGCAGCCATCACCGAACCGACGTGCCAAGGTTCGGGCGCGGCTCGGCCGGCGCCTGCGTCTTGGAGCGCGCCGCCTCGATGCGTCCAGTGCCGAGATAGAGCTCGCGCACGAGCCGCGCGTCGCGCAGCTCTGCCGTCGTTCCCGTGGCGATGATCCGCCCGCTGTTCATGAGATAGCCGCGGTCGGCGACCGCGAAAGCGAGCCCCGCGTTCTGCTCGACGAGGAGCACCGCCGCCTCGAAGCGATTGCGCACTTCCAAAATCACCTCGCGCAGCTCCTTGACCAACAGCGGCGAGAGCCCGAGCGACGGCTCGTCGAGCAGGAGGATGCGCGGCCTCGCCATCAGGCCACGCGCGATCGCCAGCATCTGCTGCTGTCCGCCGCTGAGCTGCCCGCCTTTGCGGTGGCGGCGCTCGGCGAGAATCGGGAAATACGCTTCCATCCGCTCGATATCCGCCTCGACCGCGTCGCGGTCCTTGCGTGCGTAGGCGCCGAGGCGGAGATTCTCGCGCACCGTCAGCGAGGAGAAGATGCGGCGCCCCTCCGGCACCATCACGATGCCGCGGTTGGCCCTTTGGTCCGCCGTCTCGGCGGCTACCTCTTTGCCTTGGAACAGGATCGATCCGGCATTCGGCCGAAGCAGCCCGGAAACTGAACGCAGTAGCGTCGTCTTGCCGGCGCCGTTCGGGCCGAGGATGGTGACGATCTCGCCCTCCTCGACGCGAAGCGAGACGTCGCGATTGACGGCGATCGCGCCGTAGGCCGTGTCGAGCGTGCGGACCTCCAGGAGCGTCATGCTTCGGTCCCCAGATACACTTCAAGCACCTTGGGATCGTTGAGAACGCTCGCCGGCGGCCCCTCGGCGATCTTGGTGCCGAAATCGAGAACCACGAGCCGGCCGCATAGCGACACGATCAGATCCATGTCGTGATCGATCACGCAGACGCCGATCCCCATCGCCGGAATCTGGCCGATCAGCGCAGCGAGCTGCTCCATCTCCGTGTCGTTCAGGCCGGCGGCCGGCTCGTCGAGAAGAAGCAGGCGCGGGTTCGCCGCAAGCGCGACGGCAATACCGAGCTTGCGAAGGCTTCCGAATGGCAGCGTCCCGGCCGTCGCCGTGCGGAATGCCGCAAGGTCGACGAAATCGAGGAGCGCGTCGGAGGATTTCCACGGTGAAGCGGAGGCGCGGCTCCCGTGTTCCCAGGCGATCTGTACGTTCTCGTGCACCGGCAGCTCCGGAAACGCCATCGCCTGCTGGAAGCTCCGTGCGATGCCGAGGCGCGCGATCTCGTAGGCGGGCTTGCCGGTGATATCCTTGCCGAGCCAGCGGATCTCTCCGGCCGTCGGCGAAAGCGCGCCGGTGATGACGTTGAAGAGCGTGGTCTTGCCCGATCCGTTCGGCCCGACGATGCCGAGAATCTCGTCGAGCCCGATCGAGACATCGATCCCCGCCAAGGCGACGACGCCTCCGAACGCCTTGCGCAGCCCTTTGACTTCGAGCCCCGGCATGCTCACGCCTTCCGCCGCCGCGCCCAGAGCCAACGGTAGATGTCCATGATCCCGGCCACGGCGCCGCCCGGCAGGAACATGATCACCGCGATCAGCCCGATTCCGTAGGCGATGCGCGAATCGACCGGGTCGAGGTTCAAGATCTCGGGCAGGAAGTTGACGATCGTCGCGCCGGCAAGCGGACCGAAGAGCATGCGCGGGCCGCCCACCATCACCATCAGCGCCAGATAGACGCTCGGGAACGCGCCGTAGAGCGTCGGCGAGATGTGGCGGAGATAATAGGCCTGCAGGATGCCGGCGAGGCCGGCGAAGAGCCCGCTCAGCATGAAGGCGCCGAGCTTGTGCATGCGCGTGTTGATGCCGACGGCCTGCGCCAGCGGCTCGTTCTCGCGGATCGCGCGCAGCGTCCGGCCATAGGACGAGATCGATATCAGGAAGGTGATCAGGATGCTGATCAAGAGGATCACGGCGACGAGGAGGTAGTAATTGTGGAGCTTGTCGAAGTTGACGCCGAAGAGCGTGCCGATCGGATCGACGTCGAGGCCGGTCGCGCCGCCGGTGAAGCTGCCGCCGTTGGTCAGCGCGATGCTGAACAGCGAGCCGAAGGCGAAGGTGATGATGATGAAGTGGTGTCCCGCCACGCGGAGCGAGGAGAGGCCGAGCAGGCCGGCGACGAGCGCCGAGGCGACCATCGCGAACGGTATCCCCGCCCAGAACCCGAAACCGAAGCGCCCCGCCAGCATCGCCGCCGCGTAGCCGCCGACGCCCATCAGCGCGGCGTGGCCGATCGACAGGATGCCGGCCTGCCCGAAGAGCACGCTCAGGCCGTAAAGCGTGATCGCGGCGGTGCCGGTCGAGATCGCGATCGAGAGGAAGCGGTAGCTCGGCTCGAGCCACGGGATCGCCAAGAGGCCGATCGCGATCACCGCCGCGACGACGATTCGATCCAGCGTCAGCCCGGCGACCGGCCGCCGCTCGATGCGGACCGGCGCGACGCGCGCGAGGCTGTTCAACTCTCCCGCCGCCTCGCTAGACACTGCGCGGCCCTTCCGTCCCGCCGAGCAGCCCTTGCGGCCGCAGGAGGAGAATGAGGATCATCATCGCGAACGAATAGGCGTCGGTCCATTCCGGAATTCCGTAGCCGGCGCTGAGGCCGTCGACGAGGCCGAGGATCAAGCCGGCGACCACCGCGCCGGTGACGTTGCCGAGCCCGCCGATCAGCGCGACGGCAAAGCCTTTGACCACGACCACGCTCCCGACGAAGGGGGTGATCGGGAAGAGCGCGATCATCATCGCGCCGCCGAGCCCGGCGAGGAAACTGCCGTAGGCAAAAACCGCCGTCACGTAACGACGCACGGGAATGCCCATCAGCGCGGCGGTCTCCTGGTCGGCGACGCTGGCGCGGAGCGCGAGGCCGTAGCGGCTGCGCGTGATGGCGAAGAAGGTCAGCCCGACGGCGAGCGCAGTCACCGCCACGACCACGACGCGCATGGCGATGATGCGCACGCCGCCAACCTCCCAGACGATGCCGACGGGGTCGGGAATGCTCTTCTGGTGCGAATTCCAGATGCGGATGACGACGTGCTGCAGGAGCACGATCAGACCGAGCGAGACGATGAAGCCGTTCATCGGCCGCGCCAGCGTGAAGCGGAAGATGCCGCGTTCGAGCGCGAAACCGAGCGCCGCCACGATACAGGCCGCCGCAAGCATGGCGACGATGAAATTGACCCCGTGGCTGACCAGCGCCCAGGTCACCATGCCGCCGACCATGAGAAACTCGCCGTGGGCGAAATTGATGATGCCCGTCAGCCCAAATATAATCGTGATACCTATGCCGATCAGAATAATAACGCTCGCGAGAGACAAGCTGTTCACGAGCTGCTGGATGAATATTTCCATCGCTGACCAACTGCAGTTGTTCTATGTCTCGGCGCGTTACATGCCAACTGCAACGGGAGCCGTTTCAGTGCGAAGACGATAGAGGAAAAGGCGCAAACGGGAAACGGACGCTCTTAGGATTTCAGATCGCCCGTCTCCCGCTCTTTACGCCCGCGCGTCTAGCCGCCCGGGTCGCCGGGGGAGGAGTTGCCGGCGGCTGCTCGAGCGCGCAGTCGAAGCTGTCGGACGTGTTCGGCTTGACCAGGCACACCTCGGTCGCAACGCCCATCACCTGATGGTGCGCGTTGAACTGAAGCGGCACCTGCGCGAGCACGCCGTCGTGCTTTGAGTTGAGCAGATAATCCACGACCGCGTCGGGATCGTCGACCTTGCCGACCGCGGTCAGCGCCTCGACGTACCAGTGGACGTAGTCATAGTAGAGCAGCGAGACCGAAGCCTGCGGCCCTTGCTGCGCTCCAAGACCGAAGTAGCGGTTGAAGTAGTCGGTCACCTTCTGCGACGGAGGCTGGCCCCAGCAGAGCGCGATGCAGCTGATCGTCACCGGCACGGGAGCGGTCAGCTTGCGGTCCTTCCACACGCCGGGATCGACGCCGATCACGAAGTAGGCCGGCGCGACGTCGAGCTGGATCGCCTGCGGGAGCGCGACGAGCGTCTCGTCCGGGATTGTACCAGATGTGGACGATGTCAGGCTTCTCGCCCTTGATGCGGGTCAGCAGCGCCGTGAAGTCGGTCGTGTCCGGCGGATAGAAGATACGATCGACCGTCTGGCCGTGCGAATTCGAGCGCAAGGATGTAGTGCTTCGTCAGGTATTGGCCGCCAAGGTCGTCGGCCACCAGGATGACCGACTTCGTCGGCTTCGGATCCATCAACGGCGGGAGCAGCTTGAACACGCCGTTGGCGGTGCTGCCGCTGCGCTCAAACTCCTGCGGCTCGGTCTGGAACGCGTAGTGCTCAGGACCGCCGGGCGCCACCGACGCGTCGTCGAGCAGGCCGCCGAGCGAGCTGTTGCCGGTGAACTGAAGAACCTTGGCCGGACCGGTGATCTTGGTCATGGCGACCGAGAAGTCGTGCGATTCGGTGCCCCAGATCGCCGAGACGCCGACATCGTTGACAAGCTCGCGCGCCGCCGCGATGGCGGTGTCGATATTGGTGCGATCGTCGCGATAGTAGGCTTCGAGCTTGTAAGTCTTGTCGCCGACCTTGAACCCGCCGGCGTCGTTGATCTCCTTGACCGCGAGCTTCACCGCAGCCCCGATGGTGTTGCCGGCGGAAACGAAACCGCCCGAGTCTCGGCTCCGACGACGCCGATCTTTACGACATTATCTTCGGCGTCGGCGGCGTGTATCGGCACTCCGCACAGCGCCGTGGCGAGCAAGGCTCCGCCAAGACCCACACCCTTCATTGAAGCACCCTCCCATTTCGATTGGCGTAGTGTGTGATTGACATGGTCATAGTATCACCAGAAGATTTCTGGCGGCAAGAACGGACGCCCGTTTCCGGAAAAGATTCGAAGCGAAAAATCAGGACCGAGCGTTCGGCGGCTCCGATCGCGCCTCGCGTCGCAACGACAGATAGGCGCGGCCTTTCCAGCAAAATCCCTCGTCGGCCCGCTTGCCGAATTGCAATGCTACTAGTCATGTCATATGATGACCTGACTACGATCTCGCCCACAAATTGGAGAATTGCGCGCTTGCCGACCCTGCTTCTGACTTCGACCGCTACCGCTCGGGCCAACTATTACGGCGCCGAGGCGCTTGCGGGCCTCCGCCGGCTCGGCACCGTCCGCCTGAACGAAGGCGAAACCCTGTTGACGCCGCGCCAAGTCATCGCGCTCGCCGAGGATTGCGCGATCATCGTGTCGGACCGCGCCACGCCCGGACCGGCCGAGATCTTCAACGCTTTGCCGAACCTCGTGGCGTTCGTGCGGGTCGCGGTCGACATCCGCAACATCGACGTCGACGCCGCCTCCCGCAACGGCGTGCTCGTGACGCACGCGAGCCCGGGGTTCATGGCTGCGGTCTCCGAGCTCATCATCGGCTACATGGTCGCGCTTGCGCGCGGCGTGGTGGACGCCGCCCTCGCCTACCGAGCGGGCGACCGGCCCGAGGCGCGCATGGGCCGGCAGCTTGAGGGAAGCACGATCGGCATCATCGGCCTCGGCGCCATCGGGCGGCACCTTGCGCAGCTCGCGCTGGCGCTCGGGATGCGCGTCGTGGCGAGCGACCCCTACGCGGTCGAGATGCCGCCCGGCGTCGAGCGCGCCGATCTCACGACCCTCTTGCAACTTGCGGATTTCGTGGTCTGCCTCGCCGTTGCCAACGCGGAGACCGAAAACCTGATGGGAGCGCGCGTGTTCGGCCAGATGAAGCCGAGCGCGTATCTCATCAACGCGTCGCGCGGCAACCTCGTCGACGAAGCCGCGCTTGCGGCGGCGCTCGCGGAAGGAAAGATCGCCGGCGCTGCGCTCGACGTCGGACGCGCCGCCGATCAAATGCCGTCGCCGAGCTTGGCGGCGCATCCACACGTCATCGCGACGCCGCATATCGGTGGGCTTACGCCCGAATCCACGGCCCACCAAGCACTGGAGACGGTCCGCCAATGCGCCGCGATCCTAGAAGGCCGCGCCCCGCCGGGGTCGGTGAACGAGGCGCAGGCGACGCGGCTCGCAAAAATCCGCGCGACCGCCTGAAACGGACGCGAGGCGCCCAGCCCGGGTTCATCGCGGCACGCCAACTCGCCACCTCGTAGTGAGCCCGCGCTCCGCTCACGCGGATTTGCGGGGCGGAAGCTTGACGCTCATCATATCATATGATGTCCTTAGGCGAGTTTCATCGGCGAGCAGCGCCGAAGCGGCAGGAGAGGAAACTTGGGCGCCAAATACCTGCATACGATGATCCGTGTCACCGATCTCGACCAGTCGGTCGCATTTTTCGCAAAGCTCGGACTGCGCGAGACACGCCGCGTCACTAACGAGAAGGCGCGCTATACGATCGTGTTCGTCGCTTCAGAGGGCGACGAGAAGACACCGATCGAGCTCACGTTCAACTGGGATCCGGAGGTCTATACCGGCGGCCGAAATTTCGGCCATCTCGCCTTCGAGGTCGACGACATCTACGACACTTGCGCGCGCCTGACGAAGGAGGGCATCACGATCAACCGCCCGCCGCGCGACGGCAACATGGCCTTCATCCGAACGCCGGATCAGATTTCGATCGAGCTGATCCAGAAGGGCACGGCGTTGCCGAAGCAGGAGCCATGGGCCTCGATGGGAAACGTCGGAGTTTGGTAGGCTCGGTCTTGACCCGCGCCGGCCGCGGCGCACTCAATTCAGGAAGCAACGGAGAAAGCCCGGAGCGATGACAACCTTTCAGCCCCTCATCCCGCGGCAGCCGATCCCTCGCCTCGACGTCATGGTCGACGGCGCACCCTGGCGGCTTGCAGACCAGAAGCCGCCGAGGTTCAGCCTGGTCGTCTTCTATCGCGGGTTCCACTGTCCGATCTGCGGCTCCTACCTGCCCGACGTGCAGCGGCGCCTCGACGCGCTTCAGGAGCGCGGCGTGGAGACGATCGCCATCTCTTCAGACGGGGAAGAAAGAGCGCGGATGGCGGTCGAAAAATGGGGGCTCGACAAGCTCAAGATCGGATATTCTCTGAGCTTGGACAACGCGCGCGAATGGGGGCTCTTCATCTCCGCGCAGCGCGGACCGAAGCCGACGCCGACGGGGGTGGTCGAGCCGCCGCTCTTCTCCGAGCCGGGCATGTTCCTGGTGCGGCCGGACGGCACCCTCTATTTCTCCTCCGTGCAGACGATGCCGTTCACGCGTCCGAACATGGGCGAGGTGATCAAGGGCCTTGATGTGGTGATCGCCGAGGACTATCCGGCGCGCGGCGAGGTGGTCGATCACAAGGCGGCGATGGCCGCGCTTGCGCGCAAGACCGGATGATCCGGGCCAACGACTCTTCCTCCCGAGGAGACTCCCCGGCGGCGCGGCAACCTCTCGCCCCGGGGAGATTTCTTTCTGCCGCTTCGGCCACTCACTTCACGATGGCGATCTTGCTGCGGTCGATGGTGACGGCAACGGCAAGGATCAGCACGACACCGAAGACGATCTGTTGGGCGAAGATGTCGACGCCGACGAAGGTCATTCCGATCCGCACCAGCGAGACGATCAGCGCGCCAACGAGCGTCCGCCCGACGCTGCCGACCCCGCCGGTGATCGCGGTGCCGCCGACGATGACCGCGGCGATCGCCGGCAGCAGCAACTGATTGGCAAGCTCGGGCGAGCCGCTCGACATGCGCGCCGTCAGAATGACGCCGGCAAGCGCGGCAAATGTCCCCGACAGGGCGAAGGCGATGACCTTGTGCCGGTTGACGCGGACGCCGGAGGCCCAGGCCGCCTGCTCGCCGGCGCCGATCGCTTTGCTGTAGCGCCCGAACACCGTGTAGCGCTGGATCAGCATGCTGACGATCGCGACCGCCGCGCCAAAGAAGATCACGGACGGAACGCCGAGGGTCGTGCCGTGGATCCATTCGACCACGGCACGGTCGCTTTCGTTGAGCGTGACGGCGCGGCTGCCCGAGATGACCAGCGCCGCGGCGATGTAGACGCCGCTCGTCGCGAGCGTCGCAATGAAGGAGGGGATGCGGAGATAGACGTGCACGATGCCGCTCACAAGCCCGCAGCCGGTCCCGACAAGCACCGCGATCGGCAGGCTCCAGAAGCCCAGCCCGGAGATGATTTCCGCTACGACAACGCTCGCCAGCGAGCCGACGGCCTGAATGGAAAGATCGATGCCGCCGAGCATGATCACGAAGGTGACGCCGGTTGCGAGCACGAAGAGCACGGCGGTGTCGGCAAGCACGATGGTCAGCGTGTCGAGCGAGATCACCACCGGGTTGAGGACGCCGATCACGGCGACCAGAAGCACAAGGATCAGCGCCGGCGCAGCGCGATAGAGTTGCCTGACCTGCTGCATCCAACCCTTTCCAGCGAGGCTTTCGGCGATCGACGGCACTTTCTTCTCTCCTCTCCCACCTCAGTCGGCGGTCCGATCACACCATGTGCGGGATCAGACTGACCTGCGTCGGCTTTCCCGACGGCGGCGCGTCGAAGCGTGCCGGTGATCTCGCCGTCGCGCATAACCAGGATGCGGTGGCTGAGCCCGATCGTCTCCTCCAGCGTGTCGGAGGTCAGCACGATCGCAACGCCAGCCGCCGACAGATCGCGAATGAGCTCGTAGACGTCCTCCTTCGCGCCGACATCGAGCCCACGAGTCGGATGGTCGAGGATCAGGATGCGCGAGCCCGCGTTCATCCACTTGGTCAGCACCACCTTCTGCTGATTGCCGCCGCTGAGATTGACGCAAAGCGTTTCGGCCGAAGGCGTCCTGATCCTGAGCCGTTCGATCCAGCGTCGGCCGATCTCCTTTTCTGCGGTGTGCTGAATGACGCCGAAGCCCGGCACCAGCGGCAGACGCGCCAGCGTCATGTTGGCGACCACCGACAGGAAGAGCACCAGCCCCTCGATCCGACGCTCGCGCGGGATGTAGCCGATTCCGGACTCGACCGCGTCGGTCGGCGATTTGAACTCAGCCGTTCTTCCGTCGAGACGGAGCACGCCGGACGTGTGCGGGTGCATGCCGAAAAGCGTACGCGCGAGCTCCTCGCGCCCCGACCCGATGACGCCGGCGATGCCGAGAACCTCGCCGCGGCGAAGCTGAAAATCGACGTCGCGGTAACCGGGCGCCGTGAGACCCGCCGCCTCGAGAACGACATCGCTTTCGCACGCCACCTGCCGCGACTCGCGATAATATTCGGCGTTGAGCTTGCGCCCGACCATGAGCTGGTGGAGCTCCGACACGGAGCTGCCGGCCGCTTCGAGATTGGCGACGACCTCGCCATCCTTCATGACGTAGACGCGGTCGCTCAACGCCAGGACTTCGTCGAGACGATGCGAGACGAAGACGATGCTCGCGCGCCGCTTGAGCGCGCGCACGCGGTCGAACAGGAGATCGATTTCCTTGCGCTCAAGCACCGATGTCGGCTCGTCGAGAAGGATAATGCAGTGGCGGTCGATCATCTCCTCGAGCGCCAGCGCCTTGGCGAGCTCCACCATCTGACGCGCCGCGAAGCTCAGCTCGGCGGCGCGGCAGCGCGGGTCGATATCGACCTCGACCTTCTCAAGCTGCGCACGCGCGGCGGCGTTGAGCTTGCGCCAATCGATCAGCCCCGCCCGGCAGAAGGCGGCCTCGCGGCCGAGATAGATGTTCTCCGCGACGGTCAGATTGAGGAGCAGCGACTGCTCCTGGAAAACCATGCCGATACCGTGATCGTTGGCCTCGCGCGGGCTGCGAAAGTCGACGGGGTGGTCGTCGAGGATGATCTCGCCGGAGGTCGGGCGATAGACGCCGGCCAAGAGGCGCATCAGCGTCGACTTGCCGGCGCCGTTCTCGCCGACCAGCCCGACGACCTCATTCAGGCCGATGTTGATGCTGACGCCCTTCAGCGCCTGAACGCCGACGAAATCCTTGCTGAGATCGCGGGTCGAAAGCATCGGCGCCTACTTGACGATGCGCAGGCGCGCGCGATCGAGCGAGAGCGCCACCGCGACGATGATGAGCAGGCCGAGGACGCCCTGCTGCACCGTCGGCGGCACGCCGAGGAGCACCATACCGTTGTTGAGGACCGCGACGATCGCGACACCGATCAGCGTGTTCAAGATGCCGCCCTGCCCGCCGGTCAGCGCCGTCCCGCCGACGACGACAGCGGTCACGGCGGAAAACAGCCGGCCGTTGCCGACTTCCGCCGTGGCGACGCCGAGCTGGGCGGCCGTCAGCACGCCGCCGATGCCGAAGGTGAGTCCGGCGAGCGTGAACGCCGCGATCTTCACGCGACCGATGTTGATCCCGGAGAGCGCCGCCAGATCCTCCGCCCCGCCGATTGCGCGCACATAGCGGCCGAAGCGCGTGTAGTGCTCGATGCCGAGCGCCAGAAGCATGACCACGAGCGCGATCCAGACCGGCAGCGGGATGTTCAAAAGCCGCGTCAAGGCGATGCTGCGGATGCCGTGATCCAGCACGCGCACCTGGCCGCCGCCGAGGAAGACGGTCGCGAGGCCCGCGCCGACGAACCACATGCCGAGCGTCGTCATGAACGAGGGGATGCGCAGCTTGACGTGCACGAGCCCGTTGACGAGCCCCATCGCGGCGCCGACGAAGATCGCGAGCAGCACTGCTATCGGCCCAAAGGCGTTGGAATTGGTGTCGTTGGCCACAAGCAGCGCCACCACGGAGGCGCTGATCGCCAAAGTTCCTTCGACCGAAAGATCGATCGCGCCGAGAATGATGACAAAGGTCAGGCCGCACGCAACGACAAGCGGTACCGCCGACGCGTTTGCAAGGCGGATGAAGTTGTTCGTTTGGAAGAATACCGGGTTGGCGAGTTCCTATCGCCGCCGAGAGCCCGATCAGCACAAGAACCGGGGCCCAGGGCGCGAGCTTCCGGCCGATGTCGCGATAGCGCTCTTTGAACGTGGCCCCGGCCGCGGCCTGCGCGGAAGCCGCGCCGGCCCGCTCTTCGCCGGATGCAACGGATGCTGCCCGCGACTCCACGATCTCCGACGCCTCCTCCCCTTCGAAGGCACTTCTATGGGCGGCCGACAACGGCGGCGACCGGCGGCGGAAAATCTGCGCTCGCCGGTCGCGGTCGATTCGAACCGCCTTGTGGCGGGCGCCGGTCAGCTCGGGATTTGCCCGGTTACCCGGCCCCAGAGGTCATCGTAGTCGAGCTTCGGCTGCGACTCGATGTTGTCCTTGTAGAAGGCCTCGACGTTGTCGGCCGTCACGAGGATGCCGGTGCCGAAGGATTCGCGGTGCGACTTCGGCTCCGTCGCCGGATCGAATTTGCCCTGCTGGGCGTGGTAGGCGATCGAGAGCCCCATCGCGCCGGACCAGAAAGGATCCCACGAGATCGTGCAGGTGAGTTCGCCCGCCTTTACGCCTTCGACCGCCGCTTTGGCGCCATCGATCCCGGTGATCGGAATCTTGCCGGCAAGGCCCTCGTTGCGGAGCGCCTCGAGGGCACCGATCGCCATGTTGTCGTTCATCGCCCAGATGCCTTTGATGCCGTCGCCGAAGCGGGTCAGCATCGAGGAGGTCAGGTCGTAGGCCTCGTTCGAGTTCCAGTGGGCCTCCTGGAAGTCCAGCATCTCGATGTCGGGGTTTTTCGCGACCGTGTCCTTGAGCCCGTTGGTGCGCAGGATCGCTGCGGTCTGCGACGCGACGCCGCCGAGCGCGATGAACCCTCCTTTGCCGCCCATCGCCTTGAACAGGAGCTCGGCGGTCGCAACACCCGACCACAGATTGTCGAACTCAATGTGGTCGACGTAATAGGGATTGAAGTCCCACGGGTGCAGATCGGCGGGCTTGTTCCAGTGGGTGACCACGTAGACGCCGGCTTTGTTGCATTCCTCGACGATCGGCCGGGCGTCCGGGGTGTCGTTCGGATCAACGTTCAGGATCATCTTGCCGCCGGTGCGCGCGATGATCGCACGAATATCCGACAACCCCTTCTCGCTGTTGCCTTCCGTGACGAGAACGGTCGATTCCGCGCCCATTGCCTTCGAGAAGGCATCGGCGCCGTCTTTCCACACTGCGTGGTAGGGGTTGGTCAGCGACCGAATCGAAGTCACGAAGTGCGGCATGTCCGCCGCACTTGCGCGCCGCGCCAGCGCGCCGCCGATCAAGGTCGAGGCAGCGAGCCCGGCGCTACCGGTCAGAAGCCGGCGCCTCGTCAGATTCCACATTCCGTCCGTCATCCCGATACCTCCCTTTGCGCCGGCGCTTGGGAACTGGGGCGGATCGCCCCGCGCCTCTCTCCGGCCGTTTCTCGTGACGGGCTCGTGGTCGCTTCGAGCGCTCGGAATTCGCTCTCGCACCGCCTCGTCAAGACATATGGTAGCATGGTCATATGATGAATGCAAAAGGCACGAGCGAATTTGAAGTGTGTCGGACTGGAATCTCTTTTCATCCTGTCATATGATGACTGAAGAGATGCAAGCAAGATCGGGAGGATATCATGGGCGCCGCCTTCATCGAGCCACGCCGCGAGGATGCACGGCTGCTGGAGACACGCCGATACCAGATGCTGATCGGCGGCAAGAGCGTCGACGCCCGCTCGGGCGAGACGTTTAAGCGCGAGAGCCCGGTCTGGCCGGGCGTCATTGTCGGCGAGTGGCCGAAGGCCGGGGCCGCCGACGTCGAAGCCGCGATCGCCGCGGCGCGCACCGCGTTCGACGAGGGGCCGTGGCCGCGCATGCCCGGCGCGGACCGCGCCGGCATCGTCGCCAAAGTGGGCGCGTTGCTGCTTCAGCACCGCGAGGAGTTCGCGACAATCGAATCGCTTGAGGTCGGGAAGACCATCGCCGGCACGCGCGGCGAGGTCGGCTATGCCGCCGACTGCTGGTCGTTCGCCGCGGGTGCATCGCGCTGCCTGGAAGGCTCGACGCACGACCAGTACGGGCCGAACGCGCTCGGTATCGTGCTGCGTGAGCCGATCGGCGTCGTCGGCGTGATCACGCCCTGGAACTACCCGCTGATCATCGCCTGCGAGCGCCTGCCGTGGGCGCTGGCGACCGGCTGCACCGTGGTCGTCAAGCCGAGCGAATTCACCTCGGGCGCGACGATCCGGCTGGCGGAGCTCGCGCGCGAAGCCGGCATGCCCGACGGCGTCTTCAACGTCGTCACCGGACTTGGCGACCCGGTCGGCGAGGCGCTCGCCGAACATGCCGGCGTCGACATGATCGCGTTCACCGGGTCGCTCCGGGTCGGGCGCATGATCGCCGCCAAGGCGGGCGCGACCATCAAGCGCGTCGGCTTGGAGCTCGGCGGCAAAGGCCCGCAGGTGGTCTTCGCCGATGCCGACCTCGATGCCGCGGCCGCCAAGATCGCCGGCAGCATCTTCGACAATTGCGGACAGACCTGCATCGCCGGCAGCCGCCTCATCGTCGAGCGGCCGGTGGCCGACCGCATGCTCGCAATCCTCAGAGATCGCGCCGAGAAGATCACCGTCGGCGATACCTTCGACGAGCGCACGAATGTCGGCGCGCTGATCTCGCCGCTGCACCTTGAAAAGGTCGAGACTTATGTCGCGGCCGGCGTCAAAGCCGGCGCAGAGATCGTGACCGGCGGCAACCGTCTCGGCACAGGCGGCCTCTTCTACGAGCCGACCATCTTCGCCGGCGCGCAGCCGTCAATGTCGATCGTGCGCGACGAGATCTTCGGACCGGTCCTGACCGCGCTGCCTTTCGACACGCCGGAGGAAGCCGTGCGCATGGCGAACGACACCATCTACGGGCTCTCCGCCGGCGTTTGGACCCGCGACCTGAGCCGCGGGCTGCGCACGATCCGCGGCATTCGCGCCGGGCGAACCTGGATCAACGGCTTTGCCGAAGGCGGACCGGAGATGCCGATCGGCGGATACAAGCAAAGCGGCACCGGCCGCGAGATCGGCCAGAACGGGTTCGACGAATACAGCGAATTCAAGAGCGTCTACATGGTGCTGCCCGAGCCGGCGGCCGGGCCAGGCTGAGCGCGGCCAAGGTCGGCGCGCGGCGGGCTAACGGAGCTCCGCAAGATCGCCGCCATCGCCGACACCTGGGGAATAGAGCTCGCGCCGCATCTTTACCCGGAGCTTTGCGTGCAGGTCTTCGCATCGATTCCGAACGGCGCGTGGCTTGAGCAGATGGGGTGGCTGGGCGATCCATGGATCGAGAGCATACCGGTGATCGCCGGCCGCGTGCTCGCGCCCGAAAGGCCGGGGCATGGCCTTGCATTCAAGCCGGAAGTGCCCCGGAGTTAAGCGTCAGGAATCGGAAAGCCAACCAATGCCGCGGGTTCTCATTTCAGGCAGCATCCATAGAAGCGGAATGGAGCTTCTCCGCTCGCGCGCCGATCTTGAGATCAGCGAGATGCCGGACGACAGCCGAGACAGCTTCGTTCAGTACCTCTCCGGCGCCGACGCGCTCCTGATCCGCACCTCTCCCCTGCCGGTCGAGGCGGTCGAGGCGGCGAACCGGCTGAAGGTCGTCTCGCGCCATGGCGTCGGCTACGACAACCTCCCGATCGCGGCACTGACGAAGAAGGGCATTCCGGTCGCGCTTGTCGGCAACATCAACTCCGAGGCGGTCGTCGAGCACGTCTTCTTCCTGATGCTGTCGCTTGCCCGCAACGCGATCGTCAACGACCGCGCGGTCCGCGCCGGCGCGTGGGAAGAGCGCAACAAGCTCGAAGCCTTCGAGTTGGCCGGGAGAACGTTGCTGATCGTCGGCCTTGGCCGGATCGGCCGAGTCCTTGCCGCCCGTGCGCTCGCATTCGGCATGCGGGTCGTCGCCTACGACCCTTTTGTCGCCGCCGCGGACGCCGCTTCGCTCGGCGCGACCATGGTCGGCGACTGGCGGGCGAGCCTCGGCGACGCCGACGTCGTCTCGCTTCATGTGCCGCGCTCCGCGGAGACCGAAAACATGATCGCCGCGGCCGAGCTGGCGCTGATGAAGCCGACGGCGCTTCTCATCAATGCCGCGCGCGGCGGCCTGGTCGACGAGGCGGCGCTTGCCGAGGCGCTTAACACGGGCCGCATCCGGGGCGCCGGCATCGACGTTTTCGACGAGGAGCCGCCGCGGCCCGACAACCCGCTCTTGACGTGCGAGCGTGCGATTCTGAGCCCCCATATTGCCGGCCTGACTCGGGAATCGTCGGAGCGGCTCAGTGTCGCGGCGGCGCAAAACGTGCTGGCCGGCCTCGACGGCCGGCTCGACCCGAGCCTCGTCGTCAACCCGGAAGTGCTCGGCAGGCGCTGATCGCCCAAGAGGTCTCACACTTCGGCCGGGCCAAAAACCTCTCAATCCCCGGCCGGCGCACCTACCGCAATTGCTAGGATGACCATTAGACTGCGATACTATGAATGCGAGCACGATTCTTGCGCTCGGATCGGTGAGCTAGATGGCTTTACGCGCACGACAAATCGACCCGGGGATGCGCCTTCCGGCGCGCGTCGCTGGGAACATCTCGAAAGACATCATCAGCGGACGGCTGAAGCCGGGCGACCGGCTGCCGACCGAGCCGGAGCTGGCGGAATTGTTCGGCGTCAGCCGCACCGTCGTCCGCGAAGCGGTGGCGCGGCTCAGGAGCGAGGGCATCGTCCGGTCGAAACAGGGCGCCGGCGTGTTCGTCGCCGACGCCAGACACCAGCCGACCCTCAGGATCGACCAAGAGTCGCTCGCCGACAAAGCTCTGTTCCGCAATCTTTTCGAGCTGCGCGCGATGCTTGAGATCAACACCGCCGGCATGGCGGCGGAGCGGCGCGACGAGAAATCGTTAAGGGCGCTCGACGCGGCGCTCGAGAACCTGCGTCAAGTACCCGGCTCGACGGCCGCCTCCGTCGACGCCGACCTCGACTTCCACCACGCGATCGCGCTCGCCACCGGCAACACCTTCATCGCCGCCTTCATCCGCTTCATCTCGTTCCAGATCCGCGAGAGCATCATCGCGACGCGCAGGAAACGCGATCCCGATCGGAGCGCTTCGGTGACCTACCGCGAGCACACCGCAATTTTGAACGCGATCCGCAAGGGGAATGCCGCCGCGGCGCGAAGAGCGATGAGCCGGCACATCGCCAATGCTGCGAAGAGGCTCGGCATCGGCTAGCCGCGCCGGAGGGCTTCTTCCGTGCCGACTTCGCAGAACCGCGAACGCTCGCGCTTCCCTTGCAATTCAAGTGGTCATGTCATACGATGACTTATCTTGATGCCGCGCGCTGCCGCCGTTGGGGCAGATCGGCGGAGCGCGGGGTCTGCGGCGCGAGCAGTTGGCGGCGATCGGCCTGAAGGGAGGACAAGAATGCAGGCAGAAGCGCCGCGACTGAAGCCGCCGCCCGGATCCTGCGACACGCATCTTCACGTCTTCGATGCCGCCGTGCCGGTGATGGCCGGGGCGTCGCCCGGGCCGGCCTGGGCGACGACGGCCGCTTACAAGGCGCTGCAGGAGCGCCTCGGCATCGAGCGAGCGGTGCTGGTGCAGTCGAATGCCTACGGCACCGACAACCGCGTGCTCGTATCGGGGCTTGCCGAGCTCTCTCCCAACGCCAAGGGCGTCGCGATCGTCGACCGATCGGTCACCGACGCCGAGCTTGACCGGCTCACCAAGGCGGGCGTGCGCGGCGCGCGCTTCCACATGCTGCCGGGCGGTATCTTGAAGTGGGAAGACCTGCCGCCGATCGCGGCGCGCGTGGCGGCGTTCGGCTGGCACGCCCAGCTGCAGATGGATGGCCGGCTGCTCAACGAGCGCGAGGAGGAGCTCAGGCGCTTTCCCTGCCCGCTCGTCATCGATCACGTCGGCAAGTTTCTTGAGCCGGTGGGCGTGGATCACCCCGGCTTTCGCGCGCTCGCGCGGCTGCTCGAAAGCGGGCGCTGCTGGTTGAAGCTCTCCGCTCCCTACGAGGTCTCGAAGGGCGGCCCTCCCCTTTACCCGGATGTCGGCGCGATCGCCAAAGCCGCCGTGAAGATCGCGCCGGAGCGCATGCTGTGGGCGTCGAACTGGCCGCATCTCTCGGTCAAGGGCGAGCTCCCCGACGACGCGATGCTGCTCGATCTCCTGCTCGACTGGGTGCCGGACGAGAAGCAGCGGAATGCGGTTCTCGCCGACAATCCGGCGGCGCTCTACGGTTTCGCCGGACCCTGAGCCGGCACTTCGCGAATGGGACTTTGAGGGCGATGCCTGATTCTTACTCCAAGCTATCCGCCGCTGTCGGAAGTGGCCTGCTGACATTTCCGGTCACGCACTTTCGCGCCGACTGTTCGTTCGACGAGGACAGATATCGCGCGCACATCGATTGGCTGCTCGGCTTCAAGCCGGCGGTCTTGTTCGCGGCGGGCGGCACCGGAGAATTCTTCACCCTCGGCCTCGACGAATTCGAGCAGGTCGTTCGCGCGGCGGTCTCCGAGGCCGATGGGCGGGTGCCGGTGATCGCCGGCTGCGGCTACGGCACAAGCCTGGCCAGAGAGTTCGCGCACGCAGCGGAGCGCGCCGGTGCCTCGGCGATCCTGCTCCTGCCGCACTATCTTGTCGCCGCCGAACAAGCGGGCATCGAGGCCCACGTCTCCGCCGTCTGCAAGTCGACGCGTCTCGGCGTCATCGTCTACAACCGCGACAACTCGATCGTGACGGCCGACACGCTCGCGCGCCTTTGCGAAGAGAACGCCAACCTGGTCGGCTTCAAGGACGGCGTCGGGGACATCGAGCGCCTGGTCAAGATCCGTGAGCGGCTCGGCGACCGCCTCTTCTATGTCGGCGGTCTCCCGACGCACGAGACGTTTGCCGCCCCCTACCACGCCGCCGGCGTTCCGAACTATTCCTCCGCGATCTTCAATTTCCTGCCGCGCTTCGCGACCGACTTCTATCGCGCCGTTCAAGACGAAGACGCCGTCGTCATTCGCCGCGGCCTTCGCGATTTCGTCCTGCCCTACATCGAGATACGCGGGCGGCGAAAAGGCTATGCGGTCGCGATCGTGAAAGCCGGCCTCGCCTGCATCGGGCGCCCGGCCGGGCCGGTGCGGCCGCCGCTGGTCGACCTCGCCGAGAAGGATCTGCGCGACCTCGAGGCGCTGCTCCAATCCACTGGCCTGGCGGACGGTCTGGAAGCGGTGGAGAGCCGCGCCGCGAGCGTAAAAACGGCCAGCCCCGCCTAGCAACGCCTCGCAAAAGCCTCGCGAAGACACGCCCTCCTTGCACACGCCGCCCACCCTGCTATCGTAGAAGCTGTGCGAGGGGAGACGGCCTCCCCGAGGCTGTTTGACACATGGGCATTCGGACGCGGTGCCGACGGTCTTGTGTCGCGTTAGCGGCTACGGCGGTCGTTTGGCTGCCGCTCCTCGCGGGCGCCCACGCGCAGGAAGGGCTGCAGCCGGGCGAAGCCTTCATCACCCGTTTCTCCGGAACGACGACGGTCGACGGCGTCGCCGTCATCGACACTGAGGGCGTGGTCGGTAGCGTCGTCGATATCCGCACGCCGGGCGAAGCGCCGGTCGGCGCGCGCATCGACGCGCCGCAGGGGCTGACCGTCACGGCGGGCCAAGTCGGCCAAGTATTCGGAATCGCGCTCGGCCGCGGCAACCCGCCCAACGTTTACCTCGCCGCCACTTCGGCCTTCGGCCTCCATCGCACGCCCGACAATTCCGACTGGATGCCCGGCATGTGGGGCGCGGACGGCGGCGGCCCCGGCACCATCTACGTCCTCGACAAGGCGAACGACTTCGAGCCGGCGATCCTTGCCGATGTCGTCCTCGACGGTCGCGCCAACACCGCCGCCGGGCTCGGCAACATCGCCTACGACCGCACGAACGATCAGCTCTTCGTTTCCGACCTTGAGACCGGCATGATCCATCGGCTGCGCGCCAAGGACGGCTTCGATCTCGGCCACTACGATCACGGCGTCACCGGGCGGCAGGCTTTCCACGACGTCGCCAGCGATAAGCAGATGTCGCTGCCGCCGGTCGCCTTCGACCCGACCTCGACGGCGCGCGTCGCCGATTGTCCGAGCGGCGATTTCTCGCGCACGCCTTCGTGCTGGAACTTTGCCGATTTCCGCCGCCGGGTCTTCGGCCTCGCCGTGCGCCAGGACCCGGACAGCGAGGAGGTCCGCCTCTATTATTCGGTCTGGGGATCGCAGGGGTTCGGCAATCCGGACTATGCCGACGCCGGAGACGATCAGAAGAACGCCGTCTGGTCCATCCGCATCGATGACAACGGCGACTTCGATTCATCCGACATTCGCCGCGAGTTCTTCCTGCCGGATTTCTTCCGCACTCCGGAAGCGATCGCGCGCGCCGGGCTCAGCAATCCCGTCACCGACATCGCCTTCCCGACGGAGGGCGACCAAGCGGTCATGCTGCTTGCCGAGCGCGGCGGGGTGCGCAATCTCGGCCTCGCGGCGGAGAACGCCTTCGCCTATCCGCACGAAGCGCGCGTGCTGCGCTACGAGCGCGGCGATGACGGCAGCTGGCAGCCGGTCGGCCGCTACGACGTCGGCAATTACGACCGCAAGGACGACGGCCCGCCCTACGAGCGGGCGAACGCTTCAGGCGGTGTCTCCTTCGGCATGGGCTACAACGACGCCTGGCTCGTCGACCCCGACGCGACGGATACGTTCGCCTGGATGACCGGCGACGGGCTGTGCTCGCCCGCCGGACCCTGCTTCGATCCGAGCACCAGCGATCACAGCAATTCCTCGCAGGTCGACGGGCTGCAGGGAGGCGCCGCCGACACCTACGAGGATGTCGAGCCGGACGCGGCCTTCAAGCCCTATCCGGCGCCGGGTCCCGCCTATCCTGCCGCGGGACCGGACGCGTCCTACATGATCGACGCCGACGCGGAGCTTGCGCAGAACGACGCCAGCCGGATCGGCGACGTCGAGGTCTATCAGCCGGGGCCTGTGCAATTCGAGCCGGAGATCTTTGCGGAAGGCAGCGCGGGCGAAGGCGTGCCGCCCGACTTCGAGCCGCCCTACGATCCGGGTTGGGATCCGGCGCCGTACCCGCCGGACGACGACTGGTGGGATCCGCCACCGATCTTCATCGACACCGATCTCGCCGTGGCCAAGTCGGGGCCCGCGACCTGCCAGGAAGGCGTCGACTGCCACTACACGCTGACGATAACGAATGTCGGCGCGGTCCCCTACACCGGGCCGCTCGCGCTGACCGACACCATGCCCGACGGCGCCACGCTGTCGACGGCGTCGCCCGGCTGGCACTGCGACGTTGCCGCGCCGATCGTGAGCTGCGTCACGATCGGCTTTGCGTCGCTTCCCGTCGGTGCGGTGGCAACGCTGCATCTCGACATCCAGCTGCCGACGCCGGTCGCCGGCGGCGTCGCGCACAATTGCGTCGGCATCGACTGGTTCGAGATGGGCACTGACGACGGCCCTGGCGACGGCAACGACTTCGCCTGCCTCGACACGCCGGTCCTGCCGGGCTTCGACCTCGGAATCTCGAAGGACGCTCCGGCGCCTCCGAATTGCGTCGAGGGCGCCGACTGCCTCTTCGCGATCAAGGTCACCAATTACGGGCCGGGCAGCTTCAACGGGACCGTGGCCGTGCACGACGTGCTGCCGCCGGGCGTCACCTTCGTCGCCGGTCCGGACTGCGTGGGGCTCGCGGGAGCCATCAACTGCCAGCGCGCCGGCGTGATGATGGGCGTCGGCGGCATTCAGGTCTTCGTCATCGTGGTGAAGCTGCCGACCGGAATCGCCGGCACCTCCATCGAAAACTGCGCCGACATCGATTGGAGCCACATGGGCGCCGACGACGGCTCGCCGGACGTCCACGCCGACCACGATTGCGCCAGCGTCAACGTTCTGCCGCTCGCCGGCTATTTCGACCTCTCGGTCAACAAGGCCGGCCCGGCACATTGCGACACGGGCGGCGACTGCAGCTACGACATCGTCGTCACCAACAACGGCCCGGACGATTACGTCGGCGGCATGGCTCTGCACGACAAGATGCCGGCCGGCGCCACCTTCGTCAGCGTCACCTCAGCCGCGCCGTGGGTGTGCCTCGCCGCACCGCCCGACGTGAATTGCGCGATCGTCGGCCCGCTTCTCATGCATCCCGGCGACACCTACAGCATGACGTTCAAGATCAAGCTGCCCAACCCCATCCCGGGCGGCGCGACGACCGTGCAAAACTGTGCCGATCTTCCGTGGAGCACAGGCGGCCTGCCGGCCGACGACAACCCGGCGCCGCCGGTCGACCTCTTCGACAGCGTCTGCATCGACACCAATGTCGATGCCGGCTTCGATCTCAAGGTCGAGAAGACCGGCCCGGCGGAGTGCTACGAAGGCGGCCTCTGCGACTATGCGATCAGCGTAACCAATGGCGGCCCACGTCCCTTCAACGGCGTCATCGCGGTCGAGGATGCGCTGCCGGCGGGCTCCACGGTTGAGACTTCCGCGGACGTGTGGAGCTGCGCCGAGTTCGCGCCCGGCACGATGACCTGCGGCATCGCCGCTTTCCCGTTGGCGCCTGCGACGACCGCCACCTACCACCTCGGCGTCCGCCTCCCCGATCCGGTGGCCGGCGATACCGTCACGAATTGCGCAACGCTCGACTGGACCAATCCCTTCACACTCGCGGGCTCCGCCTATACCGGCGACGACAACGCGGCGACCGACGGGCCGGCCTGCGTCATGACGCCGGTGCTCGCGGCGGACCTCGCACCGTTCGGCGGAACCGTCTGCGACAAGGGTCAGCCCTGCGCGCTCAACGTCAGCATCGACAACCTCGGCGGGCGGCTCTTCAAGGGCGCGGCGGGGCTGCGCGGCACGCTGCTTCCAGCGGTCCACATCGCCAGCGTGACCTCGATGACTCCCGGCATGACCTGCATGGTTGCCGGTGAGGGCGCCTACGAATGCAACGCCGATCAGCTGATGCTTGAGCCAGGAGCGTCTGCTTCGCTGCAGGTCGTCATCGATATTCCGGCCGACTTCCAGGAGCCGCGCATCATCCACCGCAAGGAGATGATCTGGCCCGACGCGGGCGTGAAGGACGCCAACCCGCAAGACGATCGCCACGTCAGCACGATCGTCATCCGCCAGCCCGAGCAGCCGACCTGCACCGGCGGCGAAGTCGTCGACGGCGAGTGCGTGTGTCCGGAAGGCACGGTTGCGCAATCACGTGGCGAGAACGCCTTCGCCTGCGTCAAGCCGCCTCTGGTCTGCGTCGACGGCATCGTGCGCGGCGGCCAATGCTTCTGCCCGGAGGGCGCGGAGCTCCAGCAGACGGGCGACAATGCCTACAAGTGCGTGACGCCGCAGCCGCCTGAGATCACTTGCGACGGCGGGCGCGTGCGGCGCGGCGAGTGCCAATGCCCGGACGGCACCGAGCGCCAGCAGACCGGCGACAATGCCTACAAGTGCGTGACGCCGCCTCCGCCCGAGGTCACCTGCGAAGGCGGACGCGTGCGGCGTGGTCAGTGCCAATGCCCGGACGGCACCGAGCGCCGCAAGATCGGCACCAATGCCTACCGCTGCGTCACCCCGCCGCCGCCGGAAATCACCTGCGAGGGTGGCACCGTGCGCCGCGGCCAGTGCCGCTGCCCGGACGGCACCGAGCGCCGCAAGATCGGCACCAATGCCTATCGCTGCGTCACCCCGCCGCCGCCCGAAATCACCTGCGAGGGTGGGAGCGTGCGCCGCGGCCAGTGCCGCTGCCCGGAAGGCACCGAGCGCCGCAAGATCGGCACCAATGCCTATCGCTGCGTCACCCCACCGCCGCCGGAAATCATCTGCGAGGGCGGGCGCGTGCGGCGCGGCCAGTGCCGCTGCCCGGAAGGCACCGAGCGCCAGCAAACGGGCGACAATGCCTACAAGTGCGTCGCGCCGCAGCAGCCTGAGATCACCTGCGAGGGCGGGCGCGTGCGCCGCGGCCAGTGCCGCTGCCCGAGCGGCACCGAGCGCCAGTCACTTGGCGGCAACGCCTATCGCTGCGTTACCTCCGCACCGCAACTCACCTGCGAGGGCGGGCGCGTGTCGCACAACGAGTGCGCCTGCCCGCGTGGCACGCAAGCGCAGCAGACCGGGCCGAACGCCTACCAGTGCGTCAAGACGCCGTCTCAAGGCGACAGTGGCAATCAGCCCGTGATCCCGCCGACGCTCAGGCGTCTTCTGCCGCAATAGGCATCAGAACTCGCGAAGGGCGTTGTGCTCCTAAGGTCGTGCGGAGCCGCGCGCAGCTCCCTCCGCCCCGCGTTCAATCGCAATCCGCTGCGGGTGCGCGAAGATTTCGAAGCCATCGTCGCGCGCGACGGCGACGAGCGTGATTCCCGCCTCCTCGGCCATGCGGATCGCGAGCCCGGTCGGCGCCGAGACGGCGACGAGAACCGGCGCGCCGAGCGCTGATGCCTTCTGCACCATCTCGACCGAGACGCGGCTCGTGAGAAGCAGCACGCAATCGGCGGCGCTCAATCCGGCGCACGCCGCGGCGCCGACCAGCTTGTCGAGCGCATTGTGGCGGCCGACATCCTCGCGCGCGAGCAAAAGCCCCCTTCCCGGCTGCCACAGGCCGGCGGCGTGGACCGCGCGGGTCTCGCGGTTCAACGGCTGCGCCGCGGCGAGAGATTTCATCGCGGTCGCGATCGTTGCCGGATCGAGGCTCAGGCCGCCCGCCACCTTCGCCGGCGGCCTGATCGCCTCGGCGAGACTGTCGATGCCGCAAAGGCCGCAGCCAGTCGGCCCGGCAAAATGTCGGCGGCGCGCCGCGAGCGCATCGCCGCGCCCCTTCGTCAGCCACATGCGAAGCTCCACGCCTCCCGCTTCGGGCAGGATTTCGAGCGAGCGGATGTCGGAGGGCGCGGCGACGATTCCCTCCGTCAGGCTGAAGCCGAGGGCGAAGTCCTCAAGGTCGGCCGGCGTCGCCATCATCACCGCCTGCGTCGACCCGTCATAGGTCAAGGCGATGGCCGTCTCTTCCGGGACTGCGCGGGCGCCAGGCGCCAAAGTGCCGGAGCGATAGGCGATGTTCTCAACGCGGCGGAGGGGCTGCGGCGTGTCGGCCGTGCGCTCGCCGTCGTCGGAGGGTTCGTTCATCCGGCTGCCGCTTCGCGGCGAAGCGCCTCAAGCACCTGCGGGTGGAGACCGGCCCCGCCCGCCGCGGCGTATTCGGCCAGCTCGTTGCGCATGCGCTTCGTCCAGAACGAGCGCAGATGCTCTTGCACGCCTGCGACCGCCTTCTCCTCCGGATAGGGCCGGAAGAAATCGGCGATCTGGTTCGCCATGCGGACGAGCTTGTCGAGCTTCTCCGACAAAGGCGCGCTCCCTACTCGGCAGCGTCGAGGTGTGCCTCGACCCGGCGCATCGTGCGCGCTTCGTCCTCGAAGTGCTCCTGCCAGGCGGAGGGGCCGTTGGTGCGCCTGACCTGCACCGCCGTCACCTTGTATTCGGGGCAATTCGTCGCCCAGTCGGAAAAATCGGTGGTGACGACATTCGCGCCCGAGATCGGGTGATGGAACGTCGTGTAGACGACGCCCGGCTGCATCCGCTCGCTGACTTGTGCGCGGAGCGATATCTCGCCGGAGCGGCTTTGGATGGCGACGAGGTCGCCGTTCGCTGATGCCGCGGTTTTCCGCGTCGAGGGGATGGATCTCCAGCAGATCCTCGTCGTGCCAGGCGACATTCGCGGTGCGGCGCGTCTGCGCTCCGACATTGTACTGGGAGAGAATGCGGCCGGTGGTCAGGATCAGCGGGAAGCGCGCGCCGGTCCGCTCGTCCGTCGGCACGAATTCCGTCAGCATGAAGCGGCCCTTGCCGCGCACGAACTTGCCGACATGCATGATCGGCGTACCCTCCGGCGCATTGTCGTTGCACGGCCACTGGATCGAGCCGAGCCGGTCGATCTTGTCGAAGGAGACGCCGGCGAAGGTCGGCGTCAGCCGTGCGATCTCGTCCATGATCTCGGACGGATGCGTGTAATGCATCTCGTAGCCGAGCGCGTTGGAGAGCGCCTGCGTCGCCTCCCAGTCGGCCATGCCGGAAAGCGGCGGGATCACCTTGCGGACGCGGCTGATGCGCCGCTCGGCGTTGGTGAAGGTGCCGTCCTTCTCCAGGAACGTCGCGCCGGGCAGGAAGACATGCGCGTATTTCGCCGTCTCGTTCAGGAAGATGTCGTGGATCACGACGCATTCCATCGCCTTCAGGCCGGCGGTGATGTGCTGCGTGTCGGGATCGGACTGCGCGATGTCCTCGCCCTGGATGTAGATGCCCTTGAAATTGCCGTCGACCGCCTCGTCGACCATGTTCGGGATGCGGAGGCCCGGCTCGTTCGAGAGGTCGAGGCCCCAGAGCGCCTCGAAGCTCTGGCGCACCGCATCGTCGGCGACGTGGCGGTAGCCGGGGAACTCGTGCGGGAAGGAGCCCATGTCGCAGGAGCCCTGCACGTTGTTCTGACCGCGCAGCGGATTCACGCCGACGCCGACCTTGCCGATGTTGCCGGTCGCCATGGCGAGGTTCGCCATGCCCATGACCATGGTCGAGCCCTGGCTGTGCTCGGTGACGCCGAGGCCGTAGTAGATCGCGGCATTGCCGCCGGTGGCGTAAAGCCGCGCCGCGGCGCGCACCTCCGCCGCCGGCACGCCGGTCACCTTCTCAAGCGCTTCCGGCGAGTTGCTTCTCCTCGGCGATGAACTTCGCCCAGTCAGCGAAATCCTCAGGCTCGCAGCGCTCGCGCACATAGGCTTCGTCGACGAGCCCCTCGGTGACGATGACATGCGCCATCGCGTTGATCACCGCGACGTTGGTGCCGGGCATGAGCGGCAGGTGATAGTCGGCCTTCACGTGCGGCGACTTCACCAGGTCGATCCTGCGCGGGTCGATGACGATCAGCCGGGCGCCTTCGCGGAGCCGCTTCTTCATGCGCGAAGCAAAGACCGGGTGCGCGTCGGTCGGGTTGGCGCCGATGACGACGATGACGTCGGCCTGCTCAACCGAGACGAAATCCTGCGTGCCGGCGGAGGTGCCGAAGGTCGACTTCAGTCCGTAGCCGGTCGGCGAATGGCAGACGCGGGCGCAGGTATCGACGTTGTTGTTGCTGAAGGCGGCGCGCACCAGCTTCTGGACGAGGTAGGTCTCCTCGTTGGTGCAGCGCGAGGAGGTGATGCCGCCGATCGCGTCGCGGCCGTAGTTCGCCTGGATGCGCCTGAACTCTGTGGCGGTGTGCGCAATCGCCTCTTCCCAGCTCACCTCGCGCCACGGGTCGGTGGTCTTCGCGCGGATCATCGGCTTGGTGATGCGGTCCTTGTGCGTCGCGTAGCCCCAGGCGAAGCGGCCCTTCACGCAGGAATGGCCCTCATTCGCCTTGCCGTCCTTGTAGGGCATCATGCGCACGACCGTGTCGCCGCGCATCTCCGCCTTGAACGAGCAGCCGACGCCGCAATAGGCGCAGGTCGTCACCACCGAATGTTCCGGCTGGCCGATCTCGATCAGCGATTTTTCGCATCAGCGTCGCGGTCGGGCAGGCCTGCACGCAGGCGCCGCAGGAGACGCATTCGGACGCAAGGAAGCCTTCGTCGATCCCCGCCGCCACCTTTGATTCGAAGCCGCGCCCTTCGATGGTCAGCGCGAAGGTGCCCTGCACTTCCTCGCAGGCGCGCACACAGCGCGAGCAGACGATGCACTTCGACGGGTCGAAGGTGAAATAGGGGTTCGACTCGTCCTTCGGATGCCACTCCGCGTTGGGCTTGCCGTTCGACTTGGCGAAGACGTGGTTGGCGCCGTCATAGCCGTAGCGCACTTCGCGCAGGCCCACAGCGCCGGCCATGTCCTGCAGCTCGCAATCGCCGTTCGCCGCGCAGGTCAGGCAGTCGAGCGGGTGGTCGGAGATGTAAAGCTCCATCACGCCGCGGCGGATGCGCGCGAGCCGCTCCGTCTGCGTGTGGACGGCCATGCCCGGCGCGACCGGCGTGGTGCAGGAGGCGGGCGTGCCGGCGCGGCCTTCGATCTCGACCAGGCAGAGCCGGCAGGAGCCGAAAGCGTCGAGCATGTCGGTCGAGCAGAGCTTCGGGATCTGCGTGCCGGCTTCCATGGCGGCGCGCATGATCGAGGTGCCTTCCGGCACGGTGACGGTGGCATGCCGTCGATCGTCAGGGTGACGAGCGTCTCGGATTTCGAGCGCCGGGTGCCGTAGTCGATCTCGTGGACGAGGGACATTGTCTCGTCTCCTATTCCGCAGCCTGCATGCGCCGATGCGGCGCCGCCGGTGAAATCCTCGGGGTAATGATGAAGCGCGCTCAACACCGGAAACGGCGTGAAGCCGCCGAGCGCGCAGAGCGAGCCGAACTTCATCGTCTCGCAAAGCTCTCGACGAGCGCGAGGTTCGCATCGACGTTCGTCGCCGGCGACGATCCGGTCGATGACCTCCACGCCGCGCGTCGAGCCGATGCGGCAGGGCGTGCACTTGCCGCAGGATTCGATGGCGCAGAACTCCAGCGCAAAGCGCGCCTGCTCCGCCATGTCGACCGTGTCGTCGAAGACGACGATGCCGCCGTGGCCGATCAGCCCGTCCCTGGCGGTGAAGGCCTCGTAGTCGAACGGCGTGTCGAAGAGCGCTGGCGGGAAAGTAGGCGCCGAGCGGCCCGCCGACCTGCACCGCGCGCACCGGACGGCCGGACGCGGTGCCGCCGCCGATGTCGTTCACCAGCTCGCCGAGCGTCACGCCGAAGGCCGTCTCGAAGAGCCCGCCATGCTTGACGTTGCCGGCGAGCTGGATCGGCATCGTGCCGCGCGAGCGGCCCATGCCGTAGTCGCGGTAGGCTTCCGCGCCCTTCGTCAGGATGAACGGGCACGGCGGCGAAGGAGAGCACGTTGTTGATGATGGTCGGCTTGCCGAACAGGCCCTTATGCGCCGGCAGCGGCGGCTTGGCGCGCACCTGCCCGCGCTTGCCCTTCGAGGCTGTCGAGGAGCGCCGTCTCCTCGCCGCAGACATAGGCGCCGGCGCCCATCCGGACTTCAATGTCGAAGGCCTTGCCCGAGCCGCCGACGTTCGTCGCCGAGCAGGCCGGCGCGCCGCGCCGCGACGATCGCCGCGTTCATGGCGATCTCGGCATGCGGATATTCGGAGCGGAGATAGATGAAGCCCTTGGTCGCGCCGATCGCGAGGCCGGCGATCGTCATGCCCTCGATCAGCAGGAAGGGATCGCCCTCCATGATCATGCGGTCGGCGAAGGTGCCGCTAGTCGCCCTCGTCGGCGTTGCAGACGACGTATTTCTGCTCGGCCGGCCGCTTTCAGCGCCGTCTCCCATTTGATGCCGGTCGGGAAGCCGGCGCCGCCGCGGCCGCGCAGGCCCGACGCCTTCACCGCTTCGACGATCTCGGCCGGCTGCATCTTCAGCGCGCGCTCCAGGCCCTTGCATGCCGCCATGCGCGCGGTAATCGTCGAGCGAGCGCGGATCGATGATGCCGCAGCGCGCGAAGGTGAGCCGCGTCTGCCGCTTCAGGAACGGGATCTCCTCGGTCGGCCCGAGGAAGAGCGCGCTGCGGCTTGCCGTCGAGGAAGCCGGCATCGAAGAGCCCCTTCACGTCCTCCGGCGCGACCGGCCCGTAGGCGACGCGGCCGGCTCGCGGTCTCGACCTCGACCAGCGGCTCCAGCCAATAGAGGCCGCGCGAGCCGTTGCGCACGATCTCGATCTTCGCGCCGCGTCTGCGGCGGCTGCGCTCGATCGCCTGCGGCCACGCGTCGGCGCCGACGGCAAGCGCGCCGGCATCGCGCGGAACGAAGACGCGCGCGCTCATCGGTTCGACCTCCGCGGCGATCGCGTCCGCCTTCTCGCGATCGATGCGGCCGACCACGCTCGCCGTCGACCATCGCGGAGGGGGCGCAGGCGCAGAGCCCGAGGCAATAGACGGCTTCGAGCGTCACGCGGCCGTCGGGCGAGGTCTCGCCGAAATCGATGCCGAGCCGCTTCGTGCAGCTGCTCCGCGACCTCGCGCCCGCCCGCCGCCTGGCAGGCCTCGGCGCGGCAGAGCTTCACCACATGCCGGCCCGCCGGCTCGCGGCGGAAGTCATGATAGAAGGTGACGACGCCGTAGATCTCCGCGCGCGAGATGTTGAGCGCCTCGGCGACGACCGGCAAAGCGGAGTCCGGCACGTAGCCGAGCGCCTCCTGGACCTTGTGCAGGATCGGGCAGCGCCGCGCCCTCGACGCCGCGGTGGGCGTCGATGATCTCGCGAACGAGCGCGTCGTGGCTATCGCCCGACATTTCCGAGTCCTTGATCGTAGAAGCCGATCAAAAACACGAGAACCGGCAAGAAATCAATAAAGCTCGATCGGTCGGTCGATAGGATATTCCTATCGACTCGTTGCAGCGTGCTAAGGCCGAGCTGATTGACTCGGCGACCTTCCTGCGCCTCCGCTACGAGCGCCAGCGCGAGCGGCGTCATCGGCTCGCGGTGCGGCACGACGAGGCCGACGGTGTGGGTGGCGTCCGGCTCGACGATCGGGATGGCGCGCACGCGATCGGTGAGGCCGAGCGTCGAGGCGAGCTTCTCCGGCATGACGCTCGCCCAGCGCCCGGTCCTGCACATGCGAATAGAGCACGATCATGGAATTCGATTCGAGCGTCGTCTGCGGGCGCGCGCCGGCGGCCGACGAGCAGCCGCGTCGATGATGCGGCGGTTCTGCATGTCGGGCGTCAGAAGGCAGAGCGGCACGGTGCCGACCTCCGCCCAGGTCACGCTCTCGCGGTCGCCGAAGGGACCTTCGACGGAGGTGACGAGACGGTAGCGCTCCAAATAGATCGGCACGGAATTGACGCGCCCGAGCGGCTCGTTGTCGAGATAGGTGATGCCGGCGTCGATCTCGAGGTTCTCCAGCATCGCAAGCACCTCGATCGAGTTCCGCGAGAGGATGGTGAAGGTGACGTTCGGGTGCTTCTCGCGATAGGGCGTCGTCACGTCGGCGACGACGGCGAGCGCGGTCGGGATGGCGGCGATGCGCAAATGTCCCGAAAGCCCGTGCTTCAGCGATTCGATCTCCTGCCTGAGCGCGCGGCTGTCGCCGACGATGCGGCGCGCCCAGTCGAGCACGCGCTCGCCCTCCGGCGTAAAGGAGTGGAAGCGCGAGCCGCGCTGCACGAGGAGCACGCCGAGCGAATCCTCCAGGCTCTTGATCCCCGCCGAAAGCGTCGGCTGCGAGACGCCGCAGGCCTCCGCCGCGCGCCCGAAATGCTGCTCCTTGGCGAGCGCCAGCAGGAATTCGAGCTTGTCGATCATGCTGCTAGCCTACAACAGTTCCACCCCCGCCGGGGCGCGGCAACGGAACGTGCCCGGCGGGCGGATTCGGCCGACAATGCCGATTGACGCCGATCAATGGTAGAGGACGGCCGAGCGCTAGGCTTGGAACAAAGCATCAAGGAACGAACGCATGTCTTCTCTTCCCCCCGAATTCCGCCAGATCCGCCTGGAGCTCGCCCGCGAGCCGGGCCACCCGGAAGGGAGCAACGCTACGGGCTACGATCTCCTGGCGCCGCTCGATCGACGATCGGCGGCTTTCGGCGGAGCTTTGGCGGAAGCACAAGGAGCATTGCCGCGTCCACCGCTTCCGCGAGGGCGAGGACGACATGGTCGGGCGGCTCGCGCGCAAGCCCGGCGGCGCCTGGTATTTCGACTACGATCAGGACACAAAGAGCGACGACGAGAACGCCTACCATCTCGGCAGCGAGCAGTTCGTGCTCGGCGAATACGTTTCGATCCGCGACGAGCATGGCCACATGCACACCTACCGCGTCGTCTCCGTCCGCGTTCGCCCTGAGGCTGCGCGCCGGCTCCCGCATATCCTCGCCAGCGAGCTTGAAGAGCTCCATCACGAGAAGCAGCGACAGCGCGATCGGCACCAGCGCCAGCCAGAGCTCGAGCGAGATCGGGTGCATCTCAAGCACGTCGCTGATGCCGGGGACGAAGGCCGCGCCGATATGGACGGCCTGCGCGCCGACGACCGAGATCACCACCGGCCAGTTGTTGGAAAACGGGATGCGGAAGGCGGAGCGCGTCTCGGAGCGGCAATTGAAAACCTGCACGTTCTCGAACAGCACGAGCAGGAAGAGAAGCGCGTTCCGCGCGTCATACTCGCTCCAGCCCTGAGACAGCGCCCAGACGAAGAAGGCGAAGCTTACCACCCCCATCGCCAGGCCTGAGACCACGTTTTCCGTGATCATCAGCCGGTCGAAGATCGGCTCGTTCACCGGGCGCGGGCCGCGGCGCAGCAGTCCGTCCTCACGCGCCTCGAAAGCGAGCGCCACATCCTGCCCGCCATTCGTCACCAGATTCAGCCACAGGAGCTGCACGGCGCTGAGCGGCAGCGGCTGAGCGGTGAGCGTCGCGAGCAGGAAGATCACCACCTCCGCCGCGCCGGTCGAGACGAGCAGGTAGATGACCTTGCGGATGTTGGCATAGGCCGCGCGCCCCTCCTGGATGCCGGCGACGACGGAGGCAAAATTGTCGTCGGCGATGACAAGGTCGGCGGCGTCGCGTGCGACGTCGGTGCCGCTCTTCCCCATGGCGACGCCGAGATCGGAGCGGCTCAGCGCCGGTGCATCGTTCACGCCGTCGCCGGTCATGGCGACGATGTGGCCGGCAGCCTTCAGCGCCTCGACGATATCCACCTTCTGCGTCGGCTCGACGCGCGCGAAGACCTTGGCCTCGGCAAGGCGCGCGCGGAGCTCGTCCGGCGACGCCGTCAGTGCCACGATCTCGCGGCCGGTCGTCACCTCGCTCATGTCCTCCGCGAGCCCGAGCTCGCGCGCAATGGCAAGCGCGGTCACCGGATGGTCACCGGTCACCATGCGGACCGAGACGCCGGCATGCCGGCATGCCGCGACCGCTTCGCGTGCCTCGGGCCGCAGCGGATCGATGAAGCCGACGAGCCCGAGCAGCGTGAGCCCGCCGAGTTCCGCCTCGATATCGGACGTCGCGAACGGCCCCTCATGCGTCACCACCTTCGCCGCAATGGCGAGCACGCGCAGCCCGCCCTCGGCCATGCGCTCCGCCGCAAGATGTGCCTCCGCGCCGCCGTTTTCGCAAAGCGGCAGGATGACTTCCGGCGCGCCTTTGGCATGCAGCCTGAGGCCGTCGCGGTGCGTGTTCAGCGTCGTGGCGAAGCGCCGCTCCGCCGCGAAGGGGATTTCGCCGATGCGCGGCGCCTCGGCGCGAATCTTCGCGAGCCGAAGTCCGGCCTTCACGGCGAGCACGAGGAGCGCCACGTCGAGCGTGTCGCCGCTTCGCCCCGAATCGCCGACGGCGGGATCGTAGGTCGCGTCATTGCAAAGCGTCGCCGAGACGGCCGCTTCCGCAATCGCCGGCAGACCGGCGGTGTCGGCCTCTGCAGCCTCGAAGCTGAAGTCGCCACGCGCATCGTAGCCCTCGCCGCCGACCTGCACGGCGCCGAAATCGGGAAGCCAAAGCCGCTTGGCGGTCAGCGCGTTGGCGGTCAGCGTGCCGGTCTTGTCGCTCGCCACAACCGTGCAGGACCCGAGCCCCTCCACGGCCGGGAGGTGGCGGACGATGACGTTGCGCCGCGCCATGCGCCGCGTCGCGATCGAGAGCGCCACCGTCACGGCGACCGGCAGGCCCTCCGGAATGGCGGCGACGGCGAGCGCGACCGCCACGAAGAAAGTCTGGCGCAGCGACGCCCCGGTGAGGAGCTGCCCGACGACGATGAGCGCCATCATCGCGATCACGATCAGCCCGAGATTGCGGCTGAACCGCTCGAGCCGTTGCGTCAGCGGTGGCGGCGGCGCGGCCTTCGCAAGCTCGCGCGCGATGCTGGCCGATCTCGGTCTCGACGCCCGGTCGCGATCACCACGGCCTCGGAGCGGCCGGTCAGCACGCTGGTGCTGGCGTGCACCATGGTCGAGCGGTCGGCGACCGGTGTCTCCGGCTCAAGCTCCTGCCGCGCCGATTTCTCGACCGCGTAGGATTCGCCGGTCAGCGCCGATTCGTCCGCCCTTGCGTCGAACGCCTGCAAGAGGCGCGTATCGGCGGGCACGCGGTCTCCGGCTTCGAGCAGCACGACGTCGCCCGGCACGAGACCGCCGCTTTCGATCAGCTTGACCGCGCCGTCGCGCAGCACGCGGCTCGACGCTTTGATGGAGGAGCGGAGCGCAATCGTGTTGATCTCGGCGCGCCATTCCTGCGTGCCGCCGATCGCCGAGTTCAAGACAAGGACGGCGCCGATGAACCACGCGTCGGCGAACTCGCCAAGCGCGATCGACACCACCGCCGCGGCGAGCAGCAGATAGACGAGCGGGCTCCTGAGCTGCCCTACGAAAATGCCGAGCACCGTGCGGCGCGGTGGCTCGGGAAGCGTATTGCGGACCGTACTTCCGAAGCCGCGCCTCGGCTTCCGCCGCGGAGAGTCCCTGCGGCGGTCGTCGAGAGACGCTGCACGACCGCCTCGGCCGACAACGCATGCCACGCCACGCGGCCGCTCGAGGAGATGGCGGCGACGCCGCGATCCGGCTCAGGCGGCAGCGGCTCGGAGGGGCGCAGCCGATCGGCCGAGCCGTCGAGCACCATCGTGCTTTCCCGTCAGTTAGCGAGCAGGAGCGGAAACGGGATTTCCCTTAGCATGCTGTGCGAAACGCCGCCAAGGATGCGCTCACGGATGCGCGAATGCCCGTAGCACCCCATCACGGCGAGATCGGCGGCAAAATCGAGCGCCTGCGCCTTAAGCTCGTCGCGGACGTTGCCGTGGCTGGCGCTGACCATCGTCGTCTCCACGCGCACACCGTGGCGCGAGAGCGTTGCTGCGATATCGTCGCCGGGCGTGAACTGACGCACCGGGTCGCTGACGAGCCCCTGCACGGAGACGATGCGGACCGCTTCGGCGCCAACCAGGATCGGTAACGCGTCGAACACCGCACGCGCCGCCTCGCGGCCGCCGTCCCAGGCGATGACCACGCGGTTGCCGAGCTTGCGGAACGACCAGCCGACGGGGAGCCCGATCACCGGGCGTCCGGAGGTGAACACCACCTCCTCCAGCTGATGCCGGCCGATCGAGGCCTCGTTCGGGAGTTGTGGACAAAGAACCAAGTCCGCGGCGCGCGACATCGCGCCGGCGTGCGGCGATACGAGGTTGTCGGGCGATTTTTCGGCGCGCCACTCAAAGGCGATGCCGGCCTTCTTGGCGGCGGCGACGAAAGCCGCTTCCGCCGCCTTCCGCTCGTCGTCGGCGGCGGCCATCTGCGCCTCGATGAAGGAGGCGAGCGCCATGTCGGTGGCAAGGCCATAGGTAATCGCGAGCGGCGCGACGTGGAGCCCGACCAAGCGGGAATTGTCGGCAAGCGGAAGCGCCTGAAAGGCCGCAACGGCGCCCTCGGCAGCGGCCGCCGCGGGAACAACGGCAAAAACCGTTCTCACCCCGGTCATCCCTCTCCTCCGTCGCAGTCGCTCAGGCGGCGAGGCTGTCGTTCATCAGGTCGAGCGCGGCACGGTCGCGGAAAACGATCCGCCGCGAAGCCGGAATCGCGATCAGGCCATCCCTCTCAAGCTGCGTCAGCGTGCGCGAAACAGTTTCGATGGTGAGGCCCAGATAGTCGGCGATATCCTGGCGCGACATGGGAAGCTCGATGTCGCCGGCGCGCGACAGCCGCGCCGCCATCTCCAGGAGAAACGCAGCGATCCGCTCCTGCGCGTTCTTGCGGCCAAGCAGCAGCATGTGGTTCTGCGCCCGCTGCAGGTGAGTCATCGTCTGATTCCAGATCTCGGTGACGATCGCGCAGTCGCGCGCCGCCTCCGCGAGGAACGTGCTCCGCTTCACGACGAGAACCTGGGAGTCGCAGATCGCCTCAGCCGAGAATGTGTGGGCTCCGTCCGATTCCAGGCCGAACATCTCGCCTGGCAGGTAGAAGGCTCCAATCTGGCGGCGGCCGTCGCTCAGGAGCTTGCTGATGCGTACCGCTCCGCTCACGACCTTGTAGAAATAGTTTGCCGGCTCGTCCTCCCCGAAAATCTCGGCATTTCTGCCGAAGTTCATGCAGCTTCCGATCATGTCGAGCAGATCGCAGACCGACCTGCGACTTGCCGCACCGCCTACTGCGGGAAACGGGACGACCTTCGCGTTCGTTGTTTCACCTCGCCAGTGCAGCATGACAGATCCTCCGCCTTTGGACTGCCAGACGGGATAGACGGAGCATTTGCTTCGGAAAATTCGGGTATTTACCCTACGTAGAAATACGGAGGCCGAGGCGGCGCTGCCGGCCGGGCCCACGATCCGGGAGCAGAAGGGGCGAGTGACCGCAGCCGACAAAGAGCCAGAGGTGAAGCCGGTCAGCGACCTCGGAGTTCGTCTGCCGCAGGCGGATTCCGCTTTCAGCGTCCGCGGCTCCTCTCTTGGATACGGGCTGGCCGCGCTTGCCGTGATCGTTGCCGTTGTCGTCTACGCTCTTCTGCGGCCGGTTTTGAGCGACTCCACGCTGCTCCTTTTTCTGATTGCGGCGGTGCTGGTTTCGAGCGCCCTCGGCGGCCTTGGGCCGAGCATCCTGGCGACCGTGCTCGGCGCGGTGGCGGCAACGCTCCTTCCAGCAAAGTTCGGCGGGCAGTCGAATCTTGCCGACATCATCGCCTTTGCCGCAATTGGAGCGGCGATCACAAGCTGCGGTGGATGGTTGCAGCGCGTGCGAAGCGACGCGGCGCTCGCCACCGCGGACGCGCGCGTCCGCGAGGCGCATCTTCAATCGATCCTCGATACCGTGCCCGACGCAATGATCGTGATCGACGTAGCCGGCACGATACAGTCGTTTTCGAGCGCGGCGGAGCGGCTCTTCGGCTATTCGAGCGAGGAGGCACTCGGCAAGAACGTGAAGACCTTGATGCCCTCGCCCTACCGGGAAAGCCACGACGGATATCTGAGCCGTTACCGAGAGACCGGCGAGCGCCGCATCATCGGGATCGGCCGCGTGGTCGTCGGCGAGCGAAAGGACGGGTCCACCTTCCCGATGGAGCTCGCGGTCGGCGAGATGCGGCCCGGCGGACGCCAGTTCTTCACCGGCTTCATTCGCGATCTTTCGGAGCTGCAGCAGACAGAAGCCCGGCTGCAGGAGCTGCAGTCGGAGCTTGTCCATATCTCGCGGCTGACCGCGATGGGCGAGATGGCCTCAGCGCTGGCGCACGAGTTGAACCAGCCGCTCTCCGCCATCGCCAACTATCTGAAAGGCTCAAACCGGCTGATTGCCGGTCGCACCGATCCTGAATCGGCGCGTGTCAGAGAGGCCCTGGACAAGGCCGCCGAGCAGGCCTTGCGCGCCGGGGAGATCATCCGGCGGCTGCGCGATTTCGTGGCGCGCGGCGATACGGAGATGGCGAGAGAGAGCCTGACCAAGCTCATCGAAGAGGCCAGCGCCTTGGCTTTTGTCGGCGCCAAGCAGCATGGCGTCCGCGTCCGCTTCGAACTCGATGCGCGCGCCGATCAGGTCTACGCGGACAAGATCCAGGTGCAGCAGGTCTTCCTCAACTTGATGCGCAATGCGATCGAGGCGATGGCGGAAGCGGGCTCGCCGCGGCGCGAGCTGATCCTGCGGTCGTCGCCGGCGGGGGCCGGCATGGTGGAGGCAAGCGTGGCGGACACCGGTCCAGGCATCGCGCCACAGGTCGCCGCGCAGCTTTTCCAGCCCTTCGTCACCACGAAGCGGCACGGCATGGGGGTCGGATTGTCGATCTCGCGCACAATCATCGAGGCGCATGGCGGCAAGCTGTGGGTCGAGCCGAATCCGGGAGGCGGCAGCGTTTTCCGGCTGACACTTCGTGCCACACAGGAGGAGGCGGACGATGCCGAATGACGCGTATGTCAGCGTCATCGACGACGACGAGGCCGTGCGGGATTCGCTGTGCTTCCTTCTCGACTCCGCCGGCATCACGGCGCGCAGCCATGAATCGGCCGCCGCGTTCCTGGCGACGCTCGCGGCCGAGGCGCCGGCCTGCATCATCACCGACGTGCGTATGCCGGGGATGAGCGGAACCGATCTCCTGCGCAGGCTGAAGGAATCCGGTCGCCGCACGCCGGTCGTCGTGATCACCGGGCACGGCGACATCGCACTTGCCGTCGAAGCGATGAAGCTCGGCGCGGTCGATTTCATCGAAAAGCCCTTTACGGACGAGGTGCTGCTCGCCGCCGTCCGCGCGGCGCTCCACCGGCGCACCACGAGCGAAGACGTCGACGCGGAGCGGGCTGCCGTCGCCGAACGGCTGGCGACGCTTTCGGCGCGCGAGCGGCAGGTCCTCGAGGGCCTCGTCACCGGCAACCCGAACAAGACGATCGCCCACGACCTCGGCATCAGCCCGCGCACCGTCGAGGTCTACCGGGCGAACCTGATGACCAAGATGCGGGCCAAGAGCCTGTCGGATCTCGTGCGCATGGCGCTCGTCGCCGAGGGCCTGGCGAGCTGAGCCCTTTGCCACGCTTTTTTCGCGTTGCGCTACATCAAAGCATGAGCCTGCGTTCCCGCCAAAATTTGGGGCAAGGAGGAATTCGGCCGAGGTGCGCACGCAGGCTGCCGGTTCCGATGGCGCGAAGCCGATGGTGGTGGTTGTCGACAACGACGCCGCCGTCCTCGGCGCGCTCAAGTTCGCGCTGGAACTTGAGGGCTTTGCCGTCACGCCGTTCCGCAGCGCCGCAGAAGTTCTCGCGGAGAAGGACCTCCCCGCATCCGGCTGTCTCGTGGTCGATTTCAACCTTTCCGGCATGAACGGCCTCGACCTCGTCGCTGCGCTGCGCAATCGCGCGGTCAGCTTGCCGGCCATCTTGATCGCAGGCAGCGCCTCGCGCGATGTTCGGCGCCGGGCTGCGGCGGCCAGCATGCCGATCGTGGAAAAGCCGCTCTTCGGCAACGCGCTTCTGAACGCGATCAACGCCACGATCGCCTGATGCCGAGCGACGGCCGTGCACTTCGCTCAGAAGTGCTCGCCGACGCGGAACGGGCCGTAGCGTGTGGAGGCGGAAACGAGATAGGCCGTCGACCAGCCGATCAGAAGAAGCCCGGTCACGCCTTCGAGCGCGCCGAAGAGCCGCCATTCGGGTGCGAGCACGATGTCGCCATAGCCGAGCGTGGAAAAGGTGACGGCGGAAAAGTAGAGCGCGTCGGTAAAGTTCGGCAGCGTGCCGAGAACCCGATACGCGCCGGCCCAGCTCCAGATTTCCACCGTGTGGATCAGGAAGAGCCCAAAGACCGTCGCCACCATCGCGAGTACCTTGCCGAAACCGTGCCGGTGCAGGCGACCCCAGCGCACGATATGCGGCATGGCGTTGCTGAGCAGCACCAGCCCGAAGGTCTGGGTGAAAACGCAGATCGAAATCACCACTGTGCCGATGCTGAGATCCCTAAACATCAAGAACCTCTCGCCGGCGCCGGATCATTTCGGCTGCAGCGTTTCAAGATAGGCGACGATGGCGTCGATCTCGTCGGGATCGAATGAGAATTCCGGCATGGCCGGGTGACCGGTCACGATGCCCTCCGCCAACGCTTCCTCAAGATCGCTGACCGGGTAGCGCTCCCCGAGCTCGCGAAACGGCGGCGCCGCGGCGAGCGGGCTTGCCCCTTCCTCACCGGTCGCGTGACAGCGGCCGCAATTCGCCTCAAGAATCGCTCGGCCGCGCTCAATCTCGCTCGCCGCGAAGGCGCCCGATGCGGAAACGGCGAAAAGCAGGAGGGCGATCGGCCAAGGGTGCGGCATTTCTGTTCCCGAATCATGCGGTAACCGGATTCTACCGCGAAGTGCTCAGCGGCAGGGGCGCTTTGCCTTGATCTTTCTCAATCGCCAGGATTTGGTCGTGGCCCATGGCTGAAATCCTCTTCGAAGGCGTGACCAAGCGCTATCCCGGCGGCCACACGGCTGTCCGCGAGCTCAATCTGGCAATCGGCGAGGGCGAGTTCCTCGTGCTTGTCGGCCCGTCCGGCTGCGGCAAGTCGACGGCGCTTCGGATGGTGGCGGGTCTTGAGGACATCTCCGCGGGCCGCATCCTGATCGGAGGCCAAGTGGCGAACGACCTCTCGCCGCGCGAGCGCAACATCGCCATGGTTTTTCAGAGCTACGCGCTCTACCCGCACCTGACGGTTGAAGAGAACATCGGCTTCGGGCTGCGCGTGCGCGGCGTTCCCGCGGCGGAAATCACCGCCAAGGTGAGGGCCACGGCAGAGGTTCTGGAGCTCGACGCGCTGCTTGCCCGCAAGCCCCAACAGCTTTCCGGCGGCCAGCGGCAGCGCGTCGCCATGGGGCGGGCGATCGTGCGCGAGCCGCGCGCCTTCCTGATGGACGAGCCGCTTTCCAACCTCGACGCACGGCTCCGCGTGCAGATGCGCGCGGAGATCGCTCGCATCCAGAAGATCACGGGCGTCACCACGATCTACGTCACCCACGACCAGGTGGAGGCGATGACGATGGGCGACCGCGTCGCCGTGCTCAATCACGGCGTCTTGCAGCAGCTCGGCACGCCGCGCTCGCTCTACCACGATCCGGCGAACCTCTTCGTCGCGAGCTTCATCGGCTCGCCGGCGATGAATCTTCTCGAAGCGCGGCTGACGGGAGGCGGGCGGTCGGAGCTCGTCCTCGGCCCGCATCGCATGCCGCTTCCAAGAGCGCTTCTCGATCGAAAGCCAGGCCTCTTCCGCTATCGCGACAGAACGTTGATCGCCGGCTTCCGCCCGGAGGCGTTAAGCTGCCTCGGTGTCGGCACCTCGGCCGGTCTCGCCGGAACCGTCGCCTTCGCGGAGGATCTCGGCGCGACGCTGCTTGTGCATCTCGACGTCGATGCGCCGCCGCCGCATCTTGGAGCGGACCAGGTGGCGGAGGCCGAGGCGGAGGCGCTCGCCAGGCAGCGGAGCAAAGCGCGTGTGCGCGCGGTCATCGACGGGCGCGCGCCCGTCAAAGCAGGCGAGCGCCTGGCGATCGAGATCGACGCGGAACGCCTGCACCTCTTCGACCCGGCGACGGGCGCGGCGATCAGCTAGCGTCGCGTTCCCTCGCTTCAGGACACGCCCTTCGTCAGCCCCTGCACGAAGTAGCGGTTCAGAAGCAGCGCGATCAGCACGATCGGGATCGTGGAGAAGTGCGCGAGCGCGCCGAGCGTGCCCCAGGTGATGTCCTTGGTGCCGTAGGCGACAAGCAGCGCCACCGAGATCGGCTTCGTCTCGGCGCGCGTCAGGAAGGCGGCGTAGATGAAGTCGTTCCAGGCGAACATGACGCAAAGAAGCGCGCTTGCGACGATGCCGGGGACGACGAGCGGCAGCGCCACGCGGAAGAAGCTGCCGGGCAGCGTGCAGCCATCGGTCAGCGCCGCTTCCTCCAGCTCCTTCGGCAGCGAGCGGAAATAGGAGAACATCATCCACACGACGAAGGCGGAGTTCAGCGTCGCGTTGATCAGGATCACCGCCCACCACGTGCCGAGGAGGTGGATGTCGCGCATCATCAGGTAGAACGGAATCAGCGTTGCGACCGGCGGCACGGTGCGGACGGCGAGGAAGAAATAGGCGACGACGACGGCGCCGCGGCTTCGCGACGCGCGCCAGCGCATAGCCGGCGGGGACGCCGATCAGAAGCGACAGCGCCACCGACCCGAGCGAGATGATCAGGCTCGATTTCAGCAGACTGACGAGGTCGAAATAGCGGAAGACACCGCGGAAATGGTCGAGCGTCGGCGTGAACACGAGCGTCGGCGGGAAGCTGAAGATGTCGCGGCCCGGCTTGTAGGCGGTGGTGATGAGCCAGGCGACCGGCACCAGGAACACGCCGATGATCGCGACGAGCGCCGCTGCGCTCGGCGACAACGAACGCCGGTCGGCGTGCGCGCGGCTCATCGGGCAAGCTCGTTGGCGCGGCGGTCGGCGCGCCGGATCAGAAGCACGAAGGCGACCGAGAAGACCGCGATGCAGGCGATCATCATGTTCGAGATCGCCGCGGCGAAGCCGATGTTGAAGAACTGCAGGCCCTGCTTCACCGCGTAGATCATCAAGACGTCGGTGGCGTCGGCCGGCCCGCCGTTCGTCGTGGCGAAGAAGATGTCGAAGACGCGGAACGCGTCCATCGTGCGCAGCACCAGCGCCAGGAAGACCGCCGGCAGAAGCATCGGAAAGACGATGATGCGGAAGCGTTGCATCGGCGTGGCGCCGTCGGCTTCCGCCGCCTCGAGCACGTCGGTCGGCAGCGACTTCAGCCCGGCAAGGAGGATCAGCGCCATGAACGGCGTCCACTGCCAGGCGTCGACAACGACGAGCGTGCCGAGCGCCGTCGAAGGGTCGCCGAAGAAGCCGCGCGGCGAGCGATATCCCCCAATGCGCCAGAAAGTAGCCGATCATGCCATAGTCGGGCGCAAGCAGCGCGCGGAACACGAGACCGACGACGAGCGGCGTCACGGTCACCGGGATCAGGAGCAGCGCCAGGCAGGCGCGCTGGAAGGCGCTGTCGCGCCAAAGAAGCAGCGCCAGCGCGAGGCCCAGCAGGAACTCGAACCCCACCGCCGCCACGGTGAAGATCACGGTCGTCAGGATCGAATTCCGCGCCGCCTCGTTGGTCAAAAGCGCGCGATAGTTATCGAGCCCGACGAAGGCGCGCGCCGCCGGCTTGAGCAGGCTGTAGTCGTAGAAGCTGTAGGCGAAGCCCTGTGCGAGCGGCCAGACGGCGACGGCGAGCACGTAGAGGACCGCCGGCGCGCCGAACATCAGGAGGAAGAGCTGGCGGCGGCGCGTGAAGGAGAGCACGTGTCGAACGGACGCGGCCGGACGCGAGGCCCGGCCGCTTTCGATCGTATCCGTTTGCGCGGCCGCCAATCCGGCCTCGCCTCAGAACAGCTTCGCGGCTTCCGCCTGCGCGTCGTCGAGCGCCTTCTTCGGCTCGACGTCGCCGACGAGAACCGCGTTCACCGCCGTGCCCAGGATGTCCTGGATCTGCGGATATTGCGGGATGCGCGGGCGGTAGTCGCCGTCGCCGTTCACGAACGTCTCGTCGATCACCGGCAGGAACGGGAACTTGGCGAGAAGATCGGCGTCATGCGTCTCGCTGATCCGGAGATAGCTGCTCGCGCCGCGCATGTTCATCTCCTTGTGGACCGCGGGGCTGGTGATCCACTTGATGAACGCCCAGGCCGCCTCCTGCTGCTTCGCGATCGATATCGGCGTTGATCGCAAGGCCCCAGCCGCCGACGCCGTATTTCTTCGGCAGGCCCTCGCCGGGAGGCGCGAGCTCGATGCCGTATTTGCCGACCACCTTCGACTGCGCCGGGTCGCCGTAACCGGCGGCGCCGACCGACCAGGTCTGCATGTTGGCGACGAGGCCCTGGCGGAAGCTCTCCTCGCGCCCGCCCCAGTCGTAGTCGGCGGCACCCGGAGGCGCGGCCTTGTCGAAGAGCTCCTTGTAGACTTCGAGGCTCTTCACGTTGGCGTCGGAGTTCAGTGCCGGCTTGCCGTCGGCGCCGAGGATCGAGCCGCCCATCTGGGCATTGTACTGCATCCAGTCCTGCGCCACGGCCGGGCCCTTCTGGCCGTTGGCGACGAAGCCGTAGATCGGCTTCGTGGGATCGGTGAGCTTCATGGCGTCGGCGACGAGCTCCTCCATCGTCTTCGGCGGCTGAAGCCCCGCCGCCTCATAGAGATCGGTGCGGTAGGCGAGCACGTTGGCGTAGCCGGCGAAGGGGAACGCCACCTGCTTGCCGCCGTAATTGCCGAGCGCGTCCATCAGGATCGGATAGATGTCGTCGACGTTGATCTCGGCGGCGTCGCGCTTGATCAGGTCGGAGAGCTCGACCGTCCAGCCGCTCTCGGCGAACTGGCCGGCCCAGACGATGTCCGTCGTCGCGATGTCGTAGCCCTTGGTGTGGCCGATGTAGTCGGCCGTGATCTTGGTCAGCAGCTCCGGGTAGGAGAGGATGTCGACCTTCACCGTCGCGCCGGTCTTTTCGGCGAATTGCGGCGCAAGGTCCGCCATCACCGCGGCGAACTGGTCGTTCTGCGAGGCGACGTTCAGCGTGATCCCGTCATAGGGCTTGTCCTGCGCCAGGCCGGGCGTGCCCAAAAGCGTCGAGACCGCGGCCGCGGTGATCGCGACGTTAAATCGCCATCCCATGTGAACCTCCATTGTCAGGTATCGAAAGGCGCCGAGCGCCGCGTCATCGCCCGCGAAACTCCAGCTTAGGCCAGCGTCAGCTCTGCTGTCCATCGGAGCGCGCGGCGGGTAGTGTTGCGGTGGGTGCAACCTGCCATCACCGCTCGGGCGACTGCTGCGGGAAGCTCACCGACAGGTTCGGGGTGAATGGATGCTGGACTGCCGCGACTGATTGGCGCTTGCTCGCCGCTGTCTTGCGCCGCGGAATTGCGCTAACGGTAGCGAACGCCTGTCACCGCTAAGGACAGGAGGAACAGCCATGGCCCGCCTCCCACGTCGAACGCGCGGCGCGCCGCTTCCAGCCGGCGCGATCTTGAACGACTGCTGATCGAGGCGCGCGACTTCAGCGCCGAGTTTCCGCCCTTCATGGCGAACCACTTGCCGATGATGCTGGTCGCGCTGAAGCGGCTCGGCGCGACGGATGCGCGGCTTTGCGACTGGTTCGCGATCTATCGCGACGTGAGCCGGCTCGTGCCGATGCCGCCGGCCGTGCGGCCGATCGAACGCGCGCGCTGGACGGAGGCGCTCGGCGACCGCAGCCGCGAGGGCGACTATCGCGCCTTCTTCGCGCAGGAGGTGGCGCGGCTCGGCATCGGCGAGAGCCTGCGCCAACTATCTGCCGACGCTCGTGCCAGGGATCGCCGCGAGCGCGCTGCACGCCTTCATGCGCCTCGCCTACGGCGTTCATGCGCAACGACGAGGCGGAGGTCGGCAGCGGCGCTCGGCTACTGGGCGGCAACCTATCTGCCGCTCTGCCCGGCGACGGGCGCCGAGCCCACGACCGACGATCCGGCGGAGGTGCTCGTCAGGCTGAAGCCGGTCGAGGCGTTCCACCACGTCGAGGTGGAGATCGACCTTCTCTGGCACTTCATGCGGGCGATGGCGAAGAAGCCGGAATTCTCCGGCGTCGTCGACCAGCTCCGCGATCGGGCCGGAGACGCACGACAAGGTCGCCGCCGCGTCGCTCGCGCTCTACGCGGCGACGATGGATTTCTGCGCGCTCCACGCGCTGACCGGGACGCATTGGCTGCGCATTCTGCGGCCCGTCCTTCCCGATCCCGACCTCGCGCTCCGCTATTTCTGGCAGGCGATCGCCGCGCTCTATCCGAAGATCGGCTTCCCCGATCTGCCGAGCGCGGAGACGCTCGAGGAATGGCGGAATATCCCGACGCCCGACTGGCCGGAGATCATGGCGGCCGCGGTCCTTTGCGACGACGAGCACGACATCAGCCTCACCTTCTCCGCGCACGAGGAATGGAAGCTCTACGGCGACCCGCTCTACAAGCTCGTCGCCGCGCGGCGCGTTCGGCTCATTGCATGAAGTCTTCGGGCGTGACGGCAACGATTCTCGCCGATGCGCGCCTTCCCGACGGGATCGCGGAGGCGCGCCGACATCGGGATCGCAGACGGCCGCATCGCGCGGATCGCTGCGAGTGCGGCACGGCGGCGAGCGGACGCGCGCGGAACGGATCGCATCTTGACGGGCGCGCTCGTGCTCCCCGGCCTGGTCGAGGGCCACATCCATCTCGACAAGACGCTGCTCGGCCTCCCCTTCATCCCGCACCGGCCCGGCGACAGCGTCGCGGAGCGGATCGCGGCGGAAAAGGCGCTGCGGCGCGAGCTTGGCCTATCCGGTCGAGACGCGCGCGATGCGGCTCATCGAGCAGGTGTCGGCTACGGCACGGTGGCGCTTCGCACGCATGTCGACATCGACATGCGAGGTGAAGCTCGACGGCCTGCATGCGCTCCTCAAGGTGCGCGAGCAGGTGCGCGATCTCCTCGACATCCAGATCGTCGCCTTCCCGCAGAGCGGCGTCGATGATCGAGCCGGGCGTCGCCGATCTTCTCGACGCGGCGATACGCGAAGGCGCCGATCTCGTCGGCGGGCTCGATCCGGCCGGCATCGACAACGACGTGAAGGGGCAGCTCGACGCGATCTTCGGCGTGGCGGAGAAGCACGGCGTCGGGCTCGACATCCATCTCCACGATTTCGGGCCGCTCGGCTGCTCCGAGCTGCGCGAGATCTCCGCGCGGACGCGAGGCCGCCGGACTTACCGGCAAGGTCGCGGTCAGCCACGCCTTCGCGCTCGGCACGCGTCGACGACGCGGAGTTCGGCCGGACGGCCGACGCGCTGGCGAGAGCGGGCGTCGCCATCATGACCAACGGGCCCGGCCCGGTGCCGATGCCGCCGGTGAAGCGGCTCCGCGCGGCGGGCGTGACGGTCTTCGCCGGCTCCGACAACATCCGCGATGCCTGGTCGCCCTACGGCAACGGCGACATGCTGGAGCGCGCGGCGCTGATCGGCTACCGGCAGGATTTCCGCGCCGACGAAGACCTGGCGCTGGCGCTCGACCTCGCGACGCACGCGGCGGCGAAGGTGCTCGGGCTTGAGGACTACGGGCTCGCGGAGGGCTGCGCCGCCGATCTCGTCGCGGTGCGCGCGGAGTCCGTTGCCGAGGCCGTCGCCTCGCATCCGCCCGCGGATGCTGGTGATGAAGCGCGGGCGGATCGTGGCGCGGGACGGGAAGGTCACGGCTTAGCCCTCAGATGTCGCGTCCGGCCTTCGGCTCGCTATATGTTTGGCGATCCGGAGCGAAAATGGTCCTGGAATCCACAATCACGTGTCCCAAGTGCAAGCGCGCAGACGACTGAGGCCATGCCGCAGAATGCGTGCGTTGTCCGGTTCGAATGCCCGAGTTGTGGTGAGTTGCTAGCGCCGCTCGAAGGCGACTGCTGCGTTTTCTGCTCCTACGGCACGGCCCCATGCCCGCCGATTCAAACGGGCAATTCGTGCTGCGCGTCGGAGGGTTAAGCGCCGCCCGGCACAATCCCCTTCGGCAGCGCCAGGCAATGCTCGGCGATGGCGCCCGCCGTCGTGATCCAGATGTCGTCGCGGCTTGCGGCGATATGCGCAAGCGCGCGGCGGAGATGCTTCAGCCGGTGCGGATGGCCGACGAGATAGGCGTGCAGCGCGATGCCCATGACGAGCGGCGCGGTCTTCGCTTGCTCCAGCATCTCGTCGAAAGCATCGACGATCATGTCGGCGAATTCCTCCGCGCCGACCTTGCGCGCGACGATCGCCGGGATGTCGTTCACCTCCTGCGGATAGGGCACGGCAAGGATGCGCCCGCCGCCGCGCACGCGGAGAAGATCGGCTGGTCGTCCATGCACCAGTCGAGCACGTAGGAATATCCCGCCTCGGCCAGCAGATCGGGCGTGACTGCGCTTTCCGAAATCCACGGGCCGAGCCAGCCCGCGGGCGGCTTCCCCTCCTCCTTGGCGATGCGCGCGGTCGCTTCTTCGATCAGCGCGCGCTCGCGCCGCCTCGTCGAGCTCACCCTGCCGCTCCGAATTCGTGCGGCCGTGGCCGACGATCTCGTCGCCGCGCTTGCGGAAGGCCGCGACAAGCTCCGGCGCGTAGTCGTACATCGCGGTGTTGATGAGCACCGAGGCCGGCCATCGCTGCGCTTCGAAAAGCTCGAGCAGCCGCCAGGCGCCGACGCGGTTGCCGTAGTCGCGCCACGCGTAGTTCAAGACATCGGGATGCGCGGAGGGCGCAAGCTCCGCGCCTAGTCCTTCGCCAAAGGCGAAATGCTCCAGGTTCAGCCCGAGATAGACGGCGAGGCGCTTGCCGTTCGGCCAGTCGTAGACGGGACGGCCGGCGATCGGAGAATAGTCGTAGCGGCCGTGGCTGGTCAGCTTCATCCGGTAGTCCCGCCTCTCCCGTCGTGGATGCTCAATCCATCCGAACGCCGCCGGTGACGTTGATCCCCTGCCCGGTCATGAAGGCGGAGGCGTCGGAGGCGAGGAAGAGCACGACCTTCGCCACGTCCTCAGGCTCCTCGATGCGGCCGAGCGGCGTCAGCAATACGTATTCGGCGCGGACCGCGTCCGGCGTCATGGCGCGCAACTCGCTTTCCCAGACGATCTCGCGCTCCTGCATCGAGGTTTTCACGAAGCCGGGGCAGACGGCGTTGACGCGGATGCCGGCAGGCGCCATCTCGCGTGCGAGCGCCTGCGTCCAACCGAGCACCGCGAATTTCGACGCCGAGTAATGCGCAAGGAGCGGCGCGCCGACTTTTCCGGCGAGCGACGCCGTGTTGACGATCACGCCCTTCGTCTCCGCGGCGAGGAAATGGCGGCAGGCGATCTGGTTCGCCAGGAACACACCGCGCGCGTTCACGTCCATGTTGAAGTCCCAGTCGTCGTCGGTGATGTCGACGGCGCGGCGCATGGTCGAGACGCCGGCATTGGCGACAAGGATGTCGAGACCGCCGAGGCCCTCGATGCCGGCCTTCAGCGCCTTCTCCACCGAGGCGCGGTGGCGGACGTCGATCTCGACGGCGAAGCGCCCCACCGCCGACTGCGCCGGCCAATTCCTTCGCCGCGGCGAGATCGAGGTCGCAGACCGCGACGCGCACGCCCGCCTCGGCGAGCGCGCGCACGATGGCCGCACCGATCCCCTTCGCGCCGCCGGTCACCAGCGCGCGCCGGCCGCTCAAATCGAAAACGCTCATCTGCCCCGCCCCTGCTTTACCCGGCTTCGGGCGCCCCGTCCTTGCAAACGGGCCGCGCCACGGCCAAGACTCGCCGGCCGCCGGGCGGACTCGCCCGGGCGGCCTCATAGGAGCCTCTATGGTATTCGATTTCTTCGGCGCGCGGCAGAAGGTCGTGATCGCGATGGCGCATTTCGGCGCGCTGCCGGGCACGCCGCTCTATGACGCCGACGGCGGCATGGCGAAGCTCGTCGACGGCGTCGTCGCCGACGTGGAGAAGCTGCAGGCCGGCGGCGTCGACGCCATCATGTTCGGCAACGAGAACGATCGCCCCTACCGCTTCACGGCAACGCCGGCGGGGATTGCGGCGATGACGGCGGTCATCACCGCGGTGAAGCCCATCATCAAGGTTCCGTTCGGCGTGAACTATCTCTGGGACGCTTCCGCCTCCGTCGCCATCGCCTGCGCGACCGGCGCGCAGTTCGCGCGCGAGATCATGACCGGGCTCTTCGCTTCCGATATGGGGCTCTGGCAGCCGAATGCCGCCGACGCGCTGACGCTGCGCCGCAATCTCGGCCGGCCGGATTTGAAAATCCTCTTCAACGTCAACGCCGAGTTCGCGACCTCGCTCGACACGCGCCCGATCGAACTGCGCGCCAAGAGCGCCGCCTTCTCCTCGCTCGCCGACGCGATCCTCGTCTCCGGGCCGCTGACCGGGCAATCGGCGGAAGTCTCCGATCTGAAGAAAGTGCGCGCCGCCGTGCCCGACCTGCCGGTCCTCGCCAATACCGGCGTCACCATCGACAACGTCGCCGACATTTTCGCGATCGCCGACGGCTGCGTGATCGGCACGCATCTGAAAGTCGACGGCAACACCTGGAACCCGGTCGACGGCGCGCGCGTGAAGCGCTTCATGGACAAGGTCGGGACGCTCCGCTGAACGATGGCGAAGAATTCCGGCGCGCTCGTCATCGGTCTCGACATCGGGACGACGTCGACGATCGGCATCCTGGTCGCGCTTCCCGACACGATCGCCGCCGTCGCGTCGCGCCCGACGACGCTTTCCTCGCCGCATCCCGGATGGGCGGAGGAAGACCCGGCGGAATGGTGGGCGAATTCCTGCGCGGTGCTTAGCGAGCTGGTGGCGCATGCGGAGTGCAACAAGCTCGCCGGCATCTCGGTCACCGGCATGGTGCCGGCTTTCGTCGCGCTCGATGCAAAGGGCGCGGTTCTTCGCCCAAGCATCCAGCAGAGCGACGGACGCAGCGCCGCGGAGGTCGCGGAGATTGCGGCGGAAGTCGACGAAGCCGCGTTCCTGAAGCGCGCCGGCAACGGCATCAACCAGCAGCTCATCGCCGCGAAATCGCGGTGGCTGGAGAAGCACGAGCCGGAGACGTTCGGAAGAATCGCGACGGTCTTCGGCTCCTACGACTTCATCAACTTCAAGCTCACCGGTGCTCGCGGCGTCGAGCAGAACTGGGCACTTGAAGCGGGGCTGATCGACCTCGCCGACAACCAAATCGCCGACGACCTCGCCGCGCTCACGCATTTGCCACGCGCCGCGATCCCCTCGCTGCACGCACCGCATGAGAGGCTTGGCGCGATCACGAAAGAAGCCGCAGCGGAGACCGGCCTGCCTGAGGGCCTGCCCGTCTTCGGCGGGGCGGCCGACCATATCGCCTCGGCGCTCGCAGCCGGCATCGTCGAGCCCGGCGACGTGCTCCTGAAATTCGGCGGCGCCGGCGACATCATCATGGCGGCGGATGCCGCGCGACCCGATCCGCGCCTCTTCCTCGACTATCACATCGTGCCGAAACTCTTCGCGCCGAACGGCTGCATGGCGGCGTCGGGGTCGGCGCTGAACTGGCTCGCGGCGCTGCTTGCCCCTGACGTAAGCGGCAAGCCGCACGCGCGGCTCGACGAGCTGGCGGCGTCGGTGCCGGCTGGCAGCGACGGCGTGACGGTCCTTCCCTATTTTCTCGGCGAGAAGACGCCGCTTCACGATCCTTACGCGCGCGGCACCTTCACCGGGCTCAGCCTCGGTCATGGCGCGGGGCATCTGTGGCGCGCCATGCTCGAAGCGATCGCCTACGCCTTCCGCCACCACGTCGAAGTGTTTTCCGAGATCGGCCACGCGCCGAAGCGCTTCTTCGCGTCAGACGGCGGGTCGGCGAGCCAAGTTTGGATGCAGATCGTCGCCGACGTGCTGCGAGCGCCCGTCACGGTGCTCGAAAACGCGCACGGCTCGGCGGTCGGCGCGGCGTGGGTCGCGGCGATCGCGTCAGGCGCGGCCACCGATTGGCGCGCGGTCGGGAGGCTCTCGCGGCGTGGCGCGACGCTCCAGCCTAATCGCGCGAATGCCGACGTCTATGATCGCGGCTACGCGGAGTTCCGCGAGCTCTACACGACGCTGAAGCCGCTCTTCCGAAAGCGCGCGACGTAGCGGTCACTCCAATCCAGCGCGGCGGCGCGCGACCTTCGAAAGCGCCGACCAGTCCTTCTCGCCGTCGCCGTGGCCGATCGCGTCGATCAGATTGTCGCGGACGACGCTTGCGAAGGGGAGCGGAACGCCCGCCGCCTCGCCGGCAGCAAGCGCGAGGCGCACGTCCTTCAGCCCAAGCACCGTCTTGAACAGCGCCGGCTCGAATTTCCGGTCGAGGATGAGCTGCCCATAAGTCTTGTAGGCAGGCGCGGCGAAAAGCGTCCCTGTCAGAAGCTCGTAGAGATCGCGCGGCCGAACGCCGTTCCGCTCGCCGAGCGCGAACGCCTCCGAGATCGCCTCGATCGCGCAGGCGAGCATGAAGTTGCAGGCGAGCTTCGTTGCGTTCGCGATCTCAGGCGCCTCTCCGAGAACCCACGTCTTCTGCCCCATCACGTCGAAAAGCGGCCTGACGCGCTCGATCGCGGCGGGATCGCCGGCCGCGAGAATGTTGAGCTTCCCCGCCGCGGCAGCGTCGGGCCGGCCGAGGACGGGCGCCGCGACATAATCGAGATCGCGGCTCTCATGGGCGGCCGCGAGCGCCTTTCCGAGCTCGAGCGAGATCGTCGACATCACGATATGGACCGCGCCCTTCGGCGCCTCTTCCAGGAGCCCGGCGTCGAGGATGACGGAGCGGACCGCCTCGTCGTTCGCAAGCATCGTGATGACGGCCTCGCCGGAAAAAGCCTCTCGCGCCGTCGCGACGGCCTCGGCGCCGTTCCGCCTCAGTTCCTCGAGCGCCTTGGGCGAACGGTTCCAGACGCGCAGCCGATGCCCGGCGGCGACGAGGCGCATCGCCATCGCCGATCCCATCGCGCCAATGCCGATGAATCCGACTTCCATTGTAAGCGCCCCTCATCCTGACATTGCGCACGCTAGCCCACGATCGTCGTAGAAGCGGGCGAGCGGATTCGGTATCTCAATCGTGCCGCGCCGTGGCAAGCGCAGCCTTGCCCCAAAGCGAGGAGCCACACATGAAATTCGGAGCATCGTCCTGGCCGTTCCAGTGGGAGCCGCCGTATGAGGACTGCCATCCGCCGCGTCGCCGGCTGCGGCTTCAAGGCGATCGAGCTGATCGCCTGGAACCGCGATTATCTCAAGACCTACTGGACCAAGGCGAAGATCGCCGACATCAGGGCCGAGCTGAAGAGCTCCGGCATCGCGCTGTCGCAGTTCGTGCACACGCCACACGATCTCTCAAGCGGCGACAACGCGAAGCGCGACGCCGCGGTCGGCGATTGGAAGAAGGCGGTGGAGATCGGCGCCGCGCTCGGCTCGCCGATCATCAACATGGTGTCGTCGCATCCCTTCGCGATGCGCGACACGGTGGAGATCCCGCGCATCACCACCAAGCCGCTGGTGCAGAAATATGCGACGCGCGACGTGCCGCGCGGCGTCGACTGGGACCGGAACTTCAAGGACTACGTCGATGCGCTCCGGCGCTGCGCGGAAGCCTGCGGCACGGCCGGCGTGAAAATGTCGGTCGAACCGCATCCCGGCCGCTATCTCGCCAACCACGACGGAGCGCTCCGGCTCCTGGAGCACGTCGACCATCCGGCCATGGGCATCAACTTCGACCCGAGCCACACCTTCCCGTGCGGCGACTACCCGAACATCACCGTCTATCGGCTCGGCAAGCACATCATCCACCTGCACTGCTCCGACAATGACGGCGTCACCAACGTTCATTGGCGCCCGGGCATGGGCAAGATCGATTGGCACGCGATGTTCCAGGCGCTGAAGGACGTCGGCTACGACGGCAGCGTTTCGATCGAGCTCGAAGACGTTCCGGGCGTGTCGCGCGGGCCGAACTCGAACGCGCCCGGCGTCTATCGCAACGTCACCGCGACCGATGAGTTCGTGGCGGAGACTGTCGCCGCAATGGATTATCTCAAGGGCATCTGCAAAGAGGTCGGCATCAACGTGGAGTAAATGAAGAATGCCGACGCATCCGTTCGTCTATGTCGGGACCTACAGCGAGCCGATCCTGTTCGGCACCGGCCAAGTGGTGCAGGGCAAGGGCAAGGGCATCTACCTTTTCCGCCTCGATGCCGAACGGGGCGCGCTTGAGCCGGTCTCCATCAAGGAGGGGGTGCGCAACTCGTCCTATCTGGCGTTCGATCCGGCACGGAAATTCCTCTACTGCGTCAACGAGTTCAAGGAATACGAGGGGAAAGCGAGCGGCGCCGTCAGCGCTTTCCACATCGATCCTGAGACCGGTGCCCTCACCTATCTCAACACCAAGGCGAGCCACGGCACCGACCCCTGCCATTTGATCGTCGACAAGACATCGAAGAACGTGCTCGTCGCGAACTTCGCCAGCGGCTCGGTGTGCGTGCTGCCGATCGACACCGACGGATCGCTGAAAGAGGCGTCGTGTGTCGTCCAGCACGAAGGCTCGAGCATCGACCCGAAGCGCCAGGCCGGGCCGCACGCGCACGCCGTCGAGCTCTCCGCCGACAATCGCTACGCCTTCGTGCCGGAGCTCGGCGGCGACAAGGTGATGATCTGCCGGTTCGACGCGGAAAGCGGCGAGCTTTCGCCCAATCCGAGCCAGCCCTTCGTCAAGACGAAGCCCGGCGCCGGGCCGCGGCAGCTCGTCATGCATCCGAGCGGCAAGCTCGCCTTCCTGATCAGCGAGCTGAACTCGACGATGACGTCGTACCGCTGTGATCCGAACAAGGGGACGCTGACGGAGATCCAGACGCTCTCGACGCTTCCCCCCGGCTTCAAGGGAGAGAGCACCTGCGCGGAAGTGCAGATTCACCCGAGCGGGAGATTTCTCTACGGCTCGAACCGTGGGCACAATTCAATCGTGATCTACGGCGTCGATCCGGCAAGCGGCGGGCTGACCCTCGTCGGGCACGAATCGACTCGCGGAAATGTCCCGCGGAACTTCGCGGTCGATCCGACGGGCGCCTTCCTGGCCGCGGCGAACCAGGAGTCCGACAACGTCGTGATGTTCCGCATCGATTCCACGACGGGCAAGCTCGCGCCGACCGGCAATGTCGTAGAAGCCGGCACGCCGATCTGCGTCCGGTTCCTGTGACGCGGACGCCCGGGCCGATCCGCTTGATTTCCGGCGAAGTCTGCTATGCTCTTCCCGGCAGGAACGCGGGACGTAAGAACATGACCCCGCGGGGGAGCAAGGATGGTGAGCGAGGCCGGAAGGCGCGACTACAGCCTCGTCGGGAGCGAGTCCAAGCGGGCCGTTGAGCGCGGGCTTGCCACCGCAACCTGGTACGCCTGCCCCATCCCCCGCCGCCGCCTGAAGGAGCTGATGCAGCGATCGGACGGGCCGGCGATCCGCGACACGCTGATCTGGTTCGCGGCGTTCGTCGTGACGGGCGGGCTCGGCTACTTGAGTTGGGGCACGTGGTGGGCCGTCCCCTGCTTTGCCGCCTATGGCGTGCTCTACGGATCGTCCTCCGACTCGCGTTGGCACGAATGCGGGCACGGCACCGCCTTCAAGACGCGCTGGATGAATGACGTCATCTACCAGATCGCCTCGTTCATGGTGCTGCGCGAGCCGACGCCGTGGCGCTGGAGCCATACCCGACACCACACCGACACGATCATCGTTGGCCGCGATCCGGAGATCGCCGTGCCGCGCCCGCCCGACATCACCGGCATTCTCCTCAGCTTTCTCATCCTGAAGAGCGGCCCGAAGGAGATCGGCCGCGTGTTCATGCATGTCTTCGGCCGACTGCATCCGGAGGAGAAGGAGTACATCCCGGAGTCCGAGTATCCGAAAGTGTTCTGGACCGCGCGCATCTGGGTCGCGATCTGGGCGGCGGTTGTCGCCGCCTGCATCTCAGCAGGGTCGATTCTGCCGGCGATGTATGTCGGGATCCTGCCTTCGGTCTACGGCGGCTGGCTCTATCTCGTGTTCGGGCTAACGCAGCATGCGGGCCTCGCCGAAGACGTTCTCGACCATCGGCTGAACGCGCGCACCGTCTACATGAACCCGGTGCTGCGCTTCCTCTACTGGAACATGAACTATCACGTGGAGCATCACATGTTCCCGATGGTCCCCTATCATGCGCTGCCGAAGCTGCACGAGGAGATGAAGGCTTATTCGCCACCGCCCTATCGCGGCCTCATTGAGACCTATCGCGAGATCATCCCGACGCTGTTCAAGCAGGTGAAGGACCCGGCCTATCACGTGGTCCGCAGGCTTCCGGCAGGCGCACCGGCCTATGACGTCGCGCGCGCCGAGGTCGGATCGCGTCGCAGCGTGAGCCGACCAACTCGCAGGGGGCATTCATTTGAGCGCGGAGGAGTGGATCGCCGCCTGCAAGGCCGACGACATCCTGCGCGAGGACGTGACGGAGTTCGCGCATGACGGACGCGTCTTTGCCATCTATCGCAGCCCGGATGACGAATATTTCGCCAGCGACGGGAACTGCACGCACGAGGCGTTTCCGCTCGCGGACGGCTTCGTGATGGGCGACATCATCGAATGCGCCAAGCACAACGGGCGCTTCAACTACAGGACCGGCAAGGCGCTCGGCGCGCCGGCGTGCATTGACCTCAAGACCTATCCGGTGAAAGTCGAGGATGGCACCGTCTACATCAAGCTCGGCTGACGGCGCGGGGGCAAAGTCAAAATGGCGGCACCAGTTTTTCGGCGCGCCGATTTTCTGATGGTGCTGGCCTATGCAACTGACTTGGCTACCGGCCAATCGCGGGACTTTGCGCTCAGATCCTGCGTGCTCGCGACGCGGCTCGCCGACGCCGCCGGCCTCGACGAGCGTGAGCGCCGGAACGTCTATCACCAGGCTCTGCTTCGTTACATCGGATGCAACGCCGACACGCACCTCTTGGCGGCGGCGCTCGGTGACGAGATCGCCCTGCGGCAGGACCTCGCTCGAACGGACATGGGCAACATGTCCGAGCTTGGCGAAACGATCGCCCGCGCCCTGAAACGCCTCCTGGCCGACGCGCCGCCGGAGGTGCTGGCCCGGGCGGTCAACGAAGGCGTGGCCGAGGCGCTGCACGCCAGCGTTCCGATTCTCGCTGGCCATTGCGAAGTCGCCAAACGGATTGCGCAGCGGATCGGGCTTCCGGAAGAAACTCAGGAGAGCCTCAGCCAGCTCTACGAGCGCTGGGACGGCCACGGCCTGCCACGGCACCTGAAGGGCGACGAGGTCAAGCTTTCCGTCAGGCTAGTGACGCTGGCGCAGGACGTGATCGCGCTCTTCGAGGCGCACGGCGCGGAAAAAATGGTCGAGATCATCACCAAGCGTCGCGGCGGCGCCTATGAACCGGAGCTCGCCGATCTCTTCCTCGCCGACGTCGAACGCTACATCGAGGGTCTCGATCAACCGGTGTCCCGCGAGACGATCCTTGCGCTCGAACCCGCTCCCCACGCGCTGCTCGACGAGACAGCGTGCGAGGAAGCGTATCTCGCGATTGCCGACATGATCGACATGCGCATGCCTTTCACCTTCGGCCATTCGCGCGCCGTCGCGGCCCTTGCCGATGCGGCGGCAAAGCGTGCAGGTCTTCCCGCTTCCGACATTCGCGACGTCCGCTGGGCGGCCTACACGCACGATCTCGGCGAGCTGGCGGTGCCTGTCTCGACTTGGATGCGCGCCGGCGCGTTGACCGCGCGCGAGACCGACGCGGCGCATCTTCATCCCTACCATGGCGAGCGCGCGCTCGTGTCGTTAGGCGAGGACGGCAAGCCTGTCGCAGCGCTCGTGCTTCGCCATCACGAGCGCCTCGACGGCAGCGGCTATCACCGCTACGCCCGCGGTAACGACCTGTCGCCCGCCGCCCGGATCCTTGCCGCCGCCGAGGCCTTCCAGACCGCGAGAGAAGAAAGACCGCACCGCGCCGCGCTGAGTGATGCGGCCGCCGCGGCGAAGCTCCGAAGCGCCGTCAGGGAAGGAAAGCTTTGCCCGGAGGCGGTCGAAGCGGTGCTCGCCGCCGCCGGTCAATCTTCCCGGCGGGAAGCGGCCGAGCGCCCGGCTGGCCTAACGCCGCGCGAGATCGAGGTTCTGCGCCTGATCGCAGCCGGACATACGGCGAAAGAGGCGGCGCGTCGGCTCGAAATCGCGCCGAAGACCGCCGACAACCACATCCAGAACCTCTATTCGAAGATCGGCGTCACCACCCGCGCCGGCGCTGCGCTCTTCGCGCTCGAGCGCGGCCTGGTCCAGCAGGGAATCTCCGCGGCATAGGGAATTCACCCCATGTGCCGCCGTGGCGGCGACGGGCATCCTCTCAAAATGAGCCGAGCTGGCGGGCCTTCCGCGGAGCTCAGTCATTGGAGGATGCCGATGAAATACATAATCAGCTGGAACGAGCGCTCGCAGGGATCGCCCGCGGACTACGAGAAGGCCCAGCATCGGATTCTGGAGGTCTTCACGCAGTGGAAGGCGCCCGACAGCCTCAAGATCGAGATGTTCGTCGTGCGCGTGGGCGACTGGGGCGGCTACATGCTGGCCGACTGCGATGAACCGCTCGAGGTCCACAAGCTCTGCTCGATGCTGCCGGCTTTCACCTTCGAGGCGCGGCCCGTCGTGCCGGTGATGGACGCGGTCAGGGTCGAGCTCGAAGTGATGGCCTGGCGCGAACTCGCTGCCGCGCAAATGAGTCGATGAGATGGCGCCCGGTTCGCACCCCGCGAACCGGGCGCCCCTCACCGCGGGCGTATCGGCCGCCTTCTCAGCGCTTTCGAGACGCGCCGGGTCTGCTATCGTCGGCGCATGCCGATGACGCGCGCCGACCTCGAAGCTCTCGACCGTGACGATACCCTCGCGTGCTTCCGCGACCGTTTCGCGCTGCCCGACGGCGTCGTTTATCTCGACGGCAACTCGCTTGGGCCGCTGCCGAAAGGAACGCCCGACCGCATCGCGGACGTCATCGGAGCCGAATGGGGCCGCGATCTCATCCGAAGCTGGAACGCGCATGACTGGATCGGGATGCAGGCCCGCGTCGGCGACAAGATCGGCCATCTGATCGGCGCGGAACCGGGCGAGACGATCGTCGCGGATTCGACCTCGATCAACGTCTACAAGGCGTTGTCGGCGGCGCTCGCGCTCAAACCCGATCGGCGCACGATCCTCTCCGAGCGCGGCAATTTCCCGACCGATATCTATGTAGCTCAGGGCCTGGTGGCGCAGCTCGGCGACGGCTACCGCTTGAGCCTCGTCGCGCCAAACGATGTTGCAAACGCCATCGACGGCGACACGGCGGCGGTCCTTCTGACCCACGTGCACTATGCGACGGGCTACACCTACGGCATGGAGGCGATCGGCGAGGTCGCGCACGACAAGGGCGCCCTTGTAATCTGGGATCTGTGCCACACCGCCGGCGCGATGCCGGTCGATCTCTCTGCGTCCCGCGCCGATTTCGCGGTCGGCTGCGGCTACAAGTTTCTCAACGGCGGGCCGGGTGCGCCGGCGTACCTTTATGTCGCGAAGCGCCATCAGGAACAGGCCCGCCCCGCGCTGTCCGGCTGGCTCGGTCACGCGAAACCGTTCGCCTTTTCGGACTCCTACGAGCCGGCGCCCGGCATCGGCCGCTTCGTTGTGGGCACGCCGCCGATCCTGAGCCTCGCCGCGCTGGAGGAAGGCGTCGATCTGATGCTGCAGGTCTCGATGCCGGACCTCTACGCGAAGGCAATGCAGCAGTTCGAGATCTTCCGTGCACTGATGGAGCAGGAATTGTCCGGCCATGGCTTCACGCTGGTCTCGGTCGCCGGTCCCGGCGGGCGCGGCAGCGAAATCGCCTACGCGCATGCCGAAGGCTGGCCGATCATGCGCGCGCTCATCGACAGGGGCGTGATCGGCGATTTCCGCGCGCCGAACGTCGTGCGCTTCGGGCTCACGCCGCTCTATCTCGGGTTCGCCGACATCTGGGACGCGGTCGCGATCCTGCACGAGATCATGGAGCGCCGGCTGTGGGACCGCGCCGAATACCGCGCAGCCGCAGCCGTCACGTGAGCGTCAGACTATCGCCTCGGCGACTTCCGCCACGTAGCGGCGCTCCGGGACAAGGGCCAGACCGCCGCCTGAACCGGCCTCACCAGCACGTATAGCCGCCGTCCGCCAGCACGATCGAGCCGGTCAATAGGCTCGCGGCGTCGGAGGCGAGGAAGTGCACGACGGAGGCGATCTCGTCGGGCTGGCCGACGCGCCCCATTGGCGTCATCTCCAGCCAGACCTTGTACATCTCCGGGTTTTCGTTGATGCCGAACGATGTCAGCGGCGTCTCGATATAAGTCGGCGCAACGGCGTTGACGCGCACGCCGCGCTTGCCCCATTCGGCCGCGAGCGATTTCGTCAGATGATGAACCGCCGCCTTCGAGGCGTTGTAGAACGCTTGCGGCTGCGGCTTGTTGACGATGAAGCCGGACATCGAGCCGATATTCACGATCGAGCCCGAGCCCTGTTTCAGCATCTGGCGGCCGAAGGCGCGGCAGCACCAGAACAGGCCGTCGAGATTGACGTCCATGTGAAAGCGCCAGTGCGCGTCGCTGGTGTCCTCGGCGCGGACGTCGCTCTTCGCGACGCCGGCGTTGTTGACCAGGATATCGACGCGGCCGTGCTCCTTCACGATCCGGTCGGCCGCCGCGTCGACATCTTTCGATTTCGTGACGTCAAGCGCGGCCGAATAGGCCTTGATGCCGACGCCACGGAGATCGGCGGTCGCCTTCTCCGACCTGTCGGCGTCCATGTCGGCGACGATCACGATTGCGCCGGCTTCTCCGAGAGCGCGGGCGCAGGCGGCACCGATCCCCTGCCCGGCGCCCGTCACCACGGCGACACGGCCGTCGAGCTTCAGCTTCTCAAGATACATCTTCTGTCCTCGGTACTAGGTTTCGATCGCGCGGCCCTTGGCGTCGAAGCGATGGATGCGGTCCGACTTCGGCGTCAGCCAAACCGGCTCGCCCGACCGCAGCGAGAATTCGCCGGGGGTGCGCACCGTCAACCGGCCGATCGATTCCGCATCGATATGGAAGAACGTATCCGAGCCGAGATGCTCGGCGATGTTGACCTTGCCGCGCCACTGGCCCTTCTCGCGCGAGACCTCGATGTCCTCCGGTCGCACGCCGATCGTCGCGGCGCCGCCGTTCATGCCGGCGGGCGTCTCGATCAGGTTCATGCGCGGCGAGCCGATGAAGCCGGCGACGAAGAGGTTCGCGGGGTGGTCGTAGAGCTCGAGAGGCGTGCCCACCTGCTCGATCCGCCCGGCATTCAGCACCACGATCTTGTCGGCCATGGTCATCGCCTCGACCTGGTCGTGGGTGACGTAGACCATCGTCGTCTTCAGCGTGTTGTGAAGCTCGGAAATCTCCAGCCGCATCTGGCCGCGCAGGGCCGCGTCGAGATTGGACAGCGGCTCGTCGAACAGAAACGCCTTCGGCTCGCGCACGATGGCGCGACCGATGGCGACGCGCTGGCGCTGGCCACCGGAGAGCTGGCCCGGCCGCCGATCGAGAAAGCTGGCCAGGTTCAGCGTCGCCGCCGCTTTCTGCACCTTGCGCTCGATCACTTCCTTGTCTTGGCCGGCCATCTTCAGCGGGAAGGCGATATTCCCGCGCACGGTCATGTGCGGATAAAGCGCGTAGGACTGGAACACCATCGACAGCCCGCGCTTGGCGGGCGGGTCCCTGGCGACGTCGACACCGTCGATCTCGATGGCGCCGCCGCTGACGTCCTCAAGCCCCGCAATGAGGCGGAGCAGCGTGGACTTGCCGCAGCCGGACGGACCGACGAAGACGACGAACTCGCCGTCGTTGATTTCGAGGTCGACACTGGGAATGACCTCGACCTCACCGAAGATCTTGCGAACATTCTTGAGAACGATGCGGCCCATCACAAGGCTCCCGAGTTGGCGGCGGCGATCATTTCACGGCACCGAAGGTGAGGCCGCGGACCAGCTGCTTCTGGCTGAACCAGCCGAGCAGCAGAATGGGCGCGATGGCGAGCGTGGAGGCGGCCGAGAGCTTCGCCCAGAACAGGCCCTCGGGGCTCGAATACGACGCGATGAAGGCGGTGAGCGGAGCGGCCTTGGCCGCCGTCAGGTTCAGCGTCCAGAACGCTTCGTTCCAGGCGAGGATGATGTTGAGGAGCATGGTCGAGGCGATCCCCGGCACCGCCATCGGCAGAAGCACGTAGACGATCTCCTTCCACAGCACCGCCCCGTCCATGCGGCTCGCTTCCAGGATGTCGACCGGGATCTCCTTGAAATAGGTGTAGAGCATCCAAATCACGATCGGCAGGTCGATCAGCGCCAGGATGATCGTGAGGCCGCTCAGGCTGTCGAGCAGGTTCAGATTCTTGAAGATCAGATAGATCGGCACCAGCACGCCGACCGCCGGCATCATCTTGGTGGAGAGCATCCACATCAAGATGTCCTTGGTGCGCGCCGACGGCGAGAACGCCATCGACCAGGCGCCCGGCACCGCGACGAGCAAAGCGAGCAGCGTTGAGCCGCCGGCGATGACTACGGAGTTGAAGAAGTGCTTGAAATAGTCGGAGCGCGACTGGACCTCGAAGAAGTTCTCAAGCGTCCAGTGCGGCGGCAGGAACGCCGGCGGGAAGAGGATAGCGTCGCCTTCGGTCTTGAATGAAGTGAGGATCGTCCACAGAATCGGGAAGAAGATCAGCAGCGCCACGACCCAGGCCAGGATCGTGAACGTCCATTTCCTCTGCGGCGTGACAGCGCGGGCCATTTCCTTTTCCCCTCAGGCGTCCAGGTTCTTGCCGACGATGCGGATCAGGAAGATTGCGACGATGTTGGCGAGGATGACCGCGACCACGCCGCCTGCCGAGGCGCCGCCGACGTCATAGTCGAGCAGTGCCTGATGGTAGATCAGATAAGCGATGTTGGTCGACGCGTAGCCCGGACCGCCGCTGGTCGTGACGAGAATTTCGGCGAATACCGACAACAGGAAGATCGTCTCGATCAGGATCACCACGGTGATGGCGCGCGCCAGATGCGGCAGCACGATGTAGATGAACATGCTGATGAAGTTGGCGCCGTCCATCTCCGCCGCTTCCTTGCGCTCCTCGTCGAGCGACTGTAGCGCGGTCAGAAGGATCAGGGTCGCAAACGGCAGCCACTCCCACGACACGATGACGATGATGGAGAACAGCGGATAGTTTTCCAGCCACGGGATCGGAGCGATCCCGAACCGCGTCGTGATCCAGGCGAAGATGCCGTAGTTCGGATCAAGCAGCATGTTCTTCCACACCAACGCGGCGACCGTCGGCATGACGAAGAACGGAGAGATGACGAGGATGCGGACGATGCCCTGCCCGAAGATCGCCTGATCGAGCAGCATGCCGAGAAGAATTCCGCCGATCACGGTGATCGCGAGCACCGAGACCGTGAGGATCAGCGTATTGCCGAAGGCCTGGAAGAACGACGGGTCGGTGAGAAAATAGTAGTAGTTTGACCAGCCCGCGAAGCCGCTGTTGATCGGGTTGAGCAGGTTGTATCTCTGGAACGAGTACCACAGCGTCAGCGCCAACGGCACGATCATCCAGACGAAGAGGGCCGCAACGGATGGCACCAGCATGGTGCGCGCCAGGCGGCGGGTGTTTACGGTCGCCATGCTCCCCTCCCCTTGTGCGGCACGCCTCTCTTGGGGCGGCTCTGTTGCACGGGCGGCCGCCGCTCCCTACGCATTGCCGGTCGGGCGGCCACGGCATTCTTTGAAACGCGCCGGGCTTCGCGTCCGGCGGAGGTCGAGAGGCTGCCCGGGGCGGCAGATTGCGTTTCCGGGCAGCCCTTCTCGGGAGGAACCTTACTTGATGTAGCCGGCCTTGGTCATGGTGCGGGTGGCCACGTCCTGCGCCTGCTTCAAGGCGTCGTCGACGCTCGACTGCCCGGCGAGCGCTGCCGAGAAGATCTGCCCGACCGTGTCGCCGAGACCCTGGAACTCGGGGATGGCGACGAACTGCACGCCGGTATAGGGCACCGGCTTGACCGTCGGGTGCTGCGGATCGGCAGCGTCAATCGAAGCCAACGTCATCGCCGCGAACGGCGCTGCGCTCGTGTAGTCCGGGTTGTTGTAGAGCGACGTGCGCGTGCCCGGAGGAACGTTGGCCCAGCCTTCCTTGCTGGCAACCAGTTCCTCATAGTGCTTGCTCGTCGCCCAAGCGATGAACTTCTCCGCGGCGTCGGTCTTCTCCGAGCTTGTGGGAATGGCCAGCGACCAGGCCCACAGCCAGTTGGCGCGCTTGCCAAGGCCCTTGTCTGGAGCGAGCGCGAACCCGACTTTGTCGGCAACCGTCGAGTTCTTCGGATCGGTCACGAACGATCCGGCGACGGTGGCATCGATCCACATGCCGCACTTGCCCTGCTGGAAGAGCGTCAGGTTCTCGTTGAAGCCATTGGACGAGGCGCCGGTCGGGCCGTCGGCCTTCATCAGGTCGACATAGAACTGGATCGCGTCATGCCACTCCGGCGAGTCGAATTGGGGTTGCCACTTCTCATCGAACCAACGCGCCCCGAACGAATTCGCGAGCGTCGTCAGGAAGGCCATATTCTCGCCCCAGCCGGCCTTGCCGCGAAGGCAAATTCCGTTGATGCCGTTGGCGCGGTCGGTCATCTTGTCGGCCGCTTCTTTGATGAAGTCCCAGGTGGGCTTGTCGGGCATCGTCAGCCCGGCCTTCTCCATCAGGTCCTTGCGGTACATGACGTAGCTCGAACTCGCCGTAGAACGGCGCGGCGTAGAGCTTGCCGTCGTAGCTCAGGCCTGAGCGGATCGCGGGCAAGAGGTCTTCGACGTCGTAGTCGGCGCCGAGATTGTCGAGCGCGACGAGCCAACCCTGCTTTGCCCAGATCGGCACCTCGTAGGTGCCGATGGTCATCACGTCGTACTGGCCGCCTTTGGTGGCGATATCGGTGGTCACCTTCTGCCGGAGAACGTTCTCTTCCAGCGTCACCCAATTGACTTTGATGTCGGGGTTCATCCCGGCAAAGTCATCCATCAGCTTCTGCATCCGGATCATGTCGCCGTTGTTGACCGTCGCGATGGTCAGCGTCGTTTCGGCGGAAGCGCCGGCCGTCAGCGCAGCAATAGCGCACGCCCCCAAGAGGGCGCGAAGGGCCATCTTCATGAAGTCCTCCCTTGCATCTGGGCATTTGCCCTTATCGCAGGCAAATGCTCGCAGGGAGAATCGCGACTGTCAATTGAATCTTGCTGAATCTTGTGCTGCGGCGCGTCATGAGCGCTCGGAAAGAAGCCGCTCGGCGGTGTATTCGTCGGTGATAAGTCCGGACAGCCATTTGCCTTTCAGCGCCGCGGCGATCGCCCGCACCTTGACCTCGCCCATCGAGACGCCGATCGTCAGCCGCTCGACCGGCCGGTCCAGCCTGACGCTCGCGACGCGGTCATTTGTCAGCCCCTCGATAAGATTGCCCTCGGCGTCGAACGCCCAGCCGACGATCTCGCCGACAGCGCCGGCCTTGTTCAGGATGCGCAGTTCCTTGTCCGTGATGAAGCGGTCCTGGAGCAGCGGCGGGCTCTCTCCGAGGTCGCCGACGCCGACATAGGTCACGTCCGCGCTCATCGCGAGGCTGACCACGTTCCTGACCGCCGGCTGCTCGAAAAAGAGATCGCGCTCGTGCGCCGTCGAGGCGATCACCGGCAGCGGCATCGGATAGTGCGGCGCCTGCACCGCATCGGCGAAGCGCACGATCACGTCGTAGAACGACGCGGAACCGTCGGAGGCGATATTGCCGACCAACGACACGATCTTGTGGTGCGGGCATTCGAGCGGCGGCAGCTGCTCGACCGCGGCGCGCAGCGAGCGCCCGCTGCCGATCGCGACGACGATCGGATGCAGCGACTTCAGCCGCTGCTCCATGTCGGCCGCCGCCGCTTCGGCGATGCCGACGCTGACCCGCGCCGACGGGTCGCTCGGCACGACCTCGCAAAGCTCCAGCCCGAACTTCTCCTTGAGCCGCGCCGCGAGCTCCATGCAGCGCGCGATCGGATGGTCGAGGCGGACTTTGATCAGCCGCTCCGACACCGCCATCGAGACCAGCCGCTGCGCGGTCTGGCGCGACACGCCGAGCTTCTGCGCCACCTCGTCCTGCGTGTTGCCGGCGACATAGTAGAGCCAGCCGGCGCGCGCAGCATCGTCGAGGCGCTCGGTTGCGATCTCGCCCTTGCCGCCCTTCTTGCGCGGATTGTGAACCTTGTCTTGCACGCCCTAAGCCTAGTCTCAGCGAAGCGCCGCCGCCATGGCTTCCATACTGGCGAACGCCGGAATGTCCGAATCTTGGTTTATCGCCGCGGCCGGGTTGTCGAAATGGCTGCCGCCGACGAAGTGCCAGACGGTCATGCCGGCGCTCTGCGCGGCGAGAACGCCGACGTCGCTGTCTTCTATGACGAGACAGCGGGCCGGCTCAGCACCAAGCGCACGCGCCGCATAGAGGAAGAGGTCGGGCGCCGGCTTGCCGTGCGCGACCATCGAAGCGGAAAAGACCTTGCCGTCGAAGAACGGCAGCAGCCCGCTCACCTCGAGCGAAACGGTGGCGCGTGTCATGCTGCTGCTCGTCGCCATGCAATAGGGCACCGTCAGGCCGGCGATGAGCTCCTTGACGCCCGGCATCGCAGTGAGCTCACGCCGGTAGGCTGCGAAAAGCCGCGTCAGGAAGTCGTCGTCGAAGCCGGCATCGAGCTCGCGGCCGAGCCGCCGGCGGTAATCCTCTTTCACCACCGACATCGCGCGCCCGAGATAGGTCTTGCGGACATAGGCGATGTCGACGGCAAGCCCGTGCGCGGCGAGCGTGTCGAGCAGCGTATGGGTGCTGATCACCTCGCTGTCGATCAAGACGCCGTCGCAGTCGAAGATGATCAAGTCGTAGGGCTGCGGCATCCTCGGCTTTCTGTGCTGAAGGGTCCGGCAAGAAACACCAATCCGCCGCGCCAGTCACCTTGCTTGGCGGGCGGTTCGCGCCCGAGGCGGCAGGCCTGCAGCCGCGGGTGGTGGAATCCAAGCTGCGCTCACCTCCGGACGCGCGGCCGGTTTGCCGGGAGCAGATCATCTGGACTAAAGTCTTGAAGGCAAGTTTCGCGCCCGGGGGAAGGAAATCCATGTACATCGCCGGCCAGGAAGAAGTCGACGCCGTCACCAAGGTCATCCGCAACCATGCCCTCTTCCGCTACGGCGTCGGCGGCGAGTGCGACCGGTTCGAAGCGCGCTACGCGGAATATCTCGGCGTCAAGCACTTCGCGCTCGGCGCAAGCGGCTCGCAGGCGCTCGCTGCGGCGATGACGGCGGTCGGCCTCGGCCCGGGCGACGAAGTCTTGATTCCGGCCCACACCTATATGGCGACCGCGACATCGGTTCTCGCGGCCGGCGCCATTCCGGTCATCGTGGAGGTCGACGAGAGCGTCACCATCGATCCGCAGGCGGTGGAGGATGCGATAGGCCCGCGCACGAAAGCGGTCGTGCCGGTGCATATGTGGGGCGCCGCGTGCGACATGAATTCCATCATGGAAATCGCCGAGCGCCGCGGTCTGATCGTCATCGAGGACGCCTGCCAGGGCGTCGGCGGGAGCTACGAAGGACGCAAGTTCGGATCGATCGGCCATATCGGTGCATTCAGCTTCAACTACTACAAGAACATGACCTCGGGCGAAGGCGGCGGCGTCTCGGTCAACGACGACCGCGTGGCCGAACGGGCGCGCTGCGCGATCGATCCCTGTCATTTCTACTGGCATGGGCGCAACGACGAGGCGAAACCCTTCTCCTCCAATGGCGCGCGAGCGTCTGAGCTGATGGGCGCGATGCTGAACGTTCAGCTCGACCGCCTCGACGGCATGGTGTCGGCGATGCGCGCTGAGAAAAAGAAGATTCTTGCCGGCACGGCCTCGCTCGACAATCTCGGGCTTCGCCGTGCTCCGATGAACAGCCCCGACCACGATTGTTCCACGCAGGTGATGTACACCCTGCCCTCTGCCGATGCGGCCGAGGGTTTCGTCAAGATCTTTCCGAGCGTCGTCGTCGGAAAGACCGGCCGTCACACCTATACCGAATGGGATCAGGTGCTGATCGGCGCCGGCGCCGCGCATCCGGCGATGAACCCCTATTTGATGCCGGCCAACGCCGAATGCCGAAAGGCCTACTCGAAGGACATGTGCGCCCGCTCTTTGGAGATTCTGAACCGGACGGTGATGGTCGCGACGCACCCGGAGCACAGCGAGAAAGAGATTGCCGACATCGTGCACAACATCGGTGTCGCCGCCCGCGTCGTGCTCGGCGGCCTGCCGGCCGATCAGGCCGAATTGCGCAGCGCCAAGCCGGTCGACGCGCAGAAGTTCGATCTGAAGGTGGATGCCTAGCGTCAGCTCGCGGAGCGCCTTTGCTGGCCTTCCGATTGCTGGAATCAACCCCCTTGGGCAGACTGATTGGAACGATCCAGAGGAATCGTCTAAGCTGCGACGCGTGAAGAAGATGAGCGTCGCCAATCATGGTCAAATTAGTTGATGTTGCACGCGCCGCCGGAGTTTCGCGGGGCACTGCTTCGAATGTGTTCTCGCATCCAGAACTCGTAAGAGAAGCTCTCCGCGAACGAGTGCTCGCCGCGGCGACCGAGCTCGGCTACGGCGGACCCAATCCGCAAGGGCGCTTGCTGCGGCTTGGCAAGGTCAACGCCATCGGCGTTACTCCGCCTGGCGCCTATGGCGTTTCTCTCGCCTTCAGCGCCCCTTATTTCCGCGAGTTTCTCACGGGCGTCGGAACAGTCTGCGACGAACGAGGGGCCAGCATCACCGTGATCTCCGGCATCGGTCCGGACAAAACGTGGGGAATCAAGAACGCTCTTGTCGATGGCTTCATTCTGCACCAGTTGGAGGATGCTGCTCTTATTGAGGCTCGCCGCCGGCGGCTGCCATTCGTAGCGGTTGACCTAGAGGGCGACGCGGATACGAACTTCGTGCGCATCGATGACCGCGCGGGCGGACGAATGGCCGCGGCACATTTGATCGCCCTTGGGCATCGACGCTTCGCGATCTTCTCCGTCTTGCGACAGGGGACCACACGCACGCCAGCGGCGAGCGTCGAACCGATCTTCCACGGCCCCAACGAGGCTCGGCACAGGCTCTTGCGTGGTTTTGCGATCGATGATGATCGGCTCGCGGGCTACGCCGATGCGCTGGCCAAGGTCGGGCTTTCGATCAAGGAAATTCCGATCGTGGAATGTGGCGCCGATACGGTGGTCAACGCCGTAAAAGGCGCGCGCCTACTCTTTGATCGGGCGCCGGACGTGACGGCGGTACTGGCAATGACCGACATACAAGCACTTGGGGTGATCGAGGAGGCACGCCGCCGCAATATTGCGGTCCCCGGCGATCTTTCGGTCGTGGGATTCGATGACATCCCCGAGGCGCGATCGAGCACGCCCGCGCTCACGACCATCGTGCATCCCATTATCGAGAAGGGGCGCACGGCCGCCCGCATCCTTTTTGGCGATGGGCCGCCCCAACACGTCGTGCTGCCGGTAAAGTTGGCGGTGCGCGCCTCAACGGCACCGCCGCGGAGCGCGGCCGAGATCGACAGGCAATCTGCGCCTAAGAACAAGAGCAAGCGGAAAAAGAGGGCTTAACTCGCCCCCGCGCCAGCTAGGTCTACCCAGCGTCTTTCGGCGTTCGACAGTAGCGCGGCGTCGACGACTTCTTGCACGCGCACACCGACGTCAAATCCTGGTGCTGCGCGCCTATCCGTGAGAATGGAATCGACGAAGGCGCGGGGCCCGGCAGACTGTTTGATGTAGGGGTCGAAGAGCTGCTGCGGGTCAACACCTCCTTCGAGGAACTCAGCCGGCACTTCGAGCCTGGTGAAGGACGGCTCGTCCTTTCGCACACCGCGGATTACTGCGCCGGCGTCGATGCCGAAGTAGGTGTGTCGAACCTCTAGGGTGCCCGCCTCGCCGTGGAAGGAGGCTACGACCCGAACGCCTTCGTCACCCAGGCGACTCACTGCTGAGACACGGATCTGGGCGCGCGCACCGCCGGCAAATTCGAGTGTGAGCAATCCAACGTCATTCACGGGAGTTGGCGAGGGATCGGCTGTCGCCGATTGATCAATGAACGTTGGCAAATCAGCCGCGGCTCGCGTCACCGCACCCAAGTACCAGCGTGCGAAGTCGATCATGTGGGACCCAAGGTCACCGGTAATGCCGTTGGAACGACGGCCATCGAACCGCCACTTGTATTCGCTGCCGAGAGCGAAATCGCCGAGAAATTGAAACTCAGCGTGGTAACAGTGCCCTATGAAACCGCCCTCGATCAGGTGCTTCACATAGCGCCAGTGCGGCTGCCATCGCCAGGTGAAGAGTACCATATGCTTCAGCCGAGCGGCCTCGGCGCTTTTCAGCATCTCCCCCGCACGCGATGCATTGCCGGCCAGCGGTTTTTCGCAAAGCACGTGCAGGCCGGCGTCGATCGCAGCCATGGTCATTTCGTAATGCAGGTCGTCGGGCGCAGCGACAACGACGGCGTCTAGCTCACCCGAAGCGATGAGTTCGCGAAAGTCGGTAAAGACCCGGGCGCCGCCGAATTTTTGCGCGATCTCGGTAGCTCGCGTCGCGTTTCGACCGCACACCCCGACAACGCGGGCAGCGGGATGGCTCATGAGGCTCGGGACGTACATGAGGTCCACCCACCAGCTTGTCCCGATGAGACCTAGACGAACTTCTCTAGCCATGACTCCGACCTCTCAGCATCGACCCCTTTTTTACCGCAAAGAATGCAGCCGTTATCGAGACGCGGACTGCAGACAGTTCGCGCATGGAGTCGAGAATCCGGCCGCGGACACGCTCTCCGATTGCAGCGGCGCGGGAATTTGAGCTTGAGCGGAAACGTGGTCGCTGCCTGCGGTCTCCGCGGAACAGGAATCCCGGACCAAACGAGACCGCTAGGCAATAGCAGACGACCAATGCGCCGGTAATGGCGAACGCTCGAACGGAGCCAGACATGTTCGCACCCCTTGGTTGTTTGGATCGATCCAGAATAGGCGGGAATCGAGCGATGTCAAGCGGAAAATGGATCGATCCAGAGCGCCGTAAGCACAGTCGTAGAGGCTGCGCGGCAACTCAGCCGCTAGTCATCGACCTCGACATGAAAATCCTCGCCGGCCCACGCCTGCGTGTCGCGCCATTGGAACGTGAAATCGATGCGGCGCACGTCGTCCAGGCCTGACAGGCTGATCTCGAAGGCATGCGAGCCGAGCCCCGCTTCTTTCGTCTCGCCGTCGCCGACGTTCTGCCATCCGTCGACGCCCCAATGGACGCGCGCGGGGGCGCGGCAGGGCAATCACCAGCGTTCCGCCGCGCGCGGTTCGCGCGATCTGCGCGTGCGGGCACCAGATCGCGTAGCGGATCGTCGGGCGCCGGCCGCCATAGCGGCGCCAGGCGGCGGCCGGCCGGTCGAACGGATATCCGAGGTGGCGCGAGACCATCAGCTTGATGAACTCCGCATGGGCCCAGGCGAGCGGCATCGCCGATCCGGTCGGCTCGCCGGGGAACAGTCGTTGCGCGGGCAGCGCCTCGCCGTCCCAGACCTGTTCGGGCATCATCCCGCCCGGCCCGGTCATCGCCGCCATGGCGCGGAGGTAGGGCTCCGGATCGTTGCCCGCGACGAGCTCATAGTGGCCGCGTTCGCCGGTCAGCAGTGGCCAGCCGCGCCCGCGCCCGGTGCCGTCGAAGGGACTGCCGTCGTCGTGCTCGCCATAGCCGTCGCCGTTGTAGCGGTGCCAGGCCGGGCCGTTCGGCGTGTCGGTCTTCAGGAGCGCGTCGGCGACTTCACGCTGTCGCGGATCAGCGGATCGGTCGGGGCGCGCAGCCCGAAGCGCACGAGCTGGAGGAAGTCGATGCTGACTTCCTCGTCGTAGGCGATGGGGCTCGCCGTCGCGACGGTTGCGGATGTCGAGCCTGCCCTTGACGGCCGCCGGATCGCGCAGCACGTCCGACGGGCGCGATCCGGATGTAGTAGCCGTTCACGCCGACGCTGCTCGGCGAGCGGCGTTCCCTCGACCGCTGGTCCAGGCCTCGATGTTGGCGTTCCAGAAATCGGCGACGGCAAGCGCGGACGGTTCGCGACGGCTCCGACAGGAACTCCGCGCCGGCGACAAGCGCGGCGATGCTGGCGGCGAAGCGTGAAGCCGTTGATGCCGGCGTTCTCTTCCCAGCGGTCCTGCGTGCTCGACGGTCCGGTGCGGGCGATGAAGGAAAGCGCGCGCCGCACCATGTCGTGCACGTCGCGTCCCGTGCAGCGCGTCGCGCTCGGCGAGCGCTGCGGCGAGCAGCACCGGAAACGCCGTCTCGTCGAGCTGCATGCCCGTGCCAATAGGCGGTGCCGCCGAGCCACTGGTTCTGGTTCCAGCTGCCGTCCGGCTTCTGCGTGGCGATCAGGTAGCGCAGCGTCTCGCGCGCCTCGTGCTCGGCGCCGAGCGCGAGCAGCGCGGTGGCGCATTCCACCAGGTCGCGCGGCCAGACCAGATGATAGCCGCCGAGGTTGTCGCCGCTGTTGCCCCACGGCACGCTGAGGCTCGCGACCATGGCGCCGGGATAGGTCTTGTCGCGGTGCGCGCGCAGCACCATCGAGGAGAGCAGCAGCTGGTCGGCGAGCTCCATCGACGGCTCGTCGGGCAGCATCGAGCGCTTCTTGCGGCGCTCGTGCCATCGCTGCCAGTCCGCGACCTGTTGCCGCAGCGAGATTGTCGAAGGGCTGCATCAGGCTTGAGATCGCAAGCGTCGCGGCGGCCTGGACGCGTGTCGCCGAAGCCGAGCGCAAGGACCGGCGTTGCGGGCCAGTTCGCCGACGAGGGCGACGTTGCCCGGCCCGGCCGAGGCGTATTGCCAGGTCAGCGCGCCGTTCTGGTGGAAATCCTGCCAGCCGTCGGTCTCTGCCGACATAGCCGGCGCTGAGCGCGCCGAATGCGTCGCGCTGATCGGCGTCGACGGCGGCGAGCGCCAGGCCGAACGGGCCCTGCTCGGCGGTCAGCAGCCGGCGTCGCGACCCTGGCTGCGGATGGTGGCGAGGTTGTCGCGTGCCGTCGGTGCCAAGCCGCGGCGCGAGCAGCACGTAGGGGTTCAGCTCCGCATCGCCGGCGAGGTTGACCGCGATCGCGCAGCACGTCGCGGTCCGGATCGGGGGTGACGCGCAGCGTGAGCGTGAAGCGCGCATGCGTGTGCACGATCTCGACGGCCGGCGTGCCGGGCGCGAGCAGACGCAAGGTGTAGTTCTGCAGCCGCTTGACCTCGACCCAGAAGCCGTGGCCGTCGCCGACGATGAAGCCGAGATCGCGGATCTGCGGGATGTCGACGCGCGGGTAATAGACCTCGTTGACGATGCCGAAGCCGAGCGTGAACCAGACGCGCGAGTGGCCGAGCGCGCAGCCGACGACGTCCTTGGCGCTGCTGGTCCAGGTCGGCGCAATGCCGGGGCCGCCGGGCGCCGCGCCGCTGGGTCCGTCGATCGGCTCAAGCATGGCGCCGCGCGCTCGTCCCAGAGCTGGAATCCGCCGAGCGAAGGCGTTTTCGTTGTCTGCCGAGCCGCGCATGCGGCGGCAGCGACTTCAGCTTCGTCGGCGTTGCCGCCGCCGAGCACGACGTATTCGGGCTCGAAGGGCCGCCTTGAGATGCTCGACCGCGGTGCCGACGGCGTGCCGCCATTTCTTGAGGCCCAAGCCGTTTCAGGCCGTCGAGGCCGAGATATTGCTCGAACGTCTTTCCGTGCCGGAACTCCAGATGCGCCAGTTCCATCGGCTCGACCGCCCCATCGACGATCATGGCCGCGCCCAGGCCCGTTCCGAGTCCGAGGAACAGCATGCGACCGCCTGCATAACTCGCCGAGCGCCTGCATGGCGGCGTCGTTGACGATCTTCACCGGCCGCCCGAAGGCGCCCTGAAAATCGAAGCCGACCCAGCCTTTGCCGAGATTGTGCGGCTCGGCCATCGGCCGGTTGTGAACGACGGGTCCGGGATATCCGATCGACACGACGTCGTAGTTCCCAGTCCCGAGTGAGTTCGAGACCTTGGACGGCATCTTCTTGGCGCTCAGATCGGGGCCGGAATTGAACCGCCGGCGCTCTCGAGTTTCCGCTCCGCAGGACTTTGACGTGCGTTCCCCCGACGTCGATCGCGAGGATCTTCCGGCGTTTTCCACGCGGAGCGGAGCGCGGCCGTTTCGCCGGCGCGGAAGTCTTCTTGCGTTTGGGGCTCACTGGGGTGTCCGTCCGGCGCACCCGGCTCGTGCCAGCCGCCGACGCCCTTGGCGATTTCGGCGGCCTCGGCCGGTCCCATCGAGCCCTGATCGTATTCATGGAGAGGCGTGCTGTTGCCCAGGATCGGATCGACGATGCGCCACTGCGCCTCGGCGCTGTCCTGACGCGCGAAGAGCGTCGAGTCGCCCATCATCGCATCGCCGATCAGCCGCTCGTAGGCGCTCATCTCGTCGCCGCTTCGATGCAGGACCTTGAGCTCGGCCTGCTCGCCGGCCATCGCCTCGCCGGGCTTCTTCGTGCGCGCGCCGAGCGCGATCACCACGTCGGGGCTGAGGCGGAAGCGGAGATAGTTCGGCCGCCGCGGCCGGCTCGCCCCGAAGACGAGCTTCGGCGGATAGTCGAAATCGACCATGACTTCCGTCGCCGTCACCGACAGGCACTTTCCGGCCCGCACCAGGAACGGCACGCCCTGCCAGCGCCAGGAATCGATGTGCAGGCGCAGCGCCGCGAACGTCTCGACGCTTGAGTCCGGCGCGACGCCCGGCTCGTTCCGATAGCCGCGGAACTGGCCGCGCACGAGCTCGTCGGGACGCAGCGGCCGGATGGAGTTGAACACCTTGATCTTCTCGTCGCGCACGAAGTTGCTCGCCTCGCCGACCGGGCACTCCATCGCCAGAATGGCGACGATCTGCAGCAGGTGGTTCTGGATCACGTCGCGGATGGCGCCGACTTCTTCGTAGAAGCGCCCGCGGCCGGCGACGCCGAAGCTCTCCGCCATCGTGATCTGGACGCTGCGCACGAAGTTGCGGTTCCAGATCGGCTCGAGGAACGCGTTGGCGAAGCGGAAATAGAGGAGGTTCTGCACCGGCTCCTTGCCGAGATAGTGGTCGATCCGGAAGATCGCGTCTTCCGGCAGCGCCGCGTGCAGCGTCTTGTCGAGCGCCTCGGCGGACTGGAGATCGCGCCCGAAGGGCTTTTCGACGACGACGCGCGCGCCTTCCACGCCGCCGGAATCGGCGAGGCCCTTGACGACGTCGGGAAACATGCTCGGCGGGATGGCGAGGTAGTAGAGCGGGTGGCGGCAACCGTCGAGTGCGGCGCGCAGTTGCGCGAAAAGTCGCGGCATCGCGGTAGTCGCCGTCGATGTAGCGCATGAGGCCGACGAGCCGCGCAAATATGTCGGCGTCGAAGTCCGGCAGATCCTGCACGGCGCTGCGCGCGTGCGCCTTCAGATCGTCGAGGCTCCAGTCGGATTTCGCCACGCCGACGATCGGGACATTCAGCTTGCCGCGCCGGCACATCGCGTAAAGCGCGGGGAAGATCTTCTTGTGCGCGAGATCGCCGCTGGCGCCGAAGAGCACCAGGGCATCGGACGGCGCGGCGTCTTTGGCCACGCTATTTGTCCGCCGGCTTCTCGACGTGGCCGCCGAACTCGCCACGCATCGCGGAGAGCAGCTTGTCGGCGAAATCGGCGGCGCCGCGCGAGGCGAAGCGCTCGAAGAGCGCGGTGCTCAAGACCGGCGCCGGCACGCCTTCGTCGATCGCGGCCTTCACCGTCCAGCGTCCCTCTCCGGAATCGGAGACGCGCCCTTTGAACGCCGAGAGGTCGCCGTCGTTGAGCAGCGCCTCCGCCGTCAGGTCGAGAAGCCAGGAGGAGATGACGCTGCCGCGGCGCCACATCTCGGCGATCTCCGAGACATCAAGGTCGTAGCGATAGGCATCCGGATCGGCGAGCGGCGCGGTCTCCGCGTCGACCGCGCCCGTCTTCGCGCCGATATTGGCGTTGCGCAGGATGTTGAAGGCCTTCGGCGTAGGCGGCCATCAGGCCGTATTCGATGCCGTTATGGACCATCTTGACGAAGTGGCCGGCGCCGCTCGGCCCGCAATGCAGATAGCCGTGCTCGGCGCGTGGTGGCCCGTTCCGCGCGCCCAGGGATGCGCGGCGCCGAATCGATGGCGGGCGCGAGCGTGGCGAAGATCGGGTCGAGCCGCCTGACCGGCTCGTCCTCCCCGCCGATCATCTGACAATATCCGCGCTCCAGGCCCCAGACGCCGCCGCTGGTGCCGACATCGAGGTAGTGGATGCGCTTGGCGCTCGAGCGCCTTCGCGCGGACGATGTCGTCGCGGTAGTAGGAATTGCCGCCGTCGATCAGCACGTCGTCCGCCTGCAAGGTGGCCCGACACCTCTGCGATGGTGTCGTCGACGATCGCCGCCGGCAGCATCATCCAGACGGCGCGCGGGGCTTTCAGCTTGGCGACGAGATCGGCGATCGACTTCGCGCCGACGGCGCCTTCGCCCGCGAGGTCCGCCACCGATTGCGGGCTAATATCGAAGACGACGCATTCGTGGCCGCCACGCATGAGCCGGCGCGCGATGTTGGCGCCCATCCGTCCGAGCCCGATGATGCCTAGCTGCATGGTCGCTCCATTTTCGGTCCGGGCGGCGGATCGGCCGCGCTCAGGAGGAAATAGAGCATCGTCCATGCTGCCGCCACCGGCGGATGGATTACGTTTAAGAAATCTCGACCCAATACGGGCCGGCGGTTGCAGTGTGCCGACCGGCCGGCCCGAGCGGACTCCCGCCTAATGCGCTCGCAGGAGCAAGTTAAGGCATCGGTGCCACATGTCCTCCACATAGGGGCTGAGATACTTCTCGACTGACGGGGGCGGCTCGCCCCCTTGCGCCGCTGATGGGAGCAGGTCAACGATCTTGCGCGGCATCAACATATCTGTCCGCAGATCCGCGGCGGCACTCGGCTCGAAGGGAGCCGACTGCCGGTAAAGGATGGCGGAAAAGTCTTTGAATGCGGTGGCGTAGTCGCCCTTGGCGAAGGCGCGGAGCCCATCGTTCCACCACTCAACCATCGGCCCCGGGTCAAGCGCGTCGATTCCCGCTTGGCGCAGAAACTCCTGCACCAGATTGATCGGAACGGCGAGCGTGCGTCCGAAGACTTCGACACTCGGATCCTGCTGGGCCACACCCACATTGAGAGCGACAATGTTCCCATGGCGGTCGATGACCGGGCCCCCGCTGTGGCCGTGATAGATCAGCGCGGTCATCTCGAAGGCGTTCCAGCCGCCCTGCATCTCCCGCAACTGGTCGATCTGACCGTCTTGGCTGTTCACGCGAAAGCCCGCCCCTGCGGTCATCAAATAACGATCAAACGCAGCGCCCGGATATCCAAGCGCCTCGATTGGAAAGCTGCCGGGGACGACAGCGTCGGAGTCTCCAAGCGGCAGGCAGACGAGACGATCGCGTGGATCGACGGGATCGTCCGGGTCCAGCAACACCTTCAGGACGGCGATATCCTTTCCCGGCATGGGGACCGTCGCCTAACCGCCCTTTCAGCTCCTCGGCGACCGCATCGAAGGGCTTGCTGATAGCGAGCTTGAGGCCGTTGAGGTCGTCATCCTGGACCATGTGGGCATTGGTGAGCAGGATGCCTTCGCGGCTGACGCATACGGCCGTTCCCCATGCGATGAGATCGTCTTCCGATATCGCCTCCATCTCTTGCGAGGGCATGAGATATTCTGAAGGATTGTCCGCGATGGTCTGCCAAGAGGCGTCCGCCCCGGCGTCGGCGCCGACGTTCTGCTCCAGAAGGCTTTTAGCCAAGGGGATGGTCTTGGGACACTGCTCCCTCTACATGCACGATTTCCGCAATCTGGAAAGTCGCCGGCTGCGCCTGCGGAGCCCACAATTCGTCGGGCAAGAAGGGATGTGCCCGGCGTTCCGAGTTACAGTATACACCGGTTCCTTTGATGAACGCGTCGCCGGCTTCCTTGGCGGACGACGAGCCCCGTGCGAGACTTATCTGGCAGCAATCACAAGGGAGCCGGCGATGGCGGGTAGACCGATGCTCATGGCGCTGATGGCGCTTGGGCAGCCGCGCATCGCAGAGAAGGAAAGACGATTACTACTACGGAGGCGGCTTCGATCGGTGCCTTGCCTGCGGGCTCCGATCATCCTTGATCCTCCTAAGGCGTCCCAATTCGGTCCGATCGGCTTCCAAAATGGAAGACGCAGGCAACTGCTTGCGTGATGGACCCGATCGTCGACGCGCCCGGACCCTATTTCCTTCGTCGCTCGCGGCCGCCGCTCCAGGGCTTCCCGGAGTTCCTTGTCGAGCCGTTCGTTCCAATAGTGCCGACCGAACTCGGCGCGGGCAATTCCTTCCGCGTATTTCCTTCTACGGAGCCATTCGGCTTCGCTTGAGGAGTCCTCTGCGAGCGGCTGCTCGGGTCGGCGCGCGTCTTTCGAGTGCCTTGGACATTTCCCACATCGGCGAGAGCCGACGGCCGCCGGGCGGCAGCCGCCCGTCTCGCGGGGCGCGCGCCAAAGCGGGCGCACCTCTCCCGTCGAGACGGTCGGGGTAGAGAAAACCTACCTGTTAGTGGGGCATGCGCTGGCTTCTACACGAGCTTGCGGAGGAAAGGCAAGCGCAGAGCGACCAGCTATGGTGGCCGCTCCGATTAGGGCGCGGAACCTAGAACTCAACTCATGTCCGCTTCGCTCCGAAAGCGATGCCATTGCTGCATAGCAGCAGAATGTCGCGAAGTGCCGGACGGATATTCCCCAACACCTAGACCACAGCCATGATTACGTGTGCCTGAATTTTGGCGGCAACCTCGCCGCTGCCATGTCTGTCTGCAATCGCGGATTCGGCGTAGTCGGTTGCGGCTTCCAGTTTCCCCACGTCTCTGGCCTCGATTTCGTTGCGAAGAAGAGTTCCCTGACAATAAGCAACGGCCGGAACGCGCGGCGAGGATGCCCGGCTTTGTTCGGCTCTCGTCTCTATGACCACACGGGAGAAACCTACCTCCTCCAGCTCGCGACGGATCAGCGCCGTATCGTGGTAGCCGTGCGGCGTGCGGGCCATAAAACGCGGCGGGTCGTTCGGAAATATCCTTGCGAGGGCATTCGTCACGTCGTCCGCAAAGTCATTCTCCTCGATGCGATCCCATACGTTGAATAAGTAATATCCTCCGGGCTTCAGGACCCGCTTTGCTTCGCGGTAGGCCGCCATGCGGTCGGGAAAGAACATCGCGCCGAACTGACAACAGACGAGATCGAAGGCCGCATCTTCAAACGGCAGCGCCAGAGCATCCGCTTGGCGCCAGGTGATGCGACTGTCAGGACCTTGTCGCAAAGCGGCGTAGTCGAGCATCGGCTGGTTGAGGTCGGTGACAGTATAGCTTGCGCCGGGGGGCAGTTCTGGCGCCAATGCGCGGGTGACAACGCCGGTGCCGGCGGCGATTTCCAGAACGGCGCTTGGCGACAAGGACGCTGCGCGTCGGGCAATATCCGCGGCGAACGGCTCGAAAATCAACGGCACCATATGGCGGTCGTAGTTTTCCGGAATCGAGCCGGCGAACACCTTGTCCGTTTCCAACATTGCCATCACCGATTGCAGCCGGATTCGAAGACGACGCATGCGTGGCCGCCGCGCATGAGCCGAGGAGGAAATAGAGCATCTCCGACTCTGCCGCCTCCGGCGAATAATTCACGTTCAAGAAAGCCTCGACCCGCGGAGCGTCCTAGCGCACCGCCGCCCTCGCCTCGGGCTGCGACGGCGTTATGCGCGCCAGCTCCTCCTCGAGATCGCGCAGTTCCGTGCCGCCGGCCATCATCGTCGTGATCTCGTCGCGGGTGACTTCGCTCTTGGCGAAGAAGCCCATCGAGCGGCCGCGATTGAGGAGCATGAAGCGGTCGCCCACCGGATAAGCGTGCTGCACGTTGTGCGTGATCAAGATCACCGCGAGGCCGTCGGCGCGCGCTTGGGCGACGTAGCGCAGTACCAGCGACGCCTGCTTGACGCCGAGCGCGGAGGTCGGCTCATCGAGAATGAGCACGCGCGCGCCGAAAAAGATGGCGCGGGCGATGGCCAGGCACTGGCGTTCGCCGCCCGACAGCGTCCCCACCGCCTGATGCGGGTCGCGGATGTGGATGCCGACCTTCTGCATCTCCTCGCTGGTAACGGCGTTTGCGACCCGCCGGTCGAAGCGCTGCCAGGGGCCCCAGCCTTTGACCGGCTCGCGGCCCATGAAGAAATTCCGCATGATCGACATCAGCGGAACGGTGGCGAGGTCCTGGTAGACCGTGGCGATGCCGAGATCGAGCGCATCGCGCGGGCTAGAGAAACGGACCGGGTGGCCGTCGAACAAGACTTCGCCGGAATCGGGCGGATGCACGCCGGACAATATCTTGATCAACGTCGACTTGCCGGCGCCGTTGTCGCCGAGAAGACAGCAGACCTCGCCGCTCCTGACTTTGAGCGAAATGTCCTCGAGCGCGATCACCGAGCCGAAGCGCTTGGAGACGTTGCGAAGCTCGACGATCGGGCTGTCGGAGCTCATCGCGCCTCCGTTACCTTGCGGCGGATGTAGTTGTTGAAGAGCACGGCGATCAGAACCATCAGGCCGAGGAAGACCTTGAACCAGTCGGTATCGACGCCGGTGTAGAAGATGCCCATCTGGACGAAGCCGAAGATCAGCGCGCCGAAGGCGGCGCCGATCGCCGATCCGTAGCCGCCGGTCAAGAGACAGCCGCCGATGACGGCGGCGATGATCGCCTCGAACTCCTTCTGCGTCCCGCGCAACGTGTCGGCCGAACCGACGGAGAGGACCTGGATCGTCGCGAAGAGCGTTGCGGCAAACGCGGTCAGGATGAAGAGGATGATCTTCACGCGCGAGACCGGCACGCCGATGTTGCGGGCGGCGTTGGCGTCACCGCCGACGGAGAAGATCCAGTTGCCGAAGCGCGTGTTCAAAAGCACCCAGGTCGCAATCGCCGTCAGGCCGACCCACCAGAGGACCGACGCCGGAACGCCGGGAACATTAGGCAGGCCGTCGGGGCGGAGCCCTATCACGCCGACCGCGCCGAGCCAGCGGAATAGGTCGCCGAAGGCGTATCCGGCGAAGAGGTGGACGATCCAAGTGTCTTTGACGCCTTCGGTAATGTAGGGGATCTGAGTCCTTCCGGTGATGCCGCGGGTCACCGCCAGGGTCAGGCCGCGCAGGATGAAGAGGAACGCGAGCGTCACGATGAAGGACGGCAACTTGGTGCGGATCAACAGGAGCCCGTTCACGTAGCCGATCAAAAGCGCGAAGCCGAAGGCGATCAGCACCGAGAGCGAGACAGGCAGGTGGAACTCGGTGACGCCGAGTCCGACCACGACGCCGGCGAAGCCCACCGTCGACCCGATGGAGAGGTCGAACTCGCCGCCGATCATCAGAAGCGCCACCGGTGTCGCCAGAATGCCGAGCTCGGCGGAGACCTGCAGCACATTGATGATACCGCGCGAGGTGAAGAGGCCGGAATCGCCGGCGAATATCGCGAATGCGAGAATGACGAGGAACGTGCCGGCGAGCGCACCGAACTCGGGTCGCCGAAGCAGCCGGGTCAGCTGCGAGGCGGGCCGCAGTCTTTCGTCGAGCGCGATCGCCAAGCTTGTCCCCCTGTGTTGCGAAGCGGGTGTGGGGCCGGCGGTCGGCGGCCGGCCCCAAGCGCCTAGTTCTAGCGGATTCCCTGCTTGCTCAGCGCCAGGACGTGCTGGCCCTGCCCCTTCATGATGAAGGCCGGGCCGGTCATGACGTTGTCGGTCGGGAGCGTCCCGTACATCGCCTTCATGGTGAAGAAGACGACCGGGAGGTAGCCCATCAGATATTGCTGGCTGTCGATGGCGAAGAGCATGTCGCCCTTGTCGACGGCCTCAAGCGCGACCGGCGACAGGTCGAAGGTGCCCATCTTGATCTTGCCGATCATGCCGTTGTCGCGCAGCCGCTGCAGGATCGGATCGGCGACGCTCGGCCCGAGCGCGAGGACGCCGTCGGTGTCGGGATGCGCCGTGATGAAGGCTTCGACGCGGCCGGCCAACTCGGTCGGGTCCATCGTCACCGCCACGACCTCCATCTTGCCGCCGGTCTTGGCGAGGCCGTCCTTGAAGCCGTTGCAGCGGTCGTCGAGGGAGACGTTGCCGACCTCCTGATTGACGCACACCGCCGACATGACGCCTTCCTTGCCCATGATCTCGCCGGCACGGAGCCCGTTGTCGTATTCGGAGCCGCCGCCGACCCAGAGGTCGAGGCCCCAGTCCTTCACCTGGTCGATGCCGGTGTCGATCACGCCGACCGGGATGCCGGCCGCTTTGGCGTTCATGATCGAATCCTTGAGCGCCGTCGTGTCAGGTATCGACACCACGATCGCGTCGGGCTTCTGCGCCACGGCGGCGTCGATCAGGCGCGCCATCTGAACCATGTCGAAGGTGTCGGGCGAATGATAATCCACCTGGCTGCCCATCACCTTCTGGCCGGCCTCGACCCCGTTCTTCACGACCGACCAATAGACGTCAGCCGCCTGGCCGTGGGTGACGAAGATGATGTGGACGTCCTTCGCTTGCTTGATCTGCGCCGAGGCGACGGTCGCGGCGAGAGATGCCGCTACGACGCCGAGCGCAACTGCGCCAGCACGAAACAAGGCGCGCGTTCGATGCATATTCATCAGAGCCCTCCCTCCCGGCGCCTACGCTCTTCGCGCCTCGGCATGCCGGCCTGCCGAGGTGTCACGTCCCGCCCCGGCCGCCAACGGCGAGCCAGAGCCGGATTGCAGTCTTAGACCGCCGCGCGGGCGGCAGGCGAGTTTGCTTTCGTTGCAGAGCCTGCGCCGCCGCGGAGCGCGTCGCGCAATCCGCGCATGCCGATCAGCTCGATCCCGTCAGACTTGAGCCGGTCGCGCATGCGTGCGCTGCGGAAAAGCGCGTATTCCTCGGTCCGGATGTCGGCGGGTTCCGGCTCGATCGCGGCGATCTCCCCGGGCTGATTGAAATGGAGCGCCATGTAGTTGAGACCGGGGCCAAGACAACCAAGGAGCGCGTCGTAGTCGGCTTCAACCGACACGCCACGCTGCCAAGGGGTCTCAAGCACACGGTCGAACACGGGGTTGCCCTCGGCATCGGCGGCGCGGATGGCCGCGTCGACGGCAGGGCCCTTTTCCATCGATCCGTAGGCGGCGTCCTGGCGCACCAGCAGTACCGGTACATTCTCCTCGCGGCCGAGCCGTGTGTAGATGTCGATGAATTTCGGGCAGACGACGGTGAACATGTGCGAGTCGATGTGGGTGATATCGATGCCCGCCTTTTTCGCCGCGTCGATCTGGGCGCGAAGCTCGGCCTCCACCGCATCCGGATCGGCATGCTCGCGCGCCTCGCGCGCTGTCGGCCAGAAATAGCCGTCCGGGTCGACGAGACCCGAGGCTTGCGACGCTCCGGTCAGCGGACGCCAGCGATAAGGCTTGAACTCGGAGGTCAGAACCAAGTGGACGCCGATGTCGAGGCTTGGATCGCGCGCCTGCATCTCGGCGACTTCGGGAAACCACGAGCACGGAACCATGACGGCGCCGGCCGTGCATATCCCAAGGCGCGTCAGGTCGCGAAAGGCGGCATTTGCCCCGTGGTTCATGCCGACATCGTCCTGGTGGACGACCACGCGAATTTCTGACGCCATACGCGCCCCCGGCCCCGTCTTCACGCGCCAGACTGTACAGATTGATATTTCCCTGTCGATATGTCTCCTGTCTGCGTGGGGACCGCGGAAATGGCAATCCGGCTCGGCATCAATCCGATCACGTGGACGAACGACGACCTGCCGGCGCTCGGCGGTGACACGCCGCTCGAGACCTGCCTCGCGGAGACGCGCGAGGCGGGGTTCGCCGGCACGGAGATGGGGGAAAGTTCCCCAAGAGCGCGCACGTGCTCGAGCCGCTTCTCAGGAGCCACGGCCTCGCCCTCGTCTCAGGATGGTACGACGGGCGTATCCACGAAAAAGAACCTGCGGCAGAGTGGGACGCGGTTTTGCCGCATCTCTCGTTGCTGCGGGCGATGGGCTGTCGCCACGTTGTTTATGCCGATACCTCGGGACGCTCGGAAGGCGACCTCTTCGCGCCGATCTCGAAGCGGCCGAAGCTGGCCGACGGAGATTGGGCCGCCTACGGCAGACGCCTTACCGAGCTGGCGGAGCGGATGGCCGACTTCGGCGTCGGCATGGCGTTCCACCATCACATGGGGACGATCGTTGAGACCGACGAGGAGGTCGATCGGTTGATGGCGGCGACCGGCGAAGCGGTCGGGCTTCTCTTCGACTGCGGCCATTCGATCTTTTCGGGCGGCGATCCGGTCGCACTGCTGCGGCGCCATGTCGCGCGCGTGGTGCACGTGCATTGCAAAGACAGTCGGCGCGCTGTTCTCGAGCAGGCGCGGGCGAGCGACGCAAGCTTCATGCAGGCGGTGCTCGATGGCATCTTCACCATGCCCGGCGACGGCTGCATCGATTTCCCGGCGCTCTTCTCGATCCTGCATGATGCGGGCTATTCGGGATGGGTGGTGGCGGAAGCCGAGCAGGATCCGGCCAAGGCTCCGCCTTTCATCTACGCGCAGATGGGCTTCTGCAATCTCGCCCGCTTCGTGCTGAAGGCGGGCTTCACCGTGGAGCCATAATCTGTCTAGGAGAACCCAGTGTTCCGTCCGTCGAAACTAAGCTCGAGCCGAAGCTCTTGTCGGGTAGTAACCCCGCACTCCGGCAGCGCGCTAAACCGTGGGGCGGACAAGCTGACGTGCGCTCTCGCCCCGATCGCCGACCGCGTCAACTTGCGTTGCAGCTGGGCGGTGGGGACGCCGCGGTCTTCAGCTCGGCGACACGATGGAAAAGAATGGAAGACGAGATCTAGACCCGCCGCTGGGAGCCATTTTCGGTTGACCGATGATGCCCGGCAGCGTTGCTTTGGTTGCCTCCCAAGACGCGGAAGTGCGTCCCGCTGAAATCCTTTGCCAAGACAAGTGCGACGTGCCCGGCAATTGGATGGATTCGACTGCCTGAATACTATGATGTCCCCCTCGGACGGATGATCAGTTAGGCCACGCGCATTACGAAACGAGCCCGAGCTGGCGCTCTTCGTTCCTCCCGCGTAGCCGGCTTCGCTTCTAATTCCAATCCAGGAACGCTGCGCACCAGGGCGGTGGTGTCGCCCATTGGCTGGGTTTGTGTCTCTTCGAAGAAGGCCACGATCACAGGGTTCCAGCGATGCTCCCATCCCGCGTTGTTAAGCTTTCGGTTGTCCCTATTGATCTAATGGCAGATCCTCGAAATAGCGCATGACCCGCAAGCGGGCTCGATGTTGGGGCGGCTGTTCCAGTCAATCATCTCCGCTGCCTTGACCTCTTCCTGCAGAGAGCCGGCTCGGCGCCGAGCGCCTTTAGCGAAGGCACTCTGTCGCTCGTATAGTCGCGGTAATCTTATACTCGTGGTTTGCCAACAAAGAGAGTGCACCATTCGCAAGCGGCATGTTCGACCGCCCAAACGTTGCCGGCTTATCGTTGAATGTCGCTGCCGTTCCTCCAAGAAGGAATTGTCGCCGCCCTATCATCTTTGAGCCCTTTCACGCTAAATCCATGATTGCTCCTTATGATTCTGCATCGTCCCAAACTCGCCGCGTCGATCTCGTCGAGATGAGAGCCCTCCGATTTGAGTTCGTTGCGCAACGGCGACGGTTCAAAGTACCTGCCCCAGGAGTTCCGCTGAGCGGTCGAAGCCTGACTGTTCGGGTAATCTCCCGACTCGCCTTTTCGGTCGCATAGAATGCGTCCGTATACCATCGAGCAGGATGGCTGCCCGTTCACAATCGCCGCCAAGTGCGGCAATAACCGCCATGTGTTCGATCATGCGCGTGATCGCCGCCTGCCAGCCGAGCGAACGTGCCTTGTGCAAGCCGCTAAACGCCATCAGACGCGCCTCGCCGTGCCGTCGCGCCGCTAGCAGGTATGTCGGTGAGATTGCCCAGGCCCAGCGCGAGTTGGCTGTCTGGTCGGGATTTCCGTCGTCGATCACTCGCGGGTCTGGCCAATCGCGGCGTCGATGTCGCCGACGGCAAATTCCAGCTCGCTCAGAGGCTATCTGGTGGCATTTACCAGGCCGCGGTCATCCCCCACCATCCGCGCCGTCGATGCCGAACTCGGCAATCAGCTGGCGTGCCGTCCTCATACTCCCTCCGCGAAATACGCGGCGACTGCCCGCGACCGCAGACAGCTGGCGAGCTGCTTCGTCGGCCCTAGCGGCTTGAGGACGCGGAGTGCCTCGTCGGAGATATGGCGCCGCTTCGTTGCGCTGCCGTGGCGTAAGCAAGGAGGCCCCAGCTTTGGTCATAAAGGCCGAAGCCCGAGCGCGTCATCAAATGATGCGCGAAGAGCTCAGCCGCTCTTGCGGCGACCTCGAATCCGGAATGGTCGCCATGCGAGCTGACTGGAAGTTGCGACCAAGCCACAAGCAGAGGAGCTCGTGCGCCGGCGGGGGTCTTGGGCGTCGATTAAGGAGACCGCGGTGGCGAACCAGCGTTCGCGTTCCGGCAGCAAAGACAAAATTCGTCCCAGGACGCGCAGGCTGGCGCACGTGAGCCTCTGGGCGACAATCTACATCTCCGTCGGATCCCGACGCCCATTCGATCGATCGCACGCAAATTATTCCAATTCACATTCGTAGAGCGCCAGCCATTCATGTGTTGCCATGCGCGGCCACAGGATCTGTTGCCGTGGAGTTAAGAGGGTCTAGGGTCTACCGCGCAAGCCCGTCGCCGCCGGCCTCGTTCCTTCGTTTCCCGCAGTTTCTGAAAAGCATACTGGCGCGTCGTCTCGGAGGAATTTGTAACGGGGTTCGCTTCCTCGAGATGTCGGCGAGACCACGAGCGATTTGTCGGTCAGCGAAGCAAGCAGTTCAAAAACCTGTTCCTCGGAAATTGGGTCGCCTGAAACTACCGCTGTCGCGGATTTGAGCGTCCAACCGCCGGCGAACACAGACAATCGGCGAAGGAGGATTTGCTCGTTCTGTTCGAGCAGATTGTAGCTCCAGTCGAACAAGGTCTCGAGAGTGCGCTGACGTGGAAGACGAGCTGCGGTTGCCCGAGCCTAGCACCCGAAAACGATCCTGTAGCCGCGTCGCTAGCTGGCTTGCCGGCATCATTCGGAGCCGGGGAGCCGCGAGCTCCATCGCCAGGGGTATGCCATCCACTTGGCTGCACACTCTGGCCACCGACAGTAAGTTCTGTTCCGTAAGCTCGAAGCTGCCAGTCACCGCTGCGGCCCGCTCGACAAAGAGTTGTACGGCCGAATAGCCCATCGCTTTCTCGACGGTCAGATCGTCTGACAATAAGGGGACGGTGAGACTTGGCACGCGGTAGATGCTCTCGCCGGGAACGGCGAGCCGCTCGCGACTCGTGGCCAGGATCGCAATCGACGGACACTGCGTGGCAATGGCCTCTGCAATTGTGGCCGATGCCTCGATCAAATGCTCGCAATTATCAAGGATCAGAAGAGCCGTCTTTTCGCGCAGGAACCCAACGACGCTGTCAACGGCCGAGCGCGTGGGCTGCACGGAAAGCCCAACGGCGGCACAAATCTGCTCGGCAACGAGGAGCGGATCGTCGAGCGGCCCCAGCTCCACGAACCAGACACCATCGGGGTAGCGATCGCGCAGCTCGTAGCCTGTTTGAATTGCGACGTGCGTTTTGCCGGCCCCTCCCGAACCGGTGAGGGTCAACAGCCGATATCGAGCAAGCCTGTCCTTCGCCTCCGAGACCTCCTGCTCTCGTCCGATCAGCGGGGTCAGCGGTCGAGGCAGCCTGAGGCCCTGGCATCCAGCGATCTCAGCGGCGGAAATGCACTTTGATTCCCGGCGCCACCAGTTGGTAGACCTGCTCCGTGTCGGCGACGTCTCTGAACCGGTGCTTTCCAAGATCAAACAAGCTCACCTGAGGAGGCAGCTCTCTTGGGAGCATGCTCGCGACGGTGCCGGAAATCAGAACTTGTCCGCCATACGAGACGTGCAGGAGCCGCGCGGCGCGATTGATGCCGGGCCCGTAATAGTCGTTGTTGCGTGCGTCCACCTGCCCAGCATGAACGACGCTTCCGCACCTTAAGACCGCCGACGGCAGTGAAGTCCTCGGCGCTCAGCGCCTGTTGCACGTCGAGGGCTGCAGCTAACGCCGCGGTCGGCGAAGCAAAGGCAGCGTGGAAGGAATCTCCGGCAGTTCTGAATATGTGACCGCCATGGCTACGCATGGCATTTGCTGAGAATCGCATCGTGGCGGCTGAGAGCATCGCGCATGCCTTCAGGGAAAGTCTCCCAACGAGAGGTCGACCCTTCAACATCGGTTAGCACGAAGACGACCACACCGGACGGGGAGCGGTTCTCCTCCGAGCATCGGCGACGAGTTGGTCCCCGCTCGAGCAGGTTCCTCAGCAACCATCTTTCTGCTCTACGAAACTGCGAACGCCTGGGCGCCCTCCCTTGAGATCGGCAATTTGCCTACCGCTGAGGGGTGGCCGCATCGGAGTTCGCGTCCGACCCGCGAACCGCTGCGCCATCTGTGCTTTGCATTTGGACGGCCACAGCCCCCGTGTTGGCGCATCGGTACCTTGCTACGGCCGCATCGTTCTGCGCGAACGCATAAACGTTATACTCCGGTTTGGCAGCGGACAGCGGCACTCCGGTCGGATCGCCGGCAACCGACGGATAGCTAACATCAGGGTTGGAGTATTGCGTGATCCGCACGCAGACCCCTCCGGGCGTATTTTCCATGCACGCAGTAGCATTGTAGGCCATCACGGTCCGCCATGGCGTAGTTGTCGCTCCCGAAGGCCTTATTTGGATGTGGCCGTAGTTGGACGGCGGTACGAATGTCGATGCCGTTGAGCTGTTGCCGCGATCGTGCAGGGCCCCAAGATTGTGACCCAACTCATGCGCGAGGCTTATGTTTGTGTTGAGGCAATTGCGGTTTATCACCGTGAATGCGCGGTTAGCCGTCGTGTGGGCGTCAGCATTTTGAACTGTGTTGCCCCACCCGCAGTCGCCGCCGGCAGTAATCAGCGAGACGAGGTCCGCTTTCGCAGCGTCGCGCCAACCGTGCACTTCATCCAAGATCATATCATTTGTCGCCACGAGCTCGTTGAGAAGTGCCTTTGACGCACCACCGCCGGTGGCCTCATTGTAGGTAACCGCCTTAGTGCTCACGAGCTTGAAGCGGTGGAATGCTTGGCTATTCGCTAACGCCAGGTTCGCCTCGCTGATGCCGAACGCGATCTCATGCGCTATGGCGGTTTGATCCCCAACGTGTCCGCCAACTGAAAGGCTCGCCGCGTCGCGAGCGGCTGTTGTGTAGACCACCATCACGTCAATGCGGTCGGGACCATCGGCGCAGCTTGAATCAGGCGTAGCGTTCTCGGCTGCGTCAGGCGGAGGTTCCTCCGGCGGTTCGGCGCCCTCAGGGTGGTCGAGCAATTCACGACTATCAACCAACTCGAGGACACCGGTCCTGCCGTCCGGCGATCGCAGGCTATAAACTCGCTCCTGGTAGGCTATGCGCGCCTGAACAAAATCGCCGGATCGCAACACGAAAATCTCGCCGCTCGGCGCTGGCTGGTCATTTTGGAGGGGAAGCAACACGCCGCTCCAAGCAGCTTGGTCTTCGCCAAGATTGATTGTTCCAGGTGCGATCGGCCTCAACACAGCTCTTGTCCGTCCAACCGGCAAGTCCACGATAAGATCGAGGGTCTCGCCGGTTCTTAAGACGTCGGCACGAACCGTAACCGCATATTTCGCGACCCGGCCGACCGCCAGTTCATCGCCGACGCCGACCAGATCGCCGAGATTAAAGAGGGCTTCTTGCGCAGAGGATCGACCGGCCAAAACTGCCAACAGGGCCGCGGCAAGAAGTGCTGTCTTCATCCGTGCCATTAATGTGCTGGTCAATCGTCCGTGTCAGCGCGGAAGCGCCCACACAAACTGAATTTCGTCGCGAGTTACTGTAGCATCTTTCGGCCCGGGCCAACAGCGTTTGGTTGCGGCGGGAGCGGGCCAGACGCCGAACGATGAACGCGCTTAGGAGAGTGTTCGGCACGAGCTGAGGTGGCCGGAAATGACGATCAAATGCGTATCTCCGCACCGAAGCTGGCTGAGGGCCAGGCGCGCGCGCGGCAGCCGGCATCGCCAACGTCGATTGGTGGCAGCCCGACCCGGCACGGCCCTTGAGGAATTCGATTTGCTCGCATCGGCCTTCGGCGCGATGTTCTTCGGCGACGCGGGTGCGGCGCACCGATTGCGCGGACCGTCGTGCGATGAAACGAACTGTGGATAGTGCACGCACGAGTTGACGCGCGGCGCTTGTGGGGAGGATTGAAGCTTGGGTGCCGCCTGTTTGGTCGAAGAACCATGGCCGCTGGCGCGGGGGACTTTACGATGACTACAGCTCTGAGAAGAAACGACGAGGATTGGGCCACCGGCATCGAAGAAGGTGTCGCCAAACTCGAACGAGCGTCTAAAAGAGAAGTTCCCAGAGTGCAAATGTCGCTCTTTCGCGGCTGAGGTTCCTCGATTCTGAGGATCGCAGGATTGAGGCGGAACCGGTTCCTGCCGTGGAGCCTCAGCTTCGGACTGCAGACCGACAGCCTGAGCTCATCGAAATCGCACGCTCTGCCACGAAAGCAGCGCGCGAGGCGACGAACGCTGCGCGACTAGCGAGGAGCGCAGCAAGCGCGGCGTCGGATGAAGTGCAGGTTCATGCAAAGCTTGCTTTGGCAGCCAACAAGACTGCCACGACCGCTTTGATGATAGCGGCGGCGGCAGGCGGCGCCACGATCGCGTTGGCGATTGCGCTTGTTATCGCGGCTCTTGTCCTTCGCTGACGTTGCATCATTCGAGGCGACTTCTCGGTAGTGTCTCAGCTTGAAATTCACCTCGCATGAGAAGGCGGGGTCCGATGCCGTCCGCATTTCATTTGAGCACGCCGAGCGGCATCGGGAGCGATGCCTGAAGAGCTGTATCGCCTTTCCCGCTCCGACCGCGAGGGCGCCCCTCTCCGAAAGCGGACGTGCTCGGCGTGGGTTCGGACTTCAGGTGAGGGCCGGTCACAGACTGTGCCGGTAGCGCTGGCCGCTGGTCTTTGGCGGCTCGCCCAATCGTAGCGAGCATACGTCGCCGCACGACGGCGCGAACTCATAAACGTCCGCCAGCGGGACTGCAAAGTCCGCTGTTCACTCGACAACGACCAAACGCTTTGCAGCGCAGCGAATGACGCGAAGTGACAACAGCAAACGTCCGACGTCTTGGGCGTTATCGAAGCGACCTCCGTTCATTTTTGATTCCCGGGGCTTCATGTAGAACCAAGTTCAACAAGGAACGATGGACCTCAATTTGGCCGTTGTAACTAATCAGGCCCAATCGCCGGAATTTGTTCATGAAAAAGCTGATGCGTGATCGCGTCGTACCGATCATCTCCGCTAGCGTCTCTTGGCTGACTTTCGGCAGCACCGGTTCGGGCTCGCTTTCTTTGCCAAAATTCGCAAGAAGCAGGAGGGCCCGCGCCAGGCGTTTCTCACTTGAGTTAAACAACTGATCGACCAGATCAGCTTGAATATGACCGCTACAAATCAAAAGGTGAGAAATAAAGAACTCGGCAAATGCCGGTTCGTTGTGAACTATCCTCGTGAACTCTGCTTTGGCTATTTCCATGGTCGTACATTCCGTCAAGGCACTTGCGGTCGACAAACGCACAGTCTCGCCGTCCGCGCATCTCTCCCCAAAGAACTCGTCGGAACCCAGAATAGCGACAACCGCATCCTTACCATTCTCAGAAGTCACGGTAAGTTTAACGCTGCCCGTCAGAATATAAAAAATAGAAACTGCCCGATCGCCCTGGTGAAAAATGGTGCGACCTGCCACGTATTCAGATAAGCGTCGTCCTCCGTTCGCCTTCGAGAGAAAATCCTTGGGGTCAAACGGTGGTTTCTTCGTCGTTTGATTCATGGCGCGGACCTCGCCTAGGCATCCACATCAATCGCAATTACTCAATTGCATGACATGCACGCCCGTTCGCGGCATGAGGGTGCACAGCCCTGGCGACCGCGGTACGATTTAGCACTAAAGCGCCGGCGCATCATGTCCGGCTATTTAAAGTGATCTACCCGCCGATGGGCAAAAACGTTGCCCGCTTCTTGCTACGAAGACTTCGGCCCACCACGCTGCAGGAGCAGCTATCTGGGGACTACAACCGAACCGATCGAGACGCAATATCGAAATGTCATGGAATTTGCCGGTTGTCCGCTGGCCGTGAACTCATAAACGCGCAGCCATAGACGGATGGCGGCAAGCTTGACGAAGGCAAGGGCAAGGAAACGCTTCATCCCGCGAATCTTCGGTCCGACTTTGCGTCAACGATCTCGGGCACCTTCTCCGACGCCGCCTTGGGTCGCGGTCGAAGCCGCGCGACGCTGACCCATTACGGAGCGCGGCAGACAAGCGTCCAGCGCGCTTCTCTCGAGCCAATAAAACCGCTGCCATGCCGACAGTCTTCATAAAATGCACTGTTACTCTGGCGCACAGAGGCGTACCAATGAACCAGATTACTTCCGCTCTCGGCCTGCATACTGACGGCGTAGCCGTTCGGTGACTTGCAGGTCCCTGTCACACGCATGCAGTGAAGCGGCTTGATCTGGTACGGATTTGTGCAGTGAGTCTTGTCACAATCGAAGCTGCGATTTTGATACATAACAGAGTCGCAATTCGCTGCTTGTGCATGAATTTGGCAGGCACACATCAAGACCATGGCCGCACCGAGCAGTGCTCTAAGCATTTCTCCCTCCTCTTCATTCGAAAATATCGTCCACGAAGATAAATGACCGCGATCTGCTGCTCGCCACCGTCAGTCGCGCGGCCCACCTCGGCCGCATATGGCATCCATGACGCAGGTATTAGTATCGAGGGCCTTAGACTGAGCCAATTCGCACTCCCTCTAGAAGGATGCCGTTCGATGCTTCCGCTAGCCGAATGCCGTTGCCGTCGCCGATCCAATCGAGCGCGCGATGCCGCTCGGTGTTCACTGCTTGACGTGCGGTCGGCGCCGAAGCCTAGCACCGGTCATCGCTTTGCTCGCCGAATACGCCAGCGCGCTTGCGACCAACAGGCAGCCGACGATCAAAGCAGCGAAAGCGCGCATCTGCTTCCTCCAAAATTCTGTGTCTTTCCGAACACCTATGCTTCGGAGCAAGGGGAACCTAACTTAAGGCAATCCAGACAATTGGCTACGAAAGCAACCAAGTTCTTTAGGCGTGAGGCCGGATAATCGACGCTTCTAGACTGCACATCCACCGATTGGGGCGTAGTGGCGCTTGCGCTATGAATAAACCCATTCGCAATCGAAATGACCGCGCGGGTTCGGGTCCCGTCCTGCCCGACAACCGGTTCCAAATCATTTTCGAAGCTATCAACGACGGAGTTTTCATTTCGGATCCGGCGACGGGCCGGTTCACTGAAATCAATGAACCCGGATGCCGCATGTTTGGCTACGAGAGCGAAGAGCTTATTGGTCGCGATATCGAGTTGCTCTCAAGCGGCGTTGACCCCTACACGCAGCGCGAGGCGATCCAATCGCTGAAAAAGGCTGCCACGGAGGGCCCACAGTCATTCGAATGGCACGGCAAAACCAAAGGTGGAGTTTTGTTTTGGGTTGAGATTTCCCTCCGCTACGCCGAATTTGGCAAGATACCCGCTGTCGTAGCCATCGTACGCGACATCAATGCACAGAAACTTTTGCGTACTGAACTGGCTGAGTCCGAGGCCGCGCTCGTTGAGGCCCAGGCGGTCGCGCATCTGGGCAGCTGGCAGGTCGATCTGCCTGGCGACGGCGCGACCTGGTCAGACGAATTTTGTCGGATACTCGGAGTTGATCCCACGAACCACACTCCGTCCTTTGATTTGTTCCTGACGCGCATTCACCCCGACGATCGCGCTGACCTGATTGGTGCTTATCAGAAGACACTTGCGGATCATTCGATCGGCAGCCTCGACCAGCGCATCGTACTCGACGACGGAACCATCCGTACCGTCCATCAGCGATGGCAGAATTTTTATGCAGCTGACGGGACGGCGCGGCGAACCACCGGCACTGTTCAAGATGTCACCGAAGCAAGGCTCTCCGAGGCAGCGCTGAAACACGAGCGTGATTTCTCGGCAGCGTTGATAGCGAGCATGCCCGGCTTCTTTGTGCTGTTCGATGAAGCCGGTCGTCTTATGCGCTGGAACGAAAACCTGTCCATCGTGACCGGCATTCCTGATAAACAATTGCTGGGGTCCGACCCCATGACGTGATCGTCGAGAGCGACCGCGAGACCGCGCAACTCCAACTTCATAGCGCGATGGTTACCGGCCGTGCGGATGTCGAATTCGGCCTGCGGACGAAGACCGACGAAGTGCGCGCCACTCGTTGGAGCGGTCGCACTTTCATGCGCGACGAGCACCCCATTTTCCTCGCGATTGGCGTTGACGTGACAGAGATGCGCGACGCTGAAGGGCGCCTTAGGACGAACGAGGCCGAAATGCTACGTATGGCGCGCCTGGACGCCTGACCGGGCTCGCCAATCGTCATGTATTCATGGAAGCGGTCCAGCAGGCGATCAGCCGGGCCGAGCGAGGCGACAGGGCGTTCGCCGTGCTGTTTCTCGACCTCGACCATTTCAAGGACGTCAACGACACTCTTGGTCACCCCGCGGGAGATGAGCTGCTTCGCGTCGTCGCCGAGCGGCTCCAGCTCACTATCCGCGACACTGATCTGGCGTCCCGCTTCGGCGGCGATGAATTCGCGGTGCTTGCCGGCCTTATTGACGAGCCAGCCGATGCAGCGATTCTGGCCGAGAAATTGATCGCAACCATCGGCAAGCCGTTTTCGGTCGAGGGGAACGACATCCGCAGTAGCGCGAGCGTCGGCATTGCCATTTATGAGGGGGACCACGCCGCACCTGAGACACTGCTGTCCCAAGCTGACGTGGCGCTCTACCAGGCAAAAGCCGAAGGCCGAGCCAGCTATAGTTTTTTCACCCCTTCGATGGAAGCTGAGGTCCGAAATCGGTTCACGTTGACGGCTGAGCTTCGCGAGGCGATCGCCACCGGACAGTTCTTTCTGGAGTATCAGCCGCAGATCGACGCGGAAACCGCGCATATAATTGGGGTGGAAGCGCTGGTGCGATGGCACCATCCGAAGCGCGGCGTATTGGGCCCGGCCGAATTCATACATGTTGCCGAAAAGACCGGCCTGATTGTGGCGCTGGATCGCTGGGTAAAGCGCGAGGCGTGCCGACAGGCCAAAGCGTGGAGCGATGCTGGCACTGAGAATCGTGATGTCGGTGAACGTGTCCGGCGCGCAGTTCAAGAGAGCGCTCGAGCTGGAAAAGGATGTGGCCATCGTCCTCGCGAAGGCGGGGCTGCCGCCACGACTGCTCGAACTTGAGCTGACTGAAACAGTGCTTATGGAGGCGTCGCAAGACCAGCGCGATGTGCTGGTTCGCTTGCGTCAGGGAGGTGTCAAGCTCGCGATCGACGACTTCGGCACCGGATATTCTTCCTTGACTACTTACGTCGCTTCCCCGTCGATCGGATCAAAATTGCCCAGGTCTTTGTCGGAAGGATCACGTCCGAGCCGGGCAGTGCGGCAATTGTGAGAGCGACCATCTCGCTCGCCCGGGAACTGGGTTTGGTGACCATTGCCGAAGGCGTCGAGACCGAAGAACAGTTTAAGATGCTGAAAGGCTGGGGCTGTCCCCAGATGCAAGGCTACTACTTCGCAAGGCCCCTTGGCTCCGACGATTTTTTTGCCCTGCTTCGCAGCCAGAGCCCTACTCGGGCGCAGGCGGCCAGGTCCGTCGCCTGATTGTTCAAACGCCTTCTGACGGCCGATGCGCGCGCTGCGCCAAGCTGTAGGGGCACGGCGGACGTCGGCTCAGGGTCAAGAATCCCCATCAGACTGACTAAGCGTCATGTCCGCAGTTGCGCCGATTCCGGAAGTGGCGATCCCCCCTGAGGGCTACCGCATTGATGTGATCTCAAGCTCCCAAGAGGAGCACGAATCATGCGGTATGAACTCAACGACTACGAATTGAGCGTCATCAGGCCGATGCTCCCGGACAAGCAACGTGGCGTTCCCCGAGTTGACGACCGGCGCATTCTCAACGGCGTATTCTGGGTTTTGCGATCAGGCGCGCCGTGGCGCGATCTGCCGAAGCGCTATGGTCCCCACACCACTTGCTACAACCGCTTCGTCCGCTGGCGCCAGGCTGGCGTCTGGGACCGGATCATGGATTAGGGAAGCCGTCTCAGTCTAGGCCGGGCTGCGACGGCTTCTCATTGCGCTCTCGCGCTTCCGCAATTGTCATGTCGAGCATGTAGGCCAACATCGACAGATCATCCCCCCCGATCCTTATCGCCTCACTCTTGAGGCGTTCTAGATCCTTTGCCGCGCGCTCCAAGAAGTGGTTGATCGTCTGCCGGTCCGCCATTGCCTGCCCCCGCCTTCGCTTCGGCTCGGCACTATGCGGTTTAAGACGCGTGCGGAGAAGGCCCTCCTTCTAGAAGGATGCGTTCGATGCTTCCCGCTGGCCGAATGCCGTTACCGTCGCCGATCCAATCGAGCGCGCGATGCCGCTCGGTGTTCACTGCTTGACGTGCGGTCGGCGCCGAAGCCGAGAACCCGGCACGCTCGCGCTCAGGATTGATGCGCCGGTGCCCTCGCTCGCGGGTCGCTTCAAATGCATGTGCTGCGGATCAAGAGCGACGGAAGCGCGGCCGGAATATCCGAGCGGGGGAAGGCTAAGAGGCTATGGTTGAGAGAAAAGCCTTTATTCACTCAGAAAATTCACCTGCAACTTACATCATTTAATCAGAAGAATTGCCTGCAACTTGCACCTCACCGATAGAAGGCGAGCCTCCTCGCGCCACGGTCGGCGCGGGAAAACCGGAGTTGCTCATGAAGTCGCTTGCTTTCTCGTTTATCCACAATGAGAGCGGCGCAACAGCCATCGAATACGCGCTGATCGCCGGGCTGATCTCGGTCGTTATCGTCGGGGCGTTGACCACGGTCGGCTCTAAACTCTCGGCAAAGTTCAACCAGGTCGCCACGCAGCTGCAGTAAGGCATCGGGCAACGGCCAGCGCTACGAGATTAGCAGTGACTCCGCGCGCAAGCTCCTCGGCACGATCTATTTGCCAAACGCAGTCCTCGAAATCGGGGGCACCGGCAAGGTTGCCGATGCCTCAGCCTATACCGTGATCGTTGTTGATCGGCTGAAGATCGATACTGCTAATCTCGTGGTGAACGCCGACTACGCCGCGAGCGATGTCCCAGTGCCCGACGGGCTTGGTCCAAATTCCACTTCGATCACGCTGGAGCGTTGAGAAAGCGCCAGTGTTCTTTGGGTTGGCAGTTTCCATGACATGTGACGTTTGGAGCGCTCACACCCGATGGCTCTTGCCGCTCCGAAGCGACGATGTCGGCGCAGTCTGAAGACGCCCGCCTATGGCGCTTCTCGGAAGTCGCCGCGCGTGTTGAGCATGTCCGATTCCAGATGCTCAGCGGACATGATGCGGACGGCTTCCCACTTCGTATTTTGATGCTGTGGACGGCTCTCCACGCTGCGGCGAGCTTGAGCTGGTCAAAGAGGTGGAGGCTAGGCCATGGAAGACGTTGTGACGATCGGATTGGATATCGCGAAATCGGTTTTTTCAGGTTCCCGGTGTTGCCGCAGACGGTGCGGTTGTTGTTCGCCGCCGTCTCGTGCGCGGCACCATCGACGCGAACACGGCGGCGAGGGCGAGCACAACGAAGAGGAGAGACGGCGAATCATAGGCTGCGCTCTATCTTATTGGGCGACGAGTTCGACGCGCCGGTTCTTGGCGCGGCCTTCTTCCGTTTCGTTCGATGCAACCGGCCGGGTAAGGCCGGCGCCGGAGGCCGACAGACGATCGGCGGCGACACCGTAGTCGGTGGTCAGCGCGGTCACGACGCTCTGCGCTCGCCGCTCCGACAGGCCGAGATTGTAGTCGGGGCTGCAATATCAACAGGGTCAGTTCCCTGACCTGGCAGACGTCCGGAGCCTACTGGCACAGGTCGCCACCCCATACGCAACCCTTTTTCGGTGCACCGATCTTGCACATGGACGCACGCCTTTACTCGCGACGGCGAAGTTCGGCCTATAGTGCCGGCACCCAAAGCCACAAGGTTGCGATCAATATTAATCCGCTGAGCGCCGAGTAAAAGGCCAGCGCCTCCGATCTAGTCATGACAGTTCCCCCTTTGCAGAAATTATATGCCCACGTGCAACAAATGACTGTGACGCTTGGGCATCAGTGTCCAATTCTTGAGGTGTGAGAGGACCCTTGATCAGCCACATGAGGCATGACGGTTTGGCCATGTGACATCGTAGCAACCACAGCCGCCCGCAACTGTGCTCCGCTATTTGTTTCGGGGGGCTAGAGTAATGACAGAGTTCTTACCGCGGCGGTCCGCTCAGCGCGGTTTTTCACGGGCACCGAAACCTCCGCGGACGATGACTGAAGACGCTGGCGAGACAGCCGTGTTGCTGCGGATCGCCAAGGATCTTGAGCAGCTCCGCACAGACGCTGAGGCGATCGGCCAACCCTTGCTTGCGTCTCTTTTGGAGGTCTCGAAAGCAGAGGCAGACGACGCGTTCAATACAGCGGTTGCAGACGCTCACTTCGCGACCGAGCTGAACCGGTCGAGCACTACGAGGCACCGCGATTTTCACCCGCGCGTCGTCATCGTTGGGCCCACCCATAGCGGCTTAATGCGCCGGCCGGAGCGCGGCGGTACTGGTGGCAACTGGCCACGTCCGGCCGGCTGACTCCGACTTAGAAAGTTGCGGCGGACCTGAGCGGAGCTGCCATTAGCAAGCTCATAATCCGGCGTGTCCGCCATCGAATGGCGAAGACTTGGTAAAGAGCGGCCGCTTGAGAAAAGAGGAGTACCTCCAGCTGATGCCGCCGGAACAACTCAGAATCATGAGTTCGAATTTGGCGTGTTCCCCGTCGCGTTAGCTTGCCGCGAGGCGGGGAGGAGGCTTCGCCATGGCTGATTTGTTTTTGCTGACCGAGGCGCAGATGCACCGGATTGAGGGCATTTTCCGCTTTCGCACGGGATCGCCAGGGTTGGCGACCGGCGGATCGTGAGCGCCATCGTGTTCGTGATCAAGAACGGGCTGCGCTGGCGCGACGCGCCGCGCGGGTATGGTCCGCACAAGACGATCTACAATCGCTTCATGCGCTGGAGCCGTCTGGGCGTGTTCAACAAGATTTTCGCCGAGCTTGGCGTACAAGGGCGGCAAGGCCGAGCGGATCATGATCGACGCCACGCACCTGAAGGCCCACCGCACCGCCGCCAGCCTTTTAAAAAAGGGCCTGTTCCCCGACGTATCGGGCGCACCAAAGGGGGCTTGAACTCCAAACTTCACGCGGTTTGCGACGGCAAAGGCCGACCGCTCGTGATGTTGCTCAGCGAGGGCCAGATGAGCGATTTCAAGGGCGCGGCGTTCATGCTGCCCGCCATGCCTGGGGCCAAGGAGCTTCTCGCCGACAAAGGCTACGACGCCGACTGGTTCCGCGCCGCCCTCGCAAAGCGCCGCATCGCCGCCTGCATTCCCCCAAAATCCAACCGCAAAACCCCGATCCCGCATGACGCCGTCCTCTACAAACAGCGCCACAAAATCGAAAACATGTTCGGGCGGCCTCAAGGACTGGCGGCGCATCCACACCCGATACGACCGTTGCGCCCATACCTACTTCTCGGCAATCTGCATCGCCGCGGCCGTCATCTTCTGGCTGTGATCAATGGGTCATGAGCCTAATCTCATGACCCATTAGGATCGCTCGCGGTGAGACCTTCTTTCGCTAGGCCGGAGACGCCTCAAGGATGGAAATGGGTCCTCGGGTCTGAATCACGCGTTCAAGTCGCAGCCCGGCGGCGTCGAACAAGCTTGCATATTGCGCCTCCGTTCTCTCGAGGCCGCCGGTGACGGCTAGCATCACCACGTCGATGCTCTTAATGTGGTTCGGTTCGTCACCCGGCGGCACGAGGGTCTCGGTCACAAGCACCCTCCCGTTCGGCGCCATTGCCTTGCGGCAATTTCGCAGGATCGCCGTGGCGCGTCCGTCCTCCCAATCATGAATGACCTTTTTGATCACGTAGACATCGCCAACGGGGACGCTCTCAAAGAAATCCCCGGCGATGAATTCGGTGCGAGGCAGGTCGCCTCCGGCGCCCTGGCGCGCCGCGGCGACACCCGAAGGCACATCGAAAAGCACGCCGTTCAAATGGGGGTTGCGAGACAGGATCGCGGAGAGAAGCTGGCCATGTCCGCCGCCAACGTCGACGACCCGAGTGAACGGTCTGAAGTCGTAAGTTTCGGCGACGGCCTCGTTGGCGCCTTGGCTCAAGGCGACCATGGCGCGCTGAAACAAGGCGGCCTGCTCAGGGTGCTTCGACAGCCAATCAAACCTTGGGCTCCCGAACACTTCGTCGAAGGCCGGCATTCCGGTGCGGACAGAATGCATGAGCCGCTCGAAGGCGAGATAGGGCTCGCTGTTGATCATGCGGACGAAGTCGCGGGGACCCGGCCGATCGGAGCGCACCACGGCGCCAACCTCAGTCAACTCGAAATGACGAGGCCGTACCTCCCTAAAGACACCTTCAGGCGCGAGGAGTTGCATCACACGATAAAGCGCGTCGGCATTTGACTGAGTGGCGGCAGCTAGATCATCCACCGACCGCTCGCCGACGGCCAAGAGATCGGGAATTCCAAGTTCGACAATGACGCGCAGCGCCTGTGACACGGCGAACCCAAACCCCAGCCTCATGATTTGTTGCGACGGGTTGGACATGGCTTTTCCTTAGATGTCTGCGAAAGCCTTTAAGACCGGCGACGCTTCCTTACCCGCCACGATCGTCGTTTGCCACACATTCATGGCCGCTATTGTCCGCAGCCATCGTCACCTTCTCGCTCTGATCAATGAGTTCTGACCCTAGCTGACGACACGTCTGCGCGAAGGTCAGGTCACTCCTCGATTTGAGATGGTCAAGACAGATCAATACGTGAGAATTTTCAGGCGCTATGAAGACACGTGGATTTTAGTGCGGCGGCCGATTATGTGGACTGATCGAAGCAAAGTGGTGCTGACTGCCCTCGGACTATGGGCCATCTGGACCCTGGCCACTTGGGTTTTCGAAGGCCGTGTCGAAACACTTCTACGACCCAATGCGTTGGTGGACCGCCTTCTGTACATAGGAGTGGCGAACATCCTTATCGGAATTGTCGGTTCCGCCTTCCTTGTGGGCCGGATGGTACGGCGAAGCCAGATGCAAAGAAATCGCCTGGGCTTCGGGTCTCCGGTTCGAACGCTAATCTGGGTCCCCGTTGGCGTGGCGCTCGGCCTCGCGCTCTACTTCGGCCAGGGAGCCCCGTCGAAAGACCCGATAGTCATCCTCAATATCTATGCGCAGGTCCTGGTCGTCTCGATCGCTGAAGTGCTCGTCTGCTGGGCTGTGGTCGCAGGGGTTCTCGCTCAGGCGACAACGCTCACGAAATGGGTTTCGATTCCTTTGGCAGCCATTGTTGCGAGCGCACTGTTCGGCCTCTATCACTACGCCCATAGCCCCCCGTTCAACACCATCGAAATGGTTGGTCTCCTTGCGGTGGTCGGACTGATGACCGGCGCCTTTTTCTTCCTGTCCCGGGATGTCTACGCAACCGCCGTGTTTCACAACTTCTTTGCCGTCTTCGGTGTCGTCACGGCGTTGGCTGCCAATGACCAGCTGACGACGTACCAGACGCTTCAGGTTCCTTTGTTCGGAATGTCGCTGGCTGCAATCGTTATCCTGGTGCTTGCGGATACCTTCCTCATTCGTCACAAGGCCGTTTGAGGCCGGGTGCTGCTTGTAGAAGGTCCGCTTCGTCCGCATTCCCGACTCGTGCGGTCGTTTGATCAGCCTCGGAGGCCACGCCGAAAGCGGTCATCGGCCATCCATCATTTATGAGTACACGGCCTACCTCCGCGAGTGTTGTGTGTGCTATGCTGGTTCAGTTGAGGGGCGAGCAACGATGCCCGAGGAACGAAGGCGCTCTGTTCGCCGGAAGACGCTGAAGGGCGGTCGCATCGTCTTCCACTCCGCCCAATCAACGATCGCATGCACCATCCGAGATTTGTCTGACGGAGGAGCCAAGCTTCAGGTCGCCAGCGCAGTCGGCATTCCGGACGAGTTCACGTTGGCGTTCGACGACGGCAGTGCATCAAAAAGCTGTTCTGTCCGCCATAGGGCTGCAACGAACATCGGCGTCGAGTTTGTCGTCGAATTTCGCTGACTGACCCGACCTGCCGAACTCGGATCGCCCATATAGGAGCCGGTGCCGGAATGCGACACCGCGCGTCAAGGACGACGGATTTCAAACTGAGACGCTACTATCGACTTCTCGGCGGCCTTGACAATCAGCACCGCAAAACAAAGCGACATCTGCTTCCGCGTAAATGCGGTAACATCCTTGGCATGTGCGCCACGGACGTCAGCAGGAGGTTGGTGGTCCGAGGTCTAGGGCGTCGGCCAGTGCATATCTCCTTCCACAGATTGGCGGTTCTGTTTCTCTAGAGTTCTTTGGGACCGCCTTCGCGGAGCGTGCGACTTCCAGACGAAGTAGGCGCTGCCGATCTTGCGCACCGGGACGTTGCGGTAAATCTCCTCCCGCCGCAAATGCCTTCTTGGCTTGATTTTGAGCGTGCCAAAAAAGAGCGGCAAGCGAAGCCAAGACATGCGACCACCCGACAGGCAAAGTTCCACGCGAAGACGACACAACCACACATTTAGTCCGGGCTAATTGGCGAAACAATGACGCGCGGACCGACCAAGGGGTCCGTCGCATGCGTGATTTCGTCTCGACCGTTTACGCAGCCTCGCGCAGTCGAGCCGCATAGGTTACGCGCAAGTTCCAAAGGGGGCGATGTTCGCAATGAAGACAGGCGACGTGCGCAGGTTCTTGAGGCAGGCCTTGCGTCCGGGTTTTTGGATTGCGCTTCTGGCCGTTCTACTCTTTGCGCTCTCTCCCCGGCCTGTCGGCCTGCCGCTTCTTAATGACAAGTTGGTCCACGCAATTTCGTTTTTCGTATTGGCGGGCTTAGGGATAACGGCGTGGGGAAGAAAGAGCTGGACCGTCGTTGCGTTGGGGCTCGCCGGCGTAGGTGGCACGATCGAACTCCTGCAGGCTACTCCGCTCATTTCACGCGACGCAGAGTTCTCGATTGGGTCGCGGACCTCACTGGAATTGCACTAGCGCTGCTGATGTCTGCGTCGATAGCACGAGCAAAGGATTCGAAGTGCACTTCGTCAAAGGCGGGGCTAAGCCGTGTGCTCATAAATCGCCGTGACCATTATGTCCTGTGTTGGGAGTAAAACCGACTTCGCAGGCGCGGTTGAGCATGTCCAGAAGCATCAACAGCGGAAGAAACGGCCATGCGCGCACGCTCGATTTGCCTTGCTGGCGTAGCGTTCGTGGAAACCTTTATGTCGAACATTGAGACTGCCCATGCGCGACCGTAATTTTGTCGAAATCGGCAACTCTTAATTGATGCAAGGTTGGGGGCGACGGCCGTTTGGCCGGCCCGGGGCGAGACTTCGAGCGCGGCCGACGCGCGTCCGGGTGAGCGGGCGGATCGGATGAGCAGCGAATTCTCGCGATGGTCCGCCGTCGCGCCGCGCCTGCGATCCTTGCGCAGAACGGCGGTGCAGGCACCGCGACCGCCCTTGCGCGGGTCCGTGCTGAAAAGACTTCCACACAACCGAGAAAAGCGCTCGTACGGGGCGATACCCGGTCTGCGAGCACGGAGGGCACCATGACGCACAATCTCGGGCGCCGCGTCGCCGACGGCCGCACCTTCAATCAGAGCGCCGGGCTCGATCTTGTGCCGAGCCCAGGTCCGCTCGGCGGGCCGCTCTTTGTCATACTGCATTTCGATCAGGTGAAATCTGAGCGGTGGCGCCAAACTGACGGTGGATCTTGGATACGGTAGCGACGTCTTCACCGCCGGTTCGGGGACGAGCTTCTGGTCGCGCCCGGTCGATACGCGGATCAACCCGATACCGATCCGGATCGTCGGCGGCACCGGCAGCGCGCGGCTCCTCGAATATGGGAGCGGCGAGCCGAGCGTCGCGACCGGCGGCGCGCCCGGCACGTCGATCGGAAGCCAGTCCGACCCCGACGTGTTCCTGCAGGGCGATCCCTACCAGGACCCGATCTTCGAGACGCGTCTTGAATGCAATCCCGGATTTGCGTGGCGAAATGCCGCCTGCGCGCTTCCGCTGATCTCCGATGCGGTCCGGAACCGCGTGGCGGATGCGGCGGGCATCATCGTCGAGGTCCATGAGGACCACGTTAGCAGCTGCTCGGGGACGCTGGTCGGCGCAGACCTCTTCCTGACCGCGCGTCACTGCCTCACCGATCCGCTTGGCCGGGATATGGCGAGCGCGTCGGTTACCTTCGACTATCAGACGCTCTGCAACTTCCACAGGCCGCCCGGTCACGTCACTCGCTTTTTCAAGGTTTTGGAGGAAGTGACATCGGGGAGCCTGCCGACCAGTTTCGACCCGCCCGCGGCGACCGACTGGGTGGTGCTACGCCTCGACGCCGCGCCCGGCGCATTGCCACCGCCGTTGGAGCTGCGCGATGCCGCTCTGATGGTCGGGGAAACGATCTTCACCATGCACCATCCGAACGGCGCGGCGAAAAAGACGCAGGACGGCACCCACGACGGCGGCAGCATCTCAGGCTTCGACTATGCCGGCGGCAGCTCCGGTTCTGCACTCTTCGACATCAACGGACAACTCGTCGGCGGCCCGCTCAGCCAGGGCTCGGGCTGCAGCGTCACCTACGCGCCTGTGGCGCCGATCAAGGCGGCGCTTGTTGCGCCGCCGGCGCCGCCCAATCCGCTCGACGTGATGATGGTGTTCGACCGGTCGGGTAGCATGGCGGATTCCGCGCCGCCGGTCGGGCGCCCGAAGTTGCGCGAGGCGCAGGACGCTGCGGCGCTTTTCGTGCAGCTCGTGCGCGAGGGCGGCGGCGACCGCCTCGGCCTCGTCAGTTTTAGCTCGACGGCGAGCCTTGACTACGCGCCGGCGCTCGCTGCCACGGCGAAGCCCGCTCTCGTCGGCCCGGCGCCGTTCACCACCGGCACGATCGGCGCAATCGCCGCAGGCGGGAGCACGAGCATCGGCGGTGGCCTCGGGGCGGCGCTACTCGCCTATGGCTCCGGCTCCGCCAACGACCGGGCGATGCTGCTCTTGACCGATGGCCTGCAGAACACGCCGCCGATGATCGCAGAGGTGGAGGGCTATCTCGGTGCGACCAAGCTCAGCGTCATCGGCTTCGGCTCCGACGCCGACATAGACGGGCCATTGCTCAATCGCGTGGCGCACGACCATGGCGGCCACTTCACGCGCGCCCTTGACGGGCTGTCGCTCAGAAAATTCTTCGGCTTCGCCTTCGGCAACATCTTCGAGACCGGTGCGCTGAGCGACCCGGATTTCGTGCTCAAGGGCACGCAGGACGTCTCCGAACCGCATCGGTTCGACGTATGCGGCGAGGAGCGGATCACGGTCATAATCGGCTGGGACAATCCGGCGACGCCGCTACGAGCGCGCATTACAACGCCGAGCGGCCGGCCTATCAACGAGCGCAGTGTGCGCCCCGTGCGTGGCGAGACCTGGGCCTTCTGGCGCATTCCCCTGCCGCATCTCGGCGAGCGCGACGGCACCTGGCAATTCACGGTGGAACGCCTGACGGCGGCCCCGAAATTCAAGCCCGCCGAGCCGGTGCGCTATTTCTACCTCGTCGTTTGCGCCGGCGGCCCGAAGCTCGTGTCACTTGTCTCAAAAGGCCGCGTCTATACCGGCGATCCCATCGATCCGCTGGTTGCGCTCCACTACGCCAACCGGACCACGCCGCGCGACGCTGAGGTTGAACTCACCATCGACGCCCCCGGCATTGCGCTTGGCCAACTCGCCATGGAAGCCGGCGGGCATGCGCCGGTCGCCACGGCCGATGGGCTCGACGCCTTTGATGCCACCCTGCAGGCGGGTGGCCCGACGGGCGGGCGGAACGCTCCCCGTCTCGCCGACAAGGATCACGGTGAAGCTCTTCGATGATGGAGACCACGACGACGGCGCGATGGAGCCGGACGGCATCTACAACAACCGGCTGAAGGAGCTGACGCGGGTGGAGGGGACCTACCATTTCCGCGCGGTGGCCACCTACGGCTCAAGCTGCCGCGCCTCGCGCGAGGCGGTCTGGTCGGTGCACGTAGAGCCCGGCATCGATCCCGGGCGCTCGGGCGTGAGCGTCATCGACGAAGCGGACGCGCCGGGCGGCCGCCGTGGCGTGCTCGTGATCGTGCCGCGCGACCGCTATGGCAATCCGATCGGGCCGGGCCGCAGCGGCCTGTTCACGCTGTCGCCGCTGCCGGGCGTCAGCATCGTTGGAAAGATCAAGGACCGTGGCGACGGAAGCTACAGCGTCGGTGTCGTCTGGGATACCAGCGCGACGCGCGTGCCGGGCGTGCTCGTCAACCAGCCCGACCGCGACCCGGTGGTCATGACGCCGCCGGTCCCGCCGGGCCAGCTGGACGGTGCAGACTGCACAGACGCCGCCGGCAAGCTTCTCGGCTGCCTTGGCCTTCACGATTTCAAGGTGAAACGCGTGCGCGTGAAGAGCGTCTCCATAGAGGTAGACCTGAAGGACGGCGATTGCGGAAAGGAGAACGGCTGCAAGGACTGCTCGTGAATCTCCGCGGGTGCGCCGCGCAGCTTCCTCCGGCACCGCAAAACCATGCGACATCCGCCGGGCGGGGAG
>CAVZVB010000004.1:0-102553 GCA_963778625.1 uncultured Alphaproteobacteria bacterium
GTGGGTGCGTGGATCGTGCGGATTTATCATTCGCCGCCAGGCACCGCGGCGGCGCCTCTGCGGCTTGCTATCTGCGGGCTACTGACTTTGCGTGGCCTTTCTCATTGGGGGTTCGGAAGGCCAAGGGCCCAAGTGGGGCAGGTGCAGAAGATGATCGCCGTTTCGAGTTTCTCCTCACGCAGGTTTACTGCGCCTTCAACTGAGCCAAAGGTTCCTGCTGCTGGATGTTCTCCACGTACCAGCGATATGTCTGTACAAATACCCTCCGCGAGAGAAATCCTCGGTGTCCACCCCAGGCTAGTGAGGCGCTCGTTGTTCAGGAGCTTCCGGGGCGTTCCATCCGGCTTGCTTGCATCGTAGCGATCTTTCCCTCAAACGCGACCACCTCACAAACGAGCCTCGCCAATTCGAGAATGGTGAGATCCTCTCCGGTACCTACGTTGATATGCTGCTCTTGCGAGTAGGCTTGCATCAGAAAGCACCAGCGCGTCGGCGCAGTCATCAACGTGCAGGAATTCCCGCCGCGCTTCCCCGGTTCCCCAGATCGTGAATGTGTGTTGGCCACCGATTTTAGCTTCATGCGCCTTTCCTGATCAGCGCGGGGAGGACATGGCTGGTCTCGAGATCGAAATTGTCGCCCGGGCCATAGAGATTGGTGGGCATAGCGGAGATGAAGTCGACGCCGAATTGGCGACGATAGGCGGCGGCGAGTTTCAGCCCGGCAATCTTCGCGATCGCATAGGGCTCGTTGGTCGGCTCAGCGAGCCGGTGAGCAAGGCTTCCTCTTTGATCGGCTGCGGCGCAACTTTGGATAGATGCAGCTCGATCCCAGAAAGAGGAGCTTCTTCACCCCGACCTGAAACGCCGCCTCCATCACATTGGTTTCGATCGTCAGGTTCTCGTAAAGGAACGCGGCCGGATAGGTGGCGTTGGCAAGAATCCCGCCCACCTTCGCGGCTGCGAGAAAGATCGCATCCGGCCGCGCTTCTGCGACCCAATCTCCAGTCTCTGCCTGCCGGGTGAGGTCGACGGCGTCTCGGCCGACGGTCAGAATCTCGCAATCCTCGCGTGCGAGCCGCCGCACCAGTGCCGAGCCCACCATGCCCGGTGGCCGGCGACCCAGACTCCGTTTCCCTGCAAGCGGAAGGGGATGTCATTCGGCATTTCGGCGTTTCTCCTCCGCGACCCGACAAGATCCTCTCGGACCATTTCTGCGCAAAGGGCTCGAGTTGGTCTCGTGCTTCCAGCCGAGCTTTTCTTGCGCCTTCGACGGGTCCCGTGCAGAAGATCGACTTCGGTCGGCCGAAAATACCGCGGATCGACCTCGACAAGGACCTCGATCTGTCGCCGCGTCAAAGCCCTTCTCGCCTAGCCCCTCCCCTTCCCATGTGATCGCGACGCCGATCTCGGCGAACGCCTTCTCGACGAAGTCGCGGACGGAGTGGCGTTTCCCGGTCGCCAGCACGTAGTCGTCCGGCTCGTCCTGCTGCAGCATGAGCCACATGCCGCGCACATATTCGCGGGCATGGCCCCAGTCGCGCTCGGCGTCGAGATTGCCGAGATAGAGCCGGTCCTGAAGGCCGAGCTTGATCGCGGCGACCGCGCGCGTGATCTTGCGCGTGACGAATGTCTCGCCGCGCAGCGGGCTCTCGTGGTTGAAGAGAATGCCGTTTGAGGCGTGCATGCCATAGGCTTCACGATAGTTCACCACCATCCAATAGGCGTAGAGCTTGGCCGCCGCATAGGGGCTTCGCGGATAGAACGGCGTCGTCTCGCTTTGCGGTACCTCGTGGACCTTGCCGTAGAGCTCCGATGTCGACGCCTGATAGAAGCGCGTCTTGTTTGTCAATCCGAGGAGGCGGATCGCTTCAAGCAGCCGCAGCGTTCCGAGCGCGTCTGCATTGGCAGTATATTCCGCCGTCTCGAAACTCACCTGGACGTGGCTCTGAGCGGCGAGATTGTAGATCTCGTCCGGCTGCGTCTCCTGCACGATGCGGATAAGGTTGGTCGCATCGGTCATATCTCCGTGGTGCAGGATGAACTGCTGATTCGGCTCGTGCGGATCCTGGTAGAGATGTTCGATCCGCCCGGTGTTGAAAGAAGAGGAACGCCGCTTGATAACGCCGTGGACCGTATAGCCTTTCTCCAGCAGCAGCTCGGCGAGATAGGCACCGTCCTGCCCGGTGGCGCCAGTAATTAGTGCGACCTTGCCAATGCCTGACCTTTCCATTCCCACCCCCACCTCAAACGCAGACATAAAACGTCCATTCGTCGAAGCCACCCGTGCCGGTTTTGGGTCAGCTTCGCAAGCCGGTAGCTCTGCACCCAAAATACAGCGCTTCGACGGAAGCGTTGGGTCTTTTTCCGAGCGCGGCGCTCACTGGCACTTCGGCCCGTTAGTGTGTGGCACCCGAGTTCAAATTCGATACGTCATACAGATGTGGCAGTTCAAACTCTTCCCCCGGCCGCCCTGAATAAAGAGGTTTTCTGGACAGGTCTGTCGCGCCACCCCCTGTATATTTCACCAAGGAATCGCGGAGGTGCGAGTGTGCGACTGAGTAAACACGGCCGATCCAAGTATGGCGGGCAGAGGCCACGAGCCTACTTACCGAGATATCGAACATCGCCATCGAGTTCGTTGAAGACTGGGTTCGCGGATCTCTCAGGTGCCGCCTCAAGCAATCGAATGCCCGCACGTCGACGGCGAGGTTGGGAAGCGTCCGCATTTTGCAAGAAGGTTAGTTCATTTCTTGCCGGTGACCCTCCCCCATTAAGGCGGTCCGACCTGAAGTATGTCTTTGGCCTCAAGGAGTCCGCTATAGCGAGGAAGTTTTATGAGCCAGAAGAGATTGTCGCGAAGCTGCGGCAGGACTTCTAAAAACGAACTAGACTTCAAGGAACGCGTTCGACGATCCGTTCCGCCGAACAACCGTCCCAGAGCGGCGGGGTCCTGCCCCGCTTGCCGCCGCTGGCAAGCACCTCGTCGACAGCAGTGAGAAGTGTCGCGGAATCCGTGCCGACCACAATATCGGTGCCGGCTTCGACGGTGATCGGCCGCTCGGTATTCGGCCGCACCGTCAGGCAGGGAACGCCGAGCGCCGTCGTTTCCTCCTGCATGCCGCCGCTGTCGGTGATGACAAGTCTTGCGGCGCGCATCAGGCCGACGATCGCGTGATAGCCGAGCGGCACGCCGATGCAAGCACGCGCTCGCCCGCAAGGAGATGGCCGAGCCCGGCTCGCGCCGCCGCATCGCGGGTGCGCGGATGCACAGGGAAGACGATCGGCAATCGCCCCGCGATCCTGGCAAGCGTCTCCAAGACCTCGCGCAGCCGCTTCGGGGTCGTCGACGTTCGAGGGCCGATGCAGGGTGACGAGCGCGAAGCCCGTTGCGGCGGCGCTCGTGAAGCCCGCGCCGGCGCCAACCTCTCTGAAGGTCGCTTCGGCCGGCGACGGCCCGCTCGAGGCACGCGAACAAGGTGTCGATCATCACGTTGCCGACGAAGTGCACCTTGCTCGGGGTCGATCCCCTCGCGCGTCAGGTTCTCAACGCCGCCGCCTCCGTCGTGAACAGCAGGTCGGAGATCGCGTCAGTCAGAACGCGGTTGATCTCCTCCGGCATGGTGCGGTCGCGGCTGCGAAGTCCCGCCTCGACGTGCGCGAGCGGAATGCCGAGCTTGGCGGCGACGAGCGCCGCGGCGAGCGTGGAGTTGACGTCGCCGACAACGAGCACGAGCGCCGGCGGCGCGCTCTGAAAGACGGGCTCGAGGGCCAGCATGATGCGCGCCGTCTGCTCGGCTGTGCGTCCCCGACGCCGACCTCCAGGTCGATGTCGGGCCGGGGAATGTCCGAGCTCGTCGAAGAACACCGCGTTCATGGTGATGTCGTAGTGCTGGCCGGTGTGGATCAGCCGTGTCCCGATCGCCGCGCTTCGCAAAAGCGCCGGATGATCGGCGCGATCTTCACGAAGTTCGGTCGCGCCCCGACGACGCAGGCAACGACTGGCGCGGTCATTCGACTTCTTCCTCTTTGGTCCAACCGATTGACTCTCACTGAGAGATTCCCGCTGTGAGCAATATCCTAGAGCTCGATTGCGTGCCTCAGGAAAAGAGGATGCAAAGAATTCGGTCGCTGCCCTGCCGCCTAGGCGGACGTTTTTTCCCGCGCCGTCGACTGGAGGCGCAGTGTGATGCATGCGTTGATGCAGCGTTTCCGAGCGAGCGAAGCCGACGCAACCGCGATAGAATTCGCTTTGATTTGCGCGATTATGGCTACGGTCGTCATCGGAATTTCCTCAGCCGGCGGATCGCTCGAAGGTCTTCGTGACAAGCTGACCCTAATGGCCGCCGTCGTAACCGGCTAGACTAATCGACGAAAGCCGAGGAATGCGTCCTCCCGCCTGGAGTTCTACTAAAGTGAGCGAGTATGTTGTAAGGGCGCACGTTGCGGCAAAAAAGAACGGGAAGGAGATCGCGGGCAAGCCGGCCGAACACACATGAGCTTGTCCAAGTTGACGGAATTGCTGCTCTGCGACTCGCCTGAGGAAGCGGCGTTCGGCTTCGGAAGAAAGTAAACTCGACGGGGGGGCGCCGACAGCTATTCTCGACGGAGAAGATAACAGCGCCGACGCAAGATCGCCCTTTGCCGACAGCTTGTCGAGCGGTGTGCGTGACCGCCTCATCAAGTCGCGCACCCGACGGCGTTTAGCGACAGCCGTCCGAGCGTAGAGCCCGTATTCAGTCGTTCTCGTTGCCCCTCGGGCACCCGATCTAGGCGCACCGCCAAGCATTCGGCGGCGCTTCTCCGCGGACAGTCGGCGAAGCGTCGCGCTGTCGTGTACTCATATCGGCGTGTGATAGGCGAAGAAGCCAGCGACAATACGTGGTCGCAAGCTGGCCAAAAAGAATTGGACAGCGTGCGCACGAAATTTGTAGCCTTCTCTTGGTGGGTCGATTCGGCTCGCAGTATCGCTGGCTCTTTTCTTGCGCTCGGCCGTCCTTCCCTTGGCTTGAAATTGATCGGTGACGTGGGCGCTCTGGCCTGGTTGGCCTTTGCGTGCGTCGGGCGCGTGAGTCCGATCCGATCAGTCTTGAAACCCAACTGAACGGATGTGCCGCGGCCCAGACTGCCGCCGGCCTCCAGAAGCCGGAGTACGTCATGAAACCCGCGAAACCTCTTCCTTCAAAAATCGAGGCATGCACTACGCCGAAGGCACCTGACGCTCCGCAAAAAGAAAGTCCGGAAAAGAGCGTCGCTGTGACGTCGGAATACGAGCGGACGCCACAGGAAAGAGCAGCCTTCGAATGGAGTGGCCGGCGCATTGCCTCTACCGTGCCGTTACCCAGGATGAGCGCCTCGGCGAACGGCAAGATTTTGGATCTGGACTTCGACCATCCCGACCGTCTGACAAGCCGCGTGTTGCTTGCACAAGCAATGGGTTCGGTCGAGCCAAATTTTCTAGATGGTCTAGTCGGGCTGGCCGCTTCTGCGACCGCCACAAAAAACGGGTATTGCGAGGGGCGGCTCAACTTCATGTTGGGAGCCATTAACGAAATCAAACCACGGGACGCACTTGAGACGATGCTCGCGGGCCAGATAGCGAGCGTGCACATGGCTGCAGCGGACGCGTCGATGCGCCATGCCAACGCCGAAAACCCTCAGCATCGGGAGAGCGCCGAGCGCGAGCTCAACAGGCTCATGCGCACTTTTGTCCTTCAAATGGAGGCGCTGGATCGCCATCGAAGCCGTGGCGAACCGAAGGTGACCGTGCAGAATGTATCGGTTAGCGAGGGTGGGCAGGCCATTGTCGGACACGTCACACAGGCAACGCCCGATCGAAAGTCGGACAAGAAATGACCGGCCATCATCCACGCAACACTGGGCCTATGCTGGGAAGCCAGCGGTGCGGCGCAAGAACTCGGTGTGGGAGCCCCTGCAGGTCGCCAGCAGTCCGGGGCAAGAATCGTTGCCGCATGCACGGCGGTGCCCTGGGCTCCGGTGCTCCGCCCGGCAACAAGAACGCACTGCAACACGGAGCTCTATACGCGCGAAGCAATCGCCGGGCGGCGTCAGGTCGCGGAATTGATCAAGCAGACGCGCGCGCTGATCGACGAGATCGACTGAACGCACTTATCACGATCCCGATTGTGAAATTGGAACCAGTAAGCACCCGCCAAAGGCCCTCTTTGTGAATGTCAGATCATTCGCGGCGGCGACGAACAACCCGTCTCGCATACCGAACGACTTCGAGGGACCGCTCGCTAGGTCTACTTTGCATGGGGTTGTTCCCCAAAAAAGCAAACAACCCCTCTGCCATAGGACGAGACGTACTCTTCTCGGGTACGCCCTGGCACAGGAGAACGCGACTGCTTCACTGGATCGCGGCAACTCGGCTGTCGTAGCGGAGGCGCCCGGTTACCTCTGCTTCTCCCGCCACCGCGGTTCGATCCACGGCTCGAGATTGGAAGCCGGCAGCGGCGGCCTGCCGAAAATCATGTCGGCGGCCTTCTCGCCGACCATGATCGACGGCGCGTTGATGTTGCCGTTGGTGATCTCCGGGAAGATCGAGGAATCGGCGACGCGCAGGCCTTGCGTGCCGATCACCCGGCATTCCGAATCGACCACGCTGCGCCACGTCGTCGACCGCGCCCATGCGGCAGGTGCCGCAGGGGTGGTAGGCGCTCTCGACCGTGCTCGCGCACGAAATCGTCGAGCGCCTCGTCCGACTGCGCCGCGTCGCCCGGCGCGATCTCCTCGGCGCGGTATGCGTCGAAGGCCGGCTGCGCGAAGATCTCGCGCGTCAGGCGGATGGCGGCGCGGAAGTCGCGCCAGTCCTCGTCCGCGCTCATGTAGTTGAAGCGGATCGAGGGCGCCGCGCTCGGCGACGGCGACTTCAGCCGCACCTCGCCGCGCGAGAGCGAGCGCATCGGCCCGACATGCACCTGGAAGCCGTGTGCCGCCGCGGCGGCGCGGCCGTCATAGCGCACGGCCGCCGGCAGGAAATGGAGCTGCAGGTCGGGGTAGGGGACGCCCGCCGCCGAGCGGATGAAGGCGCAGGCCTCGAAATGGTTGCTGGCGCCGAGCCCGCGGCGCTAGAGCAGCCATTCGAGCCCGATCCTGGCGCGCGCCAGAAGCCCGAGATGCGCGTTGAGCGTGATCGGCTTCAGGCAGGCCTGCTGCACGTAGACCTCGAGATGATCCTGCAGATTGCCGCCGACGCCCGGCCGGTTGGCGACGACCTCGATGCCGTGCGCGCGCAGATGCTCCGCCGGGCCGATGCCGGAGAGCATCAGGAGCTGCGGGGAGTTGATGGCGGAGGCGGCGAGGATCACCTCCTTCTGCGCGCGTCAGCGTCTCCACGTGTCCCCAGCGGCTGGTGACGACGCCGACGGCGCGCCGCCCTTGAAGACGATCCGCTCGGCGCGCGCGCCGGTGCGCAGCGACACGTTCGGGCGCTTCAGCGCCGGCCGGAGATAGGCGTTCGCCGCCGACCAGCGGCGGCCCTGCCACACCGTCATCTCCATCGGCCCAAAGCCTTCCTGCTTCGCGCCGTTATAGTCGGCCGTGAAGGGATAGCCGGCCTCGACGCCCGGCATCGGTGAAGGCGCGGTAGAGCGGGTTCGTCATGGCGCCGCGCGTCACGTGGAGCGGCCCGTCGCTGCCGCGCCAGCCTTCCGCGGTGCCGATGGCCGCCGGCGCCGTTCAGGTGCGCGTTCTCCATGCGCTTGAAATAGGGGAGCACGTCCTTGAAGGCCCAGCCCTTGGCGCCGGCCGCCTCCCAGCGGTCGAAATCCTCCGCGTGGCCGCGCACGAAGACCATGCCGTTGATGGAGGAGGAGCCGCCGATCACTTTTCCGCGCGGCGTCGCGAGGCGTCGTCCGCCGAGATGCGGCTCCGGCTCGGTGCGATAGCCCCAATCGTAGGCGCGCATGTTCATCGGGATGGAGAAGGCCGCCGGCATCTGGATCAGCGGTCCGATGTCGGTGCCGCCATATTCGATCACGAGCACGCTGTTCCTGCCGTCCTCCGAAAGCCGGTAGGCGAGCGCGCAGCCGGCGGAGCCGGCGCCGACGACGATGTAGTCGGCCTCATGCATCGGCGCGACGGAGCGCTTCGAGGATCGCGTCCTCGACGAGCTTGGCGGCGCCGTCCGGATCGGGGCTGACGTCGGCGAGCGAGCGGCGGATCCAAAGCCCGTCGATCAGCGCGGCGGCCATCTCGGCGATGCGCAGCGCATGCTCGCGCGTGGTCAGCTCGCCGAGCGGATGGAGGAGGTTGCTTTCCAGGCGGCGGCGATAGATGCGCAGGAGCCGCCGCGCCTCCGGATCGTTCTGCGCCTGCACGTAGAAGGCGAGCCAGGCGGAGATCACGGCGGGGCGGAACTGGCACGCGGCGAAATTGCCGCGGATGACCGCGGCGAGCGCGCTCGCGCGGCGTCTTCGCCTCGGCGAGCCGCGCCTGGATCTCCTCGCCGAGCTCGGACAGGAGATGGCGCATGGTGGCGAGCAGCAGCTGGTCCTTGCCGCCGAAATAATGGTGCGCCAGCGCCGCGGAGACGCCGGCGCGGCGGGCGATCTCGCCCATCGTCACCTGGCCCATGCCGCGGTCGTGGATGGCGTCGATCGCCGCCGCGATCAGCGCCTTGCGGCGCACCGGCTCCATTCCGATCCGCGGCATCAGTCCACCTCGCGATTCGAGCTGTTCGCCTATCGGTTTTTGATTGATCGATCAATCAAGATAAGCTTGCCAGGCTTTCGCATTGATGTTTCGATGGGCTCCGACGCGCGGCTTCCGGCGGTGGGGCAAGGGCGCGGCCAGCAAATCCAAGTCCGAGGGAGACTTTCCATGCAGGTATTCATGAAGGGGTGCGCGCTCGCGGCGCTCGCGGTCGTCGTGTACGGCGGGTTCCGCGGCCGCGCAGGATCCGGAGAGCTGTAAGGCCGTTCGACTTCTCCGACGTCGGCTGGACCGACATCACCGCGACGACGGCGGTCTCCTCGGTCGTGCTGAAGGCGCTCGGCTACGATCCGGAGGTGCAGGTGCTCTCCGTGCCGGTGACCTACGCGTCGCTCAAGAACAAGGACATCGACGTCTTCCTCGGCAACTGGATGCCGAGCATGGCCGCCGACGTTAAGCCCTTTCTCGACGACAGGTCGGTGGAGTCGATCTCGGAGAACCTCGAGGGCGCCGGCTACGGCCTCGTCGTCCCGACCTATGTCGCCGACGCCGGCGTCAAGAGCCTGACCGACGTTGGCAAATATGGCGACAAGTTCGACCACAAGATCTACGGCATCGAGCCGGGCAACGACGGCAACCGCATCGTGCTCGGCATGATCGATGACAAAGCGAACGGGCTCGATGGCTTCGAGCTGGTGGAATCCTCGGAAGCCGGCATGCTGTCGCAGGCCGAGAAGGAGATGAAGGACAACGGCTGGATCGTCTTCCTCGGCTGGACGCCGCATCCGGTGATGGGTGAGATGGCGATCACCTATCTCGACGGCATGGGCGATTCCGGCTTCGGCGCGGCGACCGTGCACACCAATGTTCGCGCCGGCTATGTCGGCGAGTGCCCGAACGTCGGCAAGTTCATCTCCAATCTCAAGTTCAGCCTGTCCATGGAAAACCAGATCATGGACGCCATCCTGAAGGGCACCGACGCCGAAGAGGCGGCGACGGCGTGGCTGAAGGCGAATCCGGACGCCGTTACTCCTTGGCTGCAAGGCGTGACGACCTATGACGGCGGCGACTCGATGGCCGCGGTCAAGGCTTCCCTCGGTTCATGAGTGTCACCCCTCGGGCGAGCGTAAGCGAGACCCGAGGGCCAAGAGATGCGTCATCGGGAGCGTTGCTGTTTCTCGGTCCTCGGTCGCGCATTCTGCGCGTCCGAGGATGACGCGTTGAGCTAGGCAGGGGCACGCCGCGCATGGAGAAGTGGTTCACCGCCTACAAGATCCCGATCGGCCTGTGGGGCAAGGATTTCTTCAATTTTCTGACCACTTGGCTCGACTGGTTCTTCAACGGGCTTTCCTCCGGCATCTCTGCCGTGCTCAAGGCGATGATCGACGTGCTCCTCTGGCCGCCGCCGCTGGTGATCGTCGGCCTCGTCGCGCTCCTCGCCTGGTTCCTGCACCGCTCGGTCGGCCTTGTCATCGGCGTCGCGCTCGGGCTCCTCTACATCCTCAACCAGGGTTTGTGGAAGGAGACCATGGAGACGCTGGCGCTGGTCATCGGCTCGGCCGCGGTCGCCATGGGTATCGGCGTTCCGATCGGCATCGCGGCGGCGCATCGCGAGTGGCTCTTCAAGCTGCTTCGCCCGGTGCTCGACCTGATGCAGACGCTGCCGACCTTCGTCTATCTCATCCCGGCGCTGGTGCTCTTCGGTCTGGGGCTCGCGCCGGGGCTGATCTGCACGGTCATTTTCGCGGTCCCGGCGCCGATCCGTTTGACCCATCTCGGCATCACCACCGTGCCGAGCCAGCTGGTGGAAGCCGGCGAAGCCTTCGGCGCGACCAAGCGCCAACTCTTGTGGAAGGTGGAGCTTCCGGCCGCCTGGCCTTCGATCATGGCCGGGCTCACGCAGTGCATCATGCTTTGTCTCTCGATGGTGGTGATCGCCGCGCTGATCGGCGCCAACGGGCTCGGCAAGCCCGTGGTCCGGGCCCTCAACACGGTCAACATCCCGATGGGGATCGAGGCGGGTCTCGCCATCGTGGTGCTCGCCATCGTGCTCGATCGCGTCTGCCGCATCGGCGATGCGCCGGGCGAACGCAAATGAGCCAGCGGACATGACCGACACCGCCGTCATCTTCAAGAACGTCGACATCATGTTCGGAAACCGCGCGACGGAGGGCCTCGCCCTCCTCGACGAGGGCAAGACGCGAAACGAGATCCTCGCCGAGTGCGGCGCCGTGCTCGGCGTCGCCGACGCCTCCCTCGACGTCGGCGAGGGCGAGATCACGGTGCTGATGGGGCTCTCCGGCTCCGGCAAGTCGACCCTGATGCGCGCCGTCAACGGCTTGAACCGGCCGGTGCGCGGCACGGTTCTCGTCAGGGACGACGACAAGATGGTCGACGTCGTGACCTGCGACGCGGAGAAGCTCCGCAACATCCGCATGCGGCGCGTCGCCATGGTCTTCCAGCAATTCGCGCTGCTTCCCTGGCGGACGGTGGCGGAGAACGCCGGTTTCGGGCTGGAGCTCGCCGGCGTCCCGGAGGCGGAGCGGCGCGAACGCGTCATGAAGCAGCTCGAACTGGTCGGGCTGACGCCCTGGGCGGAAAAATACGCGCAGGAGCTTTCCGGCGGCATGCAGCAGCGCGTGGGGCTTGCGCGCGCCTTCGCCACCGACGCGCCGATCCTCCTGATGGACGAGCCGTTCTCGGCGCTCGATCCGCTGATCCGCACCAAGCTTCAGGACGAGCTGCTGGAGGTCCAGAAGCAGCTCAAGCGCACCATCCTCTTCGTCAGCCACGACCTCGACGAAGCGCTGAAGATCGGCACGCGCATCGCGATCATGGAATCTGGCCGCATCGTCCAGTACGGCCCGCCGCAGGACATCGTCTTGAAGCCGGCGAACGACTACGTGCGCGACTTCGTCGCCCACATGAATCCGCTGAACGTGCTGCGCGCGCAGGAGATCATGACGCCGTTCGCAGCGCTGCCGCAGGGGGCGGCGAACGGCGAGGCGCGGATCGACGATGATCTGTCGCTGACGGAGGCGGGCGTGGCGTGGCGGCATGGCGAGGCGGTGCCGGTGATGGCGCTCGAGGAGGTGGCGCGGGCGCCTGAGGGAGCCTTCATCGCGGTTCCGCGCGAGGCGCCGCTTCGCGTCCTGATCGACGCCCGGCTGAAGCACGGCGGTGCCCTTCGTCGTGCGCGAGGAAGGCCTGATCAAGGGGTTGATCCGGGACGAGGATCTCTTCCGCTGCCTGACGAATCGCCGGCGGCGATCGAGAAGCCCGAGGCCGAGGCAGAGCCGGCCTGATCGGCCCTCAACACGCCTCCAGGCATTGACAATTCGGCCCGAGCCTCCCTATTTGCGCCCCTTGGATTTCGGACGCGCCGGCGGCGCGCGGGATAAGCTTCATGAAGATCAAGAATTCGCTCCGGTCGCTCAGGGCCCGTCACCGCGGAAACCGCCTGGTTCGCCGCAAGGGCCGCGTCTACATCATCAACAAGACTGCAGAAGCGCTACAAGGCGCGCCAGGGCTGACGCCAGCCGGCCCGACCGGGCCGCCCGACATCAACAGATCGCGTTTTGACGCCGCCGCCGGCGAGGCCTATCCTCGCCGGCCATGAGTCGGCACCTCCCTGCCGTGCTTTTCGTCGCGCTTCTCGCCGCGTTCCCGGCGCGCGCGGAGATCGACAACGCGCCGCCGATCCTCACCCCGCGCGTCATCGCCGAGCTGTCGCTCGACGATCTTTTCGCGAAGCTGAAGGAAAACGCCGAGGGCCCCGCCGGCGCGCGGATCGAGCAGGAGATCCTGCGCCGCTTCAGCCATTCGGGGAGCCCCACGGCCGACCTTCTCCTTTCCTGGGCGAGCGATGCGATCGAGGCGACCAACTATCCGCAGGCGCTCGACGTGCTCGACCAGATCATTGTGATCAAGCCCGACTTCGCCGAGGCGTGGAACAAGCGCGCCACCGTCTATTATCTGATGGACGACTATTCCAACTCGCTCGCCGATATCCGCGCGACGCTTGCGCTGCAGCCGCGCCATTTCGGCGCGCTGGCGGGATTCGGGATGATCCTTGAGGCACTCGACAAGCAAGACGCAGGCGATCCGTGTCTTCAAGCGCGCGCTTGAGATCAATCCACGCCTCGATCAGGTGCGCGAAGACGCTGAAGAAACTGGAAAAGGAGACCGAAGGCCCCGCCATCTGAGCGGCACTCGGCGCGTTACGCCAACTTCAGATGCCGGTCATCCCGTCGGGGCCGATGAAGGCGATCCGAAGCAGGTTCGTCGCGCCCGGCGTGCCGAAGGGAACGCCGGCGGTGATGATGATGCGCTGGTCGGGATGCGCGAAGCCTTCCTGGAACGCGATCGAGCAGGCGCGGTGCACCATCTCGTCGACTTCGCGCGCGTCCTCCGTCACCACGCAATGCAGGCCCCAGACGACAGACAGGCGGCGCGCCGTGCGGCGGACCGGAGAGAGCGCGATGATCGGAGCGTTCGGCCGCTCGCGCGAAGCGCGCATGCCGGTCGATCCCGAGGAGGTGTAGCAGACGATCGCGGCGAGCCCGAGCGTCTCGGCGATCTGCCGTGCCGCCAAGGTGATCGTGTCGGCGCCGGTCGATTCCGGCTCCGGTCGCTGCGCCTGGATGATGGACGGGAAGAGCTTGTCCTTTTCGACCGCCTCGGCGATCTGGTTCATCGTCGCGACCGCTTCGACCGGATATTCGCCGGCCGCCGACTTGGCCGACAGCATGACCGCGTCGGCGCCTTCGAAGACGGCGGTGGCGACGTCCGACACTTCGGCGCGGGTCGGCACCGGGGCGCTGATCATGCTTTCCAGCATCTGCGTCGCGACGACGACCGGCTTGCCCATCCGCCGGCCGAGGCGCGTGATCCGCTTCTGCACGCCGGGCACCGCCTCAAGCGGCATCTCCACGCCGAGATCGCCGCGCGCCACCATCACGCCGTCTGAAAGCTCCATGATGGCTTCGAGCTGCTGCAGCGCCTGCGGCTTCTCGATCTTGGCCATGATGCCGGCCTGGTTCTTCACCGTCTTGCGCGCGTCGGCGATGTCGTCCGGCCGCTGGATGAAGGAGAGGGCGACCCAGTCGACCTCGGCGGCGAGCGCCGCGTCGAGATCGCGGCGGTCCTTCTCGGTCAAAGCGCCGGAGCGGATCAGCGTATCGGGGAGGCTCACGCCCTTGCGGTCGGAGAGCTCCTTGCCCTGCACGACCTCCGTCACCGCGCGTCGCGCGCCCACCTCGATCACCTTCAGCCGCACGCGGCCGTCGTTCAGAAGGATCGCGTGGCCGGGCTCGATCGCCGCGAAGATCTCCGGATGAGGAAGCTGCACGCGCTCCCGGTTGCCGGGCCGCTCGTCGCTGTCGAGCACGAAGGTCTGGCCCTTCGTCAGCTCGACGGAGCCGCCCTCGAAGGTCCCGATCCTGAGCTTCGGGCCCTGCAGGTCGGCGACGATGCCGAGCGGCCGGTCGTATTTCGTCTCGATGTCCCGGATGGCGGCCACCAGCTCGCGCATCGCCTCGTGCGAGGTGTGGCTCATGTTGATGCGAAAAAGATCGGCGCCCGCCCGGAAGAGCTGTTCAATCGTTTCAGGTGTATTGGAAGAAGGCCCGAGGGTAGCGAGAATCTTGATCTTGCGCCGGCGTCTCATCGGCCTCCGACACCCCGGTTCGCAGGTTCCGTCAGCTGGATGGTCCAGCTCTCCTGATTACCGGTATCAACTTCGTAGAAGCCTGTCTTCTGAAAGCCCCGCGCCACGCAATTGTTGACGCCCTCGATGGTGAACTCTTTCTCCTGCGTGCAGAGAAAGGCGCTATTGCCGCCCCACTCGCCGCCCTGATCGTAGTCGACCGCATACATGTAGTAATATCGGCCGACGAGCGGGCCGGAGAGGATCGTCGCGCAACTGTCGGAATTGACGGTCCACCAGCCCTCGGTGGTCCAATCTTTATCGTTCTTGTAGCCGATCGCGATGCCGACGCGGCTTGTGGTCTTGTTGCAGACGCGCAAGTCCGCCTTGGAGGGTGTAGCGATAAAAAAGGGCCATGCCGCGCACAACAGGGCGACGAATCCGCTACGGCGGAGAAGCCTCATAGCCCCACCCTTCTCCGTTGGGCGCATACATTCCAATTCCTTAACTTTATTGCCCGCCGGCATTTCCCTTGTCAACGACGACACAACGGAAGTCATTGACGTTCGTCCCAGTCGGACCGGTGACGAGAAGGTCTCCGATTCGGTTAATAAATTGCTTTGAATCGTTATTCTTCAGGAAGTTGGCGGCATTGAGGCTCTGCGCCTTGCCGCGGGCGATCGATGTTGCATCTGCGAAGGCGCCGGCCGGGTCGGTCGCCGCGCCGCGCCCTCCGTCGGTGCCGTCTGTATCGGCCGCGAGCGCGGTAATCCCTGCGGCGCCGTCGATCGCCTGCGCGAGCGCCAGCGCGTATTCCTGGTTGGGCCCGCCGTCGCCATCGCCCCTGACGGTGACCGTCAGTTCGCCGCCGGAAAGGAGGATGATCCGCTTGCCGGCGCTGAGCGCTTCGACGGCCATGCGGCCGTGGGCGTTGCCGACCGCCGACGCCTCGCCCTCGACGGCATCCCCGAGCATCGCCACCTCGTATCCGGCGCCGCGACCGATCGCGGCAGCCGCCGCAAGCGAATCCGCCGGGCGCGCGACGATGCGGTAGTCGGCCGTGGAGAAGACGCGGTCGCCGGGCTTCGGCGTCTCTCCTTCGGGCGAGCTCAGAACGGCTTCGACCTTTTCCGGTATCGGAATGTTCCAGCGTCGAAGCGCGGCGCGCGCATCTGCGGCGGTGGTCCGGTCGGGGACCGTCGGTCCCGACGCGATCACCGAGGGGTCGTCGCCGGGAACGTCGGAAATCGCCAGCGACAGGGAACGCGCCGGATAGAGGCGCGCGGCGAGCCGTCCGCCCTTGATGCGCGAGAGATGCTTGCGGACGGTATTGATGTCGGAGATCGGCGCGCCTGACGCGAGCAGCGCTTTGGTGAGCTCTTGCTTCTCGTCGATGCTGAGGCCGGCGGCCGGCGCCACCCAGTTGGCCGAGCCGCCGCCGGAGAGGAGTACCAGGGCAAGGTCGTCGGGACCGGCCTCCTTGGCGAGCGCAAGCACGTCTGCGGTCGCCTTAAGGCCGGCCGCGTCCGGCACGGGGTGGCCGGCTTCGACGCAGCGGATGCGCCTGAGCGGCCGTCCGTAGCCGTGCCGCGTCACGCAGATGCCGAGGATCCGGTCCGGCGCAAGCAGACCCGTGTCGAGATAGTGCGCCTCGCAGACCTCCGACATTTGCGCGCCGGATTTACCGCAAGCGAGGACGATGAGCCGCCCCTTCGGGGGCGGCGGGAGGTGCGGCGGAAGGCAGGTGGCAGGCTGCGCCCGCGCCACTGCGGCGTCGAACATTCTGCGGCAGAGCTCGCGCGGGGTCACAGCGCGCGTCTCGGTCTTGCGACGCTGATACCGATGAAGATCGCGACCGCGCCGAACGCCTGCACCGGCCCGATCGCCTCGCCGAGGATGATCCAGCCGAAGCAGGCGGCGGCGACGGCTTCGAGAAAGATGACCAGCGAGGAGAACGCAGCGGGGAGGTGGCCGAGCGCGAAGGAGAGTAGCCCTTGGCCTCCCGCTTGGCTGACGAGCGCAAGCGCAAAGAGCGCGGCCACCGCGGAAAGTGCGAGCGGCCACATCCGGTCCTCGATCATCACCGCCTCCGCCAGGAGGACGAGCGCGGTGACGATGCTGGAAAGGAGGAGCGTGCGTCCGGCGCCGTAGGTGCGCCGCGCGCGCCTGACGGCGAGGAAATAGGCACCGAAGAAGAACGAGGTCGCGACGCCGTAGAAGTCACCGTGAAGGTGGCCGGGCTGCACGGACCAGGTGTTGCCGATCAGCGCGGCTGCGCCGAGCAGGCAAAAGGCGAGGCCGAGGAAGACTTGCCAAGCAACATGCTCGCCGAGGAAGAGCCCGGAGCCGAGCACGACCCAGACTGGCGCCAAGGTCGCAAGGAACGTGGCGTTGGCGACCGAGGTGTTCATGATGGCGAGATGCCAGAAGGTGAGATCGCCGGCAAAGAGGAGCCCGGCAAGGACGACAGAGAGGCGTGCCGCGGCGTCAGGTCGCGCCTTTCCCTCGCCGCGCCGCTCGAGCGTCGACCAGAGCCAGAGCGCAGGAAGGGCGAGGCCCACGCGCCAGAAGGCACTTGTGAAGGGCCCGACCTCCGCGAAGCGCACGAATATCGGCGATATTCCCATTGCCACCGCCCCGGCGACCAAGGCGAGGAAGGCGATCGGCGCGGCGTCGAGGGTAGCTGGAAGCCGGGAGGCGGGCGGAACCATGAACTCGTTCGTGGGCGCTGGCAGGCGGGCGCGGCACCTCCTATCATGCCCCGACGGTTCCATGCGAGCCGTTCTTCGTTTCCCCCGGGGCTCGATGATGAAAGCGGATCCGGTCGACGCCGGACAAGCGCTACGGTCTGATTCCTATGAGGAGCTCGACGGCGATCTCGCCATCGGGCTTCTCATCCTCGTCGACCATGCCAGCAATCTGATCCCGCCCGAATATGGCCGGCTCAAGCTGCCGGAAGCCGAGCTTAAGCGCCATATCGCCTACGACATCGGCGCCGCGCCGCTGGCGCGCGAGCTCTCGGAGCGGCTGAACGCGCCGGCAATCCTGACCTGCTTCTCGCGCCTCATCATCGACCCGAACCGCGGCGAGGACGATCCGACGCTTCTGATGCAGCTTTCCGACGGGACGATCGTACCCGGCAATCAATCGCTCGACGGGGCCGAGCGGGAGCGCCGCCTCAATCGCTTCTATCGCCCCTATCACGCCGCGATAGAGCGCCTGCTCGATACGATGCTTCGGACCGGCGTTCCGCCGATCCTGCTTTCGATTCACTCCTACACGCCGGATTGGAAGGGCACGCGGCGGCCCTGGCACGCCGGAATCCTATGGGATCGCGACCCCCGCTTCGCGCGGCTGCTGCTCGATCGCCTGCACGCCGAGCATGGTCTTCGCATCGGCGACAACGAGCCCTATTTGGGGTCGCTCAAGAACGACACCATGTACCGCCATGGGACAGGACGCGGTCTCGCGCACGGGCTTCTGGAAGTCAGGAACGACCTGATCGAGACGCCGGCTGGCGTGCAGGAATGGGCCGACAGGCTTGAGCCGATCCTGGGCGAGGCGATTAGCGAACCGGCGCTGCATGTCGTGCGTCATTTCGGCTCGGAGTTCCGACGACTGACGCGTCAAGGAGAGGACGATGCCGCAAATGGACGACACCACCCGCACGGCGCTTGAGGCGGCCGCCTTCCGCCGGCTGGTCGAGCATCTTCGTGAGCGCACCGACGTGCAGAACATCGACTTGATGAACCTCGCCGGATTCTGCCGCAACTGTCTGTCGAACTGGTATCGCGACGCGGCCGAGGAGCGCGGCCTTTCCATGTCGAAGGAAGAGAGCCGCGAGATCGTCTACGGCATGCCCTATGACGCGTGGCGGGCGAAATATCAGGCGGAAGCCACCGACGCTGTGAAGCAGGCGTTCGAAAAAAATCGACCGGCGCACGATTGAGCCTTTGGATAGTGAGGATTGCCGGCCGCGAGGTGTTGACCTTTCGAGGGCGGACGGGCACGCCCGCCAAGGTCGACAAGGAGTCTCCGGCATGGCCGAAAATGGCGTTTCAGGCGAGGTGCGCGCCTCCACTTCCTCCGTATCGTTTGCAGGCGAGTCCGGCACCGCCGCGTCGCGGCAGCTGAAGTCGCTGGTCGAGCGGATCGAGCGTCTGGAGGAAGAGAAGAAGGCGCTCGCCGACGACATCCGCGATGTCTTCGCCGAGGCCAAGGGCCAGGGTTTCGACACCAAGATCATGCGTCAGGTGATCCGCCTCAGGAAGAAGGACACCGCAGAGCGGCAGGAGGAAGAGGCGCTCCTCGACCTCTATCTGCACGCGCTCGGCATGGTGCCGGCGGAAGCCGCCGCCTGACCTCAGGCCGTCAGGCGAAGCGTCCGGAGGCGCTCTTTCGGCGGATCAGACCGCCGTTCCTGTCGAAGTCGAAAAGGAGCCGCCGTTGCGCGAGCACGCGGGCGAGGAGCCACGCTGTCAGCGCGCCGAGCAGGCCCCCGGCGACGACATCTGAGGGATAGTGCGCGGCGATGAAGAGGCGGCTCACCGCGATCCAGAAACAGAGCGAGAGAAACACCCAGCGCAGCCGCGGGAAGAGCAGCGCAAGCGAGAGGCCGAGCGCCATCGCCGTCGTGGCATGGCCCGACGGAAAGCTCGCCCAGCTGGCATCCCCCGACCAGAAATCGAAGGAATAGCTTCCCGCGTCGACAAAATGCTGGGGACGCGCGCGGCCGATCACGTATTTGGCGAGGTTGGCGATGATGCCGGAGCCCGCGACGGAGACGAACACGTAGAAGGCGGCGAGCGAACGCGCCGTCCTTCTTGTGCGCACATGCCTTGTCAGCGAGCCGGCATCGAGGCTCAGCATGACGATCAGGAAGACGCCGGTGCCGACAAGGATCCAATCGGATTTGCCGAAGCGCGTCAGGTGCTGGAAGAACGCGACCGTGGGCTCCGGCAGGCTTTGCTGCCAGGCAAGGAGGAGGGGGTCGAGCACGAAGGCGATCGCCGCAAGCAGTGAGGCAACGACGACAACGGCGTTCAGGACCATAAGGACGTCGTAGGGTATGACGCGAAAGCGCACGCCGCGGCGGCGGCGGCGAAGGAATGCCCCGGACTGCGCGAGGTTCGTTCGCAGCCGATCGTAGACGACGAGCGGCAAGGAGCCGAGACGGTCGACGATAGGCGCGCGTTCAAGTTCTGCAGTCATCGCCGGCCGACAATATCAGGCCGGCCCCGGCGCGGTCGATACGGGCCGCTTGGGCGCTGCACCGGAAGTCGCGGAGAATTCACTCGATCAGGCTGGCGAAGAGCTTGGTGAAGAAGCCCTGTTCCTTCCCCTCAGGATGCCGGGCCGTGGGCGCAAACCGGTTGACCGGCGGCCCTGCTTCGTTGCGGAGGTCGGCGACTTCGGCGGCCCCTTCGGGTGCAACAAAAAGATCCGTCGCGTTCGTCGGTTTCGGCATTGCGAGGTGCGCGACACTCGGATCGGCCGGCGCGGAAGCGTCGATCAGATCGAGGAGCGCGTCTTCGTCGCCGTCATAGGTCGGGAGGTCGCTGGCGGCGAGGATCACGCCGGAACCGCGCGGCTTGGCCCCGCTCGGCGTGCTGGCGGGATTGTCCGTGGCCCGAGATGCGACGTTGGCCTGACCGGTCAGCGCGGCTACGAGCACGGGATCGGGCTCGCTGATCGCGTCGGAGCGATCGATCGCTGCGAACGCCTCGAGGATCGCCCTGTCGGCGTCGGAGATCGCGGATGCCGGTGCCGCCGGCGCCGCATAGGCGAGCTGGACCGGTTTGCCGGCGCTGCCTGTCTGCAAGGTGTCCTCCGGCGAGATCAGGGTCGCGATCGCGTCCTCCGCCCGCTTTGTCGGGACGGCCCTCCTACCGATCCCGACCTCTTCGGCGCTAAGCGTCGCGCCATTCCCGAGCACCGGCATGACCAGCATGTCGATGACGGCCGCGTCGGCGCTGGCGACCACGGTCGGGGCCGGCGTGTCGATCGAAGCGGTCTCGTCTCCGGGGCGCGCGCGCGGCACGCGCGCGTCGACGGTTGTGTCATCCGCCGTCGCGACGACCGCGCCTTCGTCGTCGGCGGATTCGCCCTGCGTCGCCGCTTCGGCTTGCGCCGCCGCGTCGGCGAGCTGTTGGTCGTCAGGCTTGCCGCTGCCGCCGGGGAAGACGCGCGCCAGCCAGCTGTTGGTGTTTGAGTCGGTGCCGGTGCGGTCGGTGTCGGAGGCTTCCGACGGCGAGGTGTCGAGATAGGCGAGCGCGGAGTCGCCCATCGCCTTGCGGCGCGCCAGGGCCTCGGCGTAGCCGGGCAGCGGCTTGCCGTCGGCGGGAAGATGCAGCGTGTTGCCGTTCGGGAAGAGCGCGATCAGCTGCTCGCGCGACATGCGCGGCCAGGCGCGTACGTTGCCGGTGTCGGTGTGAATGAAGGGAGAGCCGGAGCGAGGATAGTAGCCGACGCCCCCGCCCTGCATCTTCATGGCATCGGCGCGCAACTGGGCGAGCGGCACGTCGGTCACGAACCAGTCCATCGCCTTGCCGAGGCGGTGCTGGCTGTTCTTGGCGACGCCGCTTGAGCGCCGGCGCAGCATCTCGTTCGTCTGCGGCGAGCGATAGGCGGAGACCACGTGGATGTAATCGTGGGAGCCGCTCTCCTGATAGATCGCCCAGACTAGGTCGAGGAGATGCGGGTCGATGTGCGCATCCTCTCCCTTGCGCCAGTCACGCAGGAAATGGTTGATGCGGGCCATCGTCGCCGAGTCGTAATGGCCGTTCCGCTTGAAAGTGAACTCGCCGCGCTCGCCGGTGTGGCCGAAGAACAGTCTCAGCGTCTTGTCGGGTTCGCGCGACAAAGCCGGCGCGGCCGGCATGATGAAGAAAGCGGTAACCAGGAGGCTGATCGCAAGCCCGACGGTAAGGGCGATCGAAAATGGCGCGGTCGGATGTTTCAAACGCGGTCGCCCTCTGACTTCGCCCATCCCCGGCACCAGCGGGCGCAATCGTCGCGTATGATGCTTAATCCGGAATTAAAAATCGGGCTATGGCAGAATTGCGGCACTTCCGGGCGGTTTGCGGCGGAATCCGGGCAAGGTTAACGGTTTCACACCTAGGCGCCGAGATAGGCCGCGATGGCGCCGTCGTAGCCGTAAATGTCCTCGAAGTTGCGAAGCGTGCCGTCGGGTTCGACCCAGGCGGTGAAGTAGGCGAGATGCACGGGGATCGGCGTGTCGAGATTGACGCGCGTCTCGGGCCCGCCGAAGAGCTTCGCCAGCCGCTTGGAGTTCCATTTCGGCGCCGCAACGGCGAGGAGCGCGTCGGCAAAATCGAGCGGGTTTTGCACCCTGACGCAGCCGTGGCTGAAGGCGCGCCGGTCGCGCTTGAACAGCGATTTCGCCGGCGTGTCGTGCAGATAGACCGAGTGCTGGTTCGGGAACATGAACTTGATACGGCCAAGCGCGTTGAAATCGCCGGGTATCTGGCGGATCTGCACCAGGCGCGGGTTGATCCAGTACCAGTCCACCCAACGCGGATCGACCTGCCGCATGCGGCCGTTGACGCGAACGAAGACCTCATAACCTTGACGCGCGAAATAGCCGTAAGGGTCGTTGCGGATCTCCGGCAGCATCTCCTTGCTGATGATCGAGGCCGGCACGTTCCAATAGGGATTGACGATGAGGAAGCTCATCGCGTTCGAGAAGATGGGCGTCGGGTTCGTCGGCTTGCCGACGATCACGCGCGTCTCATGCACGAGGACGCCGTCCTCGACGACGCGGACCATGAACTCCGGAACGTTCACGATGATGTGGAAGGCGCCGAGATCGCGCGGCATCCAGCGCCAGCGTTCGAGGTTGGCGATGATCGACGCGATATCCTCCTCGCGGCTCCGCCCGTTCATGACCTGAAGCGTCTGCGGCCCGACAACGCCGTCGGTGCTGAGCCCGTTGTCGTCCTGGAACGCCTTCACCGCATCGACCAGCGCCGCGTCGTAGACCTTCGCTTCGGCGTCGGGGGCGGCGAGGGGGACGTTCAGGCGCGCGCGAAGAAGCGGTGTGCGGTCGTCGGATTGTCCCGGCTTCAACAGCGCGCCATCGGGAACGACGATCCGGCTTGCGTCGTCGGCGCTGGCGCGGAGCTTCGCGAGTTCCGCCTTGAGCTTGGCATATTGCGGGTTCGGCGGCTCGTAGCTTGCGAGGTCCACGGCCACGTCCAGCGACTGTGAAAGGCGGGTCAGCGCTTCGCCGATGTCCGGATGCTCCGGCTCAAGCGTGATCAAATTGCTGATGGCGGTCGGCTCGACGCGGCCGGAGGCGATGTGGGTCACGAAGCGCGCAACGGCGCGGCTGAACTCCACGTCGGCCGCGGCGAGCGCCTGCGGATCGTCCGGATAGTGCGCTGCGAGCTTCGGCGTCGCGTAGGCACTCGGATCGAGGCCGTAATCCGCCGCCTTGTCCATCGCCTGGCGAAGCGCCGTCATCTGCGTCGTCGCGTCGAGATCGCCGAGCCAGAGGAGATCGAAGTTTCGCGCCGCGTAGAAGTCGTGGACGCCGGCGAGCACGCTCTTCTCGATCGGATCGGTCGACGTCGCTCGTCGCATCGAGGACGGCGTGGACCGCGCTTTCGCGCGGCGACGGCAACACGATCGCAAATCGAATTCGCCGCGTTCGTCGTGTGCCAGCGCCGGCATCGCAAAGCAAGCAAGCGCGGGGATCAGGAGCGCGATACGCAATACTCTCATCGTCGAGCCCTTCCGCTTCGACTAGGCCCGCGCCAGCTCCCTCGGCTCGGCATGCGCGATCCCGTAGTCCTTCATTTTTCGATAAAGCGTCGAGCGACCGATTCCGAGCCGCCGCGCCACTTCGCTCAGACGACCGCCGTAATGGCCGATCGCGAAACGGATCATTTCTTCTTCCAAGACGCCGAACGAGCGCATTTCGCCGCGCTCGTCCAGGAGGCGCGCCACACCATATCGGGCGAGGCCCGCTTTGTCAGGGCGCGGCGATGGAATTAAGGCCGGCTCGCGGTGCGACTGTTCCCGATCCGCAACATCGGCGCGGTCGGTCGCGCTGCCCCGCGGCGCCGGATGGTGCGCGCCACCGCCGGGAATTGAGGGAAAATCGCGCGGCGTGAGCTCACCGCCCTCCGAGAGCATGATGGCGCGAAGGATCGCGTGCTCAAGCTCGCGGACGTTGCCGGGCCAGCTGTGCGCGGCGAGAAGCTCGATGGCGGACGCGGTCAGGCCGCTGACGCTTGTGCGGCCGGCCTCAGCGGCAAGCCGCGCCAGGAAGCCGCGCGCCAGCACCGGGATGTCGGTGCGACGTTCGCGCAGCGGCGGCAGCCAGATCGGGAAGATGTTCAGGCGATGAAAGAGGTCCTCGCGGAATCCGTTGCGGCCGACATGGTCGACAAGCCGGCTGCCGGTCGCGGCGATCAGCCGGATTTCGCCGCGCGACGAAGCGCGGGCGTCCACGCCGGCGAGGACTTGCGCGAGCCGTTCCTGTGCGATCTCCGGGAGCGCCCCGATCTCGTCCAGGAAGAGCGTGCCGCCGGCGGCCTCGAAGACCCTGCCGCGATCGCCGAAGAGCACGGCTTCGGCGTCGGCCGATTCGATCCCGCCGCAACGCACCGTCACGAAAGGGCGGTGCTTGCGCGCGCTTGAACCGTGAATGGCGCGCGCAAGAAGCTCTTTGCCGACGCCGCGCTCGCCTTCGATCAGAATGGGAATCGAAGAGCGTGCGGCGCGCAGGGCGAGCTGGCTCACCCGCTCCATGGCAGGCGAGTGCATGACGATGTCGCCGAGCGAGAGCGCACCGGAGCGCGAAAGCCGCATCCTGAGCACCTCGCCTTCGAGCGCGCCGATCTTGAGCGCGTTCAGCAGCGAGACCCGGACCCGTTCCGGCGGTGCCGGCTTGACCAGAAAATCGACGGCGCCGGCGCGTATCGCAGAGGCGCCGTTGTCGGCGCCGCCGGCCGCGGTCTGCACGATCACCGGCACGCAGAGCGCCTGGCGCGAAAGCCGTTCGAGCACCGCCATGCCGTCCATCTCGGGCATGACGAGATCGAGAATCATAGCGGAGACGGGGGTGGGATCGGCTTTCAGGAGACGCGCCAGCGCCGCTTCGCCGCTTGCGACCCCCTCGACCGAGTGACCTTGGCTTTTTAGGATTTCCTCGATGTGGCTGCGTTCGGCGGGATCGTCATCGACGACCAGGACGTGAACTGCCATATCACCTTCCGTAAGCACCAGACGGACGGCGCCTCGGGGGGCGACGCGAACTGGCGCACTGTCTCTTGCTTACGGTTAAGATCGAATTAGCGCCGGCGGAAACGCGCGGTCAGAAGCGGGAGAAATGAGCGTGGCGAAAGAGGCGCGTCTTGCAGGCCAAGCAACCCACGATCTCGGCGCACTGCCGGTCTGGGACCTTACCGACCTCTACACCGCGATGGATGCGCCGGAGGTGAAGCGCGACCTTGAGCGGTCCGCCGAGGAGGCCCGTGCTTTCGAGACGCGCTTCAAGGGCAAGCTCAAGGCACTTTCCGAAATCAGCCGACGCCGGAACGGCGCTCGCCGCTGCGATCGAAGAGTTCGAGAAGATCGAGGAGATTCTCGGGCGGCTCGGAAGCTACGCGGGGCTCGTCCATGCCGGCGATACGACCGATCCGGCGCGCTCGAAATTCTACGGCGACGTGCAGGACAAGCTCACCGCGATCTCGACGCATCTTTTGTTCTTCGGGCTTGAGCTCAACCGGCTCGACGATGCGGCGATCGAGACGGCGTTAAAGACGCCGGCGCTCGCCGTCTACCGGCCGTGGCTCGAGGACCTGCGACTTGAGCGCCCGTATCAGCTCGAAGACCGTATCGAGCAGCTCTTCCACGAGAAATACGCGACCGGGCGGGGCGCCTGGAACCGCCTCTTCGACGAGACGATGGCGACGCTGCGCTTCGACGTCGAGGGCGAGAGCCTGCCGCTTGAGCCGACGCTGAACCGCCTCGTCGACGCGGACGAGAAGAAGCGCAAGGCGGGTGCGGAGGCGCTTGCCGCGACCTTCAAGGAGAACATCAGGCTCTTCACCCACGTCACCAACGTGCTCGCCAAGGACAAGTCGATTTCCGACGAATGGCGCGGCTTCAAGGACGTCGCGGCGGCGCGACATCTTTCGAACCGGGTGGAGCCGGAGGTGGTCGACGCGCTGGTCAAGGCGGTGCACGACGCCTATCCGCGGCTTTCGCACCGATACTATCAGCTGAAGGCGCGCTGGCTCGGCAAGGACAAGCTCGAATTTTGGGACCGCAACGCGCCGCTGCCGGAATCGAGCGACCGGCGCGTCGGCTGGGAAGAGGCGCGGCGCACGGTGCTCACCGCCTACGGCGACTTCGCGCCGGAGATGGCGGCAATCGCCAAGCGCTTCTTCGACAAGAGTTGGATCGACGCGCCGACGCGACCGGGAAAGGCGCCGGGCGCCTTCGCGCATCCGACCGTGCCGTCCGTGCACCCCTACGTGCTCCTGAACTACCAGGGCAAGACGCGCGACGTGATGACGCTCGCGCATGAGCTCGGCCACGGCGTGCATCAGGTGCTTGCCGCCGACAAGGGCCTGTTGATGTCGCAGACGCCGCTGACGCTGGCGGAGACGGCGAGCGTCTTCGGCGAGATGCTGACCTTCCGCGCCATGCTCGCCGCCGCGCCCGACGCGCGCGAGCGCCGGATCATGCTCGCCGCCAAGGTCGAGGACATGATCAACACTGTGGTCCGGCAGATCGCCTTCTACAGCTTCGAGCGGCACGTGCATCTGGAGCGGCGGGAAGGGGAGCTCACCGCCGAGCGCATCGGCGAACTATGGCTCAAGGTGCAAAGCGAGAGTCTCGGACCGGCAATCCGCCTCAGCCCCGGCTACGAGACCTACTGGACCTATATCCCGCACTTCATCCATTCGCCGTTCTACGTCTACGCCTATGCCTTCGGCGACTGCCTCGTGAACTCGCTATACGCCGTCTACGAGAAGGCGGAGTCGGGCTTCCAGGAGAAGTATTTCGCAATGCTCAAGGCCGGCGGCACCAAGAAGCACAAAGAGCTTCTCGCCCCCTTCGGGCTCGACGCGAGCGATCCCTGGCTTCTGGCAGATGGGGCTTTCGGTGATCGCCGGCCTGATCGACGAGCTGGAGGCGGTAGAGGGCGGGCGGTGAGCTACGAAGTCTTCATTTCGCACGGGTGGCACGACCGGTGGATTGCTGGTCAGATGGCCCGTTGCGTGTTGGAGGTTGGAGGAGTGCCGTTCGTCGACATTTTTGATATCAGGAAGGGCGACCGCATCGAAGACCGGGTTCGGGATGGCCCAATCAATGCGATGAGTTGGTAGGTACTCCTGACGCCATGGTCAGCCAGTCGCACTTGGGTTTGGACCGAGGCGGCCGCGGCTTGGATTACGGGAAAGCGTGTGACTGCAGTCTTATACGGAGTTACCTTGCGCGAAATCGACGATCAATACGGCGGTGTGGCTTGGCTATCAGCGCGAAATGTATGTGCAATCGACGATTTTGATAGCTATCTTCAAGAACTGGCGGCCCGAATAAGCGCCTCTGGAGGTGCAGGATGACATCGAAGAGGCTATTTCTTTCCTACTCTCGTCCTGATCAGGATTTTGCCCAGCGGTTGCGCGAGCGATTAGCGTCGCTGGGTGTAAGGGTCGACGAGGCATCCGGCACGATCAAGACTGGTAAATCGTGGGCTGCGGCTATTCGCAAAGAGCTTGAAAGCGCAGACGTATTGCTTGCGGTGATTCCTGAAAATGGCGTCGGGACGGCAAACAACGTCTTCTTTGAGATAGGTGCTGCCCATGCCCTCAATAAACCGATTTCGCGGTCGTGCCCGACGAAGAAGGGCACGCCCGCCGCGAATTGCCGTCGGATTTGATGGGCATGCTGGTGCTGGACGCAGAGAACAAATCAATAGAAGTCGTGGCGAATACCCTCATGAGTACGTTGGCAGCGGCGTAGAGGTCGGAGTTCTCTTGCGCCACAGAGAGCTTCTCGCCCCCTTCGGGCTCGACGCGAGCGACCCTGGCTTCTGGCAGATGGGGCTTTCGGTGATCGCCGGCCTGATCGACGAGTTGGAGGCGGTAGAGGGGATCTGAGCGAAGGCACGTCCCGCAAGTCACGCAGCCGACGTAGTCGTCATCCCCGTTTGCCTCCGCCCAGGTTGACCCGCTATGCTACTCTCGGTCGCATCAGACGGGGGAGATGATGGCCGACAACCTGTCGCCGGAAGACTGGAAGGGGCCGGGTGGAGAATCAGTTCTGGAGCGAGGTGCTGCCGAACGAGCTCGACGCCATCAACGCACGCATCGACGCGCTCAACGGGGCGCCGGCGCGGCGGCGATCGGAACAGAAGAAGCCGACGATCAATCGGGAAGTCGGTCAGACGACAAAGGCCGTAGGCCTCGCGCTTTCCGGCGGCGGCGTGCGCTCGGCGGCCTTCTCGCTCGGGGTGCTGCAGGCGCTCAACCACTACGGCGTCATCGACAACGTCCACTACCTCTCGACCGTCTCGGGCGGCGGCTATGCCGGCGGCGCAATGGTCGCCGCGATGAGCAAGACCGGCGAGTTCGCGTTCGGCGGAACGCGGAAGATGGGGGCCTCCCCCGCTGCCGACGTTGCCGACACCGCCGCCGTCGGCCACTTGCGCAACTACTCGAATTATCTGATCCCGTTCGGACTTCGCGACGTGCTCACCAGCGTCGCGATTGTGCTTCGCGGCGTCATTGCCAATCTCGGCTCCGTGGTGCCGGTGCTGCTGCTGGCGGCAGCGCTGACGATCTGGGCGAACCCAACGGTCGGTGACCTCACCGAGCCGGATATCCTCGGCCAGAAGCTCGAATGGATTCCGTTCCCGCATTTCGGCGTGTCGATTCTGGTGGCGCTCGCGGGGCTCGCGCTCTTCTTCCTCTGGGCGCTCTTCCGCTCGTTCCTGCCGCAGGACGAGCGCTCGGAGTTCCGCACCTATCAGCGCCGGGTCAAGAGCTGGCGGCAGAGGCTCGCGGGCGAGCTGCCGGGCGTCGCCGCGAAATATCTGGTGGTCCTCGCGATCATCGCCTTCGCCGAATTCCAGTCCTTCGTCCTTTCCGAGATGTTCCGCGCGACCGATGCGATGGCGAAGAACGGCGCTCTCGCGGGAGCGGTGTCCAACTGGATCCAGTATCTCGCCGCGGTCACTGCGCCGATTGCAGCCCTCGTCATGTTCTTCAGGAAGCAGCTCGGCGACATGGCGCGCGACATGGCGGAGCGCTCGGGATGGAAGGACCTTTTGAGCGCGTTCTTGGCGCGTGCGGCGGTGTGGGTGGCCGGCGCGGCGCTGCCGCTCGCGCTGTGGGTCGTCTATCTCTATCTCGCCTACTGGGGAATCTTCCGTCCGCCGGAAGCCGTAACGCCGCCTCAGCCGGCCTGCCCGACGCAAGAGGTCTCGGGGAACGTCGCACTCAACCTCCCGGGCCAGTCGATCAGCGGCGACCTCACCGGCAAGCTCACGACCGAAGACTGCAAGCCGCCCGCGGCCGAGGCGGACGGCACGAATGCCGAAGCCAGGGCGCCGCTTTATCCGGGCTATGGCCACGCGCCGCAGATCGTGCAGCGCCTCGCGCTCCTCGGCGACCACGTCGGGCACCCGGCGCGCGTTCCGACCGTCGCGCTCGGATACACGGTCATCGGGCTCGTCATGCTCTTCCTCGCGTACTGGCTGAAGCCGAACGCGAATTCGCTGCACCGGCTCTATCGCGACCGCATCAGCAAGGCCTTCTTCTTCGATCCGTCGCAGGGCGCGCCGTTCCAGGACGCGATGACGAGCGGCCGCGACTTCCTGCCCCTCGATGACATGAAGATCCACGAGATCGACACGCTGAAGACGCCCTATCCGCTGATCAACACGACGCTCAATGTGCAGGGCTCCGACATCGCCAACAGGCGCGGGCGCAACGGCGACTTTTTCCTTTTCTCGCCGCTCTACACCGGCAGCCTCGCCACCTGCTACGCCGATACGAAGGCGCTCGAAGAGCTCGCCCCCGATCTTGATTTCCCGACGGCGATCGCGGTCTCCGGCGCGGCGGCTTCGGCAAACATGGGCTCGAAATCGGTGCGCGCGCTGACCCCGACGCTGGCGCTTCTCAACGTGCGCCTTGGCTACTGGCTGGAGAACCCGCACTATCTGACCGCGGGAGGCGAAGCCGGGATGCGCCGCCGCGTCTGGGTCTATCTCTACAACGAGATCACCGGCCGCCTCTACGAAGACACCGACCTCGTCTACCTGACCGACGGCGGGCACATCGAGAACCTCGGCATCTACGAGCTTCTGCGGCGGAAGTGCGAGCTGATCGTCGTCGTCGACGCCGAGGAGGATCGGGACATGCGCTTCACGTCCTTTGTCACGCTGCAGCGCTACGCGCGGATCGATCTCGGCGTGCGCTTCGACGTGCCGTGGGAGCCGATCGGCGACACGACGCGCGACTGGATGGGCGTCGGCTCGAGCCGCAAGCCGGAGCCACCGGAAGGGCGCAGCGTGTCGAAGGGTCCGCACATCGCCATCGGCAAGATCGACTATGGCGCCGGCCAGATGGGAACGCTCGTCTACGTGAAGTCGTCGCTCACGGGGGACGAGAACGACTACATCCGCGACTACGCGCGCCGCTACCCGACCTTCCCGCACGAATCGACGGGTGATCAGTTTTTCAGCGAGGAGCAGTTCGAGGTCTATCGCGCGCTCGGCTTCCACGCGATGTTTGGGTTCCTGGCCAAGGACGCGAATGTGATGGTCGCGGATTCGGTGCTGAAGGCAGCCGAGGGCAAGGCCAAAGAGGAGCTCTCGACGAAGGACGCAACAAGCACGGGCGCACCGCCGCCGCCGATCCCGAACCTCGTCTCGGCCGCCCACCCGGCGCTCGCCTACATCCACACGATGCTCGGCAACGTGGGAGACACGCACGCATCCTAGCGCCGCAATGCGGTCGTCCCGCTTCGAGTTGCGTTGCGCGCCAAATGCGCCCACCTATCGGCGCAATGTCTTCCAGCGATGATGAGGGGAATCGGCTCTCCGGGCGGCTTTCGCGCTATGCGCGGGTCGGCACCGGCGTCGGCGGCTTTGCGGCGCGGGCGATCGGCTCGCGCGCGCTCGGGCGCGGGTTCGACCGCAACGCCCAGGCGCTCGAGCTCGCCCGCCTGCTCGGCGGCCTGAAGGGCCCGATCATGAAGGTGGCGCAGCTCGCCGCCACCGTTCCCGACGTGCTGCCGCCCGAATACGCGCTTGAGCTGCAGAAACTGCAGGCCGAGGCGCCGCCGATGGGTTGGGCCTTCGTCCGGCGCCGCATGCGGGCGGAGCTCGGGCCCGATTGGGCCGGGCGCTTCAAGCTCTTCGAGCATGAGCCGGCGGCCGCCGCTTCGCTCGGCCAGGTGCATCGCGCGACCGCGCCCGACGGCACCCGGCTTGCCTGCAAGCTGCAATATCCAAACATGGATTCCGCGGTCGAGGCGGATCTGAGCCAGCTCGGCGTCATTCTTTCCGTGCAGCGCCGTTTCAGCCCGGAGATAGACACGCGCGAGATCCTGAAGGAGCTCGGCGAGCGGCTGCGCGAGGAGCTCGACTACGCGCGCGAGGCGGCGCACATGCGGCTCTATGCGGCGATGCTCGCCGACGCCGACGACGTGCGCGTGCCGCGCTTCCTGCCGGAGCTTTCGACGCGCCGCCTCCTCACCATGACCTGGCTCGACGGCGAGCGGCTGCTTTCGTTCGTCGCCCGGCCACTGGAGCAGCGGAACCTGATTGCGACCGCGCTCTTCCACGCCTGGTGGCGGCCCTTCGCGCGCTACGGCGTGATCCACGGCGATCCGCATCTCGGGAACTACTCGGTCGTCAAGGAGGACGACAAGCCGGCGGGGCTGAACCTCCTCGATTACGGCTGCATTCGCATCTTCCCGCCGCGTTTCGTGGAGGGCGTGATCGCGCTCTATCGCGGCTTCCAGCACGACGACCGTGCGCGGATCGCCGAGGCCTATCGGATCTGGGGCTTCAGCGATCTCAACGACGAGCTGGTCGACACGCTAAGCTTGTGGGCCCGCTTCATCTACGCGCCACTTCTCGACGACCGCGTCCGCACGATCGCCGACGGCGTCGCGCCCAACACCTACGGCCGGCGCGAGGTCTGGCAGGTGAAGCAGCGGCTGAAGCCGAAGAGCCCGGTCACGATCCCGCGCGAGTTCGTGCTGATGAACCGCGCCGCCGTCGGGCTCGGGGCGGTATTCCTGCATCTCAAGGCCGAGCTCAACTTCCACCAGCTCTTCGAGGCGGAAATCGAAGGCTTCGAACCCGCGGCCCTTGAAGCGCGGCAGGCCGATCAGCTCCGGGGGCAGGGCTCCCCTTGCCAGAAACCGCTCCGGAGCCGGGCCGGCGGCGGAGCTGATTCTTCCCGCTGCGGCGCGCCGGCACGTTGCCCCATTTTCCGGCCGTGTGTTAAAGGCTCCGGCGACGCTACCTTGCTGCCCTGGGGACATCATGGCCGAACACACGCAATCCGGACCCGTCGAGGTCGGCGCGCCGATGGATTATGCCGCGCACCAGCGCACGTTCGCTGCGTTTGTGGCGCTGACGAAAATCGGCATCCTGGCGACGATTTCGATTCTCCAGTCGCTGACGCTTTTCGGCCTCGCGGCCCACGGCTTCTGGCTTGGGGTCTTGATGATCCTTCTGATGTTCGTGGCCACGGGCATCGGCATCCTGACCAAGGGCTCGATCAAGCCGCTCATCGGCGTCGTGATCCTCGGCTTCGTGTTCATGGTGCTGGCGCTCGGCTAGCGGACGATGCGCGTCGCAATCCTGAAGGAGGATGCCGCGATCGAGCCGCGCGTTGCGGCGACGCCGGAATCGGTAAAGAAGCTCGTCGCGCTCGGCGCTATTGTCGCGGTCGAAGCCGGCGCCGGCGCTGCGGCCGGCATGCGCGACGAGGTCTATCGCGGCGCCGGCGCCGAGATCGCCGAGGGCGCGCAGCGCGGCACTTGCCGGCGCCGATCTCGTCTTGAAGGTACGGCGGCCGGACGATGTCTCCGGCTACCCGCGCGGGGCTGCCGTCGTCGCGCTGATGGACCCCTACGGCAACGAGGACGCGCTGAAGCGCCTGGCCGACGCCGGATTGATGGCGTTCTCGCTCGAATTCATTCCGCGCATCACCCGCGCGCAAGTGATGGACGTGCTGTCGAGCCAGGCCAACCTCGCCGGCTACCAGGCGGTGATCGAGGCCGCGGAGCATTTCTCGCGCGCCTTTCCGATGATGATGACGGCGGCCGGCACGGTGCCGGCGGCGCGCGTCTTCGTGATGGGTGCCGGCGTCGCCGGCCTGCAGGCGATCGCGACGGCGCGGCGTCTCGGGGCGATCGTTACCGCCACCGACGTTCGCCCGGCCGCCAAGGAGCAGGTGGCCTCGCTCGGCGCCAAGTTCGTCGCGGTCGAGGACGAGGAGTTCAAGGCGGCGGAGACCGCGGCGGGTTACGCCAAGGAGATGTCGAAGGAATACCAGGCGAAGCAGGCGGCGCTGGTCAAGGAGCACATCGCCAAGCAGGACGTGGTGATCACGACCGCGCTCATTCCGGGCCGTCCGGCGCCAAAGCTGGTCGGCGCGGAGATGGTCGCCTCGATGGCTGACGGGTCGGTCATCGTCGACCTCGCGGTCGAGCGCGGCGGCAACGTCGAGGGTGCGGTGCCGGGCGAGGTCGCGAAAGTCGGCGGCGTCACGATCGTCGGCTATCTCAATATGGCGGGCCGCATCCCGGCTTCCGCCTCCGCGCTTCTTGCGCGCAACATCTACGCTTTCGTCGAGCCGATGATCGACAAGGAGACGAAGGCGCTCAACATCAAGCGCGACGATGAGATCGTCGCCGCCACGCTTTTGACGGCGGACGGCGCGATCGTGCATCCGGCGTTTCTGCCGAAGCCGGCGGAAGGAGGCGGGGGCTGATGGAGAACCAGGCGCTCAGCGACGCCGTGCGCCAGGCGGAGGCGGCCGCGCAGGCCGCGGCGCAGGCGGCCGAGCAGGCGCGCACGGCCGCCGAGCAGGCGGCGCAGATCGCGCTTCAGCATGAGTCGGCCGCCGACGCGGCGGGCGCCGCGGCGCACGCGATCTCCGGCGGCGTCATCGATCCCTTCGTCTTCCGCCTCTCCATCTTCGTGCTTGCGATCTTCGTCGGCTATTACGTGGTCTGGTCGGTGACGCCGGCGCTTCATACGCCGCTGATGAGCGTCACCAACGCCATCTCCTCGGTGATCGTCGTCGGCGCGCTGCTTGCGGTCGGCGTCGACCTCGTCGGCGCGGGGACCGGCATCGCGCGCTTTTTCGGCTTCTTCGCGCTGATGCTCGCGAGCGTGAACATCTTCGGCGGCTTCCTCGTCACGCAGCGCATGCTTTCGATGTACAAGCGGAAAGAGAAGGCGGCGCGCTGATGTCGGCGAACCTCACCGCCTTCCTTTATCTCGTCGCCGGGGTTCTCTTCATCCTGGCGCTGCGTGGGCTGTCGCATCCGGAGACGAGCCGGCAGGGCAACCTCTTCGGCATGATCGGCATGGCGCTCGCCGTGCTGACGACGCTCTTCGGCAGCCCGCCGGCGGGCTTCTTTGCCTGGCTCTTCCTGGTCGTCGCCATGGCGGCCGGCGGCGCCGTCGGCGCGACCGTTGCGCGCAGAATCCCGATGACGGCGATGCCGCAGCTCGTCGCCGCGTTCCATTCGCTGGTCGGGCTTGCCGCCGTGCTCGTCGCCGCCGCGGCGCTCTACGCGCCGCAGGCCTTCGGCATCGGCGCGCTCGGCGATATCCACGGTCAGGCGCTGGTGGAGATGTCGATCGGCGTCGCCATTGGCGCGATCACCTTCACCGGCTCGATCATCGCGTTCCTGAAGCTCGACGGGCGCATGTCGGGGAAGCCGATCATCCTGCCGATGCGGCACGTCATCAACATCGCGCTCGCCGTCCTGATCGTGTTCTTCGTCTACAGCCTGGTGGCGTCGGAGAGCCGCTTCGCCTTCTGGCTGATCGTGCTCCTGTCGCTCGCGCTCGGCATTTTGATCATCGTTCCGATCGGCGGCGCCGACATGCCGGTCGTGATCTCGATGCTGAATTCCTATTCCGGCTGGGCGGCGGCCGGCATCGGCTTCACGCTCGGCAACACCGCGCTCATCATCACCGGCGCGCTGGTCGGCTCGTCAGGCGCCATCCTCTCCTACATCATGTGCAAGGGGATGAACCGCTCGTTCATCTCCGTGATCCTTGGCGGCTTCGGCGGCGAAACGGCGGGGCCGGCGGCCGACCTCGGCGACAAGACGGTGAAGCAAGGCTCGGCGGAGGACGCCGCGTTCCTGATGAAGAACGCGTCGAAAGTCATCATCGTGCCGGGCTACGGCATGGCGGTCGCGCAGGCGCAGCACGCCGTGCGCGAGCTCGCCGACAAGCTGAAGGAACACGGGGTGGAGGTGAAATACGCGATCCACCCGGTCGCCGGGCGCATGCCGGGGCACATGAACGTGCTCCTCGCCGAGGCCAATGTGCCCTATGACGAGGTGTTCGAGCTTGAGGACATCAACTCGGAATTCGCGCAGACCGACGTCGCCTATGTGATCGGCGCGAACGACGTGACCAACCCGGCGGCGCGCGACGACAAGACTTCGCCGATCTTCGGCATGCCGATCCTCGACGTCGACAAGGCCGCGACCTGCCTCTTCGTGAAGCGCTCGCTCGCGTCAGGATATGCCGGCATCGACAATTCGCTCTTCTACAAGCCGAACACGATGATGCTCTTCGGCGACGCCAAGAAGATGACCGAAGACGTCGTCAAGGCGCTTTAACGCTTCCGAACTGCGCTACCGCAGGCCGTTCACGGGCCTTCCGAAAAGAGGTAAGCTCGCCCTGGTTGCATGGGGGTGAGCATGAGCGCGGCTGGCCACAAAAGGTCCGGCAAGTCGCCGGTCATAACGAAACAGGCTGTGGTGATCATCCACGGCATGGGGGAGCAGCGGCCCATGGAGACGCTGCGTTCCTTTGTCGAAACGGTCTATCAGCGCGACCTCTCGCTGACGAAGAAGAAGCATCAGCACGACGACCCCGATCTCGGCCACGTGAACCGTGTTTGGATCGTGCCGGATCGGGCGACCGGTACGGTCGAGCTTCGGCGGATCACGACGCCGGAGACAAAGACCAACGTGCGCACGGACTTCTTCGAGTTCTACTGGGCGGACATCATGCAGGGGACGCCGCTTGAGCTCATCACCGCGTGGATCAAGGGGCTTCTGCTTCGATCGCCCGCGCGCGTGCCGCGGCGGGTGCCGGTCTGGATCGCCTGGATAGCGCTATGGATCCTTGCCGTGCTTTTTGTCGCCTTTTCGATCGCAATCCTGCAGCCGGACGCGGGTCTCTTTCCAGAGCTTGTGCAGAAGGGCGTTGCCTGGCTTCGGAGAGTTCGTGCCTATCTCGCGATCGGTTTGGCGGTGCTCGGTGCCGTCATCCTTGGGATTTCAATCATTGAGAACGTGATCGCGCGGCTGCGAGACACCCGGCCGATTCCGCGGGTGAAGCTGGTCTTGCCGCTGATGCTGATAGCCGCTGCAGCTCTCGTATACTTCGTCGTGCCGATAACGATGATTGATAACCCCAGGCTGTGGGCGGCGCTGCTGTCCGGAGCGGCTGCGACGGTCATCGGCAGCGTGATCGTGCCCTATGTCGGAGATGTCGTGCGCTATGTGCGCGCGAACCCGGCGACCGTCGCGAAACGCGAGGAGGTGCGCAAGCGCGGGCTTGCTTTGCTGCGGAAGCTGCACGCCGAAAAAGACTCGAACGGCAACCCTCTCTACTGCCGCATTGTCATCGTCGCCCATAGTCTCGGATCTTTTGTGGCTTACGACCTGCTGCAGCATCTGTGGGAAGAGCTCGGCCCCAATCACAAGCAGACCGACCCGCCGTCGGATGAGGTCGTAGGAGCGCTCTTGGCCGTCGACGGCTTCGTCAAGGACTATTGGTGCGCGCCGCAGAGCGGCGACTGCCCGGAATTCAAGCTGGCGAGCTACCGTGACGCGCAACTTGCCGTCTTCCACGCTCTCGTGAAGTCGAACCAAGGCTGGCGAATCTCGGACTTTGTCACCCTGGGATCGCCGATCGTCCACAGCGAGTTCCTGATTGCCGACAGCCGGGATCAGATGGCGCGGTCGTTCGAGGAGCGGCTGCTGTCCTCGTCGCCGCCTAGACCGGACAGCCCCAAGCAGTCGATGCTCTACAAGACGCACGATGGGCGAGGTCCGTTCGCACATTTTGCCGCGCCGTTTGCGGCGGTGCGCTGGACCAACATCTACGATTACAGCTGGTTTCCGCTTTTCGGTGACATCGTGTCGGGCCCGGTGCCAAGGGCCTTCGGACCCGGCGTCGCCGACTATCGCGTTTGCATCACGCGCCGGGGCTGGCCGCCCGTGCTCCGGCGTTTCGTGACTCATACGCTCTACTGGGCTTGGCAGCGCGGCTACAAAACAGACGCTCCGCCATGCGACCCGCAGTGCGGCGCGCCAGGCCACGTAAAATGCGGCGGACAGTGCCACATAAGGCTGTTGCGGAAAGCGCTTGCCCTGAACGGCCTGCCGCCGCCCGGGGAGGGGGGTGCGCCAGCCTAACCGGTCCCCTGCGTCCTTCGCATGCCGTCCTTGGCCGGCTGGTAGCTCTGGTTCAAATTGGCTGCACGGGCAAAGGCGGCGTTCGCCTTCTGCCGTTCGCCGAGCTGTTCGAGCGCCAGGCCCTGATTGGTCCAGGCGATGTAGCTCTGGCGGTCGGCCTTCACGGCCTCGTTGAAGTCGTCGAGGGCCGTGCGCGCGTCGCCGAGCGCGAGGTAGGAGAGGCCGCGTCCGTTATAGGGCTCGGACGATTTCGGTGAGATTCCGATCGCGCTGGTGAAGTCTTCGATCGCCGCCTGGTGCTGACCCTGCGCCTGGTAGACGAGGCCGCGATTGTAGAACGCCTGGGCGTCGGTGCGGTCGAGATTGATGGCGGCGTTGTAATCGGTGAGCGCCAGGTCGAGCTGGCCGTTCTGGCGGTACATGTTGCCGCGGCCGACATAGGCCGGCGCGTAGCGCGGATCGGCGCGAATGGCGTTGTTGTAATCGGCGAGCGCGTTCTTGAGATCGCCGTTGCGGCGGAAGATCAGCGCGCGGTTGTAGTAGGCGCGCGCGAAGTTCGGGTCGAGCGCGATCGCCTTGTTGAAGTCGGCCATCGCTTCGTTGTAGCGGCCGGCGCGTCCGAAGGCCGAGCCGCGCACGTTATAGGCTTCCGGATTGTTCGGATCGCGCGCGATGACGGCGGAAAGCGAGTCGATGTTCGCTACCGACGCGGTCGACGGATCGACGGAGACGGGGAAGCGTGAGACCTGCGACTGGCAGGCGGCGAGCCCGAGCGCCAGCGCGCCGACCATCCAGAGGCTCGAGGGACGAAGAGAGGCCGCGCGCATCATCAGTTCATGTCCGTGCCAGCCCAGCGCCGCTGGCGGGCGCGATTGTCTCTACAACGCCGGGCGCGGCTAAGGATCAACGCGCCGCGCGGCGCTTGCTTGGGATCAGTCCCTCGCGCTGTGCGCGCTTGCGCGCAAGCTTGCGCGCACGGCGCACGGCTTCCGCCTTCTCGCGCGCCTTCTTCTCCGACGGCTTTTCGTAATGGTTGCGGAGCTTCATTTCGCGGAAGATGCCCTCGCGCTGCATCTTCTTCTTCAGCGCCTTCAGCGCCTGGTCGACGTTGTTGTCCCTGACGATAACCTGCACGTCCGTCCGTTCCTTTCCCGTGTCGCGCGCGCTTCGCTCGAACGCCGCAAGTCTACGAGAGCGGCCGCTCCGCCGAAGCGCTGAATTCGAGAATGCTGATCGTTCCGGCGGCGCCGAGGCGCCGCAGGGTGGCCGCATATATCGCTACTCGGTGGAATTGTCCACCGGCGCGCCCTGCGCCGGCGGCGGCGCGAGAGCGGTCTGGAATACGCCGCGCCGGAGCTGCGCCCAACGCTTGGCTTCCGCCTCTGCGGCCTTCAGCGTCTCCGAATCGAGCCCTTTCAGCCAGGCGTCCATGTGGTCGTCCGCGAGCCCGCCGTCCTTGGCGATGAGGTACCAGCGCGCGGCTGCCGCCGAATCGCTTTTCACCCCGTCGCCCTCCACGTACATGCGAGCAAGGCGAAGCTGCGCCACCGGGTTGTCGAGTTCCGCCGCGCGTGCGAACCAAGTGGCCGCCGCCGCCAGATCCTTCTGCGTGCCGCGTCCGTTGGCGAGCATGATCGCGTATTCGACCTCGGCGCCGACGTGGCCGTTCTTCGCGGCCTCGGCGAACCAGCGCGTCGCCTGCGTATCGTCGGCGACGACGCCGACGCCGTCGACATAGAGACCGGCGAGCGTGTACTGCGCGTCCAAGTCGCCGAGCCCGGCGGCGCGCCTCAGGAAGGCGGCGGCGAGCATCGGGTTCTTGTCGACGCCTTTTCCCTGCAGCAGCAGATAGCCAAGCTCGCGCGCGGCGCCGGGCTGGTCGTCGTCGGCCGCCTTGCGGAACAGCTCGGCCGCCTTGGCGGGGTCCTGCGCGACGCCGCTGCCGTCGAGATAAAGCTGGCCGAGCGCATAGAGCGCCTCCGGGTCGCCGCCGTTTCCGGCGAGCTTGAACCAGTCGGCGGCGGCGGCAAGGTCCTGCTTCACGCCGAGGCCGCGCGAGAGCAGGACTCCGAGCAGCGTCTGCGCCGCGTGGTCGCCGTTCTTGGCGCGGTCGAGCGCGAGCGAGAATGCGGTCAAAAACCAGCCGCGCTGGAACGCGCCGAAGGCATAGTCGGGAGGGAAGGCGGATTGTTCGCCGGCGGCGGTCAGCCCCTTGTCGATGCGCTGCTCGATGCCGGCCGGGTCGAGCGTGGTGCGCAATCGATGCGGCCCGGTCGGCGCGTTCAGCGACGCGTCGGTGTCGCCGAGCGGCCGCGCCGACGAGATTCCAGGCGACGCCGGGATGCGGGGCGCGATCCCGCCCGGGCTCGCGTTCCCGGTGGCGGCGTCGAGCCCCTGGTCGATGCGCTCTTCGATCGAGGGTGGATTGCTTGCGCCGGTCTCCGCGCTCTGCGCCGAGGCGGGCGCTGCGACGGCAAGCGCCAGAGCCGAAAGAAATGCGAGGCGCCTCATGCCGCCTGCCGTCCTTCCTTGGCGAGGGTCGCCATCGCCGCGCGGATCGCCTCGCCCGGCCCGGCCGGGTGCGACCAGACTGCGTCGCCGAGCGCGACGAAGGCGGCGCCGGTCGCCGCGGCTTCGCCGACGCCGTCGAGCGAGCGGCCGGCCATGATGACCGCGGGGAGTTCCATCAGCTCCGACCACCATTCGGCAAGCTCAAGCGCCTTCGGATGGGGCATAGCGTGCGTGTCGCCGTGCGGGCGGCCGAAGAAGAGATAGTCGGGGCCGGCCTCGCCGGCTTCCATTGCCGCGTGCCGAGACCCAAGGTTGCCCGCCCCGACGATCCGCTTCGGACGGAACGACTCGACCGCGAGCTTCAGATCCGAAAGCCCGGTCGCGATCTGGACACCGTCGGCCTTCGCATGGCCGGCGACCCGTGTGTCGTCGGCGACGAGCGCGGCGGCGCCCTTCTCCTGGATGATCGGCACGAGCACGGCGGCGAGCGCCCCGATCTCGGCCTGCGGCGCACCGGCGATCAGAACCGCCGCCACGTCGCCCGCCGCCAGCGCCTCCCGCAGACGGGCGGGAAAGTGCGTCGCGTCGATTGTCGGCGGCGTGACGAGAAACAAGCGGGTGGGTTCGGCTCGGTCCGTCATGTCCGGAAGATGGGAAGGAGACGGCGCTCCTTCCAACCGATCAATCCGGCGATTTTCGGGTCGGAGCCGTCACGCCGCCTTGCGCTCGAGGTCCTTCTTCCACGCGCCGGTCGCCGCAAGCCCGTTCATCTTCGCCCGATGCGCGAAGGCGGCTTGCGCGGCCTTGATATTCGCGGGCTTGCCGCCCCAGGCCTTGAGCGCCGCGGCCTGCAGCGCCCGCCCGTAGGAGAAGGTGAGCTTCCAGGGGAGGTCGTAGATGGCGTTCATTGCCGAAAGATGCGCCGTCGCTTCCTCGTCCGACTGGCCGCCGGAGAGGAACGCGATGCCGGGAACGGCCGCCGGCACGGTGGTCTTCAGCGCCTTCACGGTCTTCTCCGCGACCTCCTCGACACTCGCCTTCGTGCCGGAATGCTGGCCGGGCACGACCATGTTCGGCTTCAACACCATGCCTTCGAGCTTGACGCCCGCCACGAAGAGCTCGTGGAACACGGTCTGCAGCGTCCACACCGTCACGTCGTAGCAGCGATCGATTCCGTGCTTGGCCTCGGGCCCGTCCATCAGCACTTCCGGCTCGACGATCGGCACGATCATCTGCTCCTGGCAGAGCGCGGCGTAGCGCGCGAGCGCCTGCGCGTTGGCGTGAATGCAGTTCCAGCTCGGCCTTCCGTCGTCGCCGATCGTGATCACCGCCCGCCATTTCGCGAAGCGCGCGCCGAGGCCGTGATACTCCTTCAGCCGGCCGCGCAGGCCGTCGAGCCCTTCGGTGATCTTCTCGCCGGGGAAGCCGGCAAGGTCGTGCGCGCCGGCGTCGACCTTGATCCCGGGCACCGCACCCGCCGAAGCGATCAAGGCGACGAGCGGCGTGCCGTTCTTCGCCTTCTGCCGGATCGTCTCGTCGAAGAGGATGACGCCGGAAATGCAGTTCTTCATCGCTTCGCCGGTCGCGAACATCATCTCGCGATAGTCACGGCGGTTCTCTTCCGTGTTGTCGATCTTGATCGAATCGAAGCGCTTCTTGATCGTGCCGGTGCTCTCGTCGGCCGCCAGGATGCCCTTGCCCTCGGCGACCATCTTGATTGCGATGTCTTCCAGCCTCTCGCTCATGGCTGTTCTCCCTTCAATCTCGTGCTTGATCTCAAGACCCGCTGCGGCGGAGCGCCTCGACGCCCGGCAGCGCTTTGCCTTCCAGCCATTCGAGGAAGGCGCCGCCGGCGGTCGAGACGTAGCTGAAGTCGTCCGCTACGCCGGCATGGTTCAGGGCCGCGACGGTGTCGCCGCCGCCGGCAACGGAAAGGAGTTTTCCCGCGCGCGTGCGCTCCGCTGCGTGCTTTTCCGCTGCTACCGTGCCGCGGTCGAAGGGTGCCTTCTCGAAGGCGCCGAGCGGGCCGTTCCAGACGAGCGTCGCGGCCTTGTCGATCCACTGGTTGATCGCGGCGACGCTCTTCTCTCCGACGTCGAGGATCATCCGATCGGCCGGCACGTCCTCGGCGGCGACAGTCGCGTGCGGTGCGTTCGCCTCGAACGCGGTCGCGGCGACTACGTCGGTCGGCAGCACGATGGCGCAGCCCTTCTCGGCGGCGGAGAGCATGATCTGCTTCGCGGTCTTCTCCAGGTCCGGCTCGTTCAGCGACTTGCCGATGGCGACGCCCTTCGCGGCGAGGAAGGTGTTCGCCATGCCGCCGCCGATGACGAGCGCGTCGACCTTCTGGATCAGATTGGCGAGCAGCTCGAGCTTGGACGAAATCTTGGCACCGCCGACGATGGCGACGAGGGGGTGTTTCGGATTGCCGAGCGCACGATCGAGCGCTTCGAGCTCTTCCTGCATCGCAAGCCCGGCATAGGCCGGAAGCTTGTGCGCAAGCCCTTCGGTCGAAGCGTGCGCGCGATGCGCGGCGGAGAAGGCGTCGTTCACGTAGACGTCGCCGAGCTTGGCGAGCTCGGCGACGAACGCGGGATCGTTCGCTTCCTCGCCGGCGTGGAAGCGCGTATTCTCCAGAACCGCGATGCCGCCGTCGGCAAGGTTTTTGACCGCCGCTTCGGCTTCCGCTCCGATGCAATCGTCGACGAACTTGACGGGGCGGCCGACGACTTTTGCGACCGCCGCGGCGACCGGCTTCAGCGACATTTCCGGCACGCGCTTTCCCTTCGGGCGCTCGAAATGTGCGAGGATCGCGACCTTGGCGCCGGCGTCTGACAGCGCGCGGATCGTCGGTGCGACGCGCTCGATCCGCGTTGCGTCGGTCACCGTGCCGTTCTTGACGGGCACGTTCAGATCGACGCGGAGGAGCACGCGCTTGCCCTTGAGATCGCCCGCGTCCTTGAGAGTCCGGAACTGCATTTCAGCGTGTCGCCCTGGATTGATCGGCTGCCTCTTATCATCCACGCGTGCCGGTTGACAGGGGGCGGCGGCTTGCCGATTGAGGCAGACGCAAGGACACATGATTTGACCCCTGCCGGCCAGCCCCTGACCCGCCTCGACAAGGCCATCCGCCGGCTCAAGGCGCAACGCGCCTGCCTCGACTGGGCGGTCGCCGAGGTCGCCGGCATTGCGGGCGTGGTGATCGAATTCGGCCTCGGCAATGGCCGCAGCTTCGATCATCTGCGTGCCCGGCTGCCTGATCGCGACGTCTACGTGTTCGAGCGGAACCCGCAAGCGCACCCGGCCTCGACCCCGGCGCCCGACCGGCTGATCGTCGGGAACCTCGAAGAGACGCTTCCCGCCGCGCGCGCGCGCTTCGGCGGCAAGGCGGCCTTCGTCCACTCCGACATCGGGACCGGCGACGACGATCGCAACCGCCGCTTCGCGGAATGGCTCGGGCCGCAGATATTGCCGCTTCTCGCGCCCGGCGCGATCGTCGCGAGCGACCAGGCGCTGCCGGCGCTTGCGGACTTCAAGATCGCGCCGCCCGCCGGTGTCGAAGCGGATCGCTACTATCTCTATCGCATGCCGCGCTGATCCTGGTTGCGCCGGGATTGGCGAGGACCGATCATGTACGGCGTCCACGCAGCAAATGCGGGCGTCTCAAGGGAGGAGATCGACGTGAAACTGCTTCATCTTTGCGCGGCAATAGCCTCGCTCGCTCTCGTCGGTCCCGCGGCGGCTTTCGAGATTTCGAGCCCCGCGATCGGGAGCGACGGCAAGATACCGGACAAATACACGGCCAATGCGTTCGGCTGCAGCGGCGAGAATGTCTCGCTTCCGCTGGTGTGGAAGGACGTGCCGGCGGATGCCAAGAGCCTTGCGCTGACCATCTACGATCCGGATGCGCCGACCGGCAGCGGCTTCTGGCACTGGGAGGTCGCGAACCTGCCGCCCACGACCATGAGCCTGGATGAGGGAGCCGGCGAAGCCGGCAACGGCAAGCTCCCGGCGGGCGCAGTGCAGTCGCGGAACGATGCCGGCACGGCGGCCTATTTCGGACCGTGTCCGCCGCAGGGCGACGCGCCGCACCACTACGTCATCACGATCTTTGCGGTGACGGCCGACGCTCTCCCCGTCGATGAGAACGCGTCGGGCGCAGTGGTCGGGTTCAACCTGCACTTCAGCACGCTCGACAAGGCGAGCGTCACCTACACCTACGGGCGCTGAGCGCCCGAAGTTCGAGCGCGGCGTCCGGCCGGACGCCGCGTCCCGCTTCCTCTAGCCGAGCTTCCCCATCGCCACGGCCGTGTCGGCCATGCGGTTGGAGAAGCCCCACTCGTTGTCGTACCACGAGACGACGCGGCCGAAGGTGCCGCCGATCACCTTGGTCTGGTCGACGGCGACCGTCGAGGACGCGGAATCGTGGTTCAGGTCGGAGGAGACGAGCTTCTCCGTGGTGAACTCCAGGATGCCCTTCAGGCGGTTCGACTTCGACGCTTCGATCAGAGCGTTGTTGATCTCGTCGACCGACGTCGGCCGCTTGGCGACGAACTTGAAATCGACCAGCGAGACGTTCGGCGTCGGCACGCGCATGGAGGCGCCGTCGAGCTTGCCGTTGAGTTCCGGGATCACAAGGCCGACGGCCTTCGCCGCGCCGGTCGTCGTCGGGATGATGTTGAGCGCCGCGGCGCGCGCCCGGTAGAGATCCTTGTGCAGCGTGTCGAGCGTCGGCTGGTCGCCGGTGTAGGAGTGGATCGTCGTCATGAAGCCGTGCTCGATGCCGATCGCGTTGTGCACCACGTGCACGACCGGCACGAGGCAGTTGGTCGTGCATGAGGCGTTGGAGACGACGATGTGGTTCTTATTGAGCTTGTCGTCGTTGACGCCGTAGACCACCGTCAGGTCGGCATTTTCGCCCGGCGCCGAGATCAGAACGCGCTTGGCGCCCGCCTTGATGTGCGCCATGGCCTTCTCCTTCGAGGTGAAGATGCCGGTGCACTCGAGCGCGATGTCGACGCCGAGCTCCTTGTGGGGAAGCTTCGAGGGATCGCGCTCCGCCGTCACTTTCATGCGCCCGGCGCCGGCGTCGATCGTGTCGCCGTCGACCTTGACCTCGTGCGGGAACTTGCCGTGGACGGAGTCGCGGCGCAGCAGATGCGCGTTGGTCTCCACCGGCCCAAGGTCGTTGATGGCGACGACCTCGATGTCCTTCCTGCCCGACTCGACGATGGCGCGAAGGACCAAGCGTCCGATGCGGCCAAATCCGTTGATGGCGACTCTCGTGGTCATGTCTCTTTCTCCGATCGGTATCAGGCGTTGTGCCGCTTGACGACGGCGTCAGCGACCGCCTCGGCGGTAATGCCGAAATTCCTGTAGACGTCCTTGTAGGGGCCGCTGGCGCCGAAACTGTGCATGCCGACGAAGAGGCCGTCCGGTCCGATCACAGCATCCCAGCCGAAGCGGACCGCAGCTTCCACGGCAAGCTTCACCGGCGCATCGCCGATCACTTTTGCGCGGTAATCCTCCGGCTGCGCGAGGAACAGCTCGAGCGAGGGGACGGAGACGACGCGGGCCGCGATGCCTTTGTCCTTCAGGAGCTTCTGGGCGTTGATCGCGAGTTCCACCTCGGAGCCCGAGGCGAAGATCGTCGCGAGCGCCTTTGCGGACGCCGGCGAAACCTCGTAGGCCCCTTGCGCGCAGAGATTGGACTTCGCGACCGTCGTGCGCGCCGGCGCAAGGTTCTGCCGGGTGAGCGCCAGGACCGTGGGGCCGTCGAGCCGCTCCAGCGCAAGCTGCCAGCACTCGGCTGTCTCCATCGCATCGGCCGGACGGAAGACGCGCATGTTCGGCATGCAGCGGAGCGCCGCCAGATGCTCGACCGGCTGGTGCGTTGGCCCGTCTTCGCCGAGCCCGATCGAGTCGTGCGTCATGACGTAGACGACGGGAATCGACGATAGCGCCGCGATGCGCATGGCGGGACGGGCGTAATCGCTGAAGACGAAGAACGTGCCGCCCGCCGGCTGCAGGCCGCGATGCATGGCCATGCCGTTCATGGCGGCAGCCATGCCGTGCTCGCGGATGCCGTAGTGGATGTAGCGGCCGGAATAGTCGCCGGGCTTGATGTTGGAGAGGTTCTTGGTCTGCGTGTTGTTCGACGGCGTCAGATCGGCGGAGCCGAGGATCAGCTCCGGCATCGCGACGGTGATCGATTCCAGCACCAGCTCGCTCGATTTGCGCGTCGCAAGCGTGGGCTTATCCGCGGCGATCTTCGCCTTCAAGTCATCGAACGCCTTTGTGAGCGCCGCGGGACGCTTGCGCGCGAGCCGCCGCTCGAACTCGCCGCGCTTCACCGCGTCCTTCGCCGCCATCCGTTTCTGCCACGCGGCGCGTGCGGGTGCGCCGCGCTTTCCGGCATCGCGCCATGCCGCAAGAATACTGTCCGGGATGACGAACGGGCCGTACCTCCCAACCGAGCGCCTTCTTGGCACCGGCAAGCTCCTCGGCGCCGAGCGCTTCGCCATGCGCCTTTGAGGTCCCTGCCTTCTTGGGCGCGCCGTAGCCGATCACGGTCTTGCAGGCGATCATGCTCGGGCGATCCGACGTCAGCGCCGCGTCGATCGCTTCCGATACGGCCTCGTGGTTCAGCCCCTCGATCTGCGTGGCGTTCCAGCCGGCTGCCCTGAAGCGGGCGACTTGATCGACCGAATCGGAGAGCGTCAGCGGGCCGTCGATCGAGACGCCGTTGTCGTCGTAGAGGAAGATCAGCTTGTTGAGCCTCAAGTGCCCGGCAAGCGCGATCGCCTCGTGGCTGATGCCCTCCATAAGGTCGCCGTCGGAGCAGAGCACGAAAGTCTTGTGGTCGACGATGTCCTCGCCGAACTCGGCCGCGAGCATTCTTTCGGCAAGCGCCATGCCGACCGACGTGGCGACGCCCTGGCCGAGCGGCCCGGTGGTGGTCTCGACGCCGATCGTGTCGAAGCTCTCCGGGTGCCCCGGCGTCTTCGAATGCAACTGCCGGAAACGCTTCAGCTCGTCGAGCGTCATCTCTGGATAGCCGGTGAGATAGAGCAGCGAATAGAGGAGCATCGAGCCGTGCCCGGCGGAGAGCACGAAGCGGTCGCGGTCCGGCCAGTCGGGGTCGGTCGGATCGAACTTCAGGTAGCGGGTGAAGAGCACGGTGGCGACGTCGGCCATGCCCATCGGCATGCCGGGGTGGCCGGAATTCGCCTTCTCCACCGCGTCCATCGCAAGCGCGCGGATCGCGTTGGCCATCACTTTGGGATCGACCGCGTCTGTCATGAGCTTCCGCCGTGAAAAGACGCCCCACGGCGCGCCGCGAAGCAAGCCTATCCTTCAAACGTTCCGGATTGCGGCGGCACTGATATCAGCTTGCCTTCCTGAGTCAACGCAGGCGATCGCCTCGTGGCGCTGGGATCTCAAGAAAGCGCGCGGAGGCCCGCCCTCAGGCGATCGGCGCCGAGGTGGGCGACGAGGCGCGCGGTCTCCGCCTGCGCTTCCCGCCAGGACGGCATGGCGGCGAGGAGAGCCCGCCGGCCGGCGGGCGTGAGCATCATCCGGCGGATGCGCTTGTCGTCGGCGTCCGCTTTCGTGCGCACGAGCCCGCGGCGTTCGAGCGGCTTCAGGTTCGCCGTGACGGTGGTGCGGTCCATGGCAAGCAGGGCGGCGACGTCGCCGATCGTCGGCGCCTCGGGCCGGTTCACCGACATCAGCAGCGAGAACTGGCCGTGCGTCAGTCCGGCGGGCCGCAGCGCCTCATCGTAGCGGCGCGCCAGCGCGCGCGCCGCGCGCTGCACATGCAGGCAAAGGCAGGTGTCGCGGACTTCATGCGTTAAAGCGAAAGGCAGCTCGTCGTGTTTTGACATTGCAGCATAATGTTGATATCAACGCAAAATGTCCAGTCATGATCCGATCGCACAAAGCGCGACGGGCTGGAGAGGGTGAACGGCTGCGATTTCGGCTGCTGTCGCGAGCAATTGAAGAGCGGGAGGCGTCTGCGTGTCGAAGATCATTCCAAGCCTTTGGTACGCGGAAAAGGCCGAGGAGGCGGCACGGCTCTACGTCTCGCTGCTTCCGAATTCCAGCATCGACAGCGTGACGGCGCTCGCCGCCGACACGCCGAGCGGTCCGGAGGGTTCCGTCAAGGTCGTGGAGTTCACGCTTGCCGGGCAGCAGTTCCTGGCGATGACCGCCGGCCCGCTCGACCCGTTCAACCACGCGATCTCCTTCATCGTGAACTGCGACGACCAGGCGGAGATCGACCGGCTGTGGAACGCGCTTTCGGAGGGCGGATCGACCGAGCAGTGTGGGTGGCTCAAGGACCGCTACGGCGTGTCCTGGCAGATCGTCCCGAAGGCTTTTGGCGAGATGATGCGCGACAAGGACAAGGCGAAGGTACGGCGCGTCACCGAGGCCATGCTGAAGATGGTGAAATTCGATATCGCGGAACTCAAAAAAGCCTTCGAGGGAACGGAACAATAGCGAGGGTGGCGTCGGCCGGCGGTTGTCCGTCTGCCGACGATTTGCTCCGGGCGAGGGAGGGAAGGTTGGCGAAAAATGTCATCGTCCTCATCGGCACGACGAAGGGCGCGTTCCTGGCGAAAGGCGACGCCAAGCGGCGCTCCTGGGAGCTCAGCGGGCCGCTCTGCAACGGATGGCCGCTGAACCACGTCATCGCGGACGAGGCAAGCGGCGCGATCTATGCCGGCGGCGGCAACGGCTGGTTCGGCCACGACGTGTGGAAATCGACCGACCTCGGCGAGACCTGGACACATTCGGGCGAAGGGCTCGCCTACGAGGAGGGCGCCGCGGAGCCGGTCCAGGCGGTGTGGAGTCTCGCGCCGCGGAACGGCGACCTCTATGCCGGCGTGAAGCCGGCGGGGCTCTTCAAGAGCAGCGATGGCGGCCAGTCGTGGCAGCACGTGGAAGGTCTGCAAAAGCACCCGACGCGCCCCGAGTGGCGCGGCGGCGGCGCCGGGCTCATCCTTCACTCGATCGCGCTCGACCCGACGGACGAGAACCAGATCTGGGTCGGGATGTCCGCCGTCGGCGTCTTCCATTCCGGTGACGGCGGCAAGACCTGGGAACCTCGCAACAGCGGCACGCGCGCCGACTTCATGCCGGAGGGGCAGCGCTATCCGGTGTTCGGGCAATGCGTGCACTGCCTGGTCAGAGCGCCGGAGTCCGGCCGCCTCTACCAGCAGAATCATTGCGGCATGTACCGCAGCGACGACGGCGGACGGACGTGGGAGAGCATCGAGGCGGGCCTGCCGTCCTCCTTCGGCTTTCCCGCTGCCGCGCACCCGCGCGACGCTCAGACGCTCTTTCTCCTGCCGCTCAACGGGGCCGAGGCCGGCCGCTTCCCGCCTGACGGCAAGGCGGCGGTCTGGCGCACGCGCGACGGCGGCGACACCTGGGAAGCGCGGCGCGAGGGCCTGCCGCAGGAGAACGCGTTCTTCGCGGTTCTCCGCCAGGCGATGGCGACCGACCGGCTCGACCCGGCCGGCGTCTACTTCGGCACGAACTCCGGCTCGCTCTTCGCCAGCGCCGACGAGGGCGACAGCTGGCAGGAGATCGCACAGCACCTGCCGACGATCCTCTCGGTGGAGACGCTCGTCGTCGATGCTTAGGCCGAAGTCTTCTTGCCGATCGAGCGTGCGTGGCGCAGAGCGCTGCTTCACGCGGGTCGACCTGGACCGCGCATGCGAACGCGAGGGGGCCTTAACGCGCCGTTGAGCGGCGCGCCCAGGACTCGCTTGCACGACCGTCCCTGCGCGTCCAGGTTTAGTTCCTTGGAACAGCCTGGAGCTCGCCATGTCAGTCATCGCAGTCATCGGCGCCGGAAGCGTCGGAAGCGCTCTCGGCGGCGCCTTTGCCGCTCTTAGTCACACGGTTCGCTATGGAGTCCGCGACCCGGGCTCTCCGCGACACGCCGGCTTGAGCGACGGTGTCCCGAGCGCTTCCGTGCACGCCGTCGACGAGGCGGTCGCCCCGGCCGAGTTCGTCATCGTCGCGACGCCCTGGCCTGCGACGGAAGCGGCGATCGCATCGGCGGGCAATCTGTCGGGCAAGATCGTCCTCGACTGCACCAACCCGCTCGTGATGCGCGACGGATCGCTGGCGCTTGAGATCGGGCACGATCGCTCCGGCGGAGAAGCGGTGGCGGGCTGGGCGAAGGGCGCGAGCGTCTTCAAGGTCTTCAACACGACCGGGGCCAGCAACATGGCGAGCGCTTCGCGCTTCTATCAGCAGCCCCTCATGCTCGTCGCCGGCGACGACGCGGAGCGGAAGCCCAAGGTGCTTGAGCTGGTGCGAAGCCTGGAATTCGAGCCCGTCGACCTTGGAGGGTTGGCGGCGGCGCGGCTCCTCGAACCCATGGCGCTGATCTGGATCACCCTGGCGTTCAAGGGATTAGGCAGCGACTTCGCCTTCGCGCTCGAGCATCCCGTGGAACCGAGCGCTTAGCGACCCTGCTGGGCGCGATTCCGCTCACCCGCTTGCCACCGGTGTGGAGGACCCTCGGCCCGCGACGGCGTGGATTGTCCCCCCGCAGGAGGCTAGTGTCCTGCGCCGGAGGTACGTGGCAGACATGGAACGCCGCCTGGCCGCCGTGATGATGGCTGACGTCGTGGGATACAGCCGCCTCATGGAGGCGGACGAAGCCGGCACGCTCGCGGCCCTGCAGGAGCGACGCGCGTCCGTTCTTGAGCCGACCGTCCGGGCGCACGGCGGGCGCATCGTCAAAGTCATCGGCGACGGTGTCCTGATCGAGTTCGGCAGTGCGATGAACGCAGTGACCGGCGCGCTCGAGCTTCAGCGCAAGATGACGGAGGCGAACGAGCCGCTGCCCGAGGCTAAGCGGATCGTGTTTCGCGTTGGCATCAACCTCGGCGACGTGATCGGCGAAGGGGAGGACATCTACGGCGAGGGCGTGAACATCGCCGCGCGGCTGGAAGGGTTGGCCGAGCCCGGCGGCACGTGCATCTCGGCCAAGGTTCATGACGAGGTGCGCGGCAAGCTCGACTTGCGGCTTCGAGGATATGGGCGAGCAGACGGTGAAGAACATCGCGCGGCCCGTCAGAGCCTACCGCCTGCGTCCGGGCGCGACCGACAGCACCAACGTCGCCGCCGAGCGTCCGGCACTCAGCCTGCCCGACAAGCCGTCGATCGCCGTGCTGCCGTTCCAGAACATGAGCGGCGATCCGGAGCAGGACTACTTCGCCGACGGCATCGTTGAGGACATCATCACCGCGCTGTCGCGTACGCGCTGGCTCTTCGTCATCGCGCGCAATTCGAGCTTCACATACAAGGGCCGTGCGGTCGACGTGAAGCAGGTCGGGCGCGAGCTCGGCGTGCGCTATGTGCTTGAAGGGAGCGTGCGCAAGGCAGGGAATCGCGTGCGCATCGCCGGCCAGCTCATCGACGCATCGACCGGCGCGCATCTATGGGCCGACCGCTTCGATGGCGAGCTTGCCGACGTTTTCGATCTGCAAGACCAGGTGACGGCGAGCGTCGTCGGCGCCATCGCGCCGAGGCTCGAGCAGGCCGAGATCGAACGGGCCAAACGCAAGCCGACGGAGAGCCTCGACGCCTACGACTACTACCTCCGCGGCATGGCCGCTTTTCACGAGTTCAGCAAGGAAGCGAATTTGCGGGCGTCGACGCTGTTCGCGCGCGCAATCGAGCTCGATCCAAGCTACGCCGCGGCATACGGGATGGCGGCGCGCTGCTACGTGCAGCGGGTGGGCTTCAGCTGGGTCAGCGACAAGGCGAGCGAGATCGCCGAAGTGCGGCGCCTAGCGTGGCGGGCAGCCGAGCTTGGAAAGGACGATTCGCTTGCGCTCTGCAATGCCGGCTTCGCCCTGATGATTGTCGCCGGCGATCTCGAAGACGGCGTGGCGCTGATCGATCGTTCCCTCGATCTCAACCCCAACCTCGCGTGGGCGTGGCACTTCAGCGCTCTGGCGAAGGCGTTCATGGGCGAAACGGAAATCGCTATCGAGCGAGCCGCCCACGCCATGCGGCTCAGCCCGCAGGACCCGCAGACGTTCGGCATGCGAATTGCCGCCGCGCATGCGCATTTTTTCGCCGGCCGCTACGAGGAAGCGCTGGCGTCGGCGGAGTCCGCGGTGCGCGAGCAACCGAACTTCTTCGTTGGGCTCTGCGTGGCTGCCGCGGGCGGAGCGCTCGCCGGACGGCAGGAGGAGGCGGAGAAGGCGATGAAGCGTCTGCGCGAACTCAACCCGGGACTGCGGCTCTCCAACCTCAAGAGCCTCCTGCCCATTCGCCGCGCGGAAGACTTCGCGCGATGGGAGGAGGGGATGCGCAGAGCCGGCCTGCCCGAATGAGCATCCTCTGCACGCCGCGCCGGTTCAGCTCGGGGCGGCCTCGTCCTCCTGGACTCGGCTCGCCCGGTCCGAGCCGTTTGCCGCAAAACGGACGGGGAAGTCGGGCTGCGGCACCCGCCAGCTTCAAGTATCGCTGAATTTTCGTCCTGCAACCGCTTGATTGCGCGGCGCGATCGGGTAGAAAGCAGGCTCTTGACGCGGGCGAAAAAGGGCGGGTGTATGCCGTCCTCGACGGAACAGGCGGTGAAGCGGCTGGAGGCGGCGCTCCAAACCCTGGAGCATGTCGTCGAGGAGCGCCTGTCGTTTTCGCACGGAGCCGACGCGCTTGCCGAGGAGGTGCAGATGCTCTCCTCCGATCGCGCACGGCCTGGCCGAGAAGCTCGATCAGGCGCAGGCGCGCGCCGCCAAGCTTGAAACGATCAACCGCGACGTGTCGCGCCGTCTCGACAGCGCGATCGAGACAATCCGCGCGGTGCTCGCCGCGGACGAGGAGGAGAGGCTGATGGCGCAGGTCAATCTCACCGTGAACGGGCGTGTCTACCGCATGGCCTGTGAGGACGGGGAGGAGGACCATGTGGCCGAGCTCGGCCAGCGCTTCGACGCGGCGATCAACGAGCTGCGCGGCGTGCTCGGCGAGATCGGCGACCAGCGCCTGATGGTGATGGCCGGAATCCTGATGACCGACCGTCTCGGCGACACCGAGGAGCGGCTGGACGCGCATGGAGCAGGAGCTTCAGATGCTTGCGCGACGGGCGCGCCGACACCGCGATGCGCATCGACGGACTGGCGCAGAATTTTGCCGAGAGCCTCAACCGCGCCGCGTCGCGCGTCGAGCGGATCGCGGAGCGGCTGCGCGCGTCTCACCGCGACGGAGCAGGGCGACGCCGCCTAGTCCTGAGACTGCGGCCTCCTCTAGGGTCGGGCTTGTGACGCGCTCCGCCTACAACGACGACCTCCCGAGGAATGCGGCGAACTACCAGCCGCTGACGCCGCTCGTCTTCCTCGAACGGTCGGCGGAGATTTTCCCCGATCGTCCCGCCGTCGTGCATGGCAGCCAGCGCCTGAGCTACGCCGACTTCTACCGCCGCGCGCCGCCAGCTCGCATCAGCGCTTGAGCGGCGCGGGATCGGTGTCGGCGACACGGTTTCCGTCATGTTGGCGAACACGCCGCCGATGCTTGAAGCGCATTACGGCGTGCCGATGCTCGGCGCCGTGCTGCAGGCGATCAATACGCGGCTCGACGCCGCGCTGATCGCCTTCCAGCTCGAGCACTCCGAATCGAAGGCCGTGATCGTCGATGCCGAGTTCTCCGCGGTGATGGCGGAGGCGCTCAGACAATCGCGCGCGAAGCCGCTCGTCGTCGACTTCGACGATCCCGAGTATCCCACCGACGCGCCTGCCAAGAAGGGCGCTCCGATCGGCACGCTCGACTATGAAGCGCTGATCGCGGAGGGCGATCCCGGCTTCGAATGGCGCATGCCGGCCGACGAGTGGGATGCGATCAGCCTGAACTACACGTCAGGCACCACCGGCAACCCGAAGGGCGTCGTCTATCATCATCGCGGCGCCGCGCTGATGTGCTACGCGAACGCGCTCGCCGGCGGGATGGGGCAGCATCCGGTCTATCTCTGGACGCTGCCGATGTTCCACTGCAACGGCTGGTGCTTTCCCTGGACGATCTCGGCGCTGGCGGGCACGCATGTGTGCTTGAGATGGGTGCGCGCCAAGGCGATCTTCGAGGCGATCGCCGAGCATCGCGTGACGCATCTTTGCGGCGCGCCGGCGGTCATGGCGGTGATCGTCAATGCGAGCGAGGCCGACAAGCGGCCGTTCGACGCAAAAGGTCGCGTTCATCACCGCCGCCGCACCGCCGCCGGAATCGGTTCTGAAGGCGATGGCGGAGGCCGGCTTCGCGGTGACGCATGTCTACGGGCTGACCGAGACCTACGGACCGGCGGTCGTCAACGAATGGAAGAGCGAATGGGACGCGCTCGACGCGCCGGCGCAGGCGGCGCGGAAGGCACGGCAGGGCGTGCGCTATCCGGCGCTGGAGGACCTGGCGGTGTTCGATCCGCAGTCGCTTCAGCCCGTGCCGGCCGACGGCGAGACGCTCGGCGAAGTCTTCTTCCGCGGCAACATCGTGATGAAGGGCTATCTCAAGAACCCGGCGGCGACCGAGGCGGCGCTGAAGGACGGCTGGTTCCACTCCGGCGACCTCGGCGTCCTCCACCCCGACGGCTACGTGCAGCTTAAGGACCGCTCGAAGGACATCATCATTTCAGGCGGGGAGAACATCTCCTCGATCGAGGTGGAGGAGGCGCTCTACAAGCATCCGGCTGTCGCTGTCGTCGCCGTCGTCGCGAAACCCGACGAGAAATGGGGCGAGACGCCGCTTGCGTTCGTGGAGCTGAAGCCGGGCGCGAGCGCGACGGAGGAGGAGCTCATCGCGCACACGCGCAATCATCTCGCCCGCTACAAGTGCCCGCGATCGATCGTCTTCGCCGAGATCCCGAAAACATCGACCGGCAAGATGCAGAAATACCGGCTGAGAGAAAGCGCCAAGAGCCTCTGAAAACGCGAAGGGCGCCCGCAGGCGCCCTCTTTACGCAGAAGGGCGCCTCGCGGCGCCCCTCACTCACCTGCACCCCTAGTGCATGGTCTCCTGCTTCAATTTCGCGATCTCATCCTTGAGACGCAGCTTGCGCCGCTTCAGCGTGGTGACCTCAAATTCGTCGAAGCCCGGGTGGCTCTGCGCCTCCTGGATTTCCTGCTTCAACGCCTGATGTCGCCGTTCGAGCTCCGCAAGATGCAATTCAACGGGCATTCGCGCCTCCATGTAAGCCGGAATGTAGAAAGAATGACACAAACGCCGATTCCTGTCGAACCGGTTCCGGCCAGTTACCTACCGTTACGTAAAGGGGGCGATGCGATTTCGTCCGATCTGCCCCCGTGCTAGTCTTTTAGGGAATTACGAGGAGGCGGGCACCACGATGGGCGATGAAGGCCGGGTGGTCCAAGTCACTGATGCGGCGGTCAGAAACGAGCTGGCCCGGCTCCGGCAGGAGCACCGGGACCTGGACGATTCCATCGCGGCGCTGGAGATGCCAGCCGCGGCCCGACAATTTGCAGATCCAGCGGCTGAAAAAGCGCAAGCTGATGCTGAAGGACCGCATCTCCGCGCTGGAGGACAAGCTGCTCCCGGACATCATCGCCTGAGGCCGGCTTTTCCGCCGGTTCCGGCATGGAGCGCGGGCGGGAAATGTGGCATGCGGGACGTCTCGCGTCGCGTAATCCCACTTATCCACAGGTTGAAGAGAGCATGGCCCCGAACCGGCCCAAAAAGCCCAGGCCATCGCCGCGCCCCGCGTCGCCATCGTCATGGGCAGCCAGTCCGACTGGGCGACGATGCGCCACGCGGCGGAGCGCCTCGACGATCTCGAAGGTTCCCTACGAGGCGAAGATCGTCTCGGCGCACCGCACGCCCGACCGGCTGACGAAGTTCGCCAAGGGCGCGCGCGCGGCGGGCTTCAAGGTGGTGATCGCCGGCGCGGGCGGGGCGGCGCATCTTCCCGGCATGGTCGCGGCGATGACGACGCTTCCCGTGCTCGGCGTTCCGGTCGAGACCAGCGCGCTCAAGGGCGCCGACAGCCTTTATTCGATCGTGCAGATGCCGGCGGGCGTGCCGGTCGGGACGCTCGCCATCGGCAAGGCCGGCGCCGCCAATGCCGGGCTTCTCGCGGCCGCCATCCTGGCGACGGCCGACGAGGCGCTCGCCAAGCGGCTCGGCGGATTGGCGGCGCGCGCAGACGGAGGCGGTGGCGGAGCGTCCGGCCGACGGCGATGCCGGCCAGCTAAGGCGCTCCCGCCCGGGTCCACGATCGGCATTCTGGGCGGCGGCCAGCTCGGCCGCATGCTGGCGCTCGCGGCGGCGCGGCTCGGCTTCCGCTGCCACGTCTTCTCGCCCGACCCGGTAAGCCCGGCATTCGACGTCGCCGCGAAAAGCACCGTCGCGGACTACGGCGACGCAAGCGTGCTCGCCGCTTTCGCGCGCGCCGTCGATGTCGTCACCTACGAGTTCGAGAACGTCGACGTGGCGGCGGTCGAGCGGCTCGCGGCCATCGTGCCGGTCAGGCCCGGCGCGAAGGCGCTTGCGGTCAGCCAGGACCGCTTCACCGAGAAATCGTTTCTGCGCGAGCTTGGGATTCCGACGGCCGCGTTCGCGGAAGTCGGCGACCGGCTGTCGCTCGACCGGGCGATCGGGACGCTCGCGCTTCCTGCCGTCTTGAAGACGCGGCGGCTCGGTTACGACGGCAAGGGCCAGGCGGTGATCCGCTGGGCGGACGAGGCGCGGTACGGCGTATGAGGGGATGCGCGGCGCGCCGGCAATCCTCGAGCGCTTCGTCGCCTTCCAGCGCGAGATATCGATCATCGCCGTGCGCGGTCGGGACGGCGCGGTCGCCGTCTACGATCCGGCCGAGAACGTGCACCGGAACGGCATCCTGCACACCTCGACCGTGCCGGCGCGCGTCTCGCGCCGCGACGGCGGACGCGGCGGGCGCGATCGCGAAGACGGTGCTCGCGGCGCTCGACTATGTCGGCGTCATCGGCGTCGAGTTCTTCGTGGTGGCGGAGGGGGGCGAGGAGCGCCTCCTCGTCAACGAGATCGCGCCGCGCGTGCACAATTCCGGCCACTGGACGGAGGACGCCTGCGCCGTCTCGCAGTTCGAGAACCACATCCGCGCCATCGCCGGCTGGCCGCTCGGGCCGACGGCGCGCCATGCCGACGTGGTGATGACCAACCTGATCGGGCGCGAGGCCGACGACTGGGCGAGGCTCGCCGCGGAACCCGGACGCGCGGCTCCACCTCTACGGCAAGCGCGAGGCGCGGCCGGGCCGCAAGATGGGGCACGTGAACCGGCTTGTCACGCCGCGGCTGAGCGGCTTGCCTCACCTTCCGAAGTGTGGTGGATGGCGCGCGACGTTCCGAGCCGGCGCTTTCCAGGACATTTCATGAAGATCAGCGGCAACGAAATCCGGCCGGGCAGCGTGATCGAGCACGAAGGCTCGCTCTGGGTGGCGGTGAAGACGCAGACCGTGAAGCCCGGCAAGGGCCCCGCCTATAACCAGGTCGAGCTCAAGAACCTCATCGACGGGCGCAAGCTCAACAACCGCTTCGGCACCGACGAGCGGGTGGAGGCGGCCGAGATCGACGCCGCGACTTCCAGTACCTCTATAAGGAAGGCGACATGCTCGTCTTCATGGACACCGACACCTACGAGCAGATCAGTCTCGCCGAGGATTTCGTCGGCGAGCGCGCGGCGTTCCTGCAGGACGGCATGACGGTGACGGTGCAGATGCACGGCGAGACGCCGATCGGCATCTCGCTGCCGCTGCACGTGACGCTGGAAGTGACCGAGGCGGAGCCGACGATCAAGGGGCAGACCGCGGCGTCCTCCTACAAGCCGGCGCTGCTTGAGAACGGCGTGCGCGTGATGGTGCCGCCGTTCGTCTCGGCGGGCGAGCGGATCGTGGTCGACACCGCCGAAGTCGCCTACGTGCGCCGCGCCGAGTAGGACGGCGCGATGGCGCGCTCGGCAATCCTGAACGTCATGGTCGCTGCGGCGACCAAGGCGGCGCGCGGGCTGAAGCGCGACTTCGGCGAGGTGGAGAACCTGCAGGTCTCGCGCAAGGGGCCGGCGGACTTCGTCTCCGCCGCCGACATTCGCGCCGAGGAGGTCATCCGCGCCGAGCTTGAGCGCGCGCGCCCCGCCTATGGCTTCCTGATGGAGGAATCGGGCGAGACGAAGGGCAGCGATCCGCAGCACCGCTGGATCGTCGATCCGCTCGACGGCACGACGAACTTCCTGCACGGCATCCCGCAATTCGCCATCTCGATCGCGCTTGAGCGGCAGGGCCGGCTGCAGGCCGCGCTCGTCTACGATCCGATCGCGGAGGAGCTGTTCACGGCGGAGCGCGGCGCCGGCGCCTTCGTCAACGACCGGCGGCTGCGCGTCGCTGCCCGCCAGAACCTCGCCGATTGCGTGATCGCGACCGGCATGCCCTTCAAGGGGCACGGCGAGCACGCCCGCTACATGCAGCGAGCTTGCCGGGATCATGGACAATGTGGCGGGGATACGCCGCTTCGGTGCGGCGGCGCTCGACCTCGCCTGGGTCGCGGCCGGCCGCTTCGACGGCTTCTGGGAGCACGACCTGCATCCCTGGGATCTCGCCGCCGGCATCCTCCTCATTCGCGAGGCGGGCGGCTTCGTCACCGACCTCGAAGGCGGCGACGCGATCCTTGAAACCGGCGGGGTCGTCGCCGGCAACGAGGCCGTCCACCGCCAGCTTCTTGAGCACCTTCGCGGCTAGGTCGCGTTTCGCTTTCATCTCCCGGCCGAAACGCGCTACAAATTCCCACTGGCGGCCGGGGAGGGTGCGGGAAGATCGATGGCACGCGACTTCGACCCTTATATGCTTTCAAGTCCGCGGATCTTCATGGTCAGGATGATCATCTTCCTGATCATCGCGGCGTTCGTTCCGCTCGTCCTCTATCGCGAGGTGGCGAACGCCTTCATGCACAATCCGGGCTTGAACGGCCTCATCGTCGGCGTGCTCGTCGTCGGCATCGCCATGGCGATGCGCAACGTCGTCGGGCTCATCCCGGAAGTGCGCTGGGTGAACTCGTTCCGGCGCCGCGAGATGAGCCTCGATCAGGCGCCGCCGCGGCTCGTCGCGCCGATGGCGGCGCTGCTGCGCGACCGCCCCGACATCTTCGCGCTTTCCACTTCGACCTGGCGCTCGATCCTCGATTCGATCGCCACGCGTCTCGACGAGAACCGCGAGATCTTGCGCTACCTTGCCGGGCTGCTCGTCTTCCTCGGCCTGCTCGGCACGTTCTGGGGCCTCGTCACGACCGTCAGCTCGGTCGGCGCGACGATCCAGTCGCTGAGCGTGGGCTCGGGCGACGCCGGCATGATCTTCGAGGATCTGAAGCAAGGGCTCGCCGCGCCGCTCTCCGGCATGGGCATCGCGTTCTCGTCCTCGCTCTTCGGCCTCTCCGGCTCGCTCATCCTCGGCTTCCTCGATCTGCAGGCGAGCCAGGCGCAGAACCGCTTCTACACCGAGCTTGAGGACTGGCTGTCGACCATCACCGATCCGGAGGAGCTTGGCTTGGCGGACGAGGAGATCGGCAATTCGCAGCTCGAGATCCGCGCCTCGGTGGAGCGTCTCGCCCGCATCGTGCAGGAGGGCGGCGGCGGCCGCGCCTCGACCGCCGCGATGGCCAATCTCGCGGAAGGCATCCAGGGCATGGTCCAGCACATGCGCAAGGAGCAGCAGATGGTGCGCGACTGGATGGAGGCGCAGTCGACGCAGCAGCAGGCGCTGCAGGATACGCTGAAGCGGCTGGCGAACGCGACGGAGCGCAACGTCACGCCGTTGAAGCGCGTCGGGCGAGGGCGACGACGACTGGCGGACGACGGGCAATCTGACCGAAATCCGCCGTGAGACCTGAGGGACGCTGAGCGATGGCGGCCAACCGCGCGCATCGGCTCACGCGCATCGACTACTGGCCCGGCTTCGTCGATGCGATGGCGACGCTGCTGCTCGTCTTCGTGTTCCTGCTCTCCGTCTTCATCCTGGCGCAGTTCTTCCTCGGCCAGGAGGTGACCAGCAAGGACACGGTGCTGACGCGGCTCAACGCCCAGATCGCCGAGCTGACCGAGCTTCTGGCGCTGGAGAAGATCCGGCTCGCGCGACCTGCAGGAGACGATCGCGACGCTGCAGGCCAATCTCGCCTCGTCGGAGGGCGATCGGGATCGCCTGCAGGGGATGATCGATTCGAGCGGGTACGCGCGGAGGGCGCAGGCGGCCGGGCCGCATCACGACGCTTGAGGGCGACCTGAAGTCCGAGCAGCAGGTCAGCCAGCGCGCACTGGCGCAGGTGGAGTTGCTGAATCAGCAGATCGCCGCGCTGCGCCGGCAGCTCGGCGCGCTGGAGGAAGCGCTCAACGCTTCGGAAAGCCGCAACGCCGAGAGCCAGACGCAGATCGCCGATCTCGGCCAGCGCCTCAACGTGGCGCTGGCGCAGCGTGTGCAGGAGCTGTCGCAGTACCGCTCGGACTTCTTCGGGCGCCTGCGGAAGATTCTCGCCGACCGGCCGGACATCGAGGTCGTCGGCGACCGCTTCGTGCTGCCGGCCTCGGTGCTCTTCTCAACGGCGAGCGACGATCTCAGCGACTCCGGCGAAGGGCGAGCTCGACAAGATCGCCGACGCCATCCTGGAGCTTGAGAGCAGATCCCGCCCGAGATCAACTGGGTGATCCGCGTCGACGGGCACACCGACGTGCGGCCGGTGCAGTCGACCGCGCGCTTCCGCTCGAACTGGGAGTTGTCGGCGGCGCGCGCGATCGCCGTCGTGCGCTATCTGATCGACCGCGGCATCAAGCCGGAGCACCTCGTCGCCGCCGGCTTCGGCGAGTTCCAGCCGCTCGATCCCGGCGACACGGAAGAAGCCTACGCCCGCAACCGCCGCATCGAGCTCAAGCTGACCGAGCGCTGAGCCTTAGCTCGAAGGCAGCGGCGCGAAGAAGCAGCGGCGCGAGCCGTCATAGCGCTTGCAGCGCCAATATTGGCCGTCCTCGTCGGCTGCGCCTCGGAGAAAGGGACAAGCTCGCCGTTCATCAGCACGTAGCCGCGCGGCGAGATCTTCACCTGGTCCGGCGTAGAGCTCGCTGCAGTCGTTGTCGCCGCAGCAATGCACGCCGTCGGGCGACTTTGTAGTTTCCGTGGTTGATCCAGAAATCGTGCGCGTCGGCCGGGGACGGAAAAAAGCGCCACCGCAAGGCCCACGCTTAGGCGCGCTGTCTTCAAAGAGGTCATCTCGGCACTCCTGCTTGCCGGGCGCTCGGCCCGGTGAAGCACTCGCATCGAGATCGGGTCTCGCGGCGAGCGGGAAAGCGTATGGCCTCCCCCACAGTGCGTCGACCTCCCAACAGACGGATCCCTACGGATCCGGACAATTGCCTCCCAAAGACTCTCAAGACACGATGTTACATGATTCGCAGCCGGTCCCCGGCAGCCGCGGAGTTTGTGCAGTGCAGCAAAAGGCGGCGGCCTGCGGCTTCCGTGCAACACTCGGAGAGGCGGAGCCGCTCAGGCGAGGCTGCGTGCGCGCTCCACGGCGACGTCCTCGAATTGCAGCTCGGCGAGACGCGCATAGAGGCCGTTTCGCGCGATCAGGCTCTGGTGCGTGCCTTCCTCGACGATCCGCCCTTCGTCCATGACGACGATGCGGTCGGCGCTTTTGATGGTGGCGAGGCGGTGCGCGATGACGAGCGTCGTGCGCCCCTGCATCAGCGTCTCGAGCGCCTCCTGCACGACGGTCTCGCTCTCCGCGTCGAGCGCGTTCGTCGCCTCGTCGAGGAGCAGGATCGGCGCGCTCTTCAGGATGGCGCGGGCGATCGCGATGCGCTGGCGCTGTCCGCCGGAAAGCGTCACGCCGCGCTCGCCGAGCACGGTCTCGTAGCCGTGCGGCAGGGCGGCGAGGAAATCGTCGGCATGCGCGGCGCGCGCCGCCTCGCGGATGGCCGTCGAGGTCGGCATCGGCGTCGCCGAAGGCGATGTTCTCCTCCGCGCTCATGGCGAAGATCGCCGCGTCCTGCGGCACCAGCCCGATGCGTTCGCGAAGCGCCGTCGGGTCGACGCGCTTCACGTCGAAGCCATCGACCAGGATGCGCCCGCCGGTCGGATCGTAGAAGCGCATGAGAAGCGCGAAGAGCGTCGACTTGCCGGCGCCCGAAGGGCCGACGATCGCGACGCGCTCGCCCGGGCGCACGCTGAGGCTGATGCCGTGGAGCACCGGGACGCCGGCGCCGTCGTAGCCGAAGTGCACGTTCTCGAACGTGATCGCGCCTTCGGCCGGCTCCGGCAGCGCCAGCGGGTTCGCGCGGGCGCGGCGATCTTCGGCTCGGTGGCGAGAATCTCCGCGAGCCGCTCGGTGGCGCCGGCGGCCTGGCTGACCTCGCCCCAGACTTGGCTGAGCTCTCCGAGCGCGCCTGCGGCGAACACCGAATAGAGCACGAACTGGCCGAGCGTGCCGCCGCTCATCTCGCCGGCGAGCACGGCATGCGCGCCGAGCCAGAGCACGCCGACGACGCTGCCGAAGACCAGGAAGATCGCGAACGCGGTCAGAAACGCGCGCGCGACCGTCGCGGTCCGCGCCGCTTCGAAGGCCTGGTCGACGAGCGCGGCGAAGCGGCGGACCGTGCGCGCTCTCGAGCGTGTAGGCCTGCACGGTCCGCACGCCGCCGAGCGCTTCCGAGGCGAAGGCGGAGGCGTCGGCGAGGCGGTCCTGCGCGAAGCGCGAATTGCGTCCTGACGCGTCGCCCGAAAACGACGAGCGGCAGCACGATCACCGGAATGACGATCAGGATCAGTCCGGAAAGGCGCGGGCTCGTGACGACCATCATGATGGTGGCGCCGAGGAAGAGCACGAGGTTCCTGAGCGCGACCGAGGCGCTCGCGCCGACCGCGGACTTGATCTGCGTGGTGTCGGCGGTGAGCCGCGAGACGATGTCGCCGGAGCGCGCAGACGTCGAAGAAGGCCGCGGAGAGCCGCATCAGATGGGCTGAAGACGTCGCGGCGGAGGTCGGCGACGATCCGCTCGCCGAGCGTCATCACCAGGTAGTAGCGGCCGGAGCTGGCGAGCGCGAGGACGCCGGCGAGCACGACCAGCGCCAGGAAGGTGCGGTTGACGAAGCCGGCATTGCTCGAGGAGAAGCCGACGTCGATCATGCGGCGGATCGCGAGCGGCATGGCGAGCGTCGCGACGGCCGCGGCAACGAGCGCCCCGAGGGCGGCCAAGGCGCGCCCCTTGTAGCGCGCGACGTAGGGGAGCATCAGCGCGAGCGCGCGGAGCCGGTTCTCTCCGCCGCCGCATGCGACTGCAGACGCGAGGTTAGGGCCATAAACCGGCGATGGCGCAATCTTCCGCTCAGGCGCAAGGGTGGCGACGAGTGCCTTGATGCCGCAAGCCCGCTCCTATATAGAGCCGGCCGACCAATGGCTGCGGCCTCCGACCGCCCCGCCGCGCCGGATCGCCGGGCGCTTCACGCCGGCGGGCGAAGGCCCTGAACCGAGACAAGACGATGAAGAAAGACATCCATCCCGACTATCACCCGATCAAGGTGGTGATGACGGACGGGACCGAATACGAGACGCGCTCCACCTACGGGAAAGAGGGCGACGTGCTGCACCTCGACATCGACCCGAAGACGCATCCGGCGTGGACCGGCGGCGGCCAGCATCTGATCGACCGCGGCGGACGCCTGTCGCGCTTCAAGTCGAAGTTCGACACGCTTCCTCGGCCCGAAGAAAGTCAAGCGGAATAGCGAGTAGACGGAAGCGCGGCGCCCAGAGCGCCGCTCTCTACTCGCCACTCACTATTTCGCTATTTCGCCGCCTTGCAGCGCCGCCGCCAGCTCGCGCAGCTGCGTGTTGACGGGGTTGTCTTCCGCCTCCGGCGATCCGTCCTCGAAGAGCGCCGCGTCGATGCGCTCGACCCGCTTCTGCAGGCTGAGCGAGCGCGTGATCAGCGCGCGGAACGGCTCCGGAAGCTCTTCCCAGCCCGGGCCGCTCATGTTGGTGGAGAGCTTCTCCAGCCGGATCTTCTTCTTTTCCTCGCGTGCGCGCTCGGCGGTCATGTCGCCTTCGCGCACCGAGCGATGCAGAAGCAGCCACGAGGCAAGCTGCATCAGCCGCGTGGTGAGCCGCATCGATTCCGTCGCGTAGACGATCGAGGCGGGGCGCGGCAGCTCGCGCGCCGCCGGGCGGCCGTCGCCGTCGAGATAGTCGGCCGTCTCCTCGACCAGCGCCATGCCCTCCTGGAAGAGCATGCGGAAGGTGTTCGACTGGGCGTAGGCCCGGCCGAACGAGATCGGCTCCTTCGGATCGGTCTTCCGGCGCTTCGGATTTGGGTCCACGACTACTCCGCCGAACCTTCGGGTACAAAAGCTCGCGGAAGCACGCCAAATGCCCCCGCCGCCAAGCAGGCAGTCTCGCGCGGGGCGCGGGCCGGCTTCAATGCGATAGTTACGAAATGGTGAAGAAAAATGCGGCCGCGAGGGAGCCGCGCTCGCGGCCGCTGAGGCTCAAAGCCGGATGTTCAGGTCGCCGGTGAGGCTGTGGTCCTGGGCGTCGCCGGCGATCTCGCCGGAATAGCTGAAGCGGAGCCGCGTGCGCGTCGCCGAGTTGAAGCGCAAGGCCAAGATCGACCAGCGCCGCGTCGCGGGCTATCGGGACGCCGCCGATCGCGAACGGCAGGCCGGCGCCGGCATTGAAGGCAAAGGTCGTGTCCGGCGTGACGTCGCCGAAGGCGTGCCGCCAGCCGAGCGTGCCGTCGGCGGTCAGATGCTTGCCGCCGGCAAGGATCAGGTCGCCCGATCCGTGCAGCCCGAGCGTCGACAGGAAGATGTCGGTGCTTTCCTCGCCGCCGTCAGCGCCGCCGGCGCCGTCGTTCTCGGTGAAGCCGTCCGTCGTCACGTCGACGAATGCCGAGCTGCATGAAGGGCTCGATGCGCGTCGTGCCGGCCGTGTAGGCGTAGCCGGCCTCGCCGAATACCTGCGCCGTCGCCGCGTCGTAATCGGCGCTCGCATTCGCGCGCGAAGCCGGGGAAGGCGACGTGGCGCGTCGTCTCGATTCCATGCCATGCGTAAGCGCCTCCGAGGCGCAGGCCGAGCGCGCCGAAGCTGGCGCCGCCATAGAGCGCGACGTGGGCGGTGTCGATCGAGGCGTCGGAGCGGCGCGCGTCGACATCGGCCTCGCTGTGGCTGTAGCCGGCGGCGATGCCGAGCCGCCAAGACGTCGAAAGCCTCGCGATCGGCGCCGAGGAAGATGCCGCTGCTCGTGCGGTCGAGGCCGGCGGCGTTGCCGTCGCCGTCAATGTTGCCGAAGGCGCCGTAGACGCGGCCCCAGGCGGTGATCGGCTTGTCTTCGGACGCCCCGTAGATCGCGACCGCGGTGCCGTCGGGCAAGGCCGGGCCAAGCGCGGCGAACGCCTGGCGGACGCGATTGGTCACCGCGTCGCGGACGTAGCGGCTCTCGTCGACGAAGAGCGATCTCAGCGAAGGATGAATCTCGCCGGACAGGAGATCGAAGGCGTTTCGCGCCGTCGCGGCGTCGAGCGCGATGAGCGCGTTGAAAATCGGATTGCCGGCGCCGAGGTTCTGGAGCGCCGTCGCCGTCGCGAACTGGTTCGGCGTCTCGGCCACGTCCGGAAAGTCCGCGACGCTCGTGATCCTCAGATAGACTTGGTTCGGTATCGACTGGTCGAGGGCGAAGTCGAGGAACGCGGAATTGTCGGTGAGACCGCCGAACGTGCCGGTGCGCGTGCCGGCGTCGAGGATCAGGTAGTCCATGCCGACGGTGTAGGTGCCGGGAAGTGCGAGCACGGCCACGGTCGCGCTCGGGTCGATGGTGGCGGTGCCGCTGACGACGATCTCGTCTGCGGCGCCCGGATTGACCTCGACCGCGAAGACGGAGCCGGCGTTGAACTGCAGGTCACCGACGATTTTCAGCGTGCCGACCGAATTGCCGGGCGCGATCGTGCCGCTATTGCCGACAAACCCGGTGATCGTGCCGTCGCCGCCGAGCACGGCGCCCGGCATGACCGTCACGGTCGGGCTGGTCAGTTGACCGTTGACGCTGAGCAGTCCGTCTTCGACCGCGGTGCTGGTGGAGAACGTCGCGCTACCGATCAGCGACCAATTGGTGCCCTGCATCGACAGCGTCTCGAAGTCTAGAAACTTGTCGAGGGTTTCGGTCCCGCATGCCCATGAGCACGAGATTGTCGGTGCCGCTGCCGCCCTGCACGTTGCCGCCGAGCACCGAGCCGGTGTCGAGATTGAGCGTATGGGTGGCGCCGCCGTTGAACTGGATCGCAAGCCCGCCGTCGGTGCTCTCGATCGTGCCGGCGTTGGTGATCGAGCCCGGCGCCCGTGAAGCTTACGCCGGCATCGTCTCGCGGTGCTGCTCGGTGGTGAAGGCCGTGATCGTGCCGTCGTTCGTCAGCGAGCCGCCGGCATCGAACTGGATCGCCGAGCCGCCGGACTGCGCCTTCGAAGCTTCGAGGTAGCCGTGGTTGGTGATCGAGGTCGCGCCTGAGCCGTTGGCCCAGATGGCGTTGTAGGCGCCGAGGATCCGGCCGCCGGCGTTGTTGGTCACAGTGCCGTTGTCGAGCGCGACGCCCGTGCCGTAGCCGGCATCGTTGCTCTGGATCAGGCCGCTATTCGTCACGATGTGGCTGGTGCCGAGGATCATCGACACGGCGTTGTGCTGGTCGTGGCCGATGATGCTTCCGGTCGCGAAGTTGATCACCGTGCCGTCGCCGGAGATGCCGATCACCTGGCCGTCGCTGGTGATCATTCCCGCGTTCGTCACCATGCCTCGTCACCGGATTGGCGAAGGTGCCGATGACGATGGCGCCGGGTGCCGTGGATGGTGGCCGCCAAGCTTATTGTCGATGGTGCCGCTGCTGCCGCCGACGATCCAGATGCCGTTGAAGCATGGCGCCGGCGTCGATGCTGCCGGAATTGATGACGCTGCCGCCCGCGATGAAATGCACCGCGTCGCCGCCGTCGGCCGGCCCGATGGTGCCCTCGTTGGTCAAGGTCCAGGCCTGAGTCGAGGCGCAGATCGCGGTCGAAGCCATCGAGGGCGACGGCGGCAATGGGCAGCCGAAATTGAAAGTCGTGTTGGAGACCGTGACGCCCGGCAGCACCTGCGCGGTCGTGCCGGAGAACCAGTCGAGGACGAATGCCGTTGTTGGTGTCGGTCGTGATTTCGACGTCGTCGGCGCGTGCGCTGCCGTCGAGCGCGCAGAACGCCAGGCTACCGTGGAAACGTCGCCGGCGCGAGCCACAAAGCGTCGCCGCGACCCGTCACGAACAAGCGAGCGCGTAGCAACCCAGCCCCAACCCCGCACGAGCACCCCGCCTAGCCTAACCTGCCGATCCCGTGGGCTTCGGCACGGTGACGGAGCGGAGTTTGGCGGCTTCCGCGGGCGAGGGCCTACTATCCGATCAGATAGAATCGCGGCCGGTCAGGGCTGACGAAGCCGTGATAGACCGCGAGCGCGGTCAGCTGCGCGCGCGTCTTCACGCCGAGCTTCTTCTTCGCCTGCTCGATGCGCCAATGTGCCGTCGCTTCGGCGATGCCGAGGATCTCGCCGATCTCCCAGTCGGATCTTTCCGGCAAGCAGCCAGCGAACGCACTCGATCTCGCCGCGGCGTCAGACGCGGGAGCGCCTCGATCGGTGTGGCAAGCTCGGGCGCCATCAGCTGCCTTCAGCCGCTCGTGCATGTAGAGCGCCATCATGTGAAGGGCGGCGCGTTGACGCAGCGGCAGGTCCTTCGTCTCGCCGGCGACGGTGATCAGGCCGCGATAGCCGCGCGGGCCGTGCACCGGGATGGCGAGGCCCTCCGGCCAGCCATGGGCGGTCGCGATCTCGAGCGTGCGCACGCCTTCGCGCCGCCGAACCTGCGCTCGCGCAGTTCCGAGAAGGTCGCCGGCAGCACGTGCTCGTAGGCATAGCCGATGTTCGGATCGTTGGTGGCGAGCCCCTCGGCGACGTAGGTGTCGACCCAATATTCCGGCCAGGTCGAGACGAAGAAGGAGTTGAGCTCGGGAGAACCGGGGGCGGGCAACGCGCCGAGCGCGAAGGTCGAGTAGCCGAAGCGGCCGGCTGCGTCGGCGAACGCTCGAAATCACGGCCCCGGGCGAATCCAGCGCCGGCAGATTCTCGACGAAATCGAAGGCGAGTCGACGCCGCCGGCCGCGCATCGCACGCCCCCGGCGATGGAAGACCTAGGGACATTGGCACGTGCACAAGCCTGCCGACGTGCGTTGCCGAAATGAAGCCTAGCAGGCAAAGATGCTTGCCCGCCACAAGAAAAAAGAGCCGCTCGGGGCGGCTCTAGAGAGTTACAGGGAGGCGTCAAACAGAGTGGGCAAGAGCCACTCGCGTCCATCGCTGGACAGACGCATTAAGCTCCCTCAAAGGTTAACGCCGCGTAAACGGGCAGGGCTTTTTTCCGGGCAGCGGCGCTAGCGCCGAAAGAACGCATCCGCCGCCTTCAGGTGCTTCTCCTTGGCCTCGATTTCCCGCGTAAGCCGGGCGATTTCCTCCTGATAGAGCGCGATTCGCGCCTTCAACTCGTCGACCGACAGATCGGCCAGGAGCTCTCCCGGCTCAGGCTTCGCCGCCTTGCGCGGGCGGTCGTCGTCGAGAAAGGACATGGCTTTCCCCGCTCTTCGTTCGTGGCGCAGGATAACAGCCGGCGCGGTTCAATGTCAGCGCCCGCGGTGCTAGGAAACTCGGCTTGGCGGAAGAGGGGGAGGCGAGATGGCGCGAGCGGAGACGCAGCCGACGACGATGCGGGCGGTCGCGATTCCCGAGCCGGGCGGGCCGGAGGTGCTGACGATAGAGGAGCGGCCGGTTCCGCGGCTCGGTGCCGGCGAGATCCTGGTCGCCGTCGCCGCAGCCGGCGTGAACCGGCCCGACGTGATGCAGCGCAAGGGCCAGTACCCGCCGCCGCCCGGTGCGCCCGATATTCCGGGGCTTGAGATCGCCGGGGTCGTGACCGCGCTCGGCGAGGGCGCGACGCGCTTCAAGAAGGGCGACGCAAGTCATCGCGCTCGTGCCCGGCGGCGGTTACGCCGAATATTGCGCGGTGCCCGAATGGATGGCGCTGCCGCTGCCAAAGCCGCTGACGCTGGTGGAGGGCGCCGCCGTGCCGGAGACTACGTTCACCGTCTGGCACAATGTCTTCGAGCGCGGCGGGCTCCGCCCCGGCGAGTGGCTGCTCGTCCATGGCGGTGCGAGCGGCATCGGCACGACCGCGATCCAGCTTGCCAAGGCGTTCGGCGCCTTCGTCGTGGCGACTGCCGGTACAGATGAGAAGTGCAAGGCGCTGAAGCAGCTCGGCGCCGACCACGCCATCAACTACAAGTCCACCGACTTCGTCGAAGCGACGATTGAAGCCTCGCTCGGGCACGGTGCCGACGTGATCCTCGACATGGTGGGCGGCGACTATCTCATGCGCAACGCCGCCACGGCCGCTCCCGAAGGAAGGATCGTGCAGATATCGACGCTCGCGGGTCCGAAAACCGAGATCGATCTCCGGCAGATCATGATGAAGCGGCTGACGCTGACCGGCTCGACGCTCAGGAACCGCCCGGTTCCCTTCAAGGCGGAGCTGGCGCGGGCGCTTGAGGAGACGGTGTGGCCGATGATCAAGAAGGGGCGCTACAAGCCGGTGATCGACCGCGTCTTCCCGTTTGCGCGCGTTGTCGACGCGCACCGCCGGATCGATTCCGGCGAGCACACCGGCAAGATCGTCCTGACCATGGCGGAGTAGGGGGGCGGCCCTTGCGCTTGGCCCGCTTCCGACAAGTGCTCAGGACCAGCCGGGGGCATCGGGTATGAACCCGCTGGCGCATGTTGGCGACGTGCTGGAGATGCACGCGCGCATGTTCCCGGAGAAGATCGGGGCGCGCGACCTGGACCGGGCGATGACGTTTCGCGTCAGCCGGAGTATTTCGACCACTTCTTGTATGCGCCCGGAACACAGGTCTTGATGTGAGCAAGCACGTCGTCGATGTCACGCGCATCGAATGGACCGGCAACCACGACAATCAGGCCCCCCGTGAATCCAGGAAACTTGTCTGAGCTGTCCTGAATAGGAATTTGCCCGCATTTTCGCAGACCGGCGGAGGCGCTCGCCAGCAGGCCTTGCTCTGCGACTTCGCGTGAGGCGGGCGACGATTTCGCGACGATCCAGAATCCCGATTTACCGCTGCCTGATACTCCGAGCATTCCTGCGTAAACTTGTGGAACTCCAAGCGTGTATGCGCTGAGAGTCAGGAGCAGGAACGCGCAGAAAAATATCGTTACGGCCCAGAGCATGACCAACGAAGCAAGTCTGACCGATCCCGAGTTGAGAGTTATGAGGCGAGCAAAGAGATAGACGATGAACATCGCCACGATCATCGCGCCGAAAATGACGACAGCGACGAAGCTATTGCCCAAGAATAAGACCGCGAGGCCTGCGGCTGCCGCAATTCCGGCCGCCGCCAGCGCATATTTGACCGCAGGAACCTGCTTCTGCGCCTCTCGTATGACCTGGAGCGGCCCTAGGACATCGGCTGTCGGTCCCGCCAAAGCCTCGCCTCCATACAGCTGAAAGTAGAAGCATATGCCGCCTCGTTTGCTACTGCAACGTTCAGCTCCCTCAGCCGCTTGCCGATCTTTCTGGTTCCTTGCCTCGCAGCCTCAGGGCGAATATATGAAGCCCAATTCCCGTCATTCCTGACGACGAATGCGGTTTTCCCGGCGCCGATCCCCGGGAAAGCGCTTGAGGAGGATTTTTCATGGCGACAGCCCCGCTCATGCCCAAGGCGACCGCCGTCTGGCTGCTCGACAACACGACGCTGACCTTCGACCAGGTGGCGGCTTTCTGCGTTTTGCATCCGCTGGAGATCAAGGCGATCGCCGACGGCGACGCCGCGCAGGGGATCAAGGGCATGGACCCGATCCTCTCCGGCCAGCTCACGCGCGAGGAGATCGAGAAGGCGGAGGGCGACGAGAACTACCGCATGAAGATCCTGGAGCCGAAGGTGCGGGTGCCGGAGGTGAAGCGGCGGGGCCCGCGCTATACGCCGGTCTCCAAGCGCCAGGACCGGCCGAACGCGATTCTTTGGCTGGTGCGCAACCATGCGGAATTGAAGGACTCGGCGATCATGCGCCTCGTCGGCACGACCAAGCCGACCATCCAGGCAATCCGCGACCGCACGCATTGGAACTCCGCGACGCTGACGCCGACCGATCCCGGTGACGCTCGGGCTCTGCACGCAGCTTGAGCTCGACATGGAGGTGAGGAAAGCCGCGAAGGCCGCGCCGCCGCCGCCCGAGCCGCAGGGCGCGCGACTTCTCTCCGCCGAGGAGACGACGGCGCTCCGCGCCCGACAGGAGGAGTTGGAGGCTGCGGCGCGACAGCTCTTCACGGGTGAGGGCACAAGCGGGCGCGGGCGCGACGAGATCACCGCGGATTCGGTGTTCGCGAAGCTCAAATCGCCGAGGAACGACCAGGACTGACCGCGAAGGGCGCGGTCCCGGAATGAAGACGAGACCGTGCCGACATTCGAATTTCTCGCCAATCCGCTTTTCCTGGCGGTCGCGCTCACCGCGCTCATCGCCGCGACGGTGCGCGGCTTCTCCGGCTTCGGCGCCGGCGCTGATCTTCATGCCGGTCGCGGCGGCCTGCTTCGGCCCGAAGATCGCCGCCGGCGTCCTCTACATCATCGACACGATTCTGATCCTGCCGCTCGTGGTCAAGGCCGTCGGCAAGGTCGACTGGCGCGAGATCGTGCCGCTCGGCATCGGCGCGGCGGTGACGGTGCCGGCCGGCGTTGCGGTGCTCGTCTATCGTCGACCCGATCCCGCTGCGCTGGGGTCTGTCGCTCGCCATTCTCGTCTCCGTCGGTCTGCTTGCCGCCGGCTGGCGCTATCGTGGACCGACTCGCGCCTGGCTGTCGGTGCTCGTCGGGGCGGTCGCCGGCTTCATGGGCGGCTCGGCGCAGATTCCGGGGCCGCCGGTCCTGATCTACTGGCTCGGGCGGCAGGTGGTCTCCGCGACGATGCGGGCGAACGCCATCGTCTTCTTCCTGTTCACGACGGTCATCTCCGGCATCGCGCTCTATGTCGGCGGCATCTTCACCAGCGAGGTGATGACGCTCTCCGTCGCGCTGTTTCCGTTTTACGGGCTCGGGATGTTCGTCGGCAGCCGGCTCTTCGGCCGCGCCAGCGAAGCGACCTACCGTCGGATCGCCTATCGTGACGATCCTCGTCTCGGCGATCGTCTCGATGCCGGTGTTCGGGTGAGGGATTGGGGGTTTGGGATGAGGGACTAGGGAGTCGATCCCGCCCAATCCGCCAGTCCCCAGTCCCCAATCCCAACTACGCCGCGCTGAGCTGCTCGAGCGTCGCTTCGTCGACGTCGTAATTGGCGTAGACGTTCTGCACGTCGTCGTCGTCGTCGAGCGCGGCGATGAGCTTCATCAAGGTCTCCGCCTTGTCGCCTTCGACCGGCGTCAGCGTCTGCGGCTTCCACACGGCGCGCACGGATTCCGCCTCGCCGAGCTTTTCTTCGAGCGCTCGGCGACCGGGCCCAGATCCTCGAACGCCGTCTGGATGACGTGGCTCGTCGGCGTCGCTCGTCGACGTCGCTCGCGCCCGCCTCGATCGCCGCCTCGAGAACGGTGTCGGCGTCGCCGGCGGAGGCCGGATAGACGATCTCGCCGACGCGGTCGAACATGAAGCCGACCGAGCCCGTCTCGCCCATCGCCCCGCCGTGCTTGGTGAAATAGGAGCGCACGCGCGCCCGCCGTGCGGTTGCGGTTGTCGGTCAGCGCCTCGACGATGAGCGCCACGCCGCCCGGGCCGTAGCCCTCGTAGCGCACCTCTTCGTAGGAGTCGGCGTCGCCGCCCGCCCCCTTGTTGATGGCGCGCTCGATATTGTCCTTCGGCATCGACTGCGCGCGCGGCGTTCTGGATGGCGAGGCGCAGCCGCGGATTGCCGTCGGGGTCCGGGCCGCCGACCTTGGCGGCGACGGTCACTTCGCGCGCGAGCTTGGAGAACAGCTTGGACTTCGCCGCGTCCTGCCGCCCCTTCTTGTGCATGATGTTCTTGAACTGCGAATGGCCTGCCATAGGGGCCCCTGTCACTTACCGCGTCATGTCTGGTGGGTGGGCGGAGGATATAGGCGGCGGCAGAAGCGGGCGTAAAGCCGTGGCGCCTAGAGCAGGCGCCGGCGCAGAATTTGCTCTTCAGGGCGTGCGCAGGCGCAGCCGCCATGGCGAGCGGCCGGTTGGCGAGCGCGATAGATCGCGCGCCGGCACGGCGGCTCGACGAAGCGCCAGACCGCCCAGGCGAAAGCGATCATGAAGGCGATGGTCAGCGCGACGAGGATCGGCGCGGCGAAGCGCCCTCGAAGCGGTTCAGCAGCATGAAGCCGACATGCTGATGCAGGAGATAGAGCGGATAGGTCAGTCCGCCGATTGCGGCGACGACAGCGGCGGGGACCGGCAGGCTGCGGATCTGCGACCGCGGCGGCGACCAGGGCGATGGCGCCGAGGCCGCAAAGGATGAGCGCCGTTGTGCTTGTGGCGCGCGTGGTAGTGGTCGCGGAACCAGGCGGCGCCGATCATGACCTGGTCGAGCGCGACCAGGACGGAGAGGACGAAGAGCGTCAGCGTCAAGAGGCTGCGGTCGCCGCGGCGAAGCAGATAGATGACGACGCCGGCCGCGAAGAAGCCGCTGTGGTCCGTGACGAAGAGCTTCTGCAGCGAGGCCTGAGCCGAGCATGTGCTCGTTCAGCATCGAGATCGCGAGCCAGGCGATCAGGATGAGCTGCGTGAAACGCGGAAAGAATCCGGTCGCGATCAGAAGCGCCATCCAGCCGTAGAAGACGAGCTCGTAGACGATCGACCAGTAGGCGCCGTCCATGAAGGGCTGGCCGGCGATGCGGCGAGAAGATGAAGAGGTTCGCCACCCATTGCTGGAAGCGAGGCGCTCGAAGCGCGGCGCGCCGATCAGCATCGTCACCACGAAGGTCAGCCGTCATGCAGAAGACGAAGGCCGGATAGATGCGCGCGAAGCGGGCCACGGCGAACTGCAGCCAGTGACGGCCCTCGGCCGACCAGGCGATGACGAAGCCGCTGATGACGAAGAAGAGGTCGACGCCGAGATAGCCGTATTTCGTGATCGGCACGAGCGCCGGCAGCGAAACGCGGGTCAGATCGTCGGCCGCGGCGCCGCGAAACGAATAGTGGAAGATGACGACGCTCAGCGCCGCAAAGAGCCGCAGGATGTCGAGGCCCTCGATCCGATCGCGTGCCGCGGAACCTTTCACCGACGCCTCCTCAAGCAGGGTCGCCGATGCTTAACAGGCGGTTACCCGACGGCGCTCGATTCTTCCTGTTAGGGTTATTCCGCGCCGACGCGGCCGACGGATCAGTCCGCGGGCGGCTCGCGCGTCGTCTCTTCGAACGTGTCCAACCGGTCTTCGAGGTGCATCCAGAAGAGCTTTGAGGTCACGTAGGCCTGGCGGTCGGGGATGAGCCGGTCGGCCTCGTCGAAGAGGCCGGCGTGGATGTAGATCTCGTCCTGGTAAGCTCCTCGTGCTCGTAGCTGATCGGGGTGCCGCAATCGGCGCAGAACGAGCGGGTCACGTGCGCCGAGGAGCGGCGCCGCTTCGGGTTCCCCTCGAAGACGATCTGATCGGTCTTGAAGCCCGCCCACACGACCGCCGGCGCGCCGGTCTGGCGGCGGCAGTCCTTGCAGTGGCACCAGCTCACCTGGAACGGCTCGGCGTTTGCGGTGAAGCGGATCGCGCCGCAGGAGCAGCGGCCGTGAAGGACGGCTGCTGGTACGCCGCTCACGGCGCGGCTCCGAAATCCGGCTCCGCCGGCGGCAGGCCCGGGCCCATGCGAAGCGGCGCGACGCGGCTGCGCAAGCCCGGTCTGATCGTCGATCTCGACGCGCCAGGCCGGAGAGCGTGCCGGGGCCGAGCGCCGGCTCCAGCCGTCCGGAGGGAATCTTGGTGGTGGAGCGGCGGAGCGGCTCGTCCTTCTCCATGCCGATCACCGAATCGTAGTCGCCGCACATGCCGACGTCGGTCATGTAGGCGGTGCCGCCGGAAAGGATCTTCCAGTCGGCGGTCGGCACATGCGTGTGCGTGCCGATGACGAGCGAGGCGCGGCCGTCGACGAAATAGCCCATCGTCTGCTTCTCGCTCGACGCCTCGGCGTGGAAGTCGATGACGGCCGCGTCGCAGCCGTTGCCGATGCGCGCAGGCGGAAAGCTCGCGCGATCACCGCCTGGAACGGATCGTCGAGCGCCTGCATGAAGAGCAGGCCCATGACGTTGACGACGAGGACGCGCGCGCCGTTCTTCGCGGTGTAGACATTGGCGCCGCGGCCGGGCGATGCCGGCCGGATAGTTGACGGGGCGCAGGAACCGCTCGTGGCGGTCGGCGAAGGTCAGCGCCTCGCGCTGATCCCAGACGTGGTTGCCGGTGGTCACGCAATCGGCGCCGGCGCGCGACGAGCTCCTGCAGGATCTCCTCGGTGATGCCGAAGCCGCCGGCGGCGTTCTCGCCGTTCACGACGACGAAGTCGAAGCGATGCTTCTCGATCAGACCCGGCAATTGCGCATTCACCGCCGCGCGGCCGGAGCGCCCGACGACGTCGCCGAGAAAGAGGAGCCTCACACCGAACGCTCCGCTTCGATCAGCGCGCGCTCCGTCGCGATCATCTGCGAGCCGGACGTCGTGCGGCCTCGAGCGGAACGCGCATCGACCTCCTGGCAGGCGAAGCCGATGCCGACGATGCGCGGCTCGCTTGCCGCGCGCATGAAGATCGGCAATGGCGATGTCGTAGTGGCCGGCGCCGTAGCCGATGCGTCCGCCGCGGCGGTCGAAGGCGGCAAGCGGCGCGACGATGAAGATCCGGGATCGACGTTCGGCTGGCCTGCATGCGGATGGCGCGTGCCGAAAACGCCGGGCTCAAGGCAGTCCTCGCCGTCGAAGCGGCGGAAGAACATCTTCCGCTTCTCCACGACCGGCATCGCGACCTGTCCGCCCGCCGGCTCTGACGCTCGTCGATGAGGCCGCGCGGATCGATCTCGTCGCGCATCGGCCAGAAGAGCGAGACGGTTTCGCCGCGGCCTCACGAGCGGCTTCAGTCGAGCGACCGCCTGCCTGCGAAGCTTCGCGCCGCTCATCTTCCGTCATCGCCGCCCGGCGCGCCAGTCCGAGCGCGCGGAGCTCAGCCTTGCTGACGGTCGTATCGAGCATTCCGGCGAACGGCTCCTGCTTCGAGCCGCAGGGACTTCGTGAATGGGCGACTCGTGCAAGATCGCGTGGCCGCGACGGCCGTTGGAGTTTCGATCCCGGGAACCTACTCGCGTAGGTGGGCGCCGTATGTCCGGGCCCACGGGCCCGGTCAGGGACAGCTCCCTTAAGATCGATAAGGCCCCGAGAATTGTACTCCTGACGCACCGCGCAGCCACGCGAGTCGCAACATATAGGTTGCAACGCCGGGCCGGGCAAATGCGCATCGTCCGCGCGAAGACAGATTTCAGGGCTTGCGCTTGGCGCCGACCGCGGCGCCCGGCGGCGGGTAGCGGATCGTACCGCGCAGCTTACGGATGGTTTCGGGGCGGAAGCGCGGCACCTCGCAGCTCGCCCGTTTTCGATGCGCTGCCGCGTCGTCTCCTCCGCGGCTTTCGTCCGCGCTTCGTCGAGGCCGCCGTCGCGGCCGAGATAGAGGGTCTGCGAAGGAAAGGCGAAGCCGGCTGCCGCTCTTCTCGCACGATCTCCATGCACGCGCAGCAGCAGGTCCTCCTGGATCTCGAGGAAGTCGATGGTAGTCGTCCGCATGCACGTAGGCGAAGATTTCGATGTCGAGCGAATAGGCGGCGAGCGCGACGAAGCGCACGCGCGCCGGGTTCGGGGTCGACCTTCGGATGCGCGTAGAGCATCGTCCGCAGCTCCTGGAGGAGGTAGCGCATCTGGTCCGGCGTGGTCTCGTAGCGAAGGTTGAGCGTCGGATGGAACCAGAAGCGGTCGCGCTGCGTGTAGTTCTCGATGTGCAGCGAGGAGAACTCGCCGTTCGGCACGGTCAGCACCGTGCGGTCGAGCGTGCGGATGCGCGTCGAGCGGATGCCGATTTCCTCGACCGTGCCGAGAGCATCCCCGAAGCGGCAGAAGTCGCCGATCCTGACCGGCCGGTCGGCGATCAGGGTCAGGCTGCCGATCAGGTTCTCGAAGAGCTTCTGCGCGCCGAGCGCGATGGCGAGGCCGCCGACGCCGAGAGCCGCGAGCCCGGTCGTGACGTTGACGCCGAAATTGTTGAGGATCACGACGATGAAGACGACGGCGAGCAGCGCTTTCACCGCGCGGCTCAGGAAGCTGACGGCGGAATAGGCGGCGAGCTTCCCGCGCCGCGACATGCCGCCCAGCACGAACTCTGCGCCCGCGTCGGTGCTTCTCCACAGAAGCCAGGCGAAGGCCAGCACCCCGACGATCTGATTCACGAAGGTCGCGTAGTAGCGCACGACCACCGCGACGCCGATCGTGCGGACGCTGAGCCCGAGAATCACGACTGTCAGCAGCAGCCGCATCGGACCTGCGGATGCGTTGACGAACCGCGTCAGCGAAGAATCGCCGTAGAAGCGGCGGGCGAGGGCGATGAAGAGCCCGCGCGCCGCCGTCAGAAGCCAGGCGATCGCGAAGCTCACGAAGATGAGGACGACAAGCGCGGCCCAATGCGAGAGCGGCGCCCCGAAGATTGTGGGGCCGGAGGGCAGGCGCTCGATCAGAGACCGGCGGCCGGATTGCGCCGGTTCGCGCGCGAGCGCGGCGACGTCGCGCAACGATTCGACGGCGATAACCCATACCGGCCGCCCGTCCTGTTCGATCCGCCGCGCGAGAAGCGGCTTGTCGGGCCCGTCGAGCTTGCCGATCTGCTCCAGATCGTCGGCAAGGCCGTCGCCGAGCCGGCCCTCCGGGCTGTCGCTGAGCTCGCCGGCCGACAATACGGAGCCGGTGTGGTCGAGGACGCCTTGTAGAAGTTCCGCGAGGGTCGCGCCGGGAACGGCGTTCTGGCCAATTCCGGCGCTCAGCCGATCGACCTCGAAATACCGCGTCGCCTGCGCGTAATCGGCGGCGCTCAGCGTGCCGATCAGTCCGCTGACCAGCCCCTGCGGCGTATCGCGCCCGAAGGGATCGGGCGTCGGCGCGAGCGCCGTCTGTTCCTGCGAGCCGGTGCCGGTGCCGGGCAATTGGGCAATGGCGTCGCCGTTGGCGGCGAGGGAGACAAGAAGGCAGATGAGAAGGCTGAGGATCGAGGGCGCGCGCATCGTCTTTTGGAGCTGATCTGGCGGGGGCAGGCTACACACATCGGCTTTGTGGGCAAAATCCCCACGGCGCTTCAAAGATGATAAAAATCAAGGAAATCCCGCCTTGCCTCTGGCAATGAGCGACGGGGAGGAAACGAGATGACGAGCCGCTATCACGAGGTCTACGAGAGCTGGCGCAAGAACCCGGAGGGCTTCTGGGCCGGCGTGGCGTCGTCGGAGATCGACTGGACCAAGCCCTGGGACAAGGTGTTCGACGCAAGCCTCGGCGTCTATGGCCACTGGTTCCCCGGGGCGGAATGCAACACCTGCTTCAACTGCGTCGACCGGCACGCGGCGAAGCGCCCCGACGCGACGGCGATTATCTACGACAGCCCGGTCACGAACACGATCGAGCGCATCAGCTACGCCGAGCTTCTCACCGACGTGCAGGCGCTCGCCGCCGTGCTTCAGGACCACGGCGTCGGGAAGGGCGACCGCGTCATCCTCTATCTGCCGATGATCCCGGCGGCGGCGGTCGTCGATGCTCGCCTGCGCCACGGCTCGGCGCGATCCATTCCGTCGTGTTCGGCGGCTTCGCCGCGCCGGAGCTTGCGACGCGCATCGACGACGCCAAGCCGAAGCTGATCATCTCCGCATCATGCGGCATCGAGCCCGGGCGCATCGTCAAATACAAGCCGCTCCTCGACGCGGCGATCGGGCATGCGAAGCACAAGCCGGAGGCGTGCCTGATCCTGCAGCGCGAAGAGGAGCGCTGCGACCTCGTCGCCGGCCGCGACCACGATTACGCGGAAGCCGATCGCAGCCACGCATGGTCGCGCGGTCGAATGCGTGCCGCTCAAAGCCACCGACCCGCTCTACATTCTTTACACCTCCGGCACGACCGGGCAGCCGAAGGGCGTCGTGCGCGACAATGGCGGCCACATGGTCGCGCTCAAATGGTCGATGAAGGCGATCTACGACATCGATCCCGGCGAGACTTTTTGGGCGGCGTCGGATGTCGGCTGGGTGGTCGGGCATTCCTACATCGTCTACGCGCCGCTGCTGCACGGCTGCGCGAGCGTGCTCTACGAAGGCAAGCCCGTCGGCACGCCCGACGCCGGCGCCTTCTGGCGCGTCATCTCCGAGCACAATGTCGCCGCGCTCTTCACCGCGCCGACGGCGTTTCGCGCCATCCGCCGCGACGACCCGGACGGGAGCTTCATCCCAAAATACGACCTGTCGAAATTCCGCACGCTGTTCCTCGCCGGCGAGCGTGCCGACACTGCGACCATCGAGTGGGCGGAGCATCATCTCGGCCGGCCGGTGATCGATCATTGGTGGCAGACGGAGACCGGCTGGTCGATCTGCGCCAACCCGGTCGGGCTCGGGCTGATGCCGGTCAAATACGGCTCGCCCGGCGTGCCGATGCCGGGCTACGATTTGCGCGTCCTCGACGATGCCGGGCACGAGGTCTCCGCCGGCACGCTCGGCAACATCGTGGTGAAGCTGCCGCTGCCGCCGGGTGCGCTGCCGACGCTGTGGAATGCCGACCAGCGCTTCCGCGACTCGTATCTCTTGGAATTCCCCGGCTATTACAAAACCGCGGACGCCGGCTACAAGGACGAGGACGGTTACGCCTTCGTGATGGCGCGCACCGACGACATCATCAACGTCGCCGGCCACCGCCTTTCGACCGGCGCGATGGAGGAGGTGCTTTCCGGCCATCCGGACGTCGCGGAATGCGCGGTGATCGGCGTCGCCGACCAGCTCAAGGGGCAGGCGCCGTGCGGCTTTGTGGTGCTGAAGGCCGGCGCATCGCGCGAGGCGATCGAGCTGCAGGCGGAGTGCGTCGCGCTGGTGCGCGAGGCGATCGGCCCGGTCGCCGCCTTCCGCATGGTGCATATCGTGAAGCGGCTGCCGAAGACACGAAGTGGAAAGATTCTCCGCGCGACGATGCGCCAGATCGCCGACGGCGAGACGCCGAAGGTCCCCGCCACGATCGACGACCCGCTGATCCTTGAAGAGATCAGGGAGATCCTGATCTCAAGGTAGCCCCCCCCATGGGGTGTTGAGCATGACCGCACAGAAGCACGTCGTCGTGGTCGGCGCCGGCATCGTCGGCGCGTCGATCGCGTGGCATCTGGTTTCGGCCGGCGCGCGCGTGACGGTGGTCGACGCGGGCGCTGCGGGCGGTATCGCCACGCTCAACTCCTTCGCCTGGATCAATGCCAGCTGGGGCAATCCGGAGCCCTATTTCCGCCTGCGCATTCGCGCCATGGCGGAATGGAACCGGCTTGTCGCGGCGGTGCCTGAAATCCCGCTCACCTTTTCGGGTGGGCTCCTCTTCGACCTGCCGGCGGAAAAGCTTCAGGCGTATGCCGAAGAGCATGCCGGCTGGGGCTACGGCATTCGCCGCGTCGAGCGTGCCGAGATTGTTCGCATCGAGCCGAACCTCGCGAACCCGCCGGAGATCGCGCTTCACGTGGCGGAGGAAGGCGCGGTCGAGCCGAACCTCGCTGCCAACATGCTGCTTCAGGACGCCACGAACCGCGGCGCGCGGTTCATGGCGGCGCTGCCCGCCTTGCGCCTGATCGGGAAAGCCGGAGCGGTCTCAGGCGTCGAAACGGTCGGCGGTCCGATCGAAGCCGACGAGGTGGTGCTCGCGGCGGGCACCGGCACGCTGGCGCTTGCCGCCACCGTCGGGATCAAGGTCCCGATGTCGACGCCGCCGGGACTCCTCGTTTATTCGCGTCCGCATGCGCGGCTCCTGAACGGGCTGGTGCTCGCGCCTGAGCTCCACATGCGGCAGAGCGCCCACGCGCGGATCGTCGCCGGCGCGGATTACGCCGGCACCGATCCGGGCGCCGACCCTGAAGCGACGGCCGCCGCGCTCTTCGCCGCGACGAAAGCGAGGCTCTTGAACGCCGACGATCTTGCGTTCGATTTCCTGACCGTCGGGGAGCGTCCGACCCCGATCGACGGCTTTCCGATCGTCGGCCGGCCGCCAGGCGTCGCCGGCCTCTATCTCGCCGTCACGCATTCCGGCATCACGCTTGCGCCGGCCATCGGCCTCTTTGCCGCCGACGAGCTCCTCACCGGCCGCCGCGACCCGCTGCTTTCGCCTTACGGCCCCGAGCGGTTCGCCTGAGAGATCGCTCCGCCGGACCCGGAGATCAGCGCGCCGCGGTTGCGCTTGGCTGCACGTGCCGTTTGATCAGCGCGCGCCGCTGCGACTGGCTGCCGACGTCGATGAAGAACACGCCCATCATCCCGCCCTGGTGCCATTTAAGATCGCACTCGAAGAGGCCGTCATCGGTCTTTTCGTGCAGGAAGAAGCGGTCGGGGACGTCGACGAAGTGCCTCGTGTCGACGCGCGCGCCGTCGAGCGAGATGTCGCGGATGACGCAGCGCTGTCGCCGCTTGCCCCCGCCCCAGATGAGTTCGCCCTCGAGACAGACTTCGTAGCGGGCTTGCGAGCGTCGTTCCACGGAGCGGACCCTTCTTTACGCGATCGGCGGCGGTCTGGTGAGCCGATCGGAGCGACCCTAGTCGAAAGGCGTTAGCGATCTGTTTCCCATATGCGCCGCCGCCGCCCGTCGGCGGATCGGGGCTCAGCGTCCCGCCGTCGAGGGAAGCGCCGCGCGGGGCGCTTGCGAAAGCGCCACAACAAAAAGAGCCGAGGTGCGTCGCAAGCGCCCCGCTCCCTCCTCAAAGACGGGGAGGGCCGTTCCTTGAGAGCTCGGGCTTGGGCCAAGCCGCGAGGCCGATTGCGCCTCGCGCGCGCCTTGTTGATCTGTGTCATGGAGCCTTAACACGCGCCGGCTAGCGTTTTTCGGGCGCGGCGGAAGTCGCCGGAAACCGCGCTTTTTCCGCGCCGGAGGCGCGCAAGAACGAGAAGAAGAAGCATGTCCGCGGGCTCGCCGAAGCGTTTGCCGAACATGCCGGAGGCGTATGCCGCGCCTTTGCCGGCCGACGCCCTGATGGAAGAGGTGCTGGCGCTGCGCACCGCGGTCGCCGGCGCCGCCGCGTCGCTCGTCGCCCGCCTCGGCGCCAAGCCCGAGGATGCCGCGATCGCAAATCTCGCGCACTATCTCGCGCTTCGTCATCACGACCTTCGCGCGCTGCAGAGACAATTGATGTGGCGCGGGCTCTCCTCGCTCGGACGGCTTGAGAGCCGCGTGCTGCCGACGCTCGACGCGGTGCTTGCCGCGCTGTCGGCGATCACCGGCAAGCCGAGTCCGTTTCCCGCTCCGACGGAGGAGACTTTCTTCGCCGGCGAAGTCAGGCTCGCCGAGGCGACCGACGCGCTCTTCGGCACGCAGCCGGCGCACCGGCGCACCCGCATCATGGTCACGCTGCCGAGCGAGGCCGCCGGCAATGCGGCGCTCGTCCTCGACCTTGCGCAGCGCGGGATGGATATCGCGCGCATCAACTGCGCGCATGACGGCGCCATCGCCTGGCGGGCGATGACGGAAAACGTCCGTGCGGCGAGCAACGCCGTCGGGCGGCGGCTCTCCGTGCTCATGGACATTGCCGGCCCGAAGATCCGCACCGAAGCCGTGCTCGGGCGCGACACGAAGCCGAGACTTCAGGCCGGAGATGCCTTCCGGCTCGTCGCCGCGGGACCGCCGCGCGCGACCGCCGACGTTCCTTTTTCCGTCGCCGTCTCGCTGCCGGAGATGGTGACGCGGCTCGTGCCCGGCGACCGCCTGCTCTACGACGACGGAAAGCTCGAGGGCGTCGTTGAGAGCGTCGGCGACGGCGAGGCGATCGTCCGCGTCGGCCGCACCAAGGGCGGCGGAACGAAGCTCAAGGCGGAGAAGGGCATCAACCTTCCCGACACGGCGCTCGGCCTCTCGCCGCTCACCGCCAAGGACGAGGACGATCTTTCCGCCGTCATCGAATGCGCCGACATGATCGGCTATTCGTTCGTCAGCCAGGCGGACGACATCGACCTCCTTGACGCTGCCTTGGCGCGACGCGGCACGCGCCAGCGCAAGCTCGGCCTCGTCGCCAAGATCGAGCGGCCGGAGGCGGTGACGAATCTCCCCGATCTCATCGCGCGCGCCCGCGGCCGGCCGTTCGGCGTGATGATCGCGCGCGGCGACCTCGCCGCCGAGATGGGCTTCGAGCGCGTCGCGGAGATGCAGGAGGAGATCCTGTGGATCTGCGAGGCGGCCGGCGTTCCGGCGATCTGGGCGACGCAGGTGCTTGAGGACCTGGTCAAGCACGGCGTGCCCTCGCGCGGCGAGATGACCGACGCCGCCGCGGCGGCGCGCGCCGAGTGCGTCATGCTGAACAAGGGGCCGGCAGTCGGCGTCGCGGTCGGCGTGCTCGACCGGCTGCTTGCGCGCATGGACGCGCACCTCTTCAAAAAGACCCCGACGCTGCGCGCGCTGAAATCCTGGTGAGAGGGCGAAGCGTTCGCGGCAGGGCAAGGCAAGCCGCGAGTTCGGCATCGCGTGCGGCTGATGCTAAGAGCGGCCGCACGGAGGACTTAAATGTCGCTTGAGAACAAAGTCGCGATCGTCACCGGCGGAGCAAAGGGAATCGGCTTCGCCGTCGCCAAACGCTTCGCGGCCGACGGCGCGCGCGTCGTCGTCGCCGACATCGACGAGGATGCCGGCAGCCGCGCCGTCGAGGAGATCGGCGCGCACGGCGCCGTGCGCTTCGTCCGCTGCGACGTCGGCGACAAGGCGGACGTCGACAATCTCGTCGCGGCGACGGTGCAGAGCTGGGGATCGATCGACGTGCTCGTCTCCAACGCCGGCATCGTGCACGGCGCCGATTTCCTTCAGGTCGACCGAGGCGGATTTCGACCGCGTCATCCGCGTCAATCTGAAAGGGATGTTCCTCGTCGGCCAGGCGGTGGCACGGCAGATGGTGGAGCAGATCGAGGCGGGCGGCGCGCCGGGCGCGATCGTCAACATGAGCTCCATCAACGCCGTCGTCGCGATCGGCAACCAGGTGCCCTATTCGGCGTCGAAGGGCGGCGTCATGCAGCTCACCAAGGTGATGGCGCTATCGCTCGCGCCCTACGGCATCCGCGTCAACGCCATCGGGCCGGGCTCGATCATGACGGAGATGCTGGCGACGGTGATGAGCGACACGACGGCGCGAAACCGCGTGCTGTCGCGCACGCCGCTCGGGCGGCTCGGCGATCCGTCGGAGATCGCCGCGATCGCCGCGTTCCTCGCCTCCGACGAGGCAAGCTACGTCACCGGCCAGACCATCTACGCCGACGGCGGCCGCCTGCCGCTCAACTATACGGTGGCGGTGAAGGAGGACTAAGCTCCTGACAGAAGGCTGTCAGGAGGGGTGTGGGACGATCGCCTCCGTTGAGAAGAGGAGACTTCCCCATGTCATAAGTTCACGCCTCCCAATGCCGCCGTGTGGTTCGAGATCCCGGTCACCGATATAAAGCGCGCCAAGGCGTTCTACGAAGCCGTGCTCGAAACGGAGCTGAAAGACGAGAACGGCGGTCCCAATCCGATGGCGATGTTTCCGGCTCAGAACAACGGCGCCGTCGCCGGCCACCTCTATCCGGGCAAGACCGTCTGCCTCGGGCAGCGGCAACACCGTCCACCTCGCCTCGCCGACGCCGCTTGAAGAGGCGCATGGACCGCGTCACCAAGAACGGCGGCAAGGTGGTGTCGCCGGTGGTGTCGATCCCGGCCGGGCGCTTCGCCTATTGCCTCGATCCCGACGGCAACAGCTTTGGCCTCTTTACCTGACCTCGTCCGATGCGCCGCGCCGACCGCCTCTTCCAGATCGTCCAGCACCTGAGAGGCGGCCGGCTCGTCACCGCGCGCACGCTGTCGGAGCGGCTCGAGGTCTCCGAGCGCACCATCTATCGCGACGTCGCCGACCTGATGGCCTCCGGCGTGCCGATCGATGGCGAGGCCGGCGTCGGCTACATCCTGCGCTCCGGCTTCGACCTTCCGCCGCTGATGTTCACGCGCGATGAACTTGCGGCGCTGACGCTCGGCGCGCGCTTCGTGAAGGCCTGGGGCGGGGCGCGCCTGGCGCTCGCCGCTGAGGAGGCGCTGGTCAAGATCGAGGCGGTGCTGCCGGAGAAGGAGAAGCGCGTCGCCGCCGAGACCAGCCTCTTCGCTATCGGCTCCGGCCTGCCGGACGCCAGTGCGCAGTGGTCGACCAGCTCGACCTCGCCATCCGCGAGCGCCGCCGCGTGCACGTCGTCTACGACGCGCTCGACGGCGAGGCGAGCGAGCGCGAACCTGCGCCCGCTCGGGCTCTATCATTGGGGCAAGGTGTGGACGCTCGCCGCCTGGTGCGAGCTGCGCACCGATTTCCGCAATTTCCGCGCCGACCGCATCGCCGAGATCGCCGATTGCGGCGACACGCTTCCGCGACGAGCCGGGGCGCACGCTGCGCGATTTTCTGCGGCGATTAGCCGAAAGCGGACGGCCCGAGGGGCCCGACGCGAGCCCCTGAACGCGCCGCACTCGCCAGGTCCCGCCGGTCCAATACGGTTCCCGTCGTGGCCAATGCGATTCGCATCATCGGCATCGACCCCGGCCTTCGCCGCACCGGCTGGGGCGTCGTCGAATGCGTCGGCTCGCGGCTTTCCTTCGTCGCTGCCGGCACGATCAAGCCGGACGAGGGCGCGGCGCTCGCCGACCGGCTCTGCGCGATCCACGACGCGCTCGTTGCCGTGCTGGAGAGCTTTGCGCCGGACGAAGCGGCGGTCGAGGCGACGTTCGTCAACCGCGACGCGGCGGCGACCTTGAAGCTCGGCCAGGCGCGCGGCATCGCCATGCTGGTGCCCGCGCGCGCCGGGATCGCGGTCGCCGAATACGCGCCGAACGCGGTGAAGAAGGCGGTCGTCGGGGCCGGCCACGCGGAAAAGCGGCAGATCCGGATGATGGTCTCGGTGCTCCTGCCGCGGGCGAAATTCGACAGCGACGATTCCGCCGACGCGCTCGCCATCGCCATCTGCCACGCGCATCACCGGGGTGCGGCGGCGCTTAGGGTAGCGGTCGTGACTTAGCTGTTCCCGATTGTGCTTGTTTCCGTAATGTTCTAGCGATCCAACCGGCGGAAATCTTGGGGCGAGGATGCGTGCACGATGATCGGCAAGCTCACCGGCGTGGTCGATTCCTTCGGCGAGGATTGGGTGATCCTCGACGTGCACGGCGTCGGCTATCTCGCGCATTGCTCGGCGAAGACGCTTGAGGCGCTTCCTTCGCGCGGCGAGGCGGCGACGCTCTTCGTCGAGACGCAGATCCGCGAGGACCAGATTCGGCTGATCGGCTTCATGTCGGAGGTCGAGCGCGAGTGGTTCCGCCTGCTGCTGACGGTGCAAGGCGTCGGCTCGCGGGTGGCGCTTGCCGTGCTCGGCACGCTCAACGCCTCGGAGCTCGCGTCGGCCATCGCGCTGCAGGACAAGGCGATGATCGCGCGCGCGCCGGGCGTCGGGCCGAAGGTCGCGGCGCGCATCGCGGCGGAGCTGAAGGACCGGGCGCCGGCATCGCCGGCGTCGACATGGGCGTGATCCGCCTGCAGTCGGAGCTCGGCGACAAGATCGCGCCGAAGCCGGCGTCGGAGGCGGTGTCGGCGCTGGTCAATCTCGGCTATGGCCAGATGCAGGCGTCGGCCGCGATCGCCGCCGCGATGCGCGAAGCAGGGGAGGGGGCGGAGACGGCGCGGCTGATCCGGCTCGGGCTGAAGGAGCTTTCGCGATGATGGCGGCAGCCGGGGATGCCAATGCGTCCTTCTCCTGGAGAAGGGGAGGCGCCGGTTTTCTGATCGCGCTCGTCTACGCCCTGGCGGGCCCGCCGATCGGCGCGATCCTCGTCTTTCCAATCGCAACGATTGCGGCCGTGCAGTTCAGCCACAACGATCTTCCTGATACCGCTGCTGCAATATTTCCCGCGCTGCCGCTCGGGTTCATCTTCTCTTACGTGATGGCTGGCGCGCTTGCTTTGTTTACTGGCATCGCGATGGCCGTCATCGCCTATCGGCGCGGCGTGGTTCCGATACTGACGGCGGTCATTGTGCCGACGTTCGTGTTCGGCGTGTTCCTCATCCTTCAGCAACTCTTCCACGGAAACATCCCGGGCGCGACGATCCTTCGCGGGGGAGGGCGGGCCGGTCCTGCGATCACGCTCCTCGTTTCCGTCGCTGCGTCGCTGATCTGCTGGCGGCTGACGCGTCCGCTTCAGAGGCGGCTGGCATGAGCGCCAAACGGATCGTCACTGCTGAGAAGCAGAGCGAGGACGACGATGTCTCGCTCCGGCCGCAGAAGCTTGCCGACTTCATCGGCCAGCAGAAGGTCCGCGCCAACCTCAAGGTCTTCGTCGAGGCGGCGAAGCAGCGCGGCGAGGCGCTCGACCACGTGCTCTTCGTCGGCCCGCCGGGCTTGGGCAAGACGACGCTTGCGCAGATCGTCGCGCGCGAGCTCGGCGTGAATTTCCGCGCCACCTCCGGTCCGGTCATCGCCAAGGCCGGCGACCTCGCCGCGCTTCTCACCAACCTCGAAGACCGCGACGTCCTCTTCATCGACGAGATCCATCGCCTGTCGCCGGCGGTGGAAGAGATCCTCTATCCGGCGATGGAGGAGTATCAGCTCGATCTGATCATCGGCGAAGGTCCGGCGGCGCGCTCCGTCCGCATCGATCTTTCGCGCTTCACGCTGATCGGCGCGACGACGCGGCTCGGGCTTCTCACCACGCCGCTTCGCGACCGCTTCGGCATTCCGATCCGCCTCGACTTCTACACCGACGCGGAGCTTGAGCAGATCGTCCGGCGCGGCGCGCGCATTCTCGGCGCGCCGGTCTCCGACGACGGCGCCAGGGAGATCGCGCGCCGCGCGCGCGGCACGCCGCGCGTCGCCGGGCGGCTGCTTCGGCGCGTGCACGATTTCGCCGTGGTCGAAGGCGCGAAGCAGATCACCAGCGAGATCGCCGACCGCGCGCTTCTCGCGCTCGAGGTCGACGCGCATGGGCTCGATACGCTCGACCGGCGCTACCTCACGATGATCGCGGAGAATTTTTCCGGCGGGCCCGGTCGGGATCGAGACGATCTCCGCGGCGCTCTCGGAGCCGCGCGATGCGATCGAGGACATCGTCGAGCCCTATCTGATCCAGCAGGGCTTCGTGCAGCGCACGCCGCGCGGGCGGCTGCTGACGCCGAAAGCCTTCGCGCATCTCGGGCTTGCCGCGCCGGCGCAGGCGAACGGTGCGCAGGCAGCGCTCTTTTCCGACGACGACGCTGAGCGGCCGATTTTCCGCGCATCCGGCGACCATCATCGACGAATCGCCGGCGATGATGTAAAGACCCTTCACATGAGCTGGAAAGAGCGCGCCGATGGACGGGGTCGCGGCTATCATCACGGAAATCTCCGGGAAGCGCTGATCCAGGCGGCGCTCGATCTGATCGCCGAGAAAGGGCCGACCGGCTTCACCTTCGCCGAGGCCGCCCGCTCCGCCGGCGTCAGCCCGGCCGCGCCCTATCGGCATTTCCGCGACCGCGACGAGCTTCTCGTCCGATATCGCGATGCGCGGCTTCGAGATGTTCGCGGTCGCCTTGGAGAAGGCCTGGGACGGCGGCCGTCCCGACACGCAGGAGGCGTTCGAGCGCGTGGGCAGGGCCTATCTCGCCTTCGCGCGGGCGGAGCCTTCCTACTATTCGGCGATGTTCGAATCCGGGCTGCGCGCTTGCCGAAAATCCGGAGCTGCGTGAGGCCGGCGAGCGCGGCTATGCGGTGCTGCGCACGGCATCCGAGGCGCTGGTCGCGACGCTGCCGGCCAAGGGCAGGCCGCCGGCGTCGATGGTGAGCTTCCACGTCTGGGCGCTCTCGCACGGCATCGCTTCGCTCTTCGCGCGCGGCGACGAGGGCCGGCGCAAGCTGCCGATGTCGCCGGAGGAGCTGCTTGAGGCGGGCGTGCTGATCTATCTCCGCGGGCTCGGCATGCCGGGCGTCTAGGGTGCGACCGGCCGGCGCTCTTTTTTGAACTGGCCGCTCCGATCGCACTTGACTGCGACGAGGGCGCGGCTATGTAAATGTTATTAACATTCACACGAGGTCCGGATCAATGAGCGCTGCGGGTATCGCAACAAAGCTCGATGACATCGGGATGCCCGCCTGGATCGCGGTGATGGTTCTCGGGTTCATCATCTGGTGGCCGCTCGGTCTGGCCACCCTGGCTTTCATTCTATGGAGCGGACGTATGGGATGTCATGCACGCGGCTCGGCCCGCTGGGAACATAAGATGCAGCGAATGCAGGAGCGCATGGAGCGCATGAAAGGCCGGATGGACGGCTCGGGCTGGTGGGGCAGCTCGCCGTCGAGCGGCAACGCTGCCTTCGACGAATACAAGGCGGAGACGCTGAAGCGCCTCGAAGAGGAGCAGAAGGAGTTCCGCGAGTTCCTCAACCGCCTGCGCATGTCGAAGGACCGCGCCGAGTTCGACCAGTTCATGGCCGAGCGCCGTCGCGGCGAGGGCGGCCCTCCTGCCCCGCAGCCGCAGAGCTGATTGCCGCTCGGTTCCTCTAGGCCCTAGGTCGAAGCCCCCCGATCGACAGGCCTTGCGCCGCCCGGTCTCGCTCTAGCGAGGCCGGGCGGTTCTCATTGCAGCGCTGTATCTGCACCGTCACGGAGCGCCTTGACGAAGCGTGTGCCCGTCTCACGGTAGCCGAGCCGTTCATAGAAGGCGCGCGCCTCGCGGCGGTGATGGCGGCTGGTGACGACGACGCGCGCGACGTTCTTGCCGGCGAGCCACGCTTCCGCCTGCGCCATCAGGAGCGCTCCCGCGCCGCGGCCCCGGAAGCTCGGCGCGACGACGAGCGCCATGATCTGGCCGTTCGGCGCGCTGCGCACGTAGCTCGGCATGATTGCCGCGCCGACCATGCCGACGACCTCTCCCGCAACCTCCGCAACGAAGGTTGCAAAATCCTCCCGCGCGCCGATCCGCGTCATCCGCTCTGCCATCTCTTCGCGTGACGTCGGGTAGCCGAGATGCGCCATCAGATCCGCCGTGGAGGCGACATCCGTCGGCGCGTAGGCTCTGACATTCGTCTTGTTCATGCGATCCTCGCCTTTGCGCGATTCGCTCTTTGGATGGGGCCGAACAGAGATCGACATGGACAGCCTCGCTCATCTCTCGGGAAGGATTGCGGACGGCCGGCATATCCTCGATGTGCGTGTCTATTTCGAGGACACCGATTTTTCCGGCCGCGTCTATCACGCGCGCTATCTCCACTTCTTGGAACGCGGTCGCTCCGACTATCTGCGTCTGCTCGGCGTGCATCATCGCGCGCTTGCGCAAGAAGGGCTCGCGTTTGCCGTCAGCCACATGGCGATCGACTTCCTGAGGCCGGCGACGATCGACGACGTGCTTACCGTGCGCACCTTTGCAGTCGAGACGCGCGGCGCGCGGGTCGTGCTTGCCCAGGAGGTGCTTCGCGGCACCGAGCCCTTGGTGAAGGCGACGGTCACGGTCGCGTTGATCGGGCCGAACGGCCGCGCTGCGCGGCTCCCGCCAGCCCTCCGCGAAGCTCTTAGTAGCGGGTCGACAAATCACTGAGATTGCACCGGTTCCGGCCTTCGAGCCGTGCCTTGATCGGCAGCGAACGTTGCCCCTAAAGTGTTGCATTATCGGAGCGCGACAAGGCCGTGCCAGGTCGCGCTTTGGACACATTCGGCGGCCAAAAGCCGCTCAGATCGGAACTGGGCGGTCCCTTCATGAATCCTGACTTGGTGCAGACCGCATTGGCCGGTCCGGCGGGCGGCTTCTCTCTGTTTGCGCTTTTCTGGCAGTCGCACATCGTCGTGAAGCTGGTCACCCTTGGCCTGCTTTTCGCGTCGGTCTGGTGCTGGGCGATCATCGTCGACAAGCAGCTTCTCTATGCGCGCGCCAGAAAGCAGATGGAAGATTTCGAGTCGGTATTCTGGTCCGGCCAGTCGCTCGAGCAGCTTTATCAGCAGGCGTCGGGACGCGAAGTGCACGGGGTCGCAGCGCTCTTCGTCACGGCCATGCGCGAATGGAAGCGCACCTACGAATCCGGCGTGCGCTCGCTGCAGGGTCTTGGCGGTCGCATCGACCGCGTCATGGACGTGACGCTCGCCCGCGAGGTGGACCGCCTCGAGCGTCACCTCCTCGTGCTCGCGACCGTCGGGTCGGCGGGTCCCTTCATCGGCCTCTTCGGCACCGTGTGGGGCATCATGTCGTCGTTTCAGGCGATTGCCGCGTCCAACAATACCAGCCTCGCCGTCGTCGCGCCGGGCATTGCGGAAGCGCTGCTTGCCACGGCGCTCGGACTCCTCGCCGCCATTCCCGCCGTCGTGTTCTACAACAAGTTCTCCGCGCAGGTGTCGCGGCTTGCGACGCGCATGGAAGGCTTTGCCGACGAGTTCGCGGCTATCCTGTCGCGGCAGATCGACGAACGGAACGTGGCCTGATGGGCGTCGTCCCCGCCTCAGCCGTACCAAGCGGTCGTCGTCACAAGGCGCGCCGCCGCCACCTCCCGATGTCGGAGATCAACGTCACGCCGTTCGTGGACGTGATGCTCGTGCTTCTGATCGTCTTCATGGTGGCGGCGCCGCTCCTCACCGTCGGCATCCCGGTCGACCTGCCGCGCACGCAAGGCGAGACGCTCGGCAACGAGGTGAAGCCGCTCTCCGTTACCATCGGCGCGGACGGAAAGATCATGCTGCAGGAGGCCGAAGTCAGCCTCGATGACGTGCTGACGAAAATCCAGGCGATCATGCAGATCGATCCGGAGAAGCGGATCATCCTGCGCGCCAACCGCAACGCCGACTACGGCACCGTCGCTCAGGTTCTCGACCGCATCAAGAAGGCCGGCTCGCGCCACGTTGCGCTCGAGACGAAGGCGCTTGGGGAGCCGGACAACTGAGCCATGCGGGTTGGGCTCACCACCTCGATCATCGGCCACGCTGTCATTCTCGGATTGGGGCTCGTCGCGCTCAGCACCAACCGGCTTGAATCGGAGAAGATTGACGCGCTGCCCGTCGACCTCGTTTCCATCGACGAGGCGACCGATCTTCTGAAGGGCGACAAGTCTTCGCGGGTGCTGCCGGAAGAGGCGCCGCAGCCGAAGCCGGAAGTGAAGTCTGAAGTCCCCGCGCCGCAAGCCCGCCGAAAAGCCGGCAGACAAGGCTGTCGAGGCGACGCCGCCTCCGGCGCCGCCCCCTCCGCCTCCGCCACCGGAGCCCGTTACGCCGCCGGAGCCTGAGAAGCAGGTCGCGGCACTACCGGAGCCCGCGCCCGCACCCGAGCCGGCGCCGGAGGCCGCCCCCGAGCCCACGCCGGTGCCGGTCAATCCCAACATCCCGCGCCCGCGGCCCGAACCCGCCGAAGCCGATCGCCCAGCCGAAGCCCGAACCGAAGCCTGAGGTCGCGCAGCAGGCGCCGCAGCAGGATTTCAACCCCGACGACATCGCCGCGCTTCTCAACAAGGACACGCCGCGCGGCGGCGGCGATCCGGAGCCTGCAGCCGAGCCGCAGACGCTCGGCTCGATCGAGGGTCATGCCGAAGCGGCGATGACGCAAAGCGAAATCGCCGCCCTGAAGGCGCGCCTCTATCGCTGCTGGAACCCGCCGGTCGCCGTGCGGGAGGCCGGGGATCTCGTGGTCGAGGTGCGAATCCGCCTCCTCCCGGATGGGAGCCTTGCGGCCGCGCCTGAGCTGATGCGGGTCGAGCAGGTGCAAAATCCGCTCTCGCAGATTGCAGCGGAAGCCGCGGTCCGGGCCGTCGTGCAATGTGCGCCTTTCGGGGACATATTGCGGCCGGAAAAATACGCCCTGTGGAAAGAGATTGAGTTTGTCTTCGACCCGCGGGAAATGCTGGGCGGATAAGGGGGACTTGCCTGATGAGGTTTGCGCGGCGGCTGTCGCCGATTCTTCTTCGTTTGACGTTGCTGCTGACGATCGCCGTCGTCGTGACGGGTGTTGCGGGCAATGGGTTCGCGCAGCTCCGCGTCGACATCACGCAAGGGACGCCGCGTCCGATGCCGATCGCGATCCCCGCCTTCGTCGGCGACGGCGGGAGCGTCGACGAGCTCAGCCAAAACGTCGCGCAGGTCGTCACCGCCGATCTCAAACGCTCCGGCCTCTTTGTGCCCGTCGATCCGTCGGCGTTCCTGGAGCCGGTCGTTCCGCCGACGGTGACGCCGAACTTCGCCAACTGGCGTCCGCTCAACGCGCAGGCGCTGGTGTCGGGCAGCGTCGCCACCACGGGCGATGGGCGGATCATGGCCGAGTACCGGCTGTGGGACGTCGTCTCCGGCCAGTACCTGGTTGGGAAGCAGTTCTTCGCTTCGCCCGACAACTGGCGACGGCTCGCGCACATCATCGCCGATTCCGTCTATGAGCGGCTGACCGGCGAGAAGGGCTATTTCGACAGCCGCATCGCCTTCGTCGACGAGACCGGCAGCAAGGCACAGCGCGTCAAGCGCCTCGCCATCATGGACCAGGACGGCGCTAACGTGCGCTACCTGACCGACGGTCAGGAGCTGGTGGTCACGCCGCGTTTTTCGCCTTCACGCCAGGAGCTCGCCTACGCCTCCCTGACCAGCGACAACTGGCATATCTACATCTTGAATATCGAGACGGGTCAGCGCGAGCTCATCGGCAACTTTCCGAACATGGCCTTCAGTCCGCGCTTTTCGCCGGACGGCCAGCAGGTCGTTCTGTCGCTGGAGCAGGGCGGCAACGCCAACATTTACCGTCTCGACTTGAGGACCCGGCAGCTCACCCGGCTGACCGACTCGCCGTCGATCGACACGGCACCCTGCTACTCGCCGAACGGCACGCAGATCGCCTTCGAATCCGACCGCGGCGGCCAGCAGCAGATCTACGTGATGAGCGCAAACGGCGGGCCGGCGCAGCGCATCAGCTTCGGGACCGGTCGCTACGGGACGCCCGTCTGGTCGCCGCGCGGCGATCTCGTCGCCTTCACCAAGCAGGAGGAGGGCTCGTTCAAGATCGGCGTCATGCGACCCGACGGCTCCGGCGAGCGCATTCTGACCGCCGGTTTTCATAACGAGGGGCCGACCTGGGCACCGAACGGGCGGGTGCTGATGTTCTTCCGCGATACCGGCGGACCGACCGGCGGACCACAGCTCTGGTCGGTCGATATCAGCGGCTATAACGAGCAGATCGTGCCGACCCCGAGCTTTGCCTCCGACCCGGCCTGGTCACCGCTCCTGACCTAATCTCGTGACACTTCGTTAACCGTAAGCCTTGACAGCGGCTTAACCGTCCGTTGGTTACCACAACGCTAAGCATCGTAGGGAGCTTCCGCAAATGCCGCTCAGCCTGTCCTTTGGACGAATCCTCGCGGTTTCCATGGTCGCGGCCGGGCTCCTTGTCGGCGGCTGCGCTAACCAGCAGAAGGCGATTGAAGCAGGCGTAGCCGGCGCGCCGGCTCCGGGCAGCGCACAGGAATTCCAGATCTCGGTCGGCGACCGCGTCTTCTTCGAGACGGATTCTTCCGACCTGACGGCCCAGTCGCAGGCGACGCTCGACCGCCAGGTGCAGTGGCTGGCGCAATATCCGCAATACGCCTTCACCATCGAAGGCCACGCCGACGAGCGGGGCACGCGCGAATATAATCTTGCGCTCGGCGCGCGCAGGGCGACCGCGGTGCGCGACTACATGATTGCGCGCGGCATCCCGGCGAACCGCATGCGCACCATCTCCTACGGCAAGGAGCGGCCGGTCGCTGTCTGCGACGACATTTCCTGCTGGTCGCAGAACCGTCGCGCCGTCACGGTGCTGGACGGCGGCTGACCGATCTGCAACGCTTCGCAAGCGAAAGGCCCGCCCCCCGGCGGGCCTTTCCAATTTCACCAATCAGCCGAAGTTTGGCCGAATTGCTCATGCGGGTGTATGAGGATGCGAACGCCCGGAGCCTGATCCATGCCGCGCGCAATTTTCCTGCTTCTCGCCTCGTTCCTCCTGGTAGCGCCCGCCGCCGCGCAGTCGCAGAAGGAAGGCGAGATGCTGCTTTATATCCAGCAGCTTGAGGAGCGCGTTCGCCAGCTGACCGGCGACAACGAGCGGCTCGGCTACGAGGTCAACCAGCTGCGCGCGCAGCTCGGCCTGCCGCCGCTTGCGACGAGCCCGGAGCAGACCGGGGCGCTGACGCCCGAGCCGGCACAAGCGGGCGATGCCGCAGCAGCAGATGCGAATCTTCAGCCGGGGACTCAGCAAGAGCTGACGCCGCCTCCCGCCGCCGCCAATGCCGCAGATAGCGCCGGCGCGAGCACCGGCGCGCCTGTCGATCTCTCGACGCTTGCCGGCGGCGCTGGCGCGCAGCTTATGGCGCCGGGCGCCGCGGAGCCGGCCGCCCCGACCGAGCCCTCGACCGACACCGCGATGGTCGCGCCGACGGCGCCGGCTCCGACGACGGCGCTCTCCGGTTCGGCGCGCGACGAATACGACCTCGCTTACGGCTACATCCTGACCGGTGATTACGGGCTTGCCGAACAGAGCTTCAAAGCTTGGCTTGCCAATTTCCCGAACGATCCGCAGGCGGCGGATGCGGAGTTCTGGCTCGGCGAAAGCCATCTGCAGCAAGGCGAATACCGCGAGGCGGCGAATGCCTTCCTCGCCGTCTACAAGACCGCGCCCGACAGCAGCAAGGGCCCGGACGCGCTTTTGAAGCTCGGCGTCTCGCTGTCGGCGCTCGGCGAGAAGCCCGCAGCCTGTGCCACCTTTGCCGAGCTTGGCCGTCGCTATCCGCGCGCCGCCGAATCGGTGATGAGCCGCGTCCGTGACGAGCGGAATCGAGCCGGCTGCTCAGGCTGAACAGCTGCAGCCTGCGCAACTCTTCCGGCAGCTTGCCGGAAGGCGCGGCTTGATCCTCGCCGTGTCGGGCGGCGCCGATTCAACAGCCCTGATGGTGCTTGTTGCGAGATGGGCGAAGCGGCCGCCGGCGCTTGTCGTCAGTGTCGATCACGGCCTTCGTCCAGAAGCGGCGGCGGAGGCACGCATCGTCGCGGAGAACGCCGCGCGGCTCGATCTCCCCTGGCGGATCATGAAAGCGCCGAAACGGCCGCCGGGCGGCAACCTTCAGGACTGGGCGCGGCGCGCGCGCTATTCGCTGCTCGCCGAAGCCGCACATGAGGCTGGCTTCGACACGATTGTCACGGCGCATCATGAGGACGACCAAGCCGAGACCTTCCTCCTCAGGCTGGCGCGCGGCTCGGGCGTCTATGGTCTCGCTGCAATGCCTGAGGAGGGGTCCTTCGACGGCGTTGCGCTTGCCCGCCCGCTTCTTTCCGTTCCGCGCGAGGCGCTTCGCAAGATCGCCGCCGCAAGCGGCCTCTCCGTCGTGGACGACCCGAGCAACCTTGATCTTCGCTTCGACCGTGTGCGGGTTCGCGCTGCGATGCCGGGTCTGGCTGCGATCGGCTTGACGCCGAAGCGGCTTGAGCAACTAACTGAACGAAATACATGAACATAACCATGGTACAAAACGTGCGGGAGAAAATGGCTGATTTTTTGAACGCCCCACGTGCTGACGAAATTGTATTTGGCCCCAATATGACGACTCTGAATTTCGCCCTCAGCCGGGCACTGGCCCGGACACTATCTCCTGGTGATGAAATCGTCCTCACGCACATGGATCATGATGCCAATGTTGCCCCCTGGCTTTCGCATTGCAGAAGATTTTGGTTTGATTGTACGTTGGGTGGATATTCATGTGGAAGATTGCACCCTGGATATGGATAGCCTCGAAGCTGCACTAACAGATCGAACAAAAATCGTGGCAACCTGTCATGCTTCAAATGCTGTTGGGACGATCAACCCGGTAGGGCGGATTGCAGAAATGGCCCACGCTGCTGGGGCATATTATGTGGTGGATGCTGTCCAGAGTGCGCCCCATATCCCGATTGATGTGCAGGCGATTGGCTGCGATTTCCTGCTTTGCTCGGCCTACAAGTTTTAGGTCCGCACATCGGCATCCTCTGGGGACGCTACGATTTATTAGCCGATTTACCTGCCTACAAAGTTCGCCCCTCGAAAGATAAACCGCCCTATCGTTGGGAGACAGGGACGGCAAGCTTCGAAACCATTGCGGGGGTTGGCGCAGCCGTGGATTATCTCAACGAAATTGGGGCACGGTATGGAGAAGGCTTTGCCGCCCATTTCGCCAGTCTTGGGTGGTCGCCTGTTCCGTTTCCAAGCAGGCCATGTCCGTCCACAGGGACTACGAGCGTGATTTGGTCAGCCACTTGATTGAAATGCTTCAATCGCTACCCGGTGTGCAGATTGCAGGCATCGACCCACTCTGGCAGCGCTACGAAGAACGGGTTCCGACTGTTGTGTTTGTGAAAGATGGCGTTACACCGCTCTCCCATTGCCGATTACCTGGGTAATCGCGGTATTTATGTATGGGACGGCAATCATTACGCAGTAGAAATCATGAACCGCCTGGGACGGGGCGACCACGGTATGGTGCGGGTTGGCCTCGCCCACTATAACACCCATGATGAAATTGACCGTCTTGAAGCTGCATTGCGAGAGCTGTAAAGCGGATGCGCTACTGCGTGGCGGTTATATTTAACCGATGCTCTCTTTGGATATGGCTGCGCCAAGCTGGGCTGTAATCAGTTCCAGCATCAGTACATTTTCCTGTGTGATAGAGGCGGGTTCCTCGCGGCAGGCGACTAACACACCATAATGATTGCCGCTAAAAACAACCGGAATGCAGGCCACCGCGCCCAGTCGTCCCTTCACTACCAGGGGGTGATTAGGGGTACCCTGCGGCCCAGAATGCGGCTCTGTCCTATCGGGATTTACCCAGGTCATCAAGTCATCGGGTGCGGCAACTTTGGGCGCAATCGCCTGGATAGTGGGCGACCCATCCTGTGCCCGTAGGGTGATTGCTGCATCTTCAGATGGTTGCTGGCGATAAAATGCCACATAGTCAAAACCTAAATTCTTGCAAGCCTCCACGGTTGCCTGCTGTTTACCCATTTCGCCTGCCGCTTTTCGCAGCTCTTTTGCGAATTGTCGAACGGCAGGCAGGCTGTCTGCCCGCAGGGTTTCAAGCTGCCTGTCGGACATCAACCGCGTGATGCGGCGAATTAAGTCATTATTTTCGAAAGGCTCGGTGCTGATTTCGTCAGCCTGTCCCGGCATTCCAAAGTCGGCATCTTCGTCCACCAGGACAATGAATAGCCGTGGATAAGTGTGCCTGAGTTCCGTAATCAGTTCAAAAGCATGTTCCAGATTATTGTCCAGTACCAACACATCGATGTGCTGGTCACGATCCGCCAGTGTATCCAGGGCATCCCGTGTATCCGATACAAGTTGGATGTTAAAATCCGAATAGGCGGATAGATTTTTATAATACCGGCTGGCATCTTCGCGCTGAACCGTCACCAGTACATCAATATTCGACATTAGCATTTCCTCATGCAAAAAGCACGGTGTTCGTTGTTTCGACTTATTATAAACGATGGGTGCTAAATGCCGCCTAAATGTTTTGTTGGGCAGCGGCCAATGCCAGGACAATCAATTGACGTAAGCCATTGGCTACCGGCGCAGTTTCGATATATTCATCCAGCCGATGCGCGTTGCCGCCGCGCGTAATGCCGATTGTTACAGCCGGAACGCCGTGTGCCAATGGTACGTTGGCATCAGTGCTGCCTCGTTCCAGCGTTCCCTTGATTTCAACTAACTGGAGTGCTTCCATTGCGCTTTGTACCAGGGAATGATTTGCGAAAACGACCCTGCTGGTCGATCTCCAACGACTTCAATCGAAAAAGTCAAATCCGATCTTGTGACAACTTCAACCTGCTTGCACACGCGCTGTTCCAATTCTGCCACGGTGGCCGAGTTCTGAGCGAATATCGAGCCACAAACTGGCTTTCGTGGCAATGCTGTCGATGGTTGTTCCCCCATCAATCAAGCCGATATTATAGGTGTTCGGGGTGTCAGCGGCACATCCAGACTCTGATTCGTCTTCCTAGTTCCACAATGCCGTGAATGGCGCTCGCCCGGCCATAATTGAGCCAACTGTGCCCGCCCTCTGCCGTTGCAATGATATGAAACCGCCGGACAGCGATTCCGGCATGATACACATGCCGAACGCCATACCCTCCAGATTGATGACTTGCGACACAGAAGACTTGAGGCGGTCAAAAGCGGCCTTCATGCCGTCCAGATCACCCAGGGCTTCTTCGCGGAAATTCGCTACGAACCAGATATCGCAAGCGGGGGTAATATAATCTGCCTGCAAGCTTGTAGCCAGGCCAAGCAACCCGGCCACACCCATGCTGTTGTCACCCAGGCCAGGGCCGTATATGAGATCATTTTCCTGACCAATTTGAAGGTTTGTATTTTGTTCAAAAACGGTATCCGTGTGAGCGGATATTAATATGCCGGGTTGTCTGTGCCCCGGCAGCAGTCCATAGACATTATATAGGTCGTCGATTTCGACCTGGGCCAGGCCAAGAACCTGGAACTGTTGGGCGACATATTTCGCCCGTTCTTGCTCATGGAACGTGGGCGCGGCTATTTGCTGGATGACGATGGCCTGTGAAATCACTTGTTTTGCCCGGACTGGCAATTCCACCCAATTCAGATCATTGTCAATTTGTTCGACAATATGCTTCATTAAGGAATTTCCGACCCTATCCATTTTATATAGGTTAGAAATTATGCCACAGGATGTGCAAAATTGCCCTGTTCATGTCGATCGGGGGTTTCATGCATCTCAAATCCTCGTTATAATTCGCCAGCCCTATAAATGCAGGTTAATGACACATCAGGTCACAGTTTCCGTTGGGAGGTGCAATATGGAAGCGGCGAGGGTATTATTCATCGGACGCATCCAGGCAAATCGTTCATCCATAGCAAATGCCCTCGAAAAACGGTATCAGGTTATTATTGCACCCAGTGGTAAGGTTGGCGCTGATCTTGCCAGTGAAAAGCCGTTTCAGGTGGTGGTGGATGCAGTATCCATGCGTACACCGGGAGATCGTATATGCCTGGTGCTGCGCCAGCATTTGGGCAAAACGCCGATTGTTCACATCCACCCCGGCCCGAAGCAGAGTGCTCAGAGTGTTGCTGATGTGTTGCTGTTCACCCCTTTACAGCCCGTCGCTTGTTAGCCTACATTGATCGCTTGTTACAACCCTTTGCGGAAGAAACGATCTCATATGGCCCGGTTGCAATGAATTTGGATCGTCGGGTTCTCATTATGGATGGACAGGAAACCCAACTGACTCCTAAACAGGCTGCATTGATCGAAATGTTTTTGCGCCATCCCGGCGAGGTTTTAGATCGCAAAACACTTATGGAACACGTTTGGCAGACTGATTACCTGGGGTAAACCCGTACGCTGGATGTACACATCCGCTGGATACGGGAGGCGATAGAGAGTAATCCCGGTAAACCACAATATTTGCGTACCGTTCGTGGTGTAGGTTATTGCCTAGAAATCCCCGAAGAACAGGCCACTTATTCTGAATTAGTAGAAGAACCCATTCTCACTTGATTGCCTAAATAAAAACCGACCTCATGGGTCGGTTCTCATAATCTGTATGCGGAGGTTTATTCCGCTTCGGCTTCCAAAGCGACCAGTTGTTTCATCAGGCGGCTCTTACGACGTGCAGCGTTGTTGGGTGGATTGTGCCCCGGCTAGCTGCCATGTCCAAATCCCGAATCGCACTGCGGGTCGCCGCACGCGCCGCTTCGAGATCACTTCCGTCAGCAATACTGATACGTGCAGCTTTCACCAGGGTACGGGCGCGGCCTCGATACATACGGTTATGAATACGGCGTTTATCGTTCTGCCGGATACGTTTTAATGCAGATTTATGATTAGCCATTCCTGCCTCTTAAGATTTCTCGTTCTTTTTGAATTGAGGTCGGATTCTATCATATGGATTGTTACTTTGTCTAGCGTGTTCCTTACTGGGCAGTTAAATTCATCACTAGGAAGGCAACCGCGCCGATGTTCAGCAGCGCTAAACCGATAAAACCCAGGATTATGAGAATTGGATAGCGCTCGCGCGTACCGGGCAATCGGGTTGCTTTGATTTCTTTCGGGATGTACTGGAAAAATTCAGACGCCTCCAATTTCTCCAATTCCACATCGTCATAGGCATCCAGGAAGGCATTGTTGACGACTTCCTCATCCTCAATATCATCCAACAGTGGATCAGATGCGGACTTGTTCACGGGTGATGATTTTGACAGATTGGATGGAGGGGATGTTCTGGCAGATGTTTCGCTGACTGGTAGAGGGGTGTCGGTGAGCTGAATGGCCCAGACGTGAATAAATCATCTTCGTCGGGGGTTACGTCTAAACCGAATGCCTCATCCTCGTCAAAAGATGTTGATATGAATTGTTGGGCTGCCTCCAAAGGAGAAGTGCTCACCTCTGACGACCCGCTGCCCCCAAGACCCAGGTTCGATACCCAATCGTCATATTCAGCTTCAGACGGTTCAGCAACTTGATAATTTGAACTGGCGCTGCTGGTCGCTGTGGGGTGCGACGGGCGGCGAATCCCATTCGATAGAGGTCGGCAGTTCGTCCGCCTGTGCGCCAAAGGGATTTGTGGCCGGTTGCGGGGGCGAGGTGAAACTGGTACTGGCTAGAACGTCGTCCGCCTGGGAAGAAGCCGCACTCGGTGATACATCCGGGCTTCCTTTCTGGCTGAGCATCTGCAAACCTTGTTTTGCCCGCTCGCTGCCAGGGTTGATGGTGAGCACATTTTCCAGGCATGTGCGTTGTTCCTCTGGAGATTCCACAACGGCACTTAGCCACAACCAGGCTTCCTCATTGTACTGGTCAATTTCTACAGCCCGAAGCAGCAAGGCTCGGGCTTCCACTTTTCGTCCTGCACGATAAGCGCTAATTCCTTCGCGCACCATTCCGTCTACGTTGGCAGGCATGAACTTTTCCTCACAGAGATATATCCTCATTGTTATGATAGCACGAAGCGGGGTTACAGAAAAATAGACTTGGGCTGGTATAATGAGGATGGGTTCCAGTAAATGCAGATTTCTGCATATCGGGCACTTGTAATGATGGATAGAGAGTTGGAGTAGTACATGCCTGCAACCATGAGGAATGACCGTTTTCAATTACAGATGTCAGTAGCGGGTTACGAATTTCCCGATGTGTTGGATGATCCATGCGATGCAAATTGGTTGGTGATTTCGGCCGGCTTTACAATCCCTGCACGGAGCATGGTGCTGGCAGGTGGAAGATGCGGGCTGCCTCACCTGGGAACTCGACGATTGTATTCGCTGGTTGCAACGATTGAGCAGAGGCGAATTGGTAGTAGCAGAAGCGGAAACCGCGGAGCTTCGGAGCCGGATATTCTATTTGAAACCATCAAGGACGGTGAGGGGCAGGTGGTTGGGCTGTCGGTCAACCTGATGGATGAGTTTTAGCCGCCCACAAAAGTGCTTGTGCCCCTGCGAGAAAAATATTGTTACCCTGCGTTTCCATACGCCCCCCGAAGTGCTGGATGAGATGGCGACCAACCTGGCTGCGGACTTAGCCTCATTTCCAATTTGTGGTGAGCGTCCACAGTAAAGAAAATCTTAGGAGTTCAACATCTTTGATTTGTTCCTCAGGTGGCCATACTGCCTAGAAACTCCGTTAGAGCGTGAAATCGTGCAGCAGTTTCAGTCCGCCCGCAACAATAAAAGGCGCGCTTAGTCCGATACCGCCCGCATTAAATAACGCCCCCGTCACTCCCGG
>CAVZVB010000005.1:0-293967 GCA_963778625.1 uncultured Alphaproteobacteria bacterium
AGCGCTTTCAGGCGCGCGCGATGCCGTTGATAGCCGGGCTTCCCCTCGGCGAGCGCAAGCCGGGTGAAGATGCCGAGGACCTTGGTCGCGCGCTGCAGCGCGAGCACCGGGTAGGCGATCTCGAAGCCGGCCGCGTCGAAATCCCGGTCGCGGCTTTTCGCCCTTCGAGATAGCGGGCCTTCAACCGCGCCTCGTCGTCCTCGCCAAGCGCGACCCGCGCATCCTGCGCAAGCGAGGCACGTCGTAGGCCGGGTGGCCGATCAGCGCGTCCTGAAGTCGATGACGCCGACCCGGGCGATGCCGGGCTCGCCCGCCTGCCAAAGGATGTTGGGCGAATGGAAATCGCGCATGACCCAGGTCGTCACGCGGCGTCGACCTTTCGAGAAGTCTCGACCAGTCGGCGAGGAAGTCGGCGCGGCGTTCCGGCGGGAAGGCGGCCTCGCCGCCCTTCCCGCCGAACCAGTCGGGAAACAGCGAAACCTCGACGAGGAGCGCTTCGCGGTCGTAGGGCGGCACGCGTAGAGCTCGCCGCCAGGAAGCGCGCGTCCTCCGGCCAGGAGCGGCCGTGCATGTAGACGAGAAGATCGATCGCCGCCTCGTAGCGCTCGATGATCGGCGCGCCGGCGGCGTCGACCACGCCTTCGTCGCCGAGATCCTCCACCAGAAGCAAGCCCGGCTTCCATATCGGCGGCGCGAATCTCCGGCGCGCGGATCCCGGCGCGTCGAAGCGCCAGATCGATCGCAACGAAGGACTCGACGTCGAGCGCGCGATGCGCGACCGCGTCATAGGAGCGGCCGTCATAGATCGGCGGCCCTTCGCTGCGCGCCGGGGCGTTCATCAGAATCGCGCGTCTCTCCCGGCGAAGACGATGCGCTCGAAGGCGCGCGTCGAGGCGTCGCCGGCGAGCGGCGCGCGCGTGGCGCCGCGCAGGCCGCTCTCGTCGAGAAAAGCGCGGATGCGCGCGCGTGCGCGGCAGCCGCGCGGGCCAGCTTCCGTGCGCGACGATCTCGACGCGACGACCTTCGCCCTCGATCTCGAAGGAAAGTCGAGCCGGTCGTCGCCAGGTCCGTCGGCAGCCGCTCGGGCCATTCGACCAGAGCGCGCCCTCCGCGATCGCCTCGTCGAGCCCGAGCTCTCAAGCTCGCGCGCGTCGCCGGAGCCGGTAGAGGTCGGCATGCACGATCTTGAGGCGCGGCAGCGCATGGTCGAGCCTGAGCGGGAAGGTCGGGCTCTGGACCTCGCGCGCCGGGTCGCCCGCAAGCGCGCGGATGAGCGCGCGGGCGAAGGTCGTCTTTCCGGCGCCGAGCCCGCCCGAAAGCGCCACGAGGTCGCCGGCCTTCAGAACCGCGGCGATGTCCTGCGCCAGCCGCGCGGTCGCCTCTTCGTCGGGGAGCCGGAGTTGTACTGGACCACGCCGGCGGCCTCCGCGGCGCGGCGGGCATCGTCTATTCGGCGGCGACGGCGGCGGCGGCAGGCACGACCGGAAGCCGCACGATCGCGGTCGTCCCCTTGCCCTCCTCGGAGCGGATTTCGATGTCGCCGCCGTGAAGCTCCACCAGGCTCTTCACGACCGAAAGGCCACGCCGGCGCCGCCTCGCCGGCCGGGCGGCGCGAAGCCCTCGAAGCGCTCGAAGATGCGCGGCAGCATCTCTTTCGGGATGCCGACGCCGTCGTCGGCGACGGTGAAGACGACGTCGTTGCCTTCCTTCGCGCGCTGACACGGATGCTGCCGCCGGCGTTGGAGAACCTGATGGCATTCGACACGAGGTTGAAGAGGATCTGGCGAACACGCTGCGGATCGACATGGAACGTGCCGATGTCCTCGGCGACATCGATCTTCAGCGTGATGCTTCTGCTCGCCGAGCCGATGGCCGCAGCCCCTCGACGGAGGCAGGCGACGATGTCGGCGATGTCGGTCTCGCGGATGTCGAGCGACATGATGCCGGCGTCGATCGTCGCAAGATGCAGGATGTCGTTGATCAGCGCACTCAGCTCGCGCGACGAGCCCATGATGTCGTCCATGTATTCGCGCTGCTTGGCGTTGAGCTTGCCGAAGGTCTGCGGCGGCGATCAGCTCGGCCTGGCCGATGATGTTCTGCAGCGGCGAGCGAAGCTCGTAGGAGACGTGCTGGATGAAATCCGACTTCAGCCGGTCGGCGGCTTCGAGCGCCTCGTTGCGCTCCTTCAGGATGCGCTCGATCCGGGCGGAGTCGGTCACGTCGACGAAGGTCAGCATCGTCATGCCTTCCGGCAAGCGCGACCGTCGCGTAGTCGATGACGCTGCCGTCCGGCCGCTCCATGCGGCCCGTCACGTCCTCGTCGTGATCGATGTCGGTGACCGCCGCGCGGATCTCGTCCCAGGCGGTCTTGTCGGCGTGGATCGCCCGGCAGTCGGCGATGATCTCGCTGATATGCGGCTCCGCTCCTCAGGTGCGTCGGCGACAGCCGCCAGATGTCGGCGAAGACCGGATTGAAGAGGCGGAGCCGTGCCGTCGGTGCCGAAAACGGCGACGGCCTCGGAGAGATGATCGAGCGTCTCGCCCTGCAGCTGCGACAGCGCCGTCAGCCGGCTCTCCAGCATGATCTCCTGGGTGACGTTCTCGTAGATATAGGTCATGCCGCCGTCGGCGTTCGGCAGCGCGACGACCCGCAGCGTCCGGCCGTCCGGCAGGTGCCAGAGATCCTCGCGCGCTTCGCTCGACCTGATAGGCGGCAAGGTGCCTGGCGCGCCAGTCGCGGTAGTTCGACTGCTCGGGAAGCTTCCGGTCGGCGCGGAGCTGGTCGAGGATCGCGCTTTCATCCGGCGCCGACGAAAGCCATTCCGCGGAAAGGCCCCAGATCGCGCGGAACGCCGCGTTGTGGAAGAGGATGCGGCTGTCCTTGCCGAAGACGGCAACGCCGGCGGCAAGCTGGTCGAGCGTGCGCGCGTTCGATTCCGTCAGCTGGCGCAGCTTCTCGCGACGGCCTCGACCTCCGAGACATCGATCGCGGCGCCGATCGTGCCGTCCTCGATCGGCGCGTCGAGTATCTCGAACTGCCGGCGCGCGCCGGCGGCGACCGCGACCGCGCTCTCGCGGAAGGCGCGGCCGGCGCGATGCGCTTCGCGGATGGCGTCGCGCGTGCGCGACGGGAGAAGCTCGATCCCGGCGGTCAGCACGGATTCCTGGCTCGCGGCGTCGACGGCGCGCACATAGGCGGCATTCACCCAGATCAGCCGGCCGACGCGGTTGCGCCGCCAGAGCGGGATCGGGAGCAGGTCGGCAAGCGCGCGCAGCGCCGCCACCTCGCCGATGACGAAGACCGCCTGCTCCTTCAGCTCGGCGAAGGAGCGGCGCTCGCCGGTCAGCTCGCGCAGGCGAAGCACGGCGCGGCGGCCGCTGGTGCGGCCGGTCGCCTCGACGAGCGCGCCGCCGGTGGTGCGAAGCGCCATCTGAAAGCCCTCGCCGTTGCGGCGGAGCTTGTCGGCCGCCGCTTCGAGCGTCGATCGCGCTCTCCGGCGACAGCCAGTCGCGGAACGTGAGGAATGCGCTCTTGCTCGACGGGAGCGCCGACGCGCTCGGGCAGGCCGCCGAACACCTGCGGCTCGGCGACGCTCGTGTCCCAGACGATGGTCCGCTGATCGTCGGCGTCGAGGAGCGCGGCGGTGCGGTCGAGCGCGGCGTTCAGCGTCGCGATATTCTTCTCCGCCGCCGCCAAGCGCTCGTCGCGCCGCGTGGTGAGATAAAGGCCGAAGGCGACAAGCGCGGCGACCGCCGTCCCGGCCGTGACCGCCCACCAGACGAGATCGCCGAGGGCACTCGGCGCCGAGCGAAAGTCGGCAAGCGACTGCGCCTGCGCCGGCGAGAGCGGCGCCGCCGCCGCGATACAGCGCCGAACGCGCACGGCGCCATGCCGTCCGAAGAGCACCGGATAAAGTTTCCGCGCTCGTCTTCGCCATCCGCCCCGCCGCATCCGGGCCGCCGCGCCCGGACGAATCAATCGAACTTAACCGCTCCGCCGGAGGCGGAAAAGGCGAGGGATCAGGCTAGCGGTGGAGATGGAAAGGAAGCGTTAACCATCGGCGGAGCGCCAGGGGGCCGTCAGGAGCGGCCCGTCACGGCCGCCCCCGGGTGGACGGCAGCATCGGTCTCAGTAGCGGTAGTGCTCGGCCTTGTAGGGGCCGTCGTGCGAACGCCGAGATAGGCGGCCTGCTCGTCGGTGAGCTTGGTCAGCTCCACGCCGAGCTTGGCGAGGTGCAGTGACGCGACCTTCTCGTCGAGGTGCTTCGGCAGCACGTAGACCTGGTTCTGGTATTCGCCGGGGCGCGTCCAAAGCTCGATCTGCGCCAGCACCTGGTTGGAGAACGAGGCGCTCATCACGAAGCTCGGATGGCCGGTGGCGTTGCCGAGATTGACGAGGCGGCCCTCCGACAGGAGCAGCATGCGCTTGCCGTCGGGGAACTCGATCATGTCGACCTGCGGCTTGACGTTCGTCCACTTATAGTTCCGAGCGCCGCGACCTGTATCTCGTTGTCGAAGTGGCCGATGTTCGCCACGATCGCCATGTCCTTCATGGCGCGCATGTGCTCGATCGTGATGACGTCCTTGTTGCCGGTCGCCGAGACGACGATGTCGGCGTTCGGCGCGGCGCTCTCCAGCGTCTTCACCTCGAAGCCGTCCATCGCCGCCTGCAGCGCGCAGATCGGGTCGATCTCGGTGACGACGACGCGCGCGCCGGCGCCGCGCAGCGATTGCGCCGAGCCCTTGCCGACGTCGCCGTAGCCGCAGATGACGGCGACCTTGCCGGCCATCATCACGTCGGTGGCGCGGCGGATGCCGTCGACCAGCGACTCGCGGCAGCCGTATTTGTTGTCGAACTTCGACTTCGTGACGGAGTCGTTGACGTTGATCGCCGGGAAGGGAAGCGCGCCCTTCTTCTGCATGTCGTAGAGGCGCATGACGCCGGTCGTCGTCTCTTCCGAGACGCCGCGGATGTTCTGCTTCACCTTGGCGAACCAGCCGGGGTTCTTGGCGATGCGGCGCTTCATCGTGGCGTAGAGCGCTTCCTCTTCCTCGTTCTTCGGATTGGCGAGGAGCGACGGATCGGCCTCCGCGCGCGCGCCGAGGAGCACGTAGAGCGTCGCGTCGCCGCCGTCGTCGAGGATCATGTTGGCCGTCTCGCCGCTCGGCCAGTCGAAGATCTTGTCGGCGAAGTCCCAGTATTCTTCCAGGGTCTCGCCCTTGTGCGCGAAGACCGGGATGCCGCCGCGCGGCGATCGCGGCGGCGGCGTGATCCTGGGTGGAGAAGATGTTGCAGGAGGCCCAGCGCACCTCGGCGCCGAGCGCCACCAGCGTCTCGATCAGGACCGCGGTCTGGATGGTCATGTGCAGCGAGCCGGCGATCCGCGCGCCCTTCAGCGGCTTCGACTCGCCGAACTCCTCGCGCACCGCCATCAGGCCGGGCATCTCGGTCTCGGCGATGGTGATCTCGGTGCGGCCCCAGTTCGCGAGGCCGATATCCTTCACGGCGAAAGTCGCCGGAAACGTCCTTCAACTCCGCCCCCTTGGACTTGCTGCTGGCGCTCATGATCGTCCTGCCTCTTATCGGGAAATGGGCAGGTAGCACCGCGGCGTCCGCCCGGCAAGAACATATAAAGAGATGTTTATGTCCTTTTGTCCGAAAGCGACGGGAGGAGTCTCAAACAAAGAACGGAAAGGAGCACGGGGAGGTTGGACGGGCGCGCCGAAGGGAACGTCGGCGAGCGTCCGCAGGCCCGCCTTAAGTATGGGAAGCGTCGTCGCGGTGGCGCAGGAACTCGCGCACGTCGGCAATGGAATCGTGCAGAAGATCGGCCATCCGCTGACGCGCGACCTCCGGCAATCCGTCGCGAATCGCCTCGAACACCGCTCGATGCTGATGCAGCCGGTCATCCCGCATTCGCGCGGCGCCCTCCCAGCTCAGCCTGAACGTGGTGACCAGCGCGGCGTGAATCAGGCTGCCGAGAGCGCCGATGAAACGATTGCCGGTGGCTTCGAGGATCGCCAGATGGAACTGGAGATCGGCGGCGATCAGATCCCCGTCGCCGTCCTTGAAGCGCTCCATGTCGGCATAGGCGGCGGCAATCCGGTCGATGGTGGCGCGTTCACGGCCCGGAGGCGGCAAGCGCTGCTGCCGCCGGCTCGATCATCTGGCGCAGCACGAACAGGTCCGTCACGAACTCCTCGGTCGGCGCCGTCTGCAAGTGCCAGGCGAGCACCTCCGGATCGAGCATGTTCCAGTCGGCCTTGGGGCGCACCCGCGTGCCCACCTTCGGGCGCGCCACGATCAGGGCCTTGGCGGTCAGCACGCTGTAGGCTTCCCGGAGCGTCGTGCGCGAGACCGAGAAGCGCGCGCGCATCTCGACCTCGTTCGGAAGCAGCGACCCCGGCGGATAGACGCCGCCGACGATCTCCTGGCCAAGCTTGTTGGCGAGATAGGAGTGCATGTTGCGATCGAACGAAGCGTCGCGGCCGTCGCGCGGGGAGGATGCCACCGCGGCCGATTTGCCGGATCCGGCGCGGGTGCGATGTGCGCTTCGACCTGTTCGACTAGATGACGGCATCTGTCCCTCCGGCGTCACGTCAGGCAGAGCCGCGGAAGTTGAAGGAACCCACGATGAACCTCTGCATGACGATGAAGAGGAACAAGAGGACGCCGCTTGTGATCATGATCCATGCGCCGTTGAGCGAGCCGTTGAAGATAATGAGCGTGGCTATCAATCCAAGGATCATGCCACCGAAAAGGGTTCCGGCCACCATGCCGACGCCGCCGGTGAGCAATGTGCCGCCAAGCACCACCGCCGCGATGGCGTTGAGCTCGTTGCCGGTCCCCGCCAGCGGATAGCCCGACGAGGTGTAGAGCGCGTAAATCACGCCGCCGAGCGCGCTGTAAAAGCCGCCGAGCGCATAGATCATGACGGTCGTGCGCCGCATCGGCACGCCCATCAGGGCCGCCGAGGCGCGGTCGCCGCCGATGGCGTAGACGTTGGTGCCGAAACGCGTGAAGTGGGCGATCACGATGGCGACCGCGAGGACCACGAGCATGACGATGGCGGAGCTTGCCAGGAAGCCACCTCCCGGCAGAGGAATGTTCGCTCCGGCGAAAACGGCAACAAACGGATGCCTGATCGGTATCGAATCCAGCGTGACCATGAAGCAGGCGCCGCGCAGCATGAACAGGCCGGCAAGGGTTATGATGAAGGGCTGGATCTCGCAGAAATCGATGATGAAGCCCTGGAAGGCGCCGAACATCACGCCGAAAGCCAGCATCAAGGCGGCGGATTCGAGCGGATGCCAGCCGAGGGTATCCAGACTCGCCATGACGACGCCGACGAAACCGATCATCGAGCCGATAGACAGGTCGATGCCGCCGGAAAGGATGACGAACGTGGCGCCGATGGCCGCGATGATGATGAAGGCGTTGTCGACGAGGATGTGGCCAAGCACCAGCGTGGAGAAGAAATGCTTGTAGAGCATGCCGCCGGTCACGAACAGCGCCACGAAGACGGTGATCGTCGCCATCAGAGGCAGATATCGCTCCCTCATGCTTTCCTCCGCCTGAACAGCGAGACCACGGCGTTGCGAAAGTTGTTCGACTGCAAGAGCAGCACGAAGAGCACGACGACGGCTTTGACCAGCAGGTTGTACTCGGGCGGCAGGCCGCTCATCAGGATCGACGTCGTCAGCGCCTGGATGATGAGCGCGCCGATCAGCGTCATGCCCAGATAGATGCGTCCGCCCGCCAGCGAGCCACCGCCGATCACCACCGCCAGGATGGCGTCGAGCTCGCTGAACAGGGCGACGCTGACCGGGTCGGAGGTGTGGGTGTCGGCGGTCAGAATGACGCCCGCCCAGCCCGCGCACAGTCCCGAGATCAGATAGGCGGAATATTTGACCAGCCGCGCGTTGACGCCGGCGAGGTTCGCCGCGGCGGCATTGCCGCCTACCGCCTCGAGGAACAGGCCGAGCGCGGTGCGGCGGATCAACAGCCACAACGCCACGAAGATGACGGCGCAGACGATCAACCGGGTCGGGATCAGGCTGATGTGGCCGACGCTCAGGCCCTGCAGCAGCGGGCTCTCGAAGCTCGGATTGGTGCCGCCGTAGATCAGGTTGATCATCAGACCGATGCCGCGTCCCGACACCATCAGGATCAGCGTGGCGATGATCGGCTGGATGTCGAGCACGGCCACCAGGAACCCGTTCCATACGCCGCACAGCAGGCCGACGCCGAGCGCGATCAGAAGGATGACGACATGCGGGTCGCCGGCGTGGATGCGCCAGGCGATGGTGGCGCCGACCACCGCAATCACCGAGCCGACCGAAAGGTCGATGCCCTTCGTCCCGATCACCACCGCCATGCCGAGCGCAAGCAGCGCCGGCGGCACGGCGCGATAGAGGATGTCGATCACGCTGCCGAACAGCCGGCCTTGGACGATGCGGACGGTGAAGAAGCCCGGCGCCACGAAACCGTCGACGATCAGAATCACCGCCAGCGCCAAGAGCGGCCATACCGCCCGATGGCGGAGCGCCGCCGCGCAGCCGCAGGCCGAAGCCATTCGTCTGCCGGCGCAACAGAGGTTTGTTCGGTCGTCATCCGCCAGCAATCATCTTGATGATGTTCTCGCGGGTGATGTCGTCGCCCGCCATCTCGCCGACCTTCCGGCGATCCCTGCAGCACCGCAACGCGATCGCTGACGGCGACCAGCTCATCGAGCTCGGACGACGCGACCAACAGCGCCAAGCCCTCGGTGCACAAGCGTCGGATCAGCGCCACCACTTCGGCATGGGCGCCGACATCGATGCCGCGCGTCGGCTCGTCGAGAATCAGGACCTTGGGCTGCGACGCCAGCGAGCGCGCCAGCACCACCTTCTGCTGATTGCCGCCCGAGAGCTGCCCGACCGGCTTGTCCGCGTCCGGTGTGGCGATGGCGAGGGCCCTGATCATCTCTTCCGCGAGCCGCTTCTGCTCATCCTGCGACAGCTGATGCAGCCAGCCGCGCTTGGTCTGCAGCGCCAGCACGATGTTCTCCCGCACGCTGAGCTCGGCCGAGCAATCCTTCCGCCTTGCGGTCCTCTGGGCAGAATGCGACCCCGTTGTGCAGGGACTGGCGCGGCGAATTGTGGGAGACCGGCTTGCCCTCCAGCTTCAGCTGTCCGGAATCCGGGCGTATCGCCCCGAACAGCAGCTTGGCGGTCTCGGTGCGCCCGGATCCCAGGAGGCCCGACAGCCCGACGACTTCGCCGGCGCGGAGAGTGAGGTCGAAAGGCGCTATCGTGCGCCGGCGTCCGAGGCCTTCTGCCACCAGGATCGGCTCCCCGGCCGCCGAGGAAGCGCGAGCCGAAGGCCGCTCCTCGATCTCTTCGAGCTCGCGACCGATCATCAGAGAGATCAGCTTCAGTCGCGGCAGTTCGGCGGTCGATGCCGTACCGACCATGTGGCCGTTGCGCAGCACCGAGATGCGGTCGGCGATCTGGTAGACCTGATCGATGAAGTGCGTGATGAAGACGATGGCGATGCCGTGCGCCTTGAGATCGCGGATGATCTGGAACAGGAGCTCGGTCTCGTTCGAATCGAGGCTGGCGGTCGGCTCGTCGAGGACGAGCACCCGCGTATCGTCCTCGAGCGCGCGGGCAACCGCGACCAGTTGCTGGATCGCTACCGGGTAGGAGCCGAGCGGCCGTTCGACGTCGATTTCGAGATTGAGGCGCTTCAGCCGCTGGCGCGCAAGCGAGCGCGCCTTGCGCCAAGAGATCAGCCCGAAGCGACGCGCCTGCCGCTCCAAGGTCAGATTCTTGGTGACCGACAACGTCGGGATAAGATTGACCTCTTGATAGACCGTGCTGATGCCAAGGGCTTGCGCGTCGCCGGTGCTGTTGATCTCGACAGTGCGGCCGTCGAGTCGGACCTCGCCCTCGTCGCCGCGCAGCGCACCGGTCATGATCTTGATCAGGGTGGATTTGCCGGCGCCGTTTTCGCCGAGCAGCGCGTGCACTTCACCGGCGTTCAGCCGCAGGTCGACCTTCTCGAGCGCCCGCACGCCGGGAAACGTCTTCGAGACGCCGAGCAACTCAATCCGCGGAGTCGCAATCTCAGCCACGGCAGCCCCCGTCCCGCTGTCGTTGTCACTACAAGGCTACCACACCCCGCAGGTCAGTGAAGGGAGCGGCGCCTCGCCGGAAGTCAGGGGCGAAGGCGCCGCTCTCAGGCGACCGCGGTCCAGTCGGCCCCTAGTCGAGCGGGGCTGCCGCGTGGTGCAGATCGGACGGGATCACGATCCACTTCGGAAGGTCCGTGGGACTCTTCAGGTAGTCCAGGATGACGGGGTAGATGTACTTGCCGATCGCCGAGCGCAGCTCGACCGAGGCGTTCGCCTCACCCTTCGCCAGCTCTTCCTTCATGGCCGGAACGTAGTCGACCGACACCATCAGGACGTCCGTGCCAGGATTCAGACCGGCTTCCTTCATCGCCTGGATCGCGCCGAGCTGCATGTTGTCGTTATGCGCGAAGGAGGCGCAAATGCCTTCCAGATTGTTGGTGGCCTTGATGAAGGCTTCCATCACCTTCTTGCCGCCCTCGGTGGTGAAGTCGCCGCTCTGGGTCTTGACGATCTTCATGCCGGGGAAGTTGGAGATAACGGACTCGAAGCCCTTCTTGCGCTCGATCGCGGGAGCCGAACCAACCGTGCCCTGCTCCTCGACGATGTTGCAATTGCCCTTGCTCGCCTGCGCGAGCCAGGCGCCCGCCAGCTTGCCTTCGAGGTTGAAGTCGGCCGAGATGCGGGTGACGAAGAGCGACTTGTCGGCCACGTCGACGTCGCGGTCAGCCAGGAACACCGGGATCTTCGCGTCCTTGGCTTCCTTCAGCACCTGATCCCAACCGGTGACGACCACCGGGGCGATGAGGATGGCGTCGACCTGCTGAGCGATGAAGGCGCGCACGGCCTTCAGCTGCTCTTCCTGCTTGCCTTGCGCGTCGGCGAACTTGAGGTCGATGCCCATCTCCTTCGCCAATTCCTGCATGTCCTTGGAAAAGGCCGGACGCCAGTCGCCTTCGTCACCGACCTGCGAAAATCCGATTGTCACGGCGAATGCGGAAGTCCCGGCGAGCATCATCGCCATGGCGGCGACGGCGCCGCCAATCCTGTTCAAATGTTGCATTAGCTTCCTCCCACTCAAGGCTTCGAGCCCGTTCTGGTGGCATTTCCCGTCTGACCAAGGGCGGAGGGAGCGCACCGTAGCGGGCACGTGCGCATTAAACATACAATCATATTAAATGAGGACACAAGCCGAAACAGCGGTCTAGCAGCCGTTCGCGACGCGGCTCGTCGAAGAAATCGTCCGCGCCCGTACTCGACGTCGCGGCCGTCGGCGCGGCGATCGCGCCGATGGTGACGACTGTCCCTAAGCATGGCTGTCAATGTGCGTCCGCGTGTCGCGGGGGGCGTTGGAGGAGTGCCGGCCGCCGCTTTTGCCCCGGGTCGCCCTACCAAGCGTCCGCCTATGCGTAGGCGGCCTCGTTCACGCGCAGCTCGTTGCGGAACTGCCGAAGCTTCGTGTCGGCATCGATGAGCAGGAACTCGATGCCCGCCATCTCTGCGAAGTCCTCGAGATATTCCGGCGTCAGCGCCAACGAGAAGCCGGTGTGGTGCGCGCCGCCGGCATAGATCCAGGCGGCGGCCGCGACCGCGAGATTGGGCTCCGGCTCCCAGAGCGCGCGCGCGACCGGGAGCTTCGGGAGCTTCTCGTGCGGCGGAACGACTTTGAGCGTGTTGACCACCATGCGGAAGCGATTGCCCATGTCGACGATCGAGGCGTTGACGCCATCGCCGGTCATGGAATCGAAGACCAGGCGGACCGGATCCTCCTTTCCGCCGATGCTCAGCGGATGCACCTCGCACGACGGCTTGCCCGCCGCGATGGACGGGCAGATCTCGAGCATGTGCGCGCCGAGCACGGCGGCGCGCGGCTCGCCGAAATGGTAGGTGTAGTCTTCCATGAAGCTGGTCCCGCCGGAGAGCCCATGCGCCATGACCTTCATGGAGCGGACGAGCGCGGCGTGCTTCCAGTCGCCTTCGGCGCCAAATCCGTAGCCATCCGCCATCAGCCTCTGCGCGGCGATGCCCGGAAGCTGCTTCAGGCCGGTCAGGTTCTCGAAGGTGTCGGTGTAGCCGTGGAACCCGCCGTCGGCAAGGAAGGCGCGGAGCGCCAGCTCGATGCGCGCCGCGTCGCGCAGAGAGCCGTGCCTGGCGCCGCCTTTCTCCAGGCCCTTCATCAAAACGTAGCTGGCGGCGTATTCGTCGCACAGCCGGTCAATCTCGGCGTCGGTGACCTGATCCTGAAACGCCACGAGGTCTCCGAGCCCGTAGCCGTTGACCGAAACGCCGAAGCGAATCTCGGCCTCGACCTTGTCGCCCTCGGTGACGGCGACCTGGCGCATGTTGTCGCCAAGCCGCGCGATCTTCATGTGCTGCGAATCGTGCCAGGCGGCGGCGGCTCGCATCCACACGCCAAGCTGCGCATGCACCGCCGGCTCGCGCCAGTGCCCGACGACGACCTTGCGGCGGAGGCGCAGCCGCGCGCAAATTGAGCCGAACTCGCGGTCGCCATGGGCCGACTGGTTGAGGTTCATGAAATCCATGTCGATCGACGACCACGGGATGTCCCGACCGAACTGCGTGTGGAGGTGACAAAGCGGCTTCTTCAGCCGGCGTCAGGCCGCCGATCCACATCTTCGCCGGGCTGAATGTGTGCATCCACGCGACGATGCCGATACAGTTCGGCGCGGCGTCGGCTTCGCGGAGGGTCGCCGAGATCTCCTCCGGCGTCTTGACCACCGGCTTGAAAACGAGCTTCACCGGCAGATCGGCGCCGGCGTTCAGCTCATCGACAATCGCCTTGGAATCGGCGTCGACCTGACGCAACGTCTCCGGGCCATAAAGATGTTGGCTGCCGGTGACGAACCAGACTTCGAGAGGGGAGAAGATCGATCATGGTTTTCCGGTGCGCGAGGGCCGAACATTGACAACGATCGCGCATTGGCTCTTTCATAAGACAATAGCTCGAAGGTCTGGCCTTTACAAGGAAATCAGGCCGCTGTCGGGTTCGTTCGCGACACGCTAGGCGAAAAACACTCGTCATGCTGCTTCGTGCCCTGCGTGAGGAAGTCCTTGCCGCAAACCTCGATCTGGTGCGCCGAGGCGTCGTCGTCTTCACATTCGGCAATGTCAGCGGCATCTCGCGCAAGGACGGCCTTGTGGCGATCAAGCCAAGCGGCGTCCCTTACGAAGAGCTGACGGCCGAGCAGATCGTCGTCACCGATCTCGACGGGCGCGTCGATGGAGACCAACCTGCGCCCGTCGTCCGATCTGCCGACGCATCTGGAGCTCTACAAGCATTTCCCGAATATCGGCGGCGTCGCGCACACACATTCCGAATTCGCCACCGTCGTGGGCGCAGGCGCGAGCGGCCGATCCCCTGCTTCGGCACGACGCACGCCGACTATTTCCACGGGCCGGTGCCGGTGACGCCGGACATGACGCCGGAGGAAATCGCCGGCGAATACGAGAAGGCGACCGGCGAGGTCATCGTGCGCACCTTCCCGACCTCGACCCGGACGCGATCCCGGCGGTACTGGTCGCCGGCCACGGACCTTTCGCCTGGGGCAGCGACGCCGCCGACGCCGTGCACAACGCCGTCATCCTCGACTATATCGCGCGCATGGCGACCCACACGCTGGCGGTCAATGCCGAGGCGAAGCCGCTGGCGCGCGAGCTGCACGACAAGCATTTCTCCGCAAGCACGGGGCCGGAGCCTATTACGGGCAGCCGAAGGGCTAGGGGACGCGCACGACGGCCGCCGCGCTACCGCTTGCGCTTCGCGGGCCGCGCGGACATCAGGCAGGGGAGTTGATGAGCGATGACGCAGCAGGGCAGCGACGCGGCCGCGGCGATCGCCGAGGGCCGCACATCTCTGGGCGTTGAGCTCGGGTCCACCAACATCAAGGCGTGCCTCATCGGGCCGGACCACGAGGTCCTCGCCACAGGCACCCACGGCTGGGAGAACCAGTTCGTCGACCGCCTCTGGACCTATTCCGAAGATGCGATCTGGGCCGGCCTACAGGCCGCCGTCGCGAGCCTGGTGGCAGACGTCAAGCGACGCCACGGCGTGCCCCTGACGCGCATCGGCGCACTGGGATTCTCGGCGATGATGCACGGCTACCTGGCGTTCGATGCCAACGGCACCTTGCTCGTGCCGTTCCGCACCTGGCGCAACACCAACACGGGGCGCGCGGCAGCCGAGTTGACCAAGGCGCTCAGCTTCAACTTTCCGCTCAGGTGGTCGGCCTCGCACGTCTATCAGGCGATCCTCGATGAGGAGCCGCACGTCGCCGAGCTCGATTTCATCACGACGCTGGCCGGCTTCGTGCACTGGCGCCTCACCGGCCGCAAGGTGATCGGCGTGGGCGATGCGTCGGGCATGTTCCCGATCGATCCGGTCACGCACGACTACGACGCGCCGATGCTCGCACGGTTCGGTGAGACGGTTGCGGCCCGCCGGCCGGGCCTCGATGTCGCCGCGTTGTTTCCCAAGGTGCTCGTCGCCGGATGAGGACGCCGGCACGCTCACCGGCGAGGGCGCCGCACTGCTCGACCCGACCGGCACGCTGCAACCGGGTATTCCGGTGTGCCCGCCCGAGGGCGACGCCGGCACGGGCATGGTGGCCACCAACGCCGTCGCCCAGCGCACCGGCAACATCAGCGCGGGCACATCGATCTTCGCGATGGTGGTGCTCGAAAAGCCCCTGACGGCGGTGCATGAGGAGCTCGATATCGTCACAACGCCTGCGGGCGACCTGGTCGCGATGGTTCACTGCAACAACGGCGCGAGCGAGCTCGGGACCTGGGCGGGCGTCTTCACCGAGTTCGCCGCCGCCATCGGGGCCGATGCGGATGCGAACGCCGTTTTCGGCGCGCTGTTTTGCGCGGCGCTCAAAGGTGAGGCGGACGGCGGCGGGCTGCTCGCTTACAACTACCTCGCCGGAGAGCCGATCACCGGTCTGACCGAGGGACGCCCGCTTGTCGTGCGCACGCCCGGCAGCCGCCTCACCCTCGCCAACTTCATGCGCACCCAGCTTTACGCAGCTTTCGGCACGCTGAGCCTCGGAATGAACGTGCTGCATGGCGAGGGCGTGAAACTGGACTCGATGTTCGCGCATGGCGGCATGTTCAGGACCGCGGGCGTCGCGCAGCGTCTCTTGGCAGCGGCCATCGGCGCGCCGGTGACCGTGGGCGACACCGCAAGCGAGGGCGGCGCGTGGGGCATTGCCGTTCTGGCCGAGTACCTGCGCACAGGCGCGGGCGAGGGCCTGGGCGATTACCTTGCGGGCCGCGTGTTCGCGGGCGCCAAGCTCGACGTGGCGGAGCCGGACCCCGCGGATGTCGAGGGCTACGCAAAGTGGCTCAAGCAGTACTCGGCGGGTCTTGCGATCGAGAAGGCGGCGACGGAGGCGATCAGCTAGCCGGCGAGCGAGCGAGCCTGATCAAGCGCGCGCACGGATAGACGGTAGTCGGGGGGCCATGTGATCGATCCAGCCAGCATCGTTCGGGATTTTCAGGCGCAGTTCGGCGGCGCGCCGAAGGTTTATCGTGCGCCCGGCCGGGTCAATCTGATCGGCGAACATACCGATTACAATGACGGGTTCGTGCTGCCGGCGGCGCTGGAGCTTGCCACCTATGCAGCGATCGCGCCGCGAAGCGACCGGACATTTGCGTGCACTCGCTTCTGATGGACGAGACCGTCAGCTTCGATCTCGACGAGGCGCAGCCAAAGCCGCGCAAGGACTGGAGCGACTACGTGCGCGGCGTTGCCGTCGTGCTTCGAGACCGCCGGGCATCGGCTTTCCGGCGCCGATCTCCTGATCGACAGCGACGTCCCGCTCGGCGCCGGGCTGTCATCATCTGCGGCGATCGAGGTGGCGGCCGGCTATGCCCTTCTCAGCAACACCGGCCTCTCGATCGATCTCACCAAGCTTGCCCTCGCCTGCCAGCGCGCCGAGAACGAGTTCGTCGGCATGCGCTGCGGCATCATGGATCAGTTCATCGCCTGCCACGGCCGGTGGGTCATGCGCTGCTCATCGATTGCCGCAGCCTCGAGCGGAGACTGGTGCCTATCGACCCGAAGGTGCGGATGGTGATGTGCAACACCATGGTCCACCACGAGCACGCCGACGGCGAATACAATCTGCGCCGGCGCGACTGCGAAGAAGGCGTCAGGCGGCTGGCGAGCGTGCTGCCCGGGATCAAGGCGCTCCGCGACGTGACGCCGGAGCAGCTTGGAGCGCCACGCCGACCTGCTTGGCCCCACGATCTACCGCCGTTGCCGGCACATCGTCACCGAGAACGACCGCACCGTGCGCGCCGCCGATGCGCTTCAGGCCGGCGATCTTGCCCTCTGCGGACGGCTCATGAACGAATCGCATGTGAGCATGCGCGACGACTTCGAGATAAGCTGCCCTGAGGTCGACGTTATGGTGGAACTTAACGCCGCGCCGATGGGGTTTACGGCGCACGCATGACGGGCGGCGGGTTTCGGCGGCTGCACGATAAGCCTGGTCGAGGCGACCGCCGTGGAAGCCTTCAAGAGAAACGTCGCGAACGACTATCGCGCCGCGACCGGGATCGAGCCGCAGATCTTCACGTCTCCCCCCGCCGCCGGCGCGGGCCTCGTCGCGTAGCGGCGCAAATGTCATTCCTGCAGACTTCGTCCCACCGCCGCCGCAATCCGTTGACCGGCGAATGGGTGCTCGTGTCGCCACATCGGAACGAGCGGCCATGGTTGGGCCAGACCGAGAAGCCGACGCAGCGGAAGCGCCGGCCTACGACCCGAAATGTTATCTCTGCCCCGGGAACCACCGCGCCCACGGCGCGGTCAATCCGCACTACCGGCAGACATTCGTGTTCGACAACGATTTTCCGGCGCTTCAGCCCGCGACCGGCGGCGACAGGCTCGATCGCGACGGGTTGATGGTGGCGGAGACGGAGCCCGGCGTCTGCCGCGTGATCTGCTTCTCGCCGCGCCACGACCTGACGCTGGCGCGGATGGCGGTCAAGGACATCGAACGCGTGGTCGAGACATGGGGCGAACAGTACCGGGAGCTCGGCGCCCTCGACGGGATCAACGCCGTGCAGATCTTCGAGAACCGCGGCGAGATGATGGGCGCCAGCAACCCGCATCCCCATTGCCAGGTGTGGGCGACCGGCACGCTACCGAACGAGATGTCCAAGGAGCTCGTCACGCAGGCCGCGTATTGGCGCGAGCGCGGCTCGCCTTTGCTCTTGGACTATCTGAAGCTCGAGCGGGAGGCCGGCGAGCGGATCGTCCTTGAGAACGAGCATTTCACCGTGCTGGTGCCGTTCTGGGCGATCTGGCCGTTCGAAACGATGCTGCTGCCCAATCACCACGTCGGCTCGATCGACGAATTGACGGCGGCGGAAGCCACGTCGCTTGCGGATGCCTTGAGCGAGCTCACCATCCGCTACGACAATCTTTTCGAGACCTCGTTTCCCTATTCGATGGGCTTTCACCAGCGGCCGACCGACGGCGAGGCCCACGCCGAATGGCAACTCCACGCGCACTTCTATCCGCCGCTGCTGCGCTCCGCGACGGTCCGCAAATTCATGGTCGGCTTCGAGCTGCTCGGCTCGCCGCAGCGCGACATCACACCGGAAAGCGCGGCCGAGCGCCTGCGTGCCGTCTCGGCAACGCACTATCGCGAAAGCGTCTAGTTGCGGCGGCAAGACCGTCGAGGAATGAATCGGCGCCAGAGCTGGTTTCCGCTTCGCATCCATTCGTCAGGAAGGTCGCGCTACGAGATAGAGCGCCTACTTGAAGATGTGCTAGGCTCCTCGTGGTCGCGATGCACCTGCATCCAGACCAGGGGCTTTCGGGCGCGGTTTGAGCCGCGCTTATCGGGCCGGCGCGTTGCGCCGGCTGCACGATTGTCTTGCGGAGGGGTCGAATGAGCTGGCCCAAGTGCAACGATCCCCGCCTGCGACTGGCCCTTCTGGCGTTGCTTGCCGCGCTCGTCTTCCTGGCGGCACTCATTCTCTATGTCATCGGTTGGTCACTATCGCCCCGCCCTCCTCTACGACTATGCGGTTCTCTTGCTGGTTTGCTTCGCGTTAGCGGGGGCGATCGCGCTCGCCGTATTGATCTTCGCGTTGTTCAAGCGCTGGTGCCAGCTTCGCGGCGCACCGCCGAAGGGCAAGGGCACGCGAGAGAAGTCGGGGCCGCCTACCGTCCATCTCCCGGCTGCGATCTACAAACGTCCCGACCCGCTGATCTACAGCCAGTATTTCCTGATGGCGAAGGGGCTTGCCGTCACCTGGGACAATCCGGATATCTGGCTGAGCGAGCTGCCGGCCGCAGACGGAAGCATGGCTCCGGTTGCCTCGAACAACCTGCTGCCGAACCACGTCTACCGAATTCATGCGCGCATCTATAACGGCTCGCTCGAGGCTCCCGCCGTCGGTCTTCCGGTCATCTTCTCGTTTCTGAGCTTTGGTATCGGCACGGTATCGACCCCGATCGGCATCGCCGCCGTGAACCTCCCCGTGAAGGGAGCGGCCGGGCATCCGCAGGAAGCTTTCCACGATTGGCTGACGCCGGCAGCGGCGGGCCACTATTGCGTGCAGGTCGCTCTGTTCTGGCCGGATGACGCGGAGCCCGGCAACAATCTCGGGCAGGAGAATGTCGACGTTAAGCAACTGAACTCGCCCAACGCGACGTTTCGCTTCATGCTCCGCAACGACGCGCCGATCGGGCGTCGCTTCCGCCTCGAAGTCGACGCTTATCCCGCGCCGCTGCCGCCGGATTGCGCGGAGCCAGACGCCAAACGCCAAGCCGAGTCCAAAGCCGCCGCGTGGGGAGAACGTATCGCAGCGCACCGGCGCGACGCGCATCCGCTCCCCGCCAACTGGTCGGTCGTGCTGTCACCCGGCGAAGAGTTCCCGCTTCGGGCGGGCGAGGAGATCGAGATCACCGCGGCGGTGACCGTGAGCGAAGCGGTGCCCGACAAGCGGCCGATCAATGTCAACGCTTTTGCCGACGGCGTTCTTGTCGGCGGCGTCACGCTCTACGTGCACAGCTGAAGGGGGAAGCATGTCGGAAGGTCCCCAATATACGAAATGCGTTGAGAAGGAGAACTGGGTCTCCGTCATGGCGACCGTCGGCGTCGCCGACGTCGCCGCGGCCGTCGTCGCCATTCTCGCCGTCATTGCCGGAGCGCCGGCGGCGGGCTTCATCCTCGGCTTCGCAGCGGGCGCTGAGATTCTCCGCAAGGTCGCTGGCTGGCTTCTGAACGACAAGCTCATCTGCCTGAAGAACGTTCAGCGTCGGATCTTCATGGATCCCGATCCGGACCGCGTCTGCGTGCTCGGGACAATCCTCGACTTCGAGAAGGTCGGCGAGGACAAGAGCGGCTTCGACAACATCGACAACGATTTCGGCCTGAACCTCTTCCTCGCCCCCTTCCCGATCAGCGACGTCAACAAGATGGACCCGGCGGTTCTGAAATTGGCGATGGAGAACAGCGCGCAGGGCGACCTGATCCAAAATCCCGACGCTCCCGCGCCTCCGGCAGGCGCCGGGCCGCTCAAGCGAAAGGACGATCCGACGACGAATTTCGGTCCGATGCCGGTCGGCTTCACTGGATACGAGCGCGGGCTGATGTTCTCGGCAAAATTCTCGAAGCCGATACCGGCAAATGTCTATAGCGATCCGCACGAGCTGGTGAAGGTCGATCCGAAGTTCGCGCAGATCCGCGACGACGCGTACGCGGAATTCGTTTCCGAGTTTGCCAGCACGGTCGTGGTGAACGGTCAGGTGCTTTCAGATGCCGAGAAAAAAGCGATCCTCGACGCGGCTGCGAAGGATCCGCTATCGGAGACGCGCGTCGTCGCGAAATTCTACGCTGGCGTCGATAAGGCGTTCGGCTTCATGCTGAAGAATGCGCCGGCGCTGCACTGCGAGTTCGAGGGCTCGCGCATCAGGGACGTCTACAACGTCCTCGACTTCGCGCATGTGGATTGCGACACGAGCGGGTTCTGGGGATTCCTCTGCGACGTTCTGAACGTCGTCATCTCGATCTTCATCGGCATCCCGAAGCTGATCGCAGCGGCTATCGCTTGGGCGACCGCCGACGACGGCAAGCTGTCCGACGCCTATGACGGCACCGGCGGCGAGCTGACCTTTGGAGATCCGATCGTCGTGCGCGGCCGCTGGGTCTATGACAGCGGCCACTCCGGCTACAACGAAATGCACGCGGTCAGAACCGTGCACATGACGCTTCCGGCGCCACAAGACCCGGTGGCTTTCCTGGCGTTCCACGAGACTTGGTGCTCGGAGCTCGGCAAGGTGCCGCCAAGCCCGCCGCCGACGCGCGATCCGAAGGCCCCGCCGGCAACTGGCGACGGGCCGATGACGCCCGCCCAGCGCGACACCAAGGACGGCCAAAAGCGGGACGAGAACCGCTGGATCTACCATCCGGCGATCGACGGGTGCATTCCGCTGCGACCGCCCGCTCCCGATCCGCATTTGCACTGAGCCTGGAGGGAAAAATGGACTTCATCGAGCGCATCTTCGGCATCGCGCCGGACGGCGGAGACGGGAGCTTCGAAGCCCTGCTGTTCCTGATCCCGATCGTTCTTATCGTCGCGATCGGCTACTGGCGCCGGCAGCGTTGGCCTTTCCGCTGAAGCGAGGCTTGAGGGGCGTTAAGGCCGCCGATAGACCCACGCACGTCCCGGCGGGAAATTGAACGTCACCCATTTCGATTTGCCGACCGCCAGTCTCCCAGCGATCGCTTCCTGCGGCGGCACGAACGAATAAGAAAGCTGCGAGATGACGCCGCCTGGAACCAGGTGGTCGAGCACGCTTTCCAGATAGGGCGCGCGCTTCGCCTTCGGCAGGTTCAGGAGCGGGATGCCGGAGAGCGCAGCGGAGAATTTAATGTCGCGAAACTCGCCGAGCGTTGCGTGAAGATCGAGCGCATCGCCGCGGATCACGCGCATGTCGGGGAAGCGCTTCTTTAGGTGCCTGCAGAAATCCTTGTCATATTCGATGCTGACGATCCGCTCGGACGGAATGCCGGCGTCGATAAGCGCTTGCGTGACGACGCCCGTCCCTGCTCCGATCTCGAGCGTCCAGCCGGCCGGATCGGGGTGCGCATGCTCAACCATCAGCCTGGCGAGCGCGCGGCTCGTCGGCGTGACCGAGCCCATCTTGATCGGGCTGGTCGCCCAGGTTCTGAAGAAGAGAACTTCTTCCCCGATCCGCTCGACGAGCGAGACCTCCGATTTCGAGGCCGACTTAGACATGGCCGCACCTTTCTACTCTGGACCGGCGGGAACCGCGCCTTGTCCGATCCGAACCTACTTCTCACCGAGCGTATCGAAGAAGTCCCTCACGCGCGAAAAGAACCCGGTCAATTCCGGATTGTTCTCCTCGTTTGAGGCACGCTCGAACTCTTCCAGAAGCTCGCGCTGCCGCCGCGACAGCTTGCGCGGCGTCTCGACGAGGATCTGCACGTACATGTCGCCCACCCGGTGCGAGCGCAGAACGGGCATGCCCTTGCCCTTCAGATGAATCTGCTTCCCGCTCTGCGTCCCCTCCGGCACTTTGACGCGCGAGCGACCGCCATCGAGAGTTGGAACCTCGAACTGCCCGCCGAGCGCCGCCGTCGTCATCGACACCGGCACGCGGCAGAAGATGTCGGCGCCGTCGCGTTGGAAGAAGGCGTGCGGCTTGATCGACAGGAAGATGTAGAGGTCGCCTGCCGGGCCGCCGCGCACCCCGGCCTCGCCCTCGCCGGCAAGCCGGATGCGCGTGCCGTCTTCGATGCCGGCGGGAATGTTGACCGAAAGCGTGCGCGTCTCGTTCACGCGGCCGGCGCCGGAGCATTTCGCGCACGGGTCCGACACCACCTCGCCACGGCCGTGACAGGCGGGGCAGGTGCGCTCGATATGAAAGAAGCCGCCCTGGCTTGCCCTGACGCGGCCGGCGCCGCCGCAGGTTGGGCAGGCCTTCGGCTGCGTGCCGGGCTTGGCGCCGGAGCCGGCACAGCCGTCGCACGTGACGCTCGTCGGCACCTCGATCTCAACGGCCTTGCCGCTATAGGCCTCCTCCAGGGTGACCTCGAGGTTGTAGCGAAGATCGGAGCCGCGCTCGCGGCTCGAGCGCCGGCCACCGCCGCGGAAATCGCCGAAAAACTCATCGAAGATGTCGGCAAAGGAGGCAAAGCCCGACGCCGCTCCCGCACCGAAGCCGCCGCCATGCTCGAAGGCCTGATGTCCGAAGCGATCGTAGGCGGCGCGCTTGTGCGGGTCCTTCAGGATCTCGTAGGCTTCGTTGATCTCCTTGAACTTCAGCTCCGCCGAGTGGTCGCCGTTGTTGCGGTCCGGATGACATTCCATGGCGAGCTTGCGGAAAGCGCCTTTCAGCGCCTTCTCGTCGCAGCCGCGCGTGACGCCCAGAACCTCATAGAAATCGCGTTTCGCAGCCACGTCAGCCCACCCTCACCGCACCGGGGTGAGCCCCCGTCAGCCGAAGCCAGTCGGACCGCGTCAGGCTCATCGTGTGCATGACGTATGGCTTTCCGCCGACGGTCCATGATCCCGGCGTCGCGCCGTCATCGCTGAAACCGGAGCGGAGGTAAAGCCCGTACGCGCGCTCGTTGGTCGGCACGACGGCAAGCGCAAGGCGCTCCACTTCGAACTCGTCAAACGCAATCCGCACCGCCGCGTCGAAGAGCGCCCTTCCAAGGCCTTTGCCGCGGCGCGCCGGCGCAATGCCGAAGCGGCCGAGGCGCGCCCGGCGTCGCGGCGGATCGCGAAGAAACTGGACGTGCCCGACCGGCCTGTCGCTGTCATCGACCGCGGTGAAGCAAACCCTGGGCCGCTCATTGGAGCCCTCTTCGATCCACGCCGCGACCTGGTCGTGCGTCAGGGGAAAGCAGACCTCCGGGCCGCCCCATTCGGCGAGGCTCGCCAAATCAGCGAACCATCGCGTCATCTCCTCCGCATCATCCGGTCGAGCCGGGCGAAGGGCGATGCTCATGGAGCGGCAACCGGAAACGGCCTAGGCGGACTTCTTCCGATCTTCTTCGGGAATCTCCTCGAAATCCGCATCGACGACTTCTTCGCCGGAGGCGGAAGCGCCGCCGTCACCGCCGTCACCCTCCGACGGGCCGGCTTCCTGCGAAGCCTTGTACATCGCCTCGCCGAGCTTCATGGAAGCCTGGAGGAGCGTCTGCGTCTTGGCTTGGATGTCGGCGACGTCCTCGCCGGCCGCCGCCGACTTCAGGTCGGCAAGCGCGGACTCGATCGAAGACTTCGTCTCCGCGTCGACCTTGTCGCCGTGCTCGGCAAGCGCCTTCTCGGTGGAGTGGATAAGGGCTTCGCCCTGGTTCCTGGCTTCCACCAGCTCGCGCCGCTTCTTGTCTTCCTCCGCGTGGCTCTCGGCGTCCTGCACCATCTTGTCGATCTCGGCATCGGAGAGGCCACCGGAGGCCTGGATGCGTATCTGCTGCTCCTTGCCGGTGCCCTTGTCCTTGGCCGAGACGTTGACGATGCCGTTAGCGTCGATGTCGAAGGTGACCTCGATCTGCGGCACGCCGCGCGGTGCCGGCGGAATGCCGACCAGGTCGAACTGGCCGAGCAGCTTGTTGTCGGCCGCCATCTCGCGCTCGCCCTGGAAGACGCGGATCGTCACCGCGCCCTGATTGTCCTCAGCAGTCGAGAAGACCTGGCTCTTCTTGGTCGGAATCGTGGTGTTGCGGTCGATCAGGCGCGTGAACACGCCGCCGAGCGTCTCGATGCCGAGCGACAGCGGAGTCACGTCGAGAAGGAGCACGTCCTTCACGTCGCCCTGCAGCACGCCGGCCTGGATCGCCGCGCCGATCGCCACCACCTCGTCGGGGTTGACGCCCTTGTGCGGCTCCTTGCCGAAAAGCTGCTTCACGATCTCCTGCACCTTCGGCATGCGCGTCATGCCGCCGACCAGAACCACCTCCTCGATGTCGGCGGCCGACACGCCGCCGTCCTTCAGCGCGTTCTTCACCGGTTGAATGGTGCGCTGGATCAAATCATCGACCAGGCTCTCGAACTTGGCGCGCGAAAGCTTCATCGTCAGGTGCTTCGGCCCCGACGCGTCGGCGGTGATGTAGGGGAGATTGATCTCGGTCTGTTGCGAGGAGGAGAGCTCGATCTTCGCCTTCTCCGCCGCTTCCTTCAGACGCTGAAGGGCAAGCGGATCTTTCCTGAGATCGATGCCCTGGTCCTTCTTGAACTCGTCCGCAAGGTAATGGACGAGGCGCATGTCGAAGTCCTCGCCGCCGAGGAACGTGTCACCGTTCGTCGACTTCACCTCGAAGACGCCGTCGCCGATCTCAAGGATGGAGATATCGAAGGTGCCGCCGCCGAGATCGTAGACGGCGATGGTCTTGCCTTCCTTCTTGTCGAGGCCATAGGCGAGCGCGGCAGCCGTCGGCTCGTTGATGATACGGAGCACCTCGAGCCCGGCGATCTTGCCGGCGTCCTTGGTGGCCTGACGCTGTGCGTCGTTGAAATAGGCGGGGACGGTGATGACCGCCTTGTCGACCTTCTCGCCGAGATAGGCCTCAGCGGTCTCCTTCATCTTCTGCAGGATGAAAGCGGAAATCTGCGAGGGCGAATGAGGCTTGCCGTCCGCTTCGACCCAGGCGTCGCCGTTCGGCGCCTTGACGATCTTGTAGGGGACGAGCTTCTGATCCTCTTTCACGGTCGGATCATCGAAGCGGCGGCCGATCAGGCGCTTCACCGCGAAGATGGTGCGCTGCGGGTTGGTCACCGCCTGGCGCTTGGCGGGCTGGCCGACGAGGCGCTCGCCTTCCGCCGTGAAGGCGACGATCGAGGGCGTGGTGCGCCCGCCTTCGGAATTCTCGATGACTTTAGGGGTTTTGCCGTCCATGACGGCGACGCACGAATTGGTCGTGCCAAGGTCGATACCGATGACTTTCGCCATATCTTCACTCCTGTTCCGGCAGGCCGGCCGGACCCGAGACGGCGTCCATCATCGGGAGGTGGACTCGTGCCCCCCGCCGGCCCCCACAAGGTAGATTTAGGTACGCGCCGAAGAACGGTTCAAGGCCGCCTCCGCCGCGCGTTGCGGCTCATATAAGAAGGGCCGTTTCGGCTCGCAAGGATGTGATTTGGCTTGTGAACCAATGAGAAGCGGCAGCCATCAAGCGCTCGACGTGAGCCGGCCCGGCGAAGTGCCGGGCGGCCTCCGTTACGTGCCGGGATTCCTCGACCCGGAGGCCCAAAGGACGCTCATTTCCGAGCTTCGCGCCGTTATCGCCGAAGCCCCGCTCTTCCAGCCCCGGATGCCGCGGACCGGCAAGCCCTTCTCGGTCAAGATGACGAATTGCGGGCCGCTCGGCTGGGTCTCCGACCCGACCGGATATCGCTATCAGCCAACGCATCCTGAGACCGGCCGGCCGTGGCCGCCGATGCCGGCGATCGTGCTTGAAGCCTGGCGAGAGCTCTCCGGCCATCCGCATCCGCCGGAGGCCTGCCTTGTGAACTACTATGCGCCGGACGCACGGATGGGCCTGCACCAGGACCGCGACGAAGCGGATTTCTCCGCGCCGGTCGTCTCGCTCTCGCTCGGGGACGAAGCCCTCTTCCGCGTCGGCGGGACGAAGCGCAACGATCCGACCGGCTCGTTTCGGCTGAAGTCGGGCGACGCCGTCGTGCTTGGCGGCGACGCGCGTCTTGCCTTTCACGGAATCGACCGGGTGATCGCGGGAACATCCCGCCTTCTGCCCGAAGGCGGGCGCTTCAATCTGACGCTTCGGCGCGTCACGGCGCCCTAACATCGCCGTCTTGACGTGGCGAAGAGGAAAGCATGGGCCGCCTGTCGGGAGAAAGAGCGTGAAGCAGCAGATCGCGGAACTCGGAAAGACGGCGCTCGGCGTCGTCCTCATCACCTTCGCCCTGAAGACGATCGCATTCGCCACCTATTACATCCCCTCGGAGAGCATGGTGCCGACGTTCCAGGTGGGCGATCACCTGGTCGCCACCAAGTTCGACTACGGCTACGGCCCCTACTCGGCGCCGCTGATCGAGCTGCCGAACCTGCCGCTCGAACATGGGCGTCTTTTCGCCCGACTGCCTGAGCGCGGCGACATCGTGCTCTTCCGTCACCCGACGACAGGCGAGACCACCATCAAGCGTGCGATCGGCCTTCCAGGCGACCGCATCCGCATCGAGAACGGGCGCCTCTTCATCAACGGCATGCCTGTCGAGCGGCGCTTCATCAGGGCCTACGCCTACAAGCAATATGAAGGGCCGGCGGTCGAGGTCAGCGAATATGACGAGGTGCTGCCCGGCGGCAGAACGCACCGCATCATCATGCAGTCCGACCAGGCGCCGCAGGAGAACACGGGCACCTACGTCGTCCCGGCCGACCATCTCTTCGTGATGGGCGACAATCGCGACAATTCCGCCGACAGCCGTTTTGCCGAGCTCGGCTATCTGCCGGTCGAAAACCTGATCGGGCGCTCGCGCGCCATCCTCTATTCGACCTATCAGTGCCAGGAGAGAGCTGGCCTCACATGCGCCGAGCGGCGCTATCTGGAGACCACGGAATAGTCAGGCTTCCGACGTGAACGCGCTCTTCTTGAAGAGCGCGTGCAGCGAAATTCCCTCCGCCGCGAAGGCTTCCGTCGCGCCCTCCTCGCGGTCGACGACGGTGACCACATGCTCGACCGTGGCGCCGGCGGCGCGAAGCGTGGCGACCGCTTTCAAGGACGAGCCGCCGGTCGTCGTCACGTCCTCGACCACGACCACCTTCTGGCCCTGAAGAGCTCTCGCCTTCCGCCAAGCCCTCGACCAGGCTCTGCGTGCCGTGGTCCTTGGCCTGCTTGCGGACGAAGACGGCTTTGACCGGCTTGCCGGCGACCGCGCTCATCGCTGCCGCCGCTGCGACGAGCGGTACGGCACCCATCTCCAGCCCGCCGACATAGTCGGCACCGAGAGCGGCGGCCTGCCCGGCGAGCGCGGCGCCGATCAGGCGCGCGCCGTCCGGGTCGAGCATGGTCGGCTTCAGATTGAGATAGACGGAGCTCATCCGCCCCGAGGCGAGCTTGAAGGAGCCGCCGACGCGCAAGGACCGCCGGCGGATGATCTCGTGCAGTTTCTCCCGGTCGCCCATCGCCCCTCCGACAGCGGAATTGCCCGCAGCCGGTCGGCTTGGTCAAGGGTCAGTGGCGCTTGTCCCGGCGAAAGGCGGGCCCGGTGTCTATTGCGGCGGCGCCGACGGCGTCATCCAGCCGATCCCGCCGCCGCCCGGCTGTTTCAGGATCGCGATGCGTCCGATACCCGGGACATCGAAGGGCTCGCGGACGACCGTCGCACCCGCCTTCTTCGCCTTGGCCAGCCGCTTGTCGACGTCGTCGACAGCGATGTAGGCCATCCAGAATTCCGGCATCGACGCCATGTCGGTGCCGGTGGTGTCGAAAATGCCGCCAACCGGTTTGTCGCCCGATTTGGCGATCCAATAGGTGCCGCCGGTCGGCATGGGCATCCCGTCAAAGCTCCAGCCGAGCGTCGTTTCGTAGAACTTCTTGGCGGGCTCCACCTGAGACGTGGTCAGCTCATTCCAAAAGAAAGTCCCGTGCTCGGCCATGGCGATACCTCCTGCCTGGAGCAGGCATGGTCGGAGAAGACTTGGCTGCGAAGCAAGGGAGCGGATGCGTCAACTTGCCGTGACCGTTCGCTCGCGGCAGAGGCTCCGCTCAGCCGGTCGCGTCGGCCGCGCTCTCGGACTTGTCGGCGGCGGCCTCGGCAGACGGGCCCGCCCTTGGCGACACCCACCAGCGCGGCGCGCAGCACGCGGTCGCCGATCTGGTAGCCCTCCTGCATGACCTGCGCCACGGTGCCGGCCGCCACACTCGCGTCGGGCACTTCGAACATCGCCTGATGACGATGCGGATCGAAGCGCTCGCCGAGCGCCTTGATGCGGGTGATGCCGTTCTTCTCCAGGAGCCGCTCCATCTCGCGGCCGGTCACTTCGACGCCTTCGACGAGCGCCTTCAGCGCCTCGTCGTTCGGCCTTCTTCTCGGCCGGCACCGCCTCGAGCGCGCGCTTCAGATTGTCGCCGACCACGAGCATGTCGCCGGCGAACTTCGACACCGCGTATTTCCGCGCGTCCTGGACATCGCGCTCAGTGCGCTTCCTGAGATTGTCCATCTCGGCGGCGAGCCGGACGAGCCGGTCGGTCAGATCGGCCTTCTCCGCCTCAAGCCGCGCGATATCGGCGGCAGGATCGGCCGGCGCAGGCTCGGCCTTCTCGCCGTTTTCGGCCCACGGGCTGTCGCCGGCCGCCGCAAGGATCGCGTCGGCCTCGTCCTCTAGGCTTCGCCGCCGCGGCGGCCTTCTCTTTCGGGTCGTTGTCGGTCATCGTCAGAATGCTGAAGACAGGGTTCGGGGCCGATATCGAAGCTCGGGCGAGCGAAAATCAAGCCGCCTGAGCCCGCCTAGCGCCCGAGAAGCTGGGTGACGAGCTGCGCCGTGTAGTTCACCGCCGGCACGACGCGCGCATAGTTGATGCGGGTCGGGCCGATCACGCCGATGACGCCAACCACCTGCTCGCTGGAATCGCGGAAGGGCGCCACCACCAGCGACGAGCCCGACAGCGAGAAGAGCTTGTTCTCCGAGCCGATGAAGATGCGCACGCCCTCGCCCTGCTCGGCGAGCCCGAGGATCTGGATGATGTCCTTCTTGCTCTCGAGGTCGTCGAAGAGAAGCCGCACACGCTCCAGGTCGTCGAGCGCCTTCACGTCGCCGATCAGGTTCGACATGCCGCGCACGATCAGCGTCGCCGCGTCCTCCGATGCGCCCGACCAGGTGGCGACGCCGGCCTCGATGACGCGCTCCGTCAGCTGGTCGATCTCGTGACGCCGCTCCTCGCGCTGGCGCTCCAAGCGCGCTGCGCGCCTCGGCAAGCGTGCTCCCGCGGAAATGCGCGTTCAGATAGTTCGCCGCCTCGATCAGCGCCGAGGTCGGGAGGCCGCGCGGAATCTCGATGATGCGGTTCTCCACCGCGCCGTTCTCCGCCACCAGCACGACGAGCGCGCGCGTCGCCTCGATGCGGACGAACTCGACGTGCTTCAGGCGGATGTCCTGCTTCGCCGCGAGCACCACGCCGGCGCCGCGCGACAGAGCGGAGAGCATGTGGCCGGCTTCGGAGAGCACCGTCTCCACCGAATTCGCCTCGCTGGTTCGCCCGCGACCTCGCTGTCGATGCGCTGGCGCTCCTCCGGCGAGAGGTCGCCGACCTCCATCACCGAAATCGATGAAGAAGCGCAGGCCGAGCTCGGTCGGCAGCCGGCCGGCGCTCGTATGCGGCGCGTAGATCAGCCCCATCTCCTCAAGGTCCGCCATGACGTTGCGGACCGAGGCGGGCGACAGCGCCGTCGCCAGGATGCGGCTCAGATTGCGCGAGCCGACCGGATCGCCGGTCTCCAGGTAGGACTCGACGATGCGGCGGAAGATCTCGCGCGAGCGGTTGTCGAGCGCGGCAAGTCCGTCGGCACGCATTCCTGTCGTCGTGCTCCTTCATCCAGCTGTCAAATATCGAAACCGCGGGAGCGGATGGCAAGTCTCCGCTTTACCGCAATCGCCGCCGAGCTTAACACGCCCGGAGCTTTCAGTCCCAAGGAAGGTGCATGCGACCCTCGAAACGATCGTTGGACGAACTGCGCCCGGTCACGCTCGACCGCGGCGTCGCCAAGCACGCCGAGGGCTCCTGCCTGGTGCGCTTCGGCGACACGCACGTGATGTGCACGGCGAGCCTCGCCGAGCAGGTGCCGGGCTGGCTCCGGGGCGGCGGCAAGGGCTGGGTCACGGCCGAATACGGCATGCTGCCGCGCGCCACGCACGAGCGCATGCGCCGCGAGGCGACGCTCGGGCACCAGGGCGGGCGCACGCTCGAAATCCAGCGCCTGATCGGCCGGTCGCTCCGCGCCGTCGTCGACCTGAAGGCGCTCGGCGAGCGGCAGATCACCGTCGACTGCGACGTGCTGCAGGCCGACGGCGGCACGCGCACCGCCGCGATCACCGGCGCCTGGGTGGCGCTTCACGACGCGCTCGCATGGATGCGCGCCCGCAGCATCGTCGGCGACGGCGTGCTGATCGACCATGTCGCCGCCGTCTCCTGCGGCATCTGTCGACGGCAAGCCGGCGCTCGACCTCGACTACGCGGAGGATTCGACGCGGCCACCGACGCCAATTTCGTCATGACCGGCTCCGGCGGCATCGTGGAGATCCAGGGGACGGCGGAAGGCGCGCCGTTCAGCGAGGCGGATTTCTCGAGCCTGCTTCAGCTCGCCCGCGCCGGCATCGCCAAGCTCGTCGACCTGCAGAAGCTCGCCGTGCTCTAGGCATGATCCGAACGCGAAAGTCCGATCGGACAGATCGCGGCGAGCTCGCATGACGATCCGGCTCTCGCCCGGCCCGATCGCGGTCGCGACCCACAATGCCGGAAAGATCCGCGAGATCCTCGACATGCTCGCGCCGTTCGGCATCGCGGTGAAGTCGGCGGCGGAGCTCGGACTTCCCGAGCCGGAAGAGACCGGGAGCACGTTCGCGGAAAACGCCATCCTGAAGGCGCGCGCCGCCGCGGAGGCATCCGGGCTCGTCGCGCTTGCCGACGATTCCGGGCTCGCGGTCGACGCGCTCGGCGGCGCGCCCGGCGTCTATTCGGCGCGCTGGGCCGGGCCCGACGAAGGATTTTCCGTGGCGATGCGCAAGGTCGAGGACGCGCTGCAGAGCCGCCGGCGCGACAACGCCGGAGAAGCGCGCGCGCGCACTTCGTCGCCGTGCTCGCGGTCGCAGCGCCCGACGGCGAGGTCGAGACCTTCGAGGGCCGCGTCGACGGCACGATCGTCTGGCCGCCGCGCGGCGCAAACGGCTTCGGCTACGACCCGATCTTCCAGCCGGACGGCCACTCGCTTACCTTTGGCGAGATGACCGCTGAGCAGAAGCATGGCGCCCGGCGACGGCGCCGCTCTCGCACCGCGCGCGCGCCTTTGCGCTCTTCGCGCGCCGCTTCCTGGGGAAGAGCCGATGAGCGCCGCGATTCCCGATTCCGGAGAGCGCGACGGCGTTCGGCGTCTACGTGCATTGGCCGTTCTGCGCGGCGAAGTGCCCCTATTGCGACTTCAACAGCCATGTCCGCCATCAGCCGCCGGACGAAGCGCGCTTCGTTGCCGCGTTCGGCGCGCGAGCTTTCGCATTTCGCGGCGCTGACGCCCGGGCGCGAGCGTCACCTCGATCTTCCTCGGCGGCGGCACGCCGTCGCTGATGCAGGCATCGACCGTCGCCGCCATCCTCGACACGGATCGCAGGCCTCTGGCCGGTCGCGCCCGAAGCGGAGGTGACGCTTGAGGCCAATCCGGGAAGCGCCGAGGCGGAGCGCTTCCGCGGCTATCGTGCGGCGGGCGTCAATCGGCTTTCGCTCGGCGTGCAGTCGCTCGACGATTCCGCGCTTGCAGGCGCTCGGCCGCATCCACAGCGTCGCGGAAGGACGCGCGGCGATCGAGCTTGCGCGCGAAACCTTCCCGCGCCTCTCCTTCGATCTGATCTATGCGCGGCCGGGGCAGACGCTCCGCGCCTGGGAAGCGGAGCTCAAAGCGGCGATCGGGCTCGCGGCCGACCATCTCTCGCTCTATCAGCTCACCATCGAGCCGGAGACGCCGTTCTTCCGCCTGCACGAAGCCGGCAAGCTGAAGGTTCCGCCGCCGCCGCTCGCGGCCGAGTTCTATGCGCTGACGCAGGAGGTCACGGACGCCGCCGGCCTCCCCGCCTACGAGATTTCCAACCACGCCGCGCCCGGCGCGGAGTCGCGCCACAACCTCACCTACTGGCGCTACCAGGACTATGTCGGCGTCGGCCCCGGCGCGCATGGCCGGCTCAGCGTCGACGGGACGCAAGCGCGCCACGATGAGCGAGAAGCATCCCGAGCGCTGGCTCGAAAGCGGTCGAGCGCGCGGGCCATGGGCTCATCGTCGACGAGGCGCTGACGCTTGAGGAAGCCGCCGACGAGATGCTGCTCATGGGGCTGCGGCTCCGCGAGGGCGTCGCCGACCGGCCGCTATCTCACCATGAGCGGGCGCGACTTCTCGCCGGCGCGGCTCTCGTTCCTGCGCGAGCACGGCTTCATCGAGCCTGTGCGGACGGACGGCGAGGGCGGCTCCGCACGCACGCGCGACGGCTGGCTGGTGCTCGATTCCGTCGTCGCCGACCTCGCGGCCTGACGCGGGCCGCACTTCGCATCGGCGCTCCGCGTGATCTAGGACAAAACGCGCCGGCTCGTCCCCGCCGGCGAGATATGGAGAGCAGCATGCGTCTTATCGTTCGCTCCATCGTCTTTGCAGCAGTCGTCGCCGCGCCGGCATACGCAATGGCCTTCGTATGGCCGTGGGCACAGCCGAGCATGCCGGAGAGCCATGCGCGCGCGATCGCCGATGGACCACGGCTTCTCCACGATCACCGACATCGACGGGACGATCGACCGGCGACTGGCGTATCAAGGGGAAGGATGCCTTCGGCGACAAGCTTGAGCTTGTGATCGACGGCAAGACCGGTGAGGTCGAGCACGCCGAGATGGACGCGCACTAGCGCCGGCGTCCACACCCTCGAAATGACGAAGGGCCGCCCGAGCGGGCGGCCCTTCCATTGTCGGTCCGCGGGAATGGCCTCGCGGCCTTGCCGCTTTTCAGGCGGCGCGGATCCCGTCAGAGGCGAGATTCCAGGTCCGCAAATCCCGTGACCGCGGGGAATGACAATGAGACACTGGATCACCTCCTTTCCGTTGTTGCATGGGGCCATCAATCTGGAGGCTTCGCGCGATTCGCGCAAGGCCGTCGCTGCACAGGCGATGTTTTTTCAGAAAGCCCGGCGCTCAGCGGCGGCGGAACGGGCGGCGCGGCGGCGCCTTCGACGACGATGCCGTCGATGCGCGCTCGTCCTTGTGGCGGAACACCAGGCGGCCCTTCTCGAGGTCGTAGGGCGACATCTCGACCGTCACGCGATCGCCGGCGAGCGTCTTGATGCGGTGCTTCTTCATGCGACCGGCCGTGTAGGCGATGATCGTATGGCCGGTGTCGAGCTGCACGCGGAAGCGCGCGTCGGGGAGGAGCTCGGTCACGAGCCCTTCGAGGGTGATCAGCTCTTCCTTTGCCATCCGTTAACTATCGCCTTTCTCTTGATGCGGGCCACCGCCGTCCCGGCGATGGCCATGTTAGCACGGAAGGCGCCGAGCCGTGTCGGAAGCGGCGGGCCTCAGACCTGCTGCAGATTCGCGGCGGCATCCTTGCCGCTGCGGCGGTCGACCTCGACGTCGAAGCCGATCTTCTGACCCTCGACGAGGCCGCGCATGCCGGCGCGCTCGATCGCGGTCGCATGGACGAACACGTCCTTGCCGCCGTCGTCCGGCTGAATGAATCCGAAGCCCTTCTGGCTGTTGTAGAATTTTACCGTGCCCGTACGCATGGAGTAGTCCCTTTCGTCAGACGGTATGCACGTGGAACAGGGCGCTTTCCTTGCGGCCTGTCCGGCTCAGTCGATTTTGGAAGAGAGTTCTGAACGTGCGCCCGCTTCAAGCGAAGGCGATACGGCCCAGGTCGTCCGGCCAAAGTCGATCCCGCGCGATATGGGCCCGGATTTGGCTGGAATTGGCAAGGCGGGGACGTTCCTGCGGCGACTGGCGTTCGACCGAAAGCCGTCGAGCCTGCCGCTACCCCCGCGGCGAAGCTCCGCGCCGCCGGCGAGATGATCGCGCGCCGGTGCCGGTCACTTCGTAGACGGCGAGGCGGCGCTCGGTCAGCCCGGAGGGCAGGAAGCGGAAGATGCCGTCGACGCCGGCAAAGCCGTTCGGGCTGGTCAGCACCGAAGCCTGGAAGCGATCCGCGCCGTACTGGCGCACGAGGCCCGCGGCGAGCACCGTCGCGTCGTAGGCGAGCGTCGCGTTGCGCGGCGGCGGCGAGCCGTAGGCCGCCTGATAGCGCCGCGCGAAATCCTCAAAGCCCTGCTTGGTCGGCGCCGGGAACCAGCTTCCGACCAGCGCCGCGATTGTTAAGCGATGCGCGGATCGTCCCATTGTCCCGAGCCGAGGAACTTCACCTTGTCGCGCGTGACGCCGTCGGCGGCGAGCTCCGCGGCGATCGTCGGCACGACTTCGCCGGTGTCGGGAACAAAGAGCGCGTCGATCTGCGCTGCGACCTGCGCGACCGCCGCCGTCTTGGCGCGCATGTCGTCGGCGGTCGGCTGATAGGACTGGATCGCGAGGATGCGTCCGCCGGAAGCGGCGACGGCGCTGCGGAACGTCGCCTCCACCACCGCGCCATAGGCGTTGGCGGGAAGCAGCGCCGCAAACGACCTCCGACCCTGGCTCGCCGAATAAGACACAATGCGGCGCACGTCGTCGGCCGGCAGGAAGCTCAAGCAGATAGACGCCCGGCCCGGCGACGCTCGCATCGGAGGAGAAGGCGACGACCGGTACGCCCGCCTGGCGCGCGGCCGGCGCGATGGCCGAGACCTCGCTTGCGAAGACCGGCCCGAGAATGATCTCCGCGCCTTCGCGAAGGGCGGACGCCGACGGCCGTCTGCGCCCCAGCCGGCGTGCCGCGCGTGTCGTAGACCGCGATCTGGATGCCGGCGTTCGGGGAAATCGTGCACCGCGAGCTCGGCCGCGTTGCGGAACGCCCGCGCTGTCTCCGCGGCCGTTGCCGCTCGCGCTTTCCGGCAAGAAGCAGCGCCACCCTGACGCCGCCCGACCCGATCAGCGTGGCGCCGGGCTTCCTGCGCGCGCCGAAGTTCCGAGATTGCCGAGATTGAAGCTTGAGCAGGCCGCAAGCATGGCCGCCACGGCCACGCATCCGAGAATGCGAAGGACGCGGCCAATTCCCCAAGATGGGCCGCAGCGTGACAAGTGCACGCTCCTTTCCTAGCCTCAAGCGTCCAGCCCTAGCGATGATGTCAAGGCTACGGAGTATTCCTGCGAGCAGCAAGCAGAACGGCCAGTCACGCAGGGAATTGCGGGAAATGGGGATAACCGGTCCAAAGCGAGGCGAACCGACGCGCGGCTATCGACATCCGCGGCGCGTTCTTCGCCGCTCCGCCGCTCGCACCCGGGCTCTATGTCGTGGCGACGCCGATCGGCAATCTCTCCGACGTGACGCTGCGCGCGCTCGATACGCTCGCCGCGCCGACCTCGTCGCTTGCGAGGACACGCGCGTGACGCGGCGGCTTCTCGACCGCTACGGCATCTCCGCGAAGGTCACCGCCTATCACGAGCACAGCGGCGCAGGTGCGCATCGCCGCCTTCTCGACGCGCTCGCCGAAGGGCGCTCGGTCGCGCTCGTCTCCGACGCCGGCACGCCGCTTCTTTCCGATCCGGGCGCGGCACTCGTCGCAGACGCCGCCGCCGCAGGCCATCGCGTCGTGCCGATACCCGGCCCCTCCTCCATCGTCGCGACGCTGTCGGCGGCAGGCCTTCCGACCGACGCATTCCTCTTCGTCGGATTCCTGCCGACGAAATCCGGCGCGCGGCGGAAGCGGCTGCGGTGCTTGCGTCGGTGCCGGCGACGCTCGTCTTCTTCGAATCGCCGAACCGCATCGGTGCGCTCCTTGCCGATGCCGTTGCCGCGTTCGGAGGCGAGCGCAGGGCGGCGCTCTGCCGCGAGGTCACCAAGATCCACGAGACCTTCGACCGCGGCACGCTGTCAGAGCTCGCCGCGCGCTACGAAAGCGCAGCGGTGAAGGGCGAGATCGTGCTCCTCGTCGCGCCGCCCGCGGAGCCGCTGCCGCCCGACGAAGTCGACATCGACGCGGCGCTTCGCGATGCGCTCCTGACGATCGGCGTCAAGGAGGCGGCGCAGTCGGTCGCGGACGCGACCGGGCTCTCGCGGCGTGTGCTTTATCAGCGCGCGCTCGCGCTCAAGGGCGAAGGCTGATGGCGCGCGTCGCGCGGCGCGGCGCGCGACATCACGCAGAAGCGCCGCGCCGCCTATCGCCACGGCCACCTCGCCGAAGCCGCCGCGCTGCTTCTGCTTCTCGCGAAAGGCTTCCGCCCGCTCGCGCGGCGCTACAAGACGCCGCTCGGCGAGATCGACCTTGATCGTGAAGCGCGGGCGCACGATCGCCTTCGTCGAGGTGAAGGCGCGCGCGCTTCAGCGCGACGCGCTGGAATCGGTCGGCCCCCAGTCGGAGCGGCGCATCGCCGATGCGGCCGATCTCTGGCTCGCGAAGCATCCCGCGGCAAGCGGTCTCGATCTTCGCTACGACATGGTGCTCGTGCAGCCGTGGCGGCTGCCGCACCATCTCCCCGACGCCTTCCGGCCCGGCTTCAGCAAGGTCTTGTGATTGCGCTTGTCTCCGCGCGCGGCTAACGCGAAGCGCGCCAAGGAGAGCCCCGAATGACGCTCAACGTCGCGGTCCAGACGGACCACATCGCCAAGTTCAAGATCGCCGGCGACACGACCTTCGCGCTGATGCTCGAAGCGGAGCGGCGCGGCCACACGCTTTTCCACTACACGCCCGACCGGCTCGCGATGCGCCAAGGCCGCGTCGAGGCGCGCGTCGAGCCGGTCAAGGTGCGCGACCTCGCCGGCGACCATTTCACGCTCGGCGCCGCGGAGAGTCGCCGACCTCTCCGGCTTCGACGTGGTGCTGCTCCGGCAGGACCCGCCCTTCGACATGGCCTACATCACGACGACGCATCTTCTGGAGCGCATCCATCCGGCGACGTTCGTCACCAACGATCCGGTGGAGGTGCGCAACGCGCCGGAGAAGCTCTTCGTGACGATGTTCCCGGAGCTGATGCCGGAGACCCTGATCACGCGCGATGCCGAACACGATCCGCGATTTCCGCAACGAGTTCGGCGACATCATCCTGAAGCCGCTTTACGGCAACGGCGGCGCCGCCGTGTTCCGGCTGCGCGAGGACGACGAGAATCTTTCGGCGCTGCTGGAGCTTTTCCTCGAGCGCTTCCGCGAGGCCTTCGTCGTGCAGCGCTATCTGCCGGCCGTGCGCCAGGGCGACAAGCGCATCATCCTCATCGACGGAAAAGCAGTGGGCGCGATCAACCGCATCCCGGCGATGGGCGACGCGCGCTCCAACATGCATGTCGGCGGCAAGGCGGTGGCGTCGGAGATGACGAAGCGCGACCACGAAATCTGCGAGGCGATCGGCCCGGAGCTGAAGCGGCGCGGCCTGCTCCTCGCCGGCATCGACGTGATCGGCGACTATCTGACCGAGATCAACGTCACCTCGCCGACCGGCATCCGCGAGGTGAAGCGCTTCGGCGGCGCCGATATCGCGAGCCTCTTCTGGGACGCGGTGGAGGAGAAGGTCGGCTGACGGCGACCTCGCCCGCGGGAGACGGATGGCATCATTCGGCGAATATGCGACCTTCATCGCGGTTCTGGTCGCGATGGGCTTCGCGATCCGGCAGATGCGCCGCGACCCGCGCATCACCAAGGAATTCCTCCGGAAGTCCTACGTCGCCGCCGGCCTCTACCTGCTCTTCATGGCATGCGGCATGGGAATCGCCGCCGCGATTTTGGTGCTGGGCGGCGGCAGGCATGGGGTTCTCTTCCTCTTCGCCTTCTTCCTCGACTGGGTCGTGATCGGCGTCGTCTGGCTGATCCGCACCGCACCGCGCCTGCGCGAGCCGCCGCGATGGCTGATGCGCCGCTGGTCGGCGCTCGACTGGATTTTGATCGCGATCGCCGCGGGCTCTGTGCTCGCTGCCGCGCTAAATATTTAAGCCGTCGATGCAGCTCGCTATCGTCATCGTGGTTCTTCTCGCCGGGCTCGGCGCGCTTTCGCGGGTCTTGATCACGCGTGCGCTCGGCGCGGCGATGCTCGGCGTGTTCTGGTGAAGCGATCCGACTTGTGCGCTCAGCCGGCGAGCGACAGAGCCGATCGGTCCTGGTCGCCGGCAGCCGCGCTTGCGACATCCGCAAGCGCGCTCGCCTCGCGCTCGACAAGTTGCTCGCGCAGCGGCTCAAGGTCGTAGCCGGCCTCGGTGACGATCTCCAAGGTCCGCGCAACGCCGAGCCGCGCGACCGCCGCCTGCGCCCAAAGTACCGAGCACCGCGTTCCGGTGCGGCAGTAGAACAGGACCGGGCGCGGAAGGTCGTCCATCAGCCGCGCAAAGGACTCCACGACATCGTCGTCGGTCACGTTCGGATTCGCGACCGGCAGGTAACGGAACTCAAGCCCATGACGAAGCGCGGCGGTCTCCGCAACATCGTTGGGCAGCTGGTCCGCCGCCTCGCCGTCGGGCGGTTGTTCACGACGGAGCGGAAGCCGCGCGCCGCGATCTCGGCGAAGTCGCCCTCGACCAGTTGAGGCGCGACGAAGACTTCCCGCTCAAGCTCGATGATCTTTGCCATGGTACGACCGCTTTCGCCCCACCGGCTGCCTTGAAGCGTGGGGTGCTTGAAGTCTTAGCCGTTCGGCCGCGCCGGCGATAAATCCAGGAAACTCAAAATCGCGGCGCAAAGACAAAATCCTGGCGCATCCGGTACGGCCCTGGAGAAAAGCATCCTAAGCCGGGGTCGGCGCTGCGTGCGGCGCAGCAAAGAAAATATCGTTCCTCTTTCGTTCTTGACGGCCCGCCGGGTTTGCACCTAAGGTAGCAGCGTCGGGTTCGGGGGCTTCTCGATGGTCGCGCGCATCACCACCGTGGCGTTTCAGGGGATCGAGGCGATTCCCGTCGACGTCCAGGTGTTGATGACGCCGGGAAAGCCGGTCTTCAACATCGTCGGCCTGCCCGACAAGGCGGTCGGCGAGAGCCGCGAGCGGGTGCACGCCGCGCTCCACGCCTCCGGCCTGGCGCTTCCGGCAAAGCGCATCACCGTCAATCTCGCGCCCGCCGATCTCCCGAAGGAGGGCAGCCACTACGACCTGCCGATCGCGCTCGGGCTGATGGTGGCGATGGGTGCGGTCGCCTCCGATTCCATCTCCGAGCACGTCGTGCTCGGCGAGCTTGCGCTCGACGGCCGCATCACGCCGGTCGCCGGCGTGCTTCCCGCGGCGATCGGCGCCAATGCGCTTTCACGCGCGCTGATCTGCCCCGGCGCCTGCGGAGCGGAGGCTGCCTGGGCGGGCGAGACGCTTTCGATCGTCGCGCCCGACAGCCTGATCTCGCTCGCCAATCATTTCCGCGGCATTCAAGTGCTGAAGCGCCCCGAGCCGGCGATCCGTTCGAGCGGCGCCGACATTCCCGACATGAAGGACATCAAGGGGCAGGAAAGCGCCAAGCGGGCGCTCGAGATCGCCGCGGCCGGCGGCCACAACATGCTGATGATCGGGCCGCCGGGCGCGGGGAAATCAATGCTGGCGAGCCGCCTCCCCTCCATCCTGCCGCCGCTTACGCCGCGCGAGCTTCTGGAAATCTCGATGATCGCCTCGATCGCCGGCGAGCTGACCGACGGCAAGCTCTCCGACCGGCGGCCGTTCCGCGCGCCGCATCACTCCGCCTCCATGGCGGCGATGGTCGGCGGCGGGGTCACGCGCGCGGCCGGGCGAAGTGTCGCTCGCGCATAACGGCGTGCTCTTCCTCGACGAGCTGCCGGAATTCTCGCCGCAGGTGCTCGATTCGCTGCGCCAGCCGCTTGAAGCCGGCGAGACGATGGTCGCGCGCGCCAATCATCGCGTCGCCTATCCCTCGCGCATCCAGCTGATCGCGGCGATGAACCCCTGCCGCTGCGGCAAGGCCGGCGAGCCCGGACATGTCTGCCGGCGCGGACCGCGCTGCGTGGCCGACTATCAGGCGCGCATCTCCGGCCCGCTGCTCGACCGCATCGACATCCGCATCGAAGTGCCGGCGCTTGCCGCCGCCGATTTGATCCGCCCCGCACCGAGCGAAACGAGCGCGGAGGTCAAAGAGCGTATCGTTGCCGCGAGAACGCTGCAGGCCGAGCGCTACCTGGCGCTCGGGCGAAGCCGCATCCGCTCGAATGCACAGGCCGGCGCCGACCTGATCGAGCAGGTCGCGGCACCCGAGCGCGCCGGCATGCGGCTGCTTGAAGACGCGGCGGCCTCGATGGCACTCACCGCGCGCGGCTACCATCGCGTCCTGAAGCTCGCGCGCACACTCGCCGACCTCGACGGCGCGGAGACGGTGGCGCGCATCCACGTCGCGGAGGCGCTCGCCTATCGCGCGCTCCCGCCGGAGCTGGAGATGGCCGCTTAGGCGGGCCACGGCCCCCGCCGGGCTGCTGTCGTGGAAGCGTAACCCGGCGCGATTAATCTGATAGGATCACGCCGAAACGATTCGCTTTTCGGCAACGCTCCGCGGGGGGAACGGATGCACGTAGCCGACCGAAGGCACGAGTTGCTGCGAACCGGAGCGGGCGCGTGACGGCGGCCGAGCTGCTCTCGCCCCGTAACCTCGTGCGGCGTTTCAAGCCGACGATCGCAGCCGGCACCGACCGTGCGCTCTCCCGCATCGCAAGGTCGAACGTGCTCTCCTGGCCGGTTCCCAGGCGCGGCGTCTCGCTCGGCCGCCTCGGCGACCTTGAAGTCCGGCTTGCCGCCAACGCCTTCGAGGTCCGGCGCGCGCAGGCGCTCCGCTACGAAGTCTTCTATGGGGAGATGGCGGCGGTCCCCGATCAGCGCATGCGGCAGACGCGGCGCGATGCCGATCGCTTCGACAAGTTCTGCGACCATGTTCTTGTCGTCGACCATGCCCAGCGCCAAGCGCGGCTCGGCGCGAAGATCGTCGGCACCTATCGTGTCCTTCGCCACGAGATCGCCGCGCAGCATTGCGGCTTCTACAGCGCCGGCGAGTTCGAGATCGCACCGCTTCTGTCGCGCATGCCGGAGCTTCGCTTTCTCGAACTCGGCCGCTCCTGCATCCTCCCGCCTTATCGCAGCAAGCGGGCGCTCGAGCTCCTGTGGCATGGCGTTTGGGCCTATGTCCGCATGCATCGGATCGACGTCATGCTCGGCTGCGCGAGCCTCGCCGGCACCGACCCCGAGCAGTTGGCGCTGCCGCTCTCGTTCCTGCATCATCACGCACGCGCGTCGGCGGAGTGGTCGGTCAGCGCGCGCGAAAACCTGCACGTTGCGATGAACCGGATGCCGCCCGCCGCGATCGACCCGAAGGCGGCGCTGCGCGCACTGCCGCCGCTCGTCAAGGGTTACCTTCGGCTCGGCGCGATGGTCGGCGACGGCGCCGTCGTCGACCGGCAGTTCGGCACGACGGATGTCCTGATGGTGCTGCCGGTCGCCGCGATCGCATCGCGCTACGTCGACTATTACGGGTCGGACGCGAGCCGCTACGCGCTCAAGTGCGGTCCGGCGGACGAACGCCCTCTCGTCGCCGCCTGATCCTGACGTATAGCGCGCCGGCGCCGCCGTGGCGGCGGTTCGCCTCCTCATATCCCACGACGAGATGGCGGAACTCGCCGCCGGCGAGCCAGCGCGGCACGCTTTCCCGAAGCACGCCGCGGCCTTCGCTCCCCGCCCTGCCCTTGCCGGTGACGACGAGAACGATGCGTGCGCCCGACGCCTGCTGGCGGCGGAGGAACCCGGCAAGCGCAGCATGCGCGCGCTCCTGCCGCATGCCGTGAAGGTCGATCCGCGCATCGATCTCGACCAGGCCGCGCCCGAGACGCCTGAGCGTCTTTTCCTCAAAAGGCGCGAGCGAAGGCGGTGCTTTCGGCTTTGCCCGCCGGCGCCGCCTGGGCGCGCTCCGCCTTCGGTATCGGCTTTTCGCGGGCGGCCGGCGGAGCCGTCGGAGTGGCGGTCGCGCGTGTCGTCTTCCGGGAGTGTTTCAGCGGCTTCACGGTTTGCCGCAGGCGCTCCCAGAGCACGTGCTCGTCCTCAGTAAGCCGACGCGTCATTCGGCAACCGCTTTCGGGGCGAGGACGATCATAGCCGCTTCATGCCGCACGCGGCCGGCGCGCGAACCCGCCGCGGCGCCCGATCCGAAGAAGATGTCGCCGCGCGCCGGCCCGACGATCGCAGAGCCGGTGTCCTGAGCAATCATCAGGCGCCGGAACGGTTCTTTCCGTTCCGGGTCCGTCAGGCCGGACGCGTCGACGAAGACCGGTGTGTGGAAGGTGTGGAGCGTGCGATCGACCGCAAGGCTGCGGAGCGCAGTCAAGGGCACGCCGGCTGCGCCGAGCGGCCCATCAGCCTCGGCGAGCGCCGTCTCGCGGAAAAAGATGTAGGAGCGGTTCTCGCGCATCAGCGCGCGTGCAGCCTCGGGGTTCTGCTTAAGCCAAGCTTCGAGGCCGTCCTTGTCGGCATGCTCGCGCTTGAGCAAGCCGCGCTCCACCGCAAGCCGGCCTATCGAGGTGTAGGGATGCCCCGATTTTCCGGCAAACGCGATCCTCACCGTCTCCCCGTCGGCAAGCCGCAGCCGCGCCGAACCCTGCACGTGGATGAAGAAAGCGTCGACCGGATCTTCGACGAAAGCGATCTCAAGCCCGCGGCTCGCGAGCGCGCCCTCCTCAATCGCTGCGCGGTCGAAGAAGGGCACGATGCCGTTCGCAGTCTTCCTCGCGAACCGTATCTCCGGGTCCGAGCCTGCCGGCCGGTTCTCGTCCGTTACGTCGACAAGATCGGGAGGGCGCGAAAGAAGCGGCACCGTAAAGCGCCGCGTCGCGGCGCGACTCGCGGCGACCTCCGGCTCGTAATAACCGGTGACGAAACCGGGCGCTGCGATGCGATGCGCGACGAAGCGGTCTTCGAAGAATGCCCGCGCTGTCTCCAGCGTTGGAGCCGGTCCGGCCGCAAGAGCGGCGCGCGCGACCCGCTGCAGGCCGGCGCCGTCGACGCCAAGCGCGCGCGTCTTCGGCAGTGCCGATGCGATCGCCGCGGCGCCGATAAGAAACGTGCGAAAAGCCGCGACGTGATCGTCGTCGCGCCAGCCGGCAATGTCGGAGAAATCGATTCTTTCGAGCAAAGGTGCCATCGCATCGGGCGATGCACCAGAGGAAGTGCCGGCGCGGTTCATGCGGCCGTCCGGCCCGCCCGGATCAGACCGCTTCGGTCGCGACGAGCTTCCAGTTCGGGTCGCGCGAGGTCACGTCGCGCGCAAACGTCCAGGCATCGCGGATCGTCTGTACCTCTGTCGCGTCGCCTTCGACCACGTTGCCGTCCTTGTCGCGCACGCAGGTGATGAGCTCGGCGAGGAAGCGCAGCGATAAGCGCGCGCTATGCCCGTCGAGCTCCGCGCCGACGATCTTTGCCTCCTCGATGCCGACGAAGGTGAGCTCGGCTTTCCGCTCCTTCTTTTCGCGCGCGGCGATCGCATCGACGAAGCCGTCGTAGACGTCGGGGGCTAGGAGGTTTTTGAGCGTCGCGCGGTCGCCCTGGGCGAAGGCGGAGACGATCATCTCGTAGGCCGCCTTGGCGCCGGTGAGGAAATGCTCGGGCTCGAAATCCGGCGAGGCCTTGCTGATGGCGACAAGTCCGTCGTGGAGCGGCGTGCCCGGCGCCGCGTGCCGGGTGAGCGTCTCAAGCTCGGTCGCATCGCCCGGCGCCGCCGCACCGCGCTCGCGCGGGGGAAGCGCCACCACGTTGTCGTTGCGCGCGCCGGCCGGCGGCGTCTTCACGCGTGTTTCGTAGGGGGAGGGCTCGTTGCCCGTGCGACGGCCGAGAACGCTGCCAAGCCGCATAAAAATGACGACGGCAATGATCAGGAAAATAATCGAATAAACGTCGAAGAATCCGCTCATCGAGGGCGTGGGCTCACAGGCTTACGGCGCTGCGCGTCGGTGGCGCCTTCCCAGGTCCAATGTAAGCACCTTTCGGGTTAAGTCCAGCGACGGCATGCTTAATCCTTTGCGAGCTTTGCGGGTCCTTCCCATATCGGCGGGGAAGGAGCAGCCTATGCGGATACCTTTTTCTCTCGTCTTTCTGGCCCTCGTTCTTGGCGAGATTGCGGGATTCATCCTGGTCGGGGAGGCGATCGGGGTGCTCCCGACGCTTGGGCTGATACTCCTCGGCATGGTCGTGGGGGTCCTGCTTCTTCGCCAGCAGGGCGTCGCAACGCTGATGCGCGTCCGCGAGGAGCTCACGGCAGACCGGCCGCCGGCGCGACCGCTTGCCGAGGGCGCACTTCTTGCCTTCGCTGCGCTCCTCATCATCCTGCCCGGATTTCTGACCGATCTCGTCGGTATCCTGCTTTTCGTGCCGTTCGTCCGCGAGCGGATTTTCCAGGTATTTCGGAGCCGCTTCACCGTCAGGACCGGCAATGCCGCCGCATCGCCCGTCAACCGAGGACCGGTCGTCGACCTTGATCGGCGCGAATACGGCCGAAGCCATGAGAACGCGCGCCCAAGCGCCGACAGTCCGTGGCGCCTTCGCGGCGGCCCCGAGGCGTAGATTGTTCGCCTCTCTCGTGCTACGCGGGCGCCCGAACAAAAGAGGCAGCGACGATGGCCGAAGCGAGCGGAAATGGCGGGCAGGCCGGACCTCCGCCAAATCAAGACCAGATGCAGCCCGCCGGCATTCATGTGCTCGGTCAATACGTGAAGGATCTTTCCTTCGAGAACCCGGGTGCGCCGAAGTCGCTCAGGCCGGCCGACACGGCGCCCAATCTCGAAGTCAACGTCAACGTCAACGCGCGCCCGCAATCTGAGACAGACTTCGAAGTCGAGATCAGGCTGGAAGCGAAAGCCGGGCGCGCCGAGGAAACGCTGTTCATCGTCGAGCTCACTTATGCCGGCCTCTTTCAGATCCGGAACGTGCCGCAGGAGCACGTGCATCCGTTGCTTCTGATCGAGTGTCCGCGCCTGCTCTTTCCTTTCGCTCGGCAGATCCTTGCCGAAGCGACGCGGCAGGGCGGCTTTCCTCCGCTTATGCTCGACCCGGTGGATTTCGCCGCGCTCTATCGGCAGCGGGTGGCGCAGGCGGTGCAGCAACAGCAGCAGGCGCCGCAGCCGAGCTGACGCTCAGGCCGCCCGTCCGGCCTCTTCCGCGCCCAAATAGCGCCCCCAGACCGGCGCGTTGCCGAGCCCGGCAACGAACGCAGCGTGGGTACGCGCGTCGTCCGACGTTAGCCGCGGCGCAAGCTCGCGCGGCCGTGCTTCGATGCCGCGCGTCAGCGCGAAAGTCGTGCCGTCGCGGCGGAGCGTTCCAAGAGCAAGCGTCGCCTGTCTGCCGCCAAGCAGCTCCAGATAAACTTCCGCCAGGATCTCCGCGTCGAGAAGCGCGCCGTGCAGCGTGCGCGCGCTGTTGTCGATGCCGTAGCGCGTGCAGAGCGCGTCGAGGCTGTTCGGCCCGTTCGGATGCCGGCGCCGCGCAAGCAGCAACGTGTCGACGAAGCGATGCTCTTCGAGCTGCGAACGGCCGCAGAGACCGAGCTCCATGTTGATGAAGCCGCGGTCGAACCCGGCATTGTGCGCCACGAGCCGGCTATCGCCGACGAATTCGACGAAGGAGTCGACGACCTCCTCGAACGCCGGATGATCACGGAGGAAATCGTCCGTCAGTCCGTGCACCGACGCGGCGCCGTCGGAAACGGCGCGGCGCGGATTGACGTAGCGATGGAAGGTGCGGCCGGTCGGAATGTGGTTCAGGAGCTCGACACAGCCGATCTCGATCAGCCGGTCGCCGTTCGTGTGGTCGAGGCCGGTCGTTTCGGTGTCGAAAACGATTTCCCGCATAGCGTCTTCTCAGTCGGATCAGCGCGAAGCGCAAGGGCGGGGACCGCCCCTCCCCAGCCGATTTCAAAGTGTGAAAGCGAGTGCGGCAAGAATTGCGTCGACCGTGCGCCCGGCGGCATCCATTCCGTGTCCGGAATTGACGAGGAAATGCGCACGACGCCGCTTCTCTTCATCAGAGACCTGGCGTGCCAGAAGCGCATCGAGCCGCGCCTCGGTCATGCCGGGCCGGGCAAGAACGCGCTCCCTTTGAATCACCTCATCCGCGGTGACGACGACGACCGCGTCCACGCGCGACGCCGCGCCGGTCTCAAAGAGAAGCGGAATGTCGAGAAGCACCAGCCGCCGCCCTTCGGCCCGCATCCGCGCGAGAAAGCGGTTCTCGCTCTCGCGCACCAGCGGATGGACGATCGCCTCCAGCCGGGCGAGCGCGTCCGCGTCGCCGACCACACGCGCGGCAAGGCGCGCGCGGTCTACGACTCCGCCTTCGACGACATCCGGAAACGCCTCCGCGATCGGCGCGACCGCGGCGCCGCGATAGAGACGGTGTACCGCTGCGTCGGCGTCGTGGACCGGCACACCGCGCAAAGCGAACATCTTCGCGCTCGTGCTCTTGCCCATGCCGATCGATCCGGTGAGGCCAACAATGCGCATGCCCTCACCCCGACACGTCCGCGACGACATGCGCGCGGAGCTCTTCGTCGACGACGGGGCGCACGCCGAACCAGCGCTCGAAGCCCGGCGCCGCCTGGTGGAGGAGCATGCCGAGCCCGTCGGCGATCGTGAGCCCGCGCTCTCTGGCGCCTTCGAGAAACGGCGTGACCAGCGGCACATAAACGAGATCGGTCGCGATGGCGCTCTCCCGAGCGACGTGCCAAGGGATCACGAGGCCCTCGCCATCATGGAGGCCCGTGGAGGTCGCGTTGACGACAAGATCGGCCGCTGGGAGCGCCTCCACAAGCTTCGCGAAACCAGCCGCGCGAACCGGGCCGCCGAAATGCGCGGCAAGCGCCTCGGCGCGCGCGACGGTGCGGTTCAAAAGCACAATCGATTCGAACTTCGCGTCGATCAGCGCCTGCAGCACGGCACGCGAGGCGCCGCCGGCGCCGATCACGAGCGCCGTCGCGCCGCCGCGCCAGGCAGGCGCACAATCGTCGAGGTTGGCGGCAAAGCCGTAGACGTCGGTGTTGTCGGCATGAAGCACGCCGTTCGTCGAGCCAGAGCGTGTTCGCCGCCTTCGAGCTTCCGCGCGACCGCGGTCGACGACGTCGCGGCGCGAAACGCCGCTTCCTTGTGCGGCAGCGTAACATTGCCGCCGACATAGCCCTTCTCCTGAAAGCGCGTGAGAAAGGCGTCAATCGCGTCGGGCGGAACCGCTTCTGCGACGTAGTCGCCCTCGATCCCGTAGCGCCTCAGCCAGAATCGATGGATCAGCGGCGAGCGCGAATGCGCAATCGGCCAGCCGACGACGAACGCCTTTCTCATGCCTGCTTCCGCGCCGCGAGAAGCGCCAACACCGCCGCTGCGGTCTCTTCGATCGAGCGCCGGGTCACATCGATCACTGGCCAGCCTTGGCGCGCGCAGAGCTTGCGGCTCCAGGCAAGCTCCTCCGTCACGAGGTTCCGGTCGACGTAGGATTCGGTCAGCTCGTCCGATTTCATGGCGAGCACGCGATGCTGGCGCACCTGCACGACCCGGTCGGGGCTCGCGACCAGCCCGACGATGAGCGGCTTCCGCGCGCTCTCCAGCGCCGGCGAAACCGGCGCACCATAAACGAGCGGAATATTTGCCGTCTTGATCCCGCGATTGGCGAGGTAGATCGAGGTCGGCGTCTTCGAGGTGCGGCTTACGCCGATGAGCACGACATCGGCGTCGTCGATCGCCTCGAAAAGCTGGCCGTCGTCATGCGCGAGCGTGAAGTTCAGTGCCTCGATGCGGCGAAAATATTCGGCGTCGAGCACATGCTGCGCTCCAACCCGGCCGGCCGATCTCGTTCCGAGATACGCCTGCAAGGCAACAAGCACGGGTTCGAGCACGGAGACACAGGGCACGCCGAGATTGCGGCATCCCGCTTCGATCATGCCGGCAAGGTTCGGATCGACCAGCGTATAAAGGACGATCCCCGGCGAATCCTCGATCTCGACCAGCGACTGCTCGACCATCGCCGGTGTACGCACCAGGGAATGAATGTGCTCGATTGCATGCGTGTGCTTGTACTGCGCCGCGGCAGCGCGTGCGACAGCGATCAAGCGTCTCGCCGGTCGCGTCGGAGACAAGATGAAGATGGAAATAACGAGGTGTTGGCACACGCGATCCTGTGGAGGAAACCGACCGTCCAGCTTCCTAGCCGGAACCGACGGCATGGCGATACCGCTTCGACGAAAAGCTTCAACATCTGAATGCCTGGGGATAAGCAAAGTCGAGCCCTTCGGGCTTCCGGGGATAAGCGATTCATCCACAAGGCCACGCCAGATACGGGCGCCGGCAGAAAGCCTCAAGGCCGGGCTAGCTTCGGGAACCATGGACGCAGCCGTCGCCATCGCCCCTGAAGTTATCCACCTGCGAATAGATCGGGCACACGCCGAACAACGTCCTGGTGGATTGTGGAGAACAAACAATCCCTCTAATCCAAGCCCCAGTAACAGAAAGACTCTATCGTTAAGACTCTCTTAAGGAAGATTGCTGCCGCGTGGGCGATCGCTCAAAACTCATAAGAGTGCTTGCCGGCGAGGCTCTCGATCCTCCTCCCGTTTGGATCATGCGGCAGGCCGGACGCTATCTTCCCGAATATCGAAAGACGCGCGAGCAGGCTGGCTCGTTCCTGGAGCTCTGTTTCACGCCGGAGCTTGCAGCGGAGGTCACGTTGCAGCCCGTGCAGCGCTTCGATTTCGATGCTGCGATCCTCTTCTCCGACATTCTGGTTATTCCGCACGCGCTCGGACAATCGGTGCGGTTCGTAGAGAACCAGGGACCGGTTTTGGCGCCGCTGCCGGAGGATTTTTCTGCGCTCGATCGGTCGGCGATCGTGGAGAAGCTTGCAGCTGTCTTCGAAGCCGTGAGGCTGTCGCGCAAGGCTCTGGCGCCGGACAAGGCGCTGATCGGGTTCTGCGGCGCGCCGTGGACGGTCGCCACTTATATGATCGCTGGGCGCGGTACGACGGATCATCTTGCGGCGCGGCGGTTGGCGCTCGAGCAGCCGGAGAAGCTCCAGGCGCTGATCGATATCCTTGTCGAGGCGTCGATCGGTTATCTGCTCGGACAGATCGACGCTGGCGTCGATGTGGTGAAGATTTTCGACAGCTGGGCCGGAGTGCTCGATGGCGAGGGTTTTTTCCGCTGGGCAATCGCGCCGGTGCGCGCCATCGTCGAACGTCTGAAGAGAGAGCGGCCGGGCGTGCCGGTGATCGGGTTTCCGCGCGGTGCAGGCAGCAGGATCGGCGACTTTGCGCAGTCGACCGGCGTTGATGGTGTTGCCGTCGACTGGATGCTGCCGATGGCGGACGCCCGGCGGCTCGTGCCGGAACCAACGGCGCTGCAGGGCAATCTCGATCCGCTGCGTCTCGTCGTGGGTGGCTCGGCACTTGATGCAGGTGTTGACCGGATTCTTGCCGAGATGCAGGGACGGCCACACATCTTCAATCTCGGCCACGGTGTGACACCGGATACGCCGGTCGAGAACGTTGCGCGGCTCGTTGAACGCGTGCGCCGGGGGCACTCCTGATGCTTTGGGTCAAGGCCCTTCACATCATCTCGGCGATCGCCTGGATGGCGGCGCTGCTCTATCTGCCGCGGCTTCTGGTTTATCACGCGGAGAGCGCACCGGGCTCGGAGAAGTCGGAGACCTTCAAGGTCATGGAGCGGAAGCTGCTCCGGATGATCGCGACGCCGGCGATGATGTCGACCTGGGTGTTCGGGCTTTGGATGGCTTGGCTGATCGGCGCTTGGAGCGACGGCTGGTTCCACGCCAAGCTCCTCTTCGTCGTGCTGCTTTCGGCCTATCACGGGTTTGCGGCGCGCTGGGTGCGCGACTTCGCCAATGATCGGAACACGCGCTCGCCGCGTTTTTACCGGATGGTCAACGAAATCCCGGCGCTGTTGATGATCGGCATCGTGATCCTCGTCGTCGTCAAGCCGTTCTGAAGGAAATGGGCTTGTCTCGGGCCGGCCGGATCGCTATCTAGGGGCTTGCGCTGGCGTGAAAATGCGCGCAAGGACGCGTTCGCGTCTTGTCGGCGGCGATCCAAACGCTGCCGCGTCTTACTCCCCTTTCCCGCCCCCTCTTTTCCCTGACGGGACAAATCCATGCAAGAAATGAAACTTCAGGACCTGAAGTCCAAATCCCCTACCGAGCTTCTCTCAGCTTCGCCGAGGAGCACGAGGTCGAAAACGCCAACACGCTCCGCAAGCAGGAGCTGATGTTCGGCATCTTGAAGAAGCTCGCCGACAACGAGGTCGACATCATCGGCGAGGGCGTCGTCGAAGTGCTGCAGGACGGCTTCGGCTTCCTGCGCTCGCCCGATGCCAACTACCTCCCCGGCCCCGACGACATCTACATCTCGCCCTCGCAGATCAGGCGCTTCTCGCTTCGCACCGGCGACACGGTCGAAGGCCAGATCCGAAGCCCCAAGGAAGGCGAGCGCTATTTCGCGCTGCTCAAGGTCAACCGGATCAATTTCGAGGACCCCGACAAGGCGCGCCACAAGGTGCACTTCGACAACCTGACGCCGCTCTATCCCGACGAGCGCTTCAAGATGGAGGTCGAGGATCCGACGCGGAAGGATATGACCGCGCGCGTCATCGATCTCGTCGCGCCGCTCGGCAAGGGCCAGCGCGCGCTGATCGTCGCGCAGCCGCGCACCGGCAAGACGGTGATCCTGCAGAACATCGCCCGCTCGATCACCGCCAACCATCCCGAATGCTACCTGATCGTGCTTCTGATCGACGAGCGGCCCGAGGAAGTGACCGACATGCAGCGCACGGTGAACGGCGAGGTCGATCTCCTCGACCTTCGACGAGCCTGCCTCGCGCCACGTCGCAGGTGGCCGAGATGGTGATCGAGAAAGCGAAGCGGCTCGTCGAGCACGGGCGCGACGTCGTCATCCTGCTCGATTCGATCACGCGGCTCGGCCGCGCCTACAACACCGTCGTCCCCTCCTCCGGCAAGGTGCTGACCGGCGGCGTCGACGCCAACGCGCTGCAGCGGCCGAAGCGCTTCTTCGGCGCGGCGCGCAACATCGAGGAAGGCGGCTCGCTGACGATCATCGCGACGGCGCTGATCGATACCGGCAGCCGCATGGACGAGGTGATCTTCGAAGAGTTCAAGGGCACCGGCAACTCCGAAATCGTGCTCGACCGCAAGGTCGCCGACAAGCGCGTCTTCCCCGCGATGGACATCCTGAAGTCCGGCACGCGCAAGGAAGAGCTGCTGGTCCCGAAGGGCGACCTCTCCAAGATCTTCGTGCTGCGCCGCATCCTCTCCTCGATGGGCGTCGTCGACGCGATCGAGTTCCTGCTCGACAAGCTGAAGCAGACGAAGACCAACTCCGAGTTCTTCGATTCGATGAATACCTAGGCGAGGCCTCGCCGCGTATCGGCGAGGATCTTTGTCGCTTCATCGGGCGCCGCGATCTCCGGCAGACAGCGAATAGCATCGCAGAGGAAGAGTGCGGCCGGGCCATGCGTCGGCTTCTTGCCGGCGGCCGGGTGGTCGGCGGGAAGCGTCTCCGGAGAAGCCCGCGCGATGAAGAGCGCGGGGTCGGCCTCGGCGAGCGCTCTGCAAAGGAGAGCGCCGGCGCCCTCCCCCTCCCCGACCACGAATGCGAGCCGTCCGCGAAGCAGCGTGTCGAAGCGCGGATTGCAGACTTGCGGTCCCGACGACGTCGCGCGCCGCGTCGGTTGCGAGATGCGTGAGGATACGCTCGGCGTGCTCGCGATAGGCGCCGTTACCGGTCAGCATGAAGAGCGTCGCGGCGTTCGCCGCCATCGTCCCGGTCGCGGCCGGCGTTGCCTCGTCGGTGAGCGAGAGCGGGGTCGCGATCAACGCCGGGGCGTCGTCCGCGGCGAGATTGTAGGCGGCGGCCGCGTCGATGAAGTGGTGACGCTTCGCGGCTTCAAACCAAGCCTCGGCGCGCGCGAGAAATACGCGGTCGCCGTCGAGCGCGAAGAGCGCCAGGGCGGCCCGGATCATGTTGGCGTAGTCGGTGGCGATGCCGGGGAAGACGCTTCGGCCGTCGAGTGTCGAATGGGCGAGGCGGTCGCCGTGCGGACATCGATTCGGACACGAAGCGAAAGGCGCGCGAGCGCGGCGTCTTGTGCCGCTGGGTTTCCGTTGACGCGAGCGGCATGGGCAAGCCCGGCGATCGCGAGACCGTTCCAGTCGGCGAGCACCTTGTCGTCACGGGCCGGCTGCGGCCGCTTGTTGCGTCGGCCGAGCAGCGTGGCGCGCATCTGCGCAAGCTCTGCCTCGCGCTCGTCGCCGAGCCACTCGCGCGACGCCGGGCGAAGGCGGTTCAGGATGTTTTGGCTTTCCCAGTTCCCGCCAAGCGAGACGTCGTAGATTTCGGCGAAGCCGGCGTAGCGTTCGCCAAGCGCGACATGGAGCTCCTCGGCGGACCAGACGTAGGTCAGCCCCTCCTCATGCTCGGTATCGGCATCGAGGCTCGCCGCGAATCCGCTGCCCGGGAGTTGCATCTCGCGAACGAGCCAGCCGACCGTCTCGTCGATTCGCTGCCGAAACAATGCCTGCGGCGCCTCGGATTGCGCGAAGGACAGCGCTGAAAGAAGCAGGCCGTTATCGTAGAGCATCTTCTCGAAGTGCGGCACGAGCCATTCGGCGTCGGTGGAGTAGCGGGCGAAGCCACCGCCGACGTGGTCGTAGATGCCGCCCTGGCAAAGATGCGTCAGCGTTGTCAGCACCGCGGAGCGGTAGCGGTCGTCGCCTGTCCGGCGAAAGGCACGCCACAGAAGCTCAAGCACGACCGGATTTGGAAATTTCGGCGCGCCGCGGAAGCTGCCGCGGTCGAGATCCCAGACCGACGCGATCGTCTCTGCCGACCGGCCAAGAAGTGCCGGATCGGGCGCGCCGGCTGGCGGCGCGACGGGCTGGTTCAGATGCGCGCGAAGCGCTGCGACGTTCTTCGTCACTGCTTCGTCCTGTGATGACCAGGCGGCGGAGATGGCGCCAAGAACCTGCCGGAAGCTCGGACGGCCGTAGCGCGGCTCGGGCGGGAAATAGGTGCCGCCCCAGAACGGCTCGGCGGCGGGTGTCAGGAACATGGTCAGCGGCCAGCCGCCTTGCTCGCCGAGCGCGTGCAGCGCGCGCATGTAGATCTGGTCGACCTCCGGTCTTTCCTCGCGGTCAACCTTAATGGAAACGAAATCGTGGTTGAGCTGGGCCGCCGTCGTCGCATCGCTGAAGCTTTCGCGCGCCATCACATGGCACCAGTGGCAGGCGGCGTAACCGATCGAAAGATGAACCGGCACGTTGCGCCGCTTCGCCTCGGCGAAGGCCTCTGGTATCCACGGCCACCAGTCGACCGGGTTGTCGGCGTGCTGGCGAAGATAGGGGCTGGTCGAGCCGGCTAGGCGGTTCAAGTGTCCCTCGGCGTTCGGATTTCGATGGATAGCATATACGCACTTTCGAGCGGTGCCGTTCCGTCCGGCGTCGCCGTGATCCGGATTTCCGGACCGAAGGCGGGTCCGGCGCTTGCGGCGCTCGTCGGCTCGCTGCCTGAGCCGCGGCGCGCGGCGCTGCGGACCCTCCGGCGGCCGGGCGAGGGCGAGACCATCGACCAGGGACTGGTGCTCTGGTTTCCGGGACCGAAGAGCGAGACCGGCGAGGACATGGCCGAGCTGCAGGTGCACGGGGGCCGGGCGGTCGTGCAGGCGATCTTCGAGGTGCTTGGCGAGATTGGCTTGCGGCTTGCGCGGCCTGGCGAGTTCATCCGTCGTGCCTTCGAGAGCGGCAAGCTCGACCTGACGGAAGTCGAGGGGCTCGCCGACCTGATTGCGGCCGAGACGGAGGTTCAGCGCCGGCAGGCGGCCGGGCAGGCACGGGGGACGCTTGCCGCGCGCGCCGACGCGTGGCGCGAGACGCTGATCGAGCTTAGAGCCGAGATCGAGGCGCGGCTCGACTTTTCCGATGAGGGCGACGTCGGCGAAGCCTTGCCGGCGGATTTCGACGACAGGATCGCTGCGCTCAAGGTTGACATGGGTGCAGCGCTTGCAGGCTTCAGATCAGGCGAGCGGGTACGCGAAGGGTTTCCGCGTTGCGATCCTCGGGCGGCCGAATGCGGGAAAATCCTCGCTCCTGAATGCGCTCGCGCGCCGCGACGTGGCGATCGTCACGCCCGAGGCCGGGACCACGCGCGACGTGCTTGAGGTGCCGCTCGATCTGACGGTTATCCGGTGCTGCTTTTCGACACCGCGGGCCTGCGCGAATCGGTTTCGGCCGCCGAGATTGAAGGCGTGCGCCGGGCGCGGCTGACGGCGGAAGCCGCCGACCTGGTGCTCTGGCTTGAGGACGCGACGCTGCCGGCTGAGCCTTGCCCGGACGCGCCGGAGCGTCCGACCTGGCGGCTCGCGACGAAGGTCGATCTTGCGCGCGGAACGGGCCGCAGACGGCGTCTCGGTCGTGACTGGCGCCGGGATCGGGGCGCTGATCGAGCGCCTCGGCGCGGCAGCCGCGGAGGGCATGGGAGCGGGCACGGCCCTCGTCACGCGACAGCGGCAAAGGGAAACGATCGGCGACGCCGCCGCGGCGCTTGCCGCCATCCCCGGCGCGGCGCCGGAGATCAAAGCGGACTTGCTGCGCGCCGCGAGCGAGGCTATTGGGCGCCTCAGCGGACGCATCGACGTTGAGGACGTGCTCGACCGGCTGTTTCGCGAATTCTGCATCGGCAAATGAGTTTCACGTAAAACCCGGAAATGGGTTCCACGTGAAACGACGAGTGGTCGGATGAAGGCGGCGGATGTCATCGTGGTCGGAGGGGGGCATGCCGGGGCGGAGGCCGCGGCGGCTGCGGCCCGATTCGGCGCCGATACGATTCTCGTTACGCACCGCTTTGCAACCGTCGGCGAGATGTCCTGCAACCCCGCGATCGGCGGTCTCGGCAAGGGTCACCTCGTGCGGGAAGTTGACGCGCTCGACGGGCTGATGGGGCGTGTCGCCGACCATGCCGGCATCCAGTTCCGCGTCCTCAATCGCCGCAAAGGTCCGGCGGTGCGCGGACCGCGCGCGCAAGCCGACCGTGCCCTCTATCGCGCCGCCATGCAGGCGGAGATCGCCGCGCAGCCGAACCTCCGTGTCGTCGAAGGCGAGGTCGCCGACCTGATGATCGTCGATGGCCGCGTGGCCGGGGCACGTCTGAAGGATGGTCGCGAGATCGTCGCTGCTGCGGTGGTGCTGACCACGGGCACGTTTCTCTCCGGCCTGATCCATCTCGGCGAGACAACGACGCCCGCCGGTCGCTACGGCGAGGCACCGAGCGTCGGGCTCTCCGAAACGCTGCGCCGCGCCGGTCTCAGGCTCGGCCGCCTGAAGACCGGCACGCCCCCGCGCCTCGATGGCCGGACGATCGACTGGGCGAGCCTCGAAGTGCAGCCCGGCGACGAGCCGCCCGAGCCTTTTTCTTCGCTCACCACGGAGATCACTACGCCGCAGGTCGTCTGTCACATCACGCGCACGACCGCGGACACCCACGCGATCATCCGCGGTAACCTTAACCGATCGGCAATGTATTCCGGGCGGATCGCCAGCCGCGGCCCGCGTTATTGCCCGTCGATCGAGGATAAGATCGTGCGCTTCGCCGACCGCGAAAGTCACCAGATTTTCCTTGAGCCAGAAGGACTTAACGACAACACGATCTATCCGAACGGAATCTCGACCTCGCTTCCTGAGGATGTGCAGCTCGCCCTCGTCCGCTCGATGCCGGGCCTCGAGCGCTCAGCGATCCTGCGCCCCGGCTACGCCATCGAATACGACCACGTCGATCCGCGCGAGCTCTCCCCGTCGCTTGAATGCCTGAAGCTGCCGGGCCTCTATCTTGCCGGCCAGATCAACGGCACGACCGGCTACGAGGAAGCTGCGGCGCAAGGCCTGATGGCAGGCTTGAATGCGGCACGCGTGGCCGCCGGCGCTGCGCCGGTCACGATCGGCCGTGCCGATGCCTATCTCGGCGTGATGATCGACGACCTCGTCACACGCGGCGTCAGCGAGCCCTATCGCATGTTCACCTCGCGCGCCGAGTACCGGCTGTCGCTCCGGGCCGACAACGCCGACCAGAGGCTGACGCCGCTCGGCATCGAATTCGGTATCGTCGGCTCCGAGCGGGCCAAGGCCTACGCGGCGAAGGCTGACGCTCTCGTCAACGCGAGGCAGCTTCTCGACCGCCTGACGCTTACGCCAGCGGAAGCCGCGCGGCATGACCTTAACGTCAACCAGGACGGCGTCCGCCGCTCGGCCTTCGATCTTCTTGCGCATCCGCATGTGACCTTCGATCGCCTGGCGGCAATCTGGCCTGAGATTGCTTCGATTGCGGTGCCGGTCGCCGAGCAGATCCGGATCGACGCGCAGTACGCCGTCTACCTGAGGCGCCAGCAGGCTGACGTTGACGCAATGCGCAGAGACGAGGCGCTGGCGCTGCCGTCCGACCTCGACTACGACGCGATCGCTGGGCTTTCGACAGAAGTGCGCCAGAAGCTCTCCGCCGTGCGCCCCGCGACTCTCGCCCAGGCCGGGCGCATCGACGGCATCACGCCGGCGGCGCTGACGCGGCTCCTAAGCTATGTCAAACGCCGATCCGACCGCTCACACCGCGCCGCCTGACGCGCCGCCCGGCGTGCTCGACCGGTTCGATTTCCTGACGGACGCGGCGAAGGGCGATCTTCGCTGCTTCGTCGCGCTTCTTCAGGAATGGCAGCGGACCCACAATCTCATTTCGCCCGCGACGCTGCCGGATATCTGGACCCGGCACGTCGCCGACAGCTTGCAGCTCCTCGAGCATGCGCCCGCGTTCCGCGAATGGGTCGACCTTGGGAGCGGGGCTGGTTTTCCCGGGCTTGTCGTGGCGATTGCCGCGAAAGCCCGGCCGGAACGGCATTTCACGCTGGTCGAATCGAACTTCAAGAAGGCGGCCTTCTTGCGTGCCGCGATCCGCGAGACGGGGCCCAACGCGGAGGTCGTGGCCGAGCGGATCGAGGCGCACGCGCCGAAGATGGCGGGGAGCGCCGACATCGTCTCGGCACGCGCGCTGGCGCCGCTCGAAGACTTGCTCAAGCTCGCCGCGCCCTATCTCCGCCAAGACAGCGTCATGCTTTTCCCAAAGGGCCAGGATTTTGTGCAGGAGGTCGAAGCGGCGGCTCAGTCCTTCGCCTTCGATGTGGTAGACTATGAAAGCGCGACGGATTCGGGCGGTCGCGTTCTCGTCCTCCGTCATCTCCGCCCAAAGAGGCCGCAGCCATGAACATGAGCGACAGGCTTCCCGAGCGCCCGCGCGTGCTTGCGCTCGCCAACCAGAAGGGGGGCGTGGGCAAGACCACGACGGCGATCAATCTCGGCACGGCGCTCGCTGCGATCGACGAGACGGTGCTGATCGTCGACATCGATCCGCAGGGGAACGCCTCGACCGGGCTCGGCGTGGAGCGGGACGGCGAGAGGCCGTCGACCTATGATGTGCTGGTCGGCGACGCGTCGCTTGCGGAAGCGGCAATTCCGACCGCGGTGCCGCGGCTCGACATCGTGCCGTCGACGCTCGACCTACTCGGCGTCGAGCTTGAGATCGCCAACATGCCCGACAGGAATTTCCGGCTGAGGAAGGCGGTCTCGGCGCTGCCGATGGAGCCGAAGGAGACCGCCTACAGCTACATCCTCATCGACTGCCCGCCTTCGCTCAATCTTCTCACCATCAATGCCATGGCGGCGAGTCACGCCGTGCTCGTGCCGCTGCAGTGCGAGTTCTTTGCGCTCGAAGGATTGACGCAGATCCTCTCGACGGTGGAACGCGTGCGCGCCGGCCTGAACCCGCAGCTTTCGATCCACGGCATCGTGCTCACCATGTTCGACGGGCGGAACAAGCTTGCCGGCCAGGTGGTGGAGGATGTGCGCGCCCACATGGGCGATAAGGTCTATCGCACGGTGATCCCGCGCAACGTGCGCATCTCCGAGGCGCCGTCGCACGGCAAGCCAGCGCTGCTCTACGATCTGAAATGCGCCGGCAGCCAGGCGTATCTGCGACTCGCCGCCGAGATCATCCAGCGCGAGAGCACGCTCCGCGCAGCCTGAATTCTGAAGGGAGAGACGCTTGGCAGTCGAACCGAAACGACGCTTGGGGCGCGGCCTCGACGCATTGCTCAGTGCTTATCCCGCAGCGGCGGAGCCGGAGCTTCGCGTCGCGGCGGACGGCGGACGGCGCACGCTGCCGATCGACCTGATCGACCGCAATCCGCGCAACCCGCGACGCGACTTCCGCGACGACGAGCTTTCCGAGCTGACCGATTCTGTGAAACGGCACGGCATTGTGCAGCCAATCGCGGTGCGTGCCGTTGGCGAGCGCTATGAGATCATCGCCGGCGAGCGGCGCTGGCGCGCGGCGCAGCGTGCCGGGCTTCATGACGTTCCCGTCACCATCCTCGACGTTTCCGACAGCGAGGCGCTCGAAGTCGCGATCGTGGAGAACGTGCAGCGCGCCGACCTCAATCCGGTGGAAGAGGCGAGGGGCTACCAGGCGCTGATCGAAGAGTTCAAATACACACAGCAGACGCTCGGCGAGACGATCGGCAAGAGCCGCGTGCACGTGACGAATACGCTGCGGCTCCTGAAGCTGCCGCCGTCGATCATCGAGATGCTCGAAGCGGGGACGCTTTCCGCCGGCCACGGCCGCGCGCTTCTCGCCGCGGCGGAGCCCGAAAAGCTCGCCAGGCTTATCGCCGCCAAGGGCCTCTCGGTGCGTGAGGCGGAGCGGATGACGCAGCCGCGCGAGCCGAAGAGGACCGGGCGCAAGAGCATGCGCAATGCCGATATCGTGGCGCTCGAGAAGGAGCTCTCCGACCTGCTCGGCATGAAGGTGGCGCTCAATCACGCGGCCGACGGAAGCGGAGAAATCCGCATTGCCTATCGCGATCTCGATCAGTTCGATGGGCTGCTCAGGAAGCTGAAGCGGCAGTAGCCAATCTCTCATCGACGACGCCGTCATTCTCGGGCGTAGCGGAGCGGAGACCCGAGAACCCAGAACGCGCCGATGCTTAAGCTCGAATCTGGATCCTCGGATCGCGTGCCGCGCGTCCGAGGATGACAAGCGCTCAGGTTGGATTTAGCGCGCGTTCTTCTTCAGCCGCCGCGCTTCGAGCGCGACGTCGTGCAGCGCCTCCGAGATCGCCGCTTCCTCAAGCGCCGGCTGAAGCCGCATCAGCATCACGGCGCGATCGATGCGACGCCTTGCTCCGGCGATCGACGGGCTCGGCCAGCGTTCGATCTCAGCCTCTACGGCCGGACGGCGCCTGCCGAAGATCGGCGGGCGGGCGAAATCGACGGCACGCGAAGGCCGCTCGCCGGCGTCGACCGCAGCGCGGAGCGTTTGCAGCTGCAAGAGGTGACGGAGCGCGAGCGCACCGAGTGCCGAAGCTGAGCCGCCCTCTGCCCTGAGGCGCGAAAGCGCAAGCTCCAGCGCCTCGTTGTCGCCGAGAAGCGCTGCGTCGATCGCGTGATCCGTCTTGCCCGTCGTGGTGTCGCCGACGATCGCTTCGACCGCGTCGAAGGTCACGGTCTTCTGTTCGCCCAGATAGAGGAAGAGCTTCTCCAGCTCGCCGTGAATGGCGAGACGGTCGCCGCCGAGATTCTCCAGGAGGAGCTCCAGCGCGCCGGGATCGATCGTCATCTCCCGCTCTTCGATTGCGGCGTGGATGAGCGACGCGAGCTCGCCGCCCTCAAGCGGGTAGGTCGGGATCGCGGCAGCGTGTTTCGATGCTTCGAATGCCTTGCGCAGCGGACTCGTGGGGGACAGCTCGGCTGCCTCGACGATGAGCCACGCCGAGTCGGGCGGTCTTTCGAATAATTGCTCAAGCGCGCCGATGACGTTGTGGCGCCCGTCGAGAACGCGAAGCGCGATCACCGGCTCGCCGCCGAAGAGCGAAGCCGCGTAAGCCTCGTCGACGATGCGACCCGGATTCGACGAAAGCTCGTCGGAGCCGATCCGAAGAACCTCGTCGCCGCCACCGCGCATCAGCGCGATACGCTCGACGACGCGCGCGCGCTCGGTGATCGCGCCGGCGTCAGTCCCGTGGATCAGGAAGAGCCGCATGCCGCCCGGCGGCGAAGCGAGGTAGCGGTCGGCGTCGTGCGATCTGACGGTGGCCATCGGCTAGCGCGAAGCGAACGGGGATTTGCTCGGGTCGCTCGCGGCCATCGCTAATGGGTGGCGAAGTACGTGGCAAGCCGCGCTTGGGTCAGGGCCGCGAGCGCCTTGGCGATGCGGTCCTGGGCGTCGCGCTGGGCGCGGATGTTCGAATAGCTCTGCGAGGAGCGCGTGTAGGAGTCGGTGGCGGTGACGCTCGCGCCGAAGATCGAATCGTCGGTCGCCGCGTCTTTCAGGAGAAACGAGACGCCGCCGCTCAGCTGATAGAGGTTGGGTGTGCCGGTGCCCCTCTCCACTAATGCCGCCTGCTCGCGGAGGGTCATGCGAAAGACGAGTTTGTAGCGCGGGTCGGTGCCCTCGCCGCCGCCGCGAAGCCCGAAGAGGAGGGTATTGCGGAAGACCTGCTCGATCCGGGACGTCGGCTCTTGCACGGAGATCGCGGGAAGATCCGCCTGCGGCCCTGCCTCGGTCGGCGATGTTGCGTAGAGCGGACGGACTTGGCAGCCCGCAAGACCGGAAAGTCCCACCAGCACGACAGCGAGAAACGCGAAGCGACGCTCAGGAAACGACATTGACGATCCGGTTCGGTACGACGACGACACGCCGCGGAGGGCGGCCTTCCAAGAAGCGCTGAACGGGCTCGAGCGCAAGCGCGGCTTTTTCCACCTCGTCCTGTGGCGTGTCGATCGCGATGGTCAGCTCCGCCCGCTTCTTGCCGTTGACCTGCACGGGGAGGAGCACGGTGTCGACCTGAAGCAGGCTCGCGTCGGCCGTCGGCCAGACTGTCTCGGCGACGAGGCGCTCATGGCCGAGGGCCTCCCAACACTCCTCGGCAAGATGCGGCATCATCGGCGCGAGCATCACGACGAGTGCCTCGGTGGCCTCGCGGAGCGCCCAGTCGAAGTTCGCCTCGCGCCCGCCTTCGACCGCAGTCGTCAGCACGTTGCTCAGCTCGTAGAGCTGCGCCACGGCGCGGTTGAAGCGGAGCCGCTCGATGTCGTTGGTCACGGTGTCGATGGTGCGGTGGACGTGCCGGCGAAGCTCCATCGCGCGATCTGAGAAGACCGCAGGGTGCGGCTGCCCGGGCGCCGGCAGCTCTCCGCCGAGGCGCATGACAAGACGGAAGACGCGCTGCAGGAAACGGTGGGCGCCGTCGACGCCCGCCGCCGTCCAGATCACATCGCGCTCCGGCGGCGAGTCGGAGAGCATGAACCAGCGCGCCGTGTCGGCGCCGTAAGTCTCGATGATGTCGGAAGGGTCGATCGTGTTCCGGCGCGACTTCGACATCTTCTCGATCGCGCCGATCTCGACCGGTTCGCCGGTCGTCAGCGAGACAGCGCGCCGCGCGTCGCCTTCGCCCTCGACGCGGACACTCGCCGGCTCCAGCCACGCGCCGTTCTTGGCGCGATAGGTCTCGTGCACCACCATGCCCTGCGTGAAGAGGCCCTCGAACGGCTCGTCAAGGCCGACATAGCCGGTCTTGCGCATCGCGCGGGTGAAGAAGCGCGAATAGAGGAGATGCAGGATCGCGTGCTCGATGCCGCCGATATACTGGTCCACCGGCAGCCAATGGTCGGCTGCTGCGCGGTCGGTCGGCGCCTTCGCGTGCGGCGCGGTGAAGCGGGCGAAGTACCAGGACGAGTCGACGAAGGTGTCCATCGTGTCGGTCTCGCGCTTCGCCGGCCCGCCGCATTTCGGGCAGGTGCTGTCACGCCAGGTCGGATGGCGATCGAGCGGGTTGCCGGGACGGTCGAAATCGACGTCATCGGGAAGCGTCACCGGCAAGTCTTCGCGCCGGACCGGTACGACACCGCACTTTTCGCAGTGGAGCATCGGGATCGGACAGCCCCAATAGCGCTGGCGCGAGATGCCCCAGTCGCGCAGGCGGTAGTTCACCTGTCGCTCGGCGACGGGGCGGTTGCCGCGCGTCTCCGCTTCGAGCCGCTTCACGACCCCCTCCCACGCGACGCGGTTCGGCAGTCCGTCGAGGAAGGCTGAGTTGATCATCGTGCCGTCGCCCTCGTAGGCCGCATCGGCGATGACGAAGGTTGCAGCATCTGCGTTGGGCGGAAGTACGACCGGAATCACCGGCAGGGCGTATTTGCGCGCGAATTCGAGATCGCGCTGATCATGGCCGGGGCAGCCGAAGATCGCGCCGGTGCCGTAATCCATCAGCACGAAATTCGCGACATAGACGGGGAGCGTGCGCGAGGGATCGAGCACGTGCTTGACGTGAAGCCCCGTGTCGTAGCCGATCTTCTCCGCCTTCTCGAGCGCCTCGGCGGAGGTCCCCATGTGGTGGCAGCGCTCGATGAAAGCGGCAAGCGCCGGATTGCGCTGCGCAGCCGCCTTCGCCACCGGATGGTCGGCGGCGATTGCCATGAAGGTCGCGCCGAAAAGCGTGTCGACGCGCGTCGAATAGGCAACGATCTCCGTTTCACCGGAGGGCGGCTCGTCGGCGAACTCGAAGCGCACCAGGGCGCCGTCGGAGCGGCCGATCCACTTCTCCTGCATCAGCCGAACCTTGTCCGGCCAGCGGTCGAGCGTCTTCAGCGCGTCGAGCAGGTCCTGGCTGTATTTGGTGATGGTCAGGAACCACTGCGTCAGCTCGCGCTGTTCGACCTCGGCGCCGGAGCGCCAGCCCTTGCCGTCGATCACCTGCTCGTTGGCGAGCACGGTCTGGTCGACCGGGTCCCAGTTCACCTTGGCGGTCTTGCGCGCGACCAGGCCGGCGTCGAGGAAATCGAGGAAGAGGCGCTGCTGCTCGGCATAGTACTCGACGTCGCAGGTCGCGAACTCGCGGCTCCAGTCGAGCGACAGGCCCATCGACTTCAGCTGCGCGCGCATCGCCGCGATGTTGTCGTAGGTCCAGGCCTTCGGATGCACCTTGTTCTGGGCGGCGGCGTTCTCGGCCGGAAGCCCGAAAGCGTCCCAGCCCATCGGATGCAATACGTTGAAGCCGCGCGCACGCCGGTAGCGCGCGAGCACGTCGCCCATCGTGTAGTTGCGGACGTGCCCCATGTGGATGCGCCCGGAGGGGTAGGGGAACATCTCGAGCACATAATATTTGGGACGCGAATCGCCGGCCGGCGTCTCAAAGAGCCGGCGCTCGGCCCAAACGGACTGCCAGCGCGGCTCGACGGCACGCGGGTTATAGCGCTCGGTGGACATCAGATAGACCGGCTCCGGAAGCGGCGTGACCTTCACCTGAATTCTGCCGGGCGGTCAACATTGCCGGGCGATTTGCGGTCAGCTTCCGGCCATGTTAGCCGCCGCTCCGGAGGCAGCATGGCGGATGCCGCAAAAAGGCTGGCGGAAGTCGAGGCGCGCGTTGCGGCGGCCGCGCGCCGTGCCGGGCGCGACCCGGCCGACGTCACTCTTATCGCCGTGTCGAAGACCTTTGGCGCCGAGGCGATCCTGCCTGTCCTTGCTGCCGGCCATCGCGTCTTCGGCGAGAACCGCGTGCAGGAAGCGGAGAGGAAGTGGCCGCCACTTCGCGAACGCCACCCCGACGTCCGGCTCCATCTCATCGGCCCGCTGCAGACCAACAAGGCGCGCGAGGCCGTCGCGCTTTTCGACGCGATCCACACGCTCGATCGCGACAAGCTCGCCGGCGTGCTTGCCAAGGAGATGGCGCGACAGGGGCGCTCGCCAGCGCTTTTTGTCGAGGTGAATACCGGCAACGAGCCGCAGAAGGCGGGGGTTACGCCCGACGCGGCGGCGGATTTCGTGGAGCGCTGCCGCAAGACGCACGGCCTCGGCATCGAGGGCTTGATGTGCATCCCGCCGCTTGCCGACGATCCCGTCCCGCACTTCGAGGCGCTCGCGCGGCTCGCCGGATCTCTTGGCCTTAGGTCGCTGTCGATGGGGATGAGCGCCGACTTCGAGAGCGCCGTCCTCCACGGGGCGACGCACGTCCGTGTCGGCAGCGCCATCTTCGGCGAGAGGGGTTGAGCCGGTCGATGGGCCCTTTCTGCGGCTTTTCGTAAACATCTTCGGGCGAATCGCGCGTCGCGACTTAGTCGATCCTTAAGTCACTGCCGCAATAGTGATCGCAAGAACGCGAACTCGTTTCGGACGAGCCTATTGTCAGGGGCGCGGAACTGCGTCGTTCCGTCTTGCGGGGGCATCAAAGTGCAGCCAAGTCAGTTCGCGGTCCGCAGCACTCCGGAAGATGTGGTCGGATCGCCACCCGTGTCGCTCGGCGAAGTCGTCTCCGTCAGCGGCTCGCGGGCGGTCGTTGCCGTCGACAACGAGCTGCATGGGCGCGGCTCCGGCGAGCTTCTGTCGGTCGGCCGGCTTCTCGCGATCGAGTCGGGCCGTTCGTTCATTGTCGGCCTCATCTATGCGGCAGAGTTGGCTCCGAACCGGCCGAACACGATGCTTGCGAGCGTCGAGCTGCAGGGCGAGATCCGCCCGGGCGAGAACGGCGGTAAGCCGAATTTCGATCGCGGCATCAGGACTTATCCCCCGATCGGCGCAGCCGTCCACGAGATGGCAACGTCGGAACTCGAGACCGTCTACGACTACAAAGGCGCGCAGACAATCACGATCGGCACGCTCAGCCAGGACGAATCCATCGCTGCAACGGTGCGCGTTCAGGATCTTCTGCAGAAGCATTTCGCCGTCCTCGGCACCACCGGCTGCGGCAAGTCGAGCGCCGTCGTGCTGCTTCTCGACCGCATCCTGAAAGCCACCGAAGCGACGCGCATCCTCCTCATCGATCCGCACAACGAATATGCCGCTGCGTTCCGTGAGGAATTGGAAGTGGTCAGCCCGCGGACGCTCAGCCTGCCGTTCTGGCTCTTCAACTTCGAGGAGATCGTCGACGTCATCTATCGCCGCCGTCCGGGCGTGACAGAAGAGGTCGATCTGCTCGCCGACCTGATTCCGCTCGCTAAGGCACGCTTCGCGCAGGGCATCGACCGCAGCCCGTCGCTCGTCCGCCGCGATATCGAGGACAGCGGCTACACGGTCGACTTGCCGGTGCCATACCGCATCCACGACATCCTCTCGATGATCGACGAGCAGATCGGCAAGCTCGAGGGCAAGGACGAGCGCCCGTCGCTCCGCCGTCTTCGTGCTCGTATCCTGTCGGTCGTCCACGACACGCGCTACCAGTTCATGTTCTCCAGCCGCACCATCGAAGACACGATGGCGGACCTCTTGAAGACGCTGTTTCGCATTCCGGCGCATGGAAAGCGGATCACAATCGTCGAGATGGCCGGCTTTCCCGCCGAAGTGGTCGACGCGGTCGTCTCAGTGCTTTGCCGGCTGGCTTTCGATCTCGGGCAGTGGGGTCGCGGGCGCCTTCCGCTCCTCGTCGTGGCGGAAGAGGCGCACCGCTACGTTCCGGCGGACAAGCGCGTCGGCTTTGGGCCGACGCGACGCTCGATCTCGCGCATCGCCAAGGAAGGACGGAAATACGGCGTCTATCTCGGCCTCGTCACCCAGCGGCCCGCTGAGCTCGATCCGACCATTCTGTCGCAGTGCAGCTCGATCTTCGCCATGCGCATGGCGAACGAGGCGGACCACGCGATCATCCGCTCAGCCGTCAGCGACGCGGCGAGCTCTACGCTCGCGGCGCTTCCCTCGATCGGGAACCGCGAGGCGATCGCCTTCGGTGAGGCGGTGTCGATGCCGATGCGGGTGCGGTTTGCTTCGCTTCCGCCAGACAGGTTGCCGGCGAACCAGCTTCCGACGCTGCGGTCGGACCTCTCGGAAGACAGCACCGGCGATTTCATCGACGAGCTGGTGAAGCGTTGGCGCTCCGTCGCGAAGCGGGAGCGCTAGTTCATCACGTTAGCGGCGGCCACTTTTTTAGGCCGCCTCCAGCGTGGGATGCGGGGCCGCCCTTAGGCGACCCGCGCGGCCTCGCGGGAAAGGTGCTGAATTTCGACAGGGCGGATGCCAAGTTCGCTCAGCTGGTTTGCAGACAGGCTGCTCAGCGCGCGCAGGGTTGACCTGTATCGGCGGCAGGAGCGCCAGCGACGCAAAGTCCTCGTCATGACAGTCTCCATTTCCGTTGTGGCAATTCAGAAAAGCGACCCTGAATTTGCCTTTGTCGATATAGGGAGCCTGACGAGAGTTTGTTGCCGTCGGTTTTCGCTGCGGCGTTCAAATTGCTTCACGAGAATGGAAACTGGTTTCTTCGTAGCGCCTCGACGAAACATTCGGCGCGCCTCCCGAAGTGCCCAATCGGCCCGGAGTCCGCGGAGATTCGTGCGGATTTGCGCCCTCTAAACATTGCGGGAGCGCCTGGAGTTGAGCGCCAGCTTGCGCGACTTTGCCCCGAGCACGAAGAGCGGCCTCGCCCCCGCCGCGGCGAGGAGCAGGCGGATATCCCTGCCGCTCAACGCAATGCAGCCGGCGGTCGGGGCGTATCCGGGGCGCGCGAGATGCAGGAAGATCGCGCTTCCGCGGCCGCGGATGCGCGGCGACCAGGTTCCAGTCGAGCACGCCGACGACGTCGTAGAGATGATCGGCGCGCCACATCGTCTCGTGCCCGGCCGCGGAGGGAAGCCGGATCGGGCAATTGTAGCGGCCGCTTTTCATGTCCTCGCACCAGCCGTCGTTTTTCCGCATGACGCGGCGGGGAACGGCGGACCGCGGCGGCGGGCCGCGGTCGGGCCTCAGGATCAGCGACAGAAGGCGGAGGCGTCCGGCGGGCGTTGCGCCGTCGCCTTCGCGCTTCAGATGCGTGACGCCGCTTCGTCCGAGCGCGCAGCGCAGCAACAGCGGGCCGCAGCGCAGGAGGCCGCTATGCGGTTCACGCGGCAATGAAAATACCGTGATGACGCGCAAATCGCTTGCCAAGCCGACTTTCCGGTTTCTTCTTACGCGCTCGCATGACTTTTCCCCGCCTCGCGCCGCCGCTGTGGCACCCGGTCGTGCTCTAGCCTAGATTGATTCCAAGGAGACTTCCGAGGCCGCCATGACATCCCGCAAGATCCTCATCGTCGACGACGACGCCGATCTGAGCGAGGCGCTGATCGACCAGCTCTCGCTCTACGACGAGTTCGACCTGACGCATGCCAAGACGGCGACGGCAGGCCTGCAGGCGGCGCGCGAGAGCCATATCGACCTGGTCATCATGGACGTCGGCCTGCCGGACATGGACGGGCGCGAGGCGGTGAAGCTCCTGCGCAAGAGCGGCGTGCGCGCGCCGATCATCATGCTGACCGGGCATGACACCGATTCCGACGCCATCCTCGGACTTGAAGCCGGCGCCAACGACTATGTGGTCAAGCCGTTCCGCTTTGCGGTGCTTCTGGCGCGAATCCGCGCGCATCTTCGCCAGCATGAGCAGAGCGAAGACGCGACCTTCTCCATCGGCCGCTATACGTTCCGGCCGGCGGCGAAGATGCTGCTCGACCCGACCGGCAGCAAGATCCGTCTGACCGAGAAGGAGACGGCGATCCTGAAATATCTCTACCGGGCCGGCGACCGGATCGTGACGCGCGACGTTCTTCTTTCCGAGGTTTGGGGCTACAATTCCGGCGTGACCACGCATACGCTTGAAACCCATATCTATCGCCTGAGACAGAAGATCGAGCGCGATCCGTCGCATGCCGAGCTTCTGGTCACCGAATCCGGCGGCTACAAGCTGGCGCGGTAGGCGATGTCCTCACCTCAATCGCTTGGACTACCGATGTCGACGTGCTCGGAAAGGTGCCGTTCTTCGCGCGGGTTCTCTCGCGAGCAGCTGAAGCTTATCGCGATTTCGGCGGAGAGCCGCTCGCTGCCGGAGAAGCTGCTCCTGTTCGACGAAGGGCAGCTCCTGCACTCCGCCTATGTGATCGTCTCCGGGAGCCTGAGGGGCGAGCACAAGGTGCCGGGCACCGACAAGGTCGTGAGGCGCGAGATCGGTCCGGGCGTCATCCTCGGCGAGCGGGCGCTCATCCTCGATGCGCGTGCGCAGCGAGTTGGTCGGGTGGAGAGCCGCACGCGCGTCCTCCAGATCCGCAAGCTGATGTTCCGCAAGCTCTTGCAGGAGCATCCGGAGATGGCGACGGATCCTGCGCACGCGGTTTGCCGCGCCATGTCATCCAGATGGCGGCGGGGTTCGACGCGGTCGCCGATCGGCTGCGCGCGGTGCAGCTCTAGACCGTCGGTCTGCAGCCGGAATCAGCGGAGCGGCGATCACCGGCACGTGGTCGGAAGGCCGCTTCCAGGAACGCGCGTCCCTCAGCACGCTCGATGCGCCTTCGCCTCGGCGGCGAGGTCCGGCGTCACCCAGACGTGGTCGAGGCGGCGGCCGCGGTCGTTCACCGTCCAGTCGGGCGAGCGGTAGCTCCACCAGGTGAAGAGCTTCTCCTCCGGCGGCACGAAGTGGCGCATCAGGTCGACCCAGCCGCCGGCCGCGCGCACGCGTTCCAGCCCCTCCGTCTCGACCGGCGTGTGGCTCACCACCCTCAGGAGCTGCTTGTGCGACCAGACGTCGGTCTCAAGCGGCGCGATGTTGAGATCGCCGACGAGGATCGAGCCCGGCGCGGAGAGCGCGCCCATGCAGCCGTGCAGCTCTTCGACGAAGGAGAGCTTGTGCGCGAATTTCGGATTGATCGCCGGGTCGGGCTCGTCGCCGCCGGCCGGAACGTAGAGATTGTGGATGGTGATCGGGCGGCCGCGATAGTCGAGCGTCGCGGCGATGTGCCGCGCGTCGTCCTTGCCGCAGAAGCGCCGGCGGTCGACGCTGCGAAGCGGCCGGCGCGAGACGATGGCGACGCCGTGATAGCCCTTCTGCCCGTGCATCGCGATGTGCCGGTAGCCGGCCTCGCGGAACGCCTTCAGGGGGAAGTTGGCGTCCGGGCACTTGGTTTCCTGCAGGCAAAGGACGTCGGGCCGGTGCTCGGCAAGCAGGCGCCTGACGAGGTCGATGCGCAGCCGGACGGAGTTGATGTTCCAGGTGGCGACGGAAAGCGGCATTTGAGGCAGAGTGGTGAGGACTCGCCGGGTCTGGCGGGCGCGCGCGGCGAAGTCCAGTTTCGGCCTGGGCGTCTCCACATGAAAAGCGCCCGGCCTGTTTCCAGACCGGGCGCCCGCGGGTTTCACCGTGAACGGTGCCGGCGCCCTGCGATACGGGGGGCATGTTTCGCAGGGACGCCACTCCGCTCCGCGATAACGTGGTGAAGCGGGATTTCGTTTTCAAGTCTGGCTCAGTGCTGCTCCCGCGCGGCGTTGGTGGCCGCCTGGTAGTCGATCTTGAAGAGGTCTGGAGTCGAGCGGCTTTCCGGTCTCGACATTGTAGAGGGCGACCATCGTCTGCAGGCCCTGCTGGTCGGTCACCGTCCACTGCCGCAGCTCGTAGGTCGTGCGGTCGAAGATGAGGTCGAGCGTTCCGGCGCTGAAGCGCGTCTCGTCCTGCAGCTCCACCTCGACCAGATCGGGCGCCACGCCGACGCGCGTCACCTTGTCGGTGGTCGCAAGGTCGAGGTTCTTGTCGAGGAGCAGGCGGAGCGGCGTCTGCGACAGCGGCCAGATGTCGTAGGTCTGCAGCTTCTTGTCGAAGACCAGCACCGACTTGCCGTCGGCGATGACGCTGACGGTCGTCGGCGGGTCGTACTGGAAGCGCACGCGGCCGGGGCGCGAGATGAAGAAGTTGCCCTGCAGCTGGTCGCCGTTCGGATTGAACTGGACGAACTCGCCGTCCATCGTGTCGATCGTCGCAGAGCTTGGCGGAGATTCGGCCGAGAACCGCGCGCTCGTCGTCGGTGATCGCGAGGGCGGCCGCAGGCAGGAGCGTGGCGGCGACCAGCGCGCCGAAGCAGCGCGCGCCGGTTAAGACGGAGCGCATGGGCCCATCGGCATCTCCTTGCGACCCCACGCCGGAACTTAGGCGCCATTCGTGACGAGACAAGGGCGCGCGGAGCGCGGCTTCAGGCGGCGCTTTCGCCGACCAGGATCTCGCGCTTGCCGGCGTGGTTGGCGGTGCCGACCACGCCCTCCTGCTCCATGCGCTCGATCAGCGAGGCGGCGCGGTTGTAGCCGATCGAGAGCCGCCGCTGGATGTAGCTGGTCGAGGCCTTGCGGTCGCGCAGCACCACGGCGACGGCCTGGTCGTAGAGATCGTTCGATTCCTCCAGGCCGCCGGCCATGGCGTCGAAGCCGCCGCCTTCCTCGTCGTCCTCGTCGGTGATCGAATCGAGGTAGTCGGGCACGCCCTGGCTCTTCAGGTGCGCGACGATGTCCTCCACCTCCTCGTCGGAGACGAAGGGGCCGTGCACGCGCTGGATGCGCCCGCCGCCGGCCATGTAGAGCATGTCGCCCTGGCCGAGGAGCTGCTCGGCGCCCTGCTCGCCGAGGATGGTGCGGCTGTCGATCTTGGAGGTGACCTGGAAGGAGATGCGGGTCGGGAAGTTCGCCTTGATGGTGCCGGTGATGACGTCGACCGAGGGCCGCTGCGTCGCCATGATGACGTGGATGCCGGCGGCGCGCGCCATCTGCGCCAGGCGCTGCACGGCGCCCTCGATGTCCTTGCCGGCGACCATCATCAGGTCGGCCATCTCGTCGATGATGACGACGATGAACGGCATCGGCTCGAGCTCCAGCTCCTCGGTCTCGAAGATCGGCTCGCCGGTCTCGTGGTCGAAGCCGGTCTGCACGGTGCGCGTCAGCACCTCCTTCTTCTTGGCGGCGATGGCGATGCGCTGGTTGAAGCCCTCGATGTTCCGGACGCCGAGCTTCGACATCTTCTTGTAGCGGTCCTCCATCTCGCGCACCGTCCATTTGAGCGCGACGACCGCCTTGCGCGGGTCGGTGACGACCGGCGCGAGGAGATGCGGGATGCCGTCATAGACGGAGAGCTCCAGCATCTTCGGATCGATCATGATCAGCCGGCACTGGTCCGGCCTCAGCCGATAGAGCAGCGACAGGATCATCGTGTTGATGGAGACCGACTTGCCGGAGCCGGTGGTGCCGGCGACGAGCAGATGCGGCATCTTGGCGAGGTCGGCGATGACCGGCTCGCCGTTGATGGTCTTGCCGAGCGACAGCGCCAGCTTCGCCTTGGATGCTGTCGAAGTCGGTCGAGGCGAGGAGCTCGCGCAGATAGACGGTCTCGCGGCTGCGCGTTCGGCAGCTCGATGCCGATGGCGTTCTTGCCGGGGATGACGGCGACGCGCGCGGAGATCGCGCTCATGGAGCGGGCGATGTCGTCGGCGAGCCCGATGACGCGCGAGGACTTGATGCCCGGCGCCGGCTCCAGCTCGTAGAGGGTGACGACCGGGCCCGGGCGGACGTTGATGATCTCGCCCTTGACGCCGAAATCCTCCAGCACGCCTTCAAGGAGCCGCGCATTCTGCTCGAGCGCGCCCTGGTCGATCGTGGTCTCGCGGCGCCGCTGCTTCTGCGGCTCGCAGCAGGAGATGCAGCGGCGGCAGCTCGAAGTCGCCGGAGGGAAGCAGCGAAGGCTGCGCCTCCTTCTTGGCGCGGGCGCTCTGCTTCGGGCGCGGCGCCGGCGGGCTGCACGACCGCCTTGGCGCGCGCGCGCGGGCGCCGGCGCGTTCCGTCGATAGCCTCGGCGAAGGCGTCGTCGAATTCCGGAATCGACGTCGAAATCGATATCGTCGTCGGAGATGAAGAGCGGCTCGCGCCGGTTCGATTGCGCGAGTGCGCGCGCATCCGGCCGAGACGCTCGGCGCGCTGTGCAAGCTGCCGCCGAATCGCGCGCCCGAGCGCCGCCTTGGCGCTGAAGCGCGAGATGCGCCGACAATTCCGGCGACGAGCCGGCGGCGAGCCGGAGTGCGTTCCGGAGGCGCTCTCCTCCTCGCCGTCCTCGTCGTCGTCCTCCATCCTCCTCCGGCGTCGATCGCGGCGCACGCGGTCTGCGGCGGGCGGCGGCGGGCGGCGGCCTGAGGCAGGCATGCGACTAGAGAAGCCCGAGCGAGAGGCCGCCCAGGATGACGCAGAGCGCGGCGTAGAGGCCAGCCGAGAGCGAGCCGCCGCCGAACCATTCGCGACGCCGAGCGTCAGATCGCCGACCGCGCCGCCGAGGCCGGTCGGCAGCGGCCATTGCGCCAGAACCGGCAGGCAGGCGAAGGCGGTCGACAGCGCAGCGATGCCGACAAGCCAGAGAAGGGCCTGATGGATCGGCCGGCGCGGGCGCCGCAGGCGGAAGAGGCTCCAGCCCCAGAAGCCGAGCGGGAACACGATGCCGATCACGGCGAAGCCGAAGAACTGCATGGCGAGGTCGGCGAAGGCGGCGCCGGGACGGCCGAGAAGATTGCCGCGCCGGCCGTCGATCGGGATAGCTGAAGCTCGGATCGTCGACGTGCCAGGTGACCAGGCTGACGAGGAGGGCGGCCGCGACGCCATCAAGGCCAATCCGCCGAGGCGCCAGGCATGTCGTCTGAGAAAGTCCCGCAGATGGCTTTCGGCCGTCGGGTCGATCACGCAAGATGGCGTACGTCATGCTCGGTCGCCGCACTGATTAATTGAAAGACTTTTCGGCGACCCTAGAGAGGCGTGGTTAAGGTGCGTTTAACCAGCGCCGACGTTCGGCCAAAGCGCGGGCAAATGAAAAACCCGGCTGCGGGGGCAGCCGGGCCAGTCTTGGGAGGAGTCAGTCGGCTACTGAATGACTTCGCCGTGGAGGTTGATGTCGAGGCCTTCGACTTCGACTTCCTTGGTGACCCGGAGGCCGATGACCATGTCGATGATCTTCAGGATGATGAAGCTCGACGACGCCGGACCAGACGATGGTCGCGATCGTGCCGTCGAACTGGGTCCACACTTGGCCGGGATTGCCGTCGATCAGGCCGGAGTGGCCTTCGCCGCCGACCGCCGCCACGGCGAAGACGCCGGTCAGGATGGCGCCGACGAATCCGCCGACCCCGTGCACGCCGAAGGCATCGAGCGAGTCGTCGTAGCCGAGCATCGCCTTCAGCCACATGCCGCCCAGGCGCAGATGATGCCGGCGGCGATGCCGATGACGAGCGCGCCCGTCGGGTCGACCCAGCCGGAGGCCGGCGTGATCGCGACCAGGCCGGCGACGGCGCCGGAGATGATGCCGAGAACGCTGGGCTTGCCCTCGCACGATCCACTCGACGAACATCCAGGCGAGCGCGGCGGCGGCCGTGGCGATCTGCGTGACCGCCATGGCCATGCCGGCGCGGCCGTCGGAGGCGAGCTCGGAACCGGCGTTGAAGCCGAACCAGCCGACCCACAGCAGCGAGGCGCCGATGACGGAGAGCACGAGGTTGTGCGGCGCCATGTTCTCGGTGCCGAGCCCGATGCGCTTGCCGAGGACGAGCGCGCAGACAAGGCCCGCGACGCCGGCATTGATGTGCACGACCGTGCCGCCGGCGAAGTCGAGCACGCCCAACGTGCCGAGGAAGCCGCCGCCCCAGACCCAGTGGGCGATCGGGCTGTAGACGAAGATCGACCAGAGGCCCATGAACCACATCATCGCCGAGAACTTCATGCGGTCGGCAAAGGCGCCGCAGATGAGCGCCGGCGTGATGATGGCGAACGTCATCTGGAACATCATGAAGACGGATTCGGGGATGGTGCCCGATACCGCGTCGACGCCCATCCCCGTCAGGAAGAACGCGATCAGACCGCCGACATAGGCCTGCATCGCGCCGCCGTCGCGTGAAGGCCAGCGAGTAGCCGACGACCATCCAGATGACCGTCACCAGACAGGTGATGGCGAAGCTCTGCATGACGGTGGCAAGCACGTTCTTCTTGCGCACCATGCCGCCGTAGAAGAGCGCCAGACCGGGGACCGTCATCAGCAGGACGAGGGCGGTCGAGGTGAGCATCCAGGCGGTGTCGCCGGAGTTGACGGTCGGAGTGTCGGCGGCCGGCGCCGCCATCTCCGTTGCCGCCGCTGCCGGCTGATCCGGTCGTGGCGTCCTGGGCGAAGGCCGGTGCGGCCAGCGCCGCGAAAAGCAGGCCGATCACCACCAGAATTCTAGCTGCGAAGCAGCGCATCGCGTTCTCCATCGTTGTTACCCGCAGAGAGGGAGAGCCAGCATCGCGGCGCTCTGAGGCGGAGCGATACAAGGGCCGTGCCAAACCGCCGCCAGCGGGCGATGAAGCGACGTCTCCAGCCTGTCTGCACAAAATTTCATCAGGTTAAGAAATCCTTACCGCGCTGTGCCTATGAAATAGGCACTCAGAGCGCTTCGGCGTTCGTTTCTCCGGTTCGGATGCGGAGTGCGCTCTCCAGATCGAGCACGAAGATCTTGCCGTCGCCGATCTGGCCGGTCTTGGCGGCCTCGGCGATGGCCTCGACCACTTTGTCCGCCTCGCCGGCGGCGACGGCGACCTCGATCTTGAGCTTCGGCAGGAAGCTCACGGCGTATTCGGCGCCGCGGTAGATCTCCGTATGGCCCTTCTGGCGGCCGTAACCCTTGACTTCCGTGACGGTCAGACCCTGCACGCCGATGCCAGTCAGGGCATCCCTGACCGCATCGAGCTTGAAGGGCTTGATGATGGCAATGATGAGCTTCATTGGGCACGTGCTCCATGAGTAGAGTCGGCGAACCGGCCATGCCGCGGCGGAAGCCCGGCACAGCCGCTCGGCGGGAGCAGTTCAAGACTCGTGCCAATCGGCGCGGGTGTGCCCCGTGGGGCCTATCCCTTGGCGTCTTTCCAGACGCGGATCAGGCCTTCCTGCGCCACAGACGCGACGTGAACGCCGTCGCGGGTATAGATGGCGCCGCGGTTGAAGCCGCGGGAGCCGGAGGCGGTCGGGCTGTCCTGCGAGTAGAGCAGCCATTCGTCGGCGCGGAACGGGCGGTGGAACCACAAAGCGTGGTCGAGGCTCGCCACCTGCAGGTCGCGGTCGAAGAGCGTGCGGGCGTGCGGGTAGAGCGACGTGTCGAGCAGCATCATGTCGGAGGCGTAGGCGAGCACGCATTTCTGCACGACCGGGTCGTCCGGCAGCGGGCCCGTCGTGCGGAACCAGACGTGCTGCACGGGATCGAGCTTCTCGCGGCGTCACGTAGTGGCGCAGGCTGACCGGGCGGAGCTCGATCGGCCGCTCGCGCCGCCAATAGCCCTTCATCGGCTCGCTGGCGCTTTCCATGAACTGCCGCTTCAGCTCCTCCTCCGACATCAGCTCCTCCGGCGGCGGAACCTTCGGCGCCGGCATCTGGTGGTCGAGCCCGTCCTCCTCGACCTGGAAGGACGCCGACATGGAGAAGATCGCGTGGCCGTGCTGGATCGCGACCACGCGGCGCGTGACGAAGCTCTTGCCGTCGCGGATGCGGTCGACCTCGTAGATGATGGGGACGCCGGGGTCGCCGGGGCGCAGGAAATAGGCGTGCAGCGAATGCGCCTTGCGGTCGGGCTCGACGGTGCGCGAGGCGGCGACCAGCGCCTGCCCGATGACCTGACCGCCGAAAACCCGCTGCCAACCATCCTCCGGGCTGCGACCGCGGAAGAGGTTGTGCTCGAGCGGCTCCAGGTCGAGGATGCTGAGCAGGTTCTCGATGGCGGCTGCCACGGCGTCCTCGCCCGAATCAGGCGCGCATCCAGGGTGCGGGCCAAGGGATGCGGAAGGTCGGCAGACGTCGGCGGTGAAGTCAAGCGGAGGACGGCGCGAGATGGCGGCGAATGGCCGCAGCCCGACATCCTGATCGCCGGCGGCGGCTCGGCCGGCCTGACGGCGGCGCTCGCGATCAAGCGGAGCGCGCCCGATCTTGCAGATCGAGATCGTCGATGCGAAGGCGCCCGGCGAGGGCAGGCGCGACGAGCGCGCTTCGGCGATCGCCGCCGCGGCGCGGCGCATGCTCGATCGGCTCGGCGTCTGGCAGGCGGTCGAGGCCGAGGCGCAGCCGATCCTTTCCATGGAGATCACCGACAGCCGCACCGGCGACGCGGTGCGGCCGATCTTCCTCACCTTCGACGGCGCGTGTCGCGGAGGGCGAGCCCTTCGCGCACATGGTGCCGAACGAGCCGCTTCTGTCGGCGCTTCGCGATGCGTCGCTTGCGGCGGGGATCAAGCTCACCGCGGCCCGATTCGGTCGAGCGCTTCGCGGCGGACGGGCACGTCGATATCGGGCTCGCGTCAGGCGAAACGCGGCAGGCGAAGCTCCTCGTCGCCGCCGACGGGATACGCTCGCGGCTTCGCGCGCTCGCCGGCATCAAGACGGTGACCTGGGGCTATCCGCAGACGGCGCTCGTCGCGACGGTCAGGCACGAGCGGCCGCATAACGGCGTGGCGGTCGAGCATTTTCTGCCGAGCGGGCCGTTCGCCATCCTGCCGCTCACGGCCAATCGCTCGTCGCTCGTCTGGACGGAGCGCGCCAGGCGGAAGCCGAGAAGCTGATCAAGAGCGACGACTTCGTCTTCCTCGTCGAAGCTCGAACGGCGCTTCGGGCATCGGCTCGGCGCGATCGAGCTTGCCGGGCCGCGCGCCGCCTATCCGCTCGGCCTGACGCTGGCGCGCGATTTCGTGCGACCGCGCTTCGCGCTTCTCGGCGACGCCGCGCACGGCATCCATCCGATCGCGGGGCAGGGGCTCAACATGAGCTTCCGCGACGCGGCGGCGCTCGCCGAGACGATCGTCGACGCGCACCGGCTCGGGCTCGACATCGGCTCGCTCGAAGTGCTGCGTCGCTACGAGATGTGGCGGCGCTACGACACCTGGCAGATGGGCATGATGACCGACGTCCTGAACCGGCTCTTCTCCAACGATCTTTCGCCGGTGCGCGCGCTTCCGCGATTTCGGGCTCGGCATCGTCGACCGGCTGCCGAAGTTGAAGTCGCTCTTCATCGGCGAGGCGGCGGGGCTTTCCGGCGACCTGCCCGAAGCTTCTGAAGGGCGAGGCGATTTAGGGTGGATGCTGACGCGCCCACTCCCAAACCCGGTGACGCTGTCATTCTCGGGCGTAGCGAAGCGGAGACCCGAGAACCCAGGAAATGATGACTCCATCTGGGGCCTCGGAATCGCGCTACGCGCGTCCGAGGATGACCGGCGAAAAATGAAACGCCTATTCCTCCAGCCGCCGCGCTTCTTCCTCCAGCAGGATCGGAATTCCGTCGCGGATCGGATAGGCGAGCTTCGCCGCGTGGCTGATCAGCTCCTGGCGCTCGCGGTCGTAAATCAGCGTCGTCTTGGTCACCGGGCAGACGAGGATCTCAAGAAGCTTCGGATCGACCGCGCGTCCGCTTGGCTTCTCGCTCCGCCATCTCTCCTCCCTCGTCATTGCAGCGGCGCTGAGGGCGCGTTCGCGCCGGCGAGCGCCATTTCGGTGATCGCGATCAAGCGTGCGCGCCCGCGTCGCGTGGTCGGGCGATTCAAGCAGCGCCTGCTTCTCCGGCGGCCCCCATGGGCTCATCATGGAAAGCGCCGTGACGAGGCCGGCATTGGAGGCGCGGTTGACGCTGTCCCAATCGGCTTCGAGGTCGTTTGCGTTGAGATAGTCGCGGAAGGTGCGAAGCAAGGCGGAGCGGTCGACGGCGTCCTCGCCGGAGAGCGGCTCGATGAGGTCGGCGAAGGATTCAGCCGAGATCCGGCATTGGCGGTAGGGCGTGATCGCGGCGATCTCTTCCACGATGCGGAAGCGGCTGACGCCCGCGAGCATGATCGCGTAGCGGCCGTCGCCGGTCTCGGAGAACTGCGTGATGCGCCCAAGGCATCCGACGTCGCAGAGCGGCGGCGTCACGGCCTGCTGCGGTGCATCGAGCGCCGGCTGGATCATGCCGATCAGGCGGTCGCCGCCGAGCGCCGCGTCGACCATCGCGAGGTAGCGCGGCTCGAAGATGTTGAGCGGCATCTGCCCGCTCGGAAGAAGCAGTGCGCCTGCAAGCGGAAACACCGGCACGCGGTCGGGAAGGTCGGCGGCGCTCTCATAGCGCTTGTTTCCGGCAATGACCGCCATTGGCGCTTCCTTCCGCGCTCGTGCCTTCAAGCGAAGAGCAGCGACGAAAGACGCTGGCGCCCGGCAGATCGCTGCCGGGTCCTTCGGGCCCCAAGCCTCGAAGAACTGCACGAGCTGCTTACGCGCCGCCTCGTCGTTCCAGGCGCGGTTGCGCTTGACGATCTCAAGCAGCGCGTCGGTCGCGCCGGCGCGGTCGCCCTGCCGTTCAGCACGACGGCCAGATCGAAGCGCGCCTGGTGATCGTTCGGATCGGCCTCAAGGCGGCGCGTCAGTTCGGCCGGCCCGCCGAGCTTCTCCGCCTGCGAAGCAAGCTCAAGCGCGGCGCGTGCGCCGGCGATCGCCGGGTCGTTCTCCTGCTCCGGCGTCAGTCCGGCGAGGAGCCCGCGCGCCTGCGCCAGTTCGCCGAGCGCGACGAAGCAGCGGATCAACCCGCCGAGCGCCGCCATGTTGTCGGGCTCCGCCTGAAGCACGCCGGAATAGAGAGCGGCGGCCCCGGCATAGTCGCTGCGCGGCAAGCGCCTCGGCGCCGGCCGTCCAGCGCCTCGTCCGCGCCGCTCGGGCCGGACGGGCCCGGCGATCCGGTCGATGAAGGCGGCGACCTGGCTCTCCGGGATCGCGCCCATGAAGCCGTCGAGCGGCTGGCCGTCCTTGAAGGCGATGACGGCCGGGATCGACTGGATGCCGAGCTGGCCGGCGATCTGCGGGTGGTCGTCGATGTTCATCTTGACCAGCCGCACCTTGCCCTTCGCCGCCTTGACGACCTTCTCCAGCACCGGCGTCAGCTGCCGGCAGGGGCCGCACCAGGGCGCCCAGAAATCGACGAGAACCGGCACGCTGCGCGAGGCGTCGAGGACGTCGGCGCGAAAGTCCTGGGTGGTGGTCTCCTTGACGAGATCGGCCGCCGGCGCGGCGCCGCCGCCGTCCTGACCGAAAATGAGGGGCTCGGCGCTCATGGACGCTCCGTTTGTTCGCACTTCCCTTGGGTTGGCCCTTATGTGGCGGGTTTTTGCCGGCTTTCCAATGGTTCTTCGTCCGCCGCCTCGGCGGAGACGGCGAGAACCTGCGGCGCATGGCCGGCATGGCGGAGAAAAGCCAGGAAATCGTCGCGTCCGATCGTCGTCGTCGCGACGTTCTCCAGCGGATGGAAATTCAGCTGCGTCGTGGCGAAGCAGCGCCGTGTCGAGGATGACGCTGACGCGCCCGGCGGTGATCGTTGATGACGCCGAAAGGCGTAACTGAGCCGGGCACGACGCCGAGGAGCTCAATCAGCAGTTCCGGCTTGCCGAAGGAAAGGCGGGCGCTGCCGATCCGCTTGTGCAGGCTCTTCATGTCGATCGCCGCGTCCTCTTCGGCGACGACCAGGAAGACCTGGTCCTTCTTGTCCTTGAGGAAGAGGTTCTTGGTGTGGCCGCCGGCGATCTCGCCGCGCAGCGCCTGGCTCTCCTCCACCGTGTGAAGCGGCGGATGCTCGGTCGTCGCGGTCTTGATCCCGAGCCGGTCGAGCATGGCGAAGAGGTCGGCGCGGGAGGCGGGCATCGGCGGATCCGGGGCGGCAGCGTTTGCCGGCCGGCTTAGCGGCTTGCGGCGGCCGACAACTCGCGCCAGCAGGGCCGCGAGACCGGCGCGGCTGGCCGGTCGCGGCTTGTTGCAATTCCGGGGGCCTTGCGTCATATACGCCCGCCTGCGCCGGACCATCCCGCCGGCGCTTTTGTTGCGGGTGTAGCTCAGGGGTAGAGCACAACCTTGCCAAGGTTGGGGTCGAGGGTTCGAATCCCTTCGCCCGCTCCAAATTTCCCAGAAATATCAGATCATTAGACTTCTGACCTGATACGCGTTCCCCAGTTGGGGTGCCGCTTGGGGTGCCACTTTTTTCTTTATCAGTGCACGAACCGAAAGTGCCAGACAGTTGCGGTCTTGGGAGACTGCGCCGACTTACATTCCATCATGCGGGGCCATCATGGTCCCGAGGGGGAATTGGGATGGAGAGAGCCTTTGCACTGTCTTTGACCACTATGGCCCGGCGAGAGTCAGAGCTGAACTCAAGGCTTATGAAGCTGCGCGCAGTAAGCGTAAATATCCCAATTCGGCGTAAAGGCGCCTTCTAGATGATGTGGTCAGAAGTGGCCAAAGGTGCTCGGTTCGATACTGCCGCGCGTGAGCTGTTGAGAAAAAGGCGTTCCCAGGAGGAGCTGCGGGTGCAATCTGAGTTGGAAGCTCCGAAAGGGCTAAGGCGAGAGTTCGACAGGGATCTGAACCGCCCCGGGTTTGCCGGAGGCCGTTTCGTTTGAAGTCACGCTGCCAGCTTCTGCTCGTCGAGCATGGCGTAGTAGCGCTCCTCGGCTTCGGCCGGCGGGATGTTGCCGATGGGCTCCAGCAGCCGGCGATTGTTGAACCAGTCGACCCAGGTCAGCGTCGCGAACTCGACGGCCTCGAAGCTCCGCCACGGTCCGCGCCGATGGATGACCTCAGCCTTGTAGAGGCCGTTGATCGTCTCGGCGAGAGCATTGTCATAGCTGTCGCCGACGCTGCCGACAGACGGCTCGATGCCCGCTTCCGCGAGGCGCTCGGTGTATCGAATGCTGACGTATTGAGAACCTCTGTCGGAATGATGCACCAGGCCGCCACGATGGACAGGCCGTCGTTCGTGCAGGGCCTGCTCCAGAGCATCGAGCACGAAGCTCGCATGCGCCGTCCTGCTGACGCGCCAGCCGACGATGCGGCGGGCGTAGGCGTCGATCACGAAGGCCACGTAGACGAAGCCCGACCAGGTGCTGACGTAGGTGAAGTCCGAGAGCCACAGCATGTTCGGCGCCGGCGCATGGAAGACCCGGTTCACATGGTCGAGCGGGCACGGCGCCGCCTTGTCCTGCACCGTCGTCCGGATCGGCTTGCCGCGGATGACGCCCTGCAGGCCGAGATCGGCCATCAGGCGCTCGACGGTGCAGCGCGCGACCGGGATGTCCTCACGGTTGAGCTGCCGCCAGACCTTGCGCGCGCCATACACCTCGAAGTTCTCGGCGAAGACGCGCTCGATCTCCGGCTTCAGCGCCAAGTCCCGCTTCGCCCGTGCCGACAGCTTCGCGGGATCGGCCCGCTTGGCGACATGGTCATGGTAGGTCGAGGGGGCGATCGGCAGCACCTTGCAGATCGGCTCGACCCCATGCGACCTCGCGGTGATCGTCGATGAACGCGATCATGGCTTGAACCGGCGGTCGAGCTCCGCCTGGGCAAAATAAGCCGACGCCTTGCGCAGGATCTCGTTGGCCTGCCGAAGCTCCCGGTTCTCCCGCTCCAGAGCCTTCAGCTTGGCGGCCATGTCCGTCGGCACGCCGGACCGCTTGCCGCGCGTCGACCTCGGCCTTCTTCACCCACTCGTTCAGCGTCTGCCCCGTGCAGCCGATCTTGGCCGCGATCGAGATGATCGCCGCCCAGCGCGAAGGATGTTCATGCTCGTGATCCAGAACCAGCCGCACCGCGCGGGTGCGGACCTCGGGAGAAAACTTGTTCGTCGTCTTGCTTGTCATGGCTCCACCTTCTCAAGAGTTGGAGCCTCCGAGCAACCCGGGGCGGTTAATCAGCCCGGCTATTTGGCAGCGGCCCAAGCAAGGCAGATGATCAAAGCGCAGTCGTCAGTGAATATCTTTGACGGCGAGTTCTTCAGTTCGCTCGACAAGATCGTCAGGGGTTTCCGGGAGCTGACGACAGCTTGCGCGAGAGCGGCAAGCGCCTGGCGGTCTGCTCTCGACAGGATGGGGACTGCGCTCGAAAGACACGAAGAGGCGGAGGTGTCCGAGCCGGTCTGAGACCCGGCAGTCGATCGGACAATGAAAGCCGAAATGTCTGTTCCTGCTCCGTAGGCCATCAGCTAGATCAATCTGCGCTCAATGAATTGGAGCGCGGCACGTGACTGCTTTGAAGGCGTTCGGGATTACAGTGTTCTGTGAGATGCACGGCATCAGCAGAAGTTCCTTCTATAATCTAAAGGCTGTCGGAAAGACTCCTCGAGAGATGCGCCTTGGAAAGCGCGTTCTGATAACCGAAGCGGCCGCAGAAGATTGGCGACGAGCGAGAGAATTGGAGGGTGAGGGGCAAGCCGTCACATCGATTGTTCTTCCAAAATCCTTAGTGGAGCAGCTAAAAAGCGAAGCGCAGCGCAGGCATACTTCAACGCAAGAGTTGGCGCTTAGACTGATTGAAGTAGTAGCACAGGAAGAGATGTTTTGCTCTTTGCTCGATAGACACTAGGACAGTCTGCAATTCGGACAAACTCGATGCCCCCTCAATTCGCGAAGCCGACTCCCGAGCATGCAAGCCGAAGCGCGCAAATCGAAGTCGTGGGCCTTCTAAATCGCTGCGACGTCGAGGAGGCTGGGGGCGCCTTAGTGAGAGAATATCTGGACGTTTCCTCGCGTGGTCGGACATCGGGCAACGCTCACGCCGCCAGTGATTCTCTCGAGCAGATACGGCGCCGGCCCTGGCGAACCGGTCGCGACATCCTGATGCACGGCGAGGATCTTGCGAGACTAAGGGAGGCTCTTGGTTACGAACGCTTCGTCGAGTGCATCGGTGTCGAGCTTGGAATGAGCATCCGCAAGGCAGAGACCTGCATCGAAGCCTACTGGGAATTTCGGATGTGCGCCGACACGGCAGGTACGCTGCCCACTGGCCTCTTGTTCAGGCTCTGCGAAAAAACGACGCCAGCGCGCGTTCGCGACGAGGTGCGCGAGCGTTGGAGAAGGGGCGAGATGCTCGAAGCGAATCAGATCGAGACGTGGGTGAGGTCAGTTCGCGCCGACGAGGCAGCCGCTGCGAAAGAGCTGAAGGGAAGGCTCAAGCATCGCAGAAACCTTGCCCTCAGGCCGCGAACACTGAGGGCACGGCGCAAGAAAGAGCGAGAAAACGAACGCCGATGCGACATCGCCTATGGGATTCTCAACAATCTCGAGCGGACGGAGAAGCTAGCGCTGGCTAGCTTTCTGTGGACCGCGGACAAGCGTGCCTGCGGGGCGCTTGCGATGCGTTTGAATGGTTCGAAGTGACGGGATCCCTATGTCGATGGGCGGCCCTCGTTCGATCAGCCCGTCGGAGGGCACCAGGGAGGAGCAGGTCCCCGTCGACCGTCGGCGTAGTGGGTATCGACCTCAGGATCGAACAGTGATCTGTGCATTTCTTGACCGGTGCGTTAAACGCGCCAACGGACAATCTGTGTCAGCGCGCGATTTTAGGGAAGCGCTCGCTGCGTTCTGCCGAGCGAATCATTACCCGGTACCGACGAGCCGCCTTCTTGGCTTGGAGCTGACGAAGAGGGGCTTCGAGCGGCACAAGGAGCCGCTGACCGTCTATCTCGATGTGCGCGTCACTGCACCGCCCCTGTTGCGGACGTAAGTCTCGGTGCGGTCTGTCGTAATTTTGTTGGCCATGAACCCACTATCAGTGCGGGTCGTTCTTCTGTCGGGTTTTCCGCAAGTTGTGCTTTCGGCAGGACGATAGGAGTGACGCAGGAGGCACAAACGACATGCTCTTTTTCGAAAGGCCCATCCCGTCAAAGGGATGGCCGCAAACAGTACGATCAGGAGGTCACTCGCGCGCGCCTTATAATGTGTGTGTGTGCGTTTATTATATATAAATAAGATCAATAATGTTTTTGACTACTACCTTGTACATAGTTAGAATCTAAGGGCGGTGTGGGAGGGGACTTACTTCTCTTATCCAAGCAGTACCTTCGTAGTTTATTGTATAGAGGGGGCAGGCCAGAAGTTTTTCGACTGTCGTCGAGCTGCAGCCCATCGTATGCCCCGCGCTGCCCCTCAGAAGCCCACTGGGGCGAGAAACGGGGTCGGTTGGATGATCGATACCGGAGCGCAGCGCAAATCGCTCTACGAGCTTCCTAGAGGCACGGGCGCGGTTCACGCGCTCCCGTTGCTTCTGCATGTCAGTCACGAGTTAAAATTGCACTTGAGGAGTTGCTCCGCGATGTACGACATTCGTGCTTGATGCTTCACCACACTCCCTGAGAGGATTCTTCAAGAGATGATTCCTCTCTTGGAAATTTCCAGCGACCGCCACCCGGTGTCTGGGTCCTTCCGACGACGTGCGCAACACGGGCGCCCTGCGAGCTTCAAGCCGCTAGTGAATCGACTTTCGGCGTCCCTGAATTTTCAGGGGACAGCCTGAAACAGCGCTTCCAAACCCCGCGGAATCCCAGCTTCGTGCCGAAGCTCTAGCCTGAAAAGACCCTGAAAAATCGATCGGCACAGGAAGGAAATCAACCATGGCCCGCCGCAAGCCAAGGGGTTCCGGGGGGGGCGAGCCGCGGTGGTGATTTCAAAGGTCGCGTGGAGGAACTAATAGCTTGTTTGCCCGAGGTCTTTCGCCTCGATCTTGGGTGACAGCAAGGGTTTCACAAGCGTCCTTTCGTTTTCCCAATCGACAATTTTGCCGAAACGGTCATGATGCCGGCATTGCATCTTAGAGTTTCTTCGGTGCGCCGCCAGGGCTGGGCGAGCACGGGGGCTCAGCGGCACAGGTGCTCCTTTGGCGAAGTCGAAACAGCCCGGATCTCGCCGCGCGCGTGCGAAAAAGCGGCCGAAAAAATCCTCTCGCGCCGCCCCGTCCGATGCTGATTCATCCCGCAGCCGAGAGAGCCTCGCCGCCGTCGAGCGCGCTTCCGCAACAACACTGACATCGCGACTTGCGCTCGCCGACGCAGCCCGCAAGGTCGTCACCCGCTCCGGCTGGCAGAAGACGCAGGACGCACAGCTTGCGCGTCAATGCAGGGAGCTCGTGGCGCGGCTGCGCGAGACCTGCCCCGATGTCGTCAGCGGACGCCCGCTGAAGCCGGGTGAGGTCGCGGGCGAGATCGCCGTCGGGCAGGAAGACTTCCAGGCCATGGTGCTCACGGCCGCCGGTGCCGGGCTGGCGCCGACGACAGTGTGGAACGACGGCACCAACGAGCTTCAGGTCGAGCTTCGCCGCATCGCGGTCAAGACGACCGACGGCATCGTGCAGGTGCTGATCCCGGTCTCCTGCAACGAAACCGGCGCCGTCTCGATCGAGGTGACGTTCGCGACGGGCGGGCCAGGAAGCACAGCCGGGCTGATCTTCGCCGCGGACGCGATGCCGGTCGGCCCGCCGGAGATCGTCGAAATCTGGGGGGAGGCGCTCGTCGCGCTGGCGTGGACAGCGGTGCTCCGCGCGATCAGCGCGCTCGCCGATGTCGCAGGCACGGACCTCGACGGCAGCGGGCTGGTGCCGGCCGGAATGTCGGCCGCGGGCGGCGGGGTCTGGCTCCTCGTGATGGCGCGGCACGAGATGGAGCGGATCGCGCGATGAGCTTCTCCGCCTCTGACCTCGGCGATGTCGAGCGGCTCGCGCGCGCAATCGGGCTTGTCGACGAAGGCGGCGGCTTCAACGACGACTGGCTCGCCAATCCCGGCGACTATCTGAGCTCGGCCATTTCGAGCGACGTCCAGCGCGAAGCGCTTCTCGGCGTCGTCGACGACCTTCTCGGCGGGGGTTCCGCCGAGACGGATGCAAGCGGGCGGATCTGGCTGCCTCTCTTCGAAAGCAGCGATCCACCCGTCACCTTCTTCGCGGTCGTAGACCAAAGCGCGGACGACCACGTGCAGCTTGGTCTCGGCGTCAAGCTGACGTCGCACAATCCCAATTCATCGACGCGTCTCCATCTGCCGCTGTTCAAGACGGGACGCGGCAACAACGCCGTCGACGATCGAATCCTTCTCGGCGCCGGCGGGGTCATCACGTTCTCCAGCGAGATTACCGTCGACCCTGCGCCGCCGGTTCCGGGGCAGGCGCATCTTCGCTCGGTCGGATTGGCGCTCGAAGTGCCGACCGGCGGCGGCACGCCGGATTTCGGTCTGACGCTCGGTGGACTGCAGCTCCCCGGCGCCACGGCGCCGCGCGACATCGCCCTTTCGCTCGCGCATCTCGATCAGCTCGACGACATCGTTCTCGATCTCGTGCTCGGCCTGCTCGAGGCGCAGGCGCGGCAGGCAGGCGGCGCCGTTCAGGCCTTCGCGCGGCTCGTCGGCCTTTCCGCCGGCACTGCCATCCCGCAACTGCCGCTCGATCGTCTGGCGACGGAAGGAATCGGCGCGATCTCCGAGTGGGCCGCGACCCTGTTCGGCACGGCTGCTGCTCGCGATGCGTGGCTCGGCGAGCTTGCGGCGCTGCTGCAAAACGGCGCGGCCGTCAGTGCGGGGCGTGTTGTTCTTCCCTTCGGCGCGGGCCGCGTGACGATCGGCGTCGATGTCGCCGACGGAAGCGGCGGCTTCCCAGTCATCACGCCGGTCATCGGCATCGAGGCCGGCGCCGGCCAGGCGATCGGCCGCATCGCGGCGAGCCTTTTCCGCCTCGACCTCGGAAGCGGAGCTGCGACCGCGCTCCCCGCTCTCGACGCCGACCTGACCTTCGGGAAGAGCGCCACCGGCGGCACCGCACTGCTGACTGGCGACCCGGCCGTCGACGCGATCCGTTTCGGGCTGACCCTCGACCAGAACCGCCGCCCCGCCGCGACGCTCGCCCTGCTCAACGTCAAGATCGGCGCGCACCCCGCCTACCCGCTGCTCGACCTTTCCTCGCCGGGCGCGGTCATCGAGAGCGCGGGGCAGGTCATCGGCGACGTGGTCGATCAGGTGCTCGGCGCGCTCGGCCCGCTCGAAGCCACGCTGCGCGTCGTGCTCGGCCTCACCGTGCCGCCTGGCGTTCCCGGGCTGAGCCCGACGAGCCTCGCTGCGTTCCTGAGCGATCCGCTCACCGCCGTGCGCAATTACTGGCGCGAGCTGATCGTGAACCACGCAGCCGGCGTGCCGCAGGTGCTGACGCCGATCCGCGATCTGATCGCCGACCAGGCAACGATCGCGACTCCCGTCAGCGGCAGCGGCACGCCGGCGGACCCGTGGACGATCGCCCTTGTCGGACCGCTGGTCGTCACTGCGGCGAAGCCGCCGGGCTCGAACAGGCTCGAGATCGGGGTCGCTGTCGCCTACTTCAACGACCAGATCGGCGAACGCTGCACGCGCCTCGATGCCGACATCGGCGTGGGGCTGGTCTCGATCGATCTCGACGGCGGCAGCGCAAGCTTCCTCTCGTCGATCACTGCCGGCATACGCGGCCGGCCACGCGGCGCACGACGCGCCGCTATCGAATTTCCTCCGATGCAGCTCTCCGCGGACAGCGTCGGGCTCATCGGGCGCTGGACGCCGGCCGACGGGCTGACACTTCGCTTCGCCGCTCCCAACCCGACCGTCGCCATCAACGACACCGAGCTCGCGCTCGACATCCCCGATCTCTCCGCCGGCTTCGCGGCTCTCTCCGAGACGCAATGGGATGCGATCGAATTCCTCGCCGGGCAGCTCGCGCGGCTGACGCCCGAATCCTGGGTGCGCGACCTTCTCGACGCCTTCGGCTGGATTCCGGCGTCGCCTCTCCTTGCGGCTTCGGATCGGCCACGCCTCCGCCTCGCCGGCCTCATCTCAGCACCGCAGGCGACGATTCTCGCCTGGGCCAACGACGTTCTGCTGCGCCAGGCGACGCGCGTGGAGCAGCTGCTCGAGCCGCTCGCGCGCGTTCTGACCGGTACCGTAGTAAGCGGCGGCGTCTTCTCCGGAATCGGAACGCCGCGAGATCCCTATCGCATCGCCCTCTCGGCGATTGCCGGCACGCCCGAGCTGGCGCTCTGGATCGAGCCGAACGGACCGCCGCTCTCCTTCGGAACGCTGGTGCCGGAACGGCTGCGCGGGTGGAGCCCGGGGATGCCGGGGCTGTCGCCGTCGGAACTTGCCGACGCGCTCATGCGCGAGGCGCGCGCCGCGCCGGACGTGGCCGACATCGCCTCCGGCCGGTCCGATCTCGGCGTTGGCCTTTCCGACCTGATCGCGCGGTGGAGCGGCACCGACGGCCGCATCCTGGCCCCGTCCGACGATCCGGCCGGGGTCATCGTGCATCTCATCGACGACGTCGCGTTCGAAAGCTTGCGGACGGAGGCCGATGCGGCGAGCCTTCTTGCAGTACCCGCTGCAACGACGATCCGCATCGCCGTCGCCGCCTCGGTCGCCGAAGCGCCTTGGGCGGGCGCGCCTGCGGCACGCATCATCGACCTCACGCAGCCGGCGCTCGCGCCGAACGCCTTCGTTCCGCCTGCGGCGGCGGCCGGCGAATGGTTCGTCGTGCTCGGCACGCGGCCGGCGTGCCGGCTCGCTTCAGGCGACACGGACGGCGTCGCCGGTCAGGCGGCGCGGCTTGAGCGCATCCTTCAGCCGTTCCGTGCACTTGGCGGCGGCATCGCGATCGTCGCCGAAGGCGGCGCCGGCCATGCCGCCCGGCGCGTCGCCGAGAGCGTCGCCGAGATCGCCGCGCTCGTGACGCTCGGCACGCCGCTTGGACCGGTTGCCTTCTCGGTGCTGACGGCCGAGCCGGCGGCGAGCACGCTGCGTCTGCTCGACGCGCTGATTCCGGCCGAAGATCCCGCCGAGCCGTTCGATCCTGATCTGGCGCGGGGGCGCGATCTCGTACGCGGGCTGACGAAACTTGCCGACGCGCTCGCGCTCGCCGACGAGCTTGCGCCGCCGGCCACGCCAGCGCCCGCACCGCGTGCCGGTCTCGAGGTGCACGCTGTCTTCGGCAACGTCACAGCGCCGGCAATAAGCCGCGCGCTCACCGCCATTTTTGCAGCCGCCCTCAGCCTGAGGGCGGTAACCCGCTTCGCGCAACCCACGTTCGGAAGCATCGGCGGCCTTGGCGCAGGGCTTCGCCTGCCGATCGCGCTCGGGACGACGGGGATCACCGTCACCGGACACGCGGCGATCGAGCTTTTCGGCGCCGACCTCAGTGGTCCATCGGTTCGCGGCACGCGTCCGCTCAACGTCCATCTCGAGGTCCGCCGCGCGGGTGGATGGCTCGTCGGCGGCCCCGGCGCGACGGCAAGCCAGGACCTTCGCTGGCTCGAATTCAACATGACGCTGCCGCTCGGCAGCCCGGGCGAAGCGCAGGCCGAGGTCGTGCTCCACGAGCCGCGCGTCTTCTCCATCCGCCGCGACCGCTGGGTCGTGCGCCACGCCGGCTCGACTTCCAGCGCCGACGAAGTCGTCACCCCGGCGCTTCCGGAGGCTGGCGTGCTCCTCTCCGGCGTCATGCGCGAGCTGTCGCTCGAGGCCGATGCCGGTATCGCGACGTTCCTCGACCTGCTCGAAGCCGCCGGCGTGTTCTCGCTGACGGCAGCGGGCGGCCAGGGCGGCTTCGTCGCGGCGGCGCTCGACAGCATTCTGAACCAGCCGGCCGAGCACTTCCGCACGCTTGCCACGGGTGTGGAGACGCGCGCCGCGTTGCAGGCGATCCTCGACGCAGTGATCGCGCCGCTGCCCGGCGTCTCCGTCGACCTCGCGCGGCGCCACGCCGAGGTGACGCTTTCCGGTACACGGGGAACTGTCGGCCTCGCGCCGTGGTCGCTCTCTGCCTTCGTGTCTGTGGACGGCCCATTCGGCGGCGATTTCAGAACTCGGTGAACCGGGTGCGTGCCTGAAGGTCGCCCTCAATCCGCTATCCGCCACCGTCGAGTGGCCGCGCCTCGGACAGCCGCAGCCAGAAATCATTCCGGTCTGGCCGAACGCTGATCCTTCGCGCCTCGTCGACGCCCTTCCGTCGGTGCTCGTCGCGAATGCAATTCGTCTCGGCTTCGACTATCTGCGCGAGCTCGACGACAGCGCGCGACCGCTCGTCGAAGCCGTGCTCGATGCGGTGGGATTGCTGAGCGGCGTCTCCGGCGACCTGGATCGACGCGCGCGCGTGCCGATTGCGCTGCTCACGGAGCCGGCCGCGTGGATGAAGAGCACGAACGCGCTCGCCGACGCGTCCGGCGTGCTCGCACCGACGCGTGTCGCCGCTTTCCTCGATGCGCTGAAGCCGCTTCTGCAGATCGGCGGCGGACCGGGTCAGATGCAGCTCGCGCCCGGCGTCGTTGTCACCGCGAGCGGAACAGTCGGCGCGCTTCGCCTCGGCCTGCAACTTGACAGCGCGGCGCTCACGCCACCGCCCGGCACCTCGCCGCGCCTCGCCTTCGGCGGCACGTTCGCGCTCGACATCGGCGCGAGCGGCTCGATTGCGCCGAATCTCGACGTGTTCGCCGGTCTTCCCGGCGCCGCGAGCGGACGGCAGGCGGTTCACCTCACCGTCGGCCCGTCGGTGCGTCTCTTCATCCGCCCGCAGACAGGAAGCGACATCAGCCTCTACCCCGATCCTCCGGGGCTCGGCAGCGTCGCCGGCGCCGCCTTGCAGGTGCTTCCCTTCGTGCTCGACGAGGTGGCGAAGCTCACAACGCCGCCGGCCGCGGCGCAGGCCGCGCGCGTCGTGCGCGCCATCGGCGATGCCCTCGATCTTCGCACCGGCGCGGTGCCGAAGTTCGATGCCGCACGGCTCAACGCGTGGGCGGAGAATCCGGCGCAGCGTTTCGCCGACCGCCTCCACGCGCTCGCACAAGCGGCACTCACCGAGCTTGGCGCGGCGATCGGCCCGACGCTGCCCGCGCCGCTCGCCATTTCCGCGCCGGCCGGCCGACTGCTGCTTCAGGCCGGACCGGTCGAGGTCGAGATCACCACGGCGCCGTTCAGCGCCACCGTCCGCGTCAACGCTTCCGGCATGCCTTTCGCGGACCGCGTTGCCGCCTCGCTCGCCTTCGACGGCAGCGGCCTGCAGGCCTTTACCGGAACTGCCGGCCCTGCAGCCATCACGGTGAACGGCACCACGTTTCGGCCTTTCGTCGCCTTTGCCGCGGGTGCAAGCCCGCCCGGCGGCGCACGCATCGAGGTCGGCGGCGCGCTCGACGCAGCCGGCACCGACGCCGTCTTCGCCCGCTGGACGCTTGCAGGCGGAAGCTTCGCGCTCGTCTCACGCTCGAGCGCCGGGGAGTCGAGCGACCCTGAAGACGTCGCACTCGCGATGCTGCAAATCGCGCTGGACCTCGTAGCGCGCTTCGCCATGCAGACGCCGGCGGTGCAGACGCTTCTCGACAAGACGGTGCCGCACACGACTGCGCCGAACGTGGAGGTCCGCGGCCTCCTTCCCGGCGTCTTCCTGGACCCGGCGGATCCAACGGCGCTCGACCCGACGCTTTTCGACCCGACACGCCTCGTCGCACGCTTCATGCGGCTTCTCCAGAACGTCGCGGAGGCCGGACCGAGCTTCGACGTAGGCGGCGGCATATCGATCGGGATGCGGCTCGATCCGCCGATCGTGAAGCTCACGCTCGGCGTCGCCGGGCGCGTCGATATCGCGACGGGCGAGACGCGCGTATCGCTCGAAGCCGACTCGCGCTGGATCAAGAACTCATCCGCCGCCGGGCTTGGAGGTCGGCTTCATCGACGTCACGGGCCCAAGCTTCGCACCGTCGCTTTCGGTCAACGGTATCGGGCTCAGGATCAGCAAAGCGTCGGGACCGTTGCTCGACAGCGTCGTCAAGCTCGGCTCGGTGGCGACACATCTCTTCGCCGATATTTCGGCATCGAAGTTCTCAGGCGGCGTACAGATTCAGCTGAGCGACCTCGCCGTCGGCGCCGGCAGCGCGGGCGGCGGCGGCAACGCCGTCGCGCAGGGGATACTCGGCGACACCGGTTCGGGGAGCGAAGCGCTCGCACCCGCTTTCAGCCCGGCGCTCGCCGTCCAGAAGCACGACACCGGACCGGTGCTCGTCTCGCTGACGGCAGGCGATGGCGACGGTCCGTGGTGGCTTTCCGTCCAGAAGGGCTTCGGGCCTCTCTACGTCGAACAGGTCGGTTTCGGAGTCACCGTCAGGCAGGACCAGCTTGAGAAGATCGCGGTCCTCTTCGACGGGCGCGTATCGATCGCCGGCCTGGTGGCGGCGGTCGACGACCTGCAGCTCACCTTCGCCGTCACGTCGGGCGCCTCGCTCTTCGAAGCGTCCAACTGGGCCGTCGATCTCGCCGGGCTTGCCGTCAGCGCCGACCTCGCCGGCGTGACGCTCGCCGGCGGCCTGCGCAAGTTCGGCACCGAGCCGAACATCGAATATGTCGGCATGCTGATGGCGCGCGTCGCCACGTACGGGCTGTCGATCTATGGCGGCTACGGCACCGGCATCACCGACGGGACGCAATTCACGGCGTTCTTCGCCTTTGGTGCCGTGACCGGACCGATCGGCGGCCCGCCCGCCTTCTTCGTGACCGGCATCGGCGGCGGTTTCGGTATCAACCGCGATCTGGTCTTCCCGTCGAGCCTCAGCACCTTCGGCGACTTCGTGATGATCGAGGCGCTCGACGCCTCGGCCTCGGCGCCGTCGGATCCAATGCAGGCGCTGGTCGCCGTACGCGACACGTTCCCGATGCGCCGCGACCGTTTCTGGTTCGCGGCCGGCCTCGGCTTCACCAGTTTCGCGCTGGTCGACGGCGTTGCCGTCGTCGCCGTGTCCTTCGGCGGCGGCTTCGAGCTGACCATCCTCGGCCTCGGCCGCATGGCGCTGCCGCGGCCGCAGGTGGCGCTCGTCTCGATCGAGATCGGCCTCATCGCGCGCTTCTCCGCCCGCGACGGCGTGATGTGGGTGCAGGCGGAGCTGACAGAGAATTCGTGGCTGCTGCACGAGTCGGTGCGCCTCACCGGCGGCTTCGCCTACGTCATGTGGTTCGGCGGGCCGCACGCCGGCGAGTTCGTGCTGACGCTCGGCGGCTTCCATCCGGACTTCCACCGCGACGGCTATCCGCAGGTGCCGCGTCTCGGCTTCCGCTGGCAGGCGAGCGGCTTCATCTCCATCAAGGGCGAGAGCTATTTCGCGTTGACCTCCGAGGCCCTGATGGCAGGCGGCGCGCTCGAAGCCTCCGCCAGCCTTGGACCGGCATGGGCCAACGTCTCGTTCGGCGCAAACGTCATCATCTATTTCGATCCGTTCCGCTACGAGGCGGAGGTGCATGCGCGGATCGCCGCCGGCGTCACCATCGACCTCTGGCTCGGCGAGATAACGATCTCCGTCAGCATCAGCGCGAAGATCGAGGTCACCGGCCCTGAGTTCCACGGCATCGCGCGCTTCGACGTCGGTCCGGTCGGGCTGAAGGTCGAGTTCGGCGGCAGCGACCGCGCGCCCTACGAGCCGATCTCGTGGGACGCGTTCGTCACCAAATATCTCGAAGCAGCGAGCCCCGGCGTCGCGCGCGTGCTGACGTCCTCCACCGGCAAGGGCTCCATTCCGCCCGGCGTCGGGTCGAACGGAACCGAGAAAGGAACCGCCGACGGCACGCCGCAGAAGCCGTTCGAGGTCTATTCCGAGTTCGAGCTGACGGTGACCACAATCGCGCCGGCCACAAGCCTCGTCGCCGGCGCGCCGGTGAACAAGCCGGCGAGCCGCGCACTCGGCATCGCTCCCGTCGGCGACGCGACGATGTCCTCGGCGATCGCCTTGCATCTTTATCCGGCGGCAAGCGACGGCGTCGCGGCGACTGACAAGATCGGACGGCTGCGCCTCGCCTCGACCTCGACCGGCTCGTTCCCGCTCGGCGCATGGGGACCGATGCAGCCGCGCGAAGACAAGAAGGTGCCGAAGGGCGAGATCGTCGAGGCGCTGAACGGCGCGCTCCTCGTCTCCGAGGCGTCGCTTCAGGAAAGGCTTCCGACGGAGGTCGCCTACAACCAGGTCGAGGCCGGACCGCGCAAGCCGCTGCCCTTCGTCACCGAGAAGAACGACCGCGCGCGCGTGCTGGCCGGCGCAAAGAAGCTCGCCGACCTGCTGCCGACCAACATCGATGCCAAGGGCATCTTCACGACCGTGCAGCCATGGATGGCCGCGGCCGGAAACAGCCGCGTCGCGCTTGTCTCGCTCCGTGGCGACAGGGCGGCCCCGCCGCGGCTTGGCGCCCTTGGCGAGCGCATGGCGCCGCAGACGCCGGGCGCGTCGGTGGTACTCGCCAACCCCGATCCGGCGAAGGTGTTCGACCACGTTGTCAAGGCGCCTGTGGCGATCGCCGTGCTCGCGCCGATGGCGCGGCGCGAGACGAAGATCAGGCGGACGACGGTCAAGTCGGACCTGCCGCGCGTCGCCCCGCCGACCTTCGACGCCGCCGATGCGCTTCTCGAAAGCGGGCTTCCGGCGAGACTTCTGCGCGTCGCGCCGCGCGCCGCCGTCACCGGGCATTCCCTCCTCGCCACGCAGAAGGTACCGCTCACCCGGCAGGCACGGATACCTCCGGCTGCCGTCGACGGGCACGGCGCCGATCGTGCTGCGCTGGCGCGGCTCCGGACGTTGAGCGCCGCGATTGGCGGGAAGCGTTCCGCGAATGCGGATGCGAGCATCTCCGCCGGTGAGGTTGCGGTGCTGGCGATGCCGAATGCGCAGCGCGACGCCGGACTTGGCGCGCGTCCCGCCCTCGCCTTCAAGGGACATGCGCGGATCGCCATGTTCGGTGCCGGCGGCGATATCCTCGCCGACATCACCGGTGAAAGCGGCAAGCCGCTGATCCCGCAGGGCACGGAGCGCATCGCGGTCTGGGCGGCGCCGGCCGATCCGCTGGACGCGCTTTCCGGTCTTGCCGGATGGTATGACGGCCAGAGCCTCGCTTACGTCGGTTGGTCCACCTGCCTTTGCAGCGGCGGCTCGGTGCAGGCGGAGAACGCCGTGCTCAGGCGCGGACCCGAGTCGTTCAAGGCCGGCTGGATCGGCGCGCGCGCCTTCGTTGAAAACTCGCGCCTCGTTACCACGCGCTTCGACATGCGCGCCTCGACCGTGGTGCTCCTCGTCGACGAGACTGCGTCAGGCGATCCAACCGCCGATTTCTCGCTATCGCTCGATGGCGCGTCGGTCGCCCGCGACAAGGCCGGCACACAGATCGCGCCCGTGCTTTTGAGCCAGGGCGCGCGACGCATCCTTGTCTACGCGGTCGAGCCCGACAGGTCCGGCGCCGTCACGGTGCGGGTGCTGCGCGACGGCACGGTGACGCTTGCCGGCGTGATGGCGTCCGAGGCCGAAGCGGCGCTCGTTGCGGCACGGCTGACGACGGAGGCCCCCGACGCCTTGCTCGACGCGGCGCTCGCAAATCCGGGCGAGGACGTCGCGGTCGCGTTCGTCGAAGCGCAGCGCGAAAGACCGACACGGGGAGGGAAGGGCTGATATGGTGAGCCGAGGCAAGTTCGTGCTTCACAGCCGCGCCGTGCCGCCACTCACGGCAGGCGACTATATCTTCCACGGCACGCAGACGATTTCCGGCGGCGGCAGCCGGCCGACAGAGCCGCATCGCGCCGACATCCGCGTGACGTCACCGCGCTTCAAGCTGCCGCCCGACCAGCTTCTGTCGGCGTTCCCGCCGGCGAATTCCGAGGGCGCCTACAAATCGCGCCTGCCGCAGATCGTTCTGAAGCGCCGCACGCTTCCCTGGGAGCGCGCAGCCGATCCGGGCGATCCGACCATTCCCTGGCTGGCGCTGGTGGTGATCGCGGAGGGCGAGGGGGAAATCTCGTCCGAGGCGTCGATCGCCGAATGTGTCACTCCCGGGGTCACGCTGTCCGGACCGAACGACGTCGCGAGCGGCGTCTACCTTTCGGTGCCGCAGACGACGGTGACGAAGGTCTTTCCGACCAAGCAAGACCTCTCGCTTCTTGCCCACGTGCGGGAGGTCGACCTCGAAGACACGGAGCTCGCGAACGGCGACGATGACGGCTTCCTCGCCGTCGTCATGGCGAACCGTCTGCCGCAATACGACCGCGTCGCGTGCAAGCCGGTCCGCTACACCGCCTGTCTGATCAATCTCGAAGGCCAGCTCAACGCGCTGCCACCGCAATCGACGCCGCAGCTCGACTTCTTCGCGTTGGCGACCGTCTTCGACGTTCGTGACTACTATGTGCCGGTCAGCCCTGACGGAAGCGGCGGCTCGCCCGACATCGCGGTGATGGGCGCACAGGTCGTGGCGGCCGCCGCGTCGACGCCGCTCCTCGCGACGAGGGCGAGGGCCGGAGCGGAAAACGCGTCCGCCGCGGCGTCGGTCAAGACGCCGGCGGCACGCTCGGCGAAATCGGCGTCGCCGCGGCCGGGCGCTGCGAGCGAATGGAGCGCGAGCGTGAAGGCCATCGAGGACGTGGCCCTCACCGCGAGCTCCGAGCGGGCCTCGTTCGCCGTCCGCGATGCGATGAAGGCCGGCTTCCGCCTGCCGATCGAAGGCGTCGTGCTCGAAAAGGTCTACCGCTTCCCCGTCCTCGCATATTGGTCGTTCACCTGCGACGGCGGCGGCTCCTTCAAGTCGCTCATGCGCGGGATCGACGTCGGGCTGCTCGGAACGCTGCCCGGTCCGGGAGCGAAGAAGGCGCGTCCGCCATGCGCTCCCGAGCCGCTGGAAGGTCCGCCCGACGCGCCCTCTCCGCGGCCCGTTCCGGAAGTCGCGGAAACCGGGCACGTCGGCCTCGCTCACACGACGCGTGTGGGCGACGACGTCCGCGCCTGGTATCGCGGGCCCTTCGTGCCGTCGCCGACGCTTCGTGAGGTGACCGCCGCGCCGAAACCGGCGCTCGCGCATGCGAGCGATCAGCTCCGTTCCGTCGTGCCGGACGGCCGCGAAGACCTCTCGCTCGCGGTCGCCTTCGAGATCGGGCGGCTTCTGGCGTTATCGCGGCCGGCCTTCGTCAACGCCTTGACGGCGTGGCGGCGCGAGCAGTTCGGCGCCGAGCGCGCGCGCCAACTCGCGCGCCTTGCCGGCAAGTCGATCGGCAAGCTCAGTCCGATCCTCAAAGACGGCGTCGTCGGGAACCTCGGTCCGCTGATCGGCAAGACCTTCGTGGTCGAGACCGCGGTCAAGCCGGAGAACGTGCTCGGACCGTTCCGGTCGCCAGTCGATCCGGGGCGCCCCATCGAATTTCTCGAGGACGACGTCACCGACATTCTTTCCGTCGGACTCTGCGATCGACGCCCGAGTCCTGCGCGAGATGCAGAGCGCCGGCTCGGCCGCGGTCCTCGACCGCGCCACGGTGCCGCTCGGCAAGTCCGCGGGAGGGAGAGATCGCTTCAGCCATTTGCAGGGAGCGCTCGCCGCGGAGGTGGACCGCGTCGCCAAGGATGCGCTGGGCGGGAAGCGCACCGCGACCCCAACGACGCGGGCACGCCGGATCGCGGACGAAGGCGAGCCGGATGCGCTCGACAAGTTGATCGAGTTCGCTGACCTCTCGGAAGCAGGAGGACTGACATGGCGGTGAAATACTTCGCCGCAGCCGCGGTCATGGCCGAGCTGAAGACGATGGTGACGGCCTATCTGCCGGCCGTGTCGGACCGCGATCCGGACGCCGGCAAGGAGCGGATCACGCCGCTTGCCGTGCGTGACTGGCTGGCCCGGTTGCGGCTGCTCGAAGGCGTTCCCTTCAACAACATCGTCGCGGATTTCCGAACTCCTGCCGATCGAGTCGATCCGCTTCTTCTACGTGGACCGCGCCTGGACCGACGCGCTCGTGCAAGGCGCACTCAGCGTCGGCACGGTGAACAGCAGCGACCGCGCGCAGCTCGAATCGCTCTATCCGGCGATCCGCGACGAGATCGACGAGCAGGAGCGGCTGGTGCGCCTGCCGGGAAGCGAGCAACGGCAGCTCGGAAAAGCCGGGCAGATTACCGGCTTCCTTCTGCGCTCGCGCGCCGTTTCCGGATGGCCGGGCCTTCAGGTCCGCGCCTATCGTCGCGAGATCGGCAACGACGAGGCTATCATCCCGGAGTCTAATCCCGACCGCATCAAGCTCCTGCGGCTCGAAGCGACTGGCGCCGGCGGTGCTGCTGGCGCTCTTCGATGGCGTGCCGGAAGTCGTGCACGTGGAGGAGCCGCGGCAGGGTATCCAGTTCGGCATCAAGCTCGAGCCGATCGGCGACGGCAACAGCTTCAAGGCGACGGTCAGGGCGCGGAACGTGCAGACATCGACCGACGTCGAGCCGAAGCTGCCGATGAACATCTCGTTTCGCCGGGGCTCGCCCGGCGTGCTCGATCTTCGCGCCACCGGCGCGACCTTCCTCGGCACGCCGGCGACGCACATGAACGACGACGGCAAACTGAACAGCGCAGAGTTCGCGCTGCAGATGATCCGCTTTCCATATCGGCAGGTGTTCGGCGATCCGAACAGTCCGAATGCCGCAGAGAAGCAGGACGTCTTCCGTCCGACCGTCGCGAAGAATCTCGCCGGCCTCTTCGCGCTCTTCAAGGAGAAGTTCGAATGAGCCCGCCTCCGGTCGACGACGAGATCCTGAAGACGCTCGTTACTGATCAGCGCTGGAAGACGCTCGTGCGGGTCGAGGAGCCGCTCGTCTCGATCGCCAATTGGGACAAGCTGCTGCTGCGCCAGCCGCGCGTTCTGGTTCCGATCGACGTGCAGGCGCTTTACGTTCCCGAAGGCAGCGGCGAGACGTTCGTGCGCCTGCCTTTCGCCATGACCACGCGAGACGGCGAAGACCCGGAGCCGATGCCGGAGCCGTTCGAGGACGGCATTAAGCGTCCGGCCGGCGTGCATCTTCACTGGGCGATGCCGGACTCGCTTCTCGACGGCACGCTCGCCGACCGCGACCGCGGCACAGAGAACCGGCTGTCGCTGCCGCCGCTTCCCGACCGCTGGGTGGTTCTCCGGATCGCCGTGCCGCGCGAAGCGACTCGCGCCGTCGTAAGCGGCTGGGTGATCGAGGCGGACCGGACGACGGTGACGCCGCTCGCCGACTGGCCGTCGCCCGGCCCGACCGAGCCGCCAACCGGAAAGACGATCGCGGCGGACGCGCTGACCGGGACCGTAGGCGGCTCGCTCAACTGGAGCGGCTGCTACGATGCGTTAGCAAACCGCTTCGCCTTCCACGATCCGCTTGACGATCTTCGCGAGACCTTCCGGGCGGGCGTGCTCGGTGACTTCGCGACCTATCTCGTCTGCGGCTGGTGGACCGATCCGCGCCGCGATCCGCTCGACGTCGCGCAATCGAAGGCCGGCCTGCAGACGCGGCTCGATGCGCTCAAGTGGCGGCTCACCGACGACCTCGAGGACCGCGGCACCAGCGCCAAGAAGCGGGCGACGAAGCAAAAGAAGCAGAGCGCCGCGTCGCTGACCTCAGCTGCCCGCTACAAGACGTTCGGCACTGCGATCGACCCGACGATAATCGGCAGCGAAGTGAAGCCAGCCGCCGCCGGAGCGCTCGGCGGGCTATTTGCCGAAACCGCCTCCCACTTCGCGACAGGCGTCTCGCAGGACCCTTACGCTTCGCTGCTTCATGGCGTCATCCACGGCGTGCCGGTGGCGGGCGACGTGGTTGCCGACCAGCGCCCGGCGACGGACCGGGCGCGCGTCGCCTTCGGCTTTCACGCCGACGACATCGCTGCAATCTTCGCCGCGACCGGGCTCAACATGGCGAACCCCGACGACCGGCGCGACGTCGAGCGCCTGGTCTCGGGCTTCACGCACGACCTTCTTTCCGGCGTCGGGACGGCCAACGGCATCTTTGCGATCGAGGAGGGAGAGCACGTCGCCGGATTCTCCTCGCGCCCGGGCGAGCCGGGACCGACGGAGCGCGTCATCTCGCCGGGGCCGGGCAGCGATCTGCCCGGAACGCGCGCCGCGCGCTCGGCGATGTTCGGGGCGCTTTCGAAAAAAGCCGTCGCGCTGATGGAGACCGAGCTTCTCTGGTCGAGCTCGCGCCCGGCGAGCGTCAGATCGTTCACGGCCGACAGGATGCGCACGGTCCGGGAGAAACGCGACGCCAAGAAGGCGCTGCCTTCGCCGCCGGCGTCGCGGCTCGTTCAGCGGCCGACGCCACGCTACTTCGAGCCGATGGAGCCGATGCTCGCGGTGAGCGGCGGCGGACGGAGCGCGCGTCATCGCTTCGACGACAAGCGTTCGCCCGACGGACGCCTGCAGTGCCGCTGGCCGTCGCAGGTGCCGGCCGAGATCGCCGGGCTCATCAAGGGCGCCGATCTCGTTACCGGTTATCCCGCCGGTGGACTTCCGCCGGAGATCGTGCGGCTCGTCGAGAGCGCGATGATCCTCGACCCCTACCTCGCGCCGTGGCGCGTCGAGGTCGCGTCGAAGGCGACCGGCTTCGACGCCTCCGCCGTGAAGGCGCGCATCTATGCCGAGACTGCGCTGCGCTTCTCCGTCGACGGCCGTTTTGGCGTCGGTGCCACCGCGCGCGCGGCCACGCCCAAAACCTCGCCCTATCACAATGCGCGCGTCGCGGCGGGCCTCGACCGTTTCAGCCTGATCCCGGGCGTCGATTCCGATCCGGTCGGCGTCACCGCGTGGGCGCAGCCCTGGGTGCCGATGTGGCTCGAATGGGAGGTGGAGATCGACACCGCCGACCGCCTCGATGGCTGGTCGCTCGGCCCGGTCGATCTCGAAGCCGCGAAGGAGGAAGAGCCGCCGGGCGGAAACGCGCGCAGCATCGCCGGGCGCAGCCCGTTGAACAGCGGCGTCGCGGCGACGCTCGGCAACGCCATCGGCGAGTGGCTGAAGGCGGAGGACGCGCGCGGCGTCGACGGCGAGGTCAGCGACAGCGTCGAGAACGAGCTCTCCGATATCGCCCATGCTGTCAGCGGCATCGACATCCTCTCCGCCAATCTCGACAGCATGCACGACGTACTGCTCGGGCTCCCGGTCGGTCCCTACGGCGTGCTTCAGCCGCGAAACGGCGGTGATGTCGGGAAGCCGGTCCCCGTCTCGGTTCCCGAGCTTCTCCTCGCCGGGCGCTTACGGGTCAGGAAGGCGCGGCTCGTCGACGCCTTCGGACGAACGCTCGATCTCGATCCCGACAGGATCACCTATCCCGCGCGCGACGACATTCCCGGCGGCGTGACGCTCCGGCCGCGTCTGCTCCGTCCGGCGCGCTGGCTGTTCCGTCTCGTCGATCCCGCCGACCTTTCGGAGACTTCACGCGAAGCGACGATCGACCAGCTCGAGCCGTCGCTGATGATCAATCCCGTCGCCGGCTTCCTGCTGCCGGACCATATCGACGAGGCGCTCGAGGTCTTCGATACGGCCGGCACTCCGATCGGCCAGCTCTTCCACGATCCGATCAGCGGCGGCGTGACCTGGGAGATTGCGCCCGGCCGCGACGGGCCGCCGGATGCCGGACCGCTCTTCGATCTCCAGCCTGCGCAGCAGCTTCTCGGACAGATGTCGGCCGCCATCGTCGCGAAAGACGCGGAGACGCGCGCCGGCCTGCCGGCGTCAGCAGACGCGGAGAGCGCGCTCTCCGCTCTGCTGCGCGCGATCGACACGACGCTCTGGTCCGTCGACACCTACGCCGTGCTCGGCGCGACGCACGTCGCGGGCCTCGTCGGCCGCCCGATCGCGGTGGTGCGCGCGACGCTCCGCCTCGACATCCTCGGCGATCAGAACGAGCTCGATCTCAGCGACGCGGCGAAGCGCGCCGCGCGCGAAGCGGCTTATGCCGACCTCGCGGATCGCGCATTCACGGTGCGCATCGGCGAGATCACGCGCGACGACGACGGCGTCCTCGGCTTTTTCGTCGACGACGACTTCACCCGCTTCCACGTGGTCGACAAGGTCGTGCGCGATGCCGCGCTCGATGCCGGACGCGGGCGCGGCCAGCTTGGGCTCCTCGGACAGACGCCGCAGGTCCCGCAAGTCAGGCCGATCACCCATCCCTACATCGTCGCCGAGGACGAGCTGGCCGTCCGCCCCGGACAGACCGTGCGTCTGACGCTGCTTCAGCATCCGGGCGGCAAGTGCCACCTCACCTCCGGCATCCTGCCGCGCAAGTCGCTGCAGCTGTCCCGCGACTGGATTCACGACGGGCTCGCCACGATCGCGCCGTCGGCGCGCATCGGACCGGTGCTGATCGACAGCGAGAAAGTGCGCCTGCCGCTCATCGCCTCGTTCGGGACGGAGCAGCTCTGGACGCGCCGCGACAGCAACTTCACCTGGAAGAACGATCCGATCCTCGCCGCGACGCAGACGGCGCTTCTGCCGCTGCAACCCGCCAAGGTCGAGGAAGGCTACATCCGCATCGCGCCCGTCGCTCCGCGCGACAGCGAAGAGTGACAACGGAGGCCCGACATGGCGCGCTATGACTGGCCGGGACCGCCGCCGCGCACGAGCGAGGACAAGCTCGCCGCGCGCACCACCTACTTCCAGCGCATCTACGGTGGCATCACCGACGGCCTGCTCGAGGACGCCGGCATCGCCTTCCGCGACCTCCTGGCATCGCTCGCCGAGCACGGCATGACGCCGGAGCAGGCCGACCTGCAGCGCTGGCTGCCGATCGGCCCCTCCGCCATTCTGCGCGGACAGGCGACCAACAATCCGCGCGTCGCCGGGCGCATCCGGGACATCAAGCGCAGCCCCGACGGCAATCGCCTCTACGCCGCGAGCGCCAATGGCGGCGTGTGGTTCAGCAGCGACGCCGGCCAGAGCTGGTCGCCGCTCGGCGGCATGGCGACGACGCCCGACCTCAATGCGCGCGGCCGCTCCGCGAACTCGCTCGTCATCGGATGTCTGCACGTCGACTTCGGCGCCAACGCCGACGCCGACACGATCTACGCGGGGACCGGAGAGCCCACCGCCTATTATCGCGACAACGCAGTTCCGGGCGGCAAGAGCGGCGGCATCGGCATCCTCAAGCTCACGAAGACGGTCAGCGCCGCGCTCGCCGATCCGTCCGGCAATCCCTGGGAGCGCGAAGCGCCGAACCTGATCGGCGCGGGTATCTTCCGCATCGTGCGCGATCCGGCAAACGCCAACACGCTCGTTGCCGCGACCACGCTCGGCCTCTTCACGCGCTCCGGCGCCTTCGTGCGCGATGCCGAGTGGACGCGCGTGGCGAAACCGCCCTTCAACACGCAGAACACCGACGGCGTGTTGGCGACCGACGCCGTCTGGGTGCCGGCGGCAACCGCGCCGGCGGCCGCGCCCGCGCGGCTCTTCGTAGCGATGGTGAATCTTGGGAGAACCAACGCCGAATCCGCGGTCTACGTGTCGGAGAACGGTGTCGCCGGCAACACGCCCTTCGAGAAGATCAGCCTGCCGACCTACGACGACCGGCAGCGCATCGCGCTCGCCGCGGCGATGCCGCTCGCCGCAACGCCGACGACGCATCCGCAGATCGTCTATGTGCTGAGCAGCGCCGGCAAGAACTCGCCGCGCCTCTGGCGCATCGACACGAAGACGGCGCGCATCGTGCGCAACCTGCCGCCGCCGCTCTTCGGAGGCACGCGCGCCGTCGGAGGCGAGACGAACGATCAGTCCTGGTACGACATGGCGATCGCCGTCGACAGAAGCACGCCCACTGTCGTCTATCTCGGCGGCAGCACCGAGCGCGGCACGTCGGGATGGAATGCCTCGCTTTACGCCTGCACCGTCTCCGGAACCGCCGCGGCCAACAACTTCGCGCTCGATTTCCTGCCGGCGAACAACCAGAGACCGTGGACGGACGCTACTTTCATCGGCGACGGGGTGCATGCCGACATCCACTCGATCGTCGTCTCGGAGAACGGCAACTCCGTGGTGGTCGGCTGCGACGGCGGCATCTTCATTTCGACCGTCGGAGGCATCGCCGCCGCTTTCAACGCGCGCAACAACGGTCTCGCCGTCACAGAGTGCGGCTTCGTCTCGTCGCATCCGGGTCATGCCGGCCCAGTCGCGGCGGGAACGCAGGACAATGGCGTCATCCGGCGCATCGGCGACACGATCTGGGAGCGCACGCCCTGGGGCGGCGACGGCGGCGGCGTGCATTACCATCCGCAGCCCGGCCGCGAGGCGTTCCTGATCGGCCAGTACACGCATGTCCACTGGAACGGAAACGGCCACTTCGATCCGCCGATCGAGCGCCCCGGCGCGAGGGTCAAGGAGGAGGCCCGCCGCTCGCTCTTCTATTCGGGACCGGCGGCAGCACCCGGCGCGACGGCCGGCAAGGCGCGCCTCGCTCTCGGCTCCTTCCGGCTCTGGCTGACGGACGACTGGGATCCGCTTTCGCCAACGCCGCCGCTGATGGCCTGGCGCACGCTGCCGACCGCACGTGATGCGGTGTATGAACGGAACTTCGACATGGACCGATTGCCGAACGGCACTGGCAACGTCGTCTCGGTGAAGTGGCTCAACACCGGCGTGCTCGACGGAACGCGATTCCGCGATTCACAGCTCATCGTTCTCTACGAGCGCGCCATCGCCCGCGTGTTCCAGAAGAGCGGCGTCGATCACTGGGATCGCGAGATCCTCGCCTGGACCAAGAAGAAGCAGATCACCACCAATTCCGACATCCCGGCGAACGGCGCGCCGAGCGAGAAGCTGCCGATGCTCGGCGCCTGGACCGAGATCGCGACGCATCGCGCGACGATGCCGGGCGATTCCGATTTCAAGGGATCGTTCTACGTTTCGACCACCGGCAAATCGGTGATCACCAACACCGGGATCACCGAGTTCGACCGCATGGATACGCTCTGGTGGTACGACGGGAAGAAGAAGTTCCACCCGACCGGGCTTCGGAACAACGGCACGAAAGCGCCGGCGCTCTCGGTGATCTGCGATCCGGAGGACACCGACACCGTCTATGTCGGGACCGCGATGGGGGTGTGGAAGGGGCGCATCGACACGAGCGGCGCGACACCCACGTGGACTTGGGAGATGTATTCGATCGGCCTGCCCGAGGCGTCCGTGCAGGATCTGTCGATCTATTGGAATCCCGGCGCGCCAAACGGCGGCGTAAAGCTTCTGCGCGCCGCAATCGTGTCGCGCGGCGTGTGGGAGGTCGACATCAGCGCCAACCCCGCTTCGGTCGGACGAACCTATCTTCGCGTTCACCCGCTCGACACGCGCCGCATCGCGCCGACGAGCCTCACCAATCTCACCGACGACACCACGCCGATTCGCGATTATCCCCGCTGCCTCAGCCCCGACATCGCCGTGGTCAACCCGATTCCCGCGGCATGGGTCGGCGGCCTGCCGACGGAGGCGGACATCGCGCAGCTCTCGCCGACGGTGAACCGGATCGGCCCGGCCGCCAATCGCATCAGCGCCGAGCATGTCACCGCCGGCGCGCAGAAGGCGTTTGTCCTCGTCCACCATCGGCATACCAAGCCGCTCCCCGCGGCGGAGGTGAAAGTCGCGCTGATCAAGCGCCGCATGACGGTGGCCGACGGCGACGGTGGCGGCCTCGCGCTTTCGGCGGTGTGGAAAACGGCGATCGTGAATCTCGTCGTGAACGGACACAACGCCACGCTCGACGATCACTGGAAGCGGGCGAACGTGCCGGAGAACACCGATCCGGCGACGAATGCCGTCACGGCGGCCAACACGGTGCGCAACCCCGCCGCCGCTGTTGAGGCACGCATGCCACGCGCCGCCGCCTTCGACCTCAATCTGACCGGCGCGACCGCCGGACAGCGCTACCTTCTCCTCGCGGTGATGACATCGTCGAAGGACCCGCTCACGGCTGCCGAACTCTCAGGTGCGACCGTGGCCGACGTCGTGCTCAACAGCCGGCACGTCGCGGCGCGGGTGGTCTATATCTGAGGCTCAATTCGTGCGCTTGTGAAGAACCGGCGGCGGACAGGCCGGTAGAGTACGGCCACGAGCACGACGACGAGCGCGGTGAGATACATGAGCTCGGTCGTACCATCGCCCCCGTCTGGCGACACACCGAACCATCTTTCGATGAAATCCATAGCCGCACCTCCGAGACCGAACCGCAAGTTACGTCGCTGCTGTTAAGTTCTCTCCAATCACCGAATTCTTGCGCGTTGAGGGGGCGCGCCAGCGTTACATCCGGCAACGAGGGAGAGGTGCATTCTTCTTCCGCTGCGCATGGTAGCGCGAGCTAGAGGCACGTCTTCTTCAAGGACCGCGACGCATTCAAACGCTGAACAACGTTTCTCATTGTCGGCCGGCGGAGTCCGCCGCCGGCAGATCGCTTTGCGTTGAATTCTTGCGTCGATATCGGGGGGCGGATGGCTTGCCGACGGGCTGGCGCCCAAGGCCTCACGAAGCGGAAGACTTGCGGCGGCGAGAGTGACGCGCCGGGCCGCACCGCTCACCGAACATTCACTATAGAATGCGTTGGCCCGCTCCGCTCACTTCATGCAGAATGCCGCCGAAAGGGGAAAAGGGTTTTGCGGGACCCGAAGGAACGATCATCACTCGTCGGCACTGAAACGATCCTTCGCCACGTCGGAACGGTATCACGCCGTGATTTCATATATCTAAGTGCTACGCTGGCCGTTTTCGCGGGCACCGGGGGGTGCAGCCGCCCAGGCGGCGCACCCGACGAGCGCAGTGAATTTCGAGTTCTGCGACCCGAAGACCTCCTGTCTCTTCACTTCGAGCTCCGCAACCTGCGCATTGTAGATACCGGGCGGGGCCCGCCCCGGCTGGTGCGCATCGACGAGACCAGCGATGCACTGCTGGTGATTGGATTCCCGGGCCAGCACATCGCCGAGGAAGTGTTCAACGAGGCCGTGTCCGGGTTGGACGCGCCCATCTCGCTCCCGGTCCGATCGAAAATTGCGCAACCGACGCGGCTGATGTTTCGGGTTCCGTCCGGCGTCGACTTCGTCGAGCTAACGCTTCAGTCGTTGCTCGGATGGGATTCGCTGGAGTTTCAGACATCGAACGGCGGTGTAGATGGGCAACGTTCGATGCCATTTACCGGCCGATCGCGGATCGAGCTGCCCGTCGGTCTCGCGCTCTCGCCGGATCCCGCCGCACGCTGGGTGCATGCCGCCCGCCCGGTTGCGCACAACGGGCGCACCGAGTTGTGGCACACACGACTCGCTTCCGACAGCCCGGATGTCTTGCCGACGGTAAGCATCCTGGGGCCCGGATATAGGCCGGAGGTCGATTGGGAGACGGCGCTCACCGACTCTGATCGCCAGTCCCTCATCGGCAAGAGCGCCCAGGCCAGAACGCTGATCCTATCGCCGATGGGGGGCTGGCTCGACGTGCGCGGTCGCTGGGAAGCGCAGAGTGCAGGCGACCTGTCCCGCTGGGAACAGGTGGCAACGGCGGGACAGGACCAGCGTGTCGTCGTCGAACGCCAGGAGGGGTTCCTGTATCCCTTCGGGCATCGCGCGACGGTGCTGAGCGTGACTGAGCGCAAGGTGGAAGAGATGCCGACCCCCGACGCGGTCGGTGCCACGCGCATTGCGGTGTTGCGAAAGCGCGACTTCGTTGTCATCAAGGAGCCTCAGGTCACGTATCGCCCGGGCGAGATGGCGCTGCAGGCGCTGACGTCCCAGTCGCTCATAACGCCCGCGCTGCGTATCGAGGACAAAACGGTTGAGGCGTTCTGGATCGAGACTTCTGCTGGGATGCCCTACCCGTTTCGATTCGCCGCAAAGGACTGGGCAGATGAGGAACTGGATCTTGAGGCGCCCGCTGTTTTCATAAAGGCGGATGCCGACATGGCCACGGCAGCGAGCGTCTATGGAAACGAAGCCTATCGCGCGCAGAGGCAAACAAGCATGCGTGGCCAGTCAGCGGCGGTTGCCAAGTTCGAGCCCCGCGTCGAAACCGCTGGCGAAGCGGGGACGAGCCCTTGAAAGACCGCGCAGTGCCGGCGATACGACACTGCATCTCCTCGAACTCGCGTTTGCCGGCATAGCGGTCGATGCACGCGACGAGGGTCGACTTTTCCGATGCAGGACCGAGAGCATGCTGGTCCGCATTCCCTCGCTTGAACCGTTTCTTGACGAAGCACAGAACCGCGGCTGGTTCGAGATTGTCGATCCGGACGGGGAAAACAATCGCGGCGAGGTGTTCGCGAGAGCGCTGCAATCCGCGCCAAAGCGCATTCCGATGTATTTCGATCAGCAGGCCGATCGCTCGGGCGGTCTCGCGGCACCGAGCTTCGACGTGGACGGGGTTTCGCGCATCCACGGTCCGGTCGGCAACGCCGAGCTCGTCATGTCGGGCGGAGCCTTGACCGGCACGAACTACTTCAACGCCGAACACTCCACGTTTCTGGGCGGATTTCCGCTCGCCGGCCTGTTGCTCCCGGAAAACGGCGGCCGCTCGCCTGCCATTCCCCGCATCGATTTCATCGTCGCGCGAAAGCAGCCCAAGGAAAAGGACAAGTAAAGACGCGGAAACAGGGGACAAGCCCGGTCCAGAGCCGGCGGAGCCGGCTTACTGGGAGGTCGGGTTGGGCCTCACGTGGAGCGTCGCTCTCGGCGCCTTCCGCACCGGCTCTCTCGTGTCCTTCGAGCCGGATACCGATAAGAAGAAGCAGTCGAAGCTCGAAATCGCGGTCAAAGCGATCCGGAGGTTCGGCGAGGAGAATGAACCGGCACCCGAGAAAGGTGACGCCCCGGCCAAAAAACCACCGCCGGGCGTAAACCTGACCGCCTCCGGCAAGGTCACCAACTTCGCCCTCGTTCTGAACGTCAGCGAGACCGACAGGTTCAGCATCGGATTTAAGCAGATCAGCGTGACGCTCGGCCCGCCGAAGCCGCCAAAGAAAGAGGACGCCGGACGAGCCGCCAAAAGACTCCGCCGATGCAGACGAGAAGAAAAAAGAGCGCTCGGTATCGGCGGAGGTCGAATTCCAGCTATCCACAATCGATGCCACCGGCGGCTTGAATTTCGTGAAGAAGGTCATCGAGGCCGCGGCCCAGCTGCCGCCGCTGCCGGAACTGCCGGAAGGCGAAGCGCCCACGGCGTATCCGGCCAAGATTCCGGGCGCTGGCGGCGCGGATATCAGCGTGAACCTCGGGCCGTTCGCGGTACCCACGTTCAAGCTGATGCAGTTCAGTGTATCCAACGTTACCGTGGCTATCGGCATCGGCCTCAACTTCCTGCCTCGATCGACCGATCCGTCGACACCGCCCAAGGTGCCTGACAACGTCTTCTCGATCCACGTTGCGAGCGCCCCCAAGCCGCTCACCCTGCTCGCGGCCCCCTGGGGCGGCATCGCGCATCTCGAACTGACTTTCACGCCGAAAGCGTTGATTGGCTTCCAGTTCAGTCTCGGCGCGGTCAACAAGACGGAATTCAATCTCGGCGTCAGCAAAGCGACCTGCGAAAGCTCGCTCGCCGCGGCGTTCACCTACTGGTCAAAAGACGGCGATCACTACCAGTTGGACCTGATCCTGAAACTCAACGGACAGGCCAAGCTTTGGTTCATGGACATTCACTTGATGTTGGTCGCGATCGGCTCGTGGGCAAAAGGCCTGTGGTCGTTCTACGCAGAGCTCACGGTACGGGTCCAGATCAGCTTCTTCGCCGTCAAGGCGAGCTTCAGTTTTTACCACGAGATCGCCGACAACAGCGACCGCCAAGATCGACCGCTCGCGGGCGAGGACGATGAACTGACAGAAGCCGAGTGGACTGCTTATCGCTCGGCCTTTGCAAAGGTGGCCTGAGCGTGGGCGCGATGACCCTCACGTGGACGGCATTGCCGGCTGGGATGCGGCGCGGCGGAAGCGGCGAGTGGCAGGCACGGGTATCGGTGTTCCTCTCGCCACGTCTGGAAGTGACGGGCGACGACGCGCCGCTGTCCGCGTTTCCTGAATTCGTTGACTGGCCAAAGACACTGCGCGAGCTCGGAACCGACGGCATCGAGTTTCTCGTGCAGATGCATGACGGTGAGAGTGTCGTTGCGTCGGTGACGGCAGCGCCAGCAGTGGTGGCTGGCGGCAACGCCGCGCCGGATAGCCAGGCGTGGCGAAGCGTCTTTGATGACACCGTGCGCGTCGCGGCCTTCAACGCGCCCAGCGATACGCGGAATGAGGGTTTCACGGTCCAGTCCTACGATGCGCGCGGCGTCGTCCTGGCGATCCGCGACGTGTATGCGCAGGCTCTGGCGATGGAACTCGGGGTCACCGCCGAGGCGCCGAAGCTCGGCGCGTTCAACCTGCCCGCTGCCCGCCTCGAGGCGCCTACGGCGATCAACGATCGGAATCCGATCGAGGAGTTTGCCCAGTTTCACCGGCTTCCCGAAAACGTCCTGCCGTTGGCGAAGGGCAATGAACCGGAGGCGTGCCCGGATTTTCACCAGATCGTCGCCGCGACCGGAACTCATCCCCTGCTTATGCGACAACTTCGGGCTGGTGCTCGACCTGGAAGTGCCCGCGAGCCGGCTTGGGCTCGATGTGATGGACCGACCTTTTCGCATCCGCGTCGAGCCGGTGAATGCGACCTTCGCCGACACGATGCAGACGAGCCCGTGGACGATGGTCGAATACGATACGGCGATAAGCGATCACTATCGCGTATTCCGGGCCGCCGGGGATCGGCGCCTCGGCAGCGGCGGTCTGTACGCGCTCGGCAAACGGCAGACGACGATCTTCCAGGAACAGCTGGAGCACGCGACGTTCGCATTGATCCAGCAGGCGAGGATCGGCGCGCAGAGCGACGGCGAAGACGCGCCGTCTCGCTTGCCGGCGTTGCTTCAGGGCGGCATGCGGCTGACGCATGCGGACAAGCCGTCGATCATGCGAAACGCCATGCGAGGACAGTTCCGCTTGGAGCAGTCGCTTAAGATCACCAGGGATCGACTCCGGAGCGGCGTCCCGGGTGCGGACGAAGACGAGGAGATTCTCTACGCGGAGCACGTAACGCGCGGTTATCGCGTCGATGTGCAGGATGCCGATTCCGGCGAGTGGCGCTCGCTATGTCGCCGCGCCGTCAGCTATCGGGCGGGTAACTGGTCCTGGCCGGACACCGCTACAACGCTCGAGGACGAAGGCGTTATCGAACCCATGGCCTTCGCCGACCCGCGTCGACGATCCGCAGAGCCGCGCGTCGACCGAAGACATGTTCGAATGGGACGGCTGGAGCCTGGTCGTGCCCCGCCCCGATCGCACCGACGGCAATAGCGAGCAATCGACAGTCGACTGCGGGACATCGCTCACGGTCCGCTTGGCAGTGCCGGCTGGAAGTCTCGAGCCTCAGCGCTTCGGGCGCTGCTATCGGTTCCGGCTGCGAAACGTGGATCTTGCCGGCAACAGCCTCTCGGTCGAGGAGGCCGACGCGTTGCCGAAGGAATTCGCGGAGTCGCTGGTCACCGATCCGGTGTGCTGCCTGCGGGTGGAAAGCGCGAAGCCGCCGGTCGTCTTTCGGGCCCAGCCACGCGGTCCCGGCGAGGCGGGCGACGTCATCGTGCTGCGCGACGCCGAATCCCGCGAGTACCGCACGCATGAATTCAGGCTGCATGTAGCGCCGCCCGAAGTGCCGCTGCGGATCGCCGAGAAGCATGGCGTTTTTGACGGCCTGAGTGCGAGCAATTCCTGGCGGATGATCAGCGGGCATCGCGGCGATCTGGGACATGATGAGAAAGGCGAGGTGCGCGAGGCGATTAGCGGCCAGGGAGTTCTATACGCCGTACCTGCCCGACCCCATCGTCCGCCAGGCAACGCTGACCCTGCCCGATGGCGGCGGATACATCGACATGCCGCGCTTCGTCGATTTGCCCCGTAGCGCCAGGGGTCGCGAGCTCGCGCGCTCATGCCAGCTCGTGGTGCGTCCGGGCAGAGACCGGGTACAGGCGCGCGTTTCCGGTCGCGAAGTCTTGCTGGAGGTTCCGAAAGGTCGCGTGCAGACCGTTCATCTCGCGGCGAAGCTCGAGGCCGATGAGGTGTCGGTCATCGCATTCGCGCACCCAGACTGGCATGGCAACGACTCTGCGGCCTTCGACAAGGTCAGGCAGAAGCTGACCGATGCGGCTGCCAGCGGCGAGGCGCCGCTGCTTGCGCCATCCCGGGCGGTGACCATTGTGTTCGCCACGCAGCGGCCGCTCATGACGCCGGCCTTTGGCCGTCCGCTGATCCTGCCGAGGCAGGCGGATTCGACCAGCGCCGTGCTGGCCGACGATGCCCTGCAGTTCGACCGGCCGAGCACCGGCCGAATTGACGTGTACGCCGAGTGGCAGGATCCGGTCGACGATCCGGCCGACGACGGCTGGCGTACTTCCAATGGGGAGCTTTATGCCGGCGGCGTTCGCATCGGAGAGGACGACGGAAAACCGCTGGATCCCCTCGAATTGGCGGAGTTCTGCGCGCTCGCCGCTCGCGCACGACTTCGGTGACACCCGGCATCGCGAAGTCAGCTACCGCGCCCAGGCCACGTCGCGATTTGTCGAGTTCTATCCGGCGTCGCTCACCGGGAACGCGGACAACGTCACACTATGGTCGGATCCGATAACCCTGCATGTACCGAGGTACAGCACCACCGGCGGCGCCGGACATTGCTTACGTCATACCGACGTTTCGCGTCAGCGAATCGCGAAGAGACACGCATAACCTCAACGGTGAACGGACGGCGGAGAGATCGGGCGAAGGCCTGACGGGTGTACATGAACCGTGGCTGGTTCTCCTCGGGCATCGGCGAAAAACTTGCGCTGGTGGTGGCAACGACTCCCGACCTGCCGGAGGCGCTGCAGAGTGCCGTCTCGGAATGGGGCGTGAACCCGCTTCGCAACTCCGCACCGTTGCCCGGACCGCTGCAGATGGAACAAGTCTGGGGTGGCGCCGAGCGAATGTCAGGGTGGCCGCTCGACGGCGGAACGGTCGGCCTAGTCGTTCACGAGGTACAGTTCAGCGAAGAGCACAAGTTGCCGTTCGTCGATATCGAGTTTCTCGCACAGCGAGCGTTCATGCCGCTGGTGCGCCTGGCCGTCGCGCGTTACCAGGAGCGCGCGATCGAGAATTGCAAGCTCTCGTCGATCATTCATGCGGACTTCGTCCCACTGGCACCTGGCCGCGCAGTGACGATTCGCAAAGTCGCTGATGCGACCTGGAGTTCTGGCGATGCGTGGCTACAGCTATGCGGACTCGGGCCCCGACTCGTCCATCGATCGAACGAGCGTTGTGCTCGCGCACATCGAATTCATGCCGCGGGACCTGCCGGAGGACCCGGCCGGCTGGCGAACGCTGGGTGAGGTCATCCGCCTACAGGCAGAATCCGTCGAGCCCTGGCGCTACCACTGGAAGGGACAGCTGAGCGTCGACGATCCGCAGTATCTGTCCGGCCTCTATCGCCGGCGTATTGTCGTGCAGGAGTTCGAGCCTTTCAAATCCGCCGGTGCGCCGGATACCCGCTGCAAGATCGCTCGCGGTTGGTCTCGGCTCATGCCGTTCCGATCTAGTGGATTGACCCAAACGAGTCGGCGTTCTGGCGCGATGAAAGCTCGGCCCTGCCTGATGTCGAAACTACACAACTGACACCCGCGTTTGTCGGGCCCGCGTCGGTGTCGCCGAGCGCCTGGGCGACAGCGCGCAGCTCTCTGAAAATATCGCTCCCGTAACTACGCCCATATCCGTTTCCGACTGTGAGTGCCCGATCGCCTAGCAGCGCCCTTACCACAACATCTAGTGGCTGCAATTGCTAAGGACGACGCTGATTACGCGCCGAAAGTTCGTCGATCACATGCTGGCGATTGAAGATTCCATTCGGGTCTGCTGAAGGTGCACGGCCTTAAGCTCGGCATCGTGCATCTGGCCCGCTTCGCGGCCAAGGTGGAAGCGATGCTGGCCGATGCGGCGGACCTGCGCGTGGCTATGGAACCGTTGCTCGAAGCGCGCAACATGATGCGGGCAAAGAAGGCTCTCCTGGATCGTCAGCTTTCGCAAATGGCGCGCAAGGACGACGTTTGCAAGCTGCTAATGACCATTTCGGGCGTAGGGCCGATTGTGAGCCTGTCGTTCAAGGCGACAATTGACGATCCCAAGCGGTTCAAGGACTCCAAGGCCGTTGCTGCCATCTGGGCTTGACGCCCGCGTCTATCAATCGGGAGAGATCAACCACTTGGGCCATGTCAGCAAGTGCGGGGACAAGATGATGCGGCACGCGCTCTACGAAGCCGCGAACTCGCATCTGCGGATTTCCAAGAAATGGTCGGTGCTGCGGGCTTGGGGCGTAAAGCTCGCCAAGCGTATAGGCGCGAAGAAAGCATGTGCGTGGCGGCTCGCAAGCCTGCCATTGTCATGCACCGCATGTGGTTGGACGGCACGGACTTCCGCTTCGGCCGACCCGCCCCGGTGCAGGCATAGAAGATCGTTCCGGCGTTACAGTCTGCTCTGCCGAGGACGTGGGGGAAGGTCAGTCCGTTTCGATCCCTGTGCGGTGCTTAGCATCAAGCGCGCGCTGTGAGCTTGGACGACCTAACCTCGGCCGGACCCCATCATGGAGCGTGCCGCAAGGCCCGAACTCCGGACAGAAGCGTGGGCCAGGCAGAAGCGGTTTGCGGCAACGATCGTCGCCCGAAGGGCGGAGACGCTTCGTAGCTCCGGTCGCGGGCGAATGCCCGCAAGTAGAGCGTGACCGACCCAAGGGAGGGGCCGCCATACGGCAAGAGTTGTCATCAGATCGCGCACCGTTTCGAAGCTCTCAAATTCTTCGGCCAAGTGCCAAGAACCCGCCCTGAGGGCTGCCTGCTTGACAGACGAGCACAGTCGATACTCACTGCCCATTCTAGAACAAACAGCAGCCCCTCCAATGCATCGAGGACGGCCGTCAGCTAATTATGGGCGACCCGTCGTAGTGGCGAACATGGGATCACGCAAAGAAACCATCATATTGGTGCACGGCACGTTTACTACGGGTAAAGCCACTGAGCAATTGCAATGGTTTGAGCAAGGTAGCGAGTTCTGTGGAGCGATCGATGCATTTGCCGAAACGAACGGGTGCTCTGCGCGATGCTGGGCTCATTGCACAGATGACGCTCACCATAAGGACATCTTTTTCTGGAGCGGCGAGAATACGTGGGTCGCGAGGTCGGCTGCGGCGCAACGTTTAGCAAAGTACATGGGAGCGCTGTTGGCGGATGATTGGCGGGTTCACATCATCGCCCATAGTCACGGAGGCACATACTACTCAGAGCGTTACGTTTGCTGACGCAAATCAGAAATCCTGATCACTACGCCTTTGGAAACCTGGTTTGTATGGGCTCACCGCGGCCGAAATGGCCGCATGGGCAATCGTTTCAATGTGGGTGTCGGGCGTGGCTGCGGGTGAGTTGTCTGTCGCAGCAACGCTGGCTCAGGCCGAGCAGTGGTTCTTGGCGACGAGTATTTCCGGGCGGCTCACCGAACTAGTCTCGGCGAAAGCCATCAGGAAAGCTGAAAAATTACTGCGGAGAAGGCTGACCAAATAGCATACTATGAATTGTTGCCTTACATCTCGACCCGCACGGCCCCGGCAGCCGGCTCAGTGTGAGACGAAATCCGGGCACGCGCAGCGCCCGGGCGCGCAAACGCGCCGAGGGAGTGTTCTACACACCAGCCGATGTCGCTCACTTCATGGTTTCCGCCTGCCTGGACTCAGTTAGTATTCAGGTAGCACCTACCATTTTGATCTGCTTGCGGAACCGGGGTCTTTTTGCGCGCCGCGCTTCCTGAAGGGCGACTCGCCGGCGACCTGACACACACCCTTCGCGGCTTGCCGCAGATTGCCTTTTTGGGGCCGACATCGACCCATGGCCCTTGAATGCGGCGGCGTTCGTATTGCTCACAGACATCCGCGCAGCGGGTGAACCCGGCCTGCCGGCTCCTGTCGCGCTTTGGCGCCGTCTCCGGCAGAACTTCGCCTGCGTAAACTCGCTGAGCCGCCGCAGCGGCTGAGGCGCCTGCGCTCAGCGAGCCGTTCGACCGTATATTGATTGCGCAAGTGCCAAGGGCCGGAGGGCGCTGGGCGCAAGTTCATTTCAACACCGATGTAGTGAGAGAGTATTTCCGTATCACGGAACACCAGACGCAGCGGGTCTATCTGACCCAGGTCCAAGCGAATGGGGCCCGTTCTAGGTTGAGGTCCGACCGTGCGTTTACAGCCAGACCAACAAGAACCACAAAATCGAAATTGGTGCCGCGCGCGGGCAGGAGTATTCTGAAGATAGCCCTCCGCTGCTCGTTTTCCGTGAGAGGCAGTTGCGCGCCTTCGACTACATGCTCCTCTTCCCGGGTCAGAGCGGCTATGGACCGCTCTTCGATCTTTCCCGCAATTTGCCGACGGTGGGGCGCGGGTTTCCCCCGGGCAATTACGGACATGGCGACGCTCGAAAAGGCTTGGCCCGATTGCCCTCTTTTGACTTCCGAAGACCAGGACGAGCAGGAAATCTGAGCGGTCGCGCGCGGTAGTGTCTCGCAAAGGCGTCCCGTTGACGGCGGGTTCGTCGTGTCGAACGGGCGCGCGGTGATGAGGGCGCCGATCCAGAAATCACCCGTCTGTGCGGATCAGCGAGCCGTCGCCGCGCCCAATTCTCTTCCATGCTTCACGGAATTCGTTTGTGTAGTATTTGCTGGGCTGGAGCCAGGACCAGACCCGACCCTCTTTCTCGCCACGATGGGCAAGGCTCCTGACTTCTTCGGGCTTCATGATGAAACATTCCGGGGTTGATGTGGCAGCCTTCGTGACAATGATCCACCAGTCCCCCATGAGGCTCTCAACGGAGGTTCCGAGTGGGACGGGCGGCTTAATTTGGACAGCGCCTTCACTTGTATACTGAGGTAACTGTTGGCTTCAGTGTTATAGGCAAGGAGGTCGATGCCGCGTGCATTCCTTGCAGTCGGCATTACGTTCCAGCCCATCTGAGATAAGCGAAAGGCGGCGAAGTACATGCCGACATTGCCGACCACTTGTTGGCGCGCCATTAGTCCTGCAAGCTCTTTCACTGTACGATATTGTCGCCCATGATAGCATTTTGCTCGGGCTCCACGAGAGTCGGGAAGCAGGCCGCGCGCGGGTCGGTAACCTATGCGGATGGGCGATCGTCCAGCCGTTCCTGCTTGTCTTTCGGATTTTTTGCACGACGGACATTGATGGCGGCCGCGTTGAGCGTCGTGGCAATGTGCGAGGCGTAGTATTTCTCGATCATCTCGACGCTCGTGCGGCAATTTTTGGCGATCTGGGCCGCCCGCGCGGAGCTTTTTGTCGAAGCTCGGGTCGCTTGAAATTTGGCCAAAGCTTGAGGTCTTCTCTTCCGAGGGGAGATGTTCGACCCCGTCGAGTAATTTCTTCAGTGCCCGCAGGTTGTTTCGCTTGCCCTCCGACAAAAGGACAGTCCGCTCTCGCGATCACTTGGCTCAGCAGCAGGGAGCGCCCATTCTCAACAATCGTTACGCCCCGGCGATCGTAGTGCTCGTGAAGGGGATAGGTCCAAGCGATGTTGGCCGCGACTTAAAAAGACACCCGCCTCAAAGCCGAGTGCCAGCAACGCCTCCCTTCGAAGTTGGCGACCTCGTCGTCCGCCGCCGCTTCCAAGGGGAGGATGATCAGACTGAACGTTGTCGCGGTGGCTGTTGGCGCTCCCGGGGCCTGCAACGCCGCGACGTTTGTTCCCAAACTTGGTGACATGGTGCTGACACAGCCACTCTTACCCTTGGCTACGTTGGTTGGCGAAGGCCATTTAGAAAGTGTTTTGAGAAGGTTACTGGTGGAGCCGAGGGGGATCGAACCCCTGACCTCCGCATTGCGAACGCGGCGCTCTCCCAGCTGAGCTACGGCCCCAAGGGCGGCGGGAAAACTCTCCGGCCGGCGGCGCGCATTTAGGGTTCGGCTGCTTGGAGTGTCAAGCATCACGGCCGGCGCAGGGCTTGCCGGCCGCGCGCGACCGTCATTCGACCGGAATCAGGCGGCCGGTGTAGACGATCGGGCCGGTCGGCGCGCCGGACGGCGATCCGCCCTCCGGTTCCACGGAGACCGCGATCACGCCCTCGACCGGACCGGCGACGTTCTTGATCGTCTGCGCGTCGAGCCCGGCCTTCAGGATGCCGAGCGAGCGTGGCGCGTGGCCTTCCGTCACGTGCCAAAGCTCCAGGCTGTGCCCGGCCGGCGTCTCGGCCTTCACGCTTCTGACCGTGATCGTGCCGGTCGTCGTGTCGACCTCGGCGATCAGCGCCGGCTCGTGGCCGCCCGAATCGACCACCGCCACGTAGCGCCCGCCTTCCGGCGTGGGTGGCAGCGCGAGGCGGTCGATGACGGTCACGACCGCGAGGCCGGCGGCAAGCGCGCCGGCGACGATCGCCGCACCGCGCCAGACCGCAAGCCGGCGGCGGAGCTGAACGACGTTGGACGCTGCCGCCTCGGAAGCCGGCGCAGCCGCGGTCGCACGCTCGATCGCCTGCCACAGCTCCCGCGACGGCGCTACCGGGGTGGCGGCGTCGTCGAGCGGCGCAAGCCGCGCCTGCCACTCACGCACGACCTGCCTGAGCGCCGCGTCGTTCTTCAGCCGCTCGGCGAGACGCGCGCGCTCTTCGGCCGGGAGCGTTCCCAGCACGTATTCGGCGGCGTCGAGGTCGCGCTCTTCGCTCATTCGCTCTCCAGACACGCGCGGAGCTGCTCGAGGCAGCGACGAAGCAGCGTCTTGATCGTCCCGACCGGGCGGCCGAAGCGTTCGGCCAGCTCCTCGCGCGAGAATCCCGAACAATACGCGAGGATCACGCAATCGCGCGATTCCTCGTCAAGCTTGCCGAGGCAGGTGGCAAGGGCCTGCCGCATCCCCGGGTCGCCCGTCGACGGCGCGGCCAGCCTGGCCAGGATATCCTCGCCGTCTGAGGCGCGATTGCGCTCGATTCTTCTCCGATCGGATGCGGTCGATCGCCCGGTTGCGGGCGATCGACGTCAGCCACGCCATCGGTTGGCCCATCTCCGGCGCGAAGCGCTCGGCGTTCTGCCAGATCTTGATGAACGTCTCCTGCAGAACCTCTTCGGCGGTCGGCCTGCTACGCGTAATACGCAGGACGACACCGAAGAGTTTCGGGGCGGTGGTCTCGTAGAGTGCGCGAAAGGCCGCGCGCTCGCCGCGCGCGGTGGCGTCGAGCAGCGCCGCAAGCGAACTTCCGTCGGTGGAAATTCTCTGGTTCAAACCTCGGCTCCGCCGGTTCGCGTTAGCCTTACCACCGGTTTAGCGGACCATCCATGCGCTTGTAAGGCGAGCGCTCGGCAGCTAAATCGCACAATATCTCTACGAAAAGAATCGGAACCGAGATGCGCGCTCTCCTCGACGTTTTCATTGTGGTTTTGCACATCTACTGGTGGGTCATCATCGCGAGCGCGGTCTTCTCGTGGCTCTATGCCTTCGGCGTCATCAATCCGCGCAACCAAGTCGTCGCAATGATCGGGCGCACGCTCTATCAGCTCACCGAGCCGCTGCTTCGGCCGATCCGGCGCGTCGTACCGGTCTTCGGCGGGCTCGATGTCTCGCCGGTGATCCTGCTCTTGATCCTGTTCCTGATCGAGCGGGTGATCTTCTACTACATCTATCCCTACGTGCCGTGACGCGGCAGCCGGCCGCCTTCGAGGCCGATGCCGAAGGTGTCCTGCTTCGCATCAGGCTGACGCCGCGTGGCGGGCGCGACGCGCTGGAGGGCATCGAGTCGCTGGCCGACGGACGCTCCGTGCTCAAGGCGCGTGTGAGCGCGGCGCCGGAGAGGGGGCTCGCGAACGCGGCGCTCGAAAAACTCGTGGCCAAGACTCTCAGCGTGCCGAAATCAGCCGTCTCCGTCGTCGGCGGCGAGACGGCGCGGCTGAAGACGGTGCGTGTTTCAGGCGACGGCGCGCGGCTTGCAGCGCGTTGCCAAACCTTGTGGGCTCAGGCGATCACGCAGCGAGCCGCGCCAACAGGCGCTCGCTGATCTCGCGCGCCAGCGCGTAGATCTCCCCCGCGCCCTTCGATCCCGGTGCCGTTTCCATGACGGTTGCGCCTTCGCCCATCGACGCGGCGAAGGCGACACGGTTGCCGATCTTCGCCGCGGCGACTTCCGCGCCGAGGCCGAGGATTGCCTCGATCATGGCGTCGGTCACGAGCGCGCGGGGCGGTACGCGATTGACCACGACCAGCGCGGGCATGGATTCGCGGTCGACGATCTTCAGCGTCGCGGTGCTCGACCAGACGTCGACCGGCGTCGGTTGGATCGGCACGATGACGAGGCTCGCCGCTTCGATCGCGGGTTTCGCCTCGAGATCCGATTTCGGCGGCGTGTCGACCACGACGAAATCGTAGTCGCGGGCAAGACCCATCGCCTCGCGCCTGGCGCCCCAGCCGCTCGCCGTGCGGAACCCCATGCCGGTGTGCTTCTCGCCGAGCCGCCGCTCGCGCGCCTCGAACCACTCGCCGAGGCTTCCCTGCGGATCGACGTCGAGCAACGCGATGGTCGTCCCGTTCAGGCGCGACAGCGCGACCGCGAGGTGAGCCGCAACCGTCGTCTTGCCGGAGCCGCCCTTCTGCTGGGCGACCGTGATCACCTTGCCGACCATGGGAATCAGCCTTTTCGACCGGCATTGTTGCACCGCAATATGCGTGCGGGCAACGGAAAAGGCCGGCGCGGGCCGGCCGTGCACTGCTTACGCGTGGAACTCGTACCAGATGCAGGGAAGCGTGCGCCCACCGAGCGTCTCGTCAGTGCGGGCGACGACGTTGCCGCCGCGGCGCATGTAGAAATCGTTGGCGCGCTCGTTCTCCGCGAGCGCGCGGACGAGCACGCGCGAATAGCCGCGCGCCTTCACGCGCTTCAGGACCGCCTGGAAGAGCCGCACGCCGAGCCCGATGCCCTGGTACTCGGGCCTGAGATAAAGCTCCTGGACCTCCGCCGCGTTCGGATGGCCGCGGCTGTTTCCCGGCGCGAAGCTCGCATAGCCGGCGACGGTGCCGCCGACGTCCAGCACCAGGACCGGCCGCCGCCCGAGCAGGTCGCGCCACCAGGGGCTGCTCCGCCGCACGATCATGCGCTCAAGCGTCACCGCCGGAATGATTCCCGAATAGGCCTCGCGCCAAGCCACCGCGTGCGCGTCGGCAAGCTGAACGGCGTCCGACGGGCGGGCAGGGCGGATGTCGATGACGAGCGCGGTCATGCGCGAATGCTACGCCCACTTTTTGAGGCGAGCAAAGTGGAAACGTGAATTGTGAACGCGGCTTGAATTTCCGGCGCAAGGGTTGCGTCCCGGTCACGGGTGCCCGCTGTCGCGAAGGCGGAGAAAACGCGGCGCGCTTCACTCGGGCGCGGCGAAGACGGTGACCGGATTCACCACGCCGCGAAAACTGAAATCGCCGAGCGGTTCAAGGGGCTGGTCGAGGAGCTCGGCGACCGGCTTGGTGAGCAGCAGACGGCGGCCGGTCTCCTTCGACAAGGGCTCGACGCGCGCGGCGAGGTTGACGGCCGGGCCAGTGACGGTGAAATCGAGCCGGTCGGCGGAACCGATATTGCCGTAGAAGACCGGCCCGCGATGCAGCGCGATTGCCGCGTCGAGCGGACGCCAGTTGCCGGCGACCGCTAGTGCATCGCCGGCCTTGCCGTTCAGCGCGTTGACGGCGGCAAGCCCGGCGCGCGCCGCCGCAAGCGCCGCGGCAGCGGCGGCCGGCGCAGGCATCGCTGACGAGATCGGGAAGATCGCGAGCATCCCGTCGCCGATGAACTTCAGAACCTCGCCGCCGTTGGCGCGAACCGCTTCGACGAGGCCTTCGAAATAAGCGTTCAGGACGCGGATCACGTCGGCGCCCGGAAGGCGGTCGGAGAGGCCGGTGTAGTCGCGCATGTCGGAAACCCAGACGACCGCGTCGATCACCTCGCCGGAGCCGCGTCTGATCTCGCCGGCGAGCACGCGCCCGCCGCTCCGCTCGCCGAGATAGGCGGTGAGCACGTTCTCCGCGATACGGCCGAGCGCGAAGAGATCGATGTTGAGGGCAAGCGCGGGGATCAGCCGCTGCAGAGCCGCGAGGTCGTCGTGCCGGAAGCCGCCCTTGGCGCGCGTGGCGACGGTCATCGCGCTGTGAAAGCTCCGCGCGTGCGGGATCGGGAAGGCCCAATAGTCGGTGAAGCCTTCGCGCCCGAGCGTCGACATCATCGGGATGCGTGCAGCCGTCTCCGGGTCCTGCGGGTTGTGACGGACCGCGATACGGTCGTCGATGACAGGCCGCAGGGGACTGAGCGTGAAGTCGCTCGTCTCGCGCACATGCACGTTCACCCGAAACTCGTGGCAGTTTCCGCGCTGCTGGTTCCAATTGGCGGTGAAGCCGAGCACCTGCGGGTGCAGCGTGCCGACGTGGAAGCTCGCCCGATCGAAGGGAAAGCCGGCCGCAACGAGACGCGTCATCAATCCGTCGAGCATCTCGGCAAGCCCGACCGAGCCCGCATCGCCCGACATCAGCCAGTCTTCCGGTGTGCCGTCGATCGCAGCCGGATTGGAGACCGGAATCGTCCGGACCAGCTCCATGTCCGATGGGTATTCAGGCTGTCGAGCCGGCGGTGGGTCGGGGAGGGGCTGCGAGGCGGGCACGGCGGAATCGGTTGCGGGCGAAGGGTCTTCTTAGATGGGTGCGTTCACCGCGCGGCGCCAGAGGCGCCCGGGAATCACGCCGCGCTTTTTGCCGCCTTCGCCCGCTCCGCCCGCTTGCGGTCGTTCGGATCGAGGATCTTCTTCCTGAGCCGGATCGATTTCGGGGTCACCTCCACCAGCTCGTCGTCCGCGATATAAGAAAGCGCGCGTTCGAGGCTGAGCTTCATCGGCGGCGTCAGGACAGTCGCCTCGTCCTTGCCGGAAGCGCGGACGTTGGTCAGCTGCTTCCCCTTCATGACGTTGATCTCGAGATCGTTGCCGCGCGTGTGCTCGCCGACAATCATGCCGCGATAGACGCGCATCCCCGGCTCGATCATCATCGGCCCGCGATCCTGCAGGTTGAAGATCGCGTAGGCGACCGCCTCACCCTGCGAATTGGAGAGGAGCACGCCCGTGTGGCGGCCGGGGATCTCGCCGCGGAACGGCTCCCAGGCGTGGAAGATGCGGTTCATGATCGCGGTGCCGCGCGTGTCGGAGAGAAGCTGCGGCTGGTAGCCGATCAGGCCGCGCGTCGGAATATAGAAGCGCAGCCGCACGCGGCCGGCGCCGGAGGGTCGCATCTCGACCAGCTCGCCGCGCCGTCCCGACAGCGTCTCGATGACAATGCCGGAATGCTCCTCGTCAACGTCGATGATGACTTCCTCGATCGGTTCGAGCCGCTGGCCGTTCTCCTCACGCGTGACGACGCGCGGCTTGCCGATGGTGAGCTCAAAACCCTCGCGCCGCATCGTCTCGATCAGGATGCCGAGCTGCAGCTCGCCGCGGCCGGCGACCTCGAAGGAATCCTTGTCTTCGCCTTCGGTGATCTTGAGCGCCACGTTGCCTTCGGCTTCGCGCAGAAGCCGGTTGCGGATCACGCGGCTTTGCACCTTGTCGCCCTCCTGGCCGGCAAGCGGGCCGTCATTGATGCGGAAGGTCATCGAAAGCGTCGGCGGATCGATCGGCTGCGCGTGGATCGGTTCCTCGACGGACGGGTCGCACAGCGTGTCGGCGACGCTCGCTTCGGTGAGGCCCGCGAGGGCGACGATGTCGCCGGCTTCGCCGCTATCGATCGCGCGGCGCTCAAGCCCGCGGAAGGCGAGCACCTTCGAAACGCGGAAAGTCTCGACCGTCTCGCCGTCGCGCGACAGCGCCTTCACGTATTGCCCGGCCTTGACGGAGCCGGAGCGGATGCGGCCGGTGAGGATGCGCCCGAGGAACGGGTCGGCTTCGAGCGTCGTCGCCAGCATGCGGAAGGGTCCGGCCTCGACGACCGGCGGCGCGACATGCGCGAGCACCTTGTCGAGAAGAGGTGCGATTCCGTCCTTCGGCCCGTCGGGCGTAAGCGCCATCCAGCCCTGTTTGGCGGAGCCGTAGAGGACGGGGAAGTCGAGCTGCGCCTCGTTGGCGTCAAGCGCCGCGAAGAGATCGAAGACCGCGTTCAGAGTCACGTCCGGCTGCGCGTCCGGGCGGTCGACCTTGTTGACGACGACGATGGGCTTCAGCCCGATCGCCAGCGCCTTCATCAGCACGAACTTCGTTTGCGGCATCGGCCCTTCGGCCGCATCGACGAGGAGGATCGCGCCGTCAACCATGTTCAGAATGCGTTCCACCTCGCCGCCGAAATCGGCGTGGCCGGGCGTGTCGACGATGTTGATGCGGGTGTCCTTCCAAAGCAGCGAGGTCACTTTGGCGAGGATGGTGATGCCGCGCTCCTGTTCGAGCGCATTGGAATCCATGGCGCGCTCGGCGACCTTCTGCCCGGCACGGAAGGTGCCGGAGGCGCCGAGAAGCACGTCGATCAGGGTGGTTTTGCCGTGATCGACATGCGCGATGATAGCGACGTTGCGAAGGGCCGCGGACATAAGTCTCTGCCAGAGGTTTGGAAATTGCGGCGGGGAATAGCCGAATTCCCGACCCCTAGATAGTGCGCCTGCATGAACTTTTCACCTCCGGCGCGGGCGTCGCTCCTCATGGCCGTGTGCTGACGAAGCGCTTGCGCCGATCAGCACCAGTCGCCGGGCATGCCGAGGGCCAGCTTCCGGCGGGCCGCCGCCTCGAGCTGGGTGGCGGAGGGAACGGCGATATGGTCGAGGCCGACGTCGCGGCGGTGCTCTGCGGATAATTCCATCAGCGCGCGGCCGGCTCGGCGGCGAAGATGGGACCGGCTGATCCAGGCGACGAGCGTCCCGGCGAGGCGGCGCGCGCCGTCGGCCGCCGGGCGGGTTTCCCGGAGAGGTGAGGTGGCGATCAGGGCGGTCATGGCGGGTCTCCGTTTCTCGATGACCCTTTTTCCCGCCGCGGCGTGCTTCCAGCCGTTATCGCGGCGTGATGGAAGTGGGCACGGCGTCGCCTTTGGCGTGAAAAATGCGTGAAATCGGCGGCTGGACGCGATCAATTGCTTTGCGCCGGGTGACGGGCGAGAAAAGCGGATGCTGACGATCAGTCTGCTCGGCGGATTTGCGGTTTTCGGCCCGGACGGTGCTGCGGAGGGCCCGCGGACGCGCAAGGCGGCATTCCTCCTCGCCTATTTGGCGCTCCTCGGCGGCCGGGGCGAATTGCGCGAGCGGCTGTCGGGGCTCTTCTGGGGCGGCCGCGGCGAGGCGCAGGCGCGGGGCAGTTTGCGCCAGGCGCTGGCGGATCTGCGCCGCGTCTGCGGCGATGCCCTGGAGGCCGATTCCCAGTCGGTCTCGCTCCGCGGCGTGTCCTGCGATGCAATCGGGTTCACCGCTGCGGCGGAGAGCGAGGCGCCGGCAGCGCTCGCCGCGGCGGCTGAGCTCTATCGCGGCGCGCTTCTGGAGGGGCTTGACCCGCCGGACGCCGCCGCGGCCGATTGGCTGCGCATCGAGCGTGAGCGTCTGCACCGGTCCGCCCTCGCGCTGCTCGGCAGAGCCGCGGTCGTCGCTGAAGGGGCAACTGCGAAGGAGCGGAACGCCTTTTCCGGGCTCGCGCACCGTATCCTGACGGGTGATCCGACCGCGGAGGAAGCACATCGGGCATTGATCGCCGTTGCGCTCGCCGAAGGGCGGACGACGGAGGCCCTCCGCCTCTACGACGCGTGCGCTGAAGCCCTGCGGGCGGAGTACGGCGTGGAGCCGGAGGAGGCGACGCAGGCGCTCGCCGCGCGCGCCCGTGGCGGCGTGGAGCCTCGCGCGTCGGGATCGGCGTCGAAGCCCGCGCTTGCGCCGACAGCGGGCGGCGAAACGCCCCCGCCGCCGCGCGAGGGACCGTCAATCGTCGTGCTGCCGTTCGACAACCTCTCCGGCGATCCCGGCCAGGCCATCTTCATCGATGGAGTCGTGGAGGAGATCACCGGCGCCCTTGCGCGCATGCGCGACTTCTTCGTGATCGCCCGCCAATCGGCGAACGCCATCAAGAGCTCCGCGCATGACGTACGGCAGGTCGGACATGCGCTCGGCGTCCGTTACGTGCTCGAAGGCGCCGTCAGGCGCTCGCACGACCGCGTGCGCATGACCGTTCGGCTCATTGAGGCGGAGAGCGGTGCGCATTTGTGGTCGGAGCGCTTCGACGGCGAAGTCGCCGACGTCTTCGACTTTCAGGACGAGATCGCCGCGCGGGTCGCGGGCGCTCTCCACCCCTCGCTCCGCGCGGCGGAGATCGAGCGCGCCCGGCGCAAGCGTCCCGAGAGCCTCGTCGCCTATGACCGCGTGATGCGCGCCTTTCCGCGTCTTTGGGCGCACACCAAGGAGGACAACGACCAGGCAATCGCGCTTCTGCGTGAAGCGATCGCCGAGCACCCGGAATACGGACTTGCGACCGCACTGCTCGCTTGGTGTCACGCACAGCAGGTGACCTACATTTGGACGGACGATCCTGAAGAGGAGCGGAAACGCGCCATCCGGCTTGCTGATCGCGCTGCGCGGCTGACGGATGACGACGCGACGGCGCTTGCAGCGATCGGTGCGGCGTACACTCTCGCCACCGATGATTTTGCGCTCGCCGAGAGCCTCGTTCAGCGCAGCGTGGCGATCGATCCGAACAACGCCTGGGGTTGGGCACGGAGCGGCTGGGTGCGCCAGTATGTGGGCGACTGGGAGGGAGGGCTGGAGCAATTGGCACGCGCCCGCCGAATCAGTCCGTTCGACCCGCTGGATTTCAACGTCAGCTTCGGGATGGCAGCGTGTGAGCTGGGCCGCGGTCGCTTTCTGGAAGCCGTCGCGCACGTCGAGGCGGGTCTGCGGGCGAAGCCCGGCCTCATTTGGCCCAATCAACTCCTTGCAATCGCCTCGGCGCTCAGCGGCGAGGAGGAGAAGGCGCGCCGTGCGCTCGCGCGCCTCCTTGAAGCGCACCCAGACCTTACCATAGAAAAGTTGCGGGCCGCGGTGCCACGCGGCGTCCTTGCCAACCAGCCCTACTATTGGGAGGGTATCCGCTTGGCCGGAATGCCGGAGAAGTAGGCGGGTGCCAATGAGAAAGATGAGGGCGCTCTCGGCGATCCTGGTTACCACCCTCGCGGCGGCGTTTTTCTGCACGCCGGCATCTGCCTTCGACCGCCGCGTCAGGATCGTCAACAATTCGCACCACAAGATCGTCGGCTTCTACGCGACGAATGCCTCGCTCAGGGACTGGCGCGACAGCCTGCTTGGCGATGACGTGCTTCCGGCGGGAGGCTCGGTGGTCCTGAATTTCGAGGACGGGAGCGGCTATTGCCGTTACCGCTTTCGCGCCGTGTTCGACGACGGCGTGGCGCTTGAGCGCGCGAGCGTCAACGTGTGCGAGGTGGGTACCTATCGCTACACCGACTGAGCGGGCGCGCTCTGATGGCGCGACATCGTCAGACGCCGCAATCTTCGCTCCGGCTGAAGTAGCTCGCGCATGACTCCGATCCGCATCCGCACATTGCTGGCGCTCAGCATGGGCGGCTTGGTGCTTGTGGCGACCGCCACGGTGCTGACGATCGCGCTTTTCGCGAGCGCCCGGAACACCTTTGATCTCTTGAACGCGCGCACCGTGCTTGTCGTCGACGGGATTGAGAAGGAGGTGCGCGCGAAACTCGATGGGGCCTCCGAGCTCGTCGACGGCTTTGCTCACGAAGTGGAGGCGGGCAGCCTGCGCACCGCTTCGCCGGAGGAGCTTCACAAGGCACTCGCCGTGGCGCTTGCGGTGGCGCCCGAAGTTGAGGTGCTTCTCTACTGGAACCACGATCTGGTGCGACGGCTGGCGTTTCGCGACACCGACGGGTCCATCGCGGAGCAGGGGCCGGAGCCGGAGGCAAATCAGCGCATCCGCGCAGCGCTCGAGGTCATGCCGCCGAAGTCGCGTCAGTGGGGTCCGCCGGTCGTTGAAAACGGCATGGGTTATGTGAATTTCGCCAGGAGCCTCGGTTCCGCGTCGCCCGAGGTCGCTTTCGTTGTCGCTGCCGTCTCGCTCAGCCACTTTTCGAACGTCGTCGCCGAGATCGGCAAGCAATACGGGGCCACGGCCTTCATCCTTTACGGCGAAGACGACGTGCTTGCGCATCCGAGCTTCGTCGGCGGCGATCTGACGAAGGACCGGGCGGTGGTCCCGATCTCGGATGTGCACGATCCGGTCTTAAGCAACCTCGCCGCGGCACAGCCGGTGGAGTTTCTCGATACGGCGCGTCGCCAGTACGTGGAGACGTTCAGCGTCAATGCCGGCGGCTCGTATTACCTGGTGATGTATCGATGGCTCTACGGCTACGGGCCGAAGCCGATTGCCGTCGGTGCCTATTTCCCGCGCACCGAGGTCGGCAACTCGGTGCGCCGGCTGGCGCTGTCGGCCTTCTCGGGGGTTCTCGTCACTCTCCTCGGCGTCGGGGCGGCGATCGGGATCGGCGGATTGATCGCGCGGCCGGTGCGCCGGCTCGCGGCAAGCGCCTCCGGAGTGGCCAACCTCGACCTCGACTCGGTGCCGCGGCCGCTTCGCAGCCTCGTCGCCGAAGTCGACGAGCAGGCGGGCGCCTTCGGCCGCATGCTCGACGCGTTGAAGGTGTTCGAGACCTATGTGCCGCGCAAGCTCGTCCAGCGGCTGGTGGCGCTCGGCGGCGAGGAGGGCATGCCGTCGGAGACGCGTGAGCTGACGGTGATGTTCACCGACATCGTACGGTTCTCCGAGATATCCGAGCGCATGGGCGCGCAGGAGACGGCGGCGTTTCTGAACCGCCATTTCGGCATGCTCGCCGCCTGCATCGAAGCCGAGAACGGCACGATCGACAAATATATCGGCGATGCGGTGATGGCCTTCTGGGGCGCGCCCGACCGCATGGACGACCACGCGGCGCGTGCGGTCCGCGCCGCACGCCGCATTGCCGAGAGGATTACCGCCGACAACGTAAGGCGGGCGAAGAAGGGCTTTCGCCCGGTCAGGGTGCGCATCGGCATCCATTCCGGCCCGGCGGTCGTCGGCAACATCGGAACGGCGGAGCGGGTCAACTATACGATCGTCGGCGACACGGTGAACGATGCACAGCGCCTCGAAGCGCTCGGCCACAAGCTCGATGCGGGGGCCGACGTCACGGTGCTCATGAGCGCGGCGACCGCCAACCTTGCCGGCCTCGGCGCAAACGAGGTGGAGGATGTCGGAGCGCACCGTCTAGCCGGCGGCTCGCAGGAAGTGGCCGTCCGCCGTCTTATCTGAGCCCAGCGGAGCGCGGTCGAACGACGGCTATTGCGGCAACAGTGGCCCTGTCGCGTGCCCCTCGCCGCCATGGCCGCCGCCGTGGCCGGCGCCGGCCTGCTCGACCATCATCAGTTCGCCGACGTTTTCCGAGGTGATGTAGCCGATGAACCTGCCGCTCCGGTCGACCACGCCGACGGCCGGCGTGCTCCGTCCCTGCATCAGCTTCAGCGCCGCCTCCAGCCGCGCGCCCGCCGCGATCGTCGGCACGTCGCCGGTCATCGCCTCGATCACCGGCGTCTCGGCGCCTGACTTCGACAGCGCCGCGATCATCGCATTGCGGGTCAGGATGCCGCGGAGCCTGCCGCCGCCGTCGACGACGGGGAATTCGTGCTGCGTGGTCCTGAGGAGAAGCTCCGCCGCATCGCCGATCGTCGCCTGCGGCCCGAGCGGCTCGAAGCGCGTGATCATGGCGTCGCCGACGCCGAGATGCCGCGACACGTCCTGCAGCCCGACCATCTGCGCCTCCGCCGTCGCCGCGAGATAGACGAAGATCGCGATGAAGATCAGGAGCGGGTTGCCGCCGACGAGGCCGAGGAAGCCGAAGCCAAAGGCGAGCGCCTGGCCGACCTTCGCCGCGATGTTGGTCGCCTGCCGGCGCGGGTACCAGATCGAAAGCACAGCACGGAACACGCGGCCGCCGTCCATCGGGAAGGCCGGGATCAGGTTGAAGATGACGAGAAAGATGTTCACCGAAGCGAGCCGCGCGAGGAAGCTCAAGCTCGGATTATCGAGCCGCTGCAGCGCGTCCAGGCTGAAGCTCGAATTCAGGAACAGGATGAGCACGGCGGCGATGACGACGTTCACCGCCGGTCCGGCGAGCGCGACGATGATCTCCTGACGCGGATCTTCCGGCATGCGCTCGAGGCGCGCGAGCCCGCCGATCGGAAGCAGTGTGATGTCAGGCGTGCGGATGCCGTAGCGGCGCGCGGCGAGCGCGTGGCCGAACTCGTGCGCCACCACGCAGGCGAAAAGCGCGAGGATGAAGGCGACGCCCTCGACCGCGGCTTGCGTGCCGCCCTGTTGGTAGTGCGCGATCGCGATCCAGGCGAGAAGCAGAAAGAACGTGACGTGGACGCGGACTTCCGAGCCGAGCAGCCTGCCGATCGGGAAGGACCAGGACATTTCTTGACGCGCCTCCGCGGTATGTCTCCTTCTTAAGGTATGCCGCGCGGCGCGGCATTCAATGATCGATCGCAAGGAGGAGGGCGCTTGACGCCACGCCTGCGATGAACAATTAGTAAGGCGACCATACTATAAGGTAGAGCTATGAAGAGGTCGGTGCCCGACACGATCGGCTTCCTGGTGGGCGACGTCTCGCGCCTGTTCCGACGCCGCTTCGAGGCGGCGGTCGCCGCTGCCGGGCTGGAGGTGACCGTGGGCGAGGCGCGGACGCTCTTTCACGCGGCGCGGGAGGACGGCATGCGCCAGGCCGCGCTGGCGGAGCGCATGGGTATCGAGCCGATGACGCTGGTGAACTACCTCGACCGGCTGGAGCGGCGCGGCCTCATCGCGCGCGAGTCCGACCCGAGCGACCGGCGCGCCAAGATCGTGCGGGTGACGCCGGCGGCCGAGCCGTTCCTGGAGCGGCTGGAGGCGGTCGCGCGCGGCGTCCGCCGGCAGGCGGTGTCGGGGCTGTCGGAGCGGGAAATGGAGGTCGCGCGCCGGGCGCTTGAGCGCATACGCGGCAATCTCTCCGCGCTGGTGGAGAAAGCCGTCGCGTGACCAAGCCATTGATGAGCGAGGGACGGCTTGCCGTCATCGGCGGGCTCCTGGTGGCGCTCGGCCCGATCTCGCTTTCGCTCTACACCCCGGCGATGCCGGAGCTGGTGCACGTCTTCTCCACCGACGTCGCCACGATCAAGCTGACGCTGACCTGCTACTTTGCCGGCTTCGCGCTGTCGCAGCTTGTCTGCGGGCCGCTTTCCGACGCCTTCGGGCGGCGGCGGATCGCACTCGCCTTCACCTTCGTCTATCTTATCGGCAGCGTCATCGCGGCGAGCGCGCCCTCGGTCGAATGGCTTCTCGCCGCGCGCCTGGTGCAAGGAATCGGCGCGGCGGCGGGCGTCTCGATCGCGCGCGCCATGGTGCGCGATCTCCACACCGGCGACGCGTCGATCCGCATCATGAACATGATCGGCGTGCTTCTGGCGATCGGCCCCGCCGCTTCGCCCACGATCGGCGGCATCGCGCTCGATCTCCTCGGCTGGCAGGCGATCTTCGCCTTCATGGTCGGCTATGGCGCGATCCTGACGATCGTGCTTCTTACGCTCACGCCGGAGACGCTGAGCGACCCCGATCCGTCGCGGCTTCGGCCGTTGCGGCTCTTGCGCAATTACGGGCGCCTCATCGTCAGCCCCGCTTTCCTCGCTCCGAGCATCGTCTTCGGCTGCACGGCCGGCGCGCTCTACACGATGGCGACGCTGCTTCCTTTCGTCATGATCGACGAGGTCGGGCTGACGCCGACGCAATTCGGCTTCTCGATGATCATGCAGTCGGGTTCCTACCTTCTCGGCGCTCTTGTGATGCGGCGGCTGCTGCGCCTCTTCGAGGCACATAGGCTTGTGCCTTTCGGGATTGTGATGATCGTCGTCGCCGGCATCCTCTTGGCCACAATCCTGCGCATCTTCCCGCCGAGCTTCTTCGGCGTGATGGGCCCGATCGCGCTTTTCGCCTTCGGCATCGCGTTCATCTCGCCGTCGATGCAGACGTCGGCGCTCGCCTATTTTCCCGACATCGCCGGATCGGCGGCGGCATTGATGGGCTTCTTCCAGATGGGCGGCGGGTTTCTCGGCTCGGCAGTCTCCGCGGCGATCGGCCGTCCGGTGTTCTCGCTCGCCACCATCATCCCGGCGATGATCGCGATTGCCGTCGCCACGCATTACGGCTTGCGCGCTCTCGCCGCCCCACAGCGGATGCTCGACAGCGTCGCCGACCACATCATCAAGCCGCAGGCGCCGGCGGAATAGGTCCGCCTTCAGGCGTGCGCGGCGCTGCCCCGGCCCATGCCGGCGGTCGCCATGAAGGACGCGTATTCCGTCGCGTGCGAGCCGTCGTGGTTTGCCATGCCGGGCTTCGTCAGCCAGCCGAGCCGCGGCGGAATATAGCTTCGGATCGCGCGGCGCGGGCGCTCGCGCCAGCCGAGATTGAAGGCCGAAAACTTCGGAAAGAACTCCATCTCCGAATAGGGGAGGTGGTCGTGCACCCACCACGCCATCGCCTCCCAGTGGCCGCTCACTCGGTAATAGGGGATCAGCGCGTGCACGACGATTGTCGCCATCGCGCCGATCTCGCCGTTCGCGTCGCGCCGGTCCCAGATGTGCGAGGCGAAGCTCTTTTCGTTCTGCGCGCAGTTGTAGTTGCGCTCGTTGCCGAAGCGGTTCACCTCCGGCGTGCGATAGGCGGAGCGGATCGAGATTCGCCCGAATTTTTCGCGCAATGGCTCGAGCAGGTTCGTGCAGAGCGCGGAGCCCGCTTTGATCGCCAGCTCCGGGTCGTCGGGGATGTTTGGAATGCCGTGGAAATTCGCGATCTCCGAATAGAGGAAATCGCGCATGAAGAAATTCTGCGACAACCGCACCCGGCCGAGCTCTTCGAGGGATCGGACGCTTGCCGGTTTGCGCACGTGCCTTGCTCCACGTCCCACTGCGGGTCGCCAATGTCGCGGATGCCGGAAGCACCGAAACGAGCGGCTCTGAGTACTACCCGCGTGCGTGATCTATGAGCACGTCGAGAAAGTCTTTGCCATAGGTGGCGAGCTTCTTGGCGCCGACGCCATGGCATTCGCCGAGCGCGGCGAGCGTCCTCGGTCGCGCTTCGGCCATGGCGATCAGCGTGCGGTCGGGAAAGACCACGTAGGCGGGAACGCGGCCTTCTTGCGCCAGCTTGCGGCGGAGCTGCTTCAGGGCAGCGAGAAGGTCCGGGTCGACGTTGTCGGAGACGGCCGCCGCGGCGCGCCGGTCCCTGCGCGTCGGCGCCATCGCCGCATCGGGCCGGCGGGCGAAGGCGGCGCGGCCGAAGAGCACGTCGCGTCCGCTCTCGGTGATGAGCCAGGTGCCGAAATGCTCGAAGTCGGGTTGGATATGCCCGGCGGCATAGAGCTGTCGGAAGAGCGCGTTCCAGTCGCGCTTGGTCATATCGGCGCCGGTGCCGAAGGTGGGGAGCTTCTCGTGTCCCCAGCGCCGTACCGCTTCGCTGGCGTCGCCGGTGAGGATCGCAACGAGATGTCCTGTGCCGAAGCGCTCGCCCGTGCGCGCCATGGCCGAGAGCGCCTTTTGCGCCGGCACCGTGGCATCCACGGCGACGACGCCGAAGAGGCAGAGGTCGCAATTGCCGCACGGCTCGCTCGCCTCGCCGAAATAGGCGAGCAGCGTCTGTCGCCGGCAGACCGGCGCCTCGCACAGCGCCAGGAGCGCGTTCAGCCGTTGCCGCTCGATGCGCTTCTGCTCTTCGCCGGCTGCGCCTTCCTCGATCTGCTGGCGGCGGAGGCGAATGTCGTCCATGCCGAACAGGGTCAGCGTGTCGGCCGGCAGCCCATCGCGCCCGGCGCGGCCGATCTCCTGGTAATAGGCCTCGATCGATTTCGGCAGGTCGGCATGCGCGACAAAGCGCACGTCGGGCTTGTCGATCCCCATGCCGAAGGCGACCGTCGCCACCGCGACCACTCCGTCGTCGCGCTGGAAGCGGTCCTGCGCCGCCTGACGCACGCCGGTATCAAGCCCCGCGTGATAGGCGACCGCGTCATGCCCCGCGCCGCGCAGGTCTTCGGCGAGACGCTCCGTGCGTTTGCGTGAAGAGCAATAGACAATGCCGGACTGGTCGCGATGCGCGGCAACGAAGTCGCCGATCTGGCGCGGCGCGCTGCGCTTCGGCTGAAAAGCCAGCGCGATGTTCGGCCGGTCGAAGCCGTGCACGAAGATTCGCGGCTCGCTCGTAAAGAGACGGGCGACGATGTCGAGCCGCGTCATGGCGTCGGCCGTGGCCGTCAGCGCGAGAAGCGGCGGGGAGCCGAGCTTCTGGTGCAAGCTTCCGAGCAGCAGATAGTCCGGCCGGAAGTCATGGCCCCACTGCGAGACGCAATGCGCCTCGTCGATGGCCATCCGCGTCAGCCCGATCTGCGATAACCGGCTTTGCAGGCCCGGCGGAGGCGAGACGCTCCGGCGCCGCATAGAGGAGCCTGAGCTCGCCGGCGGCCGCCTGGTCGAGCGCCGCCATGTTTTCCTCGTGCGGATTGGCGGAGGAGAGCGAGGCCGCGGCCACACCGAGCGCCCGCATCGCGGCGACCTGATCGCGCATCAGAGCGATCAGCGGCGAGACGACGAGCGTCAGTCCGCCCTGAGCCACGGCCGGCAATTGGTAGCAGAGCGATTTTCCGGAGCCCGTCGGCATGACGGCGAGCACGTCGGCGCCTGCCATCACCGCCGCCACGACCTCGTCCTGCCCGGGACGCAGCGCCGAAAAGCCGAAGGTCTCCCGCAGCGCGGCGTCGAGGGCCTCCGCGCCCAACCTAGGTCTTCCCCAGCTTGTCCCGCATGGCAAGCGTCCTGAGCCTCAGCGCATTCAGCCGGATGAACCCCGCCGCGTCCTTCTGGTCGTAGGCGCCGCGGTCGTCCTCGAAGGTCACGAGCGCGTCGGAATAGAGCGACATCGGCGAAGCACGGCCAATGACGATGACGTTGCCCTTGTAGAGCTTCAGGCGCACGGTGCCGTCGACCTTCGCCTGGCTCCTGTCGGCGAGCGCCTGGATCATCTCGCGCTCCGGCGAGAACCAGAAGCCGTTATAGACGAGCTCCGCGTAGCGCGGCATCAGCTCGTCCTTCAGATGCGCGGCGCCGCGGTCGAGCGTGATCAATTCGATGGCGCGGTGCGCTATCGCGAGGATCGTGCCGCCCGGCGTCTCGTAGATGCCGCGGCTCTTCATGCCGACGAAGCGGTTCTCAACGAGATCGACGCGGCCGATGCCGTTCGCGCCGCCGAGCTCGTTGAGCCTGGTCAGCAGCGTCGCCGGCGAGAGCGCCTTGCCGTCGAGCGAGACGGCGTCGCCTTTGCTAAAGCCGATCTCGATCGCGGTCGCCTTGTCGGGCGCCTCCTCGGGCGAGACGGTGCGCATGAAGACGTAGGGCGGCGGCTCGACTGCCGGGTCCTCCAGCACCTTCCCCTCGGAGGAGGAGTGCAGCAGGTTGGCGTCGACCGAGAACGGCGCCTCGCCGCGCTTGTCCTTGGTGACGAGGATCTGATTCTTCTCGGCGAAGTCGATCAGGTCGGAGCGCGACTTGAATTCCCATTCGCGCCACGGCGCGATGACCTTGATGTTCGGATCGAGCGCGTAGGCGGTGAGCTCGAATCTCACCTGGTCGTTGCCCTTGCCGGTCGCGCCGTGCGCGATCGCGTCGGCGCCCGATTCGTGCGCGATCTCGACCAGCCGCTTGGCGATGAGCGGGCGCGCGATCGACGTGCCGAGCAGATAGACGCCCTCGTAGAGCGCGTTCATGCGGAACATCGGGAAGACGAAGTCGCGGACGAATTCCTCGCGCAGGTCCTCGATATGGATCTCCTTGATGCCGAGCATCTCGGCCTTTTTCCGCGCCGGCTCGAGTTCCTCGCCCTGGCCGAGGTCGGCGGTGAACGTCACCACATCCGCGCCGTAGGTGGTCTGCAGCCATTTCAGGATGATGGAGGTGTCGAGCCCGCCGGAGTAGGCGAGGACGACCTTCTTCACGTTCGCCATTTTCGTCCCAAGGTCAGGAAAGCGCGGGCACTATAGGAACGGCGACCGGCCGCGCAAGGCGCGGCAGCGGAAAGGGCGCGCAGCTCCATCCGAGAGCGCCGTCGGCCCCACATGTCAGCCAAGGCGTGTTCACGACCGCCATGGCGACCTGCGGACAAGCTTTCAGTTGTGGATTCAACACAGTCCAGCCGCCATCCGCGGTTGAGGGATTGTCACTCGTCCTGTGTGGCGTTCAAATGCCGCCCCGCGGCGTTGGGACTCTCGCTTCGGCAGCGAGCGACGATCGCTTTGCCCAGGGGGGTGGTAACATGGTCTGGACATGCCGCGGAGCGATGTCGCTGAGCGGCAGGCTTATGTGTTGGAGCTTCGCGCTTGCGGCTGCGCTCTCCGTGGCGGCGCTGATCGGAGCGGACGGGGCGCGGGCGGCCTGCAATACCAGCGACACCGACCAGACTTGTACCAATTCGACGGCTCTTTCCGCAGTTGATTTCGGCATCGAGGACACCGCCACCTTGACCCTGACCAATACCGTCACCGGCAGTGTCTTCGGATACAGCCACGTCGGCTACGGCATCAGGGCCGCCAACGCCGATGTGAGCAACCGGGGCAGCATTTCCGGCACCGGCGACGCCTTCGGCAGAGGCTACGGCATCTTCGCCGCCACCACCGCCACTGTGAACAACTGGGCTAGCATTTTCGGCTCGGCCGGCGACAACGGTCAGGGTTACGGCGTCTACACCAACAACACCGCCATTGTGAGCAACGGGGGAAGCATTTCCGGGACGGCCGGCAACAGCGGCAACGGCTTCGGAATCAACGCCCCCAACGTTCGTGTGACCAACTGGGGCAGCATTTCCGGCGCCGGGGGCGGTGACAGCTACGGCATCTTCGCCGGCAACACGGCCACGGTGATCAATTCCGGCACAATCTCCGGCACGAGCACGAGCGGCGGTACCGGAATCTTGGCGTTCGGCAGCGCCAATGTGACCAATTCCGGCACGATCTCAGGCAGCACCAGTTCGCTCTGATTTAGGTAGCGGGAGCACAGTGACGCTCCTGCCCGGCTCGCGGCTTATCGGAGCAATCAATCTTGGCGGCGGCGGCAACACGGTCAGCTTCCATGTCGGCAGCCAGGACCTGACGTTCGGCCTGGGTCTGGCCGGCGTCACCATCAACTCGACCGTGCCCTACGTGGTCTCCGGCGGGAACCGGATCGTTACCGTCGACCCGACGCCGTTCGCGGCGACGAACGGCACGACGGTCGACGTCACCGGCACGATCTCCAATGTGCTCGCGGGCCGCCTCGACGAGGTCGGCGGCGGCAGCGCCGCCGGCACGCCGACGCCGCTCGCCTACATGCCGGCCGACGACGTCGATGCGCGGCTCGATGGCGCTTTCGCCAGCTTCGGCGCTGCCGCCAGGGCGATGCCGAGCGGCGTGACGGCGCAATATGCGGAGGGCGCGGCGATCTGGGGCCGCGGCTTCGGCGGCTGGCGCCACGAGGACGCGAGCAGCTCGACGCTGGAGAACACCACGGCCTTTTACGGCGGGCTCTTCGGCATCGACAGCGCGGTCGGCGCGGACACGCGGCTCGGCGCGTTCTTCGGCGGCGGGGCCACCGACACCGACTACACGCCAAGCATCAACGACGACAGCTCCGACATGGTGTTTGGCGGCGTGCTGGCGCGGCGCGACTTCGGCGCGTCGTTCGTGTCGGCGGCGGTGCAGGGCGGCTATTCGTGGAACGACACGTCGCGCACCATCAACAACAACCTCGCCCCGAACGGCATCGAGACGGCGAAGGGGAGCTTTGACGGCTGGTACGTGAATCCCGAGGCGACCTTCGGCGACGAATTCACGATGCCGACGGAGGGCGGCTCCTTCGCGGTCATCCCGAGCGTGACGCTGCGCTACCTGCACGCGGAGTATGACGGCTACACGGAGACGGGCTCCAGCTCGAACATGACGGTCGGCAGCCGCTCGCAGGATGTGTTCGAGCAGCGCGGGCAGGTGAAGTTCGCGGCCTCCGGCGAGGCGCTCTCGGGCAATCTCCACGGCGGCGTACTCGGCCAGGAGAGCTTGGGCAATAGCGCGGTCAACGTGACGGTGCTCGGCCAGACGCTGGCGGTCACCACTTCCGGCGGCAATGTCTGGGGCGGCTTCGCCGGCGCCGGCCTCGCCTATCGCATGGGCCGCGCCACGTTCTCCGCCGGCGGCGAGTACACGCGCTACTCCGACGATGTCGACGTGATCGGCATCGAGGGCGGGGTGCACCTGGCGCTCTGAAGCCGGTTCCTCTCAGATCAGGGCCGCGCTTCAGGCGGGCAGCGCGGCCTCCGCCAGCGGCAGGAGGCGCGAATCCTCGAGCGCCGCCGTCCGATGTCCCATTCCGGCTAGGTAGGCCTCGTTCGACGCAAAGGCGATGAACGCTTCGACGCTTTGTTGACGGACGAGCATCGCGCGATCCCAGCGCTCGCCGGCCGGGCCGATCAGGAACGCGCCACCCTTGATCGCGCGCATCGTCAGCGCACGCCCGGCCTCCTGTGTCGGTTCGAGGTGGGGCGCAGTCATTCTCGGTCTGTCTCCCGCCTCTCCATCACCAGAGTGCTCGCTGCCCTCGATGACGGTGCGGCCCACTTCGCGGAAGCCCTCGCGGCGGTAGAAGGCGACGCCCTTCTCGTTCCGCGCCTCGACGTCGAGCCGCAGCGTCCCGCAGTCCGGGTGCGCGGCGACGGCCGCGGCGAGAAGCCGCCCGCCGACGCCGCCGCGCTGGTGGGCGGGAAGCACGTAGAGGCGCGCGACGACAAGCGCCGGCGGCTCGCGCGCGTCGGCGAGGATGTGGCCGACGATGCGGCCCTGGTCGACAGCCACCAGGAAGGACGTCCCCGGCACGTCGATCTGCTTTTGGAGATTTTCGACCGCGTGCCAGCGGCCGCTCACGTCGCTCACCCAGTCCGCGCCGAGGAGCGCGTCATAGGTGTCGTGCCAGGTCTCGGCGAGGAGCGCGCGCACCGCCGGCAGGTCGCCCGCTTGCGCGCGCCGGATCGTGATGTCGCCTTCCGTCATGTCGTCGCTCGTCTCTTGCCGGTGAGATAGGGTGGCTTCAGCAAAATGCCAAGAACAGGCTGGCGCAGGCCCGGGCGAAACGGCATGGTCGCGCCTGCGTTTCCATACTGCTTCGTTGCGACCATGAGCTTCTTGCCGACGCTTCCCGTTTTCGCCGCCTATCTGGCGGCGGTCCTCGTCATCACCTTCACGCCCGGCCCGGACATGACGCTCTTTCTCGGCAAGGCGGTCAGACAGGGAACGGCGGCCGGCATGGCCGCGATGTTCGGGGCGTCGACCGGAATCCTGATCCACACGACGCTCGTGGCGCTCGGCCTCTCGGCGCTCCTCGCCGCAAGCGTCACCGCCTTCACGATCCTGAAGGTCGCCGGCGCGCTCTATCTCCTGTGGCTGGCGGTGCAGACCGTGCGGCACGGCTCGGCGCTGAACCTCGACGCGTCGGCGAAGCCGCGTCCGACCGAGCCGCTCTATCGGAGCTGGCTTACCGGCCTCGGCGTCAACCTGATGAATCCGAAGATCATCATGTTCATGGTGACCTTCCTGCCGCAGTTCGTGGCGGCGAGCGATCCGCATGCGGCGCAGAAGCTCGTCTTCCTCGGCGTCGTGCTCGTCCTCGTCGCTCTGCCGTGCACCATTCCCATGATCATCTTCGCCGCGCGGCTTGCCTCGCTCCTGAAGCGGACGCCGCGCGTGATGCGCGCGATCGATTGGCTCTTCGCCGGGGTGTTCAGCGCCTTCGCCGCACGGCTTCTGCTCGCACGGCACTGACAACGCGACTCTTGAGCTGCTGCTTCACCAGGGCTTCGAGCTGAGTTACGTTTGTGATCGGGGCTATCAAGAAGGGTCGCTATGCCGATCGCCGGACCGCCGTTGGATGCCCCCCTCAACCTCTCCGAGATACTGAAGCGAGGTCTCGCCACGAAACCGGATTCCGACGCGCTCGTCTCACGCAGGCGGCGTTGGACGTGGCGAATGCTCGATTCCGCCTCAACGCGGCTCGCCGGCAGTTATCTCGATCTCGGTCTCGCGCCGGGCGAGCGGATCGCGTCGCTGATGCCGAACCGCACGGCGCTGATGGTCCATTATTTCGCCTGCATGAAATGCGGGCTTGTCGCGGTGCCGCTGAACTACCGCTACATGGCGCCGGAGATCGACCATGCGCTTGAGGTAAGCGGGGCGAAAATCCTGCTCGCCCATGACGAACGCCGAGAAGATCTGGCAAAGAGCAAACTTGCGGGCAAGCTTCCGCTCGGCCAGATCAGCTATGACGAGGATGGCGGATGCGGTGACCCAAGCTTCAAGTCGCTGAGCGAAGGCACGCCGACCCGCGAATTCGCCGCGCCGAAGATGGACGACCTGGCGATCATCTTCTTTACCTCAGGCAGCACCGGCAAGCCGAAGGGCGTCAGCCACAGCTTCGAGACGTTGGGCTGGATCGTTGCCAGTGCGGCCAAGAGCTGGGAAATGGGTCCCGACGACATCATGATGCCCGGCGGGTCGGCATCCCATGTCGGCGGCCACCATTTGTCGATGATGACGTTCGCCACCGCTGGCAGGGTTGTCATGCCGCGCACCTTCGACGGCGACGAAGTCTTGCCGCTGTTGCGCGAAGAACGGCCGACCAAGCTGTGGATGCTGCCGTCGGCGCTTTATGCGCTGACCCGCGATCACGGCGCCGGCCGCGCGGATTTTGCCTCGGTCAAGGCGTGCTATTCGGGCGGCGACAAGGTTTCGGAGGCGCTTGAGAAGGAGTTCACCGCGCTCGCCGGCTTCGTGATCAACGAGGACTACGGAATGACCGAGATCGGCATTCCGACCGTCAACCCGCCTGAAGCGGTGAAGATCGGGTCCATTGGACGCCTTGGCCCGGGCTATCAGGCCTCGCTGCGCGATGACGGCGGGCGTGAGGCGGCAATCGGCGTAGACGGGCGTCTCTGGATCAAATTTCCCGGCAACATGGTCGGCTATTGGAACAACCCGAAGGCGACGGCGGAAACGGTCGTCGACGGTTGGCTGGACACCGGCGACGTGATGAGCGCCGACGCGGACGGCTATCTTTGGTTTCACGGCCGCAAGAAGCAGATCATCATCCACGACGGCTCGAACATCTGCCCGCAGGAAGTGGAAGCCGCGCTGCTCGAACACGACGCCGTGGCCAGCGCCGGCGTGGTCGGCGTGCTAAGCCCCATGCACGGCGAGAACGTGCGGGCTTACGTCACACTGGATCCGGCGGCCGCGCCGCCCTCGATGCAGGAGCTGATCCAATTCGCTCGCGCCCGGGTCGGCTACAAGGCGCCCGAGGAAGTCATCGTCCTCGACGAGATGCCGCTCAATGCGACAGGCAAACTCGACCGCGTCACGCTGAAGCGCATGGCGGCGAAAGGGCTCGAAGCCGCATCGGGCGGGCGGTGATGCCGGCGATCTTGGCGCGCACGAAGATTGAACAGCGGGCCGGCCTCGCCGGCAAGATCGGCGGCGTGCCTTCTCCATCTCCGCTCGTTTTGGCCGCGCCGCGCGCCGGCGAACGAGCGGTGGATATCGGTTGTGGCCGTGGCGCCCCCACACTTCGCGCCTTGCGCCGTCAGAGCGGAGCGCCGCGTGCATAGCATCGGTTGGGGCCTCCACCGTCTCGGCCACCTCTCTGCCAAGGCGCCGCGGGTTGCGCTTGCGTTCGTCATCGCATTGAGCGCGCTCGCTATCTACGGCGTCACGCGCATCGATACGCCGCCGCATTCGCTCGATGCGCTTTTTCAGTCCAACACGTTGGAATACCGGCGCTACGAATCCATGCGCAGGGCCTTTCCGCTGAACGAGCGCGACGTTCTGGTTGTCGTCAGCGCACCGACGCTGTTTCAGCCCGAGGATATCGAGGCGCTGCGCGATCTTCATCTGGAGCTCCAACTGCTCGACCAAGCGGAGAGCGTATTGTCGCTCTTCTCCGTTCGCGAGGAACCGGACGCTGATGGCTATGCGCCGCCGATCGTGCCGGACGTCTTGCCGACCGGCGACGCGTTCAAGACCATGATGGCTGACGTCGCGACGCATCCCTTCGTTGCCGGCAAGCTCATTGGCACCACGCCGAGCGGAGGCCAGATGCTTGTCATCATCGCGGGCATGAAGGAGGAGGCCGTCAACAAGGAGAACCTCGTCCCGAGCCTCGACGCAGTGGCCGGCGCGGCAGACGATCTCCTCCGCGGCACAAAGCTCCGATACGAGCTTTTTGGCGTCCCGGTCATGCAGCGTGAAGTTCGGTTCGCCAGTCGCTCAGACCGCCTGACCTTCAACATTGCGGGGTTTCTCATCGGGATTCTCATGTGCCTGGTGATCTTCCGCAACGTCAGGCTTGTCGTGATATCCACGGTCTGCCCAGCGATTTCGGTCTTATGGGCTTTTGGCGCCTTCGGTCTCCTCGGCATCCCGCTCAGCCTGTTCATGAACGCCGTCCCGCCGCTCGTCATGGTGATTTCGTTCGCCGATGCGATGCACCTGACCTACGGCATCCGCCGCAGGATGCGGGACGGAGACGCGCTCGGCGACGCGGTCCACGGAACGGTGCGGGCGGTAGGTCCGGCCTGCTTCCTCACGACGATGACGACGTCGGTCGCGTTGCTCTCGCTCCTCATCAGCGATTCGGTGGTTATCCACGAATTCGGCATCGGCGGCGCCGTTGCCGTCGGGCTGGTCTTCTTCGTAAGCATGCTGGTGGTGCCGTCGCTTTCGATGCTGATCCTGCTCGGTTCTGAGGGCAAGAAAGAGGTGCGGCTCGCGGCCTGGGCAACCGACGTCGGCCTCGATCGTGTTTCGGGATGGTTGGCGCGTTGGGTTCCACGCTATTGCTGGCCGCTCGCGATCGTCTGTGTTGCGACCTCGATCGTTTTCAGCGGGATGTATCTCAGTCTCGATCCGCGCTTTCGATTGAGCGAGCAAGTGCCTTATAGCCTCCGTGACCAGATCAACGCGGTGAAGAGCGTGGGCGGGTTCACAGCCGCGAGCCCGATCTATGCCGTCATCGGATACCCGGCGGGCGAATCTGTTACGAGCGCGCGGCTCAAAAGAGTCGTTGGTGCGGTTCACGACGCACTCGCCAGCCACGAGACGGTCGGGAACGTCTGGTCTCTCGCGCTTATCGAACGGCAGCTCGGCGACAAGGGCGAGGGTGCGCTCAGCGATTATCTTGAGACGCTACCGGACAATCTGCGCGCTCGTTTGGTCAACGAGAAGACGCGTCAGCTGCTGGTGACAGGGCATTTCCCAGATCTCGATGCTACCGAGATGCGAGCCGAAATCACAGCCATCGAAGCCGATCTTGCGCCGATAAGGGAAGCGAACCCGGACATTTCGATCGAGTTGACCGGCATATCCGTCGTTTCAGCGCTGCATGCGACGACAATGATCCGCCAGCTGAACCGCGGCCTCATGCTGGCTATCCTGGTTGTGATGGTACTGATCGGCTTGGCGTTTCGTTCGCCGTCGTTACCGGTGCTTGCGTTTCTGCCCAACCTGTTCCCGCTCGTCGCCAGCGGCGCGCTTCTCTATCTTATCGGGTTTGGGATCGACTATGCCGGCATCATCGCGCTGACGGTGGCCTTTGGCCTCGCGGTCGATGACACGATCCACTTCATCGCCCGCTTCCAGCACGAGCGAAACGAAGCACGCGAGCCCTTGGAGGCGGTGACGATCGCCATGCGCCGCATCGGTCCGGTCATGATAATCACGACGATGGTGCTTATCTGCGGTGTCGGCGTGACCTTGTTCGGCCAGATGCCGCAGACTCGCACTTTCGGAGCGATCGTCATCGTCACCCTCTTTTCGGCGCTGGCGGCGGACTTGCTCTTTCTGCCGGCTTTGATTCTGGTCTTGCAGAAGGTCCGGAGCGTCATCCGTTCAGGCTAGCGAAGTTCACGCCCTGGACCGACGTCGTCGTGGTGCAGCCGCTATCTTTCCGCGGCGTTCGCTTGAAGCAGACGCGCGATCTTCGCCTGCGCGCCATCCTTTGTCTCGTTGTAGGCGATGGAGTCGGCGTAGGTTCCGTCGGCGTTGAAGAGCATCGCCGACGCCGTGTGGTCGATCGTGTAGTCGCCGTCGCCGAGGTCGATCTTGCGATAGTAGATGCGGTAGGCCTTGGCCGCCGCGGCGACCGCCTCCGGCGCGCCGGTGAGCCCGATGAAGTTTGCGTCGAAGGCGGAGACGTAGTCCTTCATCACAGCAGCCGTGTCGCGCTCCGGATCGACGGTCACGAACACGACTTTCAGCGGCGCCGCTTCGTCGCCGAGGCTTTCGACGACGCTTGCGAGCAGGAACAGCGTCGTCGGACAGAGGTCGGGGCAGAGCGTGAAGCCGAAATAAAGGACGTGCGGGTGGCCGAGAAGGTCGGCGCGGGTGAACGGCTTGTTCTCCTGCGTGACCAGATCGAAAGGGCCGCCGATCCCGGTGACGTTGTTGGCGAGCCAGCGGTCGACGTCCTCCTTCCAGAAGCTGATTGCGGCGCCGACGGCGAGCGACAGCGCGACAGCCGCATAGACGGTGACGGCGACGATGCGGTCGGTTCTTGAGGCCATCGGACGATTTGCCACCTGGAGGGGCCGTTCGGCGCGCGCAATATGACGCGGTCGACGCTAAAATGGCGAGTCGCTCCGCTTCTTGGCGGGCGCGCGCGCGGGGAAAGGGGCGGCCCGGACATCATGGCCAAGCGGCCCAAGAGACCGGCCTCGCTGCGGGCGGCTTTCGCCGCCGCGCTGCTCATCTTCCTGCACACTTACCTGGCCGCGCTGACGGCCGGGGCACACGCTTCGCCGGCTCAGCTCGACGCCTTCGGAAATCCGCTCTGCCACACAGCCGTCGGCTTCAACGGCGGCGACGGGACGCCCGTCGACGACCGCTCGTGCGGGAACTGTTGCGCGTTCGGATGCCATTTTGCCGCTGCCGCGCCGCTGCCGCAGCGCGTTCCTGTGCTTCTCGCCTTCAGGCCGTCGGCGGTCGTCGTCTGGCGGCTGCAGGAATCGCCGTCGCGTCCCGGCCTCTATCGCTCGTCGATCCAGCCGCGCGGTCCTCCGCGCTTCGTCTGATGACGTCCGTCGCGACGGACGAACCACCATTGATCGTCAGACACGTCGCTCGCACGCGTTTTGTCGTGCAGAGCAGCTGGAGTGTGAAAATGACATTCGATCTTTCTCCGCGCCTGATCTCCGTCAGGCTTCTTGCGGGCCTCTTTGCGCTCGGCCTTGCGCTCGCCGCTGGCCAGGCGCCGGCGCACGAGTTCAAGCTCGGCTCGCTCACCATCGTGCATCCGTGGGCGCGCGCGACGCCGCCGGGCGCGCAGGTCGGCGGCGGCTATTTCACCATCGAGAATAGCGGCACGGAGCCCGACCGCCTGCTCTCGGTGACGGCCGAGATCGCCGGGCGCTCGGATCTCCACGAGATGGCCGTCGTCGACGGGATCATGAAGATGCGGCCGCTCGATAACGGCGTGGAAATCCCCGCCGGCGGCTCGGTCAAGTTCGATCCGAGCGCCTATCATGTGATGTTTATGGAGCTGAAGAAGCCGCTGAAGGAGGGCCAGAAGTTCAGCGGCACGCTCACCTTCGAGAAGGCCGGGACCGTCGACGTCACCTACGTTATCGGCCCGATCGGCGCGACCGAAGGCAGTGAGGCGATGGGCTCAATGGACTCAATGGGGCAATGACGATGCATCGCCTGGGCCGCCGACTTATGCCGGCGGTCCTCGTCGCGGCGCTTCTCCTCGGCGTCGCTGCGTATCTGACCTTCGAGCGGCGGCAGCCCGGCAGCGGCGAACCGGCGTTTCGCGTCGGCTCGCTTCGAATCGCGGAGCCGTTCACGCTCGCGACCGAGCCCGACGCCAAGAGCGCGGCCGGTTACATGCGGATCGAGAACGGCGGGAGCGAGAGCGATCGCCTTGTCTCGGCGACGGTCGAGATTGCCGTGCGCGTCGAAATCCAGGAGGCCGCGGATGTCGCCGGCATGACCGACGTGCGTATGTTGGAAGACGGGCTCGAAGTGCCACCCGGAGGGACGCTCCAGCTTCGACCCGGCTCCTATCGGGTGCTTTTCCGCGGCCTCAAGCGGCAATTGAAAGAGGGCGAGAGCTTCTCCGGCACGCTGACTTTCGCAAGCGCGGGGAGCGCTAAGGTCACATACGAAGTCGGCCCGTTCGTCCCTTCGATCGGCGGACCGTTTGCATTGATCGACCAGAGCGGCAGGGCGTTCTCGAATGCCGATCTCGGCGGCAAGCCCTACGCCATCTTCTTCGGCTACACGCATTGCCCCGACGTGTGCCCGGCGACGCTTTTCGAGATGTCGGAGGCCCTGCGCAAGCTCGGATCGGACGCCGACAAGATGCGGATGGTGTTCGTGACCGTCGATCCGGCGCGTGATACGCCCGAGCTTCTGAAGGACTATCTCAGCGCCTTCGACCCGCGCATCGTCGGTCTGACCGGCACGGCGGAGACGATCGACCAAGCGGCGAAGGCCTTCCACACCTTCTATCGCAAGGTCCCGGGCAAGGGCGGGGATTACAGCATGGACCACTCCGCGTCGGTGATCCTTATGGACGCGGAGGGGAGCTTTGTCGGGACGATCAGCTACGGCGAAGACGCGGATTCACGGCTTTCGAAGCTCAAGCGACTGGTTGCGGCGTCGCAGTCCTGATTTCGCTGCACGGGCGCTCTTCCCGTCCGTCTTGACTCCGCCTCCGCTTGTGGCATGTTGAGAACAAATATAGAACAACCCACATCCGAGAACGCCATGGCCATCGACGCCACGGCGCGGGCGAAGCTTTGCCGCCTGCGCCGGGACATCGCCGAAATCGAAGGTCGCCTCGCCGAGGACGACCGGCTGGCGCTCGACCCTGAAGAGCCTGGACCCGCCGGGGGCCCCGCCGTACGCGCTGCCGGAAATCTCAAGGCGCAGGCGCGAAGGACGCGGCTTCCCCTTGGCCTTCCGGCGCTCGATAAAGCGCTCGGCGGCGGGCTGCCGCTTGCCACGCTCCTGGAATTCCGTGCGGGCGAGAGCCGTGACGGGGGTGCAGCCGGCGGCTTCGTCATGGCGCTCGTCGCGCGCCTTGCCGCTTGCCTTGCGCCGCCTTCGACGCTCTGGATCAGCGAGGCGGATGCGCGACGCGAGACGGGCGGGCTCTACGCGCCGGGGCTTAAGGCGCTCGGTCTCGACCCGGGCCTCGTCGTGGAGGTCGCCGTGCGCACGGAGACGGAGGCGCTCTGGGCCTTCGAGGCAGCACTTTCCTGCACTGGCCTCGGGGTTGCGGTCTGCGAGCTTCGCCAGGCGTCGCTCGACCTTTCCGCCACGCGTCGCTGCGCGCTCCGCGCCCGCGAAAAAGGCGTCGCCGGCTTCCTCCTGCGGCTTGGCAATGCGCGTGCCGAGCCGAGCGCGGCGGAGCTGCGCTTTGCCGTGTCGCCGGCGCCGGCAGGCGAAATCGGCGGCTTCGCCCAAGGCATCGGCCGCATGGCCTGGCGGCTGGCGTTGGAAAAAAACCGCCTCGGGCCGACCGGCGTCTTCACGGTGGAGTGGAATTCCCATGAGCGAAGCTTTGCCGAACGGGAGGCCGAGCGCGGAAGCGAAAGTGGGGAGGGGAGTGCCCGTTCGTATCCTGAGCCTCTTCCTGCCCCGCCTCCCGACCGACCGGCTCGTCCGTCAGCGCGGCATCTCGTCCGACGCGCCTCCTGAGGGGCGTCCGCTCGCCGTCGTGGCGAAGATCAAGAATGCGCTTCGCGTCGTCGCCGTCGACGCGGAGGCGGAGCGGCGCGGCATTCGTCTCGGCACGGGCCTTGCCGACGCGCGCGGTGCGGTCCCCGACCTTTTCGTGGTGGAGGCGGACGAGGCGGCCGACCGCGCGCTGCTCGACAAGCTTGCAGACTGGGCGGACCGCTATACGCCGCTCGTCGCGCTCGATCTGCCCTATGGGCTTTTCCTCGACATTTCCGGCTGCGCGCATCTCTTCGCCAGGGGCGGCGACAATGAGGATGGGGAGGCGGCGCTTCTTGCCGATTGCCTCGAACGCCTCGCGCGCCAGGGCTTTGCGGCAAAGGGCGCCATCGCCTCCACTGCTGGCGTCGCCTCGGCGCTCGCCCGCTACGGCGCGGGCGGACGCACCCCGGCCGGTGGAGAGGCGGAGGCGATCGCCGACCTGCCGGTGGCAGCGCTCAGGATCGGAGCGGAAACGGAGGCGCTGCTCGACCGGCTCGGGCTTAAGCGGATCGGGCAGTTGATCGGCAAGCCGCGCGCGCCGCTCGCCGCCCGTTTCGGCATGAGCCTCGTCGCCCGCCTCGACCAGGCGCTCGGACATCTGGACGAGGTGCTGTCGCCGCGCCGCCCGGCGCCGCGGCTTTCGGCCGAGCGGCGCTTCGCCGAGCCGGTCATCGACGAGGCCACGCTGCTTATGACAGTGGCCTCGCTCGCCAAGACGCTTTCGCCGGCGCTCGAACGGCAGGGGCTCGGCGCGCGCCTCATCGAAGTCGCCTTCTTCCGCACCGACGGCGAGGTTTTCCGCGCTTCGGTCGGAACGGCGGTGCCGGTGCGCGGGGCGCAAGACGTGGCGGCGCTTTTCTCCGAGCGGCTCGCATCGCTCGGCTCCGACTGGGACGCCGGCTTCGGCTTCGACATGGTGCGCCTCGCGGTGCTTCGCGCCGAGCCGCTTGACGCGGCGCAGATCGATCTTTCCGGCGCGGAGAGCGAGAACGCCGGCCTGGCGCATCTCTATAACCGGCTCGGCGCGCGCCTCGGGCCGGCGCGCATCACCCGCTTCGAGCCGCTCGACACGCATATCCCCGAGCGCGCCGTCTTGGCCCGGCCGCTTGCCGCGGCCTCTGCGATCGTTGGCTCGGCATCGGCCTGGGCCCCGCCGGATGAGAATGCTGAGACGCCGCCCGACCGGCCGCTCAGGCTGTTCCAAGAGCCCGAACCCGTTGAGGTGCTTGCCGGGGTGCCGGACGGCCCGCCGCTTCGCTTCCGCTGGCGGCGCGTCGTGCACGAGGTCCTGCGCGCCGAAGGACCGGAGCGCATCGCGCCGGAATGGTGGCGGGCGGAAGACCGCGAGCGCCTGACGCGCGATTACTTCCGCGTGGAGGATCAGAGCGGCCGCCGCTACTGGCTCTTCCGTGAAGGGCTTTACGGCCGTGAGACGGCGAGCCCGCTCTGGTATGTGCACGGGCTCTTCGCGTGACGCTGCACCTTTCACGCTGCCAGCGGATACGCCTCTTCCATGATGTAGGGCCCGCCGCCCTTGGAGGCACGGGAGGAGAGAAGCACGAAGCGGCCGACCGGAAAGGGCGTCGTCCGGAAATCGCCGCGGAGCGCGAGATAATTCGCCGCGTCGGCTTCGTTTGCCCCCCTGATTCGCGCGAGCGTCACATGCGGCCGGAATTTCCGGCGCTCGGGCTCCAGCCCGATCCGCTGGATGATCCGCTCTTGCTCGGCCTGAAGCTCTCGCAACGCCGGAGAAATCTTCGCGCTGGCGACGATCGAATGCGGCTTCTTGCCTCCAAACGCGTCGAGCCCGGAAAGCGCCAGCTCGAACCGGGGCCTATCGACCCGCATCAGCGCGCGACCGATCTCGTCGGCCATCCGCGGGTCGATGTCGCCGATAAAGCGGAGCGTGATGTGGTAGTTCTCCGGGTCGATCCAACGGGCGCCGGGAAGGCCGCCGCGAAGCAGCGAGAGCTGGAAGCCGATCGGAGAGGGGATTTCCAACGCGGTGAACAGACGCGGCATCTCGCCCCCCGAATCACGCTCCGACAGGGGAATACTAGACGCTCGCGCCGCGGCTTGAAGGGCGGAACGCTAACGAGCGGCGGTGCGATCAGCGGTGGTGGGAGCAAAGAAAAAGGCCGGCCCACTGGGCCGGCCTAGGGAATGTACCTCTGGGGGATTGAACCATACTAACTTCCCCGGCCGGAAGGCTTTGGGGGCTGGGGGCTGGATTTCCGCCGCCTTCCGTTGCCGGGCCTGAGGCAACGCACCGAAGATCGGTAGGTAGCATGGCGCGCGAAAGGCTGAATCGGGGCATCATTGTGGAATTGCCCACGAGCGCGGGAAATCCCACGCGTCGGCGCCGTTCAATGAATTGCTGTGGCGGCCGGTCGCTTTCGCGCTATGCTTTCCTCAACGCGAAGGGAGGCGCGATTGAGCGAGAGTGAAGATTGGTCTTTCGGTGGACGGCGGAATGCCACGAACGTCCGTCCGTCCGCCTCTCCGGGGGTCTCCTTCAACAGAAGTGAGCTCGACGCCATTCTCCGCGTCTATGGGCGCAAGGTCGTCGAAGGCGAGTGGCGCGATTACGCGATCGACCACCTCACAGACCGTGCCGTATTCTCGATCTTCAGGCGCGCCAGCGAGATGCCGATGTACCGGGTCGAGAAGGTTCCGGCGCTGGCGCGCAAGCAGGGCGCCTACCGGATCGTCGCCGCCAGCGGGCTGATCCTGAAGCGCGGCCACGAGCTCGCCGGCGTGCTCAGAACCCTCGACAAACCGAAGCTGTCGCTGGTTGGAGCCTAGGCTCCGACCTAGGTGAGAGCATCGCCGCCGGGCGACGAGGTCGTCCGTCTCCGTCATTCGCGCCGGGAGTTCAGTCATGTCCCTCACATTGGAAATCGCCCAGGTCATCGTGAAAAAAGGCCTTACGCACGCGCGGAGCGCAGGGTTCAAGCCGCTTTCAATCGTCGTGCTCGACGCTCGCAGCGCGGTCATTGCGGCTGCGAGCGAGGACGGCACGAGCCTGCGGCGGTTCGAGGTCGCCTACGCCAAGGCGCACGGCGCGCTTGCCTTTAATGTCGGCTCGCGAATGCTGGAGAAAATGGCCGTCGAGCGCCCGCACTTCTTCGCCGGCGCGGCGCACGCGGTGGGCGGCGCGCTCGTGCCGGTCGCGGGCGGCGTTCTCATCAAGGACGCCGACGGGGCTGTCATCGGAGCCGTAGGCGTGTCCGGCGATCGCTCGGACAACGACGAGGCGGCGGCGGTCGCAGGCATCGCGGCGGCGGGCCTTGTCGCGGATGGCGGCTGAGGAGCTACCAGCCGTCGGGCCGCGTGGCCTTCCGCGGATGAAAAAAACGCGGCGCCGAAGCGCCGCGCTCGAAGCTCGCCGTTCGGCTGCGATCAGTTCCGGTTGCCCATGAACTGCAGCAGGAACATGAACAGGTTGATGAAGTCGAGGTAGAGCTGCAGCGCGCCGATGATGGAGGCGCGGCCCGCGGCGACCTGATCGCCGGCGACGACGTCGTAGGTGTTCTTCAGCCGCTGCGTGTCGTAGGCGGTGAGGCCGGCGAAGATGACGACGCCGATTCCCGAGATCGCGAACTGCAGCGCCGAGGAGGCGAGGAAGATGTTCACGATCATGGCGATCACCAAGCCGATGACGCCCATGAACAGGAACGATCCCCAGGCCGAGATGTCGCGCTTCGTCGTGTAGCCCCAGAGGCTCAGCGCGCCGAACGAGGCCGCCGCTACGAAGAAGGTCTGCGCGATGCTCTGATGCGTGAAGACCAGGAAGATGGCCGACATCGAAAGGCCCATCACCGCCGCGAAGGCGAGGAAGACAAGCCGCGCCGTTGCCGGCTGCATGCGGTTCACCGTCGCCGACAGGCCGAACACGAAGGCCAGCGGGGCGAGCATGATCACCCAGCGCAGCGGGCTCGTGTAGATGGCGCTCCCGAAGGCCGTCAGCGCGACCTGGCCGCCGACAGATTGGGTCACTGCCATGCGGAACGCGCCGTAGGCGACGATGCCGGTCAGCGCGAGGCCCATTGCCATGTTGTTGTAGATGCCGAGCATGAAGGCGCGCAGGCCCTGGTCGATCGCGACGCGCGCTCCGGCTCCGCTGCGAACGGCAGTCTGGTAACGCCGATCGGATTCAGCCATTGGAAATCCTCCGTAAGGCATGCCCCAGTCCAGCAAGGGCGCTCGGGCGCGAATATGGCGACATGGCGTCCGCCACACAAGCCTTGGCCGCGGAAAAGCGTCGATCTAACAGCATTTTAATGCTCGGATTTAGAGGTTTTTCAGGAGGGTAGCGGGTTTCACCGACAGGATCCTCCAGGTGCCGACGAGGCCGAGGCCGAGGGTGACAGCGAGCGCAGTTGCGGCAGCGGTCGCCGCGACGCTCGGATAGACGGTGAATTCCATCTCCATGACGCGGGTCACGACGTACCAGGCGGCCGCAGTTCCTGCAGCAAGCGCAAAAAGTGCGGTTGCTAGACCGAGCAGCCCGTATTCGAGCGTGAAGGCGGAAAGGAGAACGGGCCGCGTCGCGCCGAGCGTCTTCAGGATCACCGCGTCCTGACGACGCTGGCGATGTCCGGCGGCGAGCGCACCGCCAAGCACCAGCATCGAGACCACGAGCGCCAGCGACGCCGCCACGCGGATGGCGAGCGCCAGATCGGCGACGACCGCGTTGACGGAGTTCGATCGCGTCGCGAACGCTGATCGAGGTCACGCCGGGAAAGGCCTTGGTGACGGCAGAGAGCACGGCGCGCTCGGCGTCGCGCCCGCTCCCCGGCGGGAGCCGCAGCGTCGCAAGATCGGTGTGCGGCGCGTCGCGCAGCGTGTTCGGCGAGAACACCATCACGAAATTGATGGAGAGCGACTCCCATTCGAGCTTGCGCAGGTTGGCGATCCGCGCGGTGATGTTGCGGCCAAGCACGTTCACCGTGATCGCGTCGCCGACCTTGAGCCCGAGATCGTCCGCGATCTCATTTTCAAGCGAGACGAGGGGCTCGCCGTCATAGTTCGGCCGCCACCATTTGCCCGCCACGAGCGTGGAATTCGGCGGCAGCGTGTCGGAGTAGGTCAGGCCGCGGTCGCCGCGGAGCGCCCAGCTGGAGTGTTCCGTGCCGATGAGGGAAGCGGCGGGCGTTCCGTTCACCTCGGCAATGCGACCGCGCAGCATCGGCACCGTCTCCACGGTGCTGCCTGGAACTGTCTGATCGAGCAGGCGTACGAAGTCGTTCCGTTCGCTTTCCTGGATGTCGATGAAGAAGAAGGCCGGCGCCTTCTCGGTGATCGCGCCGGAAAGCTGACCGCGGAGGTTGCTGTCTATCAGCGCGAGGCTGACCAGTAGCGTCAGGCCGAGACCGAGCGAGAGCACCACGCTCGGGGTGAGCGCGCCCGGCCGGTGCACGTTGCGCACCGCCAAGCGCAGTGCCGTTCCCGGCACCGTGCCGAGGCGGCGCGCGCCGGCCATGATCGCGACCGCGACGACTCTCAGCACCACGAATGAGCCGATGACCGCGCCGACGTAGAAGAGCGAAAGCTGGCGATCGCCGGCGAGCCGGATGGCGAGTGCGGCAAGCGCGATGAGAGCCACGGCTTGCGCGAGGCGATAGCCGATCGGCGGCTGCCGCGGCGAATGCACGGCGCGGTCGGCAAAGAGGCTCGACGCCGGCAATTGACGCGCGCGGCCAAGCGGCCCGAGAGCGAAGCCGAGAGTGACGAGAAGCCCGTAGACGACGGCAAAACCGAGCTCTACCGGATAGATCCTGACGGCGGAGACCGGTACCAGGTCGGCAAGCGCGGCCTTGGCGGCGAAGGGGAGTGTTGCGCCGACGATGAGGCCGAGCACGATCCCGAGGCACGCGAGGATAAGGATCTGGATGAGATAGATCTGAAAGACCACGGCGTTGCGCGCGCCAAGGCATTTCAGCGTCGCGATCGCCGGGCGCTTCAGGTCGACGAAGCTCGACACGGCATTGGCGACGCCAACGCCGCCGACGACGAGTGCGGTCAGCCCGACCAGCGTCAAGAACTGCGAGAAGCGTTCGATGCTGCGCTTCAGGCTCGGCGCGGCGTCGTCGCGGGAGCGAACGTTCCAGCCGGCGGTAGGAAAGAGCGCATCGGCCTCCGTCCGCAGCGCTTCGATTTCGGAGAGCCCGTTGGCGCCGTCGGGCAGGCGCAGGCGATAGGTCCAGGTGACGAGGCTCCCGGGGCGCACGAGGCCGGAGGCTCTGAGCGCGTCGATCGAGGCGATGAGCCGCGGCCCAAAGCCGAGACCGCTCGACAGCCGGTCGGGCTCGGAGCGGATCACGCCGCGGATTTGAAGCATCTCGGTGCCGAGGAGGATGCGGTCGCCGTTCTTGGCGTGGAGCCGGTCCAGAAGCTCCGGCGCAACCAGCGCACCGTAAATGCCGTCTTGCGGGGCCATAAGCCTCTGGCCATCGCTTGAGCCGTCTTCGAGACGCAGCGTTCCGCCGTGCGGATAGGTGGGGTCGACCGCGCGAAGCTCGACCAGCGACGTGCTGCTCTCGTCGGCGCTTCGCACCATCGCGCGCAGCGAGGCGACGATGCCAACCCGGCCCCGCGATTGGAAGAAATGCAGCTCCTCGGGCGACGCCTCACGCTGGACGAAGGAAAAGGCGATGTCGCCGCCGAGGATGACGCGCCCCTCCGAAGAGATGCCTTCGGTCAAGGCGCGCGAGACGGAGTTCACGCCGGCGATTGCGGCGACGCCGAGCGCGATGCAGGCAACGAAGACATAGAAGCCGGAAAGCCCGCCGCGCAGCTCGCGAAGCGCGAGGCGAAGAGCAATCGCGGTGTCTGCGACGCTCATGAGCGGGCGGCGGTCTTGCGGAGCGGCACCGCATCGGTATCGATGCGCCCGGCCGTGATCCTGACCGTGCGGTCGCAGCGCGCCGCAAGTCCCGCATCGTGGGTGACGAGCACCAGCGTCGTGTCGCGCTCGGCGACGGCGGAGAAGAGGAGGTCGGCGATCTCGGCGCCGGTCGCGGTGTCGAGATTCCCCGTCGGCTCGTCGGCGATCAGGATCGCCGGCTCGATGGCGAGCGCGCGGGCGATCGCGACGCGCTGCTGCTCGCCGCCGGAAAGCTGCGCGGGATAGTGCGAGAGGCGCTCGCCGAGGCCGACCTGCCCAAGCACCGTGCGGGCGCGCGCGAAGGCGTCGTCACGGCCGGCGAGTTCCATCGGCACCGCGACGTTCTCGAGCGCCGTCATCGTCTGCATCAGATGGAAGGCCTGGAAGACAAAGCCGATCGCCCGCCCTCGGAAGCGCGCGAGCCGGTCCTCGTCGAGCTCGGAATAATCTTGCCCCGCGACGACCACGCGACCGCTGTCGATCTGCTCCAGGCCCGCGATCACCATCAGGAGCGTCGACTTGCCCGACCCCGACGGACCGACAAGGCCGAGGCTCTCGCCGCGGCCGACGGAAAAATCAACGCCGCGCAGGACATGCACGCGCGCCGGGCCGGTCCCAAGCGTCAGATCGACATTGTCGAGCAGGATGACGGGTTCGTTCACTTCCGATCGCCTATATCAGACGCGGGGATTCGGCATATGGGTAGCAGGTGAAGAAGTCCAAAACGCCGCACATTGTCCGGCTTGCCACTCTCGCCGTGGCGCTCTTCCTCGCGACGGCGCTTCCGGCCGCCGCAAAGCCGGTCGCAATCGTGGTGCTCGGCGACAGCCTCTCCGCCGGTCTTGGGCTCCTGCCGGGCGAATCCTTCCCCGACCAGCTTCAGGCGGCGCTCAAGGCGGAGGGTCGCGACGTGACGGTCGCGAATGCCGGCGTCTCTGGCGACACGGCGGCGGACGGTCTCGCGCGGCTCGACTGGTCGGTGCCGGCCGACACGGACATCGTCATCGTCGAGCTCGGCGCCAACGACGCGTTGCGCGGCATCGACCCGGCGCTCACGAAGAAGGCGCTCTCGGAGATCGTGGCGAAGCTCAAAGCGCGCGGGCAGGCGGTTCTTCTCGCCGGCATGCTTGCGCCGCGCAATCTCGGCGATGCCTACGACAAAGAATTCGATGCCATCTATCCCGAGCTTGCCGCCGAATACGGCGTGCCGCTCTATCCCTTCTTCCTGGCTGGCGTCGCAACCGACCCCGCGCTGAACCAGGCCGACGGGATGCACCCAACGGCTGAGGGCGTTGCGAAAATCGTCGGCGGAATATTGCCGGATGTCGAGAAGCTCGTAACGGCGGCGGCCGCCGGCTAGTGCCAATCGCCGAGCCAGGCGGCGCCGATGATGGCGCCCGGCCCGTTCGGTTGGTCTTCCTGCACGATGATGGCGCAACCGTCGATTCCGCCCGGCATGATCTCATGTGCGGGAAGCGTGATCTTGACCGCTTCGCCGTCCCACATGCCGACCGGGCGCATGGCGCGCACGACGTTGTAATAGTCGATCGTCGAGCCGGCGTTCTCGCCGCGCGCGATCGCCACTTTTGCTTCCGACGTCATGAGCACGAGCCGGATCGTCGCCGGCACGTTGTGCGGCTCGGGCCGCGCCGCGACCTCGATCTCAACCGTGCCGTCGCCGCGGCGCATCGTGACGGGAACGGCGAGGGTTGAGTGCGCGATCGCGGCGTCGACCGAGCGGCGGTCGCTGCCGACGAAGTCTTCCGTACCGTTGACGACGATCTGCGGGGTGTAGATGCGGCGGCTGCCGTGCACTGCCGCGTAGTCGCGCTGCCTTTCGGTGTGCGCCGGGTCGCCGAGCGTGTCGCGCCAGCCGAGATAGTCCCAATAGTCGACGTGCAGCGAAAGCGCGACGACGTCGTCGCGTTTGACGAGATCGGCGAAGTAGGCATCGGCGGCGACGCAGGACGAGCAGCCCTGGCTGGTGAAGAGCTCGACGATCGCCTTCGGCTGCTTCGAAGTATCCTGCGTCTGCGCGGAGGCCGAGGTGGCAATCGCGCAGGCGGCAAGGACGCCGAGAAGCGTGGAGAGAGTTCTCATGCCTTCCAGCTACGACCCGGGACTTCGTCACGGGCCAGTCACAATGGATTGACACACACGTATTTGAAGCCGGCGGCCAGCCGGCCGCTGACCGCGAATTCGATGCGCCTATCCGATCCCCCTCAGGCGGCCTGCTTCACCAAGTTTCGCAGGACGTAGTGAAGGATGCCGCCGTTCTTGAAATAATCAAGCTCGTCGAGCGTATCGATCCTGACGAGCACCGGCACGTTCACGCTGTTTCCGTCGGCGCGGGTGATCTCCACACTCGCGGTCTGCCTCGGCTTCAGGTCGGCGATGCCGCGGATGGTGACCGTTTCGTCACCCTTCAGCCAGAGGCTCTCCCAGCTCGTACCCTCTTCGAAGACCAGCGGTAGCACGCCCATGCCGACGAGGTTCGACCGGTGGATGCGCTCGAACGATTGCGCGATCACCGCGCGCACGCCGAGGAGCCGAGTTCCTTTCGCCGCCCAGTCGCGCGACGAGCCGGTGCCGTATTCCTTGCCGGCGAAGATGACGAGCGGCACGTTCTCCTGCTGGTAGCGCATCGCCGCGTCGTAGATCGGCAGCCGCTCGCCGGAGGGGTGATGCACGGTGACGCCGCCTTCGACGCCGCGCACCATCTGGTTCTTGATGCGGATGTTGGCGAACGTGCCGCGCATCATCACTTCGTGGTTGCCGCGACGCGAGCCGTAGGAGTTGAACTCTGCCGGCCGCACCTGATGCGACAACAGATAATCGCCGGCCGGCCCGTCGCGCTTGATGGAGCCGGCGGGCGAGATGTGGTCGGTGGTGATGGAATTGCCGAAGAGGCCGAGGATGCGCGCGTTGACGATGTCGGTCAGCGGCTCCGGCGTCGGCTTCATGTCGGTGAAGTAGGGCGGGTTCTGCACGTAGGTCGAGCCGTCGACCCATTTATAGGTGAGGCCACCCTCGACCTTGATCTTGCGCCAGTGCTCGTCGCCGCGGAACACATCGCCGTAGCGGGCGCGGAACATCTCGCGCGAGATGCTCTCGCGGATAACGCTCGCGATCTCCGCGGAGGTCGGCCAGATGTCCTTCAGATAGACCGGATTGCCATCCTTGTCCTCGCCGAGCGGTTCCTTGGTGATGTCGACCTTGAGCGAGCCGGCGAGCGCATAGGCGACGACAAGCGGCGGGGAGGCAAGATAGTTGGCGCGCACGTCTGGATTGACGCGGCCTTCGAAGTTGCGGTTCCCGGAGAGCACAGAGCAGGCGACGATGTCGTTTTTGGCGATTGCCTCGGAAATCGGTTCGGAGAGCGGCCCCGAATTGCCGATGCAAGTCGTGCAGCCGTAGCCGACGAGGTTGAAGCCGAGTGCGTTGAGGTGCTCCTGCAGCCCCGCCTTGTTCAGATACTCGGTCACTACCTGCGAGCCCGGGGCGAGCGAGGTCTTCACCCAGGGCTTCGGCTTCAGGCCCATCTCATGCGCCTTCTTGGCGAGGAGCCCGGCGCCGATCAGGACGCTCGGGTTGGAGGTGTTGGTGCACGACGTGATCGCCGCGATCACCACATGCCCGTCGGCGAGCTCGTAGTCGGCGCCCTCGACCTTGCCGCTCTTCGCGCCGCCGTCCGGACGGATTTCGGTCAGCGCCTTTTCGAATTGCCGCGCCGCGTCGGAGAGCGCGACCCGGTCCTGCGGGCGCTTCGGTCCGGCAAGCGAGGGGACGACCGCGGCAAGGTTCAGCTCAAGCGTGTCGGTGAAGACCGGCTCGGGCGAGCTATCGTCGCGCCACATCCCTTGCGCCTTCGCATAGGCTTCGACCAGCGCGACGCGATCCGGGTCGCGGCCGGTGGCGGAGAGATATTTGATGGTGTCGCGCTCGATCGGGAAGAGGCCGCAGGTCGCGCCATATTCCGGCGCCATGTTGCCGATCGTCGCGCGGTCCTCCACCGTGAGGTTCGAGAGTCCGGGCCCGTAGAACTCAACGAACTTGCCGACGACGCCCTTCTTGCGCAGCATCTGCGTTACGGTGAGCACGAGGTCGGTCGCCGTCGTGCCTTCAGGCAGCTTGCCGTCGAGGCGGAAGCCGATCACTTCGGGGATCAGCATGGAGATCGGCTGGCCGAGCATCGCGGCCTCGGCCTCGATGCCGCCGACGCCCCAGCCGAGCACCGAGAGCCCGTTCACCATCGTGGTATGCGAATCGGTGCCGACCAGCGTGTCGGGGAAGGCGTAGGTGACCCGCTTGCCGCCTTCGCGCTCCTCGCGCGTCCATACCGTCTGCGCCAGATATTCGAGGTTCACCTGGTGGCAGATGCCGGTGCCGGGCGGCACGACGCGGAAATTGTCGAACGCCTCCTGGCCCCAGCGCAGGAACGTGTAGCGCTCGCCGTTGCGGTGATATTCCATGTCGACGTTCTTCGCGAAGGCGTTCGCGGTGCCGAAGAAGTCCACCATAACGGAGTGATCGATCACGAGATCGACGGGGACGAGCGGGTTGATGCGCTTCGGGTCGCTGCCGAGATGGGCCGTCGCGTCGCGCATGGCCGCCAGGTCGACGACGGCCGGGACGCCGGTGAAATCCTGCATCAGAACGCGCGCCGGCCGGTAGGCGATCTCGCGGTCGGATCTGCGCTTCTCAAGCCACGCGGCAATCGCGCGGATGTCGTCTGCGGTGACGCTGCGCCCGTCCTCGAAGCGAAGCAGGTTCTCAAGCAGCACCTTCAGCGAGAAGGGGAGGCGGGAGACGCCCGGCAGCCCGTTCTTTTCCGCGTCGGGCAGCGAGAAATAGGTGTAGGTCTTGCCGCCGGCTTCGAGCGCGCGGCGACATTTGAAGCTGTCGAGAGAGGGCTGGGACACGTCGGGCTCCTTCGTCGAATGCGGCAGTGGCGTCGCCGGCTTCAGATCGGAAATCTGAACAACCGGCGAGGAGGAGCGCCTGTCGCGCCGGGTTGCCGCGGATATAGTGGATTTTGTAAGCCGACGCCAGAGACCGGAAACGTTCAAAACTGCGGGGCGTAAAGTTTCAGGATGCCGCAAGGAGCCTTCGGCCCGCTTGTTCTTGACGTGCGCGATCTCAGCTGCAGCCGCGGCGGCCGCGCGGTCTTTTCCGGCGTTTCATTCCGTCTGGAGCCTGGGAAGGCGCTCGCCGTCGTCGGTCCGAACGGCGCGGGGAAATCGAGCCTACTTCGCCTGATCGCCGGGCTCCTGCGGCCCGCCGCGGGCGAGCTTCGCTTCGAAGGACGGGCAGAGGATGCTCCGGTCACGCATTACGTCGGGCATGCGGACGCGCTGAAGCCGGCACTGACGCTGCGCGAGACGCTTCGCTTCTGGAGCAGAGTCTATCGGCAAGAGGGGCGCGTCGTTCTCGACCACGACATCGACGAGGCCGCCGAGATCGCCGGCGTCGGACATGCTCTCGACCTTCACGTCGCGGTCCTCTCCGCCGGGCAACGGCGGCGGGCGGCGCTCGCGCGCCTGCTTCTTTCGCCGCGACCGCTGTGGCTGCTCGACGAACCGGCCTCATCGCTCGACAGCGACGGCGAGGCGCTGCTCGGCCGACTGATGACGGCGCACCTTTCCCGCTCCGGGCTGCTTGTCGCGGCGACGCATCAGGTGTTGCCGATAGAGGCGCATGCGACGCTTGAGCTCGGTGCAGCTTCATGACGACGCTCCTTGTCGTCGCCGCGCAGACGCTCAGGCTCGGACTTCGCGCCGGCGGCGGTGCGATGGTCGCGCTGATCTTCTTCCTCGCGGTCATCACGGTCGTGCCGTTCGGCGTCGGGCCGGAGCTCAAGCTTCTCGCCCGCATCGGGCCGGCGATGCTTTGGATCGCAGCGCTCCTTGCTTCGCTCCTCGGCCTTGAGCGGCTGTTCGGCGCCGACCGCGAGGACGGTTCGCTCGACCTTTATGTCGTCTCCGGCGAGCCGCTCGTCGTCTATGTGCTCGGCCGCGTCGCCGGTCACTGGATCGCGACGGCGCTGCCGATCGTGGTCGCCGCGCCGATACTCGGTCTGCTTCTCAATATCGAGCCGTTGGCGATGGGTGCCGTGGCATTGACGCTTCTCGTCGGCTCGCCGGCGTTGACGCTGATCGGCGCGGTCGGCGCGGCGCTCACCGCCGGACTTCCGCGCGGCGGCCTGCTGATCGCCGTGTTGGTGCTGCCGCTCACCGTGCCGGTGTTGATCTTCGGCGTGGCGGCGACGACCGGCGCGATCCAGGATCCCGAGCCGTTCCTCTCGCCCTTCCTGCTGCTTTGCGCGGGGACGCTTGCCGCGCTGGCGCTCGCGCCGATCGCCGCGGCGGCTGCGCTAAGGCTCGCGCTTGAGTGATCGCATACGATTGATCTGCCGCATTGCCGATCAACCCGTGCGGCAATAGGTTTCGGGCCATGCCGAGCCTGATCGCGCCCCTGACGAACCTGGCCAACCCGACGCGGTTCCTCGCGTTTTCCGCGCGGGTTTTGCCGTGGCTCGCGGCGGTGACAGTCAGCCTCTTTGCCCTCGGCCTCTACTTCGCGCTTTATGCTTCGCCCCCCGACTACCAGCAGGGCGACAGCGTGAGGATCATGTACGTGCATGTCCCGGCGGCGACGCTGGCGATGGGCTGCTACGTGCTGATGGCGATCGCGGCGCTCGGCACGCTGGTCTGGCGGCATCCGCTTGCCGACGTCGCCGCGAAGAGCGCGGCGCCGCTCGGCGCGGCATTGACATTCCTCGGCCTCGTCACCGGGTCGATCTGGGGTAAGCCGATGTGGGGCGCGTGGTGGGTATGGGACGCGCGGCTCACCTCGTTCCTCGTGCTCTTCATCATGTATCTCGGGTTGATCGCGCTGTGGCGCGCCTTCGACGATCCGTCGCGCGCCGGCCGCGTCGCGGCCGTGCTGATCCTAGTCGGATCGGTCAACATCCCGATCATCAAGTTCTCGGTCGATTGGTGGAACACGCTGCACCAGGGAGAGAGCATCTTCCGCATGGGCGGGCCGAGCATCGACCCGTCAATGCTCACTCCGCTCTTCGTCATGATGGCGGCGTTCGCGATGCTCTTCGCGACGCTGCTTCTTCTGGCGATGCGCGCCGAGATCTTCCGCCGCCGCGTGCGCGCCGCGGAACTTGTCGCAGCAAGGCCGAGAGGCTCCGCGCGTCCTGTGCTGCAGCCCTCGCCATGACGCATCTCGGCTACATCGTCGCCGCCTACCTCGCGACCGCGATCGTGCTCATCGGCATGGTCGCGGGCGTGCTCTTCGATTCCAGAACGCAAAAGCAGAAGCTTGCGCAGCTTGAGGCGAGCGGCGTGCGGCGGCGCTCCGAGGTGCCGCGGTGAGCGATGCTACGGAGGCAGCGGGCGAGGGCGCGGCCGCAGCGCGCTCACCGTTTAGGCGGCTTTGGGTTCTGCTGCCGCTTGCCGGCTTCCTCTTGCTCGCCATTCTCTTCGCGTTTCGGCTGAACGCCGGCGACCCGTCGCGCCTGCCCTCCGCGCTTCTGAACAAGCCGGTTCCGGATTTTTCGCTGCCGCCGATCGAAGCGGGAGCCGAAGCGGGGCTTTCGAGCGCGGACCTGTCGAAAGGCGTGCACCTCGTCAATGTCTGGGCGTCGTGGTGCGGACCATGCCGGCTTGAGCATCCGATGCTGATGCAACTCGCCGCGGACAAGCGCTTCGACCTCGTCGGCATCAACTACAAGGACGTCCCGGAAAACGCGCAGCGGTTCCTCGGCGCGCTCGGCGACCCCTTCGCCAGGATCGGCGCCGACCGCGACGGCAAGACCGGCATCGACTGGGGCGTCTACGGCGTGCCGGAGACCTTCGTCGTGAAGGACGGGATCATCGTGCACAAATTCATCGGCCCGCTGTCGGGAGAGGGGATAACCGGCGACCTTATGCCCGCGATCGAGAAGGCGCTTGGCGGCGGCTAGCTCTTCTCCGGCTCCGGCAGTGCGTGACGCTGGATCAGCGGCATCTGCGTCAGCGTGAAGATGACGGTGAGCGGCATGATGCCGAACACCTTGAAGTTGACCCAGGCGTCGTCGGAGAAATTTCGCCACACGACTTCGTTCGCGGCGGCGAGGAAGAAGAAGAACAGCCCCCAGCGGAAAGTGAGCTTGCGCCAGCCCTCGTCGTCGAGGCGGAAGACGGTGTCGAAGACATAGCCGAGGAGCGGGCGCTTGAAGAGGAGGCCGCCCAGAAGCGTCGCGCCGAAAAGCACGTTTACGATCGTCGGCTTCATCTTGATGAAAGCTTCGTCCTGCAAAGCGAGCGTCAGCCCACCGAAGACGAGCACGACCACGCCGGTGACGACCGGCATGATCGGCAGCCGCCTGGTGAGGAGAAGCGAGGCGGCGAGCGCGACGAACGTGGCAACAATGAAGAGCGCGGTCGCGACGAAGAGCTTGCCGCCGAGCGCCGCAAGCGGCGGGAAAATCTTCGCCAGCTGAGCGCCATAGGCGTTGCCGAAGAAGAAGACGGCGAGCGGCCCGAGCTCAAGCGCGAGCTTCAGGACCGGGTTGACCTGCGCATGCCCCGGCTCGTTCGGCCCGCGTTCGAAGAGGCCCATCAGGCGAGCCCCGCGATGGCGCGGGCGAAGTCGTGCGCGGAAAAAGGCTGAAGGTCTTCAATCGCTTCGCCGACGCCGATGAAGTGCACCGGAAGCTGGTATCTCGCCGCGATCGCGACCAGGATGCCGCCGCGCGCGGTGCCGTCGAGCTTGGTCATCACGAGCCCCGTCACGCCTGCCTCAGCACGGAAAACCTCGACCTGATTCAAGGCGTTCTGCCCGGTCGTTGCGTCGAGGGTCAAGAGCACGGCGTGCGGCGCGCTCTGGTCCTGCTTCTTCAGGACGCGGATGATTTTGGCAAGCTCGGCCATCAGCTCCGCCTTGTTGTGCAGCCGCCCGGCGGTATCGATCAGGAGCACGTCGGCGCCGGATTCTCGTGCTTCCTCAAGCGCTTCGAAGGCGAGGCCGGCGGCATCGGAGCCGGGCGCCTTCGCGACCACGGGAGCGTGCGCGCGCTCGCCCCAAATCTTGAGCTGCTCGATGGCCGCGGCGCGGAACGTGTCGCCGGCGGCAAAGCATGACTTTCCGGCCCTCGGCGCGGTAAAGCGGGCGGCGAGCTTGCCGATGGTGGTGGTCTTGCCGGTGCCGTTCACGCCGACGACCAGGATGACGAAAGGGCGATGATCCGCGTTGATTTCCAATGGCTTGGCGACGGGCGCCAAAGTCTTTTCGACCTCCGCGGCGAGCACCGCGCGCACTTCCTCCGGCGTGATTTCCTTGTTCAAGCGCTGGCGCGACAGCGCCTCGACGACATGCGTCGCGGTGGCCGTGCCGAGGTCGGCCTTCAGAAGCAAATCCTCAAGCTCTTCAAGGGCTTCCGCGTCGAGCTTGCGCTTCGTGAAGACGTCGGCGATGCCGGTCGTCAGCGATTGGGAGGAGCGGGCGAGGCCGGATTTCAGCCGGTTCCACAAGCTCCGCTTCGTCGGCTCGGCGGAAGATTCCGCAGGCTCTTCAGCGGCTTGCGGGGATGGCATTTCGGTTTCGCGAGCAGGCTCAGCCTCGCCGCCGAAGAGCCGCCCCAACAGACCCTTTCGCGATTCCGCCATCAGGCCGCGACTTGAATCTCTTGCGCGTAGAGGGACTTGTCGGAAGCGCTTTCAATCCTCGCTGACACGATCTCGCCCGCTGCGCCGCCTTCGAATATCGACCGGAAGATAATGCTCCGTGCGGCCGAAGCCAGGCTTCTCCACGAGGATATTTCGCACCTTGCCCACCTCCGCGGAGAGACGCGCGGACAGTGCACTATGGCCCTTCTGGCGCACGGTCTGCGCCCTCTTCTGCACCAAAAGACGCGTCCGTCTGCGGCATGCGCGCGGCGGGCGTGCCGGGGCGCGCGGAGAAGGGGAAGACGTGGAGCAGCGTCAGCCCGCAATCGTCGACGAGCGACAGCGTGTTTTGAAACATCGCGTCGGTCTCGGTCGGGGAAGCCGGCGATCAGATCCGCGCCGAGCACGATGTCGGGGCGGAGGCGCGCGCACGCGCTCGCAGAAGCGGATCGCGTCGGCGCGGCAGTGGCGGCGCTTCATGCGCTTCAGGATCATGTCGTCGCCCGACTGCAGCGAGAGATGAAGATGCGGCATCAGCCGCTCCTCCTCGCGCGATGCGCGCGAAGGAGATCGTCGTCGGCCTCGACGGAATCGATCGAGGTGAGGCGCAGGCGCGGAAGCTCCGGCACATGCTTCAGGATTTCGCGCACCAGCGCGCCGAGCTTCGGGCGGCCGGGAAGGTCGGCGCCGTAGGCGGTGATGTCGACGCCGGTCAGCACGATTTCGCGCGACGCCGTGCTCAGCGAGCCGGCGAACCGCGTCGACCACCGCGCCCATCGGCACGGAGCGCGAATTGCCGCGCCCGTAGGGGATGACGCAGAAGGTGCAGCGATGATCGCAGCCGTTCTGCACCTGCACGAAGGCGCGGGCGCGCTCGTTGCCGCTGCGTGTCGGGCGCGGCAAAGCCGTCGATGAGATGCGCGGCGGTCTCGCGCACGGCAAAGATGTCGCCGACGCGGATTTTCTCTGAAGGCGAGAGGCCGAAGTCGGGGAGGGGCGTGGATAAAGGCCCCGCACTGTTTCCAGTGTCGTCATGCCCGGACTTGATCCGGGCATCCATTCCGGAACGGTCGACGGCGTGTTCGGCGGGGCCGGACTGGGTTGCCGGGTCAAGCCCGGCAATGACGACATCAGTGTTGTGGCCGAGGCGGTCGGCGCCGTGCGCTCTTCCATCCAATCGCCGATACGACTGCGCGTGGAGCTTCTCCTCGTTGCCGAGGACGAGATCGACCTCCGGCATGGCGGCAAATTTCTCCGGCTCGGTCTGCGCGGCGCAGCCGGAGACGACGATCGTCTTCGCGGATGCTCGCGGCGCGCCTTGCGGATCGCCTGCCGCGCCTGGCGCACGGCCTCCGCCGTCACCGCGCAGGTGTTGACGAGGATCGCGTCGTCCAGCCCCGCCTCCGGCGCGCGGGACTGCATCGCGCGCGAATTCCGCGGCGTTCAGACGACAGCCGAAGGTGAGGGTGGCGAGGGGCATTGGCGGAGATGTAGCGGGGAGGGGGAGGGTGTCAAATGTGAGGAGGCTGATGGCCAATGCTCTGTTCCACTCGGGCGACGATCATCGCCGCGCGAGCGCGTAACATACGTGACGCAGGACGATGCCGCCTCTAAAGCCGCATTTCGGCGTATGCGGAATGAGACTTTAGCCGATGCACTGCTCCCGCCAATCCAACATCAATAAGCTTTTGTCGAAGGACGTTCGCTGCCCTCTCCGAGGTATTCCGGCTCTTTGTCTCAAGCAAGAACAACGTCCCCCGACCGGAACGAGCCGACACCTGCAAGATACCTCCATCAAATTCTCGAATGGTGTTGTCTACGCTGGCTGTCGTCAAGAGCCGCACCGAAGAGGTCAGCAGAAAAAGGCGCTGGCGCGGACGAGTTCGATAGGCCTTCCAACTCCTTCGCAGCGTTGCTCTAAGTTGTGCCAACCCATCCAGCTCAGCGCGGATTAATTCGAAGCCCTTTGGACACGTCCTAGGCTTCCGAGTTATGTGCCTTACCATCCAGTCATTCAGGTCTGCTGAGCGGTCCCAAATTCCAACGTCGCCTTGCATTTGGTTGCCAAATTTCCCAAGGCGGGATAGGGGCCATGGAGTCAGCTCAATTTGCACGCCAGGCCAAGAGAGCTCGACTAGGCGGCGTAGCAGACCCAAGTCACACCCGTTTCAGCGTCGGGCTTTATGAAAGTCGCAAGAACGTTGTCCTCTCCAGTTTCATCAAATCTCGCCGCCGCCCATCTTAGGAATCGCCCCGTTTGCTGTGAAGAGGCCGAGCCAATCGAATAAGCATCGATATAGGCATGGTCAGGTTCGAGCATGTGTCTGGACTCCGGAGGCCTATAGACGTTGGCGCCGACAGCTATCGGTGTGACGGCAGCACTCAAACCTTTAATCGCGTCTGACAAAGCATTCTCGGTTGCCGCAAATCTGGAGTGGAGCGACAAGAAAAAGCTTCGCAGCGAAATCGATCCAATTGTTTCGGCCCTTTGGACTAGAGAGGAAACGTCTTGGACATTGAGCACATCATCAAGAGCGGACTTGAAAAGCCACGTTTCAATTTCATGCCAATGGTTGTGTCTCGATTTGAGGAACTCAAACAGATACGAGGACACGACCGCGATCGCTCGGCGAGCGGCGGGTGCGTGATAGAAGCGCTCATAGACAGTGTGTTCAAATGCGGCAATGATTTCGCGAGATTGCGCTAAACGTTCCCGGGTAAGTTCCCCGGCGTCAGATAGAGTTGAAATAAGGGGAGAGAGAGCCACCGGTAATCGGCGAATCGATTCAGAGTTCGTATCCCGGTTCAGATAAGCTAATCGGCGCGCAACGCCAAAGTATTCGTCTATCTCCCGCCACTTAGTGTTCTCCCCACGCAAGTTCGTAAGAACAAATGGGGTGTAGAAATCGTAGACAAGCCAATCGGGAACTGTGGCCGTTTTGTCAAAATTGGAAATGAGCTTCAGGATGCCCAATATTCTGTTTAACACGAGGTAGTCGGCCTCGTTCAATGCAGCGTCGGCGGCGGCCCCAATGTCTCGGATGCGTCGGGAGGTCGAGTGGCGCGCAAATAGCGGGCTGAGCGGGGCTTTCAGGATCCTGAGTGAGCACAAATCGCGTGATGCCTTTCTCGACAGAATAAGTGCCCGGGACATGGCCGATGTTTGTCAGAAGAGCGATGCATTGGAGGGCAGCCGAGGTAGACGAAAACTCTGCCGCGCCGATCGAAAAACCTGAGTTAGAAACCGCGCGCCGGAGACGCGTGACGGCGTGGAGCATAGAGACCGTATAGTCCCAGCGAGAATGAGAGATACCCGGATACACGATTTCAAGTGCGCCAATATGCTGTAGTCGAGAGTCTTCTGATCTCGCCGAGTTTTTTAGAATTGCGTAAAGCGCATCTGCCGGGGGATATAGTGGTATCTCCACGTGCCCGGCGTGAGGTATGGAATACGATAGCGAGGTCATCACAAGAACTTGTCGCGCTTAGCACGCGAGCTCATCGATGCGATAGCAATTTTCGCTCCTCCGACCTCATGCCTGCCTCCTCATTAGTCCGCCGCGCTGGCTCCGCTGGCGCGAAGCACCAGCATTGCCAAGGCAAGAGCGGGGTGGGGATGCGTCGCCGTGGTTGGTCGCTTCGCGCTCCCTCCCGGAGTTTGCGGAACGCAAACTCCGACCTCCCGCGAAGGGGAGGTGGGCGCTCAGTCCAGCGCGCCTCTGATCCCCTTGAGTGCGTCGAGGATCTGCTGCGGGGTGATTTTGGCGATCTCGGTGGGCTTCGGGCGGATGTCTTCGGGGAGCGTCGAGGCGAGGAGCGTCGGCCCGTAGCGCAAGGCGCCGAGGATGAGCACGGCGCTGAACGTCATCCAGAGGAACGTGCGGGCGAGAACGGCAACGGCCGTGCGGAATAAAAGGCGCAGCATGGCGAAACTCCGTCGTCGAGCTGCGGCCTCCTCGCGGGGGAGGTTAGAGCATTGAGTGGATGGGGCAACCCTGCTTCGCCTACGGCTTCGCAGGGCTAGGGCGCCCTGCTTCGCCTACGGCTTCGCAGGGCGAGGCCCTGCTTCGTGGAAGCTTCACAGGGCGGGAGAGGCCATGTTCGGCAGTGACGGAATGGATTGCCGGGTCAAGCCCGGCAATGACGACATTGCTGAGGGCTCCCCTCTCCCGACCTTCGGCCAAGGCCGAAGGCCACCCTCTCCCTCCGGGGGAGAGGGTGCGCCGCGCGCTGCGGCTAGGCCGCGGCGGCGTTGCGGGTGAAGGCGCCGGTGTCGGGGTCGAAGGCGCCGGTGAACTCAAGCTCCGCCGGGCCGGTCATCCAGATGTGGTCGCGCGCGTCCCACTCGATGATAAGGTCGCCGCCGGGGAGGGTGACGGTGGCGGCGCGGCCGGTCAGCTTCTTGCGCGCGGCGCAGACGAGCGCGGCGCAGGCGGCGGTGCCGCAGGCGCGCGTGATGCCGACGCCGCGCTCCCAGGTCTTCACCGTGATCGCGTCGGGCGCGGTCACCTGCGCGAGCGAAATGTTGGCGCGCTCCGGAAAGATCGGGTGGTTCTCCAGTATCGGCCCGAAGCGCGCGAGGTCGTAGGCGTCGACGTCGTCGACCCAGAAGATCGCGTGCGGGTTGCCGATATTGGCGACGGAGGGCGAGTGCAGCACCGGCGCGTCGATCGGCCCGATCTGAAGTTCGATGGCGCGCGTGTCGCGGAATTCTTCGGCGAGGGGGATCTCCCGCCAGCCGAATTTCGGGATGCCCATGTCGACGGAGATGAGATCGGGCGATTGAACAAGAAGGCCGCGTGCGTCTGGCCTGGGTTGCCGGGTCAAGCCCGGCAATACGGCTCTGGAGTGCGTTGCGTCCGTCCGCGCTCGCAGCCGGGCGGACGAAGAGGAGGCCGACGACGGTCTCGATCGCGGCCTCGGCGCGGCCGGTCTCCGACATCAGGAGGCGGCCGACGCAGCGCGTGGCGTTGCCGCAGGCTTCCACCTCGCCGCCGTCGGCATTGTCGATGCGCATGAAGGCGTCGGCGGGGGCGCGGCCTTTCTCGATGGTGATGAACTGGTCGAAGCCGACGCCGCTCTTCCTGTCGGCAAGCGCACGGATCACTTCCGGGCGCGGGCGAACGGGCGTGCGTCCTCGCGTCAACGACCAGGAAATCGTTGCCGAGGCCGTTCATCTTCAGGAACGGGATCATGGGCATTTCAGGACCAGGGCGCGCGCTCCAGATACGGACGCTATATGGCGGAAAGGCGCGGGGGGTTAAAGAGGGCCTTTCCCGGCGGGCGCCGGCGGGGCTATTTTCGCCGGCATCGGAGGCGCTTTCGCCGCCTTCAGGAGGACGCGATGGCCAAGGGACAGCAGCGCAGCACCAAGGAACAGAAAAAGAAGAAGAGCGTCGACAAGAAGGACAAGATACCGCGGTATCTCAGAGCATCCGCGCCCGGCGCGATCGGCAAGGCGACCGCGGTGACGGAGCAGAAGAAGTAAGCGGCGACTAGCGCTTCGGGCGGAAGGTCGAGCTCTGGCGGCTGTCGGCGTCGGCGGGCCGTGCGAGGGTGATCTGCCGGGTCGCGAGGATCACCTCGTGCGGCACCGACGTCGCGCCGACCTTGATCTCAACGGCGACAAGGAAAGCGCTCGCACTGAGCTCCGCGAGAAGCGCCTTTATGTCGTCGGCCGGGTGATCGATCAGAATCTTCTCGCCGTTCGAAATCGTCAGTTCAAAGCGTGCCATCGCGAATCCCCCAGGGCAAGGCGACGTTTAGTCGGCGGCTACGCGTGGCTCAAGCGGCGGGCGCTCAGCGGCGTGCGAGCGGATAGCCGTCCTGTGCATAAAGCTCGCGGATGCCCTTGTGGTCGAAGCGCTCCTCGCGCACCTCCATCACCGCGCCGACGAGGAGCGGCGGCGGAATCTCCTCGACCGCGAAGCGGATCGCCTCGGCGGCGGTCGGGAAGCGGCGGTAGGTGGTGGTATGCCGGCGCGCCGAGCGCGCATGCGTCATGAACATCTCGGCCGGAGCCGAATAGTCGAAATCTCCGCTCGGCCGCGCCGGGCTCTGGTCGACATTGGCCGGGCGACCGCGCGTCATCCCATCGCCTCGATGGCGGAGAGCTGGCTTTCCTTCGCCACGCGCTCGCGCGGGCCGGCGGCGCTTTGGATGCGATACTGGCGGTCGCCCTGCTCCTCGGGAAGATGCGCCACGACCTTGTAGATGCCGGCGGCGCCGCGTTCGATATTGGCGGCCGAGAAGAGCACCCGCTGGCCGACCTTGAACTTGTGCATCTGGTTCTCCTTGGCTAGCGCCCGCGGCCGGTGAGCGGCACCTTGCGCTTCGGCATCGGCAGGAGCCCTTCGCGCTGCGCGAGCTTGCGCGCGGCCTTGCGCGAGCGCCGGATCGCCTCGCCCTTCTCGCGCGCCCGTTTCTCCGACGGCTTCTCGTAGGCCTTCCGCCGCTTCATCTCGCGAAACACGCCCTCGCGCTGCATCTTCTTCTTCAGCGCCTTCAGCGCCTGTTCGACATTGTTATCGCGCACGAAGACCAGCAAGGGCATTCTCCTCGAAATTGGATCGCGCGGGTGAGGCGCGGGGGTCGTCCGAAGTATCGCGGCCGCCGATCAGGTCGGCTGCCGCTGGTGTTTTCAAAAGGCGCGGGGCCGCGAACGGCGCGCCAGGCTTTGCGGCCTTAGGCCTGCTGCAGGTTCGCCGCAGCCATCTTGCCGCTGCGATTGTCGGTCTCTACGTCGAAGGAGACCTTCTGACCCTCGACGAGGTCACGCATGCCGGCGCGCTCAAGCGCGGTCGCATGGACGAAGACATCCTTGCTGCCATCGTCCGGCTGGATGAAGCCGAAGCCTTTTTGGTTGTTGTAGAACTTTACGGTGCCCGTTTTCATGGATTGTCCTTTCACTGACGGTTGCACGTGCTTACGGCGCGCGAAAGCCGCGGCCGCGAGCTCTATCGAGATTTGGAGAAGCTGAACGTGCGCCCGGCAGTGCCAAGGCAAAGGGCCCAGTTGTCCGGCCAAAGATCGATGCTGAAATATTGTGATCGATTGCGGTTTATTCAAGGCCCGGCCGGTTTTCGCCCGGAAAACCGCGGTATTTTGCAAGAAAATCGCGCCTACAAATCTCGTTCGCTGCCTGCGTCAACCACGCCGGCTGCTTTCCAGCTCGGACGGGATTTCATGCGCCCGTAATAGGCGGCGACGTTCGTATTCTCGCCGTTCGACCACCACGACGCGAAGCCGTGCAGACGGAAGCGGGCAAGGGCCGCGGTCGCAAACGCGTCGGCGAGCGTCCAGTGCGACGCGCTGAGAAAGGCGTTCTCGGAAAGCGCGGCGTTGAGCCGGTCGACGACGGCGCGCGCCTCGCCGATGTAGCGTTCGACCTCGCCCGGGTCGGCCAGGATCTTCTGCAGGCGCGCGTTGCCGGCGATGCGGCGGTCGAGCGCCTCGGCGCGCTCGGGATATCGTTCGCGTTGCTCGCGCAGGAATTTTCCGCGCGCGACGACGATCGGCGAGGTGCCGTCGGCATCGAGCCGGCGCGAATAAAGGAGCACGCCGTAGTGAAGCGCCATCACGTCGCGCATCGTCGCTTCCATCGCGGCGCGCGCGGCGACATCGACGGGGATGAGCGGCGGGCCTTCGAAATCGCGGTCGATGCGCGGCACGATAAGCATCGTATCGATGACGATCTCGTCGCCGAGCCGGAGCGTCGGCACCACGGCCTTTGGATTGAGCGCCGTGTACCAGGGCTCGAACTGCTCGGCCTTCTCCATGATGTCGACGGTCTGCCGGTCGTAGGCGACGCCCTTCTCGGCAAAAGTCAGCCGCACCATCTGGCAGCAGATGGAGGTCGGGTAGTCGTAGAGGAGGGGTTTTGGCGCCGGCATCGCGCGAGGCTAGCGCGGATCGGCGGGGCGAAGAAGACGGAGGGGGCAGCAGTTCTTTACCCCCTCCTGAAATCCAGCTCGCTCCGCTCGCTCGGAATTTCGACCTCCTCTCAAGGGAGAGGTTACGCTCGTCGACGTCTTAGAGCCCGCTACTCCGCCGGGGCGGGGGCAAGCGTGCGGCGGCCGAGGGTCAGGTGCGCGAGCACGAGAGCGCCGAGAGAGCAGGCCGCAATCGTCGACACCATCGGCAGTGCCGTGCCGTTGAAGAAGGCGCTGACCACGACGATCATCAAGGCGCCGGTCACCATCTGCAGCGTGCCGCCGAGCGCCGACGCCATGCCCGCGATCGGCCCGTGCGCGTCAAGCGCCAGCACCATCGTCGTCGGGATGACGAGGCCGAGGAAGGCGAAGGAGCAGAAGAGCATCACGATCAAGACCGCGAGGCTGTCGATTCCGGCGAGCGTCACGCCCAAGAGCGCGACGGCGATCGCCGCGTAAAGGGTCACCGCCGTCGTCACAACGCGCGCCATGCCGAAGCGGCCGCCGAGCCTTGCGGCGAACTGCGAGGAGCCGATGAAGCCGACGGCGTTCACCGAAAAGCCGAGGCTGTACCTGGTCGGCGTCAGCCCGAAATGGTCGATGTAGATGAAGGACGACGAGGCGAGGAACGCGAAGAAGCTCGACATGCCGAGTCCGGCGATGAAGGTCAGGCCGAGGAAATGCCGATCGCGGAGGAGCTTGCCGAAGCCCGCGGCGAGGCTCCCGAGGCTGATTCGGATGCGATCCTGCGGGAGCCGCGTCTCCGGCTGAAAGAGCGCGAGCAGGATCAGACCGAGCAAGGCGGCGATGGTCACCGCGACGAAGACGGCGCGCCAGCCGAACGGCACGATCAGCGCGCTTCCCGTGAGCGGCGCGAGGATGGGCGAGACGGAGAAGACGAGCATCATCAGCGCCATCAGCCGCGTCGCCTCGACGCCGGTGTGCATGTCGCGGACGATGGCGCGCGGGATCACCATCACCGCGGACGCGCCGACGCCTTGCAGCGTGCGGAAGGCAATGAGCCAGGCGATCGATGGCGCGAGCGCGCAGCCGACCGAGGCCGCGCCGAATAGCGCCAGCCCGAAATAGAGCGGCGGCTTGCGGCCGACCATGTCGGACACCGGACCGTAGACGATCTGGCAGACGCCGAAGGCGACGAAGAAGACCATCAGCGTCATCTGCGTCGCGGCGGTCGAAGCCTTGAGGCTCGTCGGAGATCGTCGGCAGCGCCGGCAGGTACATGTCGATCGCGAACGGCCCCACGGCGGCGAGGAGGCCGAGCACAATTGCGCTCTTGGCGAAGCTTGCACGCATTTTTCGGCTTTCGGAGATTCTGGGGCCCTGGGAGGCGGACGCGCGTTTTGGCGCAATCCGCGGCGATGATCAAGCCGCGCACGGAATGCGCCGGCAGACTACTGACAAACCGCGTTCGCGAAGCGTCGGCTGCTTCGAAAAGAGGCGCGGTCATGCCGAAATCTCCGCCAAACGGCGCTTGAGGAAGCGCTGCTCGGGCTCCTGCCGCGTGAGCTCAAGCGCGCGTTCGTAGGCGGCGCGCGCCTCGGCGCTCCGCCCGAGCCGGCGGCAAAGATCGGCCCGCGCCGCGTGCGCGAAGAGATAGTCGGCGAGATCGCCGCCAGCGAGGATCGCGTCGATCAGGTTGAGGCCGGCGGCCGGCCCATCGCGCATGGCGACCGCGATTGCGCGGTTCAGTCTGACGACCGGGGAGGGCTCGGCCTGAAGCAGGAGATCGTAGAGCGACACGATCTCGGCCCAGTCGGTCCGCTCCGGCGCGGCGGCGCGCGCATGCGCCGCGGCGATCGCCGCCTGAAGCGCATACGGGCCGACGACGCGCGAGGCGAAGGCGCGTTTCACCAGCGCCAGGCCTTCGGCGATTCGCTCCCGGTCCCAGAGCGCGCGGTCCTGGTCGGCGAGCAAGATCATCTCGCCTTCTGCCGACGTGCGCGCCGCCCGGCGCGATTCCTGGAGCAGCATCAGCGCGAGGAGACCGAGCACTTCGGGCTCCGGCAGAAAGCCGGTCAGCAACCGGCCGAGGCGGATTGCCTCCTCGGAAAAATCGCGCCGCGTGAGCGCGGCGCCTGCCGAGGCCGAATAGCCTTCATTGAAGACCAGGTAGACGACGTGAAGCACGGAATCGAGCCGGTCGGGAAGCTCGGCGCGCGCGGGAACCTCATAGGGGATGTGCGCCTCGCGGATCTTCGCCTTGGCGCGGACGATCCGCTGCGCCACGGTCGGTCGCGCTGACGAGGAAGGCGCTCGCGATCTCCTCGGTCGTCAGCCCGCAGACCTCGCGGAGCGTCAGCGCCAACTGCGCGTCGGGCTGGAGCGCCGGGTGGCAGCAGGTGAAGATCAGCCGAAGCCGGTCGTCGGCGATCTCCTCGCTCTCCGATGCGGCCGAATCCGTCCATCGCGCTCTCGATCTCCCTTGCGATCTCCGCCTCGGCCGCGTCGAAGCGCGCGCGTCGGCGGAGGCGGTCGATGGCCTTGAAGCGCCCGGCGGAGACGAGCCACGCGACGGGATTCTTCGGCGTGCCGTCGCGCGGCCATTGCTCAGCCGCGGCCACGAAGGCGTCGTGCAGCGCTTCCTCCGCGAGATCGAAATCGCCGAGCAGGCGGATCAGCGTCGCGAGCACGCGGCGCGACTCGACGCGGTAGATGTCCTCGACGGCTGGAAGCGCAGTCACGGCGGGGCTCAGAGCCTCGGCTTCTTGTTTCGGCCGAACGTGCCGACAGGGTTGCCCTGCGGGCTGATCTTCATGATCGGCCGCACCTCTATCGAGCCGTATTTGGCGAGCGGGATCTTCGCGGCGAGCTGGATCGCCTCGTTCAGGTCGCGCGCCTCGATCAGGATGAAGCCGCCGAGCTGCTCCTTCGTCTCCGCGAAGGGGCCGTCGGTCGTCGAGAGCTTGCCGTTCCTCACGCGGACGGTGACCGCGGACGAGACGGGCTGCAGCGCCTGTGCGACGATCAGGTGTCCGCCGCGCTCAAGCTCGTCGTCATAGGCCATCAAGTCGCGGTCGATCGCCTGCTTCTCGGCCGGCGAGAGCGAAGCATCGAGGTCCTTCGTCGGCAGCCAGACCTGGCAGAGATATTCCATCCGATCCTCCAGGGCGGCCTGAACGGCCGCTCTCACCTTCTCGTCGATTGGGAGTGCCCGGAATCGACACGGGCGCGAAGAAATTTTCTCCGGGATTCTCGGCCCGGCATGTCGATTTCCCGGCGGCGCGCTCGACCAGGAGCAGACGAAACGCAGTCGAAGGAACGCGAAGATGCACATCCTGGACGCGGCGATGGCCGCCGCGCTGCTCGACCGCTCGCAAACGCAGCACCCGACGGAGCTTAACGACGCCTTGCGCGATGGGATACGGGGCCTGGCCCGGCTCGGGCTCGCGCTGGCGGCCGTTGCGGTTTTCTGCGTGACGATGGAGATCGCGAGCCGTATGGCCCCGCCGGAGGGCGGGGCGCGGGTCGCTATCGAGCGGCTGAACTGAGACACGACGCGGGCCGTTGACCGGGAAGGCGAGGCGGGGTCAGGTGCGGCCCCCACGTTGCGACCGAGGCCGAGCCCTGCCGACAACCTCCCACCATCCGACGACGCGCACGGTGCTCTTGACCGCCGTCGCCATGCTGGCGTTTGCCGCGAATTCGCTTCTCTGCCGGCTTGCGCTCGGGTCGGGGTCGATCGACGCGGCAAGCTTCACCAGCGTGCGAGTCGTCTCCGGCGCGATAGCGCTCGGCCTGATCATGCTGGCGCTGCGGCGCGGGGCCGGCCGGCCTTCCGCGAACTGGCGCGCGGTCGGCGCGCTCTTCGCCTATATGGCCTTCTTCTCCTTCGCGTATCTCTCGCTCAGCGCCGGCACGGGCGCGCTCATCCTTTTCGGCGCGGTCCAGCTCACGATGTTCGTCTTCGCGCTCCGAGCGGGCGAGCACTTCACCTTGCTCTCCTGGGGCGGGCTCGCCATGGCAATCGCCGGGCTGATCTACCTGGTGTCGCCCGGCGTGACCGCGCCCGACCCTTTCGGCGCGGTCCTGATGGCGATCGCGGGAGTCGCCTGGGGGTTCTATTCGCTGTTGGGCAGGGGCGCCGCGGATCCGCTCGTCGCATCCGCGGGGAATTTCATCTATTCGGTGCCGCTCGCATTGATCGTCAGCCTGTTCTTCTGGCGCGACTTCAGCGCGTCTTCGACCGGCCTCGCCTTGGCGATCGCCTCGGGCGCGCTTGCTTCGGGGGGCGGCTACGTCATCTGGTACGCGGCGCTGCGCGGCCTCACGGCAACGCGCGCCGCGACGGTGCAACTGTCCGTGCCGGTGATCGCGGCGTTCGGCGGGATCTTGCTGCTCTCCGAAACGGTGACGCTGCGGCTGCTTATCGCCTCAGCCGTGACGCTTGGCGGCGTCGCAATCGTGCTCGCGCAACGCGCGGCGAAGCGGGCGCGGCGCTAGGGAATTTGCGAGCGCCTCACTTCGCGATGGGCATCGTGTAGCAGACCGCCTCGCCCTCCAGCACGACGGTGCCGTCGTCGCGGATGACACGGGTCTTGAGCTCGGTGATGGGCTTGTCGGGGCGCGCCTTGGTGACCTCCACCTCGCCGGTGATCGTATCGCCCGGCCTGACCGGCGCCTTGAAGCTCCAGTGCGTCTGCAGGAATACCGTGCCGGGTCCCGGCAGTTCCTCGGCGACGACGGCGTTCAGGATCGCGCTGGTCACGCCGCCCTGTACCACGATGCCGCCGAAGCGGGTCGCCTTCGCGACCGCCTCGTCATAGTGGAGCGGGTTGCGATCGCCGCTCATCTCGGTGAAGAGCTCGATGTCGCGGGATGTGACCTTGCGCGACCGGCGCGCGCTCTGACCGACCTCCGGCATGCCGTTCGGCCACACGTCGTTCGCCGTCATCGGTCGTTCTCCACCACGGACCAGAGTTCGAGGCGTCAGTCGGGAAGCAGCCAGACGAAGAGCGGGCCGGCGCCGGTCCCCCCGTAAAGGCAGACGAAGCGCACGCGCGTCGATCCGGCGGAGGTCTCGAGCATCGCCGGCCCATGCAGCACGGACGATACGTATTCCTTGCCGGCCTTCACCTCGGCCTTGTCGATATTCACTGCGTCGCGGTCGATGTGGAGCCGGGAATTGCGCGACTCCTTCGGGAAATCGAACGCCGCGAGGCTCTCGCATTCCGACACCTCGTCGGCCGCAGCGGGAAGCGGCGCGAGCGCGAAAAGAGCGGGGAGCGCGACGAGCGCGAGAAGCGTTTTCACACCCAGGGCCGCTCGGCGTGATATTTCGTCTCGTAGGCGGCGATTTCGTTTGCCTTCTGCTCGGTCAGCCCGATGCCGTCGAGGCCGTTCAAGAGGCAGTGCTTCTTGAACGGGTCGATCTCGAACTTCACCACGCCGCCGTCCGGCCCGTAGATCTCCTGCTTCTCGAGGTCGATCGTCAGCGTCGCGTTGGCGCCGCGCTCCGCGTCGTCCATCAGCTTCTCCAGGTCCTCCGGCTTGACGATCGCGGGGAGGAGGCCGTTCTGGAAGCAGTTCGTGTAGAAGATGTCGGCAAAGCTCGTGGAGATGATGCAGGTGATGCCGTAATCCTTGAGCGCCCAGGGCGCGTGCTCGCGGCTCGAGCCGCAGCCGAAATTGTCGCCGGCGACGATGACCTTGGCGTCCTTGTAGGCCGGCTTGTTCAAGACGAAGTCGGGGTTGTCCGAGCCGTCGTCGTTGTAGCGCCATTCGGAGAACAGGCCCTTGCCGAGGCCGCTCCGCAGAATCGTCTTCAGATATTGCTTCGGGATGATCGCGTCGGTGTCGATGTTGACGCGTGGCAGCGGCGCGGCGACGGCGGTCAGGGTGGTGAACTTGTCCATGGGAGCGCTCCTTAGGGCGCTACTTAGGCCGGGACGGAAGGGAATGCAAAGACCGCCAGTGCGCGCCTGACCAGAAGCTCAAGGCCTGCGGCCGTCACGGCCTGTCGCGCATGAGAGTGCCGGAAACCGTGATCGGCTTGCCCTGCCACGCGCCGGTCCAGGACCAGTGCATGACATCGCCCGAAACGGTGATGTTGATCGTCCCATCGATGCAGCGGCCGGCCTCTCCGGCTCGCCCCGTCGTGCCGGCAATCGTTTCGCGGAATTGATAGGTTCCCTTTTTCCCCGTGCCCGAAAGCTTGCCGGAGCAATTCAGGGACGGATAGTCGCTTGTTCCGCGGTCCTCCGCGTCGAATTCCATGATAGCCGGGTAGGTCTGGCCATCCGATTGCTGGACCACGCCCGTCCATTTTCCCGAAATATCACTATCGGCGTTCGCCGGCGGCGCCGTCAGAAGCAGGGATGCGCTCGCCGCGAGAATGATCCAGAGAGATGTGATGCGGACGCGAGAGCGCATGCGTCTTCTTTCGCCATCGCAATTCAGGACGTGGGGTCGTCGGCCGCGACCCGTACATCAACCACACGCCCTCGTCAGTAGGGAAATATTGCGACTCCGTCGGCGGATCGGTAACGGCGCCAATCGCGAATTTATGACCGCTCCCGCGTCCGGCTTTGCGATATAGCCGCTGCCGACGAACGTCGTCAGCGGGGATACCATGAAGCTCTACAACGCCAATCTCTCGCCCAACGCCCTTCGCGTCCGCGCGGTCGCGAAGGAGCTCGGCATCGCGCTCGAGATCATCGATGTCGACTTCCGGAAGGGCGAGAACAAGACCGACGTCCTTCCTGGCGATGAACCCGAACGGCAAGGTGCCGGTGCTCGTCGACGGCGAGTTCGTGCTCTGGGAGAGCCGCGCCATCAACGCCTATCTCGCGAGCCTCAAGCGGCGAGGGCTCTATCCGGACGACCCAAAGAAGCGCGCGATCGTCGACCAATGGACCTACTGGCACGCAGTGCATCTCGGCCCGGCCACGCAGCGGGTCGTCTTTGAGCGGCTCTTGAAGAAGATGTTCGGGATGGGCGAGCCCGACGAGGAGGCGATCGAACCTTCGCTCAAGGAACTGGCGCAGTTCCTGCCGATCCTCGACGCCAACCTCGCAGGACAAGGACTGGGTTGCCGGTGAATTGAGCCTTGCCGACTTCGCGGTGGCGAGCACCTTCGTCTACCGCAAGGGCGCCGCATCACGCTCGACGACACGCCGCATATCGCCGCCTGGCTTGACGCGCATGGAGGCGCGCCCGTCGTGGCAGACCGCCGTCGCGCCGGTCGAGGCGATGATGAAGGGCTGAGCGATCAGGCGTTAGCGGGCGCCGGCCTATGCACGGCGACGCCCGCCATGACGAGGAGAATGCCGACGATGTCCTTGGCACTCGGGATTTGCGCGAGCACGATCGCGCCGACGATTGTGGCGGTCGCGGGGAGGAGCGCGAGCAGCAGCGCAAAGCTCGCGCGCGGCAGCCGCGACATCGCAAGCTGATCGGAGACGTAGGGGATCACCGATGAAGAGATGCCGACGCCGATGCCGGCAGCGACGAAGCAGCGGATCGGAAAACGCGTCGCGCGCCTGGAGGAAGCCGATCGGCATGACGAAGACGAAGGCGGCGGCCATCGCCGCGCCGAGACGCTCGACGCCGCCCGACGCGCCGCCCTCGGCCGCCTTGTGGCCGAGCACGATGTAGCCGACGAAGAGCGCGCCGTTCACGAACGCCCAGAGAAGCCCAAGCGGGTCGCTCGACCATTTCACGTCGATCAGGATGAAGACGCCAAGGAGCGTCAGCGTGAGCGCCGCGAAATTGCGGCGCGTGCGGAGCCCACAGAGCGCGACGCCGATCGTCCCGACGAACTCGATCGCCGCGACGAGGCTGATCGGCAGGCGGTCGAGCGCAAGATAGAAAGCGCAATTCATCACGGCGAGGCAGGCGCCGAGGCCAAGGATCAGGAGACGCTCGCGACGATCGGCGCGCGCGAATGGTCTGCCAGGGCTTTGTAAACGGCGCGAACACGATTGCCGCCGTGGCGATCCTGAGCCAGGCGACGCCGAGCACGCCGACCGACGGGAAGAGCAGAACGGCGAAGGAGGGGCCGAGGTAGTGGAAGACCGCGCTCACGCCGAACCAGGCGTGCGGCGGCACGATCTCGGCGGTGTTGGTCAGCGTTGCGCCGCGGGTGCTCATGCCTGCAATATTGAAGGCATGAGCAGGAATATGGCATGATCGCCACGTGGTAATATGCGGCTTCTTCCGAGCTATCTTAGGGTGAATTCGTGAAACGCCTTCGATATCAAAACAGCGGCATCGACGCGACCGACGTGAAGATTCTGCGTGCGCTTTCGCAGGATGCGCGGGTGACGATGGCGGAGCTCGCGCGCAAAGCCGGGCTTTCCGCGCCGAGCGTGACGGAGCGCGTGCGCCGGCTGGAGGAGGCGGGGATCGTCACCGGCTATATCGCTGCGATCGACCCGGCGGCACTCGGCCTGCCGCTTGCGGCCTATGTGCGGGTGCGGCCGATGCCGGGTCAGCTCGAAAAGGTGGCGGAGGTGCTGAACGGACTTGAGGCGATCGTCGAATGCGATCGCGTGACTGGAGAGGATTGCTTCATCGCCAAGGCGCATGTGCGCTCGATGCAGGAGCTGGAAAAGGTCATCGACCAGATCATCCCGTTCGCGATGACCAACACCTCGATCATCCAGTCGTCGCCGGTCAAGCGGCGTCTGCCGCCGCTGCCGCGGTCGGCCGGCTGAGGCGAGACAACCCCGCCGCCACTAAGACCAAGATGGCGCTTGGTCTCCCTCTTCGCTATGGTCGGCGGTGAAGGTGACTGGCATGAGCGCAAGCGTCCGGTACATCGTCAACGACGTCGACGAAGCCATTTCGTTCTATGTCGGCATGCTGGGCTTCGAGGTCGTGATGCACCCGGCGCCGGCCTTCGCGATTATCTCCAAGGGCGACCTGCGGCTCATGTTGAGCCAGCCTGGCGGGCGCGGCGGTGGCGGCCAGGCAACGCCGGACGGGCGTGTCCCGACGCCCGGCGGCTGGAACAGAATTCAGATCGAGGTCGCTGACTTGGCAAAGACGGCCGATCAGCTCAAGGCAGCGGGCGCAGAGTTTCGCAACGAGATCGTGACGGGGGTGGGAGCAAAACAGATCCTGCTGGAAGACCCGTCGGGAAACCCGGTCGAGCTCTTCGAATCCTTGCAGGCTTAACCGCCGCATTCCGCCGCGCGGGAGAGGAGCAGCGCGCGCTCGCGGGCGTTCTTGGTGAGGGCGGCGGCGCGCTCGAATTCGCCGCGCGCCTCGTCGAGCCGGCCGAGCTTCTTCAGGAAATCGCCGCGGACGCTCGGCAGCAGGTGGTAGTGCTTGAGCGCCGGCTCGCTGACGAGGCGGTCGACGATGGCAAGCCCGGCGCCCGGACCCGACGCCATCGAGACGGCAACGGCGCGGTTCAGCTCCACGACGGGGGAGGGGATCGTTTCGCCGAGCCGCTCGTAGAGCGCGACGATGCGCTGCCAGTCGGTTGCGTCGGACGTCGCGGCGCGGGCGTGGCAGGCGGCGATCGCGGCCTGCAATGCGTAGGGCCCGAGCGCAATCCCCTGCGCCTGCGCAACCGTCTCGGCGCGCTCGAGCGCGGCAAGTCCGCGGCGGACCAGGAGCCGGTCCCAGAGCGCGCGGTTCTGGTCGAGGAGGAGGATCGGCGCGCCGTCGGCGTCGGTGCGTGCCTTGAAGCGCGAAGCCTGGATTTCCATGAGCGCGACGAGGCCAAGAACCTCCGGCTCGTTCGGGGCGAGCGCAGCGAGGATGCGGCCGAGGCGGAGCGCCTCGTCCGCGAGCGGCGGGCGCATCCATTCGTCGCCGCCGGTCGCCGCATAGCCCTCGTTGAAGATCAGGTAGACGACCTCAAGCACGGAGGCGAGGCGCTCGCTCAGCTCTTCGCCGCGCGGGACTTCAAAGGGAACCTCTTTCTCCGCGAGCGTTTTCTTGGCGCGCACGATGCGCTGCTGGATCGTCGGCTCCGGCGCCAAGAAGGCACGCGCGATCTCCTCCGTCGTCAGGCTGCCGACGAGACGCAGCGTCAGCGCTACGCGCGCCTCCGTCGACAGCACGGGATGGCAGGCGGTGAAGATCAGGCTCAGGAGATCGTCGCCGATATCGTCGTCGAGCGCGGAATCGAGATCGGGCGTGGTGTCCTGCTCCTCTTCAAGGTCGCGGCCGATCTCCGCGTGCTTCAGCGCCTGCATCTTCGCGCGGCGGAGGCGGTCGATGGCGCGGCGCTTGGCGGTCGCCATCAGCCAAGCGCCGGGCTTCTCCGGCACGCCGGATTTCGGCCAGGTCTCGAGCGCGGCGACGAGCGCGTCCTGCGCCAGCTCCTCGGCCAAGCCGACGTCGCGCACCATCCGGGTCACCCCGGCGATGAGCTTCGCCTGCTCGATCCGGAAGATCGCTTCGATCGTGCGGTTGGTGTCGGCGGCCGTCACGGCCGCCGGTCAGATCACTTTCGTCCGGCCCGTGCAAGGGCGGGTGGGCCACCTATCCGACCGCCCCGGCGATCACCAGCCAGGAGACCCCGAACTTGTCGGCCACCGAACCGAATTTTTCGGCGAAGAAGGTCTTCGCCATCGGCATCTGCACCTTCCCGCCGTCGCCGAGCGCCTTGAAGAGCCGCTCGGCCTCGGCGGCGTCCTTGGCGTTCAGCGTGAGCGAAATGCCGGCGAAGTTCGGTTTGCCGGAGACCATGCCGTCGGAGACCATCACGACCGAGTCGCCGATCTTCAGGGCGGCGTGCATGACCTTGTTGTCGGAGCCGGGCGGGAGCGGCGGACCGCCCTCGGGCGCATCCTTCATCCGCATCAGTCCGGCCACCTCGGCACCGAGTGCCTTTTTGTAGAACTCGATCGCCTCCTCGGCGCGGCCTTCGAAGAAGAGATAGGGTTGGATCTGCATTGGCGGACTCCTGTTGGCAGGGATTTTCGGAAATAGGTTGATATCACCCTTTTTCTGCCTCGCCAGCTCGTCCTGCTTGTTCAGCTCCGCCGCGCGCTCCCACTGCCGCTTCTCCGCCTCGCGGAGCTCCGGCGTGAACTCCTCGCCGAAATCATCCATCTCGAAGATCGGACGGATGTCGACGTCGCCCGCGGGGAAGGGCGCCTGCTTCAGCCATTCGACGGCGTCTTCCATGGAATCGACCTTCCAGATCCAGAAGCCGGCGATGATCTCCTTCGTTTCGGCGAAGGGACCGTCGATCACCTTCGGCTTGCCGCCATCGAAATTGATCCGCTTCGCCTTCGACGTCGGATGCAGGCCTTCGCCGGCGAGCATGATCCCGGCGTCGACGAGCCTCTGGTTGAAGGCCCCCATTGCGGTCAGCATCTCTTTGTCCGGCATCTTGCCGGCTTCTGAGTCCTTGTTCGCCTTCACGGCCACCAATACGCGCATTGTCTTGTCTCCTCTTGGGGTTTCGCTCCGCATCGGCGGGGAATGCCGGTGCTTATAATCACGACGGGCGGCGGCCGGCGAAATCGACGGCGCCTGAATCTTTTTCGGCTTCGCCGGGCCGCCGCGCGGGTAAGCTATGCGGCGCCGGGGAAGTCCTCCGCCTCCATCACCTGGCGGACCTCGATCTCGCAGTCGCCGTCGAACGGCCGCGGGAAGCGCCGCGCCCATTCCATCGCCTCTTCGCGCGACTTCACCTGGATAATGGTGAAACCCGCGATCAGCTCCTTAGCCTCGGCAAACGGACCGTCGACGACGGTGCGCTTGTCGCCGGAATACTTGATGCGCCAGCCCTTGTCGCTGCGGTGCAGGCCGTTGCCGTCAAGCAGCACACCCGCCTTCGCGAGCTCCTCGTGGTAGGTGCCCATGTCCTCGAAAATCTTCTTCGAGGGCATCACGCCGGCTTCCGAATCCTTGGTGGCCTTGACGATGATCATGAAACGCATGGGTCATTTCTCCTTCGTGCGGTTCGTTGCCGTTCTATCCACACGACGAGCGGGGCGGGGAAAGATCGACACGCGAATGAATTCTTTTTCCTGCGGAGGCTCGAACGGGCGCCGGCTCAGGCGATTTCCGCTGCGTTCGGCCTGGCGATCGTCGGCTTCTTTTCCATCGGGAAGAGCGGGAAGTAGGGCTCCGCCTCTTCAAGCACGCGCGCAAAAGACCGTCGCGCCATCAGCCGGTCGAGGTAGGCCGGCAGGCTTTTCAGCTCCGGGCCGAAGGGAACGACGATCTCCGCATAGAAAAGCGACGGAGCGGCGGCGCAATCGACGAGCGAGAACTCGCTTCCCATTGCCCAGGCTCTCGACGCGATCTCCCGGTCGAGGAGTGTGTAGGCCTCTTGGATCTGGGCCTTCGCCTGCTCGACGCCGAGCGGGTCGCCGCCGCCTTCGGGGCGCAGGCGATCGCCGACGATCTTCTGCATCGGCTCGTGCACATAATGGTCGAAGACGCGGTCCCACATGCGCGCTTGCCAGGCGCGTTCCGCGTCGGGCGGGACGAAGCGGGTCCGACCCGGATAGAAGGCGTCGAGATATTCGATGACGACGGTCGCCTCGGCGACGGTGTGGCCGCGCGCCTCGTCCTGAAGAACGGGGAACTTGGCCATCGGCCAGACGGCGGCGAAGGCCGCCCGCGACTCTGCGTTTCCGAGGTCGACGACGATCGGCTCGAACGGCGTGTCGTTCTCATAGAGCGCGATCAGCGCCTTCCAGCAGAAGGAGGCGAGAGGGTGGAAGTGGAGCTTGAGCGACATGTCGAATTCCTCCAGCGCGCGTTGCGCTTCTATCCCACGACGAACGAGTGCTCAGGAAATCGACGACGGCGGCTAATTTTGCCACATCCGTTGGAGACCTTGGAGTTCCAGGAAGAAGCGGGCGACAGCGCCGAACCCATTAGCTATAGCGGGGCCGGCTTTTGACCAAACCAATCTCCTGGAGGACGTCATGGAGTACCGACTGCTCGGCCGTTCGGGGCTGAAGGTCTCGGCGCTCGCCATGGGAACGTGGACGCTCGGACGCAACAAGACCGGCCCGACGGGATCGGTGGGCTTGCGGGAAGCAAAGCGCCTCTTCGACCGGTGCCTCGACGCCGGCGTGAACCTGATCGACACGGCGAACGTCTATGCCGCTGGGGCGTCGGAGGAGATCGTCGGGGCCGCCTTGAAGGGCAAACGCGACAAGGTGGTGCTCGCCACAAAGGCGCGTTTCAACATGCTCGGGCTTCCGAACACCGAGGGCAACTCGCGCATCAACCTGATCGCCGAGTGCGAGCGCAGCTTGAAGCGGCTCAAGACCGACTGGATCGACCTCTACCAGGTGCATCAATGGGACGGCGAGACGCCGGTCGAGGAGACGATGGAGGTCCTCGACGGCCTGGTGAAGGCGGGGAAGGTCCGCTACGTCGGCTGCTCGAATTTCTCCGGCTGGCACGTCATGAAAGCGCTCGCCGCCGCGAAGGAGGGCGGCTTCCAGCCGTTCGTCAGCCAGCAGATCCACTACACGCTGCAGGCGCGCGAGGCGGAATACGAGCTCGTGCCGATATCGCTCGACCAGGAACTCGGCATCCTGGTCTGGAGCCCGATCGCCGGCGGCCTGCTTTCGGGAAAATACCGCCGCGGCAAGCCATGGCCGAAAGGTTCACGCCATTTCGGGCACAAGTGGCCGGAGCCGCCTATCCATGACGAGGAGAAGCTCTTCGATATCGTCGACGTGCTTGTCGAGATCGGGAACGATCACCAATGCTCGGCGGCGCGGGTTGCGCTCGCATGGCTGCTTCAGCGCCCGGGCGTCACGTCGGCCATCATCGGCGGACGGACGGAGGAGCAATTCGCCGACAACCTCGCCTCGATGGACCTGAAGCTCTCGGCGGAGGAGACAGCGCGGCTCGAAGCGGTCAGCCGCCCGCCGCTCATCTATCCTTACTGGCACCAGGCGATGACGGCGGAGGGTAGGCTCGGGAAGGCCGATCGCGCTCTGCTTAAGCCGTACCTGGAAAGCAACGGGTGAAAGGGCGGCCGCCTATTCGAACAGCTTTTCGCCGCGCTCGTCGATGATCTGCTGGGCTTTGGTGAGCGAGAAGGCGACGGCTTCGTCCTTGCTTGCGTGCTTCTCGGCGCGCACGAAGCGGTGCTCCTTCATGCCGTCGTCGAAATCCTTCTCGATCACGCCGGCGGTCTGGAACTGCCCCTCGGCGCGATAGGGGGCAGGGCGGATGCGGAAGCCCTTGTATTCGACCGCTTCGCCCACAGGCTCCTCAGCCGCGCCGCCGCCGCTGCCGAAAAGCTTCCCGAGAATGCCCTTCACAATCGCGAATCCTTGCCGTTTTGCCACGCATCGAAGCGTGGCGGATCGAGACTGTGTGAAGTATGTAGCCGCGATCGGAATTAGGCAAACGGCGGAGAGCGCGGGTGGCACAGATCGAAAGCGTCAACATCGGGACGGAGCGGCGCTTCGACAACGACACCGGCAGCACCGGCATCTACAAGGCGCCGATTCAGGGCGCGGCCGCGATCCATGCGCTCGGCGTCTCGGGCGACTGCGTTGCCGACACGGAGAACCACGGCGGCCCGGATCAGGCGGTCTATCTCTATTTCGCCGATGACTATGCCTGGTGGGCGGAGAAGCTCGGCCGCACGCTTGCGCCCGGAACCTTCGGTGACAACCTTACGCTTTCCGGAATCGCTTCAGCCGACGTTGCGGTCGGCGACCGGCTGACAGCGGGCGACGTAGTGCTTGAGGTTACGGCGCCGCGCATTCCTTGCAATACGCTGGCGCGGCGCATGGAGGATTCAGGCATCGTGAAGGCGTTCCGCCAGGCGGAGCGGCCGGGCGCCTATTGCCGCGTTATCGAAGCCGGCGAGATCGAGGCGGGCATGGCGGTCGCGCATCAGCGCTACTCGGGGAAGCGCGTCGGCGTCGTCGAGATGTTCCGCGACAACTTCGTTGCGAAGACCCTTAACGCATCGCGAATCGCCGAGGTGCTCGACGCGCCGATTGCCGTGCGCGAGCGCGCCAAATGGCGGGCGTTCCTCGCGGCAGCCGAAGCGAGGGCCTGAAGCCAAGCCACTCAAGCGGCGGGGATTGCCGTTCGCCGGGCAAGGGTGTGGCGCGTCGCTTCTTGCGATAAGGTCCGGCCCTTCCGATCGAAGGGTGACCTGCCATGGCCGGGCTAGGCGAACGCGTCGTACGTCAACAGCGCACGATGGGCCCACTCCTGACCGGAGCGGTGATCCTCGGGCTCCTCGGCCTGCCGCTCGCGGTCTGGCTCGACCTTCGCGGGCTATCGGAGCGGCTGCTCAAGGACCAGGCCGCCGACATCGGCAGGGTCATCGACGTGATGCGCGGCTTCTATGCGAGCGACGTGGTCGGCCGCGTGCTGCAAGCGAGCGGGCCGGTGACCGCCACGCACAACTATCTCGACGTGCCGGGCGCGATTCCGATCCCGGCGACGCTCTCGATCGAGCTCGGCAAGCGGATCCGCGCGCAGAGCAGCGCGGTGAAGTACAGCTTCGTTTCGGACCTGCCGTTCAAGGGGCGGGAGGACCACCATCTCGATGCGTTTGAGCAATACGCCCTGAAGTCGCTGCGCGCCGACCCCACGCACCCGATCATCGAGGTGACGGGCTCCGTGACGGACCGGATCGTGCGGACGGCATCGCCAGTGATCATGGGCGAGGTCTGCGTCAGCTGCCACAACTCGCATCCGCTCAGCCCGAAGCGCGATTGGAAGGTCGGCGACGTGCGCGGCATCCAGGAGATATCGATCGCCCAGCCGATCGTCGCAAACATCTTCACCTTCAAATACCTGCTCACCTATTTCGTGCTGGCCGGCGCGGCCGGCTTCATCTTCATCCTCCTTCAGCACCGCCAGTCGGTCCTGGTGCAGGGTATGAACAAGGAGCTCGCCACGACCAACGACTTCCTGGCGGCGATCTCCATGAAGATCGCAAAGTACCTTTCGCCACAGGTCTACAAGAGCATCTTCAGCGGGCAGAAGGACGTGACCATCGCGACGGAGCGCAAGAAACTCACGATCTTCTTCTCCGACATCAAGGATTTCACCGAGATCGCCGAGCAGCTACAGCCGGAGGACCTGACGGCGCTCCTGAACGAGTATTTCACCGAGATGTCGAACATCGCGCTCAGGCACGGCGCGACGGTCGACAAGTTCATCGGCGACGCGATCCTCGCATTCTTCGGCGATCCGGAGACGAAGGGCGTGGCGGAGGACGCGCGCGCCTGCATCACCATGGCCGTCGACATGCAGCGGCGGCTGGAGAGGCTCACCGTGGACTGGCGAAACCGCGGCATCGAGCAGCCGTTCCGCACGCGGATGGGGATCAACACCGGCTATTGCAACGTCGGCAATTTCGGCAGCGAGGATCGCATGGACTACACGATCATCGGCGCCGAGGCGAACCTTGCGGCGCGCTTGCAATCGATCGCGGAGCCGGGCGGCATCTGCATCAGCTACGAGACCTACGCGCTCGTCCGCGACATCGTTCGAGCGCATCCGCTGGAGCCGATCGCGATGAAGGGAATCAGCCGCGACGTCGTCCCCTACTCGGTGGAAGGCCTCTTGGAAGAATTCGGTCAGCGGACGGAGGTCATCAGCGAGCACGCAACGGGTCTCGACATCTTCCTCGATCTTGAAGCCATGGATGACGCGGCTGCACATCAGGCGCGAAGGCGGCTTGCGCAGGCGCTCGTGGCGTTGCGCAGCAGGCCGAAGAGCGCGCCGGCGTAGCGGCGAACGTCAGGCGACGGCGCGGCGGCGCTCGCCGCAGCCGCCGTGGTCCCTCAGCACGCGCTCCGTGGAGGCCGGATATTTTTCCAGCTTGCTCGCGGGGCGGATCGGACGCGGCACGAGATTGCCGCCGCAATTCGGGCAGACGCCGTGGAAGACCGCGTCGGCGCAGTCGGCGCAGAACGTGCATTCGAAGGTGCAGATCAGCGCCTCGCGCGAAGCCGGCGGGAGGTCGCGGTCGCAGCATTCGCAGTTGGGCCTGAGCTGAAGCATGGTCTCTCTCCGCGAGCGTGGCGGCGTCCGGTTAGGACCGCCCCCTGCCGAACGGCAGCATCGAGAGAAGCACGGAATCGCGCATGATGAAATGATGGTAGAGCGCCGCCGCCGCGTGCAGCCCGGCAACCCAGATGATCAGGTTTCCGAGCGTGGTGTGGAGCTCGGTGATCGTGCGGCCGAAATCGTGCGACAGCGTGAGGAACGGCCCGATCTCGCCAAGCCCGAGGAAGATCACGGGATGGCCCTCCCACCAGGCGCCGAAGATTGCGGTGAGCGGCACGGCGGCGAGGAGCGCGTAAAGCGCCCAGTGCGTTAGCCGCGAGGCGAGATGCATCCAGGCCGGCATCGGCGGCTCTTTCGGGGCGCGGTCGACAAGGCGCCAGAGAAGCCTGAGCGCGACGACGGCGAAGACGAGAATGCCGATCGTCTCGTGCCAGCCAAGCACCGACGCACGCTCCGCCGAATAGACGCGGCTTTCCCGCCCGCCTTCGCCGAGCAGAAATGCGGCACCGACCAGCAGGACGGTGAGCCAATGGAAGGATTGGGAGACCGCGCCATAGCGGGTCCGCGCGGCGGCGACTGGGATCGTTTGCGTGGCGGCAACAGTCACTGCGTTCGCTCCTTATAGAGAATCAACCGTCATACCCCCCGGCCTTCCGACTAGGCGAAAACTGTCTCCAATGTTTGTCAATGCATTGCAAATCTGTCGCTAGAGCTTGCCGATCCGTGCTGGGCTGGCATGCGCGCAGCGCGTGCTTGCTCAGCCCGCCGCCTCTTCGATTGCGTCAATGTCATCGTCGGAGAGGCCGAAATGGTGGCCGATCTCGTGGATCAGGACATTCGCGACGATGGCGCCGAGCGTCTCCTCGTGCTCCGCCCAATAATCGAGGATCGGGCGCCGGTAGAGCCAGATGCGGTTCGGCATTTCGCCGGTCTCCGGGATGGCCGAGGCGTGCGCGAGCCCGACGCCCTCGAAGAGACCCATGATGTCGAACGGGGATTCCGCCTCAAGCTCGTCGACGACGTCGTCTTCGGGGAACTCCGCGACCGCGAACGTCACGTCGCCGACGAGCGCGCGGAACTCCGGCGCAAGGCCGTCGAAGGCCTGACGCGCCATCACCTCGAAGTCGTCGAGGGTCGGCGCTTCACGTGCGTTCCACGGGTTTCCGTCGGACATGGCGGAGAGATAGCCGCGGAGCCCGGCGGATGGAAGGCCGGGCCCGGCGGCCCTCGATCAGCGCCAGTCGCGCACGTCGACGAAGTGCCCGGCGACCGCCGCCGCAGCGGCCATCGCCGGCGAGACGAGGTGGGTGCGGCCCTTGTAGCCCTGGCGGCCCTCGAAATTGCGGTTCGAGGTGGAGGCGCAGCGCTCCTCCGGCTTCAGCTTGTCGGCGTTCATGGCAAGGCACATCGAGCAGCCCGGCTCGCGCCATTCGAAGCCGGCCGCCTTGAAGATCTTGTCGAGGCCTTCCGCTTCCGCCGCGGCCTTCACCAGGCCTGAGCCCGGCACGACCATCGCGGAAAGGTTCTCGTTGACGTGGCGACCCGCAACGATCTTCGCGGCGGCGCGAAGGTCCTCCAGCCGTCCGTTGGTGCAAGAACCGATGAAGATGCGGTCGAGCTTGATGTCGGTGATCTTGGTGCCGGGGGTGAGGCCCATATATTCGAGCGCCCGGTGTTTCGAGTGGCGACGGGTCTCATCCTCGATCAGGTCGGGGTCGGGGACGGCGCCGGTCACGGAGACGACATCCTCCGGCGAAGAGCCCCAGGTGACGACCGGCGGCAGGTTGGCGCCGTCGAGCTTCACCTCGCGGTCGAACTTGGCGCCTTCGTCGGTCGGCAGCGTCTCCCAATGGCGAAGCGCCATATCCCAGGCCTTGCCCTTCGGCGCGCGCGGGCGGTCCTTGATGTAGGCGTAGGTGGTCTCGTCCGGCGCGATCATGCCGGCGCGGGCGCCGCCTTCGATCGACATGTTGCAGACCGTCATCCGCCCTTCCATCGAAAGCGCGCGGATCACGTCGCCGGCATATTCGATGACGTGGCCGGTGCCGCCGGCGGTGCCGATCTCGCCGATGATCGAAAGGATCACGTCCTTCGCCGTCACACCGTCCGGCAGCTTGCCGTCGACGGAGACGCGCATGTTCTTGGCCTTCTTCTGGATCAGCGTCTGCGTGGCGAGCACGTGCTCCACCTCGCTCGTGCCGATGCCGTGGGCGAGCGCGCCGAAGGCGCCGTGCGTGGAGGTGTGGCTGTCGCCGCAGACGATCGTCATGCCGGGCAGCGTGAAGCCCTGTTCCGGGCCGATGATGTGGACGATGCCCTGGCGGAGGTCGAGCTCGTTGAAATATTCGATGCCGAAATCGCGCGCGTTTTCAGCCAGCGTTTCGACTTGCAGGCGCGATTCCGGATCGTCGATGCCGTGGCTGCGGTCGGTCGTCGGCACGTTATGGTCGACGACGGCGAGCGTCTTCTCCGGCGCGCGCACCTTGCGATGCGCCATGCGCAGGCCCTCGAAGGCCTGCGGGCTCGTGACCTCGTGCACGAGGTGGCGGTCGATATAAAGGAGGCAGGTGCCGTCCGGCCGGGTGTCGACGACGTGGTCGTCCCAGATCTTGTCGTAAAGGGTTCTCGGTTTCATCGAATTGTTCCCGCTTCGCTCGTTCCTTTGCTTTACGCGATCAGCGGCGCATGGCCGCAAGAAATCAGCGCGCGAGGAGCGAGCCGTCGGAGGCGCAAAGCCGCGCGAAGAACCGCCAGGGCAAGCGCGCGTGGTCGCCGAGCGCGGCGAAGGCGCGCGTCGAGTGCGCGGCGCCGCTTTGCGCGGGCGCGAAGCTTGCGCTGGTTGCGGGTCCGTTGGCCATGCGCGCCTATATAGCAACGCTCCCCTTGTGTCTCAATGCGGGGTGCGGGGCGGGGTCGCGAAGGCCGAGGCCGTCGGCTAAAGGGAGGCCATGGTTACGATTCGCCTTCTTACCGCGCTTGTCTTCGGGCTTTTCCTCGCGGCCGGGCCGGCTTCGGCCGAATGCCGGAGCGAGAGCTTCGAGGGGGCGGACTACACGGTCTGCAGCTTCGACCTCGCGAAGGACGATCTCAGGCTCTTCTGGAAGGATTCGGGGGGCGCGCCCTACAAGACCTTCGACGCGCTTGCCGATGCGCTGAAGCACCAAGGCCTGACGCTTTCCTTCGCGATGAACGCGGGCATGTACGGCGCCGACTTCTCGCCGATCGGGCTCTACGTGGAGGAGGGGCGCGAGCTCAAGCGCGCAAACACCAAGACGCTCACGGGAGCGCCGGGCCAGATCCCGAATTTCTACAAGAAGCCGAACGGCGTCTTCTACGTCGCCGGCAAGGCGGCCGGCATTCTTGCGACGGAGGCGTTTCTGGCGGCGCGGCCCGACGCGCGCTTCGCCACGCAGTCCGGCCCGATGCTCGTCACCGACGGCGAAATCCACCCGGCCTTTATCGAGGGCTCGACCGACTTGAAGCAGCGCGACGGCGTCGGGCTCTCAAGCCCGACCGAGGTCATGTTCGCGATCAGCGAGGGCGCGGTGAATTTCTACGACTTCGCGCGCTTCTTCCGCGACAAGCTTGGATGCCCGAACGCGCTCTTCCTCGACGGTGGCTCGGCGCCGGGGCTTTTCGTGCCGGAGCTCGATCGCGACGACCCGCCCGGACACGGCGGCTACGGGCCGATCGTCGCGGTGGTGAAGTAGCGCTTCGCGGCAAGCGGCAGCTGCGGCGCGCGGCGTCGGCGGCGGATGCGCGGCATGCGCTCGACGAGCACCGAATCCCCGAATTCGTGGTTCAGGTAGCCGCGCGCTTCCGTCGCCGCTGCCATCTTGCCGAGCGCATCGTCGTCGGCGAAGGCGCGGAGCAGCTCGTAGTGGCTCTCGCCCGGCGCGTGCATGCCGGAGAGAATGGCGTCGACGACACGAAGCAGCGTGTGCGGGCCGATCAGCGCGGTCGCGATGCCTTCGCCGGCGCGCACGATGCCGCGCCGGACGGCCGCCGCTTCAAGCGCCCTGACCGTCGTCGTGCCGATGGCGATCACGCGGCCTCCCGCCGCCTTGGTGTGCGCGATGGCCGCGGCGGTCGCCCCCGGGATGACGAAGGGCTCGTCGAAGGGGAGCCGGCGGTCGAGCGCCGCGTCGCCGGTTGAGGAGATGCCGGCGGCGAGCGTCAGCGTCGCAAAGCCGATGCCGCGCTCGCGGAACGCTTCGAGCATCTTCCAGTCGAGCGCGAGGCCGGCGGAGGGCGGCTCGAAGGCGACGGGGCGCGCGGCGATCGCGGTCCAGACGTCCCAAAGCTGAAGCGGCTCCGGCACGTGCGCGTACTGGATGGGCCGCCCATGCCGCGCGATCCCGGCCCAGACGTCTTCGCGCGCTCCGTCGAACCTGACGGCGACGAGCCGCGGATGGCCGAGGACATCCTCGACAATTGCTCTCAGCGGTCCGAGCGAAACCCGGTCGCCGCGGCGAAGCGGCGGAGGAGGGGGGCGGTGCTCGGTCGGCGTGCGGTGATCGCCGGCGCCGAAGGCGATCGCGACGAAGCGCGTCGGATCGCCCAGCGTTTTCCAGGCAGCGAGCCTGAGCTCGACCGGCGCGCCGCTCACGGCATGCGTGCCGCGAAGGCTTGCCGGCAGCGTCGCCGCATCATTGGCGACGACAAGATCGCCGGGCCTGAGCAGCGCAGGCAGCTCACGCCGCGCGGCGTGGCGAATAGTGCCGTTCGCCGCGACGGCAAGAAGGTTCCGCCGCCGCCGTTCGGGGCTTGACGCAGGGATCATGCCGCCTCCGGCGAGAGCGCCAGGCGCTCGGGAAGCGCCGCGGCAATGGCGTCGATCAGCTCCGCTGCGGACTCCTCCGGCCGCTTCAGCGTCGCCGGGTCGGCGTCGGGGACCGCAAGCGCGTGGAGCGGTGTATCCATGTCGCCGGGATCGACCGACAGGAAACGCACGCCGTCGGCACGCGCTTCCTCCGCCCAGATCGCGGTCATGTGGCGGAGCGCTGCTTTGCTCGCGCCATAGGCGCCCCAGCCGGGATATGCGTTGATCGCGGCGTCGCTCGAGATGTTGAGCACGACCGCGCCGCGCCCTTCGCGCGCCGAGGCGGCGAGCGCGCCGAAGAGTGCCTTGGTCAGGCGGAACGCGCCGAGGACATTGATCTGCAGCGCGTCGGCGAATTCCTCGCACTCGGTATCGGCGAGGAGCGCGAGCGGTACGGGGCCGAGGCTCGACGCGTTGTTGATCAGGACATCGAGGCCGCCGAGACCGCCGTTGATCTGAAGCGCGATCGGGTAGATGTCGTCCTTGCAGCCGACATCGCCGACGATTCCAAAGGCGCCGGTCGCTTCCGCCGTCTTGACCACCGCTTCCGGTGTGCGGGCGACGAAGGCGACGCGCGCGCCACGCGCCGAAAATTGCTGCACCAGCGCCAGTCCGAGGCCGGAAGTTCCGCCGGTGATCGCGACGCGGAGGCCGCTCAATTCGTTTGCATGTCGAGGCTCCTTGGCTCGGAGCCTCGTTGCTACAAGTTCAAGTGAACTTGAAGTCAAGCGGAATTTGTGGTTTCTCGCCGCACATGGAAACCGTCCTCCCGATTGCCGAGGTCGCGCGGCGCAGCGGCGTCGCCTCCTCCGCGCTCCGCTTCTATGAAGAGAAGGGGCTGATAACGTCGGAACGCGCCGGCTCCGGCCACCGCCGCTACCCGCGCTCGGCGCTCCGGCGCATCGCCTTCATCGTCTTCGCGCAGAAGATCGGGCTCTCGCTCGACGAGATCGGCGCGGAGCTTGCAAAGCTGCCGCCCGACCGCGTGCCGACGCGCGGCGACTGGGCGCGGCTTTCAGGCGGCTGGAAGAAGCGGATCGATCAGCGGATCGCCGAGCTCGAGCGGCTGCGCGACAGCCTCACCGAGTGCATTGGTTGCGGCTGCCTGTCGATGGACCGCTGCAAGCTTGCCAATCCCGCCGATTACGCAGCGCGGCAGGGGCCGGGCCCGCGCTATTGGATGGGCTGAGCCCGCAATGTCGAAAGCTCCCACGCGTCATTTCGCGTCGGGCGCCGGAACCGCCCGTGTGTCCGAAATTCGAAGCGTGCTATGAATGACGTCAAATAATCAGCTCACCAAATAATGAGCTGACAATGGGAGGAGGAAACACCCGTGACGATCAGGCCTGATCCGACATTTCACGCCACCGCAAAGCTGGCGATGGAGGCGCCCGTCGAGACGTACGCCTACACGCTGATGCTCAGTCCGGACTTCTCGCAGCCCGATGGCCTTGCGGTCGTCGACGTCAATCCGAAGTCCAAGACCTACGGGAAGATCGTCCACACGGTCATGATGCCCAACAAGGGAGACGAGTTCCACCATTTCGGCTGGAACGCCTGTTCCTCCGCTCTGTCGCCGCTCTCCGGACATGCCTTTCTCGAGCGGCGCTATCTCATCATCCCCGGCATCCGTTCGTCTCGCATCTACATCGTCGACACGAAGGGCGGTCCGACCAAGGCCAAGCTCCATAAAGTCATCGAGCCGGACGAGATCTTCCACAAGACCGGCTATTCGCGCCCACACACCATCCATTGCGGGCCGGAAGGCATCTACGTCTCGACGCTCGGCGGCGGCGGTGCCGATGGCACCGACGGACCGCCCGGCATCTTCATCATGGATTGCGAGACGTTCGACGTGATCGGGCGTTACGAGATGGACCGCGGTCTGCAGGAGAAGCACTACGATTTCTGGTGGAACCTCCCGCGCGACTACATGGTGTCGAGCGAGTGGGGGCTGCCGCCGCAATTCGAAAACGGCATCGTGCCGGAGGATCTGCTCTCCAACAAATACGGTCACCGCATCCACTTCTGGGATCTGCGCGGGCGCAAGAACGTGCAGACGATCGACCTCGGCGCCAATCACCAGATGGCGCTCGAGGTGAGACCTGCCCATGACCCGATCAAGGAGTACGGCTTCCTCGGCGTCGTCGTCGACACCACCAACCTGGAGGGTTCGATCTGGACCTGGTGGCGGGAAGGCGGAAAGTTCCACTGCCAGAAAACGGCGACGATCCCGCCGGAGCCGGCGGAAAAAGACCTGCTTCCGCCGCTGCTGCAGGGCTTCGGCGCCGTGCCGCCGCTGGTCACCGATATCGACCTGTCGATGGACGACCGGCATCTCTACGTCTCCTGCTGGGGAACGGGAGAGATGCGCCAATACGACGTGTCCGATCCGATGAAGCCCACGCTCGCCGGCTCGATTCATATCGGCGGGATCGCGCGGCGGACGAAGCATGCAAACGGCAAGACCTATACCGGCGGGCCGCAGATGGTGGAAATCTCGCGCGACTGCAAACGCGTCTACTGGACGAACTCGCTCTACTCGACCTGGGACGATCAGTTCTATCCGGACGGCGTGCCGGGGGCGATGGTCAAGGCTGATGTAGGCGCCGAAGGCGGGATCACGCTCGACAAGAAGTTCTGGGTCGAGTTCCCGAAGGGCTATCGCTCACACCAGATCCGATTGGAGGGCGGAGACTGCTCGACCGACAGCTTCTGCTACCCCTCGGTTTGAGTCTTTGGGAGAAATGATGTCAGGCACGGCCGGCCTTTGGCTGGTCGTGCTCGCATCCGGCCTCTATCACGGCGTCAATCCCGGCATGGGCTGGCCGCTCGCGGTTTCCGCCGCATTGATGGGCAGGGGCCGGCGCGATCTCTATCCGGCGCTGGGTGCGCTCGCCGCCGGGCACTTCATCGCCATGGCAGCGATCCTGCTCCCGTTCGCGATGATGACGGCGCTGCTCATTTGGCAGCGCGAGATCAGGATCGGCGCGGGGCTCGTGGTTGTCGCGTTCGGCATGTTTCTGCTCTTGTACAACCGCCATCCCCGCTTCCTCGCCCGCATCCCGCCGTCGCGGATCGCGCTGTGGTCGTTCCTGGCGGCCACCGCCCACGGAGCGGGCCTCATGCTGGTGCCGATCTATCTCGGCCTGTGCAGCGCGCAACAGCTCGACGCCGGGCACCGAGCCGCGGGGAGCCTGATGAACGGAACCCTCGCCATGGCTCTCTCGGTGTCGATCGTGCATACGTTGGCAATGGTCACGGCCGGCGGAGCGATGGCCTACGCGGTCCACCGGTGGCTGGGCCTGACCTTCCTGACGAAAAGCTGGTTCAATCTCGATCGCGTGTGGGCGGCAAGCCTGGTCCTGGTGGGCACCATCGCTTTGCTCAGCGTGTTTCTCTAGGCTCGCTTGGCTCGCGGAGGCACGCCGGAAATGAAAAGCGGCGCCGAAGCGCCGCCTTGATCCGGAAGCGAGAGGCGTTCCGCCTATTCGGCGGCGGCGGCCTCGGCGGCGGCAGCCTCGGCAGCAGCAGCTGCGGCAGCGACCTTCTCGGCTTCCGCGGCGGCGCGCTCGGCCGCGAGCTGATCGCGCATATCCTCGTTGAGCTTCTTGGCGCGCACGTTCGAAGCCTCGCCGATGCGCGCCGACTTGCCGCGCAGCCCGCGCAGATAATAGAGCTTGGCGCGGCGGACCTTGCCGCGGCGCACGACCTCGACCTTCTCCACCATCGGCGAATAGACCGGGAAGACGCGCTCTACGCCCTCGCCGTAGGAGATCTTGCGCACGGTGAAGCTCTCGTTGATGCCGCCGCCGGAGCGCCCGATCACCACGCCCTCATAGGCCTGAAGACGCGTGCGGGTGCCTTCGGTGACGCGCACATGGACGCGCACCGTGTCGCCCGCCTCAAAGGGGGGCAGCGTGCGCTTTGCGGCGACGGATGCGATCTCCGCCTGCTCGATCTTCTCTACGAGGTTCATCGGCTTCGTCCTTATTCCCAAGCGCATCGACCCGGCGCCGACCGGGGCGCGCAACTTCTCTCGTCGTTCGGAGTTGGCGCGCATATACACATTCAAAGTCGCGCTGTCGATGGCGGGAGAGGCGGAAAAAGCCGGGCGACGGCGCGTTTCCGCGCGCTAGGTTTCCCGGCTCCGCTTGGCCCAGAGGTCGGGGCGGCGCTCGCGGGTCAGGCGCTCCGCCTCGGCGCGGCGCCATGCGGCAATCTTCGCGTGATGGCCGGAATTCAGCACGTCGGGGATGGCGCGGCCCTCGAAATCCTGCGGGCGGGTGTAATGCGGGTATTCGAGCAGGCCCTCCTCGAAGCTTTCCTCGGCGCCCGATTCCGCCGCACCCATCACCCCGGGGAGGAGCCGGATGCAGGCATCGAAGAGCACCATCGCGGCGAGCTCGCCGCCGGAAAGCACGTAGTCGCCGATCGATACTTCCTGCAGCTGCCGCGCTTCGATGACGCGCTCGTCGATGCCTTCGAAGCGCCCGCAGACGATGAGCGCGCCTGGGCCTTCGGCGAGCGCGCGGACACGCGCCTGCGTCAGCGGCACCCCGCGCGGGCTCATCAGGAGGCGCGGGCGGACGTCGCCCGGGGGGGCGGCCGCGTCGATCGCCGCGGCGAGCACGTCGGGTCGCATCACCATGCCGGCGCCGCCGCCGGCCGGCGTGTCGTCGACGGCGCGGTGCGCGCCGATCCCGTGGTCGCGGATGTTCCTCACTTCCAGCGCCCAGGTGCCCGCTTCGAGCGCCCTGCCGGAGAGGCTCGCGCAAAGCGGCCCCGGAAACATGTCGGGATAAAGCGTCAGGACTGTCGCGCGGAAGGTCATCTCAGACCGACGTGCCGTCTCCGGCGTCGTAGACCTTGATGTCGCGGCCGGAGGCGCCGACCTCGGCGAGCTTGGCGCGCCAGGGGCCCATGTGCGGCGCTTTCAGATGCGCGTCGAGGTGCGCGCGGCTTTCCCAGCGCTCGAAGATGCGGATCAGGCCGCGGTCCTCGATATCGAACGCGTAGGAATAGACGAGGCAGCCCGCTTCCTTGCGGGTCGCGGCGAGCGTCGCCCGCGCGGTCGGCAAGAGCGCGTCGATGTTTTCCTCCGGGATGCGGATGGTGCCGGCAACGATGATCATGTCTCTCCTCTTCGTCTTCCTCGGGAACCGCTTCGATTTCCGCGGGCGGCGCGACGACGATGCGGCCCGTGGCAATGTCGATATCAGGCACGGCGGCCTTGGTGAATGGGACGAGAAGCGTCGGCGCCAGACGCGGGCGCGATCTCGAGGATGTCGCCGGCGCCGTAATTGTCGACCGCCACGACCGTGCCGAGCGGCGCGCCGGCGGCATCGAACGCGGCGAGCCCGATCAGATCGGCGTGGTAGAATTCATCGGGCTCGGGCGCGGGGAGGGCAGCGCGGTCGACGCCGATTGCGAGCCCCTTCAGCGCCTCGGCGGCATCGCGGTCTTCGATGCCGAGGAACTTCGCGACGAGCATGTCGCCCTTCGCCGGCCGCAGGCGCTCGACCTCGAGTTTCCGCCCGTCCTTCGAGAAGAGCGGACCGTAGCCGCCGAGCGCCATCGGCTCGGCGGTAAAGCTCTTCACGCGGACCTCGCCCTTCACGCCATGCGGCGCGCCGATCGTGGCAAGGGTGACGAAGCGCTCAGGCACGACCCTCTCCCGAGGGGGAAGGTTTCAACGCGGCGACGCCGCACACGCTTCAGCTTGCCGCGGCCTCTTCAACCGGCGCGGCTTCGGCCGGGGCTTCGGCAGGCGCCGCGGCGGCGGCTTCCGCCGCTTCCTTCTTCTTCTTGCGCTCTTCGACCCGCTCGTCGGCCTTCTTGCCGGGCTTCGCCTTCTGCGGGTTCAAGCGCGGCTCGCGCTTCAGGATGCCGGCCTGGTCGAGAAAACGCAGCACGCGGTCGGTCGGTGTCGCGCCCTTCGAGAGCCAGTGCTTGATGCGCTCAAGGTCGAGCTTGATGCGCTCGGCGCTGTCGGCGGGGAGGAGCGGGTTATAGGTCCCGACCTTCTCGATGAAGCGGCCGTCGCGCGGCGAACGCTCGTCGGCGATGACGACCCTATAGAAGGGGCGCTTCTTGGTGCCGCCGCGCGCCAGTCTGATCTTCACTGCCATTGTTCAGATTCCCTTTGAACGAAACCGGATTGATCTCAGAACTGTCGTCATTGCCGGACTTGATCCGGCAATCCATTCCGCAACGACGAGGCCGGTTGCGACCGCGACGGAATGGATACCCGGGTCAAGCCCGGGCATGACGACAATGTTTGTCGTCGCGGCAGGTTCTTCGCTGCCGGTCATTTCTTCTTCCCCAAGCCGGGCAAGCCGCCGCCCATGCCGGGGAGCTTCGGCATGCCGCCGGGGAAGGGCGGTAGGCCGCCGATGCCGCCGGGCAGTCCAATTCCGGGGCCGCCTGGGAGCCCACCGGGAAAGCCGCCGAGGCCGCCCTTCTGCATCTCCTCCAGCATCGCCGGGTCGGGCTGCGGCCCAAGTCCTCCTGGGCCGCCGCCCATGCCGAAGAGGCTCCCAAGCCCGCCCTTCTGCCGGCCGAGCTTCTTCATCATGTCCGACATCTGCCGGTGCATTTTCAGAAGCTTGTTCACGTCCTGCACGTCGGTGCCGGAACCGGAGGCGACGCGGCGCTTGCGGCTCGCGTTCATCAGCGCCGGCTTCTGACGCTCCTTCCGCGTCATCGAGCCGATGATGGCGAGCTGGCGCGGCAGCACCCGGTCGTCGAGACCGGCGGCGGCGATCTGCTTCTTCATCTTGCCGATGCCCGGCATCATGCCGAGGATGCCGGACATGCCGCCGATCTTCTGCATCTGCTTCAACTGGTCGGCGAGGTCTTCCAAATCGAACTCGCCCTTACGGAGCTTCTGCGCGCGCCTTCTGCGCCTTCTCTGCGTCGATGTGCTCGGCGGCGCGCTCCACGAGGCTGACGATGTCGCCCATGCCGAGAATGCGGTCGGCGATGCGGCCGGGATGGAAATCCTCCAGCGCATCCATCTTCTCGCCGACGCCGATCAGCTTGATCGGCCGGCCGGTGACGGCGCGCATCGAAAGTGCCGCGCCGCCGCGCCCGTCGCCGTCGACGCGCGTCAACACGATGCCGGTGACGCCGACGCGCTCGTTGAACGAGCGGGCGACGTTGACCGCGTCCTGGCCGGTCAGGGAATCGGCGACGAGCAGGATCTCATGCGGGTCGGTCGCCGCCTTGATCTCCGCCATCTCGAGCATCAGCGGCTCGTCGATATGCGTGCGGCCGGCGGTGTCGAGCATGACGACGTCGTAGCCGCCGAGGCGGGCGGCGGTCAGCGCGCGTCTGGCGATATCGACCGGCGTTTGCCCGGCGACGATCGGAAGCGTCGCGACGGAGACCTGCTCGCCGAGCACGCGAAGCTGCTCCTGCGCCGCGGGCCTGCGCGTATCGAGCGAGGCCATCAGCACTTTCAGCTTCTGCCGCTCGGAGAAGCGCTTGGCGAGCTTCGCCGTCGTCGTCGTCTTGCCGGAGCCCTGCAGGCCGACCATCATCAGCGCGACGGGGGCGGGGGCGTTCAGGTCGACCGCGACGCTCTCCGCGCCGAGCATTTCCACGAGCGCGTCGTGGACGATCTTGACGACCATCTGGCCGGGCTTGACGGAGCGGATGACGGTTGCGCCGACGGCCTCGGCGCGCACCCGCTCGACGAAGCTCTTCACCACGTCGAGTGCGACGTCGGCCTCAATCAGCGCGCGGCGCACCTCACGCAGCGCCTCATTGACGTCGGACTCCGACAGCGCACCGCGGCCGGTGATCTTGTCGAAGATGCCGCTCAGGCGATCGGACAGCGATTCGAACATCAAACCTCAAACGTCAAAACATCCGCGGGCGAACATCGCTGGCGGATGGGGACCTCCGGGGTCAACGCCCCGGTCGGCGACTCGGTTACGGAAACCGAACGGAATTTCGTGCCGAGCGGCTAAAGGAACAAGGGGCGGGAGTCAATAAAACCTGGCCGGCGGGCGGGCTTCAGGCCGGCGACCACCGATCAGGCGCGCCAACTCAGAATTCTGTTGTCGACCGGGGGGCAACGGTTGGTCGTGCCCGTTTTCAGCCGCAATTCGTGCGCAGTGCTTAAGCGTAGGTGAATTTGGCCGCAACCGAACGAGCCGCTCGGGCGGGAATCCATCGCCGAGCCGGCTCGATTTCCGCCACGGATTGGACATGCCGCTGGACGTGTCAGCCTTGTTTGCCGAGCGCGAGGCTGAGCGCTACTCGCTGCACGAGAGCTTCTTGAACGGGCAGATGGTCCGGGTGCTCCGGACCATCGGCTACGATGTCGGGTTCGTCAGCGGCCGCGGCCAGTATCTCTATGACCGCGACGGCACCGAATTTCTCGATCTGTTGAGTGGGTTCGGGGTCTTCGCGCTCGGCCGCAACCACCCGGCAGTGCGCGATGCGCTGGTCAGCGTGCTTGACGGTGCGCTCCCGAACCTCGTGCAGATGGACGTCTCGGTCCTTGCAGGCGTGCTCGCCGAGCGGCTGCTTAAGCAGGCGCCTTACCTCGACAAAGTCTTCTTCACCAATTCGGGCGCGGAATTGGTGGAGTCGGCGGTCAAGTTCGCTCGCGGCGCGACCAAGCGGTCGGGTATCATCTTTTGCGAGCACGCGTTCCACGGGTTGACCTATGGCGCGCTGTCGCTGAACGGCGACCCGATCTTCCGCAACGGCTTCGAGCCGCTTGTGCCGGACTGCGTTGCGGTGCCGTTCGACGACCTCGCGACGCTGGAAAAGGCGCTGATCGAGTTTAAGCCCGCGGCCTTCGTCGTCGAACCGATCCAGGGGAAGGGCGTGAACGTGCCCTCCGACGACTACCTTCCGGAAGCGGCCCGCTTGTGCCGCAAGCACGGCGCGCTCTTCATCGCGGACGAAATCCAGACCGGGTTCGGGCGCACCGGCCGCTTTCTGGCCGTCGAGCACTGGGGCGTCGAGCCCGACATGGTGCTTCTCTCAAAGGCGCTTTCGGGAGGCCACGTCCCGGTCGGCGCGGTCATGGCGCGGCAGGGAATCTTCGAGAAGGTGTTCACCCGCATGGATCGCGCGGTCGTGCACGGCTCGACCTTCGGCAAGAACGATCTGGCGATGGCGGCGGGGCTTGCGAGCCTGGAGGTGATGCAGTCGGAGGGCCTGGTCGCAAACGCCGCGGAGAAGGGCGAGCGATTAATGCGCGCGTTCGCGCGGATGCTGGAGAAGTACGAGCTTCTCGTCAGCGTGCGCGGCAAGGGATTGATGATCGGGCTCGAGTTTGGCACGCCGCGCTCGCTGAAACTTCGCGCGTCGTGGACGGCAGTCGAGACCGCCAACAAGGGGCTCTTCAGCCAGCTGATCACGATCCCGCTCTTCAAGGACCACCACATCCTGACCCAAGTCGCCGCGCACGAGAGCCACACGATCAAGCTGTTGCCGCCGCTCATCATCACCGACCCCGATTGCGGCTGGATAGAGCGCGGCTTCGACGCCGCCATTGCGGCGAGCCATCGGGTGCCCGGCGCCGTCTGGTCGCTCGGCAGGAACCTCGTCGACAACGCACTCCGCGCTGCGCGGGGCTGAGCGCGACCTCGGGATAGACCGCCGCGGCGCACTGAATGCCGCTCTGCCGTCCTTGCCCTCCCGTCGCCTTTGCGCGCGGCATTCCCGAACGTCTAAAACTCTCCGGCGATGACGGTTGCGGCACTTCGTTGGTTCAAGGCAGCCCTCGTGCTGCAGCTCCTCCTCCTCGGCTACTGGCTGACGGTGGCGGTGGTCGACATCTTTCCGTGGAACGATCTCGCGGCGCGGCCGGCGGACTACGACCTGCGCTTGATCATCGCCGTCAACGCGCTGCAGCTCGTCGCCTATTCGGCACTCTTCGCGGTCGGGTCGCGCTCGCTCGCGACGCTCTCGCTGCTCGGCTTCACGGGCTATTTCGTGTGGCAGCTCTGGGCGTGGTGGAAGCCGTTCGCGCTCGGCGCCGACGCCGCATGGCAGGCCGCCTATGCCGCGAGCTACGCCCGTACGCTGAAGGTGATTCCGGCCTTCGGCGCGCATCTTCCGCCCGATGCGCAGCACCTGGCGCTGCACGTGCTTCTGCTTTTCACCGTCGTCGCAACGGCGATGGCCGTCGCGCGCATGGAGCATCTCTAGAAGATCAGCGCCGAAGGAGGAGCTTTGCCGCGCGGCTGCGGAGCCCGGTCGGAAGCTTCAACGCCGTGCGCTTCAGGAACGGCCGGACGCGGCCCGCCCAGGCGGAGAAGGCGACGCGTCCGCAGAACGAAAGCGGCAGCGCGTAGTCGGCGACCGGCATCGCTTCGCTCGGCCCAGGTGAACTTGTAGCGCGCGGCCGGCATCAGGAAGTCGGCGACCGCGACCCCGCGCTCCTTGCAGGCGCGGATCACCTCTTCGAGGTGCAGCTTGCCGGGGCTCGACTCCTCGAACTCCGGCGCCCAGGTCGCGACGTAGGCGTAGTAGCGGTCGTTGAAGACGAAGCCCCACTGGTCGGCGATCGGCGTGTCGTCGAGCATCAGGCTCATCGCCATCACCGATATCGCGCTCTCGTCGTCGGCTTGTGCAATGGCGTGGGTGAAGGCGCCGAAGGTCGGGTCGCGGAAGGCGCGCGAGGTCAGCCCCTGCGCTTCGAGCCAGCGTTCGCGGCCCCGATGAGCGCGTTCGACGAGCGCGGCGACGTCCGCCGGGTCACTCAGCACGCGATGCGAAAGCGTGCCGCCGCGGGCGAGGCGGTTGCGCGCGTTGCGGATGTTCTTGCGCGTCTTGGCGTTGAGCGTCGCGTGGTAGGCCTTGAAATCGGGGAAGGGCGCAAGGTCGACGAAGGGCGCGGCGTCCTCGTTGCTGCGGGTCGCGCCGCGCGCCGCAAGAAGTGGGGCGAGCGCGCTGTCGTCGCGCACTTTGAGAAGATGCAGCCCGTCGCATTCGGGGAGCCGGCAGGCGGCATCGAGCAGCCGCGCGGCCGTATCCGCAGGCGCATCGGGCGCAAGGAGCACGTCGGTGTATTGCTGATAGGGCTCGCCAAAGCCTGTCGCGAAGCGCGCCGGCCCGAGGCGCTTGCGCTGTAGCGGCAGGAGCCCGATCAGCCGGCCGCGCTCGCTGCAGCGCGACGACGAGCGGCTCGAAGCGCCGGCCGCTTCCGAGATGGTGGTCGAAGACCGCGCGGCACCAGGCGAAGGACTGGAAGAGCGACGGCGTCGCCGCGGCCCGGTCGAGCTGCCGCCAATCTGCCTCAGAGCTTCGCCAGCGCCTTGCCGATCGGTCGCGACCGTGATGCCGGCGCCGGGCGCGCCTTCGGCTGGCGAAAGCGCCTTGCCAGGAGAGTGCGTGGCGCACGCCGGTGGCGCTGCCGATCAGGGTCAGGAGATCGGGGTCCGGCGAGCTCGAACATCACGGGCGGCCTATCGGCCGAAAGCGTAAGCGGGGATGTCGCGAACGCCGTCCGGCGCACGCGGATCGACGGCGAAGTCGATCAGGCGCTTGCGCTGATGGAGCTTCTGCAAGCCGCTCTTCTTCATTGTCGCGGCAAGCGCCGCCTTGCCCCAGAAAGGAGGGGCCGGACGTGTGCATCGAAAGCGACTTTGCCCCGGTCGCGCGGCGGAGGATGCCGTTCGCGTAGTTGACGGCGTAGACGTTCCTGAGCGCGTCGGTCCAATGCTCGGTCGTCACCGAGACGTTCAGGCAGTCGTGGTTCTCCACGCGATGCGGGCAATTGAGCGGCCAGTAGAGCATCTCGCCGGCATTCGAGGTCGATGATTTCGGCGTAGTCGTCGAACCACGGCTCGTAGGGCATGCCGGTCTCGTGCGCCTCGCCGAGCACGATCTTCTCCATCGACGGCTGGGTCAGGAACGGCGGCTTCGCCGGGTAGACGAACACGCGCTTGGTGCCGCGGAGCTGCCAGAGCATCTGCCCCGGCACGTCGCAGTGATAATAGACCTTCACCTTGGGCGAGGAGACGAGCAGCGTCATCGAGCGCTTGTAGGTCGCAAGACCCGGTACGCGGCTCTCGAACTCGGCGAAGATCGCATCGAGGAGACCGGCATAGGCAGGATCCGTCTCGCCGAGCTTGTGGATGTTGATCCAGATGTTGCCGGACTTCACCGCTTCAAGCGCCTCGGCGCCGGAAAGCCCGTCGATCGCGCCTTCGCGCCTGCGAGCGCGGATTGTGCGAGCGCCGGTCCATGGTGTTGACGTAGCAATGCGCCGGCGGCGTCTTCTCGATCAGGCGCGCCAGCGCGGCGTCGGTGAAGAGCGCGGATTCGGCGAGCCGGTGCTTCAGATGCAAGATGTGCTCGCCGAACAGCGAGACGTGGCGCGGCTCAAAATCCGCAAGGATCGTCGACATTGGGCCTCCGGGGACGATCGGTTCGGTGCGTGGCGCGAACGCTAACGCGCTACGCGCAAAAGTCGCGAAAATCCGAGTTAATTGGTAAAGCGGTTCGGTAAAGGCCGGCGGAGCTCGGGACGTGACATGACCGACAACCTCATCCTGCGGCTGGGGCTGGCGCTGGTCATCGGGCTCATCGTCGGGCTCGAGCGCGGCTGGCGCGAGCGCGACATGCCGGCCGGGAGCCGCACGGCGGGAATCCGCACCTACGGGCTGTCGGGGTTTCTCGGGGGCATCGCCGCGGCGCTAGCGGAGGCGTTCGGGAGCGACCTGATTCTGGCTGCGGCCTTCGTCGCTTTCGCCGGGGTCTTTGCGTGGTTCAAGGAGCGCGAGCTTGAGCACGAAGACAGCTTCAGCGCCACCAGCGTCATCGCCGCGCTCGGCGTGTTCGGCCTCGGCGCGCTCGCGGTCGCGGGCGACTATCGCGCTGCGGCGGCGGCCGGCGTCGCGCTCGCCGGCGTGCTCGCGAGCCGCGAGGTGCTGCACAACCTGTTGAAGCGCATCTCATGGGTCGAGCTTCGCTCAACGCTGCTCCTCGCGGCCATGACCGCGATCGGCCTTTCGATCATTCCGAACCGAACGATCGATCCGTGGGGCGGCGTCAATCCGTGGCAGATCTGGTTCTTCACGGTGCTGACCGCGGCGATCTCCTACGCCGGATATTTGGCGGTGCGCGCGCTCGGACCGGGGAGGGGCATTCTGATCAGCGGGCTTGCCGGCGCCGTCGTCTCGTCAACGGCGGTGACGGTCGCCTTCGCGCGCCGCGCCGCGGAAGGCGATCCCGTGCGCCCGCTTGCCGGCGTCGCGATGCTGGCCGCGGCGGTTTCGCTCCTGCGCGTGCTCATCATCATGTCGATCGTGAAGCCGGCGCTTGGGCTGTCGCTTGCCGCGCCGGCGCTCGCCGCCGCTCTGGTGTTCGGCGCGCTCGGCGCGGCCATGCTTCACCGGCGCGCGAAAGGCCCGGCGCCGGAGGCGAAGCTCGGCAACCCCTTCGATCTCATGCCGCTCCTGATCTTCGCCGCGAGCTTCGCGGTGATCGCCGGCGCGAGCGCGGCACTAACGCAGAACTTCGGCGCAAGCGGCGTGATCCTCACCTCCGCCTTCTCCGGTATCCTCGACGTCGACGTGGCCTCGCTCTCCGCGGCGCGGCTGGTCGGCACGGCGGTGACGGTCAACACAGCTACGACGGCGGTGCTTGTCGCCGTCGCCGTCAACGCGGCGGCGCGCGTGGGTGCGGCGGCGGCGCTCGGCCCGCTTCGCTATTCGCTGCCCTTCCTCGGCGCGACCTTGGCGGCGATCGCGGCAGGCGCCGCGGCGTTCCTGCTGTTGCCCGGCGTGTGAGGGGCAATCCTTGCGGATCGCCGGCGGCGCCGTTAGCAAGACGGCCCGCGTCCTTGCTGAAGAGCGCCACCAGATGACACATAAACTCCTCCTTCTTCCCGGCGACGGCATCGGCCCGGAGGTCATGGCCGAAGTCAAAGCCGTGATCGAATTCATGAACGACGGCCGGCGTCGCCTCCTTCGAGACGGAGGAGGATCTGGTCGGCGGTGCGGCCTATGACGCGCACAGGCAAGCGATTACCGACGCGGCGATGGCGAAGGCGCTTGCCGCCGACGCCGTTCTCTTCGGCGCCGTCGGCGGGCCGAAATGGGACAAGGTTCCCTACGAGCATCGGCCCGAGGCGGCGCTGCTTCGGCTCAGGAAGGAGCTCGGCGTCTTCGCCAATCTCCGCCCCGCAATCTGTTATCCGGCGCTCGCCGACGCGTCGTCATTGAAGCGCGAGCTGGTCGAGGGGCTCGACATCCTGATCCTGCGCGAGCTGACCGGCGGCGTCTATTTTGGCGAGCCGAAAGAGATCCGCGACCTCGGCAACGGCCAGAAGCGCGCGATCGACACGCAGGTCTACGACACCTTCGAGATCGAGCGGATTTCGCGCGTCGCTTTCGAGCTGGCGAAGACGAGGCGCAACAAGGTCACCTCGATGGAGAAGCGGAACGTCATGAAGTCGGGCGTGCTTTGGCACGAGGTGGTGAGCGAGGTGCACGAGCGCGAATACCCGGAGGTGGAGCTCGACCACATGCTCGCCGACGCCGGCGGCATGCAGCTCGTGCGCGCGCCGAAGCAGTTCGACGTCATCGTGACGGACAATCTTTTCGGCGACATGCTGTCGGACGTGGCGGCAATGCTGACCGGCTCGCTCGGCATGCTGCCCTCCGCCTCGCTCGGCGCCCCCGACCCGATCAGCAAGAAGCGCAAGGCCTTCTACGAGCCCGTGCACGGCTCCGCCCCCGACATCGCCGGCAAGGGCATGGCGAACCCGATCGCCATGATCGCCTCCTTCGCGATGTGCCTGCGCTATTCCTTCGGCATGGTGCGCGAGGCGGACCTCCTGGAACAGGCGATCGCCGATACGCTGGCGCAAGGGCTCCGCACCGCCGACATCTTCAGCGAGGGCACGAAAAAGGTCGGGACGGCCGAGATGGGAAGCGGGATTGTCGGCAGCTTCCGCCGACTTCTCGACGCGGACCGCAATTGACGCTGGACTTTCCCCGCCGGTAATATCAAGGAAACTCTTCTTCCGCCGATCTCGCGAGACCGCGAGGACAGGGGCGAGCTACTGAACGAAACGTTTACGAATGCGCTGTTTGTTCGGGACCGTCCACCAGGCGACGAGGCCAGGGGAGAATTTCTAATGAAAATGAAGCCGGTTTTCCTTGCACTTGCCATCGCGTCCGCGACGCTGGCGACGACGGGCGGTGCGTATGCCTTCGGGCTCGTCATCGGTCCGAACGGCGTCTACGTCGATCCGGGCCACGGCTACGACTACGACAGCCGCCACTACAATAATTGGGGTATTAGCGCCAACGACGCGGTCAGGATCGCGAAGCACAACGGCGTGCGCTACGTCGACGAGGTGGTTAAGCACCGCAACACATACGAGGTTTCGGGCCAGACGCGGCATCACAACGATATCACCGTCACGATCGATCGCGGCAACGGCGACGTGATCGACGTCGAGCGCGACTGAGGCGGGCTGTTTCTCGCCGCGACGGTTCGTGTCGGGCTCTGCGCCGGGGCGAGCGGCCGGCGCAACGAAGGCGACTTTGAGGTGCGCGATGTTCGTCCTTGACCGGACAGCGGTGATCCTGGCTGCGGCCGGGACGGCCGCATCTTTTCGCGCGCCTGCCAAAACCAGGAAAACGACCCGCTAGCTCCGTCCCTCCGTCCCGACTCTCCCCGGGAACGGAAAGGGGAGGACCCAGTGCCCGGCGGGCGCCGGGCAGGGCGGGAGAGGGATGAAGGAGTTTGCGATGGGCCTGAAGATCGCGGTTGTCGGGGCGACGGGGAACGTGGGCCGGGCGATGCTGGAGGTGCTCGACGAACGGGCGTTTCCGGCCGATGAGGTCGTCGCCATCGCCTCCAGAAGGAGCCAGGGGACGGAAGTCTCTTTCGGCGACCGGGTGCTCAAGGTGCAGGCGCTGGAGAACTACGACTTCTCCGGCACCGACATCTGCCTGATGTCGGCGGGGGGAAGCGTCTCCAAGGAATGGTCTCCGAAGATCGCCGCCAAGGGCTGCGTCGTCATCGACAACTCATCCGCCTGGCGCACCGACCCCGACGTGCCGCTGATCGTGCCGGAGGTGAACGCCGATGCGGTCGAAGGCTTCTCCAAGAAGAACATCATCGCCAACCCGAACTGCTCCACCGCGCAGCTGGTGTTGGCGCTGAAGCCGCTGCACGATCATGCGAAGATTCTCCGCGTCGTGGTGGCGACCTATCAATCGGTTTCCGGCGCCGGCAAGGAGGGGATGGACGAGCTCTTCAACCAGACGCGTACCGTCTTCACGACCGGCGAGGTCGAGCCGAAGAAGTTTTCCAAGCGCATCGCCTTCAATGTCATCCCGCACATCGACGTGTTCATGGAGGACGGCTCCACCAAGGAAGAGTGGAAGATGATGGTGGAGACGAAGAAGATTCTCGACCCGAAGATCAAGCTCACCGCGACCTGCGTCCGCGTGCCGGTCTTCATCGGCCATTCCGAAGCGGTGAACATCGAGTTCGAGAACCCGATCACAGCGGAGGAGGCGAGAGATATCCTGCGCGAGGCACCGGGCTGTCTCGTCGTCGACAATCCGGCGGAGGGCGCCTACATCACGCCCTACGAATGCGCCGGGGAGGACGCAACCTACATCAGCCGCATCCGCGAAGACCAGACGCTCGATAACGGGCTCTCGCTGTGGGTCGTCTCCGACAACCTCCGTAAGGGCGCTGCCTTGAACGCCGTGCAGATCGCCGAGCTGCTCATGAACCGCGGCCTCATCGGCAAGAAAAAGGCGGCGTAGCCGGCGCTGAAGTGGGACCTGAACGGCCGCGCCTTCTGGTCACCGGCTTCGGCCCGTTTCCGGGTGCGCCGGAGAATCCGACCGCGGGGCTGGTCAAGGCGCTCGCCGACGTGTCCGCGGCGGCGTTCGGTGCAGGCGCGTTCCATGCGGCGGTGCTGCGCACCGAATATCGCTGGTCGTGGGCGGAGCTTGAGCGGCTCGCCGCCGACTTCGCGCCGGACATCGTCGTGCATTTCGGGCTGAGCGACGGGATCGAGGCGATCCATCTCGAATGCGTCGGGCGGAACGTCGTCGATACGGCGAAGCCCGACGCCTGCGGCCACGCGCCTTCATCCGCGCTTCTTGTCGACGACGGCCCGGAGATGCTGGCTTCGACATTTCCGGCAGACGCGATCCTCGCGGCGCTGAGAGAGGCGGGCATTGCCGCTGCGCTCTCAGACGACGCCGGCGACTATGTCTGCAACGCGACGCTCTACCGCTCGCTTCACGCCGCGCCGTCGACGCGTCGCGTCGGCTTCGTGCACGTGCCGCCGGAGGGGAAGGGTGGATTCGACCGCGGCGCGGTTGCTGGAGGCGGCGCGCGTCCTCTGCGGACGGCAGCGAGCGTCGCGATGGTGCCAACCTAAAACGCGGCGAGCACGAAGTCGGCGACGAGCTTCAGGTTCAGGATCACGATCACCGCGGCGATGAGGACCGCGACCGTGTCAGCCAGCGCGGCGAGACGAAGACGCCCATCTTGGCGCGGCTCGGCGGTGAACATGACGAGCGGCACCACCGCGAAGGAGAGCTGCAGGCTGAGCACCACCTGAGAGAAGATCAGAAGCTTGGCCGCGCCCGCTCTCGCCGGCGAAGATGGTGACGCCGGCCGCCGGCACGATGGCGATGCCGCGGGTGATGAGGCGGCGGAGCCAGGGCGCCAGGCGGATGCCGCAGAAAGCCTTCCATCACCGCCTGGCCGGCCATCGTCGCGGTCACCGTGGAGGAGAGGCCGCAGCAGAGGAGCGCGATCGCGAAGAGCGACGGCGCGACTGCCGCGCCGAGCAGCGGCGACGAGCAGCGAATGCGCCTGGCCGAGATCCTCCACGTCCGTCTGGCCGCGCGCGTGGAAGCTGGCGGCGGCGAGGATCAGGATCGAGGCGTTGATCATCAGCGCGAAGAGCAGCGCGATGGTGGAATCGAGCGTGGCGAAGCGGATCGCCTCGCGCTTCTCCGGCACCGTCTCGCCGTAGGCGCGCGTCTGCACGATCGCCGTGTGGAGATAGAGATTGTGCGGCATCACCGTCGCGCCGAGGATGCCGAGCGCGAGATAGAGCATCGTCCGGGTTGGTGACGATCTCCGGGCGCGGAACGAAGCCGCCGAGAACGCCGGAGAGCTCCGGCTGCGCCAGCACGAGCTGCGCGACGAAGCAGACGGCGATGATCAGCAAGCAGCGTGATGATGAAGGCTTCGATCCAGCGGAAGCCCTTGTTCTGCAGGTAGAGCACGAGGAAGACGTCGAGCGCGGTGATGACGACGCCGTATTCAAGCGGGATGCCGAGGAGGAGATTGAGGCCGATCGCGGTGCCGATCACCTCGGCGAGGTCGGTCGCGACGATGGCGAGCTCGGCGAGCGACCCAGAGGCTGAAGGAGACAGGCGTCGAATAGGAATCGCGGCAGGCCTGCGCGAGGTCGCGGCCGGTGGCGACGGCGAGCCGCGCGCAAAGCGCCTGCAGCATGATCGCCATGAGGCTCGAGACGAGCGCCGCGAAGAGCAGCGTGTAGCCGAAGCGCGAGCCGCCGGCGAGCGAGGTCGCCCAGTTGCCCGGGTCCATGTAGCCGACGGCGACCAGATAGCCGGGGCCGAGGAAGACAAGCGCCCTCTGCCAGGCCGGCGCATCGGCGCGCACGGCGATCGAGCCGTGCACCTCCGAAAGCGCCGGCGTGCCGCGTTCGGCGCGCCAGCCGAGAAGGGTCCCGGAGGGTGTGGCACTCGGCGGGTCGCCGCGCATGAGGGCTTTCTGTAAATGCAAATGATAATAATTCGCAATTGCACTTAGGTGAGACAGGTCACCGTGTCAACCTGGCACGAAGTCGGCGGTCTAAACGCGGCGAACTTCGATCAGCTTAATCAGATCCTCATAGGCGAAGCGGGCGCTCACGATCTCAAGCCCCGCCTCGCGGGCATGCGCCTCCGTCTGCCGGTCGAAGCCGGCGCCGTAGGCCCAATACATCCACGGCTCCCAGAGACGCGCGCTGATCCGGCGGAACGTGCCTTGCGGGCGCACGTATTCAAGCAGACGGATCGGGCCGCCCGGCTTCACGACGCGGGCGAGCTCGCGGAGCGCCGGCGCCTGATCGGCGTCGGGGAGGACGCAGAAGAGAAAGGTCGCGACCGCCGCATCGAAAGTGCCGTCGGGGAAATCGAGATGCAGCACGTCCATGAGCTTCAAGTCGACGCGTGCGCCGAGCTCGTCGCGCCGCTGCGTGGCGCGCGCAAGCATCGCCGGGCTCTGGTCGATGCCGACCATTTCGGCGCCGGGCGGATAGAAGGGGATGTTCCGCCCGGTGCCGATCCCGGCGTCGAGCAGGCGGCCTGAGAGCTTTGCGAAGAGGCGCGGTCGGATGAAGCGGTAGCGCCCGTTCTCGAAGGGATAGTCGAGAAGATCGTAGAAGCGGGCGATGCGCTGGTAGCGCTGAAAGAGCGTGGTCATTACGGCAATCCCGGCCCGAGCCGCCGCGCCACGATCGAGGCGTGCGGCGCGACGATCGAATCCTGAAGCGCGGCGAGCAGCAATTCCTCCGCGCCGGCCTTCGCGGTTCCGGCGACGATCTCAAACACGCTCGCCAGCGCCATCTCCGCCGCCCGCGGCAGGCTTTGCCCCGCGAGCCGGCGAGCAAGAAGAAGCGCGGCGAGGAGGTCGCCGGTGCCCTTTGCCGGCGTGTTGAGTAGCGGGTGCTCGAAGAGGATGGCGTCGCGCTCGCTGACAAAGAGGTTGCCGATGTGCCCGCGCATCATTGCCGGCGCGGAGGTGACGAGGATTGCAGGCGGCGGGAGCGCGCGGGCGAGAGCGACGAAATCGAGCGCGGATTTCTCAGTGACGCTCGTCGCTCCGGCGAGCCAAGCGCATTCGAAGGCGTTCGGCGTGGCGATGTCGGCGAGCGGCAGGAGCTCTTCGCGTATCGTTTGGGCGAGGTCATCGGCGACGTAGAGTCCGTCGCCGTCACCGATGACCGGATCGCAGAGATAGAGCGCGTCGGGGCGCGCCGCCTTGACGGCCTCAATGAGCGCGGCGACGGCGTGCGCCTCTTCCGCCGAGGCGAGATAGCCGGAAACGATGCCGGCGACCTCCGTCGCGCGCCGGCCTTGGATCAGAGTCTGCAAGAGCGATTTGAAGCGGTCCGCGTCCGGAACGATGCGTTCGACGGCGCCGTGCCCGGGATGATGCGCGAGCACGATCGTCGGCACGGCCCAGGTCTCAAAGCCGAGCCGCTCCAGCGCGAAAACCATGGCGCGGTTGCCAACGCTGCCGCGCGCGACGTGGCTCGCAACCGAAATGACGACATCGTCCGACATGGCTCAGATCACGTTCCGCTCGACAAGCGGCCGATTTGCCGCGATCCGCTCATAGCCGAAGACTGTGAGATCAAGCGAGGAATAGCGCCCGCGCGCGATCAATTCGGCGAGCGCGCGCCCGACGCCCGGCGCGTGTTGCAGGCCGTGTCCGGAGAAGCCGTTGGCGTAGAGGAAATTCGCAAGCTCCGGGTCGGGGCCGATGACGGCGTTCTGGTCGAGCGCATTGTAGTCGTAATGGCCGGCCCAGGCGCCGGTCACCTTGAGCCTTTCAAACGCGGGCACGCGCGCGGCGAGGAGGGGCCAGAGGATATCCTCGAAGACCTTGTGGTCGGGCGCAAAATCCGCCGCGTCGGCGACGGCGTCCTCGGCTGCCGGCGGCGAATAGCCGGCGATGAAGCCGGCGCCCTCCGGCCGCGCCCAAAATCCGGACGGGTCGGCAAGAAGCGGCATGTCGCGCGGCGCGTCCGGCGCATCGAGCACGAAGATGCTGCGCTTCCGGGGCTCGACCGGAAGCGGCCGGCCGGCGAGCGCTGCGACTTTTCCCGCCGACGGGCCGGCGGCGTTGACGAGCACGCCGCAGCGGATGCGGACTCCATCGCCAAGCGTTATCGCGGCGACCTTGCGCGCCGCCGTCTCGATGGCGGCGACCTCGCCGGTCAGAAGACTGGCGCCGGCGTCGCGCGCGGCGGCGCGAAGCGTGCGAAGCAGCGTGTGCGCGTCAAACCAGCCTTCGCCCGAAACGCCGAGCGCGCCCGCCGCGATCCCGTCGAGAGCGAGCCAGGGAAAGCGCGCGGCGAGCGCGTCGGCATCAAGGAGCGCGATCGGTGCGCCCTCCGCCTTTTGCACGCGATGGTTCTCTTCCAGGATTGCCCGGCCCTCGGCGCGGGCGAGGATCAGATAGCCGCTTTCGCGCAGCGCAGGATCGGCGTTCGCCCCAAAGCGCACCGGCATATCGCCGAGGAAGCCGAGGCCGAAGCGGGAAAGGCGGATGTTCTCAGGCGTTGAGAATTGCTGGCGGATCGAAGCGGCGGAGAGCGTGGTCGCGGCGGTCGCAAATGTCGGGTCGCGCTCGATCAAGGCGACGGAGCCCGAGAACCCCTCGACCGCCTTCAGGAAATAGGCGATCGCGGAGCCGATCACGGCCCCGCCGACAATCACGACGTCGAAGGAAGACTCTTCGCTCATCGGCAACGATTGGCCGAGGCATAATCTTCGTCAAGCCATGCGGTTGAGCCGAATCGATGGCGCGCCCTCCCGAACAATGCGCGCTGCCGGGCGACTGCCGCCCGCAAATGCCGACGGCGCGCAGGCATACGGGCCTTTTGCGCGCGCGCGGTCAGGCCGCCGCTCGCGGCCCGATGATAGAAAATTCCAAGCGAAACTGAGAATCCTGTCCATGGACAGAAACTGAGATTTCTGTCCATGGACAGAATCAGCCACCTGGCCGATCAGCGAGATCGCGGCGGCGGAGGAGGGCAGACTGTGGAGGGCATTCTCGAGCTCAACTATCGGGCGCAGATAACGCTGGCCGTCCATATCCAACGAGACCTACAGTACGTTCCTGAAGCCGGATGGAAGGTCGGACGTATACGCCGCCGCTTGCCGGCGTCAGGAACTGAAAGAACGCCCTTCCGTGAAACAAACCCCGACAGGACAATGAACGCTCTCACCACCTTCTTCGTCGCCACAGGCCTCATCGCCACCGCCGCGACCGCATCGGCGCAGGATGCCAAGCCGAGCGAGGAGGGCGACCAATACTGGTCGACCGAGTGCACGGGCACGACCCGCCGCGCCGACGCGCTGACCTGCACGGCGGTGCAAAGCATCCTCATCGCCGATACCAAGCAGCTCCTGTTCCAGATCAAGGTTGTCGTCCCGGCAGGCAGCGACGCTCCGGTAATGAGCCTGCAGGGCCCGCTCAACGTCTTCCTGCCGGGCGGGTTCGCGCTCAGCGTGGATGGCGCGGACCTCGCCAAGGTCGCCGTCAGCAATTGCAACGCGCATGGCTGTTTCGGCGCCTTCAAGCTGGAGCCGGCAATGATCGATACGCTGAAGTCCGGCGAAAGCCTGCGGATCAGCTTCCTCTCGGCGCCGAAGGCCTCGCAGTTCGTGGAGACGCCGCTCGCCGGGTTCACACGCGCCATGAACGCGATTGAATGATATTCCGCGCCGTCAGGAAGGCTGCTCGTCGAGCTCGCGAATGACGGTGATGCGAAGCCGCATGGTGCCGGGCCCGCGCGCGCGGGTCGTCAGCTCACGCAGCGGATGAGCCGAGAACCTGGAACCGGACGGCCTTCTCGTAGATCAACAGCGCCACGCATCCGCCGACGCTGCCCGGCGAGTGCCGTGTGCCGGGTGGGTGAATGACGAGGCTGCCGGCCAGATACAAGCCGTGCTCGTCGAACTGATCACCCTCCAGAACGAGCAAGTGCTCATAACCGAGGTGTTCGTGCTCCGCGACGCGCGCACCGGGCTCGTAGCGAAGCAAGACGGCGGATGGCCCGTCGTATCCCTCGTTGTAGAGCCAATGAGCGGCGACACCCGGGCGAAACGGTTTCCAATCGTCCTCGCGCAGATCGCGCGCCTGCTCCAGCAGGCCGTTGAGTACCGATCGAAATCCTTCGCGTGGACATGGGTCAGTCTCCGTCAGTCTCCGGAATTGCCTTCCACGGCGGGGGTCGGCGCGTTGCCGACCCTCGGAGGCGAGAGGGCTTGCGGGGCGAGTTCCGCCAGGGCGGAAAATCGGTCTTCGATCCAGCCGAGCGCGAGCATGAGCCAAGTGGTGAACACGAACGGCGCGGACAGTGTCTGCGTGCCGAGCGGGGGCGAGATTGCGGATGTCGTCGCCAAGCGACTCGGCAAAACCGCCAGCGGCAGGCGCAAAAGTCCCTCTGCATATCGATGCAGACAAGGGCGACGTGATCGATGTCGAACTCATATGGAATAGGAGCCGCGTCAATCGTGGCCATGCTTCCGGCGCCCCAGGATCAATTACACATGCTCACCGCCAACGAATGCTCACTCATGACTCGTCTCGGAGAATCAGACGAAGATCACGGCACCAGATTGCAGCGGCCCCACGCCCAGTCCATGGACTGGCGTCTCACATTTCATAGAAAATCATATCAGGTGCGCGGCCGGCATGATTGACGTGGACGCAGGGCGTTGACGTTGCCCTGCGTCCGCTTCACGACACTGCCGCTTCAAAGTTGGTGGCAGGGCATCGTCCGGCGCCTCGTCGAATAGCGGCTCGATCGGCTAGGCGATGTGATCGTTGCCCAAATCGACAAGCTGATCGATGACACCGTTGTTGTCATCCAGGACGGCATCGTTCCAACTGGCCGCGGCGAGATTCTCCAGCGTGAGATCCTGCGCCTGGACATTCTCGATCACATAGGTGTGGCCGCCATTGCCGACCACTTCGATGTGAAGGTCGCCGTCGACCTCGGACAAGGCGACGCCGCCGGCGGGCAGGGCGCCGAAGTCGAGAACGTCCTCCGACGGCGAGAAGTCCGACACCACTTCCTGGGCGCCCCAGTTCCAGGTCATGTGGACGGTGTCCGTGACACCGTTGCCGGGATTCGGATCAGACGGCGTGTCGCCGGTCCCAGTCCCGGTGCCACCAGTGTCGCCGGTCCCGTCGCCGGAGCTTCCGTCCTGGCTGACAAGGGCGAGGATTTCCTGCGCGGCGCCGTCGTCCTTGATGGTGAAGTTCGCGTCGCTCAGATCCGACAGCGATACCCCTTGCAACGTCACCGTATGGTTGTTCGAGGGCACCGAGAAGACGACGCTCCCGTTGCTCTCGGAGACGTCGATCTGATCGGAGGTGAACCAACCGACATAGACCGTGTCGGAGCTCGGATCGAAGTCCGTCACGACGTCATGCGCGCCCCAGGCCCAGTCGACCGCCACCGTTGCCGTCGCCGCGGTGACGTCTGCCGTTCCGTTCCCGTGGTCGGTGCTGCCCGAGCCCGAGCCCGTGTCCGTGCCATCGCCCGATCCGTTGTCGCCGCCGCCCGTGCCATCACCGGTTCCGTCGCCGGTTCCGTCGCCGGTGCCGTCACCGGTCCGTCCCACCATCGCCAGCGTACCGTCACCAGGTACCGTCGTCCTGGCCGACGAGCGCCAGGATCTCCTGCGCGGCGCCGTCGTCCTTGATGGTGAAATTGGCGCCGCTCAGATCGGAGAGCGTGACGCCCTCAAGCGTCGTGGTCTGGTTGTTGGAGGCTATCGAAAAGACGACGCTCCCGTTGCTCTCAGAGATATCGATCTGATCGGAGGTGAACCAGCCGACGTAGATGGTATCGGTGGCCGGATCGAAGTCTGTCACGACGTTGTGGGTGCCCCAGGCCCAGTCGATGACGACATCGGCGGTATCGGCGGTCACGTCGGCCGACCCGTTGCTGTCTCCCGCGCCCAGCCCTTCGTCTCCGGTCAAGCGGTCCTCGAAATAGGTGATCAGCTCGTCCGCGGTCGGAGAGTTGAAGCCACCGAACTGAGCCATGTACTGAAGGATCGAGGTTCCGTATTCGTCGGCGCTCAGGGTGCCGTTGAGCAAGAGGTCGATGGTCGCCGGGTAGCCGCGCAGATGGGCCGCGGCGAGAATGCCGGTCAGCGTCAGCTCAACGGTCTCTTGCGTGCCGCCGGACGTATAGGTCACCGTGGTGCCGATATAGTCGTCGAGGCTCTTGCCGGCAGCGCTCAGCCCTTCCTCGATGTGCTGGAGATTGAACCCGAACTCCTCCTCGATCGCGACGTCCTGAGCCGCCTTGGTCAAGAAATCGTCAAGCGAATTGACGCCGTTCTTGCCGGTCCACGTTCCGTCCCAGGTGTTCGTCGATGCGCCGTTGCCGTAGTAGACATCGTCGTCGTAGTAGCCGAGGTCGATGAGCAGCGCCTCGCCGAACTGATAGCCGACGAAGCCGTAGGAGTTCGTGGACCGATACGCCATGGTCTCCCATTCCGCGTCGGTGAGATCGCTCCAGCTCGAATATTGCGGGAAGAAATCCTCAACCGTGCCGCCAGCCCAAGTGTTGAGCTGGGAATTGACGATGATGCCCGCATCATAGCGCTCTCTGTCCCAACCGGACTCAAAAGCCAGAAGAGAGCTGAGGAAATCGTCAAAAGTGCCTGCCATATCGGTGCCTTCCCGTGTTGCAAATGGCCCCCGATCACCAGCATCTGCGACGATCCAATAGTTCGATTTGAGCAGAATTGTGTTTTGTACTGTAGGTTTGGTAAATTACATGAAGTTTAACTTGTGATTGTAAGGTAAATGCAATTGCGACTCCAATCCGGCAACAATGAGCGCTGATACAATTCTGATACAATTTCCTTTCAGCCTGACCAGATTGTAACTTGCAAATAGCGTCTCAGCAAAAAACAATTGCGTTGAAGTAGTCCTGTCCCCGCCTGCTTGGAAACGGTACGCGGAGATAGCTTCCGCGTGCGAGTGAGTAGCGTAACATGCGTCCTGATGCCTTTAGTCTTGCCGCGCCGGCAGGGCTTCCTTCAAGCGCGAGTGACACTGAGAAAGCATCGCCGCTAGAGGCGGTTCTCTCGTCGTTGCGCCGATCGCTGTGGGGCGTCGGCGGCATCAGCCTGGTGGTAAACCTGCTGATGCTGACGGGCCCGCTGTTCATGCTGCAGGTCTACGACCGCGTGCTTGTCAGCGGCTCGGTGCCGACGCTCGTCGTGATCGGAGCGTTGGCTCTGACGCTCTATCTGTTCTTCGGGGTTTTGGAGGGGCTGCGTCGGCGCGTGCTCACCCGGATCGGACAGCACGTCGATGCGGAGCTCTCCGGGACGGTCTTTTCCCTGTCGTCGAACATACCCAACCGGCTCGGAGCGAAAGGGCGCAAGCTTCGTCCCGTGCAGGATCTCGACGCTATCACGCAGTTCATGTCGGGCCACGGGCCGGCGGCGATCTTCGACATCCCGTGGCTGCCGTTCTACCTCGGCATCATTTTCCTGTTCCATCCCCTGCTGGGCTTTGTGGCGCTCGCCGGGGCGGCGGTGATCTGCCTCCTGATCGCGCTGAATGAGATGTCGTCCCGCAAGCCCTCCATAAAGGCGGCGCGGATGCGGGGGCGCCGCGGATCGCTCGTCGAGGAAGGGCGGCGCAACGCGGAAGCCGTGCAGGCGATGGGGATGTCGGGGGCCTTGTCGCAACAATGGAATTCCGAGAACGAGACGTTTCTCCACGGCCAGCGCCTCGCCGCGGATTGGTCGGGGCTCTTTGGCTCGAGCATCAAGACGATCCGCTTCATCCTGCAGTCGGCGATCCTTGCCACGGCGCGTTGCTCGTCATCCGTCAGGAGGTCTCGCCGGGCGTGATGATCGCCTGCTCGATCATGACCTCGAGAGCCTTGTCGCCCATCGAGCAGGCCGTCGCGCATTGGCGCGGCTTCGTGGCCGCGCGGCAGAGCTTCCACCGGTTGCGGGAATTGCTGCGCATGCCTGCCGAGCGACAGGAAAGCGTCGAATTGCCCATGCCGAAGGAGCGGATCGTCGTCGACCAGCTCTATTGCAGCCCGGCCGGTATGCGCGAGCCTGTCGTTCACGGCGTCAGCATCGACCTGAAGGCCGGCGAAGGGATCGCCATTCTGGGGCCGTCAGGGTCGGGCAAGTCGACGCTTGTCAGGGCAATCGTGGGCGCCGCGTCGGTGCTGCGGGGCGATATCCGCTTCGACGGCGCCGAACTCGACCAATGGAACCCGGCCGCGCGCGGCAGGTTCATCGGCTACCTGCCGCAGGACCTGCAGCTTTTCGATGGGACCGTCGCCCAGAACATCGCGCGTTTCGACCCGAGCGCCTCCTCCGAATCGATCATCGAGGCCGCCACCCTCGCCGACGTTCACGATCTCATCGTCGGGTTGCCGGACGGCTATGCGACGGTCATCGGGTCGGAGGGGATGACGCTTTCGGGCGGCCAGCGGCAGCGTATCGCGCTCGCCCGCGCGCTCTACGGCAAGCCCTTTCTCGTCGTCCTCGACGAACCGAACTCCAATCTCGACGCGGAGGGCGAGGCGGCCCTTGCCAGGGCGATAGCGACGATGCGGGGCGAGGGCTCGATCGTGGTCCTCGTCGCGCACCGGCCGCGCGCGGTTGGAGCCGTCGACAAGGTTCTGTGCCTGAGCGGCGGGCGCGCCGTGGCGCTCGGGTCGAGAGACGAGATCATGCGCAAGATGCTTGCTCCGGTGCAAGCCGCGGGGCGTCCCGCGAAACAAGTCAGTGGGCGAGCCTAAACATGTCCTCCTTTCCGGGACATCCGCCACGCGGCGGTGCGGTGCTTACGCACAGCATCCGCACGCACATGCTCGTCGCTGCCGCCATCATCGTGCTGTGCGTGGGCGGGATCGGCGGCTGGGCCGTGTTCACCGAGATTTCCGGCGCGGTGATCGCGCGCGGAAGCGTCGTCGTCGAAAGCGCGGTGAAGCAGGTTCAGCACCGCGACGGCGGCATCGTGCGGGAGATCCTGGTCGAGGACGGCGACGAGGTCACGGCCGGCGACCTGCTCATCCGCCTCGACGACACGCAGGCGCGCACCAAGCAATCGATCATCGTGAATCAGCTCGCCGAGCTCTACGCACAGCAAGCCCGCCTCGTGGCTGAAAGGGACGGCGAGGAATTCGATCGCGTTTCCGCCGCACTACGAGATCGCGGATTCCAAAGCGATCGAAGACATCGAAGCGAGTCAGACCGACCTTATGCAAGCGCGGAAGGGCAGCCTGAGCAAGCGCAAGCAGCAGCTGGAACAGCAGATCCAGCAACTCGAGCAGCAGCTGCAGGGGGCGAAGGCCCAGCAATCCGCCAAGCAATCCGAGATCGATCTGATCGATCATGATCTCGCCGGCGTGCAGACCTTGTTCGACAAGAAGCTCGTCACCCAGGACCGGGTCACAACCCTCAAGCGCGATAGGACGCAAACGGAGGGGGCGCAAAACGATTTGCTGTCACAGATCGCCGGCCTGCTGGAGCAGATGGACGAGCGGCGCACGCAGATCCATCAGATCGATGAGGACAGCCGGGCCGACATTCTGCAGAAGCTGCAGGATGTCAGCTCGAAAATCGCCGAGCTGGAGCTGCAGAAGATCGCTGTCGAGGATGATCTGCGACATCTGCAGATCCGCGCACCGCGTTCGGGGTATGTGAATCAACTGGCGGTCCATACGATCGGGGGCGTCGTACACCCCGGCGAGACCATCCTGGAGATCGTGCCGCGCGGGGACACCCTCGTCATCGAAGCAGAAGTTGCGCCTGCCGACATCGATCAGCTGTCGCTCAGCCAGGATGCGCTTATTCGCTTTCCGGGGCTGGATCACCGCATGACGCCGCGGCTGGCGGCCCGTGTGCAGACGATCGCCGCGGATGTCACCGTCGATCAGGCATCGCGTACACAGTTCTACAAGGTCCGGCTGACAATTCCCAAGGATGAGCTTGCCAAGCTCGATGGCCAGAAGCTGGTCCCGGGAATGCCGGTCGAGGCTTTCATCACGACCACGAACCGAACGGTTCTCTCCTATCTCATGAAGCCCATCGCGGATCAGGTCGCGCATGCGCTGAGGGAGGGATAGCGGCCGGGTCCGCAGGAGCGGCGCTTCGGCTGCATCGCGGATTCCGTAATCGAGTGACGGGGAAAAATGCGCGCTTGGCTAAGGCGTCCCCGGGCCGGATCGCCCACGGCCGCCCGATAGAAATATCTATGCATGTTGAGACGTGCGTCCATGGACCGGACGACGCGCTGCGCGGACTCTAAGTGCGACACTGATTCGCGAGGGGGCTGACGTCGGGCATGGCAGCGGACGAGACGGGCGTCCACGCCGGCGGCGCGGGCGGTGAAGGCAACAGCGGCGATTCCGGCACCGCTTCCGCTCATGGCGGGAGGCGAGGGTGATGGATCGGGCCCGCTTCATCCCCTGCGGCCGCAATCGGCTGGCGACCTACAGCTACGGCCGCGGACCAGAGGTGGTGCTGTGCATCTCCGACGGCCCGGGAATGCCCTGCGACTATATCCGCGAGAGCCACGCCGGCCTTGCCATCGAAGGATTCCGTGTCGTCACCTATGACCAGCTTGGTTCCGGCGCCTCCGACCGGCCGGACGATCCCGCTCTCTGGACCCTGAACCGCTATGTCACGGAGGTGGAGGCAGTGCGCGCCGCGCTCGACTTGGGCCGCGTCCATCTTCTTGGCCATTCCTGGGGTGCCTGGCTGGCGATCGAACACTGCCTGCGCCATAGCGAGTCGGTGGCCAGTCTGGTGCTTGCCAGTGGCAGCGGCGACGTGCCTTTCCACTTGGCGGCGATGCGGCGCCTGCGGCGAGCGCTGGGGCCTGGGATCGCCGCTGCGATGGACGCGCACGAGGTGGCTGGAACGACCGACGACATCTACTACCAGGAAGTATTGGCCATCCTTAATCGCCGGCACATCTGCCGCTTGACGGATTGGCCCGAGGCGCTGAAGCGGTCGATTTCCGAAACCAACATGGCGATCTATGGCAGTCTATGGGGACCCAACCACTATGTCTGCACAGGTCCGATGCGGACCTGGAACCGGCGGCCTGGCCTGTCACGGATCACGCAGCCTGCCCTGGTAATCAACGGGCTCCATGACGAGTTCACACCCGCTGACGCTCTGCGCCTGCACGACGGCCTGCCGCACTCCGATCTCGTGCTTCTGCACAACAGTTCGCACACACCGTTCTATGAGGAGCCCGAGGCATACGTGGCGGCGGTGACCGGATTCCTGAAGCGTCATCGCGCGGATAAGGCGGCCTGAGCGCTGCGAGGAGCCCGAAGCCAGTCGGCCGGGATCGCATCGCCAGCGCCATGCCCGCGTCGATAAGCAGCGCGCGCGACCCCGGTTCGCACCGTCACGACCGATCAGAGTGTGCCGTCGGCCATGTCCTCGACCTCGCAGGCGAGCAGCCTAGATCAGCCCGAGCCCCTTGAAGCTCACGTGGCCCTCGCGGCCGATGATCAGGTGGTCGTGCACCATGATGCCGAGCGGCTTGCCGACTTCCACGATCGTCCGCGTCATCTCGATATCGGCACGCGATGGTGTCGGGTCGCCCGAAGGATGGTTGTGCACGAGGATGATCGCGGTCGCCGAAAGCTCGAGCGCGCGGCGGATCACCTCGCGCGGATAGACCGGCGTGTGGTCGACCGTTCCGGTCTGCTGCACCTCATCGGCGAGAAGCTGGTTCTTCTTGTCGAGGAAGAGGATGCGGAACTGCTCGCGCTCCTCGAAGGCCATGGCGGTGCGGCAATAGTCGAGCAGCGCCTGCCAGGAGGCGAGAACCGGGCGCTTCCTGACCGCCTCGCCGGCGGTGCGCTCGGCGAAGGCGCGGATCAGCTTCAACTCGTCGACCACGCGGTCACCGACCCCGCCGATCTCCTTCAGCCGCTCACGCGGTGCGGCGAGCACCTCGCTCAGCGTTCCGAAGCGTTTCAGGAGCGCCTTGGCAAGCGGCTTGGTGTCGCCGCGCTGGATGGCGCGGAAGAGCGCCATCTCGAGAAGCTCGTAGTCGGCGAGCGCCGCGGCGCCCTTGTCGCGGAAGCGCGTGCGAAGCCGGTCGCGATGGCCGTGGAAATGGGGGAGTCCGCCTGCGTCCTCGAACTCCGCCATGCAACGGCTCCGACGGTCAGGCGTCCTTCCAGGGCAGCCAGGAGCGGCCGGAGGGCGAAAGCGTGAAAATCTCCACCCCGCTCTCGGTGACGCCGATCGTGTGCTCGAACTGCGCGGAGAGCGAACGGTCGCGGGTGACTGCGGTCCAGCCGTCGGAGAGAAGTTTTACGTGCGGGCGGCCGAGATTGATCATCGGCTCGACCGTGAAGATCATGCCCGGCTTGATCTCCTGGCCTTCGCCGGCCTGGCCGTAGTGCAGGACGTTCGGCGGCTCGTGGAAGGCGCGGCCGACGCCGTGCCCGCAGAAATCGCGCACGACCGAGCAGCGCTGCGCCTCCGCGAAGCTCTGGATGGCGTGGCCGATGTCGCCCATGCGCGCGCCGGGGTGGATCACCTCCACGCCGCGCATCAGGCACTCGTAGGTCACCTCGATCAGCCGCTCGGCGGCGCGCTTCAATTGTCCGGCGGCGTACATGCGGCTTGAAGTCGCCGTGCCAGCCGTCGAGCACGAAGGTCACGTCGATGTTGACGATGTCGCCGTCGCGGAGCGGCTTCTCGTTCGGGATGCCGTGGCAGACGACGTGGTTGACGGAGGTGCAGCTCGACTTGCGGTAACCGCGATAGTTGAGGGTCGCCGGATAGGCGCCGTGTTTCAGGCCGAAATCGAAGATGAAATCGTCGATCGCCTGCGTCGTGACCCCCGGCTTCACCATGTCGTAGAGCTCGTCGAGGCACTCGGCGGCGAGCCGGCCGGCCTTGCGCATGCCCTTGAACCCGTCCGGGCCGTAATAGGTGATGGCGTTCGACTGGCGGGCGACGCCCGTCATGATTTCTTGCATGGTGTCCGGCTCGATCTTGGTTTCGCCCTAAGCTAATGCATCGGCCTCTATCTTTTAAGCGCCTCGGGCAGGGAAAGATCAATGGCGAATGCGCCGACCGCCGCGGTCCTCGTCATCGGAGACGAAATCCTCTCCGGCCGCACCAAGGACAGGAACATCGGCTTCATCGCCGACACCTTGACCGATATCGGCATCGACCTTCTGGAGGTCAGGATCGTCGGCGACCGCGAGGAGGCGATCGTCGAGGCGGTCCGGGCGCTCTCGGAGCGCTACGATTTCCTGCTCACGAGCGGCGGCATCGGCCCGACCCACGACGATATCACCGCCGATTCGGTGGCCAAGGCGATGGGCGTTCCGATCGACGTCGACCAGCGCGCGGTCGACCTTCTGCTGCCGTTCTGGAAGGGCCGCGGCATCGAGCCGAACGAGAGCCGGCTCCGCATGGCGCGGATCCCGGAAGGCGCGACGCTGATCCTGAATTCGGTCTCCGTGGCGCCGGGGTTCCGCATCCAAAACGTCTTCGTCATGGCCGGCGTGCCGGCGATCATGCAGGCGATGATGGACGAGGTGGTGAAGATGCTGCCGGCCTCGGCGCCGGTCCTTTCCGTCACCATCGAGGCGGGGCGCGGGGAGGGCGAGATCGCGGTGCCGGCCGCGGACGTGCAGAAGGCGTTTCCCGACGTCAGGATCGGCTCCTATCCCTATCACGACGGGAAGAGGTTCACGACGCGGCTGGTGCTCCGCTCGCGCGATCAGGAGGTGCTCGATGCGGCGAAGGCGGCGTTGGAGAAGGCGCTGTCGAATCTCTGAGCGTGGCGGTTGCTCGCGCCAGCCTCAGATCGCGTCGAGGATCGCCGCCGGCTCGATCCGCTGGCGGAAGTCCGGCTCAACGAAGCTCGCCTTGATCCGCCCGTCGGGGGCGACCACGTAGGTGGCGGGGATCGGCACCATCCAGCCGTTGTTGCCTTGGAACTCTTCGAGGTTCCAATCGATGCTGCGATAGAGCGTGCGAACCTCGTCGCCGCACCAGACGACGAGGCCGAGCGACATCGCGTAGGCGTTGTCCATGTCGGAAAGGAGCGGGAAGGCGAGATCGAGTTCCTCCCTGAGCTTGTGCAGATAGCGCTGCCGGTCCGGCGTGATGGCGAGCACTGCGCCGCCGCGGCGCTCGATCTCGGGGGTGATTGCCCTGAGGCTCTCGAACTCGACACGGCAATAGGTGCACCAATGGCCGCGGTTGAGGCTGATGACGATGGCCTTCGCCGCGCCGAAGTCGCCGAGACCGACGAGCCGTCCGTCCGCGTCGGGCAGCATGAAGGGCGGGAGGATGTCGCCTTTCTTCGGCGCCTGTCCGCCTGCGGCGCCCGCCCGAAGCCGCGCAACGAGCTTGTCGTAGGCGTCGGCGAAAGCGGGATAGTCGGCCCTGACGCGCCGGTTTTCCGACGCCATCTTCCGCGCCATCGCGTCTGCCGCCGGCACTACTTCGTCCGTCACGCCGCGTCCCTTCGAAAGAGCGTTCGCAGTCCTCACCTAGCACACGCCCCCGGCGCGAGAAATGCGCGCCGGCGAGGCGCCGCTCACACTGGAAAGCACGCCGAAAAGGTTCGACCTTCGCCGGCCGGCGGGGTATCTCGTCCCCCGACGGTCGGCGTCTTGAGGGGGCTCGGATGGCGGGGGAAAGGGCGTTCCCGGTTTCGTGGGAGGAGTTTCATCGCGATGCGCGGGCGCTCGCCTGGCGGCTCGCGGAAGCCGGGCCGTTTTCGGCGATCGTGTGCATCACGCGCGGCGGGCTGGTGCCGGCGGCGATCGTCTCGCGCGAGCTTGAGATCCGCGTCATCGAGACGGTCTGCGTCGCCTCCTATCACGACTACAAGAACCAGGGCGAAATCGCCGTTCTGAAGCGGATCGCCGATGCAGTGACCGAGGCCGCCGGGGAGGGCGGCCAAGGCATCCTGATCGTCGACGACCTCGTCGACACGGGCCGCACCGCCTCGATCGTGCGCGGCATGCTGCCCAAAGCACATTTCGCCACCGTCTATGCCAAGCCGCAGGGGCGGCCGGTGGTCGACACCTTCGTCACCGAGGTGTCGCAGGACACCTGGATCTATTTCCCCTGGGACATGGGCTATGCGTTCCAGCCGCCGATCAAGGGGAGCGCGGGGTAGCGTCCGCGTGCGTTTCCGGGCGTATTGATTGCAACTCAAAGTAGGGGAGTATCTCATCTCCTAAATGGGGGTGAAGATGACGGTCACGCAGAACACTGGCGGTATTTCAAATCCCGGCGTGTTGTCGCTCTTTGTCCAGCTTAGCGAAGAGTACCCGTGAGACCCTCAAGACTGTCGGCGAAATCGTCGATCACGGCACGGGTAAGGCCCTGCAGATCGTTGGACTCGGCGTGTTCGTCGTATCCATACTCTTTCGGTTCGCCGCCTCGCTTTCGATTTTCGATGTGCGGTTGGAATTCCACGGTACCGACTATCTTGTCACCTTGGCTGCATCGTTGTTGCTCGTGGCATGGGGTGCAGGCGTTCGCTTGTATGAGTTTCGAACAGGTCTTGCGTGGGACCAAAAAGCGTTGGAGCTCGCCGCTTCGAGCGAGGAGCGCGCGGAGGCCGCTGCGGCGGACGCCCGCAAGAAGACTCAGGAAGCCTTAGGGGGTCGTGGGGCCAGCCCCCCGACTGTTTGACCGCCCGTCACACTGAGTAACCGAATATCAGGCGAGGCCGCGCGCGAGCCTTGCGCCGGCGGCGAGCGCCTGAAGCTTGGCGAAGGCGATCTCCCAGCGCATCGGTGCCATGCCGCAATTGGTGCAAGGCTGGATGCGCTCGGCCGGCACAAACTTAGTCGCCTGCTCGATCGTCGCCGCGACCTCTTCCGGCGTTTCGATCTTATCGCTCGCCACGTCGATCGCGCCGACGAGCACGTCCTTGCCTTCGAGCAGCGCGATCAGGTGCATCGGCACGCGCGAATTCTTCGCCTCGATCGACACCTGGTCGATGCGGCTCTTTGAAAGCGCCGGGAAGATCGCCTCGTATTGCCGCCACTCGGAGCCGAGCGTTCCCTTCCAGTCGATGTTCTCCTTGATGCCGTAGCCGTAGCAGATGTGGACCGCGGTCTTGCAGGCGAGGCCTTCGATCGCGCGGTGCAGCGCCGCGATCCCCCAATCCTTCACGGCATCCATGTAGACGTTGAAGGCCGGCTCATCGAACTGGATCACGTCGACGCCGTCCTTCTCAAGCGCGCGCGCCTCCTCGTTCAGGAGCGCGGCGAAGGCCATCGCCATCTTGGCGCGGTCGCCATAGTGCTCGTCGGCGATAGTGTCGACGATGGTCATCGGGCCGGGCATGGTGATCTTGAGACCGCGCGTCGTGTGGGCGCGCGCCAGCTGCGCCTCCATCGCGTGCACGCGGCCTTTCAAGCGTCAGCTCGCCGACGACGCGCGGCACCATCGCGGTGTAGCGGTTGTCGCGGATGCCCATCGCCACCTTGTGGGAGAAATCGATGCCGTCGACGAACTCCAGAAAGCCGTGCACGAAATGCTGACGCGACTGTTCGCCGTCGGAGACGATGTCGATGCCGGCATCTTCCTGCAGCTTCAAGACGAGCAGCGTCGCGTCGGCTTTGGCACGTGCGAGGTCGTCGCCCTGGAACCGCCATGGCGCCCAGAGGCGATTCGGCTCGGCCAGCCAGAAGGGCTTCGGCAGCGAGCCGGCGGTGGTGGTCGGGAAGAGCGTCATCGACGCAAGGTTGCCACGGAATGGCGTCGATGTCTCGGAGGCTGAGGACCTGAAACGCTTGTCCATTTGTCATCCCGGTTCGGCTGGAGGCCGAGACCGGGACCCATAAACACCGGAGCGCTGAAAAAGGCGCGCGTCGAATGCGGTGGCGTGCCTCAGCCTTGCAGCGTTCATGGGTCCCGGACAGCGATCGCTATCGCGACGCTTCCGGGATGACAGATCTTGGAGGTCCGAACCCCTCACGCCGCGTAGGCGGCGTGGTGGGCGTGCGGGCCGCAGGCGTGCGCGATCGCTGCGACGTGGCGATGGTCAGTGCCGCAGCAGCCGCCGAGCACGGTGATGTGCGGAAACTGCTTCACCAGGTCGGCGTGCTCGTGGCCGAGCACCGCCGGGTCGCCGTCGTCGAGCTGCGTCGAAGCGTCGAGCTCCGCGTGGCTCATCTTCGAGGCGTTGGCGCGAAGCCCGCGAATGCGCTTCACCCACGGCTCGCCCGCTTCGAGCGCGCCGGCGAAATGCGTCGGGTGCGCGCAGTTGATCATGAAGTAGGCGGGGGCGGCGCCGGTCGCGCGGTCGACCTCAAGAATCGCGTCCTTGAGCGACTGCCCGGTCGGAAGCTTGCCGTCGGTCTCCAGCGTGAAGGAGATGACGGAAGGCATGCCGGCGGCGGCGGCGGCACGGGCGATGCCGATCGCCTCTTCCACGTTGGTCATGGTGATGGCGGAGACCATGTCGGCTTCAGTGTCGCGGAAGGTCGCGATCTGCTCCGCATGATAGTCCTCGGCTTCCGCGGCGCTCATCGCCGTGTCCGGGTTGTAGCCGTCGCCGCGCGGGCCGATGCAGCCGGAGAGCACCATCGGCGCCCTTGCCTGAGCTTCTTCGCGCAGCCCCGCGATCAGCCTGATCGACAGCTTGTTCAGGCGCTGCAGCTCGTCCGACGTGACGCCGAGCTTCTCCGCCCAGTCGCGGCTCGCGCGCCAGGTCGGGCTCTCGAAGATGAAGCCGGCACCGATGTCGCGCGCGATCGCGGCGTAGCGGCGAAATAGGAGCGCAGGCGGTCGCGACCTTCCGGCGTCTTCATCATGTGGACGGATGAGAAGTGCGGAAGGTCGATCTTGTCGATGAAGACGAGTGTCGTCTCCAGCCCGCCGTCGGTCAGGAAGAGCTTGTTGCCGAGCTGGGGAGGGCGTTTCTGTAGCGCGGTATCATCAGGTTCCTCGTTTTGAAGGCAGCGAGATGCGGCGCGACCTTTCAGCCGTCGCTTATCCGCTTGGATTTTCGCTTGTCGTTTGCCGCCGCCGTCCGTGGCGCCGACGGGATGGAAACTACCGATTGCAGCGGCGCGAGATAGGCGTCGCGCGGTCCACAGAAGGCTGAAATATTGTTTCTCTAGGAGACCCTCGGCATCGCAAGCGCGACGAAACACTTTTCGGGTGGTGACGAAACATTTCGCTCAGACAACTTGACCTATGGTGCAGTTGTCATGCTGCAGATTCCCGAAAAGAGGCGCGGACAGACGCGCGAACGGATTCTTGCGATCGCCGAGGAGGCGGTGCTCGCGAAGGGATTCGCCGCGACCTCGATCGAGGAGATCATCGTCGCGGTCGGGATCACGAAGAGCGGCTTCTTCTATCATTTTCGGGAGAAGTCCGACCTCGCGAAGGCGCTGCTTCAGCGCTATCTCGATCAGGACAAAGCGGTCCTCGACGAGCTCTTCCGCCGCGGCGACGAATTGAACGACGACCCGCTGCACGGCTTCCTCGTCGGGCTGAAGCTCTTTGCGGAGATGATGGCGGATCTCCCGCAGGCGCATCCGGGCTGCCTCGCCGCCTCCTTTGCCTATCAGGACCAGCTCTTCAACCAGGAGATCAGGCGGCTCAACGCCGACGGTCTGCTTGCCTGGCGCGCGCGGTTTCAGGAGCGGCTGGAGATTGTCGCGGCGCGCTATCCGCCCAAGAGCGAGGTCGACCTCGAGGCGCTCGCCGATATGGCGGCGGCGCTCGTCGAGGGCGGCATCGTGCTCGGCCGCGCGCTCCAGGATGCGACGATCCTGCCGAAGCAGATCATGCTCTATCGCGAGCTGATCCGCGCGCTCTTCTTACCGGCTTAAGCTTTCGCTTAATCTTCAAGGCCGCCCGTCGTAGGACGGGCGGGTGACAAGCGGGCGTGGCGAAACCGGTAGACGCAAGGGACTTAAAATCCCTCGGCCCACAAGGCCATGCGGGTTCAACTCCCGCCGCCCGCACCACACGTAGCCGGCGCTCGCCTATCCGTCAGCGGCCCCAGCTGCGCGACTGGCCCGAATAGGGGCGGCTGAAGCTCGTCCGCGCCACCGGATCGCGGAGCACGCGGACCGCGACATTGAGGCGCTCCTCACTCGACGGCGAGCCGGTGCTGAAGGGCCGGCGCGGGGCGCCTTCGCCTTGCGGCGGCAGCGCGAATGGCGAGGGGAGCGGCGTCGCGGGCGGAGCAGGGGCCGCGGCCGCCGCGGCGGCGTCCGCGCGTCGCGCGCTCTTGCCGCCCTTGCCAGCTTTTGCGTTTGCGGCGGGTTTCGCCGGCTCTTGAGGTGGGCCGGTGACGGCCTCGGCGCCCATCGGATTTTCCGTTGCCATGACGAAGATCCCCTATGGATTTTTGCTGCGGAGCGGATTCATTCGTGTTCTTCGAGCCGGCGCGCGATGATCGGATTTCGTTCCTTGACCAGCTCCATCAATCGTTCGTGCGAGACGACGCTCCGCACGATCAAGGCTTCCGAGGTCGGCTTCGGCCGGGACGCTTGCGTGCGAGACTCGCGCCCCTTTGCTGTTGGCTGCATGTCGCTCTCCTTGGGCGGAAAGTCGGGGCCCGATTGGCCGGGCCCCGACGATTGATCAGAGCAGGCTCAGCAGGGCCGGCGCCACCGTCTTGGCGATATTGCCGATGTCTTTCCAGCCGAACTGCGGGTTCATCGAACCGCTGACGGCCATCTCCGACATCCGCTCCGGTCCGCGGGCGATGCCCTCGCACTGGATCGGACGGCGCGCCATCGGGGTGGTGGCGAAGAAATCAGTGTGCTCAGACATGTGCTTCTCCATTGGCTGCATTGTAAGCTTGCTGGGCTCCGACCCCTCGTCGCCGTGGCAAGGCACTCACCACGCGCCAGGAGGAGTCGGGGCCTTCGTTTAAGTCCCGACAGGGCGATCAGAGCATGTCGAGAAGCGAACCGCCGACGGACTTGATCAGCCCGCCCCAGTTGAACTGCGGGTTGACCGAGCCGCTGACGGCCATCTCGGACATCCGCTCAGGTCCGCGCGCGATGCCCTCGCACTGGATCGGGCGACGCGCAGCCGGTGCAGTCGCGAAGAAATCAGTCTCGTTCATTTCCATCTCCTTTTCGCTCGTTGTTGCGGCGACGACCAAGTCCCGACGGCAGAAGGCGCGGGCAAGGTCGCCGGCGACATCGGTGCGGAGAATTCATCTCGGCACCGCGTGGCGTAGTCGCGCGCCACGTTCATGCCTCCCCACAGAAAGCGGCGGGGAGGGCGTGCTCAGTAGACTTGCCAGTTGCGCAGCGGACCGACGGCGACGGGAACGAGGTCGCTGACGTCGATCGTGTATTGGAAGACCTGCCGCGCCTGCGTCAGGACCTGCGTCGGATCGAAGAAGCGATAGGTCACGTCCCAGCAGTCGAACTCGGGCCGGCAGATGACGCTGCGGTCGACCTCCACCGTGTCGAGCCGCATGCCGCCGCCCGCCATCGTGGAGAAGATCTTCCGCGTGTTGTGGGCGTTCATCGCCGAGTAGTTCAGCGCGCGGTCCTGCGGCGAGATGCCGACGTTGCGGAACTCGTTGTAGATTCGCTCGAGGAATCCCTCGCAGCCCTCCGGCCATTCCTCCGGATTGTCTCCGAGGATGTGGCGCAGGTTCCACTGATAGAAGCCGCGCCAGTCGGTGACGAGCGTGGGGACGACGGTGCCGTTCAGAAGCCGCGTCGTTGAGCTGTCGCTGAGGCCCGCGAAGGAGACGCGCGCGACGTCGGGCTTCTCTGCCTCGCCGGCGTATCCATCGTTCTGCTTCACGAAGGAGCGCGGGTCGCCGGGATTGAACGGCGACACCTCCTGGGCAAAGAGCGCCAGGATCAGCGACGCGTAGAAACCCAGGCCGAAAACGTCGAGCGGCTTGATGGCGTAGACCGGCACTGCGTCGATCGTCAGCGTCCAGATGATGGCGTTGGCGTCGCGCAGATTGCTGTCCTGGTCGGACGGGCGCTGCTGCTCGCCCTGCGCCAGGTTCATCAGATACCGGACCATGATTTCCGGATTGTAGGGCGCGGCGGTATCGCCGGACTTGTCACGGCCGGGGCCGAATTCGCTGTCCGCGGGGACGCGGCCACCGAGGCCGTCACGCCAGTCGGCGAGCGCCTGTACGAAGTAGTCGAGGCGCGCTTCGCTTCCGAAATCATAGTAGAGGCGCCCGATCGGGAAGGCCAATTGCGGCGCTGCGGCCTGCGCCGGGCGGATGCCGCCGCAGCCGCAGCCTCCGGCGCTTGGCTGAACGGCGGAAGCTGAGCTGTTCTGGATTGCCGGTTGAGCCGGAGCGGCCGGCACCATCGCGTGCTGCGGAGGGGCCGGCACGAGCATCTGTTGCGGCAGCGCGCTGGGCATGACGCCGCTCATCGGCGCGAAGCCCCAGCCGGGCGCCATGCCGCTCGGCATCGGCATCCACACCATGCCGCCGCCCATCGGAGGCGAGGGGGCCGCAAAGGCCGGCGCTTCGTGAGCCGATGCGGCTCCGGCATGCGCAACCGCTGCGGCTTGCGGCGGTGCCGGCACGGCCGGCGCCTCGCTTGGCGTGACTGCCGCCGCCAATTGGGTCAATACGTTTCCGTCCGGGCCGAGGATGTGCGGCGCGGCGGTTGTCGTCGATTGCTCTCCCATAGTGCCCTCGCTCGTTGGGGGTGAATGTGAAACGGTTCGAACGCTGCCCGCCTGAGCGTCACGCGGCGGGTCGGCGTTAGAAGGCGAAGCGCGCGGCTGAAGCGGCGACGGGCGCTGCGGGATGTCGATCTCTTCTCCGAAAAGAGCCGCGACAGCGCCGGGCACGTTGAGAAAGCCGGCGAGGCATCGCGGTTCCCCGGAGTCGGACGCGCAGGGGACGGCGCTTCCAAGAAGCGCTGCACGGACAACGCCGGGGTCGGGATCGCGTTCTTCCTGAAGCAGGCGCGACAGAAGCAGCGCAGCTACACCCGTCACGACCGGTGTGGCGAAGCTCGTGCCGGATCGGAGCGCCACCTGCTCGCGCGGCGAGGCGCCCTTGACCAACTCGCCCGGCGCCAGAATGCCGTTCGCGAGATAGGCGTCGCCGAAATTGCTGAAGGCCAGAGGCCGGCCGTTCAGGTCGGAGGCGCCGACGGCAAGCACCGAGTCGAGTGCGGCGGGCACCTGCAGGCAGCGGCAGCCGTCATTGCCGGCCGCGGCCACGATCAACGTTCCGGCTCTCGCGCATGCGCGCACGGCGTCCGCCAGGATACGTTCCGCCTGTCCGGTCAGCGTCTGCTGGCCGCTGCTGATGTTGATGAGGTGCGGCCTGCCGGCGAGAGCTCTGTTGATCGCAAGCGCCAGCGCCGCCTGCGATGACGCCACGAGCTCGCCGTCATCCGCTTCGCGATAGATTGAGAAGATCGTCGTCGTGCAATTCGGCGCGAGACCGACGACGGGGCTGCCGGGGCTGCCCGCGACGATGCTCGAAACGTGCGTGCCGTGCTCCGAGCGAACAATCGTCGTCGGCGCTAGGCCGGGCTGCGCGCCGAACACGACATTGCCATTTTGCAGTGCAGGATGGGCGAGGTCGACGGGTCCGTCGATGATCGCAATCCGGACTTCCGGATTACCGCCAGACACGCGCCGCCATAGCGGCAAGGCACCGGGGATATCGGTGACCGCGTCCATTCTTGTGGGCCTGCGTAGGAAGAGGTTCCGAAGAAAGTACACGCTGTAGTAGCAAAATGTCAAGCAAATAGCTACGACAAGATGTATTTCTTTTCCGATCGACATTTGGGAACCGGAGAAATCGCGCTTCGCCGCTCCCGATCCTCAGCAGAGGCACGAGAGGCCCTGCCGCTATCGCGCGGCGGCGCGCTCGGAGATGCGGGACAGAAACACAAGCACGATGAGCGTGCCGAGGATGAGCAACATGGTGAGCGCGGCGCCGTCGAAGATCGCGCCGCGATCGCGCCCATCGAGAGCGCGAAGCTCAAACTGAAAGCTGCGATCAGATGGGGCGCGAGAAGCGGCAGCGGGCCCGACCCGAAGATCTGCGCTCCGTGGCGACTGCTACGCCGGCGGCCGGTCGGATTGTCGCGCACGACCGAATGACGACAAAACAGGCATGCACCTCCGGCATCGACGGTGTATGACGATTCCGAAATGTCATGATATCAGGCGGGCCGGCCAGCCAGCCTTTCCGGAGGGGTCCTAATGTCATCCAACAACCGATCGCTTCGCCTCGGCCTGACGGCGCTCGCCGCGCTCGCGCCGACGCTTGCATTCGCCCATCCCGGCATCGCCGGTCATACTCATGGCTTCGTGCACGGCTTCGGCCATCCGATCAGCGGGATCGACCACATCCTCGCCATGGTGGCGGTCGGCATCTTCGCGGCCAATCTCGGCGGGCGCGCACTCTGGGCCGTGCCGCTCACCTTCATGGGCTTCATGCTCGCCGGCGGCGCGCTCGGCATGTTCGGCGTTTCGCTTCCCTTCGTTGAAGTCGGGATCGCGCTCTCGATCGTGGTGCTCGGGATCGCGGTCGCCGTGAAATGGAACTGGCCTCTCACCGCCGCGATGGCGATGGTCGGGCTCTTCGCCGTCTTCCATGGCCACGCGCACGGCACCGAGATGCCGCTTGACGCATCGGGCGCCGCCTATGCGCTCGGCTTCGTCGCCGCCACGGGCCTGCTGCATCTCGCCGGCATCGGCATCGGCCTGGCCATCGGCAGGACCGGCGAGCGCTCCTCCCACCGCATCACGCAGGCGGGCGGCGTCGCAGTAGCGCTCGCAGGCGTCGCGGTGCTGACCGGCATCTTCTGACCGTAGCGGGAGTTTAACGTCGGCGCGTCCGCGACCGGTGCGGCGCGCCGTTTCTTTTCTCAGAATACCGTTCCGTCGAAGAGCTTGCGCGCCGTGCGCAGGATCGCGGCGCGCTCGACCTCGCCGCTTTCGCTCAAGTGTGGCGACCACGGTCATCTCGCCGGTCGGATGCTCGATCGAGAGTGAGCGCTCGCGACCTTCGCCGGTTTTCGCGAGCGCGGCGGCGGGGCCTTCCGGCAACAGGCAGGCGGTCGCGACGCTGACGGCGCCCAGCACGCCGATCGAGGAATGGCAGCGGTGCGGGATGAAGGTGCGCGTCGCGATCGCGCCACCGTTCTTCGGCGGCGAGACCATCGTCATCTTCGGCACGGATTTTTCCGTCACGTCGCCGAGGTTCATCAGCGGCCCGGCCTTCAGCCGGATCGCCTCGAGCCGCTTGCGAAGCGCTTCGTTCGCTTCGAGCGCCTGCGGCTCTTCCTCGCCGGTGATGCCGAGGTCGGCTGGCGCGCATGACGACGCACGGCATGCCGTTGTCGATCAGCGTCGCCGCGATCCCGTCGATCACGTCGACGGCGCGGCCGGTCGGCAGCAGCGCGCCGCAGGATGAGCCGGCGGTGTCCTTGAAGAGGATCGGGATCGCCGCCGCCGTGCCGGGGACGCCGTCGATCCGCGCCGTCGCCTTCGTAGGTCACGCGCCCGCCCGGCGTCGGCACGCGTCGCGACTGCGATCTGGCCCGGTGTTCTCCATGAAGATGCGGACGTCGGTCGCGCCGTCTTCGGCCTTCACGAGCCCGCGCTCGATGGCGAAGGGGCCGATGCCGGCGAGGATGTTCCCGCAGTTCTGCGCGTCGGTCACGATCGGCCGGTCGACGAAGACCTGCAGGAAGAGGTAGTCGACGTCGACGTCCGCGCGCGCCGAGCGCTTCGACGACGGCGACCTTCGAGGTGAGCGGATCGGCGCCGCCCATGCCGTCGATCTGGCGCTTGTCGGGCGAGCCCATGACGCGGAGCAGGAAGGCGTCGCGCGCCGCCTCGTCGGCAGGCAGGTCGTCGGCGAGGAAATAGCCGCCCTTCGAGGTGCCGCCGCGCATCCACATGCAGCGGACGCCGGAGGCGGCCAGCTGCCTCAGACATATTTCAGGCCCTTCGCCTTCAGCCGCTCGCGCATGCCGTAGATATCAAGGCCGAGCTCGCCGGCCATCAGTCGCTCGCTCGTCTCCGCTTCCTTCGCTTCGCGCGCCCGCGCCGCGGCGAGCGCTTCCTCGGCCTTCTCGCGCGGCACGACGCAGACGCCGTCGTCGTCGGCGACGATGGCGTCGCCGGGATTGACCGCCGCGCCGGCGCACACGACCGGCACGTTGACGGAGCCGATCGTCTCCTTGACCGTGCCCTGGGCGGAGATCGCCTTCGACCAGACCGGAAAGCGCGATCTCGGTCAGATCGAGCACGTCGCGCACGCCCGCCTCGATCACCAGGCCGCGGACGCCGCGCGCCATCAGCGAGCGGGCGAGCAGCTCGCCGAAATAGCCGTCCTCGCAAGGGCTCGTCGGCGCAACGACGAGAATGTCGCCGGCCTGGCATTGCTCGACCGCGACGTGGATCATCCAGTTGTCGCCGGGCGGGAGCGAGACCGTGACCGCCGGGCCGGCGATGCGCGCGCCGGAATAGATCGGGCGCATATAGGAGCGCATCAGGCCGCTGCGCCCATGCGCCTCGTGCACCGTCGCAACGCCGCATGCGGCGAGGCCGTCGGCGATCTCGATGCTGCAGCGCTCGATGTTCTGAACGACGACGCCCATCAAAGCTCGTCCCCCATCAGAGCAGGTCAACGGTGCGCGGGAAGATCGACTGGAAGGCCTCGGCGTATTTCGCCTCGCGCCCGCCGGCCTGCCCGCCGGAATTGCGGCGGAACTGGTTGGCGCGGTTCTCCGCGACGTTCTCGTAATAGTGCCAGAGGTGCTGCTGGCCCTCCATGCACTCGATCGCCTGCCTCTTCTTGTCCCAGACCGGCGTGATGTCGAGGATGGTGTCGGGCTTCCAGCCGCATTGCTCGGTCTGGTGCGGCTCGAAGAGATAGAGCTGCGGCGCGCCGAGGACCTTCTCGCCGGGCTTGTGCCCCCAGGCCTGCGCGACCATGCGGCATTCGAGCGTGATCTTCGCCGCATAGGGGTGGTCGGTGTTGTAGGGGTCGTCGAGCGAGTGGGAGAGCATGAAGGCCGGCTGCACCGCGCGGATCGTGTCGACCAGGCGGAACTTCGCCTCGCGGTCGAGCTCGAGCGGATAGTCGCCGAGATCGAAGAACTGGATGTCGGCGACGCCGAGCGCGGCGGCGGCGTTCTCCGCCTCCTTGCGGCGGCCGGCCTTGACCTTGTCGAGCGTCATGCCGGCGTCCTTCCAGAGCTTCGCGCTTTCGCCGCGCTCGCCATAGGAGAGGCAGACGACGGTGACGTCGTAGCCCTTCTCGGCGTGAAGCGCGATCGCGCCGGCGCAGCGCCAGACGAAATCGGCGGAATGGGCGCTGACCACCAGCGCGGTCTTTGCGGCATCATTCGCTCGTCTCCTACTCTGCGGCTTCGCCGACCGGCGGCGTGCCGTGCGTATGGAAGCTCTCGATCGTCTTCAGGCCCCAGGCCTGGCCCTTCTTGCGCTCGGTCTCCGTCCAGGTGACGGTTTCCCAGTCGGGGTCCAGGATCAGGCGCGCGCCGGCATTCGCCACCTCGACGCGGTTGCCCGCCGGCTCGTAGACGTAGAGGAAGAACGTGCCCTGGATCGCGTGCTTGTGCGGCCCGGTCTCGATGAAGACGCCGTTCTCCAGAAAGATGTCGGCGGCGCGCAGGATGTCCTCGCGCTGGTCGGCCGCGTAGGTGATGTGGTGGAAGCGGCCCTTCGCGCCCGAGTGGTCCTCGGTGCAGGCCATGTCGTAGCCCTTGTTGTTGACCGTGAACCAGCAGCCGCCGAGCCGGCCGTTGTCGAGCAGGATCTGCTCGGTGACGCGGCTGCCGAGCGCCTTGACCATGAAATCGCGGATCTTCGAGACGTCGCTGGCGAGCAGATTGAAGTGGTCGAGGCGGCGTGGCGCGACGCCGCGGCCGTGGTAGCGCTGGGCGATGTTCTTGAGCGCCGGGCGCTCCGACGGCCGGCGCCTCGTATTTCGTCGTGTCCCAATAGAGCTCGAAGACGTGGCCGTCCGGGCTGTTGAAGCGGTAGGAGCGGCCGTGGCCGAGATCGCCCTCCGTCCAGCCGAGCCGCAAGCCCATCGCCTCGATCACCTTGACGCGGCGCTCGAGCGCCTGCCGCGAAGAGGTGCGGTAGCCGCAATGGGCCATCCCGGTGGTCTTCGCCGCGGTCAGCTTCAGCGTGTGGAACTCGTAGTCGTCGAAGGCGCGGAGATAGACGGAATCGCCTTCGCGCCCGCTCTCCGTCAGTCCGTAGACGTTGACGAAGAAGTCGAGGCTTTCTTCGGGCTTGTCGGTCAGAAGCTCGACATGGCCGAGATGCGCCACGTCGAATGAGGGTTCCTGTTCCGGCATTTCCATCCTCTCGATGCGCCGTCTTATTGCGGGAGCGCGGCGCGTTGAGAGCTACCTTAGGCCAGCAAGGTTGAGACGAAAATCCCCGCAGCCGGCTCAGTTCGGCCCGAGTTCCGCGATTGTCAGCCGCCCGGGATTCCGCCCGCCGGTCGCCGATCATTAGCGGCGAAGTGCCCTCTCATCCCAAGCCCCACCACGTGGCGGTCATCGCCAATCCGATGAGCACCGTCGTGACCACCCCGTAAGCCAACTCGATGCTGGCCCAGCCCGCGACATCGCCGATGGCGAATTTTCCCGGGATCACGAATGCGCCGTAGACGATCGTGCCGCCGTTCACGACCGCCGCGATGGCGAGGGCGCGAAAGAGGTCCAGCTCGCCGCGCGGATAGACGACATGGAACGCTACCGCCATCGCCACGGCCTGCACGGCGATCGCCGCCATGCCGGCGGGGAGGAGCGGGGGCTCGCGAAGAAAAGCTCCCGCAAGCGCTTCATACCGCCCACGGAACAGCGCCATGTTCCACGTCATCGCCATTGCGAAGACGACGGCGAAATAGACCGCGATCGAAACGGCATAGAGCATTGTCGTCGCTTCTCTTGATCCGGGTGGTCGGGTGCCTTCGCGCTGCCTCAGGCCTTCGTGTAGTCGATGAAGGCGAGCTGCGCGCCGAACGGATCGGCGATCCTCGCCATGCGCCCGACGCCCGGCACCGTCATTGCCTCGGCGAGGATCTCCGCTCCGGCCTTCGTCGCCTTCTTGAGGGTGGCGTCGACATTGCTGACCGTGATGAAGGTGACCCAGCCTCCCTTGCCCTGCATCGGTGCGAAGCCGCCGACGGGGCGATCGCCGACGACGATCGCCGGATAGTTGGAGCCGTCCTTCATCGGCATTTCCTTGACGGTCCAGCCGAGCACCGTCTCGTAGAACTTCCGCGCGGCGGCGGGGTCCTTGCTCGAGTGCTGGAGCCAGCTCGGCGCGCCGTGCGTTGTGTTCGGTTCGTTTGCCATGATCGTTCATCCCTGTTGTTCGGCGCATGGCGCATGCCGTGCGCTGAACAAGGACGTTCGAACCCCGGCTAGTCGGACAGTACCGCCAACTTTTCTTCGAGTGACGCGATCTTCTTCGCCAGGTAGGCCGTTTCCTGACGGGTCGGCGCACAGGAGAGCGCGGACCTGAACGCGGCGGCCGCTTCGGCAAATTCGCCGATTTCCTCAAGCAGTCCCGCGCGGACCGAATGATAGGGCCGGTAACGCCCGAGAGCATCCGCAAGCGGGCTCAACATGGCGAGGGCCGCCTCCGGACCCTCCACTTTGGCGACGGCGACCGCGCGGTTCAGGCGGACGACCGGACCAGGGTTCAGCATCTCCAGCGCGCCGTAGAGCCGCTCTATTTCCGCCCAGTCGGTCTCCTCTGCCCGCGACGCGCTGCAGTGGACGGCGGCGATCGCAGCCTGAACCTGAAGCGGCCCCGGCTGTCCTTTTCGTAGCGCCTTTTCGACCAGCATTCGTCCTTCGGCGATCTTCGCCGTGTCCCACAGCGACCTGTCCTGATCCTCGAGCGAGACCAGTCGGCCTTGGGCGTCGAGCCGCGCCGGAGACCGGGAATGCTGGAGCAAGCAAAGGGCGAGCAGTCCCATGAGCTCGGCTTGCGCCGGGAACAGCTCCAGGAGCAGCCTTGAAAGCCGGATCGCTTCGTCGCAGAGCGCATGCCGGACGTGCTCGTCGCCGGCGCTTGCGGAATAGCCCTCGTTGAACAAGAGGTAGATCATCGTCTGAACCGCGGTCAGCCGTTCGGCACGCTCGGCAAGGCCGGGCGTGTCGAGCCGTGCCGCGACCGAGGCTGCGCGCTGCTTGGCGCGGGAAATGCGCCGCTGCATCGTGTCGAGCGTGACCACGAAAGCGCGAGCGATCTCCTCGACCGAGAAGCCGACGACGACCTTCAACGCGAGCACCAATTGCTCATGCCCCTTCAACGCGGGGTGACAACACATGAACATAAGACGCAGCACATCGTCCCTGTGCTCGGTCCGGTCGATCGCCTCGGCGATCTCGGCTTCGTAGTCGCCTTCCTGCGTCTGGTTTTCGAGCACCGACTGTGCGCTGACGGGCGCTTGCCGCCGATCCTTGCGTATACGGTCAAGGCCGGCGTTGCGCGCTACCTTGATCAGCCAGGCTAGGGGATCACGGGGGGCGCCGTCCTGGCTCCAGCGTTCCGCCGCCCGCAAACAAGCCTCCTGAAAGAGGTCTTCGGCCAGGTCGAGGTCACGGAAGCTGCGCGTAAGCGCCGCCAGCGCGCGTGGGCGGCAGTCCGCGAAGATGGCTTCGGTGAGGCCGGCCTGCCCCATGCCTCAAAGTCCGCCGGCCCATGCGATCGGCCGCACCTCCATGAAAGCGATGCCCTGCGGCAGCGCCTTCGCTGCTTCGAGCGCTTCTTCCATCGTTTCGCAGTCGACGAGGTAGAAGCCCAGGAACTGCTCTTTGGACTCAGCGAAAGGCCCATCGAGCACGGTCACGCCATGCCCCTTGTCCTGGACGTTCATCGCGGTTGACGGCGGCATCAGTTGCACTGCGCCTCGGAAACTGCCGGCAGCCTGCAGCTTGGCCTGCAGATCGCGATGCTTCTTCAGGAGCGCTTCGTATTCTCCCTTCGGCAGTCGTTCTGCCAGTCCCTCGACGCCGAAGATCAGGATCGCATAGAGCATCGTCGCCTCCCAAGGAGCCTTGCCGATTCCCAAGGACGATTTCGGCCAGCCAAAACGGACAAGGCAACAAGATGCCAACTAGAGAGACTTGCCAACCCGCCGGATTTGAGCCGTTCCGTAGCGGTCTTTACGGCCGGGCGCGGCCGTGCAATTCCCAAAACCGTCAAACGCGAGGAATTATGAAGAAAGTCGGCGTGGGCGTGATCGGCTGCGGCGTTATTTCAGGTGCCTATCTGACGGCAGCCAAGGGTTTTCCGATCCTCGACATCCGCGGGCTTGCGGACATGGTGCCGGCGGCGGCGGAAGCGCGGGCGAAGGAGTTCGGGCTGAGGGCCGTCAGCGTCGACGCGCTCCTCGCCGATCCGACGATTGAGATCGTGCTCAATCTCACCGTGCCGAAAGCGCATGTCGAGGTCGGGCTCAAGGCGCTCGACGCCGGCAAGCACGTCTATTCGGAGAAGCCGCTCGGCGTGCGCTTCAAGGACGGCAAGAAGCTCATGAAACGCGCGGCGAAGCGGGGGCTTCGCGTCGGCTCTGCGCCCGACACCTTCCTCGGCGGTTCGCACCAGACCTGCCGCAAGCTGATCGACGCCGGCAAGATCGGCGTGCCGGTCGCCGGTAGCGCGTACTTCATGTGCCCTGGACACGAGCGCTGGCATCCGGCGCCGGATTTCTACTACCAGGCCGGCGGCGGGCCGATCCTCGACATGGCGCCCTATTACCTGAGCGACCTCGTCAATCTCCTCGGGCCGGTGGCGCGCGTCGCGGCGATGACGTCGATGCCGAAGAAGATGCGCACGATCACGTCGATGCCGCGTTACGGCAAGAAGATTCCGGTCGAGGTCGCCGACGCATGCCGCCGGTACGCTGCAATTCGTCTCCGGCGCGTTGGTGCAGCTCGCGATGAGCTTCGATGTTCCGGCGCACCGGCACCTGCCGATCGAGATCTACGGATCGAAGGGCACGCTCATCGTGCCCGACCCGAACTGGTTCGGCGGGGACATCGAGTTCGCGGCCGAGAAGGACAAGTGGGAGACGCTGAAGACGGAGCTCCCTTACGCCGACGCCAACTACCGCTCGATCGGGCTTGCCGACATGGCGCACGCGATCCGCTCGAAGCGGCCGCACCGCGCGAGCGGCGAGCTGGCGCTGCACGTGCTTGAAGTGATGGAGGCGTTCGGCCGCTCGTCCGACAGCGGGCGAGGCGATCAAGATCTCAACGCGGCCAAAGCGGCCGGCACCGCTCGCCGATAGCCTGATACGGCGCAAGCTCGCCGTCTGAACCACTAGAGAAAGCTTGGGAGAGAAGCATGCGGGAAGCGCTCATCGTCTGGGGCGGCTGGAGCGGGCACGAGCCGGAGCAGGGCGCGAAGATCATCGCCGGCATGCTCGAAGGCGACGGGTTCAAGGTCCGCATCGAGACCACGACCAAGGCGTTCGCCGACCCGGCGATCAAGAATCTGAGCCTGATCGTGCCGATCTTCACGATGTCGAAGATCGAGAAGGAGGAGGCGCAGAATTTGACCGAGGCGGTCGAAGGCGGCGTCGGGCTCGCCGGCTATCACGGCGGCATGTGCGACGCCTTCCGCGATGCGGTCGACTACCAGTTCATGTGCGGCGGGCAATGGGTGGCGCATCCCGGCAACGTCATCGACTACCGCGTCGACGTGACGAAGCCCGACGATCCGGTAATGCAGGGGATCAAGAGCTTTCCCTACCGCTCCGAGCAGTATTACATGCACGTCGACCCCTCGAACGAGGTGCTGGCGACGACGACCTTCTCAGGCGAGCACGCGTGGTGGACCAAGGGCGTCGTCATGCCGGTCGTGTGGAAGCGCCACTACGGCAAGGGCCGCGTCTTCTATTCCTCGCTCGGGCATGTCGCGAAGGAGTTCGAGGTGCCGGAGATGAAGACCATCCTGCATCGCGGCATGCTGTGGGCCGCGCGCGGCGAGGACGAGGTGGGCTGAGGCAACGTTGGCGAACTACTCCGGCCGCCAGCCGAAGAGCCAATCAAGACGCGCGATGAAGAGGCTGGCCGGCAACGCTCTCAAGACGATGTTGCGGGCGAGCGCCGGCGCGCCGCGCATTTCGTATGTGCTGAGATTGCGGCGCGATTCCTGGACGACGCGGACGACGCGCGGTCGGCGGATGCTCTCGAATTTCGCGAGCGCTTGCTCGGGCGCCGGCTCCTCGGCGAGCGACTTCGCCAGCACCCAGGCGTCTTCAATGGCCTGCGCGCCGCCTTGCGCGGCGCTCGGCGCCATCGCATGCGCGGCGTCGCCGATAAGCGCAACGCGTCCGCGCGTCCACGGTCGCGCCGCGTCGACATGAAGGAGCGGCCACAGCGTCCATTCGGGAACCGCCTCGACCAGTCGCCGCGCCGCTTTGCCAAAATGCTCAAGCGGCGGCGCAGGCCGGTCGCCTTTTGCGACGACGACGACGTTCAGGCTCTCGCCGCCCTTGACCGGATAGTGGACGAGATGCGCGCCGGCGCCGAGCCAAAGCCCCGTCACGTCGAGAGGTACGAGCCCGGCGACGCTCGCAGTCGGCACGACTGCGCGCCAGGCGTTGCGGCCGAGCGGCTCGGGCGCGGGGTAACCGAAATGGCCGGCGCGGACGCGCGAATTGACGCCGTCGGCGCCGACGAGGACGTTGGTCTTTCGCCCAAGCCCGCCGGCGGTGAAGACGATGCCCGCCTCCGCCGGCCGAACATCGTGAACCTCGGCGCGGAGGTGGAAGCTGATCGACGGATCGCGGCGCGCGGTTGCGGCGAGCGCGTTCTGCAGATCGGCGCGATGGAGCGTCGAGTAGGGCGCGCCGTAGCGTTCGCGCGCCGCACTGCCAAGCGGCAACGTGGCGATGACGGCGCCCGACCTCGCGCTGCGGACGACAAGCGCCTCCGGCTCAAACAGCCGCCCCTCGAGCGCGCGCGTGACACCGAGGCGTTCAAGCACCGCCATCGCATTCGGCGAAAGCTGGATGCCGGCGCCGATCTCCTCAAGCCGCTCCGCACGCTCAAAGAGCGAGACGGAGAAGCCGCGCGCCGCGAGCGCAACAGCAGAGGTCAGGCCGGCAATACCGCCACCGGCGACCGCGATGCGCACTGAGCCTCACGCCGCCGGCTGATAAAGGCAGTCGGGCGGCCGCGATTGCGTGGCCTTAAGGCTCGGATCGAAACGATAGACGGTCGAGCAGTAGGGGCAGACCGCCTCGTTCTCCTCGCCCATGTCGATGAAGACGTGCGGATGGTCGAAGGGCGGCAGCGCGCCGACGCACATGAATTCGCGCGCGCCAATCTCGATCGAATCGACGCCCGCATCGTTGTGGAAGTGCGGAACGATGCCCTCGGCCATGCGCTTTTTCGCTCCCGCAGACGCGTGCGGGGCGGACAATAGCCACCGCGCCCGGCCGTAAACAAGCGGGCGCGGCACTTTGTTGCGCGGGGTCCGCGCCCCTACATAGCCGACGATGCAAGCCACAACCGGGCGGGAGCGCCGTGCAAAAGTTCGATTCGGCCGGGGTCGAGATCGCTTACCTGGACGCCGGCGAGGGACATCCGACGCTTCTTATCCACGGCTTCGGCTCGAATGCCGACGTCAATTGGGTGTCGACGGGGTGGGTGCGCGACCTTCAGGCCGCCGGGCGGCGGGTGATCGCACTCGACAATCGCGGCCACGGCAGGAGCGGCAAGCCGCACGACCCGGCCGCCTACGAGGCGCGGATCATGGCGGAGGATGCACGCCGGCTGCTCGACCACCTCGGCGTCGCGCGCGCCGACGTCATCGGCTATTCGATGGGCGCGCGACTTGCAGCGAACCTTGCGCTCGCGCATTCTGAGCGCGTCAGGCGCGCGGTCTTCAGCGGGCTCGGCGATGCGATGGTGCACGGGATCGGCGGAGCGGAGGCGATCGCCGCCGCGCTGCGCGCGAAATCGCTGGACGACGTGAGCGATCCGCGTGCCCGCGCCTACCGCATCTTCGCGGAGCAGACGAAGAGCGATCGCGAGGCGCTTGCGGCCTGCATCCTCGGCTCGCGCCGGCAGCTGAGCGAGGTCGAAGTCGGAAAGATCGCCGTGCCGGTGCTGGTCGCCGTCGGAACGGACGACGATGTGGCCGGGAGCGCGGAGGCGCTTGCCGCGCTCATTCCGGGCGCCGAGGCGTTCGCCATCCCCGGGCGCGACCACATGAAGGCGGTCGGCGACAAGAGGCACAAAGAAGCGGTGATCGCGTTTCTGGAGAAGCCGGCATAGCCGGCGGCTCCCGATCAAAGGCCGTTCACCCTATATGAGTTGTGCTCCCAATGCGGGCCGCAATGCCGTATTATTCGAGCTTCCGATGGAGGCACCGATGAGCGTGAAGGTTCCAAGTCCCGCCCCCGGCACTATCGAATCGCTCGATCCGATCTGGACGAAGCTGCGCGCCGAGGCGGAGGCGGCGGTGACGGCCGAGCCGGCGCTCGCCGGCTTCCTTTACACCTACATCCTGAACCATTGGCGGCTTGAGGACGCGGTCGCTCACCGCGTCGCCGACCGGCTCGACAGCGCCGCCTTCGACGGCGACCTCATCAACCGCGCCTTCGCGGAGATGGCGAGCGACGATCGCGATTACTCGGTGACGCTGCGCGCCGACCTCGTCGCCGTCTACGACCGCGATCCGGCGGTCAGCCGCTTCCTCGAGCCGGTGCTCTACTTCAAAGGGTTCCACGCCATCCAGGCGCATCGTCTGGCGCATTGGCTGCATGCCAACAACCGCCGCGACTTCGCGTTCTATATGCAGAGCAAAGCGTCGGAGGTGTTCCAGGTCGACATCAATCCGGCCGTGCCGATGGGCAAGGGCATCTTCATCGATCATGCGACCGGCCTCGTGGTGGGCGAGACGGCGGTCATCGAGGACGACGTCTCGATCCTGCAGAACGTGACGCTCGGCGGCACCGGCAAGGAAAGCGGCGACCGGCATCCGAAGATCCGGCGCGGCGTCCTGATCGGCGCCGGCGCCAAGATCCTCGGCAACATCGAGATCGGAAGCTGCTCGCGCGTCGCCGCGGGCTCGGTCGTGCTGAAGCCGGTTCCGGCGCACGCGACCGTTGCCGGCGTTCCGGCAAAGGTCGTCGGGCAGGCGGGCTGCGCGGAGCCCGCGCGCAGCATGGATCAAGTGCTGCGCGACAGCGAAAGCGACGGCGATCTCGGCTCCGGCATCTGAGGCGGGCGCTTCTCCGGGCGATTGTGGTTCGCGGCCGGGCGCTCTAAAAGGCTCGCGCCAGGAACGCAGGATCCAATCCGTGACCATCGAAGAGCTGAAGAAGGTGGAGCGCTATCTCCGCCGCCTGTTTGGAAACGAGTCGATCGCGGTCAAGGCGCGTCCGCGCAAGGATGATTCCGCCGAGGTCTTCGTCGGCGAGGAGTTCATCGGCGTCATCTACCGCGACGACGAGGACGCCGACCTTTCCTACAATTTCACGATGGCGATCCTCGACGTCGACCTCACCTGAGAGCGCCGCCCGCGATCAAGGAGACGATCGGCCGCCCTCAACCGCCGATCAGCTGCCGGATGGCTCGTTTCGTGCCCGGCCCGATGTCCCCGTCAAGGGCCCCGGTATAGACGCCGCGTTCGCTAAGAACCCGCTGTAGCTCGACCCGCGTCTCGCGGCGCCACTGGCCGTTCATGTCGCCGAGGAGATCGGTCCGCGCTGGTTCGTTATCCTTCAATGCGGCGTCGATCAAATAGCGTGCCGCGTCGGCGAACTGACGCGTGCCGAGCCGATCGAGGTCAAAGAAGGCGGCGATATCGTACATCGAGGCGCCGTCGCCGGCGTCGACGCCTTTGCGATACCATTTCAGGGCTTCAGCGTAGTCCCGCGCGATGCCCTTTCCGTGCTCGTAGGCCCAGCCGAGATCGGCCATGGAAGTGCCGTCGCCCGCCTCCGCGCCCTTGCGATACCAGCGCACGGCCTCCGCGTAGTCCTGTTTGACGCCGTGGCCGTCCCAATAAAGGACGCCGAGGTTGTCCATCGCGGCAGCCTTTCCGGCGTCTGCCGCCTTGCGATACCAATTGGCGGCTTCCACGTAGCTCTGCGCGACGCCATTGCCGAATTGATAGGCCCTGCCGACGTCGTTCAAGCCCGAAGCGTCACCGGCTGCGGCGGCCTTTCGGTACCAGCTCAGCGCCTGGCTGTAGTCTTGTTTGACCCCCTGGCCCTGCTCGTAGGCCCAGCCGAGGCTGTCCATGGCGGTCGGGTGGCCGGCATCGGCGGCCTTGCGAAACCACTTGGCGGCCTCTGCGTAGTCCTGCTTGACGCCGTCGCCATCCCAGTAGGCGTTGCCCAGTTTGAACATGGCTTCCGCGTCGCCGGCTTCAGCCGCGGCGAGCATAGAATTACCTGCATCGGAGCTGGCCCCGGCTGCCGGGGGCGCGGCCTTTGTTTCAGGAGCTGAGGGCGGAGCGGCGGAGCTATCTGCAAGGAGCTGGATCGTGACGCTCAGCGTGCGCTGTGCGCGATCGCGCCAGACCTCGACGTCGACGGTCTTGCCGACCTCCGTCGTCCCGACGATGCGGGGCAGTGCGCGCATATTCGCGACTTCCAGGCCGTCGAAGGAGAGGATCACGTCGGCCACTTTCACCCCACCCGCTTCAGCCGGACTGCCAGGCTGCACCGCCACCACCGCGGCGCCGGAAGGCTTCTCCATCCCGAGCGATGTCGCCACCTCGGCGGTGACGCCCTGGATTTGTACGCCGAGCCAGCCGCGCCGCACCTCGCCGTATGTCTTCAGTTGATCGAGCACCCACTCGGTCTGGCTCGACGGCACGGCGTAAGCGACGCCGTCGGAGCCGCCCGACTGCGACAGGATGGCGGCGAGCATGCCGATGACCTCGCCCTGCAGATTGAAGAGCGGGCCGCCCGCGTGCCCTTTGTTGACCGCGGCATCGGTCTGAATGAAGTCGTCGTAAGGGCCGATGCCGGCATTGCGGCCGAGGCCGGAGACGATCCCGGAGGACACCGATCTTCCGAGGCTGAAGGGGTTGCCGATCGCGACGACCGTCTGGCCGAGCCGCAGTTGTGTGGAGTTGCCGAAGCCCAATGCCTTAAGCGGTTCCTTTGGGGTCACCTTGAGCAAGGCGATATCGGTTCGTTCGTCGCGCCCCACCAGCATTGCCGGCAATTCGGAGCCGTCGGCGAGCGCGACCTTGATCTCTTGCGCGTCCTTCACGACGCTGTCGGCGGTCGCGATGATGCCGCTCGGATCGATGACGAAGCCCGATCCGCTTCCCTTGCCGCTCGAATCCGCTGCGGGCGAGGCTTGCGGAGCCGCCGCCCCGGCCTCAGCTGTTGGAGTGACGGTGGAGATGTCGACCACGCCATCGATCACGCGCTCGACAAGGTCGGGGATGACCTCGTCGACGGTCGAGGCCATGGACTGAGGTTCCATCGGCGCAAACGCATCGACATTGCCAGGCTCGCGACCGGCGCTTCCTTCGGCTGTCGCGTTTTCGCCCGCCATTTCGGCCGACTTCGGCTGCGCCTCGGCCGTGACCTGGTCCTTCGCCAGCTCTTCCAGCATGGAAGCGGAAACGCCGCTCGCCGTGGCCGCCCTCTCGTACCATCCAAGCGCTCGGTCGGCGTCCACTTCGACGCCCCGGCCGTCGCGATAGAGGCCCGCCAGCGCGATCATCGCGTCGGCATGCCCAAGGTCGGCGGCCTTTAGGAACCAGCTTCGCGCGGCATCGTAGTCCTGCGCGACGCCGCCGCCGTCGCGGTAGAGCACACCCATCCAGAACATGCCGCGTGCATTGCCGGCCTCGGCGGCGCTCTTGGCGAGCGCGAACGCCTTCTCGGTGTTCTGCAGGACGCCCTTGCCGAGCGCGTACATGCCGGCATAGTCGGCCAAGGCGGACGGATAGTCGGAGCTTGCCACGCGATCGTACCATTCGACCGCCTCGGCGTCTTTGCCGCCAGCTTCCAGCGCGCGGGCGAGCTGGTACCTGAAACGCGGCTCGTTCGGGTTCGCCGCGACGGCCGCTCGGCACGCGGCAATTGCAGCCTCAGCGTCAGTCGCAAGCACGCGCCGGGAGACACCGTCGCCCACCTTGTGCTCGTCGTAGGGCGCTGCGGCGAGACGGTCACAATCGGCGGGATCGTCGGCCCGCGCGATCCCCGCGGCTAGAATGCACGCCAGCGTCACGGCCAAACTGCGCAATCTGCGCATCGTATCGGCTCCCGTCCGGATTGCGACCGCTCGCTTCTGGGCAAAAGCCAGGCACGGAACGGCGGGGGCTCGAAGGCTAAAAAAGTATCAGACGCCGCCGGACGAGTCACGCTTTCGCCTGCGAACCCATGCGCTGCGGGCAGGGGGGCGGGCCCGCCGCATCGTTAACCGTCGCTTAAGTTCGCGCTCACGGAAGGGCGCAGTGCCTTGCCGGGCGGGAGCCCGGGCGGTAGTCTCGCCAAACGTTAACGAAAAGTTAACGGAGGGGGCACGTGTCCGGGTTCGGTGTGTTTGCGTATTGCGCCGCGATAGGTTTCGTCACCGCCGCGACGATCGCGACCTTCTATCAATGGGTCACGTCGGAGGCGGCGGAGCTCTTTTCCGCGCGCGCGACCGTCGTGGGCTTCGCCTTCACGATCGTGCTCAGCATGTTCTGCGGACCGTTCATCGTGGTGCGCAAAGTCGTCGACGGATTGCGGTCGCGGGAACTGCGGGCGCTGCCGGCGGTGATCGGCGTGATGATCGCCGGGGTATGGAGCGTCTGCGCCGGCATCTTCTACGTGAGCCTGCTCGTCGCCGCGTAGGCGGCCGGCCGCAATCCGGTATCGGCAAGTGTCGCTCCGCGGCCGAGCGCGGAGCCCAATCTAGCGCGACGTCGCCGTGTTCTGCGTGGTCCAGCGCGGATCGCCGATCGACACCCAGTGATTTGGGTCGGATGTCGATTGCCGCTTCACGAAGCGATAGGCGGTCTCGTACCAGCGGCGGAGCTTGTCGGTCTTGTTGTCGAGCACGAAATCGCCGCGCGACGTGCGCGCAAGCAGGACCGCGTGCCCTTCGCCCACCTCGTCGAAGACGACGGTGATGAGGAGCGCGGAGGTCGGCCAACCCCGATCTTCCAGCCACTTCCGCTTCAGGAGGACGTAGTCCTCGCAGTCGCCGTAAGCCCCCGGCAACGTCCAAACCTCGTCGCGGTGGTAGATTTCCAGATCCGTGGCAGGCGTCACGATCCGGTTGACGAGCATGTTGACCTCTTGGAGGTCGCGCCACGTCTCCTCGTTCAGGAGTTCGGGCGTGTCGGCGCCACGCGCGACGCACTCCGCCGGAAACTTCTGGCAAAAGTCGAGATAGCCGACAGGCGGATTCGTTGCTCCGCCAACCTGCATCGAAGGGCTATCGGCGTCGGCCCGCCCTGCCGCCCCGAACGCCAGCCCAGAAAACAAAACAACACCGGCCAACAGGGGCCGGTACGCGACCCGAAACATTCTTATCGCCCCCCATTTTGGAGGCGACCATAGCAGAAAATGGCTTGCGATTGGGCTAAAAGTTTACATCAACGAGGCGTGAATGCGCTCCCTTCGGGGCGAGGTGGCGGCACTCGCGCGAGCCTTCAGAAATAGTCCTTCTCGATCGTCTTCTCGATCGCGGCGTCGGAGAGAAGCCGCAGGAACTCGATGCCGATGCCGTCGTCGAAATGGCGCACGACGCGCGCGCCGAGGCGGCCGAGCTTGAGCGGTGAGCCGAGCGGGGGGCGAAGCGTCGTCGCCAGTGCGGCACCGGAAAGCGACATGTCGATCACGCGGATCGGATGCGCGGTGCCGTCGGCAAGAACGATGTTTGCCTCGCTGCGCTTCGGCGTCCGGCGCAGGTGCTTGCGATCCTCTTCAAGATTGAGCACGTGGCGGTTGGCGAGCCAGGTCAACGTGTCGGCGAGCTTGTCGCGCTTGCGTTGCGAGGCAGAGATCGACATGACGAAGCCATGCTCGCTGGTGCTCAGGATGGCGCCTTCGACGCGGCCTATGTTGTCGATATAGGCGATGACGCGGGCGCCGACTTCGCCGCTCGAAGGGGCTGACGAACTCCGCGTCACCAGGCGAGATCGCGATGAGCTGACAGGGACATTCTTGCCCGTCATGAAACATGCAGCGGCCGAGCAGGCTGAGCTGCACCCGCTGAAACCGGCCTCTGTCGGAATCCGTGGGTTTGATTGTCTGTTGAGCTTCCAGAGCCGGCATGGCAACCCCGAATGTTCCAACTTATGCGGGCGGTTGCAGCCCAGTACGGAACCTATGCCGGTGTGGTTAAATATGTGTAAGCAAGCCCCGGCGCGCGCCGCTACTTTCCGCCGGGAACCACGGTTAAGTGCCCGTAGCGGCGAGGAATTTTGAAAGAGGCCGCAACCGCAAGCGGCGCGGCGATGCGGCTTGGGTCAAGCAGGGCCGGACGGATGTCGGGGAGGAAGCAAATCGATCGCAGCGCTTGTGAAACGACGCGGGCGCGCACGCGGTTCGTCTCGTCGTGGCCACCAACGCGCTCCATCGATCCGATGGCGCCGGCGGTCCCGGTTTCGCCGGAAAGCGGAAGAAGCAGCATCTCCAGCGCGACGACACCGCCGCCCAGCGTTTCCCCCATCACGCCGGCGACCAAGCCGGTCGAACGGAATGCCGCCGCGCGGAGATCGCGTTGCAGCGTTGTCGCGTCGGTCGCGTTCCACAGCGCAAGAAAGCTCTCGTCGCTAAGATCGCGACCGTAACGGGTGGCAACGGAGGCGCCGCAGAAGCGGAAGCGAAAGCGCGCACTGTCGCTGCTCTCGATGTCGATGAGGAAGAGGGAGGGGAGGATGGCGGCGAGATCGCCTGCGCGCACGGCGGTCGCGCGCACCCCGTTTCCCCGGTGGCAGCTCGCAGCCAATAGGCGTAGAGGGCCTTGCTGGTGTCGTGCTTCATTTCGCCCCCGTCTTCCCGGTTGGCCGGTGGCGGCTCTTCGGCCACACTTTCCGCGCACCCCAGGCATCCTTGACGTGCCACGCGAGGCCGACACGGCGGGGCGAAACCATTTGTTAAGGTTAACGAAGCGTAAGCGTTGCGCGCGTCCGGCGCTTCGCCTGAACTGCCACCGCCAGTCCAAAGGCGGAACTCGCTAGGCTCGGGGCGGGCTGGAAAGAACGAGAGGCAGGGGCAACACGGAAACCGCCGGGCGTCAGGCCCGGCGGTTTTTGTTTTCGCGCGACGCGCCTTGCGCGCGGGTTCCCCCGAGGGCATGACCGCGCAATGGAACGCGCCCGCGCCATCAACCTTCCGCCCGTCGTGCTGTGGCTCGCCGTCTCTTTCGTCGCCGTCCACGTCGCGCGCCAGTTCCTGGGCCAGAGCCTCGACGAATGGGTGCTGCTCGCCTTCGCGTTCATCCCGGCGCGCTACAGCGAGATCGGTGCGCAGCTTCCGGGGGGCGAGGCGGCGCGCTTCTGGACGCCGGTCACCTACGCCTTCCTGCACGCGAACTATCTGCACCTCTTCGTCAACATCATCTGGATGGCGAGCTTCGGGGGCGCGCTCGCCCGCCGCTTCGGGAGCGTGCGGTTTCTGCTCCTGAGCTTGATTGCCGCGATCGCCGGCGCCGGCCTGCAATACGCGATGCACCCAGGCGACGAGGCGCTCGTCATCGGCGCCTCAGGCGCGGTCTCCGGCATGATGGCCGGAACGGCGCGCTTCGCATTCTCGCCCGGCGGCCCGCTCGCGGGCGGCGGGTCGCTCGCCGCATTCAGCGTTCCCGCCGAGCCGCTTGCCGCCGTCTTGAGGAACGGGCGCGTGGTCGCGTTCATCCTGATCTGGTTCGCGGTCAACCTGATCTTTGGGCTCGCGGGCGGCTACATTTCCGCAATCGGCGGGCCGATCGCATGGGAGGCGCATGTCGGCGGATTCGTCGCCGGACTCCTCGCTTTCTCGTTCCTTGACCCAGTCGGCGGCCGTCGCGACGAAAGTCTGGCGTGATCGGAGCAGCGCTCCTAAACTAGAGATAGAGTTCCCTGAAGGGAGCCAGCCGAAAGGGAGGATCCGATGACAGTTGCACGGATCATCAGCGAAAAGGGGCGAGACGTCGTCACCGCCTCTCCCGAAACCTCGCTTGCGGCGCTTGCCGCGACGCTTTCCGAAAAGCGGATCGGCGCGATCGTCATCGTAGAGAAAGGCGCCATCCGCGGCATCATCTCGGAGCGCGATGTCGTGCGCGCGATCGCCAAGCACGGCGGCGACGCGCTCGTCATGCGCGCCTCCGAATGGATGACGGCGCGGGTCACGACCTGCGCGCCGCGCGACACGATCAACGAGGTCATGCAGACGATGACGAGCGGGCGCTTCCGCCATCTGCCGGTGGTGGAGGATGGCAAGCTCACCGGGATCGTGTCGATCGGCGACGTGGTGAAGCGGCGGATCGAGGACGTCGAGCGCGAGGCCGACCAGATCCGCGAATATATCGCGACGGCCTGAGGCCGCTTAAGCCGCGTTCAATCCGGCGCGGGGGCGAGCATTTCGAGCGGTCGCTCGATCGGCCCGGCGCCAAGCGGCACGCGCCGGTAGAAGCAAGTGGCGCGGCCGGTGTGGCAGGTGCCGGCGCGCTCGGCGACTTCCGCGCGCACCAGAAGGACGTCCTGATCGCAATCGGTCAGGAGCTCAACGACGCGCTGCAATGCGCCGGATGTCTCGCCCTTCTTCCAGATACCGCCGCGCGAGCGGCTGAAATAGTGGACGAAGCCGGTCTTGAGCGTCAGCTCCAGCGCCTCGCGGTTCATCCACGCCATCATCAGAATGCCGCCGTCGGCGGCGTCGACCGCAATGCAGGGAATGAGGCCGTCTGCACCGAAGCGGGGCGTGAAGCGAAGCGATTCTTCGATGTCGTCAGGCGCGGCGGCTTTCGAAGCGGGCATTTTCGGGCGCTCAATCTCATATTTGAAGGCGGGGCGGACGGCGTCCTATATAGGGGATTGGCTGAGGCTCAACCATCCAGGGGTCCGGCGGCTCTCACATGCTCGACGACATCTACAACAGCAAGATTCTGGAACTGGCGGGGAACATCCCGCGGATCGGCCGGCTCGCCGATCCGGACGCGACGGCGCGCGCGCATTCCCGGCTTTGCGGCTCGACCGTCACGGTCGACGTGAAGATGGCGGAAGGCAAGGTCTCCGATTTTGCCCACGACGTGAAGGCCTGCGCGCTCGGCCAGGCATCGTCGTCGATCATGGCGCGCAACGTCATCGGCTCGACGCCGGAGGAGCTGCGCCAGTTGCGCGAGACCATGCGCAAGATGCTGAAGGAGAACGGCGCGCCGCCCGACGGCCGCTGGTCCGATCTGAAATACCTGGAGCCGGTGCGCGACTATCGTGCCCGCCACGCCTCGACGATGCTGACATTCGACGCCGTGGTCGACGCGGTGAACCAGATCGAGGCGCAGGCAAGCTGATTTGCGGCAGAAAAGCGAGCGCCGCGAAGCAGCCGAGAGGAGGGGAGAACATGCCGTTCGTGAACATCCGTATCCTGAAGGGCCATTCGCAGAAGCGGAAGGACGAGATCTCCCGACGCGTCTCCGAAACGATCCGCGAGGTGGCGGAGCTCCCTGCCGACGCGCAGGTCTGGGTGGTTTGGGAAGACGTGACGGACGAGGACTGGTTCGTCGACGGAAAGTCGGTGAAGGCCATCTTTTCAAAGAAGACCTGAGATGAGCGCCGAGATCCGCGATCCGCGCTTCCGATCCGTGGTCGGCGGCACGGTGGAGCTCGAGCGGCTCGGACCGGGCTTCGAGTTCACCGAGGGGCCGCTCTGGCATCCGACGGGGAAGTTCCTGCTCTTCAGCGACATGCCGGGAAACATCATCCGCCGCTTTGGCGAGCGGGGCGTCGAGACGTTCCGCGCAGCCGAGCAACATGGCGAACGGACTGACCTACGACCGGCAGGGGCGGCTTCTCGCCTGCGAGCACGCGACGAGCCGCGTCACGCGGACGGAGCCGGACGGATCGCTGAGCGTGCTTGCCTCGCATCATGACGGCAAGGAGCTGAACAGCCCGAACGACATCGTGGTCGGCGCGCGACGGCGCCATCTATTTCAGCGATCCGACCTTCGGGCGCATGGAATATTACGGCGTGCCGCGCGAACCGGAGCTTGCGTTTCGCGGCGTCTACCGCATCGATCCGAAGAGCGGCGAGCTCAAGCTTCTCGTCGACGATTTCGATCAGCCGAACGGTCTGTGCTTCTCGCTCGACGAGAAGCGGCTCTTCGTCAACGACACGATGCGTCAGCACATTCGAGTCTTCGACGTCACGGCGGACGGAACGCTCGCCAACGGCCGCGTCTGGGCGGAGACGACGGGCGAGGGCGAAGGCGGGCCCGACGGCATGAAGATCGACAGCCAGGGCAACCTCTATTCCTGCGGGCCGGGCGGCATCCACGTCTTCGATCCGAATGGTGTCTCGCTCGGGGTCATCCGCATGCCTGAGCACACGGCGAACTTCACCTGGGGCGGCGACGATTTCCGCACGCTCTTCATCACCGCCTCGAGTTCGCTCTACCGGACGAGGGTCACGGTGCCGGGCCGGCCGGTGTTCTGACCTCACGTCGCTTGCGGTGCGGGGCCGGCGCGCTCATATCCTGGGCATGAGCGAATTCGGTTCGCAAAGGCTTGAGGTCGAGGCTCGCCAAGTTCGCGCCGCGGTCTTCGCCCGCCGTGTGATCGGCATTCCGGCGCTTCTCGCGCGCGGGCTGATCAAGCTCTACCGCTATACGCTCTCCAGCGTCATGGGGCGCACCTGCCGGCATCTCCCCACCTGCTCCGAATATGCCGACATCGCGATCGGCCGCTTTGGCCTCTGGCGCGGCGGCTGGATGGCGCTCGCCCGCTTCTCGCGCTGCCGGCCGCTCGGCACGCACGGCTTCGATCCCGGTGCCGGAAATCTTGCCTGCGGATACGCGCTGGTTCGCGCCTTGGCGCTGGGCAGATGGAGCGGATCGGGAGCGGGGCGTGCGACGGCGGAGGCCCCTGCGGGCGGTTGAACCTACGAGGGTAGAGGGGCACCGGCGCGGGCCGCGGACACACGCCGACCACGAGCCGCCGCACACGGGCCGGCACGCGAGAAGCCGGGCCGGCACCGGAGGCGTCAGCGCGGGACAACGCGGCGAGATGCGGCGAGAAGAAGCACGCGCCGGGGGCGCGGACGAGGGAAGCGGAGGGACACAGCTGAAGGCAGCCGAGGCGCGCGGTCGCAGGCGCAAGGACGAGCCCCGCGCCGTCGCGGCGCGCTACGACAAGGCGAGGGGGCGGGTCGTGTCGAGCTGCCAACGGGTGCAGTACGCCCCCGGCGGCGCTGGTGCAGGATGCGCGGGGCGAGCGACGGAGCTGCGCAAGTTGTCGTCGACGGCGTGGGTCAAGCACTGGCCGTCGCGATGCCGATCTCTATGTGCCGGCCCTCGTCGCGGGGGTCCGGCACGCGGGCATGGATGGCCCGCGAGCTCGCGCGCATGGCCGGCCGCGCGAAGTCGCCGGCCAAGGCGGCAGCGGCGCGCGCCAATGGGAGGAAGGGGGGCCGTCCCCGAAAGGTCGCGCGAGGCTAACTGAGCGCCCGTGCCGGAAATCTTGCCTGCGGATACGCGCTGGTATAGGCCGTGGCGCTACGGCTCCTGGGGCTCGATCCCTGCGGATTGAGACTAGCGGGCCGATAGTCCTCGAAACCGAAGGATGAAAGGCGGCGCCGCCGCTCAAGCGGCTCGCGCAAGGTAAGGCCATGGTCACGATCACTCTTCCCGACGGCGCCACACGCGAATTCCCGAGCGGCGCGACCGGAACGACCGTGGCCGAGGGCATCTCCAAGTCGCTCGCCAAGAAAGCGGTCGCGATGAAGGTCGACGGCGTGCTTGCCGACCTCTCCGACCCGGTTCCGGCGGGCGCCAAGATCGAGATCGTCACGCGCGACGACCCGGCGGCGCTGGAGCTCATCCGCCACGACAGCGCGCATGTGCTCGCGGAGGCGGTGCAGGAGCTCTTTCCCGGCACGCAGGTCACGATCGGCCCGGTGATCGAGAACGGCTTCTACTACGACTTCTTCCGAAACGAGCCGTTTTCGACCGAAGACTTCGCCGCGATCGAAGAGAAGATGCACGAGATCGTCGCCAAGAACCGGCCCTTCACCAAGGAGGTGTGGGACCGCGAGCGCGCGAAGAAAGTGTTCCGCGACAAGGGCGAGATGTTCAAGGTCGAGCTCGTCGACGCGATCCCGGAAGGCGAGGACGTCAAGGTCTATTCGCAGGGCGACTGGTTCGACCTCTGCCGCGGCCCGCACATGCCGTCGACCGGCTTCGTCGGCGACGCCTTCAAGCTCACCAAGCTTGCCGGCGCCTATTGGCGCGGCGATCCCAATCGCCAGCAGCTGCAGCGCGTCTACGGCACGGCCTGGGCCAACAAGAAGGAGCTCGACGCCTACCTCACCATGCTCGAGGAGGCGGAGAAGCGCGACCACCGGCGCATCGGGCGCGAGATGGATCTCTTCCATCTGCAGGAGGAGGCGCAGGGCTCGGTGTTCTGGCATGCCAAGGGCTTCGCCATCTGGCGCACGCTCGAAGCTTACATGCGCCGCCGGCTCGACGCCGACGGCTACATCGAGGTGAAGACCCCGCAGCTTCTCGACGCCAAGCTCTGGGAGCAATCCGGCCACTGGTCGAAGTTCCGCGAGAACATGTTCGTGGTGCCCGACCACACGCCGTCGATCGAGGAGCACGGGCCGATCATCCACGGCGAGGTGGAGCGCTGGATGGCGCTGAAGCCGATGAACTGCCCGGCGCACGTGCAGATCTTCCGGCAGGGCATCAAGTCCTATCGCGACCTGCCGCTCCGCATGGCGGAGTTCGGCTGCTGCCACCGCAACGAGCCGCACGGCGCGCTGCACGGGCTGATGCGCGTGCGCCAGATGACGCAGGACGACGCGCACATCTTCTGCACCGACGATCAGGTGACGGACGAGACACGGCGCTTCCTGGCGCTCTTCGCGCGCGTCTACGCCGACATGGGCCTGACCGACATCCGCTATAAGCTCGCGACGCGCCCCGACGTGCGCGCCGGCGACGACGCCGTATGGGACCGAGCAGAGAAGTCGCTCGCCGAGGCGCTGACTGCGTCCGGCATCGAGTTCGACTACGCGCCGGGCGAGGGCGCCTTCTACGGGCCGAAGCTCGAGTTCCACCTGACCGACGCGATCGGCCGGACCTGGCAATGCGGCACCTATCAGCTCGACTACGTGCTGCCGGAGCGGCTCGACGCCATCTATGTCGGTGAGGACGGCGGCAGGCATCGGCCGGTGATGCTGCATCGCGCCGTGCTCGGCACCTTCGAGCGCTTCATCGGCATCCTGCTTGAGCACTATGCCGGGCGGCTGCCGTTGTGGCTCGCGCCGACGCAGGTCGTCGTCGCGACGATCACCTCCGACGCCGATCCCTATGCGGAGGACGTCGCCGCGAAGCTCGTGGCCGCCGGCCTCCGCGCCGGCGCCGACATCCGCAACGAGAAGATCAACTACAAGGTCCGCGAGCACTCGCTGGCGAAGGTGCCGGTGATGCTCGTCGTCGGACGGCGCGAGGCGGAGGAGGGGACGGTGTCGATCCGCCGGCTCGGCGTCGAAGGAGCAGACATCGGCGAGCCTCGACGCGGCGCTGCGTGACCTCCTCGCCGAAGCTACGCCGCCGGACCTGAAGCCTTAGACGGACGCAGGCTGCGCGCGTTCGTCACGGCTCCATCGGCTCGCCGCCGGTGCCCGGCGACATGACCGGGCCGGTCTCCGGCTGCACCAGGTCGGAGAGGCGCACCTCGATGTCGCGTTGAAGCCCCGTCTCGACGGTGAAATCGCGCGAGTAAATCTGACTTCTGGTGCTTGGCGACGGCGGTGTAGTTCCCGGCGGCGAGGATCAGCGACGGGAACGCGCCGACGCTTTCGTTCACGGTGAGCCCGTCCTGCGTGGTGACCGTCCAGCTCGTGTTGGCGATGGCCTCGCCGCCTTCCTCCGAGACGAGCTTCAGCGTGACCTCCGCGCCGGTGTGGCGCATCACCGCCTCGGTCAGCTTGCCGGCCTGCACCTCGATGTCGGCGCGTACGACGGCGTTGACGTTACCGTAGCGGCTGATGACGTGGTACTTGCCGGCGGACAGGCGGAGGATGCGGCCGGGCGCGGCGTTCGGAACGACGGTCACGAGCTCGCCGGTCTCGTCCGGCTGCAGCACCTCGAAGGTGAGCTGACCGGGCGGGATCGGCCGGTCGTCGCCGACCACGGAGTTCGAGCTTCAGGCCGCCGGCGTCGATGACCAGCGATTCCGTCTGGTCGGCGCCAGTGATGGTGACGTGCTTCGTCGCCCCGGCGCGGCCGAAGGCGGCGTGTACGAAATAGTCGCCGGATGGGAGCTGCACGGTCGTCGTGCCGCCGGGGGGCGTCTCGGCGTAGAGCGGGAGCTGGCCGTCGGTCCCCGCCTGCGATCCGAAGACGCGCCAGATCAGCCCGTTGGACAGGAGCGGCCCATCCGGAACCAGGCGCGCTTCGAGGACGAGGTTGTGGCGGCGCCCGGGGAGGAGCGGCGCGGGCGTCGTCGTGCGCACCGTCGGCTGCGGCGGCACGGCCAGCGTGTTGGCCACCGGCGGCGCATCGGGCGCTTCAAGCGTATCGACCGCCGGCGGCATCAGCACCGCACCGAGATCGGGGGCGACGAGGCCCTGCGAGAAGATATCGGCGCCGGGGCTCGTCGCATCTTGCGCGAAGGCGGCGGAACCCGCCGCGCAGAAAAGAAGCGTCGCCACAATGCGCGCGATCAAGACCATCGGCAGAGCATCCCCTGGAATGGCAAATTCGCGGGCGACCGTGGTAAGCCGGCGAGGATGGCGAATTCAAGACTTGGCGATTCCAAGAGGGGTTTTCGATGAATGAAGGGCTCGTGCACTACCTGAAGACCCGCCGCACGATTCCGGCTTCGCAACTGGGCGAGCCGGCGCCCGACCCTGAGACGCTGCGCGAAATGCTGACGATCGCCGCGCGCGTTCCCGACCACGGCAAGCTCGCGCCCTGGCGCTTCATCCTCTTCGACCGTGCGGCGCGGGAGAAGGCGGTCGCCGGGCTCCGGAAAATCGCGGCGAAGCACCCGGACGAGAAGGAGCGGGCGATCCGGGACGCGAAGGCGAAAGGCTTTTTGGACTCGCCGCTCGTCGTCGCCGTCGTCTCATCGCCGATCGCCGACCATCCGAAAATCCCGCTTTGGGAGCAGCAGCTTTCCTCAGCCTGCGTCGCGCTGAACCTCGTCCACGCCGCGAACGCCTACGGCTTTGCCACGAACTGGCTGACCGGCTGGTACGCCTATGACGAGGAGGCGAAGGCCTGGCTCGGGCTGAAGCAGGGGGAGAAGGTGACGGGGTTTGTCCACATTGGGACAGCGGCGGTGCCGCCGGTGGAGAGAGACCGGCCGGATGTCGAGGCGATTACGGAGAGGTGGGGGTAGGGCTCTCCGGCTCGGCCGCGACAGTTTCAGGCGCGGGGTCCGCGTCCGTCGGCGGGGCTTTGCTCTTCGCCGCCTGGGCGGGGCGGGCGTTGTCGCGAGGAGGCGCTTTGCGGCCTTCAGGTGCGGGATGTCGAGCATCTTGCCGTCGAGCGAGGTGACGCCGGCGTCGCCCGCCGCAGCGAAGGCGGCGACTATGCGCTCGGCCTCGGCGATCGCCTCCGCCGACGGCGTGAACGCCTCGTTGATCACCTCGACCTGGTCGGGGTGGATCGCGAGCTTGCCCAGGAAGCCGTCGCGCCGCGCGGCGGCGCAGTCGCGCCTGAGCCCTTCCAGATCGCGGAAGTCGGAATAGACGGCGTCGATCGGCTGGACGCCCGCGGCTGCGGCGGCGAAGAGCGCAAGGCTCCGCACCAGCCGGTTCGGCTCGCTCCATTCGGCGCCTTCGCGGGTCTCAAGCGCGCCGGTCTCAGCACCTAAGTCCTCAGCGCCCCAGGTGAGTCCGGCAAGGCGCGGGCTTGCACCGCGATAGGTGCCGAGCGTGAAGATCGAGGCGGCGCTCTCGGTCGCCAACACGACGATCTTCGTCGCGCCGTCGTCGATGCCGTGCAGCGCCTCGCGCACCGCGAGCCTTGCGTCGAGCAGCGTCACGTCGGCGCCGCTTGCCGCCTTCGGCAGCATGATGCCGTCGGGCGCGCCGGTCATGACGAGGTCGAGGTCGCCTTCGGCATAGTGGCGTCGAAAGCGCGTTGATGCGGACATAGAGGAGCGGCCGCGGGGTCTCGCGCACGATGCGCGTTCAGGAAAGCGAGCGCGCTGCGTCGCGCCGCGTCCTTCGCCGCCGGTGCAACGGAATCCTCCAGGTCGACGATCACCGCGTCGGCGCCGGCGCGGAACGCCTTGTCGAGCTTCCGAGTCGCTGTCGCCGGGAACGAAGAGGAGCGAGCGCACGTCTCTAGCCCGCCCGCTTCTTCATGAAGGCCTGACGGCGGCAGGTTGCGACCAGCGTGTCGTGCTGGTTGAAGCATTTGTGCTCGAACTCGACGATGCCGGCGTCGGGGCGCGACTTCGACTCGCGCTTCGCGATCACCTCGGTGGTGACGTGCACGGTGTCGCCCTGGAAGAGCGGATTTGGAAAGCGCACCTCGGTCATGCCGAGATTGGCGATCGTGGTGCCGACCGTCGTGTCGTTGACGGAAATGCCGATCATGAGGCCGAGCGTGAACAGCGAGTTCATCAGCGGCTGGCCCCATTCCGTCTCGGTCTCGCAGAACTGGCGGTCGATATGGAGCGGCTGCGGGTTCAGAGTCAGGCTGGAGAAGAGGATGTTGTCCATCTCGGTGACGGTGCGCCGAAGCGGATGGCGGAAGAGCTGCGCAGGCGCGAAATCCTCGTAATAAAGTCCGGCCATCCGAGACCCCCGAGCAATCGAGACTACCGCGCTGACAGCCCGGGCCGAAAGGCCGCGGGCCCAGCAACAATTCGTTAAGGCTCTTTGTGCACCATTCCTTAACGTCGTTCGACGCGAGGAAATGCGCGCGGGGAGCCACGAATTTCCATGGGCGCGATGGTCGAGAACTTCCTCCAATGGGCGCGGCGGGCGCCGGTCGCCGGCGCGCGTCGGGGCCGCGCGCGAGCTGGCGCGCGCCTACCTGCTGTCCGGGCCTCGCTGGAGGACGAGCGCGACGAGATCGAGGCGGCGATGACGATGCTCCTCGACGACCCGGCGATCGAGGTGCGCACGGTGCTCGCCGACGCGCTCGCCGACAGCGAGAACGCGCCGGCGCATATCATCATGGCGCTCGCCGCCGACCGCGAGCCGATCGCGACGAATCGTGGCGGAGCGCTCGCCGGTCATTCTCGACAGCGAGCTCGTCGACATGGTCGCGATCGCGCGGCGAGGCGATGCAGATCGCGATCGCCAGCCGCCCGTTCCTGTCGCGCGCCGTCTCCGCGGCGATCGGGGAGGTCGGGACCGCCGAGGCCTGCCGGGCGCTCGTCTCCAACCCCGGCGCGCGCGTGCCGCGCTTCTCGCTCGACCGCATCGTCGCTCGAGCACGGCGACTGCCCGGAGCTTCGATCTGGCGCTGCTCGACCGCAGCGATCTTCCGCTCGACGTGCGCGAAATCCTGCTCGGCAGGCTTGCCGAGGCGCTGCGCGAGCTCATCGTCGCGCACGGCTGGACCACGCCGGAGCGCGCCGCGACGGTGACGCGGGACGCGCGCGAATGCGCGACCATCGCCGCCGCCTTCGAGGCGCCGGCGGAGAACATGCCGGCGCTCGTCAGCCAGCTCATCGAGGCCGATGCGCTGACGCCGGCCTTCCTGATCCGCGCCGTCGCCGCAGGGCAGACGCTACTCTTCGAGACCGCGCTTTCGGCGCTCGCCAAGGTGCCGCGCGAGCGCGTCTCGGCGCTGATCGCTTCCGGGCGCGCGGCAAACCTGCGGGCGCTGCTTGCAGCGAGCGAAGCTGCCGAAGAAGACGTTCCCGGTCTTCGCCGCCGCAATCGACGTGATCCGCGAGGGCGGCGCGGATACCGGCGAAAGCGGCGACTACCGTCGCGCCACGCGCCTGATCGACGCGATCGTCACGCGCTACCAGAAGCGCCAGGATCGCGAGCTTGACCAGATCCTGGCGCTGCTCCGCCGTTTCGCCCGCGACGCCAAGCGCGCGGCGGCGCGCGGCTACGCTGGAGCAGCTTGAGCGAAGCGGCCTAGGCGCTCCGGCGCTGACGAAGCGGTGAAGTCCCGAGGATTCGCCAATAATAGACGCGCCTTTCGGCGTTCGCGCGACCGTTTCTTAACCAATCGTTTTGCCTTCCTGGCCAAGATGCCGGCCGTCGAATGCCGATTGGGCGGGATTTGCGTATGGCTGCGTATCGACAGGCGGGCGCCGCGCCGCGCCTCGTGCGGTTTGCCTTCATCGGCGTCGCTCTTGAGCGGGCTTCGGCGCGTGCGGGCACCTTTCGGGCGGTCGTGCGGCAGCGACCGCGACTGCATGGCGCGCGTCATGTATTTCGAGTCGATCCGCTCAAGCGACGAGGGGATGCTCGCCGTCGGCACCGTGGTCATGAACCGGGTCGAATCCAACAAATACCCGAACAGCGTCTGCGCCGTGGTCGGCCAGCCGAACCAGTTTGCGCCGGGCGCGCTGTCGCGGTCGATGCCGGCCGGGAAAGAGCCGCGACCGCGCTTATCACATCGCCGACGAGGTGCTGGCCGGCAAGCGCCATCGCGGCGTCGGCAAGGCGATGTTCTTCCACACCGCCGGGCGCACCTACGGCTATTCGAACATGCACTACGTCGCGGTCGCCGGCGGCAACGCCTTCTACGAGCGCAAGCCGACGCCGGGTCGCGCCTATATCCCGCGCAGCGTGATCGCGCAGGCAGGTCCGCTCGATTCCGTAACCGCGCCGCGCTGGTTCCTCGGCAGCGGCTATCGCATCGCCAAGAACGAGCCAGCGCCGGCGCCGCCGCACCCACCTATGTCGCCGCCGCGTCTTCGCCGCAGCCGCGGCCGGCTTACGTCGAACCGGCGCAGCCCGCCGCGCCGGCGAGCATCGAGGCGATCATCCTGGCGAGCAACGGGCTGCTCGAGCCTCACCCGGAAGAGCGGTCAGTATCGGAACTGCTCGGCGAGGATGCGCTCGTCCCACGAATGGTCGTGGTCGAACATGATGAGCGAGGCGACGCTGCGGTCTTCCTCGATCGTGACCTCGCTCACGCTCTTGAACTCCACATGGTCGGCGACCGCGTTGACCGGGCGCTTGTCGGCCTCGAGCACCGTGATCTGCACCTTGGCATGGTTCGGTAGCAGCGCGCCGCGCCAGCGGCGCGGGCGGAACGCGCTGATCGGCGTCAGCGCCAGGAGCGGCGCGTCGATCGGCAGGATCGGTCCGTGGGCGGAGAGATTGTAGGCGGTTGAGCCGGCGGGCGTGGCAAGGAGCAGGCCGTCGCAGATCAGCTCGTCGAGCCGCACCTGGCCGTCAACGCTGATCCTGAGCTTCGCCGCCTGGTAGGACTGGCGAAGCAGCGAGACCTCGTTGATGGCATGCGCCCGGCTCGTCCCGGCCTCGTTGACGACGGTCGCGAGCAGCGGGTGGATGGTCTCGACCTTGGCGGCGGCGAGGCGCTCCATCAGCCCATCGGGCCGATACTCGTTCATGAGGAAGCCGACCGAGCCGCGGTTCATGCCGTAGATCGGCTTTCCCGTGCTCATCGTCTCGTGCAGCGCGCTCAGCATCGACGCCGTCGCCGCCGAGCGCGACCACGACGTCGGCCTCGCCGACCGGCACGTCGCCGTAGCGGGCGCGAAGCACCTCCGCGGCCTCGCTCGGCCTCCGGCGCATCGCTGGCAAGGAGGGCGATCTTGGTCATTGCGGGCTTGTTACTATGGCGAAGGGCGAATGGCGAATGGCGAGCCACTGGGAAATCCAGAAGCCGGCGGCGAACCGTATGCTGCGGTCCGACCCGGGTGCCGCGCGTGGTCGAGCGAAATCGAGGAGAGTGAAATGCGCACGATGCTGAAGGTCACCATGCCGGTCGAGGCGGGCAATCGCGCCGTCAAGGACGGCAGCTCGGCAAGATCATCGAGGCGTCATCGCGAAGCTGAAGCCGGAGGCCACCTATTTCGTGGCCAATGCGGGATGCGGAGCGCGATGTTCTTCTTCGACATGAAGGATGCCTCGGAGATCCCGGTCGATCGCGGAGCCGCTGTTCGTCGAGCTGAGGCCAAGGTCGAGCTCCATCCGGCGATGAACGGCGCCGACCTGCAGAAGGGCCTCGCCGCCGCGATGGCTGCCATGTGAACGCCAGAAAGGCGTCGCCGCGACGCCTTATCCGCGCCGCGGCGCCGCTTCATTTCGCCCGCTTAGTAAACGGTAGAAGTCATCGGATCGACGTAGTCGAAGATTATTAATCGACTGCATTTTAGAAGTTGAAGGGTCCGGTTCCTGGGAGACCGGGCGGGGGGTTGCTCGCAGTTCAGGTTAACCCTCTGATGGACCAATCCCTGGCGTGTTGGTTAAGAGTCCGTTAGTCCGTCGTCGACCCCGAGCCGACAGATGGACCGTCGTAAGCGGCTCGCGATCTGAGGAGAAGGGTGATGGGTAAGCTGAATATCGGCGTAGAGATCCGCGATTTCGATTTGGAGCGCATGGGCTTTTCGCTCTCCGTGCTCGACGAGAGCAAGAAGCGGCAGTCTTCCGAAGCTTATCTCCGCATGACGCTTACCGAGCTGAATACTTTTCTCGGCGCGCTGAAGGCGGCCGAGCGCGACATCGAAGTGTCGACGGTGGAGCCGTCCGGCGTCTCCAAGCTGCCGACGGTCAAGGTCAGCCGCTCCCGCGACACGGAGAGCGCACCCGACTTCCGCGGCGAGAAGTTCATCGCCGCCGAGTAAGTCCGGCTAAGACAGATCCGCGGCTGAACGGCCTCCGCCGACTTGCGGGGGCGGGGAAGTGAGTTCGCTCCCAGGACACGGACGCTGCTTGTCGCTTAGGTGAGGCCGCCGGCCGCGGCCGTTGACGATCTTCAGCGCGGCGCAGGCGGCGCCGAAGCCGCTGTCGATGTTGACCGTGACGACGCCTGGCGCGCACGAGGCGAGCGCGCTATTCAGCGCCGCCTTCGCCGCCGGCCGCCGACGCCGTAGCCGACCGAGGTCGGCACCGCGATCACGAGACCCGGCACGAGCCCGGCGACGACGCTGAAGAGCGCGCCTTCCATGCCGGCGACCGCGATCACCACGCGCCAGGACGAAAGATCTCCGCCGCCCGCTCCGTCAGACGCCAAAGGCCCGCGACGCCGACATCGGCGATCAGCGGCGCGGCGATGCCGTGGAAGGCGAGCGTGCGCTGCGCTTCCGTCGCGACGGCCATGTCGGATGTTCCGGCGCAGACGATGCCGACACCGGCCGGCGCGGCGATGGGCAGGCCGTGATCGAGGATGGCGGTGCGCGAGAGCGCGTCGAAGTCGAGGCTGCTCGCGAGCGTCGGCAGCAAGCGCGGCGTGCTTCTCCGGCGTGAGGCGCGTCAGGAGCAGCGAATGCCGCCGCTCGTCGGCGAGGACGAGCAGGTGCGCGATCTGCGCCGCGTCCTTGCCGTCGCAGAACACGGCTTCGCCGACACCGACGCGCGCGGCGCGCTCCCAGTCGGGATTGAAACCTTCGTCAGCCATGCGCGTCGCGGAGGAAGGCGCTTCCCTGCCGGTAGGGCGCGACGCCGACGAGCGCGCGCCCTCGTCGCGTTGATCGCCGCCTCGATGCTTTCGCGGAGCGCGGCGTGGCGCGGCGAGAGATAGTCGGCAAGCGCCTCCTCGCCGAATTCGAGCCGCACGCCGCGCGCGACGATGCGGCAGCGGATCGGCGGCGGGGCCGAGACGCTGCCTTGAGCCGCGCCTCGACGGTCTCGATCAGCTGCAGCGCGACCGGCTCGACGACGATCCCCGTCTCGACGCGGCTCGACAGGCAGGGCGCGGCCGGCAGCTCGGCAAGATCGTCGAGGCCGAGCGCACGCGCGACGAACGCGCACGTCGCTCTTGGCGAGCCCGGCTTCGACGAAGGGATGGCGCACGCGATGCTCTTCCGCCGCCTTCAGGCCCGGGCGGAAGTCGCCGAGATCGTCGGTGTTGGTGCCGGAGACGATCGTGCCTTCGAAGCGCGAGGCGATCGCGCCGTAGAGATTGTGCTTGCAGAAATAGCAGCGGTTGACGGGGTTGGCGCGATAGCGCGGGTCGGCAAACTCGCCGGCGTCGATCGTTTCGAGCGCCCAGCCTTCCTTCGCGGCGTGCGCGCGCACGCGCTCGCGTGGCCTCGGCGGGGACGGCCGGCGAGATTGCGTGCACCATGCGCGCCGCGCGATTTTCGCGATGTGCGACATGCGCGAGCGTCATGAAGTCGACGCCGCCGGACACCGCAACGAGCGGGCGGTCGAGCGACGCGAGGATCGCGGCGAGCGCGGCGCTCTCCCAGGCATCGCCTAGCGCTCGCTTTCGAGCGCGCGGCGCGCGGCGCTTTGTCTGCAACCGCGCGCGGCCGGCAGCGCCCTTGGCGCGCGCCACATCGTCGGACTCCGCCTTCGCAGTGACGCCGCTCGGCCGCTCCGCGAGTTTCACGCGCACCGGGCCGGTCTCGCGCTTCGACGACGACTTCGCGGCGGCGAAGCGTGACGCGGCTCTTCCTGCCGGAGCCGCAGGCCGAGCGTCGTCGTCTCCGCGAAGATCGCCTCGACCACAGCGTCGCGCGCCGAAGGCTCGGCCATGATGCGCACCGCCTGCAGCCAGCGGCCCTTCTTGCCGAGGCCCTGGAAGCGTCGCCACGTCGCGCACGCCGGCGACGGCGCGAAGATTGTCGAGCGCGATCGCCGTCTCCTCCGGCGACTGGTCGTCGACGTCGAACTCGATGACGAGGATCGACTCCGTCGACTGGGTTCACTGCGGCAAGCGCGAGGACGCGAAGGATGTTGGGCGCGCCGCGAAGCTGCCGCGTGCCGGCGCCGGCGCCGGTCGCGATCAGCGTTCCGGCCGGCGGCGTCGCCGTTGCCGGCGTCGAGATAGCGAAGGATCGCGGCGCCCGTCGGCGTCACGCGCTCGCCGGGGATGCCGTCGTCGGCGCGGAAGGCGAAGCCCTTCAGGAGCAGCGCGGTCGCGGGCGCGGGGAGGGGGAGCAGCCCGTGCGCGGCCTTGATCGTGCCGGAGCCGAGCGGCAGCGGCGCGGCAATGCCAGCTGACATCGCCGAGCGCATCGATGATCGCCGCCGCGCCGACGATGTCGGCCTGCGTGTCCCAATCGGAGATCTCGTGGAAATGCACGTCGTCGACGGGGACGGAATGGATTGCGGCTTCCGCCTCGGCGAGGAGCTTCAGGATGCCGAGCGCGTGGCGGCGGACGGGCGCCGGAGAGATCGGCAGCTTCGAGCCGCGCGCGGAAAGCGCGGTAGTCGCCGCTCGGCGCTTCGAGCGCGCCCTCGAAGGCGAGGCCGGCGGCGGCGATGCCGCCGCTGCGGCGCTTGACCAGCGCGACCTTCACGTCGCGGCGGCAGGCCGGCGCGGTCGCATCGCTTCGAGCACCGGCTCGACGAGCGCCGGAAAGGCGTCGAGCATCGCGGCGACGAACATGTCGCCGCTGACGCCGCCGATCGGGTCGAGAACGATGGCCGAGGCCCAGCGTCAGGCATCAGCCCCCGCATATTTCGGGATGACGTAGGGCCCTTCGGGGATGAAGGCGACGTCGGGCTCGCCGGAGGTCTTGACCGCCGCGTCGATCGCGCCGTCGAGATCGGGCGACCACCTCGACGCCGGTCAGCCTGTGGTCTTCTGCCGGCAGCCCGCGCGTGAAGAGCTGCACGCGCCCGCGCCGCATCGGCTTCAGCTGCATCTCCGTCTGCCATTCGTCGATGTCGGCGAGCGGCTTCGGCAGGATGCTTCGCAGGAAGCCGTCGGGCCCGAGCGCCACAGCCGCTCCTGCGCGGCGCGGAAAGCCTTCGAGCCGATCCCCTCCGAGCAGTCGGAGGCGACGATCAGCGTGCCGCCGGGCGCCAGGATGTCGATCGGCGTCACCATGCCCTTGACCGTCTGATAATAGGTCTGGTCGAGCGGGAAGCCGGCGGCGGAGGTGACGACGGTCTTGAAGCGCCGCGGCACCTGGACCTGGATCCAGTCCTCCACGAAGCCGACCGCCGCCATGTGGCTCGCGATCACTTCGCCGAAGGACACGAAGACCAGCTCGCGCGCCTCGTTGATGACGGCGTTCAGCGCCAGGACGTCGCCGACCATGCGCACGATCTCAAGCTGCTCCTCGTGCAGCGGATTGCCGTCGAGATTGCAGGAGGTCGGCGGCTTCGTCCTCCATGAAGGCGGCGGAGTGGAAGGTGCGGATCGTATCGGCATGGGCGACGCCGGGCGCGACGACCTTCCGCCCGCCGGAATAGCCGGCCATGAAATGCGGCTCGACAAGGCCGGTCGCGATTCTGAGCTCCGCCTCGACGAAGCGGCGGTCGAGCTTCACCGGCACGCCGCGCGCCGCGCGTGCGGCCGAGATCGACATGCGCGGCGTCGTCGCGGGCGAAATGGTTCTCGACGCGCACGTTCTGCAGCACCCAGGGATCGCCGACGACGCCGGCAAGCTCCTCGCCCTCGTTCGGCCGGTGCAGCCCGGTCGCGACGAGCACCGTGATGGCTTCCGCGCGCGATGCCGGCGGCGACGAGCGTCTCGATCATCGGGCGCAGGAACAGCCCGTTCGGCACCGGCCGCGTGATGTCGCAGATCAGGATGCAGGCGCTCTTCTTTCCGCGCGCGCGATCTCGGCAAGCGGCGGCGCGGCGGTCGGCCGGGCGAGCACCTCGGCGACGGCGTCCGCCGGACGCGGGAACGGCGAGGCGCGCCTCCTTGCGGATCGTGGTCGCGCGGGCGCCCGCGGGCACCGCGGCGCGGACGTGGCCCCGGCCGTAGAGCAACTCGATATCCATGCCGGCCCCTTCCGACGGCAAGCGATTGTGGGCCTTGTTTATATCAGCGGGAGGGGGAGGGAGATATGGGGCGTGAGGCTAGAAGTCGTCCAATGCGCCCCTGCGAGTGCCTCGGGCGCTCTTTGGTTTCTTCCGGGAGCGGGCGAGGCGAGCGGGCGCCTTACTTCGAGGTGTTCAGCGCCACGGCGGCGCGAATGAGCGCCTTGAACGCCTTCTCGTCGATCTTGTCGCCCTCGTGGAAATCGATGGCGCGCCTTGTGTTGCCGTCGAGGCTGGAATTGAAGAGGCGTGACGGGTCCTTGAGCGCGGCGCCCTTGGCGAAGGTCAGCTTCACTTTGTCCTTGTAGGTCTCGCCCGTGCAGATGATGCCGGCGTGCTCCCACACCGGAACGCCCAGCGGGCTCGACGGCTTTCTCCATTTCACCTCCTCGACCACTTGCGGGTCGGCCTCTTTGATGAGAGCGCGGACGCGCGCGAGCGTCTCGCCCCGCCAATCGGAGAGCGCTGCGATTCTCGCGTCGATGAGGTGGGAGGGGGAGGCGCCGGCGTTTCCTTCCTTCGGGGCGGTCTTGGTGTTCTTCATCGGTGTCGTCGCTTTCTTCATGGTGGTTCCCTCGTGGTTTTTGCCGCTCGCACGCCGCTTGAGCGAGCGTAGCCCACCCGGGCTACTTGCTACGCTTGTTGCGGTTCGCGGCCAGAAATATGGCTCACCAGCGATCATCTTCTTTGGGATCTACATCAACGCCGCGCGACGCGCTCAGCCCGTCAAAATCCGGGAACAGAGTCAGGCGGCGAATGTCGAAGACTTGGGACAATATCCTTTCTGATTTAGCCTTGAGCTGCGCAGTAATCGCAATTGCTAAAAAATACTCCCCTTCTCCGGAAGAACGAGGGTCCCCGTCTTCTCGGTTGATAATGCACTGTACAGAAATTGTGAGTGTTGCGCGGCGACCCGAGGCGAGTGAGGCGATGGCTCCCATGTCCTCAAATACTCTTTGTCGGAAAGTTCGGCCACGACCTCATCGTAATCTCGAGTTTCGGCCTCGCCTTCGTACCCGCTAATATAGCTCGTGTGAAAGCCCACGAGCAGGCCAGTCTGCTTTGGCAAGCTCGAACAGCAGAACCACAATCCGACAAGGGCGTTTCGCGAAGCGTCAATTAGCCGGGTCGCTGCACCATGATGTCGCAAGCGGGCCAACAATTCGAAATCCGGCAACCGCCGTCCATCTTGATACCGAAACCCTCTGTGCTCGGCCGAATCCGAGAAGTCGTTTCTCAGTATTCTGCGAGGTCTGCTTCGTTTGGTACTTTCCCTCCGAAAAGGTGTCCTGCACGCAGGAGACGACGATAGGCAGTGCTGTGTAAGCGCCAATCAATATCGGCCTGTCCCCGCCACATTCGCGCGATCCAGAAATTGTCTGGCGCTGGATCTAACGTCAGCTCGATGAGCTCCTGAAACGATGAAGGTTCCGGGACTTTGCCGTATATATTGCTCGTGAATGTTTTCATCTTCGCCAACCAAGACCAACACCGCAGGTCACATTAATATCACGCGGGCAACAATGGCTCCGTCGCCGCGCGATACTGAACGCCATCCGCCGCTCACATCCGCACTCCGGGCAATTGGCTGACTTGCTTCACCCAATTAGCGAGCTGAGCTTCGTCGAACGGTTCGTCCTCGTGGATGTCGAGGTATCGCACGTCCCTCTGCTTCGATTCGCCCGGGCGGGAGAGGGCGCACGGATGCGCCGCGGAAGAAAGCTACCTTCACGAACTTCGTGTAGCAATGAAAGCTCAGGAACCAGCCGCCTTCCTCTCCCGGCGCCCCCACACAGCGGAAGGGCGCCGTAGAGAGGCGAGTTCCATTTGACCGCCTTCCTGACGCCGGGGACGGTCGCCACGATGAGCGCGTCGAGACGGCGGCCGACATCGCGCTTCCAGCCGGGCATCGCCGCGATATAGGCCTCAACCGGGGCGTCGCCGTAGCCCTTTGCGATCTGCGGGTTGCCGCCGGCGAGGAGGGGAGGCGATAGAGCGGGGCTTACGTATCTGACGGTCTCCGGAAACTGGTGCCGGCTGAGGGACTCGAACCCCCGACCCCCTGATTACAAATCAGGTGCTCTACCAACTGAGCTAAGCCGGCATTCCCGCGTTGGCAGCGGACGCCAGAACGAGCGCTCCCGGCGGTCGCGACACACGCGGGTTAGGGCAGCGCCGCGCGCCTGTCCAGCGCATCGCAATCGACCGCGCCCGACACAATATACTTGGCGCGAAAGCGTTACGAAACGGTCGGGAGCGCGATGACGGATCGGAGACGACGCGGCCTGGTGACGTCGGTGCGGCTCGCCGCGATGCTCGTCGCGCTTCTTGGCGCGGGCGTGCCGGCGGGGGCGGCGCCGGTTGGCGTGGCGGCCTTCGGCGAAAGCCATGTCGTGCGCGTCGTCGATCGCCTGGAGATGCATTCCTACCAGCCGTATTCCGGGCTGCAGTTCGGCTTCCGTCCCGAGCCGCCGGCGCAGCACGGCGTGACGAGCGAGCGTCCGACGATCGTCATGCCGAAGCGGCTCGCGCCGCTCATCGAATACGGAACGCCGAGTCCCTATTCGGCGCAGTGGTACGCCTATTGCGCCGAGAAATTCCAAAGCTTCGAGCCGCGGAGCGGCCGCTACACGACCTATTCGGGAGAAAGCCGGCTCTGCCGCTGACGCGGCAGGGGCGCGGCGTCAGCGCACGACGTAGGGCCGCTGATAGGGCTGCGGATAAGCCTCCGGATAATAATAGCGCGGCTGCGGCGGGGGCGGCGCGTAGACGCGCGTCTCCTGCCGGCAGCGCATGCCGAAGAGGAAGCGCACGCCGAACCGCGCGAACGCCTGGCACGGATCGGCGAAGCGCGTGCGCGCCGCGCGCGGCGGCGCCGGCTCGATGCTGCCGGTATAGACCGGCTCGTCCGGCCGCGGGCGCGGCAGCCGCGCCTCGACGACGAAGCGGGTGGCAAGCGACGGATCGGCGGGCGGCGCGACGTAGTCGCTCAAGTGCGGCGGAACCTCAGCGAGCGTCGGGTCGGTGTCGACGGCGGCCGCAAGCGTTTCGGTGGCGGGCTTCTTCTGCTGGCTGACCAGGATCGGCTCGCCGCTCGATCCGGCGAAGTAATAAGCGGCGGTGCCGGCGACGGCGCCGAAGGAGAGCGCCCCCCACAGCATCAGCGCGGTCCGCCCGAGGCTTTTCAGCCAGTCGAAGCGGGAGGGGCGGTCGAACTCAAGATCGGCGAGGCTCACCGTCGTGGCGGCGCGCGTCACGAGGGCCTGCTGGGGAATCGCGTCCATGTCGGCGCAGTCCATACTCGAATACACGTGCGCCAAACTCGCCCATTATGGTTGCCATCGGGTTAAGGCGCGCCGGCGCGCGTCAGCGCGTAGAGCGCGACGGCGGCGGCGTTCGAGACGTTGAGGCTCTTGATCGCGCCGGGCATCTCCAGGCGCGCAAGCACGTCGCAGGTCTCGCGCGTCAGCCGGCGGAGGCCCTTGCCTTCCGCGCCGAGCACGATCGCGGTCTTGCCCCCCGGCCGGATCTTCTCCAGCGGCTCGGAATGCGCGCTGTCGAGGCCGATCCTGAAGAAGCCGAGCTCGGCGAGCTGGTTCAGCGCGCGCGCCAGGTTTTTGACGCGCACCAGCGCGACGTGCTCGAGCCCGCCCGAGGCGGCCTTCGCGAGCACGCCGGAATCGTCCGGCCCGTGGCGCTCGGTCAAAAGCACGGCGTCGGCACCGAAGGCGGCGGCGGAGCGCAGCACCGCGCCGACATTGTGCGGGTCGGTCACCTGGTCGAGCACGACGACGAGCTTTGCGTCGGAAAGCGCCGCGACGTCGGGCTCGGGGAGGGGATCGGCGACGATCGCGATCCCCTGATGCACCGCGCCGGTGCCGACGAGCCGCTCGATCTCGCGCGCCTCGACCGGCGCCGGGAGATTGCCGATGCCGGCTTCGGCAAGGCGCTCAACGGCGTTTCGTGTCGCGAGCACCTGCCGCACCTGCCGCCGCGGGTTCTTCAGCGCAGCGAGCGCACTGTGCCAGCCGTAGATCACGGTTTCGCCGGCCGTTGCCGGGTGCGTCGGCCTTCCGCCGCGCCTTGCTCCGCGTCGTTTCATCAACGCGTCATAGCGCTCCGCGGCGGCGGCGGCCAATTGTTGACACATCCGGCAGGGGCCAGCATATACCGCGCGCGACGGAACCGTCCGCCCGCGGGTTTCGGTTCGTGTGCCGGATTCCGGGCTGCCGGGCCGGGAGAGTGTCCCGAGTGGCAAAGGGGGCGGACTGTAAATCCGCTGGCGTCAGCCTTCGTAGGTTCGAGTCCTACCTCTCCCACCATCCTGCTTCGCGCTACGCGCTTCGCAGGATTTGCGCCGCCCCATGATCGCGAAGCAGGATGCCCTCCGAAGCCTTGGCGGAGGAGGGCTGATCAATGCGGTATGTCTATCTTCTGCAGAGCGAGTCGACGCCGGGCCAGCGCTATGTCGGTCTTACGTCCGATCTGAAGCGCCGCCTCGCCGAACACAATGCTGGGACGTCGCCGCATACCTCCAAATATGTGCCCTGGAAGTTGGTGACCTACATTGCGTTTTCCGACGAGCAGAAGGCCGAAACTTTCGAACTCTGCCTTAAATCTGGCTCAGGTCATGCGTTTGCGCGGAAGCGGCTGTGGTAGTTGCTGGCAGGCGCCGTCGAGGGGTAGATAGAGAAGTGATCCGCGGGTGTAGCTCAATGGTAGAGCAACAGCCTTCCAAGCTGATGACGAGGGTTCGATTCCCTTCACCCGCTCCAACCGTCGGCCCTGACTAGCGCCCGACGCGGGCGAGCACGTCGGCGCGGATGAAGCGCTCCACGACGAACATGAAGGCAATCGAGGGAACGAGCAGGATCAGCGCCGTGATCGAGGCGATCTGGTAGTTGCCGCCCGCCGTCGCGGTGTAGAGCAGGAGCGGCAGCGTCTGCACCACCGGTGCGCCGACGAAGAACGTGCCGGTGAACTCGTCGAGCAATTCCAGGAACACGAAGATCGCGCTGGCGAAGATGCCGGGTGCTGCGAGCGGCAGACTGATCGTGAGAAAGGTCTTGAGCGCGCCGGCGCCGATATTGCGCGCCGCTTCCTCCAGCTCGCGGTCGAGCGCGGCGAAGGCCGCCGAGGCGATCCACACCGCGTACATCAGGCCGTGCGTCGTGTGCACCAGGATGACGCCGACATAGGTGCCGTTCAGGTGGAAGCTATAAAAGATGCGCGCGACGTTGATGTAGACGGGGAGGTTCGGGAACGCCTGCGGCAGCAGGAACACGAGCATCAGGAGCCCGCGCATGGGGAGCTTGAGTCGCGCCAGCGCGTAACCGGCGGGGACCGCCATCGCAAGCGAGAGCACGACCGTGCCGCAGGCGATCAGCGTGCTGTTGGTGAGCAACTCGATCGCCCCGCCGCGCGGCGCGAAGACCCGGTGCCAATACGCGAAGCCGTATTCGAGCGGCAGCTTGTGCGGGAAGTACCCATTTCTCCGTCACGGTCCACAGAAGCATGTTCGTGATCGGACCGAAGATCGCGAACGCGAGGAGCGAGAGCAGGATCACCCGCGGCAACCAGCGCCACCCGCCATCGGCAAGAGAGAGCCTCATGCCCGGCCGCTCCCGCGCTCCTCGATCCCATAGCGCAGGTAGATCCACGAGACCGCGCCGGTCATCAGATAGGAGACGAGGCCGAGCGCGTTGGCGACGCCGTAATCCCCGTATGCGTTGATGCGGAATGCCATGTTCGCCGTGATCATGGTCGGCGATTGCGCGTTGATCATCAGCGGCACGGACAGCACGGAGAGCATGATCACGAAGCTCAGGATGATGCCGACGAACAGCGTCTGACGAACCTGCGGGACCAGGATCTCCAGGAGGATGCGGGGCGCCGAAGCGCCGAGATTGCGCGCGGCCTCGATCGTCGAGCGATCGAGCGAGGCCATCGCTCCGGCCGTGAGCAGCGCGACGAAAGGTGTCTGCTTCCACACGAAGGTGATGACGATGCCGCGCCAGTCGAGCAAGCTCACCGTCTGCAGCGGCGTCAGCAGGCCGATCTCGGTCAGGATGTTGTTCATCAGCCCGTTCTTGGCGAGAAACGTCCGCATCAACTGGCCGGCGACGATGAAGGGGATGAAGAGCGGCCAGCGATAGAGCCAGCGCAGCACGGCCACCGCTGCCGGGCTGCCGCCGAGCGTCAGGTAGCCACCGATCAGGACCGCGCACACCGCGATCAGGAGCGCGGAAAGACCCACGATCAGGAAGGTGAAGACGATGTCGCTCCGATAGAGCTCGTTGGCCTTGGCGAAATTCGCCAGCGTCCAGGCGCCGTCGGCGCGAAAGGCGCCCGCCACGGAATAGGCGAGGGGAAAGGCAAAGAGCAGGACGATTGTCGTCAGCGCCGGGAAGACGAGAGCAAGTCCGAGGAGGCGCTGGCGCATCTTAGGCGGCGCGGAGCGGGCGGCGACGAACGCCGCCGCCCGGCCCCACTTGGCTCAGTTCGTCACCTTCTTCTCGTAGGCTTCCAGGATCTCGTTGAAATAGGAAGCGATCGGAAACGGCTTGCCTTTGGTGGCGAGATCGTCGGGCGTCACGTCCGTGAACAGCTTGTTCCAGGTCGCGGGGTCGAGCTTCGACTGCACGTATTTGGCGTCGATCCCGGGATACCAGTTGAAGCGCTTGACGATACCGTCGGCCTGCACCTCGGGGCTCGTCGCCAAGGCGATGAATTTCTCCGCCAGGTCCTTGTTCGGCGCCTTCGCCGGGACGACGTAGTACATCGGCTGGCCGGGCATGCCGGGGCCGATCAGGTCGAGCTTCAGGTCGGGCGACAGGCGGCCGTCCGATTGCCAAGTGTAGAACATGTCCACCCAGACGGGGCCCATGGCGATCTCGCCGCGGTTCAGCATGTCGAGCGTTCCGGCGTTCCCCGGCGTGAACACGACGTTGGTGTTGAAGTCCTTCAGCTTGGCGAGCGCCGGGTCCCAGTCATCGGAAATGCTGGCGTCGAACGGGCCGTTCATCAGCTGGTTGGCGTCGTTCGTGTAGGCGTACATCCACCCCATCACGAAGCTCACGCCCGACATCCCGCCTTTGATGCCGTTGTAGCCGAACTGGCGGGGGTTATCCTTCGCCCAAGAAACCAGCTCGTCGTAGGTCTTGGGCGGGTTCGGAACGAGCGTCGGATTGTAGGCGATCGCCGTCTGACTGTGGAACATCGGCATCACATAGCCATGCACGTTGGTGCCGAGCGCGTTGTCGGCAGTCTCGCGGCTGACGAGGCTGCCCGTGTCGATGTCGCCGCGGTAGGAGGCAAGCAGGTCCTCGCTGACCATCTGGCCGGCCATCTTCTGATGCACGACGGCGACGTCGACATCGGATTGCGTGCCCGCGCTGGCCTGGGCCGAGAGACGCTCGTAGATCATCTGCGATCCGGCATCGCCGGGACCGGTGCCGACCGCCTGCACGGTGACGCCGGGGTTCGCCGCCTCGAATTTCGGCGCGAGATACTCGTTGACGTAGTCGACCATGTTCTGGTCGCCCGCCGTCATCACGGTGAGCGTCGTCTGTGCCAGCGCGGGTGCGCTCGCCGAGATCAGCGCGCCGACGACGAGCCCACTCAGGAAATGCGATCTTCCTCTCATGACCTTCTCCTCTCCCTCATCTACCGCCGGGTTCACGCCCCTGCGGTTCCTTCTCGTCAGAGCCGTCGGGTGAACTTGGGAAGATGAAGACTTGCTGATGCGGCAAGCGCACTTGAACCCGAGCCGACGGCTCGTGACGTGAATCCGAATCCACCTGAATCTCGTGCCCGCCGACGCAAACCGCGTGTCGCCAGGTACCGCCTGGATACGACACCTGCGTGACGTGGCCGGTGAAGGCGATCGTGTCTGGCGTCGGCGCTGCGCCGACATCGTCGGAGGGCAGGAGCTCGGCCGCCTCGCCACGGAAGTAGGCCGTCACAGAGATGGCCTCGCGCGAGGCGCCGGGCGGAAACGCGTCCTTCTGCGGACGATCGAACACCGCCGCAGCGTTGTTCTGACCGGCGAGAATCTCGATGCGGCGCTCCGCCACTCGGGCGGTCAGCGCAACCACGTTCTCCGCACCCATGAAGCGCGCCACGAAGGGGGTCTCCGGCCGGTTGTAGACCTGCTCCGGCCGGCCCTGCTGCTCGATCCGCCCCTCGTTCAGGATCACGATCCGGTCGGCCATGACCATCGCCTCTTCCCGGTCGTGCGTGACGTGGATCGCGGTGATCGCAAAGCGCCGCTGCAGGGAGCGGATCTCGTGCCGGACGCTCTGCCGGATGCGCGCGTCGAGGTTGGAGAGCGGCTCGTCGAGGAGAAGGATGCGAGGATCGACGGCGAGCGCACGGCCGAGCGCCACACGCTGGCGCTGGCCGCCGGAGAGGGCGGTGACCTTGCGCTCGCCCAGGTCCTTCAGCCCGAGCATTGCGAGCAGATCGTCGACCTTGGCGGCCGCCTTCTGCGCGCCGACGTGCCGGACCTTCAACCCGTAGCCGATGTTCTGGCGCACGCTCATGTGCGGCCAGAGCGCATAGGACTGGAAAACCATCGCCATGTCCCGGCGGTCCGGCGGAAGCCGCGTGATATCGCGGCCGGCAACGCGGATCGTACCGGAGAGCGGTGCGGTAAAGCCGGCGATCGCGCGAAGCAGGGTCGTCTTGCCGCAACCGGACGAGCCGAGAAGGGCGACGAATTCGCCCTCGCTCACCTCGAGCGAAATGTCGTCCAGCACGGGTGGACCGCCATAGCCGGCTGTCAGCCGTTCCACCTCGAGGAAGCTTGGCAATGGCATCGACTGGATCAGACATGCCGCAAACCGGCCGGCGACGAACGCTTACTGTTGCAATATGACAGTATCAACGCAAGGCGCCGACGCGGGCCGGCTGATCGTCTGCCGCTGGCGGGAACAGGCCGGGGAGCCTAGATTGGCGGCGATTGGTTGTGGAGATTTCTTGCTCGGAGGCGCGGGCGTTGATAACAACCCGCTCCGCGCCCGGGCGCGCTTAGGGGTATAGCTCAGTTGGTAGAGCGACGGTCTCCAAAACCGTAGGTCGGGGGTTCGAGTCCCTCTGCCCCTGCCAGCCTACGCTGCGCGAGCAGCGGAGGCTGCCACGCCGGAGCCCGAAGGGCGAGGGCGGGCGGGTTCGACTGCAGCTACGGCTTGGCGAGCCAGCCGGGGCGCGGGTGCGACGAAACGAATTTGCTGCTTTGCGGCAAGGGCTTGGCGGGGCACGATCATTGCCTGCCGTAAGCCCCTTGCGCGGGCGGGCGAAGTTCACTATTTAGGAGCGTCCGGAGGCGCGCGAACCCTTTCGTGCGCCTTCCAATTCCCGGCATGGCAAAAACAAACCCGTTCCAGTTTATCCAGCAGGTGCGCACCGAGGCGGCCAAGGTCACTTGGCCGACGCGGCGCGAAACTGCGATTACGACGTTGATGGTGTTCGTCATGGTGGCCCTGGCGACGATGTTCTTCTTCGCCGCCGATCAGATCATGAGTTGGGGCATCAGTTTCGCGCTCGGCACGGCAGGCTGAACCTGAAAACGACGGAACTTCCGATGGCGAAGCGCTGGTACATCGTCCACGCCTACTCGAATTTCGAGAAGAAGGTGGCCGACTCGATCCGCGAGAAGGCGGCCGCCGCGGGGCTCGCCGACCTGATCGACGAGATCCTGGTGCCGACCGAGAAGGTCGTGGAGATGCGGCGCGGCCGCAAGGTGGATTCGGAGCGCAAGTTCTTCCCCGGCTACGTGCTGGTGAAGATGGACATGACCGATGAGGCTTATCACCTCATCAAGAACACGCCCAAGGTCACGGGTTTCCTTGGCGCAGACAGTCGGCCGATGCCGATCCCGGACTCCGAAGCCGAGCGCATCATGGCGCAGGTGCAGGAGGGCGTGGAGCGGCCGAAGCCGTCGGTGAGCTTCGAGATCGGCGAGCGTATCCGCGTCGCCGACGGCCCGTTCGCCTCCTTCGAGGGGAACGTGGAGGAAGTCGACGAGGAGCGCGCGCGGCTGAAGGTGGCGGTGTCCATCTTCGGGCGCGCCACACCCGTCGAGCTCGAATACGGGCAGGTCGAGAAGGTCTGACCGTAGCACGTGGAAGGCCGGCCGCCCGCGCCATCGGGCGGCAAGACGGCCGCACCACGGACACCCGAGGATGCCGCGCCACTTTTGGCCGGCGAGAGAACGGAGTGAGAAATGGCAAAGAAAATAACGGGATACCTGAAGCTGCAGGTTCCCGCAGGCGCCGCCAATCCGTCGCCGCCGATCGGGCCGGCGCTCGGCCAGCGGGGGCTGAACATCATGCAGTTCTGCAAGGACTTCAATGCCGCTTCGCAGGATTTGGAGAAAGGTGCGCCGATCCCCGTCGTGCTGACGATCTATGCCGACCGCAGCTTCACCTTCGAGATGAAGACGCCGCCGGTGTCGCATTTCCTGAAGAAGGCGGCGGGCCTCGCGAAGGGCGGGCAGACGCCGGGCCGCGCCTTGATCGGACGCGTCACGCGCGACCAGGTGCGCTCGATCGCCGAGCAGAAGCTGAAGGATCTGAACGCCCGCGACGTCACGGCGGCGATGAAGATGGTCGAAGGCTCCGCCCGCTCGATGGGCCTTGAGGTGGTGGAGTAGGCCATGAGCGCACAGGGAAAACGCATTCGGAAGATCCACGAGGGGATCGATCGCGAGAAGCTCTATCCGCTCACCGACGCGGTGCGCATGGTGAAGGAGCGCGCCGTCGCCAAGTTCGACGAGACGATCGAGGTGGCGCTGAATCTCGGCGTCGACCCGCGCCACGCCGACCAGATGGTGCGCGGCGTCGCCAATTTGCCGAACGGCTCCGGCCGCTCGGCGCGCGTTGCGGTGTTCGCCCGCGGCGCCAAGGCCGAGGAGGCGAAGAAGGCCGGCGCCGATATCGTCGGCGCGGAGGATCTGATGGAGAGCGTGCAGAAGGGCGAGATCAATTTCGACCGCTGCATCGCGACCCCTGACCTGATGCCGCTCGTCGGCCGGCTTGGCAAGATTCTGGGCCCGCGCGGCCTGATGCCGAACCCGAAGGTCGGCACGGTCACCAACGACTTGACGCAGGCGGTCAAGGACGCCAAGGGCGGCGCCGTCGAGTTCCGCGTGGAGAAGGCGGGGATCGTGCACGCCGGCGTCGGCAAGGCGTCGTTCACCGAAGAGGCGCTGACGGAAAACATCCGCGCCTTCACCGACGCGGTGTCGAAGGCGAAACCCTCCGGCGCCAAGGGAACCTATTTGAAGCGCGTCGCGCTCACCTCCACGCAGGGAGCAGGCGTGCGCATCGACCCGGCATCGCTTTCCGCGGGCTGAAGGTCGCACGAGCTTTCCCGGGCAAGTGATTGCCCGGGTTCAAAGTTTCGCCCGAGGCGCTCGCGAGAGCGCGGACGGCGAAAACGGGTCGGCGGGTTCGCTCGTCCGGCTCGGTCCTGTCCGAGACTGCAGGTGAGCTTCGGCTCCTAAGCATTTGGCCTGCATGAGACGGGTTCATGAACCGAGATTTGGGCGCGAGCCCGGATGCCGGTTCGAACCTCTCGTCCTTCGCTTCTCTTCGGAGAGGCGAGGGCCCGCGCCTCAGCCGAGGTTCGGGGGACAGGCGTTCACCGTCGCCCGTCCCTCGATTCATCGAGGCCGGGCGGCATGGCGAAGCGGTCCAGGCCTGCAAACGCGGGGTCCTGGGCCAGATGAGGACAGAGGCAGTGGATAGAGCTGAAAAAAGCGAGATGGTGTCGGGTCTCAACCAGGTGTTTTCAAGCACCGGGGTTGTGGTCGTCGCCCACTATTCCGGCCTGAACGTCGCCGAGATGACGGCCCTTCGGGGTCGCATGCGGGACGCTGGGGCCAGCCTCAAGGTCGCCAAGAACCGCCTCGTCAAGCTTGCCCTGAAAGGTACGGACGTCGAACACATCAGCGATCTGTTCAAGGGCCCGACGGTCATCGCCTATTCGGATGACCCGATCGCCGCTCCCAAGATTGCCGCCGAATTTGCCAAGGCGAACGAAAAGTTCGTCCTGCTCGGCGGCGCCATGGGGCGGACCAGCCTGGACGCACAAGGGGTGCAGGCGCTCGCCGCGCTCCCCTCGCTTGATGAACTGAGAGCGATGCTCGTCGGCATGATCCAGACGCCGGCGACCCGCATTGCGGGCGTTCTCCAGGCGCCGGGCGCACAGCTCGCGCGCGTGTTCGCGGCCTACGCCAAGACGGGCGAGGCGGCCTGAAGCCGATCTTGAAAGATCCGAACGAAGGTTCGAACCGACAAGGGAAATACGACAATGGCTGATCTATCGAAAATCGTTGACGACCTCTCCAGCCTGACGGTGCTGGAGGCGGCCGAGCTCTCCAAGATGCTGGAGGAGAAGTGGGGCGTCTCCGCCGCCGCGCCGGTCGCGGCTGCCGCTGCCGCACCCGCCGCCGCGGCCGCGGTGGAGGAGAAGACCGAGTTCGACGTGGTCCTCATCGCCGCCGGCGAAAAGAAGATCAACGTCATCAAGGAAGTGCGCGCGATCACCGGGCTTGGCTTGAAGGAAGCCAAGGACCTCGTGGAAGGCGCGCCGAAGACGGTGAAGGAAGCCGCCTCGAAGACCGAAGCCGAAGACCTCAAGAAGAAGCTCGAGGACGCCGGCGCGAAGGTCGAGCTGAAGTAGGCGTTTTCTGAAGTTTCCCGGGCGGGGGGCCAACCTCGCGCCCGGGATCGACTGGCCGCGAAGGTCAAACGGGCGCCGCGTCTCTGGCGCCTCCCGCTGTCCCGACGGACGCATGGGCAAGGTCCCCTGCGGCTCTCCGGACAGCCGTTCGGACGAGATTGGCGAGGACGAATAATGGCAAGAGCAACGAGCGCGAAGAAGGTGAGCTTCTCAGGCCGCCGGCGTATCCGCAAGTTCTTCGGACACATCACCGAAGCGGCGGAGATGCCGAACCTGATCGAGGTTCAGAAGTCTTCGTACGACCAGTTCCTGATGGTCGAGGAGCCGAAGGGCGGGCGCAACGACGAAGGGCTGCAGGCGGTCTTCAAGTCGGTGTTCCCGATCTCCGACTTCGCCGGCAACGCCATGCTCGAATTCGTGCGCTACGAGTTCGATCCGCCGAAATACGACGTCGAGGAATGCCGGCAGCGCGACATGACCTACGCGGCGCCGCTCAAGGTGACGCTGCGCCTGATCGTGTTCGACGTCGACCAGGAGACCGGTGCGAAGTCGGTCAAGGACATCAAGGAGCAGGACGTCTACATGGGCGACATGCCGCTCATGACGATGAACGGCACCTTCGTCATCAACGGCACCGAGCGCGTCATCGTCTCGCAGATGCACCGCTCGCCGGGCGTCTTCTTCGACCACGACAAGGGCAAGACCCACTCTTCCGGCAAGCTGCTCTTCGCGGCGCGCATCATCCCCTATCGCGGCTCCTGGCTCGACATCGAGTTCGACGCCAAGGACATCGTGCATGCGCGCATCGACCGCCGCCGCAAGATCCCGGTTTCGTCGCTGCTGATGGCGCTCGGCCTCGACGGCGAGGGGATTCTTTCGACCTTCTACGAGTCGGTCACCGTCACCCGCGACGGCGACGGCTGGCGGCTGCCGCTCGACGCGGACAAGCTGCGCGGCACCAAGCCGACCGAAGATCTGATCGACGCCAAGACCGGCGAGGTCATCGCCCAGGCCGGTGAGAAGATCACCGCGCGGCTCGCCAAGCAGATCAAGGAGAAGAAGGTCAAGGCGCTGCGCGTCACCGACGAGGCGCTGATCGGGCGCTACCTGGCGGAGGACATCGTCAACCTGCAGACCGGCGAGATCCGCGCCGAGGCCGGCGACGAGATCACCGCCAAGCAGCTCACCGCCTTGACGGAAGCGGGGCAGAAGAAGCTGCAGCTGCTTGAGATCGACCACGTCAATGTCGGCGGCTATATCCGCAACACGCTTGCCGTCGACAAGAACCAGAACCGCGAGGAGGCGCTCTTCGACATCTACCGGGTGATGCGCCCGGGCGAGCCGCCGACGATCGAGACGGCGGAGGCGATGTTCAAGTCGCTGTTCTTCGATTCGGAGCGCTACGACCTCTCCGCGGTCGGCCGCGTGAAGATGAACATGCGCCTCGATCTGCAGACCGACGACAGCGTCCGCGTGCTGCGCAAGGAGGACATCCTCTCCGTCATCCGCACGCTGGTCGATCTGCGCGACGGGCGCGGCGAGATCGACGACATCGACAATCTCGGCAATCGCCGCGTGCGTTCGGTCGGCGAGTTGATGGAGAACCAGTACCGCATCGGCCTGCTTCGCATGGAGCGCGCGATCAAGGAGCGCATGTCGTCGGTCGAGATCGACACGGTGATGCCGCAGGACCTGATCAACGCCAAGCCGGCGGCGGCGGCGGTGCGCGAGTTCTTCGGCTCCTCGCAGCTGTCGCAGTTCATGGACCAGACCAACCCGCTCTCCGAGATCACGCACAAGCGGCGGCTCTCGGCGCTCGGGCCGGGCGGGCTCACGCGCGAGCGCGCGGGCTTCGAGGTGCGCGACGTGCACCCGACGCATTACGGCCGCATCTGCCCGATCGAGACGCCGGAAGGCCCGAATATCGGCCTCATCAACTCGCTCGCGACGTTCGCGCGCGTCAACAAATACGGCTTCATCGAGAGCCCCTACCGCAAGATCGTCGACGGCCGGGTGACCGACGAGGTCGTCTATCTCTCGGCGATGGAGGAGGCGAAATACAACGTCGCGCAGGCGAACGCGCAGATCGACGAGAAGGGGCGCTTCGTCAACGACTTCGTCACCTGCCGCCATCAGGGCGATCCCTCGCTGGTGGCGCGCGAGAAGGTCGACCTGATGGACGTCTCGCCGAAGCAGCTCGTTTCGGTGGCGGCGGCGCTGATCCCGTTCCTGGAGAACGACGACGCCAACCGCGCGCTGATGGGCTCCAACATGCAGCGGCAGGCGGTGCCGCTCGTGCGCTCCGAGGCGCCGCTCGTCGGCACCGGCATGGAGCCGATCGTGGCGCGCGATTTCAGGCGCTGCGATTGCGGCGCGCCGCACCGGCATCGTCGACCAGGTGGACGCAACGCGTATCGTCGTGCGCGCCACCGAGGAGCGCGACGCCTCGAAGTCGGGCGTCGACATCTATCGGCTGCAGAAGTTCCAGCGCTCCAACCAGTCGACCTGCATCACGCAGCGTCCGCTGGTGCAGGTGGGCGACGACGTAGCAGGCGGGCGAGATCATCGCCGACGGTCCGTCGACCGATCGCGGCGACCTGGCGCTCGGCCGCAACGTGCTCGTCGCCTTCATGCCGTGGAACGGCTACAACTTCGAGGACTCCATCCTGCTCTCCGAGCGGATCGTGCGCGACGACGTCTTCACCTCCATCCACATCGAGGAATTCGAGGTGATGGCGCGCGACACCAAGCTCGGGCCGGAGGAGATCACCCGCGACATCCCGAACGTATCGGAAGAGGCGCTGAAGAACCTCGACGAGGCGGGCATCGTCTATGTCGGCGCCGAGGTGAAGCCGAGCGATATCCTGGTCGGCAAGATCACGCCGAAGGGCGAGAGCCCGATGACGCCGGAAGAGAAGCTGCTTCGCGCCATCTTCGGCGAGAAGGCGTCGGACGTACGCGACACGTCGCTCAGGATGCCGCCGGGCACCTTCGGCACGGTCGTCGAAGTGCGCGTCTTCAACCGCCACGGCGTGGAGAAGGACGAGCGCGCCATGGCGATCGAGCGCGAGGAGATTCAACGCCTCGCCAAGGACCGCGACGACGAGCAGTCGATCCTCGACCGCAACATCTACGGCCGCTTGGCCGAGATGCTGCGCAACAAGACCGGCACATCCGGCCCGAAGGGCTTCAAGAAGGGCGCCAAGATCACCGACGAGGTGCTCGAAGGCTATCCGCGTACGCAGTGGTGGCAGCTCACCACCTCCGACGACAAGCTGATGACGGAGATCGAGCAGCTCAGGGCGCAGTACCGACGAGAGCCGCAAGCGCCTCGAGAGCCGCTTCATCGACAAGGTGGAGAAGCTGCAGCGCGGCGACGAGCTGCCCCCCGGCGTGATGAAGACGGTGAAGGTCTTCGTCGCGGTGAAGCGCAAGATCCAGCCCGGCGACAAGATGGCCGGCCGCCACGGCAACAAGGGCGTGGTGTCGAAGATCGTGCCGGTCGAGGACATGCCATTCCTCGAGGACGGCACGCATGTCGACATCGTGCTCAATCCGCTCGGCGTGCCAAGCCGCATGAATGTCGGGCAGATCCTGGAGACGCATCTCGGCTGGGCCTGCGCCGGGCTGGGCTTGAAGATCGGCCAGCTCGTCGATGCCTACCGGGCAAGCGGAGACACCAAGCCGCTGCGCGAGGCGCTTGACGGCCTTTACGGCGACAACGCCAAGAACGAGCCGGTGGCGAGCTTCGACGACGAGTTTGTCGTCAGGCTCGGCGAGCAGCTGCGCGAGGGCGTGTCGATCGCGACGCCGGTCTTCGACGGCGCCAAGGAGGAGCACATCGTGGAGCTCCTGGAGCAGGCGGGTCTCAACCGCTCCGGCCAGTCGCGGCTCTATGACGGGCGCACCGGCGAGGGCTTCGACCGCGAGGTGACGGTGGGCTACATCTACATGCTGAAGCTCCACCACCTCGTCGACGACAAGATCCACGCGCGCTCGATCGGCCCCTACAGCCTGGTTACCCAGCAGCCGCTCGGCGGCAAGGCGCAGTTCGGCGGCCAGCGTTTCGGCGAGATGGAGGTGTGGGCGCTCGAAGCTTACGGCGCCGCCTACACGCTTCAGGAGATGCTGACGGTGAAGTCGGACGACGTCGCCGGCCGCACCAAGGTCTACGAAGCGATCGTCAGAGGCGACGATACGTTCGAGGCCGGCATCCCGGAGAGCTTCAACGTGCTCGTCAAGGAGATGCGGTCGCTGGGCCTGAACGTGGAGTTGCAGGACACCGATCAGCGGCGGCAGATCCCCGATCACTACACGCAGAGGGATGCCGCCGAATAGGCGGCCTCCCGCGGCGCCTAGCCGGCGTCACTAAAGAGAATCTCGTGCCGCGTCGTGAACGCGGCGAAAGCCCCAACCTCCCAGGGGCATGCCAGACGGCCAAGGAGTGACCATGAATCAAGAGGTCATGAACATTTTCAGCCCGCAGGTGCAGGCGCAGACCTTCGATCAGATCCGCATCTCGATCGCGAGCCCGGAGAAGATCCTGTCCTGGTCCTTCGGCGAGATCAAGAAGCCGGAAACGATCAACTATCGGACCTTCAAGCCGGAGCGCGACGGGCTGTTCTGCGCGCGCATCTTCGGCCCGATCAAGGACTACGAGTGCTTGTGCGGCAAGTACAAGCGCATGAAGTACAAGGGCATCATCTGCGAGAAGTGCGGCGTGGAGGTGACGCTCGCGCGCGTGCGCCGCGACCGCATGGGCCATATCGAGCTCGCCGCTCCGGTCGCGCATATCTGGTTCCTGAAGTCGCTGCCCTCGCGCATCGGGCTGATGCTCGACATGACGCTGAAGGACATCGAGCGCGTCCTCTATTTCGAGAACTACATCGTCGTCGAGCCGGGCATCACGCCGCTGCAGGAGAAGCAGCTCCTGACCGAGGACGAGTTCCTCGAGGCGCAGGACCAGTACGGTGCGGATTCCTTCACCGCCATGATCGGCGCGGAGGCGATCCGCGAGATGCTGATCGCGCTCAATCTCGAATCGGAGATCGTGCGGCTCAGGCAGGAGATCGCCGAATCGAAGTCGGAGCTGAAGCCGAAGAAGCTCGCCAAGCGGCTGAAGCTGATCGAGGCCTTCGTCCAGTCCGGCAACAGGCCGGAATGGATGATCATGACCGTCGTCCCGGTCATCCCGCCGGATCTCAGGCCGCTGGTGCCGCTCGACGGCGGCCGCTTCGCGACGTCGGACCTGAACGACCTCTACCGCCGCGTCATCAACCGCAACAACCGCCTGAAGCGGCTGATCGAGCTCCGCGCGCCGGACATCATCATCCGCAACGAGAAGCGCATGCTGCAGGAGGCGGTCGACGCGCTCTTCGACAACGGCCGCCGCGGCCGCGTCATCACCGGCACCAACAAGCGCCCCCTGAAGTCGCTCTCCGACATGCTGAAGGGCAAGCAGGGCCGCTTCCGCCAGAACCTCCTCGGCAAGCGCGTCGACTATTCCGGCCGCTCGGTCATCGTGGTCGGCCCGGAATTGAAGCTGCATCAGTGCGGGCTGCCGAAGAAGATGGCGCTCGAGCTGTTCAAGCCGTTCATCTACGCGCGCCTCGACGCCAAGGGCTTCTCCTCGACGGTGAAGCAGGCGAAGAAGCTCGTGGAGAAGGAGAAGCCGGAGGTCTGGGACATCCTCGACGAGGTGATCCGCGAGCATCCGGTGCTCCTGAACCGCGCGCCGACGCTGCACCGTCTCGGCATCCAGGCCTTCGAGCCGGTGCTGATCGAGGGCAAGGCGATCCAGCTGCATCCGCTCGTCTGCGCCGCCTTCAACGCCGACTTCGACGGCGACCAGATGGCCGTGCACGTGCCGCTGTCGCTGGAAGCGCAGCTGGAAGCGCGCGTGCTCATGATGTCGACCAACAACATCCTGCATCCGGCCAACGGGCAGCCGATCATCGTGCCGTCGCAGGACATCGTGCTCGGCCTCTATTACCTCTCCGTCATGCAGGAGAAGGAGCCGGGCGAGGGCATGCTGTTCGGCAACATGGGCGAGCTGCACCACGCGCTCGACGCCGGCGCCGTGACGCTGCACGCCAAGATCAAGGGCCGCTACAAGAGCGTGGACGCGGAGGGCAACGAGGTCTCGCAGATCTACGAGACGACGCCCGGACGGCTGATGATCGGCGAGCTTCTGCCGAAGCATCCGAACGTGCCGTTACGATCTTTGCAACAAGCTGATGACCAAGAAGGAAATCAGCCGCATGATCGACGCCGTCTACCGCCATACCGGGCAGAAGGAGACGGTCATCTTCTGCGACCGGATCATGCAGCTCGGCTTCACGCAGGCCTGCAAGCGCCGGCATCTCCTTCGGCAAGGACGACATGGTCATCCCGGAGACGAAGGCGAAGCTCGTCGCGGAGACGCGCGCGCTCGCCGGCGAATACGAGCAGCAGTACAATGACGGCCTCATCACCCAGGGCGAGAAGTACAACAAGGTCGTCGACGCCTGGGCGAAGTGCACCGACCGCGTCGCCGACGAGATGATGAAGCGCATCCAGTCGGTGGAGTTCGACAAGAAGACCGGCCGCCAGAAGCCGGTGAACTCCATCTACATGATGAGCCACTCCGGCGCGCGCGGCTCGCCCGCGCAGATGAAGCAGCTTGCCGGCATGCGCGGCCTGATGGCCAAGCCGTCGGGCGAGATCATCGAGAGCCCGATCATCTCCAACTTCAAGGAGGGGCTGTCGGTGCTCGAATACTTCAACTCGACGCACGGCGCCCGCAAGGGCCTCGCCGACACGGCGCTGAAGACGGCCAATTCCGGCTATCTGACGCGCCGTCTCGTCGACGTGGCGCAGGACTGCATCATCACCGAGGACGATTGCGGCTCGGAGAACGGCCTGACGATGGAGGCCGTCGTCAATTCCGGACAGGTCGTTGCCTCGCTCGGCTCGCGCATCCTCGGCCGCACCACGGTTGAGGACATCGTCGATCCTTCGACCGGCGACGTGATCGTGGAGGCCGGCACGCTGATCGGCGAGCCGGAGATGGAGGCGGTCGAGGCGGCCGGCGTGCAGGCGGCCAAGATCCGCTCCGTGCTCACCTGCGAGACGAAATACGGCGTCTGCGGCAAGTGCTACGGGCGCGATCTCGCCCGCGGCACGCCCGTCAACATGGGCGAGGCGGTCGGCGTCATCGCGGCGCAGTCGATCGGCGAGCCGGGCACGCAGCTCACCATGCGCACGTTCCACATCGGCGGCACGGCGCAGGTGGTCGATCAGTCGTTCCTGGAATCGAGCTTCGAAGGCAAGATCGAGATCCGCAACAAGGCCGTCGCCGTCGACTCCGCGAAGCGTCAGGTGGTGATGGGCCGCAACGTCCAGCTCGCCATCATCGACGAGGGCGGCGAGGAGCGCGTGTCGCATCGCGTGCCCTACGGCGCCAGGCTCTTCGTCGAGGACGGCGACACCGTCACCCGCGGCAAGCGGCTCGCCGAGTGGGACCCCTATATGCGTCCGATCCTGACGGAAGCCGGCGGCTCGGTCGACTACGAGGACGTGGTGGAGGGTGCCTCGGTGGTGGAGACCGCCGACGAATCGACGGGCATTACCAAGCGCGTCATCGTCGATTGGCGGGCGAACCCGCGCGGCTCGGAGCTGCGTCCGGCGGTCGTGATCAAGGATAAGCGCGGCAAGCTGATGAAGGCGGAGCGCGGGCGGGATGCACGCTACCTGCTTTCCGTCGACTCCATCCTGTCGGTCGACCCGGGCGCCACGGTGAAGCACGGCGACGTGCTCGCGCGTATCCCGCTCGAAAGCGCCAAGACGCGCGACATCACCGGCGGTCTGCCGCGGGTGGCGGAGCTCTTCGAGGCGCGCCGGCCGAAGGATCACGCGATCATCTCGGAGATCGGCGGAACGGTGCGGTTCGGGCGCGACTATAAGAACAAGCGCCGCATCATCATCGAGCCGGAGGAGGAAGGCGCGGAGGCGGTCGAGTACCTGATCCCGAAGGGCCGGCCGTTCCACCTGCAGGAAGGGGACGCCATCGAGAAAGGCGACTTTATCCTCGACGGCCTGCCGGCGCCGCACGACATCCTGGCGATCAAGGGCGTGGAGGAACTCGCGGCCTATCTCGTCAACGAGATCCAGGAGGTCTATCGGCTGCAGGGCGTGCTCATCAACGACAAGCACATCGAGGTGATCGTCCGGCAGATGCTGCAGAAGGTCGAGATCACGGAGATCGGCGATACCGATCTGATCGTGGGCGAGCAGATGGACCGGCTGGAGTTCGACGCGATCAACGAAGCGCTCGTCGCGGACAAGAAGGAGCCGGCGGTCTCTGTCCCGGTGCTGCTCGGCATCACCAAGGCGAGCCTGCAGACGCGCTCCTTCATCTCCGCCGCCTCGTTCCAGGAGACCACGCGCGTGCTGACCGACGCCGCGGTCAACGGCAAGACCGACTCGCTTGAGGGTCTGAAGGAGAACGTCATCGTCGGGCGGCTGATCCCGGCCGGAACCGGCGGCACGATGTCGTCGCTCCGGCAGGTCGCCCAGCGGCGCGACGAGCTGATTCTGGAGGAGGAGCGCAAGCGCGCCGCCGCGGCGGCCCAGCTCGCCATCCCCGACATGGCGGACGTCGCGGCGGAATAGCCGCATAATCACGGGACGTTTCGAAGGGCCGCCCTCGGGCGGCCCTTCTTTTTGCGCTGTTGCGCCGCAATGCCGGCGGCTGTCTCCGCGCCGCCACACCCTCTGCAATAATTTGGAAACTTCTTCTGTGCTTGTTGTTTGGTCGATAAAGGGCGCCTACGAAGGCGGTGGGAGCGGGGGCTTCCGAGACTGGTTGCGGAAGCGGTTCCGGTGCTGGCTGGCGCTGGAAAGTGGTTGCTCTCGGCCGCGTCAGGGCATGGCTCACGGGGATTGAAGATGTCGACCGGTCTTGTTTGGCGTGCTGTCCTGTTCTTCGGGTTGACGGCTGGATACGTGATCCTCGCCGCGTTGCCCTACCTCGCCTAAGAGCTTCCTCAGGCCACCCATCGCGAGCACGCCGGCGCCTTTGGCGCGGGCTGAGCGTTTCTCGTCCGGAGCATTCCCCGCCGCCGGCCGGATTTGCCGCGATTTCGGGCTCTCGCGGGCTTGACGCTCCACAGGCCAATCGCTAGATGAACGCAGCCCACGGGCAGGCGGTAAGCCGAGCCCGGGTTTTGTGCACCTCGCGCGAAACCCATTCGACTTAAACGCTGCCAGGGCCCGACTGAAGTAGGAGATCAAGATCGCGGCTTTCGGGCTCGCGATCCTCTGCATTGGCTGCGCCGCCGCTTTCAAGAAGTGGACGGCGCGGTTTTTATCGCACGCGAGCTTGCAGAGACTTGAGGAACACAAAAAGGCCGACGGAAGAAAATGCCGACGATCCAGCAGCTGATCAGGAAGCCGCGCCAGGCGCCGCCGCACCGCAACAAGGTGCCGGCGCTTGCCCAGAACCCGCAGAAGCGGGGGGTGTGCACGCGCGTCTATACGACCACCCCGAAGAAGCCGAACTCGGCGCTCCGCAAGGTCGCCAAGGTGCGCCTCACCAACGGCTACGAGGTCATCGGCTACATCCCCGGCGAGGGCCATAATCTGCAGGAGCATTCGGTGGTGATGATCCGCGGCGGCCGCGTGAAGGATCTGCCGGGCGTCCGCTACCACATTCTGCGTGGCGTGCTCGACACGCAGGGCGTGAAAGACCGCCGCCAGCGCCGCTCCAAATACGGCGCCAAGCGTCCGAAATAACACGAGGTTCTGCGGCGGTCCCGCTCGCGCTCGAATGCGCGGCCGGGACCGCTGCAGTGAAGAGGTTCGAAGGAAGGCTCAATGTCGCGACGTCATCGCGCCGAAAAGCGGGAGATCATCCCCGACGCCAAGTTCGGCGATCGCGTGGTCTCGAAGTTCATGAACTCG
>CAVZVB010000006.1:0-482683 GCA_963778625.1 uncultured Alphaproteobacteria bacterium
ATCGCACGCGCCTCGCAGATCCTTGCTGAATGCTCGGCGATGCATCTCGGTCCGACGGCGGAGGCGGCCGAATAAGATGGATGTCTTCGTCAGCGACTATCTGATCCCCGGCGTCATCATCGTGGTCCAAAGCGCGGTGCTGATGACCGCGGTTTTGATCGTGGTCGCCTATCTGCTTTATGCGGATCGCAAGATCTGGGCGGCGGTGCAGCTTCGCCGCGGGCCGAACGTCGTCGGGCCGTGGGGGATGTTGCAGTCCTTCGCCGACCTTCTGAAATTCGTCGCTCAAAGAGCCGGTGATCCGTCGGCCTCGAACAAGGCGATCTTCCTGCTCGCCCCGCTGGTCTCCACCGTGCTTGCGCTTTCCGCCTGGGCGGTGATCCCGGTCTCGGCCGGCTGGGTCGTCGCCGACATCAATGTCGGCATCCTCTACGTCTTCGCCATCTCCTCGCTCGAGGTCTACGGCGTCATCATGGGCGGCTGGGCGTCGAACTCGAAATACGCCTTCCTCGGCGCGCTTCGCTCGGCCGCGCAGATGGTCTCCTATGAAGTCTCGATCGGCTTCGTGATCATCTCCGTTCTGCTTTGCGTCGGCTCGCTCAACCTCTCCGACATCGTGCTTTCGCAGACCGACGGGCTCGGCACGATGTTCGGGCTTCCGAACAGCCTGCTCGACTGGCACTGGCTGTCGCTCTTCCCGCTCTTCATCATCTTCTTCGTGTCGGGGCTGGCGGAGACCGAACCGCCCGCCCTTCGACCTGCCGGAGGCGGAATCGGAGCTCGTTGCCGGCTTCATGGTCGAATACGGCTCGACGCCGTACATGATGTTCATGCTCGGCGAATACGTCGCCGTGACGCTGATCTGCGCGCTGACCACGATCCTCTTCCTTGGCGGCTGGCTGCCGCCGATTGCAGTCGCGCCGTTCACCTGGGTGCCGGGCATCGTCTGGTTCGTGCTCAAGGTCTGCTTCGTCTTCTTCATGTTCGCCATGGTGAAGGCGATCGTGCCGCGTTACCGCTACGACCAGCTGATGCGCCTCGGCTGGAAGGTGTTCCTGCCGATCTCGCTCGCCGCCATCGTCATCGTCGCCATCGTGCTGCAGGCGACCGGCTGGGGCGGGCTGCCGGGCGGAGGCTCGTGATGTCGCTCGCGTTGATCGGTGCGCTTATCGGGTTGGCCTTCGCAATGGTCGAATACGTGTTCTTCGGCACGCTTCTCACACGTGCGCTTAAGCGCGGCGCCAAAGGCGCCGGGCCGGCGATCCTCGACCTCGTGCGCAAGGCGCAGATCATTCTCTTCCCGATCGCGGGCTATTTCGCCGGCTCGCTCTTCGCGGGCAGAACGGAGGCTCATGATGGGCAGGCTCGCGCAAGCCTCGGGCTCGCTGCTCCTGAAGGAGTTCGTCTCCGCGACGTGGCTGGCGACGAAGTATTTCTTCGGGCCGAAGGCGACGATCAACTATCCCTTCGAGAAGGGGCATGTCAGCCCGCGCTTCCGCGGCGAGCACGTGCAGCGGCGCTATCCGAACGGCGAGGAGCGCTGCATCGCCTGCAAGCTCTGCGAGGCGATCTGCCCGGCGCAGGCGATCACCATCGAGGCGGGTCCCCGCCGCAACGACGGCACGCGGCGCACCGTGCGCTACGACATCGACATGGTGAAGTGCATCTATTGCGGATACTGCCAGGAATCCTGCCCGGTCGACGCGATCGTGGAGGGGCCGAACTTCGAGTTCGCCACGGAGACGCGCGAAGAGCTCTACTACGACAAGGAGAAGTTGCTCGCGAACGGTGACCGCTGGGAGCGCGACATCGCCAAGAACATCGCGCTCGACGCGCCGTACCGGTAGTCGGCAGGATGGGGGCGTACGATGCGGCAGGGCGCGACAGCCTAACCTCCCCCTGGAGGGGAGGTCGGAGCCGGCGCCAGCCGGGTTCGGGAGGGGGGCGCTTCCTAGCCCTTTCCGCGGGCTTCGTCGATTGCCGGGACGGCCATCCCCCCTCCCGAGATTTGCTGCGCCTTCGGCTTGCGAAATCTCGACCTCCCCTCAAGGGGGAGGTTAGGGAGCGTGCCGTTGGGCAGCGCGCTTCGGCCGCAACGCGCCGTCGTGTGGACGCAGCAGACCCCCTCCGCTAAGAGAGCGCCGGCCGCGGATTCCCGCGGCCCCCGCCGGAAGCCCGCATGATCCTGCAGCCGCTCTTCTTCTACCTGTTCTCCATCGTGACCGTGGCGGCGGCCTTCATGGTCATCGCGTCGCGCAATCCGGTGCATTCCGTGCTTTTCCTGATCCTCGCCTTCTTCAACGCGGCCGGGCTCTTCATCCTGCTCGGCGCGGAGTTCCTGGCGATGATCCTGGTCGTCGTCTATGTCGGCGCGGTCGCCGTGCTCTTCCTCTTCGTCGTGATGATGCTCGACGTCGATTTCGCCGAGCTGCGCGAAGGCTTCCTGCAATATCTGCCGGTCGGCGCGCTGGTCGGCGCTGATCCTTCTGATCGAGCTGGTGCTGGTGCTCGGCGGCGCGCTCGTCTCGCCCGGCGAATCGCCGGCGCCGCGCCGACGCCGCCCGCCGACCAGGTCACCAATCTCGCCGCGATCGGCGCGCTCCTCTACACGCGCTACATCTTCTTCTTCCAGATGGCGGGGATGATCCTGCTCGTCGCGATGGTCGGCGCGATCGTGCTGACGCTTCGCCACAAGGAGAACGTGAAGCGCCAGAGCATCGCGGCGCAGGTGGCGCGATCGCCGAAGACCGCTGTCGAGGTCATGCATCCGGAAACGGGGAAGGGCCTTCCCGGATGACGATCGGTCTCGGCCATTACCTGATCGTCGCGGCGATCCTCTTCACGCTCGGGGTCTTCGGCATCTTCCTGAACCGCAAGAACGTCATCATCATCCTGATGGCGATCGAGCTGATCCTGCTCGCGGTCAATATCAACCTCGTCGCCTTCTCCTCCTTCCTCGGCGACCTGACGGGGCAGATCTTCGCGCTGCTCGTGCTGACCGTCGCCGCCGCGGAGGCCGCGATCGGGCTCGCCATCCTCGTCGTCTTCTACCGCAATCGCGGCACGATCGCGGTTGAGGACATCAACATGATGAAGGGCTGAGGCCTTGTATTCGGCGATCGTCTTCCTGCCGCTCTTCGGCGCGATCATCGCGGGGATCATCGCGATCTTCGGCGCCGGCGCGCGGCATCCGGGCGGCGAGCCGGAGGTCGGCCATCGGCGATCATGCTGCCGAGCATGCGCACGCAGACGCGGCGCATCACGGAAGCGCATGACGACGAGGCGCATGGGGATCACCATCCCGCGGCGCAGGGCTCGCGCGCTGCCGAGCTCGTCACCTCGCGGGCTTCTCGTCGTCTCCGCGGTCCTTTCCTGGGTGTCGTTCTTCCAGGTGGCGTTCGGGGAGGGCGAAGTCTTCACCGTCCCGGTCTTCGCCTGGATCCACTCCGGCTCGCTCGTCGCCGACTGGTCGCTGCGCATCGACACGCTGACCGCGGTGATGCTCGTCGTCGTCAACACCGTGTCGTCGCTCGTGCACATCTACTCGATCGGCTACATGGCGCACGACCCGCACCGGCCGCGCTTCTTCGCCTATCTCTCGTTCTTCACCTTCGCCATGCTGATGCTGGTGACGGCGAACAACCTCGTGCAGATGTTCTTCGGCTGGGAGGGCGTCGGCCTCGCCTCCTACCTCCTGATCGGCTTCTGGTACGACCGCCCCTCGGCGAATGCCGCGGCGATCAAGGCCTTCGTGGTCAACCGCGTCGGCGACTTCGGCTTCGCGCTCGGCATTTTCGGCGTCTTCTATCTCTTCGCCTCGATCGACCTCGACACGATCTTCGCCAACGCGTCGGCGGTGGCGGAGAAGAAGGACGTCGTCCTCAACATCTTCGGCTATGCGCTCGATGGGCACGGCGCGATCACCGTCGTCGCGCTGCTTCTCTTCATGGGCGCGATGGGAAAATCCGCGCAGGTGCCGCTCCACACCTGGCTTCCCGACGCCATGGAAGGCCCGACGCCGGTCTCCGCGCTTGATCCACGCCGCGACCATGGTGACGGCCGGCGTCTTCATGGTGGCGCGGCTGTCGCCGATCTTCGCGCTGTCGGAGACGGCGCTTGCGGTCGTCATCCTCGTCGGCGCGATCACGGCGTTCTTCGCCGCGACCGTCGGCCTCGTGCAGAACGACATCAAGCGCGTCGTCGCCTATTCGACCTGCTCGCAGCTCGGCTACATGTTCGTGGCGCTCGGCGTCGGCGCCTATCCGGTCGCGATCTTCCACCTCTTCACGCACGCCTTCTTCAAGGCGCTGCTCTTCCTCGGCTCGGGCTCGGTGATCCACGCCGTCTCCGACGAGCAGGACATGCGCAAGATGGGCGGGCTGCGTACCGTCATCCCGATCACCTACTGGATGATGATCGCCGGCACGCTGTCGCTGATCGGCTTCCCGCTCACCGCCGGCTACTTATTCGAAGGACGCGATCATCGAGGCGGCGCATGCGGGCGGGGCGGGCGTCGCCTTCTTCGCCTTCATCCTTCTCGTGATCGCCGCCGCCTTCACCTCGTTCTACTCCTGGCGGCTGATCTTCATGACCTTCCACGGCACGCCGCGCGCGCCGAAGGAGGTGATGGACCACGCGCATGAGAGCCCGCAGGTGATGCTGGTGCCGCTCTACATCCTCGCGGCCGGCGCGCTCTTCGCCGGGCTGATCTTCGCCGGCCCGTTCATCGGCGAGGCGGCGGCGGCGTTCTGGAGGGGCTCGCTCGTCTTGAACATCGATCTCATCGAGGCGATGCATCACACGAGCTTCTGGATCGGGATATTGCCGACCGATCGCGATGCTGCTCGGCTTCGCCGTCGCCTACTGGTTCTATATCGCGCGCCCGGAGACGCCGGTCTACCTCGCCGAGGAGCAGCGGGTTCTCTACCGCTTCCTCCTCAACAAGTGGTATTTCGACGAGCTCTACGACTACGCTGCTGGTGCGCCCGACGAAGGCGCTCGGCCGTTTCCTGTGGAAGCGCGGCGACGGCTGGCTGATCGACGGCTTCGGGCCGGACGGCGTGTCGGCGCGCGTCATCGACGTGACGCGCAACGTGGTCCGGCTGCAGACCGGCTACCTCTACCACTATGCCTTCGCGATGCTTCTCGGCATCGCGCTTCTCGTCACCTGGATGATGTTCGGGGGCGGATGACGGCGATGAACTGGCCGATCCTCTCCACCGTCACCTACCTGCCGCTCGCAGGCGCGGCGATCATCTTTTTCCTGCTCCGCGGCGACAGCGAGGCCGTCAAGCGGAACATCCGCATCGTGGCGCTCGGCGTCACCGACGCTGACCTTCCTCGTCTCGCTCCTGATCTGGTGGAACTTCGATTCTGTCGAACCCGGGCTTCCAGTTCGTCGAGGAGGCCGGCTGGACCGGCACCTTCATGACCTACCGCATGGGGGTCGACGGCATCTCCATGCTCTTCGTCATCCTCACCACCTTCCTGATGCCGTTCTGCATCCTGGCGAGCTGGCGGGTGATCGAGACGCGCGTCAAGGAATACATGGTCGCGTTCCTGGTGCTGGAGACGCTGATGATCGGCGTCTTCACGGCGCTCGACCTGATCCTCTTCTACGTCTTCTTCGAGGCCGGCCTGATCCCGATGTTCCTGATCATCGGGGTGTGGGGCGGACCGCGGCGCGTCTACGCCGCCTTCAAGTTCTTCCTCTACACGCTGCTCGGCTCGGTGCTGATGCTGCTCGCCATGATGGCGATGTACTGGGACGCCGGCACGACCTCGATCCCCGAGCTTCTGACGCACCAGTTCCCGGCGTCGATGCAGACTTGGCTGTGGCTCGCCTTCTTCGCCTCCTTCGCGGTGAAGATGCCGATGTGGCCGGTCCACACCTGGCTGCCGGACGCGCATGTCGAGGCGCCGACCGCCGGCTCCGTCGTGCTCGCGGCGATCCTCCTGAAGATGGGCGGCTACGGGTTCCTGCGCTTCTCGCTGCCGATGTTCCCGCTGGCGAGCGCCGAGCTCGCGCCGCTCATCTACGCGCTCTCCATCGTCGCCATCATCTACACCTCGCTGGTGGCGCTGATGCAGGAGGACATGAAGAAGCTCATCGCCTATTCGTCCGTCGCCCATATGGGCTTCGTCACGATGGGCATCTTCACGCTGACCGCGCAGGGCGTGCAGGGCGGCATCTTCCAGATGCTCTCGCACGGCATCGTGTCGGGCGCGCTGTTCCTCTGCGTCGGCGTCATCTACGACCGCATGCATACGCGCCAGATCGACGCCTATGGCGGGCTGGTGAACCGCATGCCGTGGTACGCGTTCGCCTTCATGGTGTTCACCATGGCGAATGTCGGGCTGCCCGGCACCTCCGGCTTCGTCGGCGAGTTCCTGACGCTGATCGGCGCCTTCCAGGTGAACACCTGGGTCGCGGTGCTCGCCACGACCGGCGTGATCCTTTCCGCCTGCTACGCGCTCTGGCTCTATCGCCGCGTCATCTTCGGCAAGCTGGAGAAGGCGAGCCTTGCCGGCATCCTCGATCTCAGCCTGCAGGGAGAAGGTGATCCTCGTGCCGCTCGTCGCGCTCACCATCTTCTTCGGCGTCTATCCGCGGCCGATCATGGACGTGACGGCGGCCTCCGTGGATCAGTCTGATCCACAACTATCAGACAGCGGTGGCGCACGACGCTGCCGCGACCGCTGGCGACGCGGTAGGGAAGAAGCGATGTCGCCGGCCGACCTTCCCGCGCTCTCCGCCGATCCTGCCGGAGCTGATCCTCGCGATCGGCGCGCTCGTGCTTCTGATGATCGGCGCCTATGCCGGCGAGCGGGCCGACGCCGGCGGTCAACGTGCTCGCCGTGCTGATCCTCGCTGCGGCTGTCGTCGCGGTTCTGACCGGCGGCGAGGCGGCGCGATCTTCGGCGGCGCCTTCGTCGTCGACAGCCTTCGCCCGCTTCATGAAGGTCGTGGCGCTGATCGGCTTCGGCGATCGCGATCATCATGCGCTGCGCTTTGCCCGGGCGGAGCGCTTCGATCGCTTCGAGTTCCCGGTGCTCGTGCTGCTCGCCACGCTCGGCATGCTGGTGATGATCTCGGCGAACGATCTCATCACGCTCTATCTCGGCCTGGAGATGAACTCGCTCGCGCTCTTATGTCGTCGCGGCGATCCATCGCGACAATGCGCGGTCGAGCGAGGCGGGGCTCAAATATTTCGTGCTCGGCGCGCTCTCCTCCGGGCATGCTGCTTTACGGCGCCTCGCTGGTCTACGGCTTCACCGGCCACACCGGCTTTGAGCCGATCGCGGCGGCGCTCGTCGGCGGCCGCTCGGTCGGCCTCGTCGTCGGGCTCGTCTTCGTGCTCGCCGGGCCTCGCCTTCAAGATCTCCGCCGTGCCGTTCCACATGTGGACGCCCGACGTCTACGAGGGCGCGCCGACGCCGGTGACCGCGTTCTTCGCCTCCGCGCCGAAGCTCGCGGCGATGGCGCTCATCGTGCGCGTCGTCGTCGACGCCTTCCAGCCGATCACGCCCGACTGGCAGCAGATCGTCACCTTCATCGCCATCGCCTCGATGGTGCTCGGCGCCTTCGCCGCGATCGGGCAGACCAACATCAAGCGGCTGATGGCCTATTCCTCGATCGGCCATATGGGCTTCGCGCTGGTCGGGCTCGCCGCCGGCACGGAGCAGGGCGTGCAGGGCGTGATCCTCTACATCGTGATCTACGTCGCGATGACGCTCGGCGCCTTCGCCGCGATCCTCGCCATGCGCCGCGACGGCCAGATGATCGAGGAGATCGACTCGCTCGCCGGTCTTGCGCGCACCAAGCCGGCGATGGCGTTCCTGCTCGGCACGATCCTCTTCTCGCTCGCCGGAATCCCGCCGCTCGCCGGCTTCTTCGCGAAATACTACGTCTTCCTCGCCGCCGTGCAGTCGGGGCTCTATCTCGCTCGCGGTGATCGGCGTCGTGACCAGCGTGATCGGCGCCTACTACTATCTGCGGATCGTCAAGCTCATGTATTTCGACGAGCCGCAGGCCGGCTTCGAGGCGCTTCCGGCGGAGCTCGGCACCGTGCTCGGCATTTCCGGCGTGCTCATGCTTGCCTTCGTGGTCATTGCCGGCCCGCTGGTCGACGCGGCCGGCGCCGCAGCGCACAGCCTCTTCTAGCGATGACGTTCGCCCTTGGCCCAAAGGCGCGCGCCGCCGGCTATCGTCTCGCGTTCTACGACACGGTCGGCTCGACCAGCAACGAGGCCTTCGCCTGGGCGAGGCTCGGCGACCCCGGCCGGCTCTGGGTCGTCGCGCGATCGCAGACGCAAGGCTATGGCCGGCGCGGACGCGCCTGGCAGACGCTGAAAGGCAATCTCGCCGCGAGCCTCTTCATGCCGGAATCCGACCTCGGCTCGATCGCCGCGACGCTCGGCTTCGCGGCGGGGCTCGCGCTCGACACGGCAATCCGCATCCGTCGCCGGCGTCGCCGACGCGGTCGAAAGCACGGCGGCGGGCATCGGTCAGGCTCAAATGGCCGAACGATCTTGCTGTGCGACGGCGCGAAGGTCGCCGGCATCCTGCTTGAGGCGGTGTCGCTCGTCGGCGCTCCGAAATGCGTGGTCGATCGGCATCGGCGTGAACGTGCGCGAGGCGCCGGAGGACATGCCCTATCCGGTGACGTCGCTCGCCGCCTGCGGCATCGAGACGACCGCCGAGGCGCTGTTCGCAGGCGCTCGCCGAGGCCTGGGTGGAGCAGGTGGCGACTCTGGGACGGCGGCCGCGGCTTCGCGGCGATCCGCGAGCGCTGGCTCGCGCGCGCGGCCGGGCATCGGCGGGCCGATCGCGGTCAAGGTCGGCGACGAGACCGTCAGCGGCACGTTCGAGACGATCGACCTGGAGGGCCGGCTCGTCGTGCGCGGCGGCGATGGGACGGCGCGCCCGATCAGCGCCGGCGACGTGCATTTCGGCAACGCGGCCGACGGCGGCGGGGCCCTGATGGCGGCGGACGAACTTGGTCTTCGTGCCGCTCGGCGGCGTCGGCGAAATCGGCATGAATCTCGCGCTCTACGGCTACGGCCGCGGCCGAAGCGCGGAAATGGCTCGCCGTCGACATGGGCGTCGCCTTCGGCCACGAGGAGGTGCTGCCGGGCGTCGACGCCGTGCTCCCCGACATCAGCTTCCTGCTGGAGCGCAAAGAGCGACCTCGTCGGCATCGCCATCACGCATGCGCACGAAGACCATTACGGCGCGCTCTTCGACTTCTGGCCGAAGCTCGAAGCGCCGGTCTTCATGACGCCGTTCGCGGCGGCGCTGCTTGAGGCGAAGCGGGCCGGCGAGCCGAACGCGCCGAAGATCGCGGTCAGGATCGTGCAGCAGGGCGAGCGCGTCACGGCGGGGCCGTTCGAGGTCGAGTACGTCCCGGTCTCGCATTCGATCCCCGAGCCGAACGCGCTTGCGATCCGCACGCCGCTCGGCACGGTGTTCCACACCGGCGACTGGAAGCTCGATCCGGCGCCCGGCATCGGGCGCGCCACCGACAACGACCGCATCGCGGCGATCGGCGAGGAGGGCGTGCTCGCGCTCGTCTCCGATTCCACCAACGCCGATCCGCGACGGCATCAGCCCGAGCGAAGGCGAGGTGGCGCGAGTGCTCGAGCGGCTCATCGCCGAGGCGCCGCATCGCGTGGCGGTGACGACTTTCGCCTCGAACGTCGCGCGCCTGCGCGCGGTGGCGCGAGGCGGCGCATCGCGCCGGCCGCGAGGTCGTCATCGTCGGGCGCGCCATCCACCGCTCCGTCGACGTTGCGCGTGAGCTCGGTTACCTCGAGGGCCTGCCGGAATTCCTCGACCAGGACGCCTACGCGCAATCTGCCGCGGAACAAGGTGGTGGCGCTGATGACGGGCAGCCAGGGCGAGCCGCGGGCGGCGCTGGCGAAGGTCGCCGCCAAGGACCATCGCGCGCTGTCGCTCGCGCCCGGCGACCGCGTGATCTTCTCCTCGCGCACCATCCCCGGCAACGAGCGGCCGGTGAACACGATCATCAACGCGCTGGTCGATTTCGGCGCCGAGGTCATCACCGACCGCGACGCGCTGGTCCACACGTCCGGGCCATCCGCGCCGCGACGAGCTGCGCCAGCTCTACGACTGGATCAAGCCGCGGATCGTCGTGCCCGTGCACGGCGAGGCGCTGCATCTTCACGAGCAGGCGAAGCTCGCCCGCGCCGTCGGCATGCCGCAGGTGATCGAGGCACGGAACGGCCACATGATACGGCTTGCGCCGGAACCGCGCCGAGACGCCTCGACAGCGTCGCGCACGGCAGGCTCTATCGCGACGGCAAGCTGCTTGTTTCGCACGAGGCGAGCGGCGTGGCGGAACGCCGGCGGCTCAGCTTCGCCGGCATCGTCAGCGTCGCGATCGTGCTTTCCGACGGCGGCGAAGTGCTGGAAGACCCGACCGTCGCGCTCCTCGGCTTGCCGGAATCCGATAGCGGAGGCGAGCGGCTTCGCGCGATCGTCGAGGAGGCGGTCGATGACGCTCTCGACGGGATGTCGAAGCCGAAGCGCCGCGATGCGGACGCGGTGCGTGAAGCGGTGCGGCGCTCGGTCAGGGGCGAGGTCGATGCGGCCTGGGGGAAAAAGCCGCAGATGATCGTCCACGTCGTGCATGTGAGCGACTAGTCCCTCCGACTGAATATCTATGCGCGCTGCCCGCGAATCGTGGCAAATGCTCACTATTCGCGGAATTCGACACAGCTGATCGCAGAATCTCAAGTGCTCGAAATACTTCCGCGCCGGGTCGGCTAGACCGATTCAGCCAGGGGGCGTGTGTGAGATCGGATCGTCGCGGCGCCGATATTGCGCCGAAACTCATGAGCACGACGGCGCTGTCTCTTGCGCTGATGGCTTTCGGCGCGGCGCAGGTGGCCATCGCCCAGGAGGCCGCGCCCCTCAAATATCTTCAAGTCGATGCGCAAGCCTATTACGTAATGGGCGCCCTCGGCGGCGATCCGGCGTTTGGGCGGCTCACGTCGAATGCGGGCATTCCGGCTGCGTCGAGCTACGATCTCAATTCACAGGATGCCGACACGCTCGATGGCTTCGGCCTGAGCGTTGCGGTCCGCAGGTTGATCGACGGCGACTGGTATGCCGGCTTTGGCTACAGCGGCTTCTTCCTCCACAGCGCGCAGAAGCTCGGCGACCCGACGGTCGACAGCAACAGCGTCCACGCCAACCTCATCGACCGGGCGTTCGCCCGCCTCAGTATCGGCAACGCCGCCGCGAACGGTCAGGTGGACTTTGCGTCAGACACCATCGACATCGACCAGCATGCGGGCGATCTGCTGGTGGGCCGACAGTCGCAGATGTCGAGCTGGCTCGGGACGCGTTTGCAGGGCGGCCTGCGGGTCGCCGCGACGAACGTCGACCGCCAAGTGGTGTATCAGAACCTCGACCCGACCAACCTCGACACAGCAAACATCAAGCTCAACTCTAACATGATCGGCGCGGGACCGACGCTTGGCGCCGGCGCCGAGGTGCGGCTGACGCCCAGTCTCACGCTCTCAGGCGCGGCTTCCGCATCGCTGCTCGCAAGCTACTTCGATCTGTCGCGCCGGGATGTCTACGTGAACAATCCCGCCGGCACGGCTGCGATCCGCGATGTCGATCTGTCGACGATTGGCGTCGTGCCGATGTTCGACGCCTCGGTCGGACTGACGCAGCATTTCGGCCGCTTCTATCTGGGTGCCGGCTATACCGTATCGGCGGCGCTCGGCGGCGTGCGCACGATCAACGTCAACGGCTGGGATGACGTAGACGGCGCGACCGCGCCCTATCAGATCACGAGCAACGACACGATCATCCACGGCGTTTATGCGCGTGGCGGGATGGTGTTCGGCGGCCCGGAAGACGCCACGATGTCGACATCGGACGGGCCTGCCGGCGACGGTGCGACGCTCGATGTCGATGCGCACGTCTACTACGTGATGGGCGTGCTGGGTGGCGATCCGGCGTTTGGGCGGCTGACGCCGAACGCAGGTGTTCCTGCCGCGCCGAGCTACGATCTCAAATCGCAGGACGCCGATGCGCTCGACGGCTTCGGCGTGAGCGTCGGCATCCGCCGGCTGGCGGAAGGCGACTGGTATGCCGGGGTCGGCTACAGCGGTTTCTTCGTTGATAGCGCGCAGAGCCTCGGTGATCCGACCGTCGACAGCAACAGCGTCCACGCCAATCTCATCGACCGGGCGCTGGCCAACATCGTCCTCGACACGACAACGGACGACGGTCAGGTCGACTTCGCGTCCGATACCATCAACATCGACCAGCACACGGGCGACATGGTGATCGGCCGCCAGTCGCAGATGACGGGCTGGCTCGGGACGCGTTTGCAAGGCGGTCTGCGGGTCGCCGGGACGAGCGTCGACCGCCGTGTCGTGTATCAGAACATTGGCGGCGGCGCGCTTCTTTCGGCCACGACGGACTTCACCTCCGACATGATCGGCGCTGGGCCGACGCTTGGCGCCGGCGCCGAGGTGCGGCTGACGCCGAGTCTCACGCTCTCAGGCGCTGCTTCCGCCTCGCTGCTTGCGAGCTATTTCGATCTGACGCGCCGCGACGCGCAGTCGGCGGGTGTGACGACGGCGATCCGCGATGTCGATCTGAAGACGATTGGCGTGGTGCCGATGTTCGACGCCTCGGTCGGACTGACGCAGCAATTCGGTCGCTTCTATCTGGGCGCCGGCTACACGGTATCGGCGGCGCTCGGCGGCGTGCGCACGATTGCCCAAAACGGCTGGGACGACGTGAACGGCGCGACGTCGGCCTACCAGATCACGAGCAACGACACGATCATCCACGGCGTCTATGCGCGCGGCGGCATGGTGCTCGGCGGTCCGGAAGGCAGCACGCTTTCGACATCCGATGCGCTCGCCGACGGGCACGCGACGCTCGATGTCGATGCGCAAGTCTACTACGTGATGGGCGTGCTGGGTGGCGATCCGGCGTTCGGCCGGCTGACGTCGAATGCAGGTGTTCCTGCCGCGCCGAGCTACGATCTCAAATCGCAGGACGCCGACGCGCTCGACGGCCTCGGCGTCAGCGTCGGCATTCGCCGGCTGGCGGAAGGCGACTGGTATGCCGGGATCGGCTACAGCGGTTTCTTCGTTGATAGCACGCAGAAGCTTGGCGACCCGACGGTGGACAGCAACAGCGTCCACGCCAATCTCATCGACCGGGTGCTGGCCAACCTCGTCCTCGACACGACAACGGACGACGGTCAGGTCGACTTCGCGTCCGATACCATCAACATCGACCAGCACACGGGCGACATGGTGATCGGCCGCCAGTCGCAGATGACGGGCTGGCTCGGGGCGCATTTGCAAGGTGGATTGCGGGTTGCCGCGACGAGCGTCGACCGCCAAGTCGTATATCAGAACATTGGCGGCGGCACGCTTCTTTCGGCTACGACGGATTTCACCTCCGACATGGTCGGCGCAGGTCCGACGATTGGCGCCGGTGCCAACGTGCAGATAACGCCCCACCTCACCCTGTCCGGTGCTGCTTCCGCCTCGCTGCTTGCTAGCTATTTCGATCTGACGCGCCGCGACGCGCAGTCGGCGGGGGTGACGACGGCGATCCGCGACGTCGATCTGAAGACGATTGGCGTGGTGCCGATGTTCGACGCCTCGGTCGGGCTGACGCAGCATTTCGGCCGCTTCTATCTGGGCGCCGGCTACACGGTATCGGCGGCGCTCGGCGGCGTGCGCACGATCATCGTCGACGGCTGGGACGATGTTGACGGCGCGACCGCGCCCTACCAGATATCGAGCAACGACACGATCATCCACGGCGTCTACGTGAGGGCGGGCGTGAAGCTCGGGGGCGCTCCCAAGTAGGAGCCTTTCCCAGGCCGGAGAGTTCCGCTACGCCTCTCCGAATGCTCGGCCGCCTCAACCACGTTGCGATCGCGGTTCCGGATCTGGAAGCCGCGGCGCGGATTTATCGCGCAAAACTCGGTGCGCGACTTTCCACGCCACAGGCGCTACCTGAGCACGGCGTCAGCGTTGTCTTCGTTGATCTCCCGAACACGCGGATCGAGCTCATGGCGCCGCTCGGCGCGGCGTCGCCGATCGCCAAGTTTCTCGAGCGCCATCCGGAGGGCGGGATGCACCACCTTTGCTACGAGGTCGACGATGTGCGCGCCGCGCGCGACCAACTGACGCGCGAAGGCGCGCGTGTTCTCGGCGACGGCGAGCCCAAGATCGGTGCGCACGGCAAGCCGGTGATCTTCCTCAACCCGAAGGATTTCTGTCGGCACCCTGATCGAGCTCGAGGAGGTCGGCTGATGGGGCTCTTTCCCTCGATCGCCGTCTACTTCGTTATCTGGTGGCTCTGCCTCTTCGTCGTGCTGCCGTTCGGCATAAGAAGCCATCGCGAAATGGATGATGTGACGCTCGGAACGGACGCCGGCGCGCCGCATCGGCCACGCATGGCGATCAGGCTCCTAGCCACGACTTTGGTCGCGGCCGTCCTCTACGGAGGCTTCTTTCTCTACTTCAACGTGTTTCACTTGGGCTTACTAGACTTGGCGCGATAAAGGTTCGCGCTGCATTTGCAATGAGCTGAAAAGAAAAAGAGCAAGGCATCGCCTTGCTCAAGACCTTCGCGATTAGCCGATCATCATATTGGCGCTGGACGCGCCGTCTGACGAAGTCCTCCCAAGACTTGGACCGCGAGTATTCGGTGTCAACGCACCTTCTTAGAAAAACGACCATAGCCGATCGGAATCCGCCTGTCACTACCCTTCCGTGATAGTGCCGAAAAATTTGGCGAGATGCCCGATTTTGGCGCAATCGACGCGCTGCAAGGGAGGGTTGCCGGGGTCAAGCCTTGCCAAGCCGGGGGCGATACGATCATGTCCCCGAAAAGCCTCAACAATTCACGGCCCATGCTGCTCTCCCGCTATTTTCTCCCGATCCTGAAGGAGACCCCGAAAGAGGCCGAAATCGTCTCGCATCGGCTGATGCTCCGCGCCGGCATGCTCAGGCAGCAGGCAGCCGGCATCTATTCCTGGCTGCCGCTCGGCTTTCGCGTCCTGAAGAATATCGAGCGGATCGTGCGCGAGGAACAGGACCGGGCCGGCGCGCTGGAGGTCCTGATGCCGACCGTCCAATCGGCGGAGCTTTGGCGCGAAAGCGGCCGCTACGAAGACTATGGCAAGGAGATGCTCCGGATCGTCGACCGGCATGAGCGCGACATGCTCTACGGCCCGACCAACGAGGAGATGATCACCGACATCTTCCGCACTTACGTGCGGTCGTACCGCGACCTGCCGCTGAACCTCTACCATATCCAGTGGAAGTTCCGCGACGAGGTCAGGCCGCGCTTCGGGGTCATGCGTGGGCGCGAGTTTCTGATGAAGGACGCCTACTCCTTCGACCTGGACCTCGCCGGCGCGCGAGCCGCCTACAACCGCATGTTCGTCGCCTACCTCAGGACATTCTCGCGGCTTGGGCTGAAGGCCATCCCGATGCGCGCCGAATCCGGCCCGATCGGCGGGGACCTCAGCCACGAGTTCGTCATCCTCGCCGAGACCGGCGAGAGCGCCGTCTATTGCGACCGCGACCTGCTCGATCTTGAGGTGCCGGGCGCGGACACCGATTTCCGGTCCGACCTTTCGCCGATCGTCGACCGCTGGACCGCCTCCTATGCGGCGACCGACGACATGCATGACGAAGCGGCCTTCGCCGCGCTGCCGGAAGAGCGCCGCGTCAGCGCGCGCGGCATCGAGGTCGGCCACATTTTCTATTTCGGCACAAAGTATTCGGAGCCGATGCGCGCACACGTCGCCGGTCCGGACGGCGCCGAGCACCCCGTCCACATGGGCTCCTACGGTGTCGGCGTCTCCCGCCTCGTCGGCGCGATCATCGAAGCGAGCCATGATGACGACGGAATCATCTGGCCGGAAAGCGTGGCGCCGTTCTCCGTCGGGCTCATCAACCTGAAGCCCGGCGACACGGTCACCGACGAAGTATCGAGCGGGTTGATGATGCGTCTCGAAGCGGCGGGCATTTCGGTGCTATACGATGACATCGACCAGCGGGCGGGAGCGAAGTTCGCTTCCATGGACCTGATTGGCCTGCCGTGGCAGGTGATCGTAGGGCCGCGCGGGGCCAAGGCCGGCGAAGTCGAGATCAAGCGGCGCGCGAGCGGCGAACGCGAGACGCTGACCATCGACGCTGCGGTGAACCGTCTGACGAAGCACATCGCCGGGGAGGGCTAATATGGCGGAAGCCGCGGCCGGCAAAGTGAAGGCGACGCGGCCTTTCACGGCGTTCGAGTGGATCCTGGCGCTGCGCTACCTGCGCCCGCGCCGTAAAGAGGCGTTCATCTCGGTGATCGCCGGGTTCTCTTTCCTCGGCATCATGCTCGGCGTGGCAACTCTCGTGGTCGTGATGGCGGTGATGAACGGCTTCCGCGCCGAGCTTCTCGACAAGATCCTCGGCATCAACGGCCACATCATCGTGCAGCCGATCGAAAGCGATCTGACCGACTACGACGAAGTCGCCAAGCGGCTATCCGCATTGCCGGGCGTCAAGGCGGCGATGCCGATCATCGAAGGCCAGGCGCTCGCCTCCGGCCCAAGCACAGGAAGCTCGGGCGTGCTCGTCCGCGGCATCCGGGGGCCGGACCTCCTCGGCATGCAGAAGATATCGGGGAGCGTCGAGGACGGCGGCGGCCTTCTCGACTTCGACAATTCTGGCGGCATCGTGATCGGGACGGGCCTCGCGCAATCGCTCGGCGTCAATGTCGGTGACAAGGTGACGCTGATCAGTCCGCGCGGCGCGATCACGCCGCTCGGCACGTCGCCGAGGATCAAGTCCTATCCGGTGGTCGGAATCTTCAATATCGGCATGTCGCAATACAATTCGACCTACGTCTTCATGCCGCTTTCGGAGGCCCAGCTTTATTTCAACTCGCCCGATGCGGCGCAGGCGATCGAGGTCTACCTGAACGATCCCGACAAGGTCGACGTGATGCGCCCGATCGTGGAGAAGGCGGCCGGCCGTCCGGTCTTTACGACCGACTGGCGCATGCGCAACGTCACCTTCTTCAGCGCGTTGCAGGTCGAGCGGAACGTCATGTTCACGATCCTGACGCTGATCGTGCTCGTCGCGGCGCTGAACATCATCTCCGGGCTCATCATGCTGGTGAAGGACAAGGGCCGCGACATCGCGATCCTGAGGACGATGGGGGCGACCAAGGGCTCGATCCTACGCGTTTTCTTCATCACCGGCGCTTCGATCGGGACGGTCGGCACCATTGCCGGGCTCATCATCGGCACCATCATCTGCGCCAACATCGAGTCGCTTAAGGAGTTCGTCTCCTGGATCACGCGGACCGAGGTCTTCTCGCCCGAACTCTATTTCCTCACCACGCTCCCGGCCCAAATGGACCCGGCCGAAACGACCGCGATCGCGCTGTTGTCGCTTGCGCTTTCCTACCTTGCCACGATCTTCCCGGCGTGGCGGGCGGCGCGGCTCGATCCGGTCGAGGCGCTGCGCTACGAATGAGCGAAGAGGTCGCAATCCCCGTTGCCCCGGAGAACCCGCTGCTTGCGGGCGCGCTCAAGGCGGCGGCGCGCAAGAGCGCGCTTTCGCTCGAAGGCGTCGGACGAAGCTACAAGACCGGCTCTGGCATGCTCCCGGTGCTCAAGGACGCGAGCCTCTCGGTCGCGGTCGGCGAGATGGTGGCTCTCGTCGCGCCGTCGGGCGCCGGGAAGTCGACGCTGCTTCATATTGCGGGCCTGCTCGAGCATCCCGATTCCGGCGAGGTCTTGATCAACGGCGAAGCCGCTTCGCAGCTCGGCGACGACGGACGCACGGCGCTCAGGCGCCGGCAGATCGGCTTCGTCTACCAGTTCCACCACCTTCTCCCGGAGTTCTCGGCACTCGAGAACCTGGTGCTGCCGCAGATGATCGCCGGCTTGCATAAGCGCGAGGCGGAGAAGCGGGCGCTCGAGCTTCTCGCCTATCTTCGCGTCGACAAGCGCGCGTCGCACCGGCCGGCGGAGCTTTCCGGCGGCGAGCAGCAGCGGGTCGCGATCGCGCGCGCCGTGATCAACGCGCCCAGGCTTCTCCTCGCCGACGAGCCGACCGGAAATCTCGACCCTAATACCGCCGGCCACGTCTTCTCGGCGCTAAGGACGCTGGTGCGCGAATCCGGTCTTGCCGCGCTGATCGCCACGCACAATTACGCGCTCGCCGCGGAGATGGACCGCACCGTCACCATCGAGGACGGCGCGATCGTGGCGAAGCTGGTCTAGGGATCCGCGGCTCTAGGACTTTTCCGGCAACTCCGCGTCGCCTTTCCAAGACAACGGGAGCGTGAATCGCGATGGCTGCACCAAGCTACGAGACAGCGCTGATCGTCGGCGCGGGAGAGGGGCTCAGCGCTTCGCTTGCCAGATTGCTCGCGCGCGAAAAGCTCACGGTCGCGCTTGCCGCGCGACGGCCGGAAAAGCTTGCGGCGCTTACGAAAGAGACCGGCGCCCATGCCTTCGCCTGCGACGCGACAGATTCCGCTCAGGTGGAACGTCTGTTCGCGGAGGTGGAAAGCGCGATCGGTGCGCCCGACGTCGTCATCTACAACGCAAGCGGACGCGCGCGCGGTCCCCTGGTCGATCTCGATCCGAGCGAGGTCGAGCGCGCGCTTTCGGTTGGCGCCTTCGGCGGCTTCCTCGTGGCGCAGCAGGCCGCACGGCGCATGCTTCCGCGCCGCTTCGGTGCCATCTTCTTCACCGGCGCCTCGGCCAGCGTGAAGGGCTATGCGCAATCTGCGCCCTTCGCGATGGCAAAATTTGCGCTGCGTGGGCTTGCGCAGAGCATGGCGCGCGAGCTTCAGCCGCAGGGCATTCACGTGGCGCATTTCGTGATCGACGGCGCGATCCGCAATCCGGGACGCGTCGAGCCGCCCGACAATCCCGATTCGATGCTCGATCCCGATGCGATTGCTGCATCGTATCTCGCGATTCTCAAGCAGCCGCGGAGCGCCTGGACGTGGGAGGTGGAGCTGCGGCCCTGGGTCGAGCGCTTCTGAGCGCCTGCCGACCCCGCATCTCAGGGGATAGCGTCGTCTCGCCCCTGGGCGCGGCGGCTCTTAGGGGCTAATCCGACCTGAGAGGAAGGCACCTTCGGATTCTCCGCGCTTCATCCATCTGAACTGCCACTCGGCCTATTCGCTGCTGGAAGGCGCGCTGCCGCTTTCGACGTTGGTGAAGCTCGCGGCGGAAGACGGGATGCCGGCCGTCGGCGTCACCGATACCGCGAACCTCTTCGGCGCGCTCGAATTCTCCGAGAAGGCGGCGGAGAAGGGCATCCAGCCGATCATCGGCTGCAAGCTGCCGATCCGCTTCGAGCCGGAGGCCGATCTCGAAGCGCGTCGGCCCGGGCCGCACCGGAAGTCGCGCCACGTCGCGCCGCTCTTCCTGCTTGCCGCGACCGACGAGGGCTATCGCGGGCTGATCCGGCTGGTGACCGGCTACTATCTCGGCGAGGCGGGAAGGGCGGAGCCTGTCGCCCTTGATGTCCTCGCTGCCGCTTCCGCCGGAATGATCGCGATGACCGGCGGCCATGACGGGCCGCTCTATCCGATCATCGCGGAAGGCGAGACGGCGCTCGCGGAGACACGGCTTGAGGCGCTGAAACACATCTTCGGCGACCGCCTCTATGTGGCGCTGGAGCGGCACGGCCTCGACGTGGAGCGCCAGGCGGAAGCGGCCGTCGTCGACCTCGCCTACAAGCTCGATCTGCCGCTCGTCGCGACGAACGAGCCGTTCTTCCCGCGCGCCGAGGACTACGAGGCGCACGACGCGCTGCTCGCGATCGCCGAGGGGCGGCTCATCTCGAGCGACGACCGCCGGCGGCTCACGCCGGAGCATCATTTCGCCAGCCGCGCCGAGATGATCGCGCGCTTCAGCGACGTGCCCGAGGCGCTTGAGAACACGGTGGAGATCGCGCGGCGCTGCCACACGCGTCCGCACGTCGTGCAGCCGATCCTGCCGCGCTTCGCCTCCACCGCCGCCGACGCGGAGACCGCCGAGCGGGAGGAGGCGGCCGAGCTTCGCCGGCAGGCGGAGGAGGGGCTCGCGCGGCGTCTTGCGGCGCACGGGACGGCCGAGGGCTTCGAGGAGGAGGACTATCGCGCGCGGCTGGAGTTCGAGCTCGGCGTCATCGCGACGATGAAGTATCCGGGCTACTTCCTGATCGTCGCCGACTTCATCAAATGGGCGAAGGCGCGCGGCATTCCGGTCGGGCCGGGGCGCGGCTCCGGCGCCGGCTCGGTCGTCGCCTGGTCGCTCACCATCACCGACCTCGATCCGCTGCGCTTCGGGCTCCTCTTCGAGCGCTTCCTGAACCCCGACCGCGTGTCGATGCCGGACTTCGACATCGACTTCTGCCAGGAGCGGCGCGACGAGGTGATCGCCTACGTTGCCGAGCGCTACGGCGCCGACCGCGTCGCGCAGATCATCACCTTCGGTACGCTGCAGGCGCGCGCAGCGCTTCGCGACGTCGGGCGCGTGCTCGAAATGCCCTACGGGCAGGTCGACCGGCTGTGCAAGCTGGTGCCGGCCGACCCGACCAATCCGGTGACGCTCGAAAAGGCGATCGCGGGCGAGCCGCGCTTCGAGGAGGCGAGAAAGCAGGAGCCCGTCGTCGAGCGGCTTCTCACCATCGCCATGAAGCTCGAAGGCCTCTACCGCCACGCTTCGACCCACGCGGCGGGCATCGTGATCGGCGACCGGCCGCTGCAAGACCTGGTGCCGCTCTATCGCGATCCGCGCTCCGCGCTTCCGGTCACCCAGTTCAACATGAAGTGGGTGGAGCAGGCGGGGCTCGTCAAATTCGACTTCCTCGGCCTGAAGACGCTGACCGTGCTTGAGCACGCGGTCGAGCTCATCCGCCGCCGCGGCATGGCGATCGACCTTGCTTCGCTCCCGCTCGACGATCCCGCCGCCTTCGCCATGCTGGCGCGCGGCGAGACGGTCGGCGTGTTCCAGGTGGAAGGGCAGGGCATGCGCCGCGCGCTGGTCGGCATGAAGCCCGACCGGCTGGAGGACCTGATCGCGCTCGTCGCGCTCTATCGCCCCGGGCCGATGGACAACATCCCGCTCTACAACCGCCGCAAGCACGGCGAGGAGCACGTCGACTATCTCCACCCGCTGCTTGAGCCGATCCTGAAGGAGACCTACGGCGTCATCATCTACCAGGAACAGGTGATGCAGATCGCGCAGGCGCTTTCCGGCTACACGCTCGGGGAGGCCGACCTCCTGCGCCGCGCCATGGGCAAGAAGATCAAGGCGGAGATGGACGCGCAGCGCGAGCGCTTCGTCGACCGGCGCGGTGGAGCGCGGCGTCGCCTATGCCGACGCGGTCATGATCTTCGATCTCGTGGCGAAGTTCGCCGGCTACGGCTTCAACAAATCGCACGCCGCGGCCTACGGGCTGATCGCCTATCAGACGGCCTATCTGAAGGCGAACTATCCGGTGGAGTTCCTGGCGGCGTCGATGACGCTCGACATGAACAACACCGACAAGCTCAACGAATTCCGCCTCGAGGCGCGGCGGCTCGGCATCGAGGTGGTCGCGCCCGACGTCAACCGCTCCGGCGTCAGCTTCGAGGTGGCGCGACGGCAAGATCGTCTACGCGCTCGCGGCGCTGAAGGGCGTCGGCGCGCATGCGGTCGAGCACCTGGTGAAGGTGCGCGGCGAGCGGCCCTTCGCCGACCTCGCCGACTTCGCCTCGCGCATCGACCCGCAGATCCTGAACCGCAAGGCGCTCGAATGCCTGGCGCAGGCAGGCGCCTTCGACAGCCTCGATCCGGACCGCGCCAAGGTGTTCGAGAATGTCGGCCGCGTGCTTGCCGCCGCGCAGGAGCGGACGGAGCGCGCCGAGAGCGGCATCTTCGACCTCTTCGGCGGCTCGGGCGAGCCGACGCGGCTCTTCTTCGTCGCCGCCGAGCCGTGGGCGCCGTCGGAGCGGCTGCAGCGCGAGTTCACGGCGATCGGGACTTATCTCAGCGCCCATCCGATCGACGACTACGCGGCGCTCGCCGAAGCGCGCGGCGGGCTGACCTGGAAGGCCTTCGAAGAGCGGCTGCGCGCAAGCCGCCAGTTCACCGCCAAGATCGCGGCGACCGTCGTCAGCCGCCAGGAGCGGCGGACACGCACCGGCGGGCGGATCGGCATCATCATGCTCTCCGACCCGACGGCGCAGTTCGAGGCGACCGTCTATCAGGAGCGGCTTGCCGAATGGCGCGAACTGCTGGAGCCCGGCCATTCGCTCTTCGTGCAGATCGGCGGCGAATTCGATCCGGAGACGGAGGAAGTCCGCGCGCGCATCCAGAACCTCGAGCCGCTCGAGGCGCTGGCGGCGAAGAAGGCGCAGGCGATCCGCGTCTTCCTCGATGCGCCGGAGCCGGTCGAGCGGCTGGCGAACCGGCTCGCCGAAGGCGAGGGGACGGTCTCCGTCGTCGTCATGCTTGGCCGCGAGGTGGAGCTGAAGCTTCCCGGGCAATTACCGCGTCACGCCGCAGGTCGCCGGCGCCATCAAGGCGGTGCCGGGCGTGGTGCACGTGGAGATGGGCTGACGCAGAAAAACCGCTGCGAGCGACTATGAAACTAGTATATTAGATAATGGCCAGGTCGGGATCCAGCCCAGCCGGCGCAGAATGCTAAGGGAGGAAACGCAGTGAAACCAATCGCATTTCGTATTGCGTCATCCGTTGGCGCCGTCGCCTTTGCCGCATTCACATGGACGGCGCCGGCGTTGAGCCTTGAGATCAAGACGAGCGACGTCCACGGGACCGGTTACCCGACGACGGACGCCATCGCCTACATGGGCGACCTGCTGTCGAAATGGACCGACGGCCGCATCACGGTGAACCTCTTCCCGAACATGCAGCTCGGCGGCGAAAAGGAAGCGCTCGAGCAGGTCCAGCTCGGCGCGCTCGAAATGACGCGCGTGTCGGTCGGCGTCGTCGGGCCGATCGTCGACGATTTCAACGTCTTCAACCTGCCTTACGTCTTTCGGAACCTCGATCAGCAGCACATTGTGGTCGACGGCGAGATCGGCACCGGGCTTCTGAACAAGCTTGAGCCGGCCGGCCTGATCGGCCTCGGCTACATGGATGCCGGCTCGCGCTCGTTCTACGTCAAGGGCAAGCAGATCGAGAAGCCGTGCGATCTTTCCGGCATGAAGATCCGCGTCATGCAGAACCCGATGTTCGTCGACATGGTCAACGCCATGGGCGGCAACGGCGTGCAGATCGCCTACAACGAGCTCTACACGTCGCTGCAGACCGGCGTCGTCGACGGCGCCGAGAACAACCCGCCGTCCTACGACGAGGGCAAGCACTACGAGGTCGCCGGCTACTACACTCTCGACGAGCACCTGATGGTGCCGGAGATCTTCGTCTTCTCGAAGAAGGTGTGGGACACGCTCGACGCGACCGACCAGCAGCTGATCCGCAAAGCCTCGGCGCTGTGCGTCCTCAAGGAGCGCGAGCTGTGGGCGGCAAAGGAGAAGAAAGCGCTCGAAGATCTGCAGGCCGCGGGCGTGCACATCGAGGCGAACGTCGACAAGACGCCGTTCATCGAAGCGACCCAAGCGGTTCGCGACAAATACGGCGCCAAATATGCTGACCTGCTGAAGGCAATCAACGCGGTCCAATAAGGCCGTCGCCTTTCGTAGGCGGGATTGCCATCGCCCGGGTGCCGGCGCAGTCGCCGGCATCCGGGCGGGATTTGCTTCCGCGTCCGCTTCAATCAGGGGGATGTTCGCGCATGCGGCCGATCTACGTTCGCATCATGGACGTGCTCTACGTCCTCTGCATGGTCATTGCGATCGTATCGATGGTCAGCATGACTATCCTGATCTTCGTCGGCGTGATCATGCGCTACGTCTTCTACATGGGCGCCGCATTCGCCGAGCCGGCTTCGATCTTCTTCTCCGTGCAGCTCACGCTCTACGGCGCGGCGGCGTGCTACCGCGCGAAGTCGCACCTTCAGGATCCAATTCTTCACGGGTCTGCTGCCGCCGCACCTCCAGCGGATCCCGCGGCGCTCGTCACCTTGCTGATGGCGACGATTGCGATTGCGATGATGTACTACGGCGCCGACCTCGTGCAGACGACGTGGTTCCAGGCCTATCCGGAGTTCAACTACATCCGCGTCGGTGCGGTCTATTCGGCGATTCCGGGCGGCGGATTCATCCTGCTCCTCTTCATCATCGAGTCGGTGTTCTATCCGCACGCCATGGCCGTGGACGAAGAGGAGGAAGTGCGGCTGGCGCTTGCGCACGCCGAGGAAGAAGCGCGCAAGCTCGGCTATTAGGGGGCGTTGAACCATGGGGGGGCCGTTCGGGCCGGTCGTTCTTCTCGGCAGCTTCTTCGTGCTGCTGATCCTCGGCATGCCGGTCGCCTTTGCGCTCGGCGTCGCTGCCCTGGTCGGTGCGCTCTATTCGCATCTGCCGCTTGCTGCGGTGCTCCTCAAAGTCTCCGACAGCGTTGACGATTTCGCGCTCCTTGCGATCCCCTTCTTCGTGCTCGCCGGCGCGCTGATGTCGGAGGGCGGCATGGCGCGCCGGCTCGTCGCCTTTGCCAACATCTTCGTCGGCTTCATGCGCGGCGGCCTCGCCATGGTGAACGTGCTCGCCTCGATGTTCTTCGGCGGCGTGTCGGGCTCGGCGGTCGCCGACACGTCTTCGATCGGCTCGATCATGATCCCGATGATGAAGAAGCAGGGCTACGACGACCATTTCGCCGTCAACCTGACGATCTCCGGCGCGACCCAGGGCATCGTCATTCCGCCGAGCCACAACGCCATCATCTATTCCTACGCCGCCGGCGGCGCCGTCTCGGTGGCGCAGCTCTTCCTGGCCGGAGTCATCCCCGGCATCATGGTCGGCCTGTCGCTGATGACGCTGTCATACATCATCGCGGTGCAGCGCGGCTATGCGCGCGGCAATTTCGTGCCGCTGCGCGACGCGCTCCGCATCACCTGGGAAGCGCTTGCCGGCCTTGCGACGGTAATCATCATCGTCGGCGGCATCCTCGGCGGCGTCTTCACGCCGACGGAATCGGCCGCCGTCGCGGCGGTGTGGGCGTTCTTCGTCACCATGTTCATCTATCGTGATCTGAAATGGCGGGACCTGCCGAGGGTTCTGGTCGGCGCGATCAAGACCATCGCCATGGTGATGATCGTCATCGGGTTCGCCGGCAGCTTCGGCTACATGATGACGCTGATGCAGATTCCGGCGAAGGCGACGCATCTGCTGCTCGAAATCTCGCACAACAGATACGTCGTCCTGGCGATGATCAACGTGCTGCTTTTGATCCTCGGCACGTTCATGGACATGGCGCCGCTGCTTCTGATCTGCACGCCGATCATGCTGCCGGTCGTGACGGCGATCGGCGTGAGCCCGGTCCACTTCGGCATCATCATGATGCTCAATCTGTCGATCGGGCTGGTGACGCCGCCGGTCGGGACGGTGCTCTTCGTCGGCTGTGCCATCGGCAAGATACCGATCGAGAAGGCGACGCGGCATCTTTGGCCGTTCTGGCTCGCGATGCTCGTGGTCCTGATGCTCGTGACCTACTTCCCGTTCTTCGCGATGTGGATTCCAAGTCTGAAATACTGAGGCGTCAGGCCCGAGCGTGAGGCTCAGTCCGCCGCCCCGTCGCCGAGCCCGCGGCCTTCGGTGATCGGCCCGCCTGTTGCAAAGTCGAAGGAGACGACCTTCCGCCGATCCGGCGTCGTCTCGCACCGGAACGACAGCCGATACCAGTGTCCTTCGCTGAGAAACGCTGCCCCGTCGGCGGTCATCAGATTGCCGGCGACCTTGGCGTCGGCGGTCGCGTAGGCAACGGCGCGCTCCGGCCGGAATTCCTTCTTGCTGCGCGCGATCTGCTCCATCGCCTCGACGTCGCATAGCTGCTCGAAGCGGGCGTCGAGGGCGAGCGTCGCCAAGCTCGCGCGCGCGGACCTGCTGAGCGCCCTGTCGGAGAAGAGGGTGCGGGCGTGGGAAAGAACGAGCGGGGCTTCCGCTGGCGGGATCGGCGCCGGCGCCGGGCTCGGGAGCGGCACCTCCGGCGGCTCTTCGGACTTTGTGAGGGCGGCGATCTCCGCCTCCGTCAGGAGCTCGACCGATAGGCTTTCGACCGGGGGAGGGGCGACGGAGAGCGGGCGCGGGAGAGCGTACGCGAACACCAGGAGCAGTGCGGCGTGAAGAAGAGCGGAAGCCGCGAACGCTCGCGCCTGCGGCCCCCGTTCCCTCGAGACGGGCGGAGGGCCGGGGATTTCCGCTGGAGCGGGCGGGTCTTCGGAACGCGTTCGCAGTTGCAAAGGCGCCGCCTCTCCCCTATATCCCGCGCCATCTCACACGCGGGCATGAAGCTCTAATCCGGCTTTCCGGTGGCATCTGTCTTTCGGCTGACGCCATTCGCCCGCGGCGGAAAAAACCGGAGAATTCTATGGCGCTACCCGATTTTTCGATGCGCCAGCTGCTTGAGGCTGGCGTGCATTTCGGTCACCAGACGCATCGCTGGAACCCGAAAATGGGCCCCTACATCTATGGGGCCCGCAACAACATCCACATCATCGACCTCGCGCAGACCGTGCCGATGCTCTATCGCGCGCTGCAGCAGGTGAGCGAGACGGTCCCAAAGGGCGGCCGCATCCTCTTCGTCGGCACCAAGCGGCAGGCCTCCGAGGCGGTCGCCGACGCGGCGCGACGCTCGGCGCAGTACTACGTCAACTCGCGCTGGCTCGGCGGCACGCTCACCAACTGGAAGACGATCTCGAAGTCGATCGAGCGGCTTCGTGCGCTCGACGCGATGCTCGACGAGGGCGCGCAGGGCCTGACCAAGAAGGAGCGGCTCTCGCTGACGCGCGAGCGCGACAAGCTTGTGCGCGCGCTCGGCGGCATCAGGGACATGGGCGGCGTGCCCGACCTCCTCTTCGTCATCGACACCAACAAGGAGGCGATCGCGATCGCCGAGGCGCGGCGGCTCAATATCCCGATCGCTGCGGTGGTCGATACCAACAGCGATCCCGACGGCATCACCTTCCCGATCCCCGGCAACGATGATGCCGGCCGCGCGGTCGCGCTTTACTGCGATCTCGTGGCGCGTGCCGCGATCGACGGCATCTCGCGCGCGCAGGGCGATAAGGGCGTCGATGTCGGCGCGTCCGAGGAGGGGCTGCCGGAGCCGGCGCTCGAAGGCGAGGCCTTCTCCGGCGCGGCCGAGGAGCCTGCCGGCGCGACATCCGATTCGGAGCTTGCGGCCGCGTCCTGACGCGGCCTCTCCCGAACTTCAAGAAGATTGAAAGGACGAGCCTGATGGCCATCACAGCGCAGATGGTGAAGGAGCTGCGTGAAAAGACCGGCGTCGGCATGATGGATTGCAAGACGGCGCTGAACGAGACCAAGGGCGACATGGAAGCCGCGGTCGACTGGCTGAGGACCAAGGGTCTCGCCAAGGCCGCGAAGAAGGCCGGCCGCGTCGCGGCCGAGGGCCTGATCGGCGTCGCCGGCTCCGGCAACCGGGCGGCCATGGTGGAGCTCAACTCGGAGACCGACTTCGTGTCGCGGAACGATCAGTTCCAGGCGCTCGTCAAAGCGGTCGCCGAGGCGGCGCTCGCGACCGACGGCAAGCTCGAATTCGGTCTTGAAGGCGCCGCTTCCGGGCGGCGCGACGGTCGAGAGCCGCAATCACCGACGCGGTCGCCACGATCGGCGAGAACATGACGCTTCGCCGCACCGCCGTCGTTACCGTCGAGAAGGGCGTCGGTCGCGAGCTACGTGCACGCGGCGATCGCGCCGGGCCTCGGCAAGATCGGCGTCCTCGTCGGCATGAAGTCCGACGGCGACGCGGCGAAGCTCACGACGCTCGGCCGGCAGATCGCGATGCACGTCGCCGCGGCGAGCCCGCTCGCGGTCGACGCCGATCGGCTCGACCCGGAGACGATCGCCGCGAGCGCGCGATCTTCGCCGAGCAGGCGCGCGAATCCGGCAAGCCGGAGGCGATCATCGAGAAGATGGTCGAGGGCCGGCTGCGCAAGTTCTACGAGGAATCGACGCTCCTGAAGCAGGCCTTCGTCATGGATTCGGAGCGCACCGTCGAGACGGTGCTGAAGGATGCCGCGAAGGACATCGGCGGGCCGGTCACGGTGACGGATTTCGTCGCTTTCCGGCTCGGCGAAGGCATCCAGAAGGACGGCGAGGGCGACTGAGGCTCGGCCGCGCAATTGCCGGAAAACCATGATTTTCTGGGGCGCCGACGTGACTTGTCGGCGCCCTTGTCTTATGCGGTCGAAGCGGTCCCGCCCGGACCGCAAGGCGTGAGGTCGAAAATGCCCCCGAGGCCGAAGCCCAAGCGGATTCTGCTCAAGCTTTCGGGGGAGGCGCTGCTCGGAAACCTGCCCTTCGGGATCGACGACAGCGCGCTCGCCGCGGTTCGCCGGCGAGATCGCCGAGCGTGGCGCGGGCGGGGACCGAGATCGCGGTCGTCATCGGCGGCGGCAATCTCTTCCGCGGCGTCGCGGTTTCCGCCAAGGGCGGCGACCGCGTGACCGGCGACCACATGGGCATGCTCGCCACCGTCATGAACGCGCTGGCGCTCGAGGCGGCGCTCGCCCGCGAGGGCATGGAGGCGCGCGCGCTCTCGGCGATCGAGATGCCGTCGATCTGCGAGACCTACGTGCACCGCCGCGCCGCCTGGCACATGAGCCGCAAGGTCATCGTCGTGCTCGCCGGCGGCACCGGCAATCCGTTCTTCACCACCGACAGCGGCGCGGCGCTGAGGGCGCTCGAGCTCGAATGCGACGCGCTCCTCAAAGGGACGCAGGTCGACGGCGTCTATTCCGCCGATCCGCGCCGCGACCCGAACGCCGTCCGCTACGAGCATGTGACCTTCCAAGAGGCGATTTCCAAGGACTTGCGGTCATGGACACGGCCGCCTTTGCCCTTGCCCGCGACAACGGACTGCCGATAATCGTCTTCAACGTGCATGAGCCAGGGGCCCTGGCGAGGATCGTCGCGGGAGAGGCCGTCGGCACCCTCGTTTCCGCCGGTTGATCGCGCAGGACGAACCGAGGAGGACGCAGGGATGGCGACGATGGCGGAAGGGCTCGATTTCAAGGACCTGGACCGGCGCATGCACGGCGCGGTTTCCGTGCTGAAGACGGAGCTTTCGGGACTGAGGACCGGGCGCGCCTCGCCGAACCTCCTCGATCCGGTCACAGTCAGCGCCTACGGAACGCAGATGCCGATCAACCAGGTGGCGACGGTCAACGTGCCGGAGCCGCGCATGCTTTCCGTCCAGGTTTGGGACAAGGGGCTGGTCAGCGCCGTCGACCGCGCCATCCGCGACGCCAATCTCGGCCTCAATCCGATCATGGAGGGCCAGCTCCTGCGCATCCCGATCCCGGAGCTCAATGCCGAGCGGCGTCAGGAAATGGTCAAGGTTGCGCACAAATATGCCGAACAGGCGCGCATTGCCGTCCGCCATGTGCGAAAAGACGGCATGGATACGCTGAAGAAATTCGAGAAGGACGGCCACCACAGCCTCGACGACACGCGGATGCAGTCGGACGAGCTGCAGAAGCTGACCGACAACGCGATTAAGGAAATCGACGAAATGTTGGCTGCCAAGGAACGCGAGATCGTACAGGTGTAGCCGCTTGCCGAACCGCGCCACAACGTCGCTTGCAGAAAGCACCGCTTCGGAGCTGCCGCCGCAGCAGCCGGAACGGTGTTTCCCGGCGCGCTCCCCCGCCACGTCGGCATCATCATGGACGGCAACGGCCGCTGGGCGCACGCGCACGGGCTGCCGCGCGGGGAGGGGCACCGCCGCGGCGTCGAGGCGCTGCGCGACGCCGTGCGCTACGCCGTGCGCCGCGGCATCCGCTATCTGACGCTCTTCAGCTTCTCGTCGGAGAACTGGTCGCGCCCGGAAGATGAGATCCAGGGCCTCTTCAACCTCGTGCGCATCTTCATCCGCAGCGACCTTGCCGAGCTCAACCGCAACAGCGTCAAAGTGCGCGTGATCGGTGCGCGCGACGCCATTCCCGACGACATCCGCGGCTTGATCGAAGAGGCGGAGCAGGTGACGGCGCGGCAATCGCGGCCTGCAGCTCGTCGTCGCCTTCAACTACGGTGCGCGCGACGAGATCGTGCGCGCCGCCCGGCGGCTCGCCGAGCGCGCCGCCGGGGGCGAGCTCTTGCCGTCCGACATCGACCAGGAAGCATTCGAGCAGGCGCTCGACACGGTCGGCATCCCCGATCCCGACCTCATCATCCGCACGTCCGGCGAGAAGCGGATCAGCAATTTCCTGCTCTGGCAGGCGGCCTATGCCGAGCTGATCTTCCTGCCGGTGCTGTGGCCGGAGTTCGGCGACGCGGAGTTCGAGGGTGCGCTCGACGAATACGCCTCGCGCGAACGCCGCTACGGAGGCGTCGTTGGCGTTTGACGACGCTTCGGCCGCGCGCCGTGGCGAGCTCAGACGCGCGTTGCCTCCGCCGCGGTGCTGGCGCCGATCGCGCTTGCGGCGCTTGTCTTCGGCGGGCTGCCCTTCGCGGCGCTCGTGGCACTCGTCGCCGCGATCGGCGTTCTGGGAATGGACGGACATCGTCGGCGTCCGCGAGGCTGGCGCCGCGCACCGCAGCCGTGCCTTTTCCTCGTCGTCGGGCTGCTCTGGTGCTCGACACGATCGGCGTCCGTCCGGCTGTGGCGCTGCTCGTCGCGGCCGGCGCTCCTGCCTCTCGTCGCGGGACTTCGCTGGCGCTCGCTCGCGCTGGATCGGCCTCGGGCTCGTCTATGTCGCGGTGCCCTCGCGCCGGACTTCGTCCTGCTGCGGCAGGCGCAGCCCGGCGGCTGGGCGCGCGATCCTCTTCATCCTGGTCGTGGTCTGGGCGACCGACATCGCCGCCTATTTCGGCGGGCGCGGCATCGGCGGGCCAAAGCTTTGGCCGCGCGTCTCGCCGAAGAAGACCTGGTCGGGCGCGCTATCGCGGGCTTCGCCGCGGCGCTCGTCGCGGGCGGCGTGACCGCGGCGCTGACCGATGCGGCGGCGTTCTGGACCGGCGCTCCTCCTGGCAGGTGCCGCTCTCGATCGCCGCGCAGGCGGGCGACCTCTTTGAATCGGCGGTGAAGCGGAAGTTCGGCGTGAAGGATTCCGGCACGATCATTCCCGGCCACGGCGGCGTGCTCGACCGGGTGGACGGGCTCTTCGGCGCGGCCGCGCTCGCCTGGCTCATCGCCGCGCTCGGGCTTCGGCGGCGGCATCCTCGCGCTGCCGGCGAGCGTGCCCGGCGGCGGGCGGGCTCATGAAGCCGGCGGGTCACGCTTCTCGGCGCGACCGGTTCGGTCGGCACCAGCGCCGCCGACGTGATCGGCAGCCGCGCCCGACCGCTTCGAGGTGCATGCCGTCACCGCCGCGTTCGAACACCGCGAAGCTTGCCGAGAGGCGCGAAGCGCTGCGCGCCCGCCGCGCCGTCGTCGCGGACGAAGCGCGAGCTTCAAGGCGCTCGCGACGAGCTCTTCGGCTCGCGGCATCGCGGCCGCGGCCGGCGTCGGCGGCGCGTGGAGGAGGCGGCCGCCGAGCCGGTCGACATCGTGCTTTCGGCGATCGTCGGCGCCGCCGGGCCTGCGAGCCGACCGCCGCGGCGATCCGCGCCGGCAGCGACATCGCGCTCGCCAACAAGGAGTGCCTGATCTGCGCCGGGAGCGCCTTCATGGCGCTGGCGCGCGAGCACGGCGTGCGCGTGCTGCCGGTCGATTCGGAGCACAACGCGCTCTACCAGCTTCTCGACCGGCGCGACCCCGCCGACATCCGCACCTATACGCTGACGGCGTCCGGCGGCCCGTTCCGCACCTGGCCGGCGGAGCGGATCGCGGAGGCGACGCCGCAGCAGGCGGTCGCGCATCCGACCTGGTCGATGGGCGCCAAGATCTCGGTCGATTCGGCGACGCTGATGAACAAGGGCCTCGAGCTGATCGAGGCGCATCACCTCTTCGGTCTTGCGCCCGAGGCGCTCGACGTGGTCGTGCATCCGCAGTCGGTGGTGCACGCGCTGATCACGTTCCGCGACGGCTCGATCCACGCCGAGCTCGGCGCGGCCGACATGCGCCGGCCGATCGGCTACTGCCTGTATTGGCCGGAGCGCGTGCGCGAGCCGGTCGCGACGCTCGATCTGGCGGCGGTCGGCCAGCTCACCTTCGAGCGGGCGGACACCGACGCGGTTCCCGGCGCTTGGGCTGGCGATGGAGGCGCTGCGACGCGGCGGCGGCGCGGCGACCGTGCTGAACGCCGCGAACGAGATCGCGGTCGAGGCCTTTCTCGGCCAACCGGATCGCCTTTACCGCGATCCCGCAAATCGTCGAAATTGCCTTGACGGCGGCCGAATCCGAGGGATTGCTGCGTGAACCGACAACGATCGAAGAGGCGCTCGCGCTCGATTCCGTGGCGCGAAGGATCGCGCGCGCCGACCTCAAGCGCCGCTCCGCCGCCGCGTAAAGACAGATCAAAGGATTCCAATGGATTCCTGGTCCAATTCCGGAGCGTCTTCGTCGGACAACGTGGTCCCGGCGCTGGTCGTGCTGACGGCCGTCGTGTTCGTCCACGAAATGGGCCATTTCCTCGTCGCGCGCTGGTGCGGCATCCGCGTCGCCGCCTTCTCCATCGGCTTCGGCCGCGAGCTTTTCGGATTCACCGACCGCCGCGGCACGCGCTGGAAGGTCTCGGCGGTGCCGCTCGGCGGCTATGTGCGGTTCGAGGGCGACGACAACGCCGCGAGCGTTCCCGATCCGGAGGCCCTGGCGGCGACACCGCTCTCGGAGCGGCAGGGCCTCTTCCATTTCGCGCCGCTGTGGAAGCGCATCCTGGTCGTGGCGGCCGGGCCGGCGGCGAACTTCATCCTCGCGATGCTCGTCTTCGCGGCGCTCTTCGTCTTCGTCGGCCGGCCGCACATCCTGCCGGTCGCGGAGACGGTGATCGCCGGGAAGCGCCGCGGAGCGCGCCGGACTTCCAGCCGGGCGACCGGATCGTCAGCGTCGACGGCGGCGGATCGAAACGTTCACCGACCTGCAGAGCATCGTCATGCTCGCGGCCGACGAGAAGCTCGACTTCGTCGTCGAGCGGGACGGCCAGGAGGTCACGCTGACGGCCACGCCGGAGCGCAGGAAGAGCCCGACCGGCTCGGCGGGACGCACAAGATCGGCGTCCTTGGCATCACCGGCGCCGCGGGCGACTTCCGACGCGACGATCCGCTGACCGCGCTCGTCGAGGGCGCCCGCGAGACCGAGCAACATCGTCGACCGGACGCTGACCTATATCGGGCGGCTGCTTCAGGGGCCGCGAGAGCGCCGACCAACTTTCCGGCCCGATTCGCATCGGGCAGGTGTCCGGCGCGGTCGTCTCGTCCGGCGGAATTCCCGGGCTGATCTATCTCGCTGCGGTGCTTTCGGTCTCGATCGGGCTTTTCAATCTGTTTCCCGGTGCCGATGCTCGACGGCGGGCACCTTTTCTTCTATCTGATCGAGGCGGTGCGGGGCCGCCCGCTCAGCCCGCGCGTGCAGGATCTCGGCTTTCGCATCGGCTTTGCGCTGGTCATCATGTTGTTCATCTTCGTGACCTTCAACGACATCGCGAACATCTCGGGAATTTTCGTGAATTCGTAGGTGCTTAGGCGACGTTGCCCAAAGGCCACGTCGCGCCGAAAAAGGGGGCGCCGGGGGGGCTGGTCCAATTGAAAGCGCGACGAATCCCTGCAATAGCTTTGAGGGGGGCCGGCTGCGGGCGGCGCCCTCGAATTGCTCTTGTGCCCAGAAAGACCAGAAAAAGCCGCCAATGCGAGTGAGACGAAGCCGGCGCTACCTCCAGGGCTTCCTGGCCACGCTGCTGCTCGTTGCCGCGTCGATTCTGGGCGCGACACTGCCTGCGTCCGAGGCGCGACGCGACCGTCGTCAGCCGCATCGACGTTGAGGGCAACCAGCGCGTCGATGCCGAGACGATCCGCGCCTACCTCGTCATCCGGCCGGGCAAGAGCTTCGGCAGCGAGGAAGAGGACGCCTCGCTGAAGGCGCTCTTCGAGACCGGTCTTTTCTCCGACGTGAACCTCAACGTGCGCGGCGCGGTCGCTCCTCGTCGTCGTCGTCGAGAACCCGGTCATCAACGAGGTGGCGTTCGAGGGCAACAAGAAGTTCAAGGACGATCAGCTCGAAGGGCATCGTGCAGTCGACGCCGCGCGGCGTCTTCACGCGCGCCAAGGTGCAGAGCGACGTGGCGCGGATTCTTGAACTCTATCGCCGCTCGGGCCGCTTCCAGGCGTCGGTGGACGCCGCAGACGATCCAGCTGCCGAACAACCGCGTGAACCTCGTCTTCGTGATCACCGAAGGGTCCGAAGACCGGCGTTTCGGGCATCACGTTCATCGGCAACCACGCCTTCAGCGACGCGCGGCTCAGGAACGTCATCGCGACGCGGCAATCGGGGCTTCTTGAGCTTCATCCGCAGCGGCGACAACTACGATCCGGATCAGTTGTCGTCGGACGAGGAGAAGCTGCGCCGCTACTATCTCGACCGCGGCTTCGCGGACTTCCAGGTCGTGTCGTCCGTGGCAGAACTCGACCGCGAGCGGAACGCCTTCTTCATCGTCTTCACCATCAACGAAGGCCCGCGCTACCGGTTCGGCGACATCAACGTCGATTCGACGATCTCCGGGCGTCGACCCGGCGTGACTCGAGCGCCAGGTCTTCACCGATAAGGGCCACGTCTTCTCCAGCGGCGAGGTCGACAAATCGCTCGAAGACGATCACGCTCTATCTGGCGGCGCACGGCTATCCTTTCGCGCAGGCGCGGCCGCGCCTCGACCGCGATCCCGAGACGCTGACGATCAGCGTGACCTACGTCGTCGACGAGGGCGCGCGCGTCTATATCGAGCGCATCGACATTCGCGGGAACACGCGAACGCGCGACTACGTCATCCGCCGCGAATTCGACATCGCCGAGGGCGACGCTTTCAATCGCGTGCTGATCGACCGAGCGCAGCGGCGGCTTCGCCTGCTCGGCTACTTCTCAGACGTCAACATCACGACCGAGCCCGGCTCGGCCGACGATCGCGTCGTCGTCGTCGTTACCGTCGTCGAACAGCCGACAGGCTCGATTTCGTTCGGCGTCGGCTATTCGACCTCCGACGGCGCCGTCGGCGACATCTCCTTGACGGAGAAGAACTTCCTCGGCCGCGGCTACAACCTTCGCGTTGCCGTGGGCGCCGGCATCGAGCACGCGAAGCTACGAGGTCGGGTTCACCGATCCCTATTTCCTCGGTCGCCGCATTTCGGCCGGCGTAAACGTCTTCCGCCGCATCTACAATGCGAACAGCTTCCGCTCCTACGACTACGAGACGACCGGCGGCTCGCTCCTGTTCGGGTTCCCGATCACCGAGGATTTCACGGTTCAGACCGGCTACCAGATCGAGGACGAGAAGATCACCGTTGCAGCTATCAGTGCGACGGCGTGGGCGGGGATGACGTCTCGCTGGCCATCTGCCAGTCGCGCGGGGACACCTTGGTCTCCTCGGTTCTCTATTCGCTGATCTACGATACGCTCGACAATCGCCGCGACCCGCACGACGGCTTCTACGTGAAGTTCACGCAGGAGTTCGCCGGCGTCGGCGGCGACGTGCGCTATCTGAAGACGACAGGCAGCGGCTCGTACTATCACGAGCTTCTGCCGGATCGGGACGTCGTCGGGCTGATCAAGGTGCAGGGCGGCGATATCTTCGGCATCGGCGAGAACGTCCGGCTGCTCGACTCGTTCTTCAAGGGCGGCGAGACGGTGCGCGGCTTCCAGAGCTCCGGGTTTGGCCCGCGCGATCCGACGACCGGCGACGCTCTCGGCGGCAAGATCTTTGTCGCCGGCACCGCCGAGATGCAGTTCCCGCTCCCGCTGCTCCCGAAGGAGCTCGGCTTGAAGGGCGCAGTCTTCGCGGATGCCGGCACGCTCTTCGACACGGACGCGACGGTTGCGGTCGGGTCACCGCTCGATCGGGTCGACATCCGCTCCTCGGTCGGCGGCTCGATCCTCTGGGCCTCGCCGCTCGGACCGCTGCGTGCGGACTTCGCGCAGGTAATCACCCGCGACGGGTACGACAGGACGCAATTCTTCCGTTTCGGCGGCGCCACGCAGTTCTGATAGGGTGAGGATCGGCCGCTCAGTCGGCCGGTTGCTCGGTCGGGCCTGATGCGTGATTCTCGCTTCATTCCGTCACCGGCGCCGTTGCGCCTCGCCGAGGTCGCGGAGCTGGTTGGTGCGCAACTCGTGCGCGGCGATCCGGCGACGCTGATCCTTGGCGCCGCACCGCTTGCGTCCGCCGACGAGGGCGATCTGAGCTTTCTCGATAATCCGCGCTACGTGACGCATCTGGCGGCGACGCGCGCCTCGGCCTGCCTCTGCCAGAAGCGCTATTCGGCACGCGTGCCGGCGGGCGTTGCGGTCTTGGAAACGACCGAGCCCCATCGCGCTTATAGCCGCTACGTTGCGGCGGCATATCCGGCCGCGCTGCGTCCCCTTGGCTTCTTCGGGCGCTCGGAGCTTGCGGGCATCGTCCATCCCGACGCGCGCCTCGAAAAAGATGTGCGCGTGGAGCCCGGCGCCGTGGTCGGGGCGCGCGCGGAAATCGGGCGCGGCACGATCATTTCAGCGGGGGCGGTGGTCGGCGAGGCTGTCGCGATCGGGCGCGATTGTGTTGTCGGCGCAAACGCCGTCATCCAGCATGCGCTCATCGGCAACCGCGTCGTCCTTCACCCCGGCGTCAGCATCGGTCAGGACGGTTTCGGCTTCGTGCCCGGATCGAGCGGCCACCTCAAGGTCGGGCAGGTTGGCCGTGTCATCATCCAGGACGACGTGGAGATCGGCGCCAACACCACGATCGACCGCGGCGCCAACCGCGACACTGTGGTGGGTGAGGGGACCAAGATCGACAACCAAGTTCAAATCGCCCATAACGTCGAAATCGGCCGGCACTGCCTCATCGTCGCGCAAGTCGGTATCTCCGGCTCCGTTCGGCTCGGCGATTTCGTGGCGATCGGCGGGCAGAGCGGCGTCAACGGGCACGTCCGGATCGGCGACGGTGCGCAGATCGCGGCGGTCAGCGTCGTACATGACGACGTGCCGCCGGGCGCCCGCTGGGGCGGCGTTCCGGCGCGCCCGGTAAAGGAGTGGTTCCGCGAGATGGTTGCGCTGCGTAGACTTGCGCAGAAAGACCGGGCCGACTGAGAACGGCAAGCATCTAGCCCGCCGGGAGCGATTTGCAGATGGATGAGATCAGGACGCTTGAAGCGGCCGACATCAGCAAGATATTGCAGGCGCTGCCGCACCGCTATCCGTTCCTGATGGTGGACCGGATCCGCGACATCAACGGCGACAATTCCTGCGTCGGCATCAAGAACGTGACCTACAACGAGCCGCATTTCCAAGGCCACTTTCCCGGCCACCCGGTGATGCCGGGCGTGCTTCTTATCGAGGGGATGGCGCAGACCGCCGGCGCGTTGTGCATCCTGTCACAGGCCCTGTCGGGCCCGGCGAAGCTCGTCTATTTCATGACCATCGACAACGCCAAGTTCCGCAAGCCGGTCATTCCGGGCGACACGGTCGAGTACCATGTCCGCAAGATCCGCCGCCGCACCAACATCTGGAGGTTCGCTGCTGAAGCGCGCGTGGACGGCGCCAAGGTCGCCGAAGCGGAAGTCAGCGCCATGCTGGTGGATAGCTGACCTTGGCTGACGTTCATTCGACCGCAATTGTCGAGGATGGGGCAGAGTTGGCGGAAGGGGCCGCCATCGGCCCCTATTCGATCGTCGGCTCCGGCGTGCGGCTCGGCGAGGGCGTCAAGATCCATCCCCATGTCGTGGTCGGCGGGCAAACGACGATCGGCGCCGGCACCGAGATTTTCCCGTTCGCAAGCGTCGGACTGCCGCCGCAGGACCGCAAGTACAAAGGCGAGTCGAGCCGGCTGGAGATCGGCCGAAACTGCATCATCCGCGAGCATGTGACGATCAACCCGGGCACCGAAGGCGGCGGCTTGGTGACCACGATCGGCGACGATTGCCTGCTTCTCGTCGGCTCGCACGTGGCGCACGATTGCTCAATCGGGAACCACGTGATCCTGGTCAACCACGCGACTCTCGGCGGGCACTGCCGCATCGGCGACTACGCCATCCTCGGCGGCCTCTCCGCCGTCCACCAATATGTGCGGATCGGCGAGAGCGGCTTCGTCGGCGGCATGTCGGGCGTGGAGAACGACGTGATCCCGTTCGGCTCGGCGATCGGCAACCGCGCCGAGCTCGGTGGGCTCAACATCGTCGGCCTCAGTCGCCGCGGCTTCTCGCGCGAAGCGATCCACCAGCTGCGGCGGGCCTATCGAATGCTGTTCGGACCGGAGGGCACGCTGAAGGAGCGCCTCGCCGACGTCGAGCAGGAATTCGCGGGCGACGAGAATGTGAGGAAGATCGTCGATTTCATCCGTGCGGGCGGCGACCGCGCGATCTGCACACCGCGTGCGCGCAACGCGGGGGCCTGATCGCGATGAGCGGCACCGCTGCGGCCTCTCCGATCGCGATTCTTGCGGGCGGAGGCAGGCTGCCGCAGCTCGTCGCCGCCGCTGCGTTGCGAGAGGGTCGCGCGGCAATCGTGTTCGCGATCGCCGGCGAGGCCGAGCCGGAAGCTTTTGCGCCGGCGCCCGTCCACACCGTGCGCTGGGGCGAGATCGGACGCCTGCTCCGCCTGTGGGAAGAGAGCGGCTGCCGCGAGGCGGTGCTGATCGGCACGATAACGCGGCGCCCGGATTACCGCGCGCTGCGGCCCGATTTCGGCGCCGTGAAGCTGATCCCCCGCATCGTGCAGCTGATGGCGCGGCGCGACAACGACCTTCTCTCCGGTGTCGCCAAGCTGATCGAGGAGAACGGCGTCCGCGTTGTCAGCCCGCTTGCGGTCGCGCCTGATCTCGGGCTCGCCGAAGGCTGCCAGGTGGGCTCTGTATCGCAACAGTCGGAGGAAGACATCGCGGCGGCAGTTGCGGCGGCGCGCGAGGTCGGTCGCCTCGACATTGCGCAGGGTGCCGTTGCGGTCGGCGGCCGTGTCGTCGCGGTGGAGGACGCCGCGGGAACCGACGCGCTGCTTGAGCGGGTCGCGCTGCTTCGCCGCGCCGGCACCGTCAGCACGAAGGGCGGCGTTCTGGTGAAATGCCTGAAGCCGAAACAGGACGGGCGCCACGATTTGCCGACGGTCGGCCCGACCACGGCCGATCACGCGAGGCGTGCAGGTCTCGCCGGCGTCGCCGCCGAGGCCGGCCGCACGATGCTCGTCGGGCGCGACGAGACGATCGACGCGTTCCGCCGTGCCGACTTGTTCCTCCTGGGTCTGAACGCTTCGAAACTCGGGCATGGCTGAGCGCCAGCTCCGCATCGCGCTGGTCGTCGGTGAGGAATCGGGCGATCAGCTCGCCGCCGGGCTGATCGACGCGCTACGCCGCGTCCGCCCCGACGCGACCTTCATGGGGCTTGCCGGCGAGCGGATGCGGGCGCGCGGCATGACGAGTCTTTTCCCGATTTCCGATGTGGCTGTGATGGGGCTTGGTGCGATCATCGCCCACCTGCCGCGGATCATTCGCCGCGTGCACCAGACGGTCGCGGCGGTGATCGCCGCGGAGCCTGACGTCCTCGTCATCATCGACAGCCCGGACCTGACCCATGCGGTGGCGCGGCGCGTCGCGGAGCGGCGGCCGGAGCTTCCGATCGTCGACTACGTATCGCCGACGGTTTGGGCGTGGCGCGCCTACCGGGCGCGGAGGATGACGCGCTACGTCGATCATGTGCTGGCGCTCCTGCCGTTCGAGCCGGAAGCCCATCGCCGGCTTGGCGGCCCGCCCTGCACCTATGTCGGACATCCGCTCGTCGAACGGCTCGACGAGCTGCAGCCGGCTCCGGGCGAGCGGGGACCGCTCGGCGAGCGGCCCTTGCTCCTGGTGCTTCCCGGCAGCCGACGCACGGAGATCGACAGGCTGATGCCGCCGTTCGGCGAGGCGCTTGCGAAGATCGCCGCGGCACGGCCGGGCGTCGAGGTGCTGCTTCCAGCCGTCCCGCATCTCGCCGACGAGATCGCCGCCCGCGCCGCTGCGTGGCCGGTGCGGCCGAAGATCGTGCTCGGCGAAGCGGAAAAATTCGCCGCGTTTCGGCGCGCGCATGCGGCGCTTGCGGCGTCGGGAACCGTGACGCTCGAGCTTGGGCTCGCAGGCGTTCCGATGGTCGTCGCTTACCGCGTCGATCCGATCGTGCGGCTCTTGAAGCCGTTCATCAAAGGGCAGTCGATCGTCCTCACCAATCTCGTGCTCGGCGAGAACGCGGTGCCGGAGTTCATCGACGACGACGGCCCGCCCGACGTGCTGGCGCGCGAGACGCTGGCGCTTCTTTCCGACAGCGAGAAGCGGCGGGCGCAGGTCAAGGCACTTCAGCGTATGGCGGCGATGACCGCGCTTCCCGACGGCGCGCGGCCGAGCGACAAGGCGGCTGCGATCGTCGTGGAGGAAGCGGAGCACGGCGCAGGACGGCGGGAGAAGCGGCTTCGCGGAGAGGCGGTGTAGTCGCCTACGCCGCCTGGTCCTTGATGCGCGCGAGGCTCTCCTCGCGGCCGAGCGCGACGAGAACGTCGAAGATCGGCGGAGAGGCCGCGCTCCCCGTCAGCGCGGCGCGCAGCGGCTGCGCCACCTTGCCGAGCTTCACGCCCTCCGCCTCGGCGAATGCCTTCACCGCCGTTTCGAGCGCCGCTGCATCCCAAGCGGTCGTAGTCAGCGTCGTGGCCAATCGTCCGAGCCGCGGCCGCGCTTCTCCGTCGAGCAAGGCGGTCGCCTTTTCGTCGAGGCCGAGTGGCCGTTCTGCTGCTAAAAACGCTGCCGAATGAACAAGTTCCACGAGCGTCTTCGCGCGCTCCTTCAATGCGGGCAATAGCGCAAGGAAGGCGAGGCGAATTGCGTCGAGCTTCGCGGCGAAGTCCGCTCCGCCTTCAATCTCCGGCAGGATCGCCTCAAGCCGCCGCAGCAGATCGGCGTCATCCATCTGCCTGATGTAGTGGCCGTTCAGGTTCCTGAGCCGCTCGAAGTCGAAGCGCGCCGCGGCCTTGTTGATGGCGGAAAGCTCGAACCACTCGGCGGCCTGCTCGCTGGAGAAGATCTCGTCATCGCCATGTGACCAGCCGAGCCGCGCGAGATAATTCCTGAGCGCTTCGGGGAGATAGCCCATGGCGCGATAGGCATCGACGCCGAGCGCGCCGTGGCGCTTGGAAAGCTTGGCGCCGTCCGGCCCGTGGATCAGCGGCAGGTGCGCCCATTCCGGAATCGGCCAGCCCATCGCCTCGTAGATGATCGATTGCCGCCCGGCATTGGTCAGATGGTCGTCGCCGCGGATCACATGCGTGATGCCCATGTCGTGGTCGTCGACGACGACGGCATGCATGTAGGTCGGCGTGCCGTCGGAGCGCAGGATGATGAAGTCGTCGAGATCCTTGTTCGGGAACGCGACGCGGCCCTGCACGTGGTCGTTGATCACCGTTTCGCCGTCGAGCGGAGCCTTGATGCGGATGACGAACGGCGCCCCCTGCGGCGCTTCGGCCGGGTCGCGGTCGCGCCAATAGCCGTCGTAGCGCGCAAAGCCGCCTTCAGCCCGCGCCTTGTCGCGCATCGCCGCGAGCTCTTCCGGCGTCTCGTAGGCACGGTAGGCCTTGCCACGCCGCACCAGTTCCTCGGCGATCTCGCGGTGCCTGGCGGCGCGCGCAAATTGGTGGATTGCTTCGCCGTCCCAATTCAGTCCGAGCCAGGTCAGACCGTCGAGAATCGCGGCGATCGCAGCCTCGGTGGAGCGCTCGCGGTCGGTGTCCTCGATCCGCAGCAGCATCTTGCCGCCGGTGTGCTTCGCATAGAGCCAATTGAAGAGCGCCGTCCGCGCTCCGCCGATATGGAGGAACCCGGTCGGGGAGGGGGCGAAACGGGTGACGACGGAAGCAGGCATTGGCAAGGGCGGTCTGAATTGGACGCCCGTGTATCATGTGAGCGCGAGCGAGCGTAGCCCGCCGGGCGGTGTCTTCCTATGCCGGCGGGGAGGCGCAGCTACAGGATCGCCTGCACGATGAACATGACGACCGCCATCGCGACGATGTAACCGGCCTCGGTGCAGATCGCGTACGTGCTCTTCTTGGCGAAGATGCCGCCCGAGACGATGAAGGCCGCAATCGTCAGCACCACCAGGATGATGGTGAGCAGCGCGTCCTTAGCCGCCGTCACGCCGAAGAGCCACGCAAGCAGGACTATGCCGACGATCTGCGCGACCATCGCCCCGATCGGCATGGCGCTCGCGCCGCCAAGCTCGACACCGACGCCCTCGGCCCATTTCTTGCCGAACAGCACCGGCGAGTACCAGAGCCAGCCAAGCAAGAACGACAAGACCGCGCCGACGACGACGGCGAGCCAGTTCACGTTCGCAGTGATCTCTTGCATGGCGCATCTCCCCCACGAGCTAGTATTTAATACATATGTTAAATAGAGGCGGACCGCAAGGATCGGTCCTCTTTTGCCGGGTCATGCTCGCCCGTTGAGCGGGAAAATCAAAATTGAAGCAACTGGCAAATGGAATGGTCAGATTTCGGCTGGATGGATGGCGAATCTCGATCCCGCGGGCATCGGATGACGTTCTCCACAGACGACCGATTGCAGGTGATCCAGAACGAGGTTCTGGAGATGATCGCTTACGGCGAGCCGCTGCGGGTGGTCACCGACGCGCTGTGCCGGCGCATCGAAGCGGTTGCACCCGAGGCAATCTGCTCCGTCCTCTCGGTGGACAAGAAGGGCTGTGTCCACCCGGTTGCCGCGCCGAGCCTTCCTGCCGGCTACTCGGCAGCGCTGGACGGCTTATCCATTGGCCCGGCGGCCGGCTCGTGCGGAACGGCGGCCTTTCGCGGAGAGCCAGTGCTCGTCGACAATATCGGCGCCGATCCGCTCTGGAAGGACTATCGGGCGCTCGTCGAACCACTTGGTCTCAAGGCTTGCTGGTCAAGCCCGATCAAGGCGCGCGCCGGGCGGGTGATCGGCACCTTCGCCCTCTACTATCGCAGCAAGCGGGGACCGAGCGAGGTTGAGCGGCGCGCGGTCGCTACCTGCGTCCACATCTGCGCCATCGCGCTCGAGCAGATGGAAGTCCACGCCCGAAACCACGAGCTTGCGTTCTACGACACGTTGACGGGTCTGCCGAACCGTTTCCATGCCGATACGCTCATGTGGCAGAAGATCGAGGAGTCGCCCGAAGGACTGGGGCTTCTCCTCATCGACATCGACAATCTGAAGATCACCAACGACACGCTCGGACATGCCGTGGGTGACGAACTGATCCGGCAGGTCGCGCGCCGACTTGCGCAGACGGTTTCGCCGGGGACGGCGTGCCGGATCGGCGGCGACGAGTTCATTGCGATTCTCGGCGATTGCCAGGCGCCGGACGCGCTGCGCGAGGCGGCCGAACGCGTGCTTGCGGGCATGGAAACGCCGTTCACGGCGGAAGGGCACACTCTTGTCCCGCATGTCACGATCGGCGGGGCTCTCTACGGCCGCGACGGCAAGGATATCGATACGCTTCGGCAAAACGCCGACCTTGCTCTCTATGACTCGAAGGAGAGCGGGCGCGGGCGCTTCATCGAATACAGCGCGCCGCTCCGCGCCGCGATGACGCGACGCATGCAGCGCATTAGCGAACTGGAGGCCGGGCTCAACGAGGGACGCATCGCCGCGCATTACCAGCCGGTCGTGCGCCTCGACACCAAGGAGATCGTAGGCCTCGAAGCGCTTGCGCGGCTGGTGACCGAAGACGGCGGGGTCGTGGCCGCCGGGTATTTCCAGGAAGCGCTCGACGAGCCGCGTATCGCCCGCCGATTGACCGACGTGATGTTGAAGCGGGTCGCGGCCGACGTGCGCGCCTGGATCGATCTCGGCATCCCCTTTCAGCATGTCGGCGTGAACGTATCGATGGCCGATTTTCAGTGCGACGACCTCGCTGCGCGCATCACCAACGCCTTCAGCGCCTTCGACGTGCCCCTCGACCATGCCATCCTGGAGGTGACCGAGACCGTCTTCGTCGGCGGATGCGACAAGGTTGTCGCCCCCGCCGCCGAGCGCCTGCGTTCCATGGGGCTCCGCGTCGCGCTCGACGACTTCGGCACGGGATACGCGTCGCTCACCCACTTGCTGACCTTCCCCGTCGACATCATCAAGATCGACAAATGCTTCGTGGATCGGCTTGTCGGCGACACGACCGGCGGCGTCATCGTCGAAGCGCTGATCGACATTGCCGCGAAGCTCGGCATGCGGATCGTTGCGGAGGGCGTCGAGACGGTGGAGCAGGCGGAGAGGCTGCAGGCGCTTGGTTGCGTCCTCGGTCAGGGGTTCCTCTACAATCCCGCCGCATCCTTCGAGGAAACGGCGCGCCGTCTTCTCAAGGAAGCACAGGGGCTGCGGCGTCCGGCGAGGCCGCAAGCCGTATCTTCCCGCTACGTCGCCTGACGTCGCCCACGGGGTGACACGCCGCTTCGGGCAATGTATTGCCGTTCTGTCAGCTGTGCATTACATGCAGACTCATGAAGACACTCACCGTGCGATTGCCAGAACCGCTCGCCGCCGACATCGAAGCGGAATCGCGTCAACGTCGGATTTCGAAATCCGACGTTGTCCGCGAGCGGCTGCAACAGACCAAGCCCGCGACGCGATCGGCGGCTCACCTCGATGCCATCTCTGACCTCATAGGTTCGGTGAAAGACCTGCCGGCGGACTTGAGCAGCAAGACCGATCACTATCTCCGATCGACTGGTTATGGCCGAAGCCGTCGTTGACACCGGCTTCCTGGTCGCGCTGCTGAGCGAGCGAGACCGTCACCACATTTGGGCCAAGCACGCCGCCGCCGAATACGTCACTCCATGGCACACTTGCGAAGCCGTGCTCTCAGAGGCCTCCCACATCCTGGGACGTGGAGGCTGGCCGAGTTTCTCCGAGTTTCTTCGGCGCGGCGCAATTCGAGTCAGCCTTCATCTTGACGCCGACATGGATCGAATTCTCGCTCTCATGGATAAATACAGGGACCTTCCAATGGGATTGGCCGATGCGTGTCTCGTCCGCATGACGGAGCTTTTCTCCGAGGTGACCGTGCTCACCACCAATTCGCATTTTAGGGTCTACAGGCGCCATGGCCGCCACGTCGTTCCCTGCCTCCTGCCGGACTGAGCCGACGCTCCGCGAAGCCAGCGGCGCTTAACCGTGCTAGTCTCGTCCGATGCTCGGGCGATTCCTCCTGGCGGGAATGTGTGCCTCGATGGGGACGACGGCTCTTGCCGCGCCCGGAGTGGCGTCCGCGAGCGATACGCCCGCGTCGATCGAGCGGCTCCGGGTCAGCTGCGTCGGAACGACGATCACGGCAGATCAGCCGCCCCCGGGCGGTCCGGTCGTGGCCAACGGTCTGATCGATTTCGTCGAGCGGCGGGTTCTCGGCTTTGGCGTCGGCAGCCAGCCGATTGTGGTGCTCACCGCTTCGGATATCAGCTTCGGCTCATCCCCGCAGGAGGGAGCGAGGCTCGGCAACATCGTCGAAGGGTCGATCGACCGGCAGACCGGCAGCACCAGAATCGTCGTTCGCGCCCCCCAAGATCCGTCGGGCGTCGTGATCGAGCTTAGGCTTGGATGCGAGTTCGAGCAGCCGGTCTCCTGAGGCGCTCCTTGCAGGACGGCCGCCGTCCTTGGCTTTCTGCGCCCGATTTGCCAGATAGGCGGCGACACTGACTGCTCAGCGCTGCACGAAATGACCGCCGTCGACACCTCGCCCCGCGAAGCGGGGCAGGATTTCATCCGCGACATCATCCGCGCCGACCTCGATGCAGGTCGTCATCGGGCGGTCGTCACCCGCTTTCCGCCGGAGCCGAACGGCTATCTCCACATCGGCCATGCGAAATCAATCTGCCTGAATTTCGGCGTTGCGGAGGAGTTCGGCGGACACTGCGCGCTGCGCTTCGACGACACCAATCCGGCCAAGGAAGAGCAGGAATATATCGACGCGATCAAGCGCGACCTGCGCTGGCTCGGCTTTGAGTGGGGCGAGCGGCTCTTCCACGCCTCCGACTATTTCGAGCAGCTCTACGATTGGGCCGAGCATCTGGTCCGCACCGGCAACGCCTATGTCGACGACCAGAGCCAGGAGGAGATGCGCTCAAACCGCGGCACGCTGACGGAGCCGGGCAGGAACAGCCCCTTCCGTGAGCGCACGATCGAGGAAAACCTCGATCTCTTCCGCCGCATGCGCGCCGGGGAGTTCCCGAACGGCGCGCGCGTGCTGCGCGCCAGGATCGATATGGCGTCGGGCAACATCAATCTGCGCGACCCGGTGCTCTACCGCATCTTGAACGCACCGCATCCGCGCACCGGCACCAAGTGGCACATCTATCCGAGCTACGATTTCGCCCACGGCCAGTCGGATGCGATCGAAGGCGTGACGCATTCGCTCTGCACGCTCGAATTCGCCGACCACCGGCCGCTCTACGATTGGTTCCTGGATAACCTGCCCGTGCCTTCGCGGCCGCGGCAGATCGAGTTCGCCCGGCTGAACCTCACCTACACCGTGCTTTCCAAGCGCGTCTTGACCGGGCTCGTGCGCGACGGCCATGTCTCCGGCTGGGACGATCCGCGCATGCCGACGCTGGCCGGGCTCCGTCGCCGCGGCATCCCGCCGGAGGCGATCCGCGACTTCGTCAAGGCGATCGGAGTGGCGCGCGCCGACAGCGTCGTCGACATCGCTATGCTCGATCATGCGGTGCGCGAGGTGTTGAACAAGAGCGCGCTCCGCCGCATGGCCGTGCTGCGGCCGCTCAAGGTCATCATCGAGAACTATCCGGAAGGGAACGGGGAGGAGCTCGACGCGATCAACAATCCGGAGGATCCGGAGGCCGGCTCGCGCAAGGTGCGTTTCGGCCGCGATATCTACATCGAGCGCGACGACTTCATGGAGGACCCGCCGAAGAAGTATTTCCGGCTTTCGCCGGGGCGGGAGGTGCGTCTCCGCTACGCCTACTTCATCACCTGCCGCGCGGTGGAAAAGAACGCCGCCGGTGAGGTCGTCGCGCTTCGCTGCACCTACGATCCAGAGACGCGCGGCGGCAACACGCCGCCCGATGGGCGGAAGGTGAAGGCGACGCTGCATTGGGTGGCCGCGGCCGATGCGGTCGAAGCCGAGGTGCGTCTGGTCAATCAGCTTTTCGCCAGCCCGACGCCGGACGTCTCCAATTTCGCCGCGGAGCTCAACCCGAATTCGCTCGAAGTGCTTTCCGGCGCGATGCTTGAGCCCGCGGCCGTGGCATCCAACGCCGAGGCGCCGATGCAGTTCGAGCGGCAGGGCTATTTCGCCGCGACCGCGATTCCGAACCCGGCAAGCCGGTCTTCATCCGCACGGTCGGCCTGCGCGACACCTTCTCCAAGACGCTGAAGACGGGAAGCGCTACAACGCCTGGGTGAGCATCGGGGCTGGGGGGCCCCGAGGCATGAGCGAGCCCGGCAGCGATTTCTCGACGCGCGACAAGGCCGCAGGCGCGCCGCCGCAAGGCGTTTCGCGGCCCGGACCTTGCGTCGTGGCGGCGGCGGCTGCGGTGGCGCGTCAGGCGACATCGCCGCCGCTTGCGCGAGAGCTTCGAGCAGCGAGCTGCAGGAGCGCGCCGGAATCCGCTGGCTCGCGGTCGCCTTCGCGGCGGGCGCTGCGGTCTATTTCGCGCTGCCGCGCGAGCCGCTTCTTTCGGCGCTGGCGCTCCTGACCTTCGTCTTTGCGATCGCCGCGGCGGCGGCTTACCGGCGCGGCAGTCATCCTGGCGGCTCGTCACGTTTCTCGCAATCTTCCTCGCCGGCGCCACGGCGGCGAAGCTGCGCGTCGACGACCTCGACGGGCCGCAGATCGAGCGCGACGCTGTCGCGCGACGATTTCCGGTCGCGTGGTAAGCCGCCAGAGGCGCGCGCGGACTGCGGCCGCGCATCGTGCTCGACCGCATCCGACTCCGGTAGCCGTTGCCTCGACCACAGGCGCCGCGGCGCGTCCGGCTGACGCTTGCGGAGCGCTACGGGCTTCCGCCGCTCGGCGCGCGCGTGTCGCTCCGCGCGCGGCTGATGCCGGTCGGCGGCCCGATCGTGCCCGGCGGCTACGACCCGCACCGCGCGGCCTATTTCGACGGGATCGGCGGCAGCGGCTTCGTGCTCGGGGGCTGGACGGATCGAGGCGCCGGCGCCCCGCTTCTCGACTCGATCTCGCGGTCGCGCGCATCCGCGCTGCGATCGTCGAGCGCATCATCGTCGGTCGAGCCGGGGGAGGCGGGCGCGGTCGCCGCGGCGCTCCTCGTCGGGGACCGGAGCGGGCTTTCGGAAGACGACGAAGGAGAACCTCCGCATCGCCGGGCCTCGCGCACATCCTTGCCATCTCCGGCCTGCACATGATGCTGATCGCCGGCACCGCTTTCTTCTTCGTGCGCGCGCTGCTCGCGCTTTCGCCGCGGCTTGCGCTCGCCTATCCGATCCGCAAATGGGCGGCGGTCGCCGCGCTTGTCGTCGTCACCATCTATCTCGCCCTTTCCGGCGGCGGCGCGGCGACGGTCCGCGCCTACGTGATGGCGGCGATCATCTTCTCGGCGATCCTGCTCGACCGCCCGGCGATCTCGATGCGAAATCTCGCCATCGCCGCCTTCGTCGTCGTCGCGCTCGGCCGGAAAGCGTCATGGAGCCGGGCTTCCAGATGTCGTTCGGCGCCGTCGTCGCGCTGATCGCGGCGTGGGAATACTGGCGCGACCGGCAGGTGCGCCGGCTTGCCGACCCCGACGTCGTGCCGGGCTTCCGCAGCGCTGCGCTTCGCTTGGCGGGCGATCCTCGGCGTGGCGACTGACGACGCTTGTCGCCGGGCTCGCGACCGGGCCGTTCGCCGCCTATCACTTCGAGCGCGTAGCGAGCTATTCGCTGCTCGGCAATCTTCTCGCCGCGCCGCTCGTCGTCGGTCGTCATCATGCCGTTCGGACTGCTTGGCGCTCGTCGCGATGCCGTTCGGGCTGGAGGCGCTGCCGCTTACCGTGATGGCGCGGGGCATCGACGCGCTGCTCGCGGTCGCCGCGTGGGTCGCGTCGCTTGCCGGGCGCGGAGGTGCGCGCGCCGCAGATCGCGCCCGCTTTCGCTCGCTCTGATCGTCGCCGGCATGCTCTGGCTCTGCCTCTGGCGGCTGCGCTGGCGGCTTCTCGGCGCTGCCGGCGATCGCCCTCGGGCTCGTCTCGATTCCGTTCCTGATCAATCCGCCCGACATCCTCGTCGCGCCGGACGGCAAGGCGGTCGCGGTGCGCGATCCAAGCGGCGTGCTTCGCGTCTCCGGCGCGCGCGCCGGCTCCTATGTCGTGGAGCAGTTCTTCGACGAGGAGGGCGGGCCGCCAGAGGATGGCGCCGACGCTCCGAGGCGGCGTCCGCTGCGACCCGCTCGCGTGCCTGCTCGGGCGCCAGCGGACGGGTCGAAGTGAGCCACGTGCTCGATCCGGCCGCCTTTGCCGAGGATTGCGCGCGGGCGAACGTGATCGTCACGCCGCTTCGCGCACCCGCCGATTGCCGCGCGCCGCTCGTCATCGACGCCGACGGCTCTCGCGCTACGGGCGCGGAAGCGGTGCGGATCGACATCGAAGACGGCGCGCCGGCGTTCCGGGTGACGACGGAGCGTTCCGAAACGCCGCGGCCATGGCAGGCGCAGGCTGAGGCGTAGTACTTCCTGAGAAGCCCCGTGAGCCGGCCCTGGATGCGCACGCGGTCGGGGCCGAAGATGCGCGTCTCATAGGCCGGGTTTGCGGCTTCGAGCGCGATCGACGCGCCCTTGCGGCGGAGGCGCTTCAGCGTCGCCTCCTCGTCGTCGATCAGCGCGACGACGATATCGCCGGTATTCGCCGTGTCCTGCTTCTTCAGGATGATCGTGTCGCCGTCGAGGATGCCGGCGTCGATCATGGAATCGCCGCGCACTTCGAGCGCGAAATGCTCGCCGCCGCCGAGCATCTCCGGCGGCACGGCGATCGAATGGCTGTGCACCTGGATCGCGGAGATCGGGACGCCGGCCGCGATCCGGCCCATGACGGGGATCGCAATGGAATCGTTCGCCGCCTCGTCGCGCCGCGCCTGCGGCTCCGGCGCCTTGCCGAGCCGGCCCTCGATGACGTTCGGGCGGAAGCCGCGCTGGCGCATCGCCGCAAAGCTCGGATTGACCGCGTCGGGGAGGCGGATCACCTCAAGCGCGCGCGCCCGATTCGGCAGCCGGCGAATGAAGCCGCGCTCCTCGAGCGCCGTGATCAGCCGATGGATTCCGGACTTCGAGCGGAGGTCGAGCGCATCCTTCATCTCGTCGAAAGACGGCGGAATTCCGCTCTCCTTGAGCCGTTCGTTGATGAACAGAAGGAGTTCGAGTTGTTTTCGCGTCAGCATCGTTCCGGCTCGCCCCTTCACAACGTGATCTTGTGTACAAATCACGAACGGACACTACATGTTCACCGAGTGTTCCGCAATACCCCTTAATTTCGCGTGAAAGGGTGCAGAAGCCCTGATCAGTGGCGCAGGAGGAGGACGGAACGCTGTCGCCGGCGGCGGCATGCGGGGGCGCGGATTGGGCGGACGATCAGGGCGTCGGCGGCGGCGAGCGTGGAAAGCATCGAGGAATCCTGCACGTCGAACGGCGTCGCTTCCAGCCCGTCTGCGGTCTCGCTCAGCCGCGCGCGGACGTAGTCCTGCCGCCCGTCGTTCTCCGGCATCGGAGCGCGGAGCTTCGCCCTTGCCGCATGGGCGGCGGTCGGGAGGCCGAGCATGGCGCGAACGAGCGGCTTCAGGAAGAGGTGCGCGCAGACGAAGGTCGAGACCGGGTTGCCGGGAAGCCCGAGGACGCGCATCGCGCCGAGCCGCCCGACCATCAGCGGCTTTCCCGGCCGCATGGCGATCCTCCAGAAGTCGAGCTTGAGCCCGCGGTCCTTCAGCGCATCCTGCACGAGGTCGTGCTCGCCGACCGAGGCGCCGCCGGTCGTGACGAGGATGTCGGCGTCGGCCGCGCGGTCGACGAAGGCGGCGATCGCCTCGCGCTCTGTCCGGCGCGATGCCGAGGTCGATCGCCTCGCCGCCAAGCTCCGTCACCAGCGCCGCAAGGCCGATCCCGTTCGACGAGACGATCTGGTCCGGCCCGGGCTGTCGCGCCGGGCGGCACCAGCTCATCGCCGTTGGCGAGGATCGCGACGCGCGGCTTGCGCCGCACGGAAAGCGTCGCGTGGCCCATGGACGCGGCGAGCGAGATCGCGTGCGGACCGATCCGTGTGCCCGTGTGAAGTGGCACATCGCCGGCACGAAAATCGAGGCCGGCGGGGCGGATGTGGCGGCCGGCCGCGACCGGCTCGACGACCTCGACCGCGTCGCCCTCGCGCTTGGCGTTCTCCTGGATCAGGATCGCGTCGGCGCCTTCGGGCACGGGCGCGCCGGTGAAGATGCGCACCGCTTCGCCAGGCCCAAGCGCACCGGAGTAGCGCTCGCCCGCGCGCGACATGCCGACCACCTTGAGCCGCGCACCGGCTTTCGCTTCCGCGGCGCGGAGCGCGTAGCCGTCCATCGCGGAAGCCGGGAAGGGCGGCTGCGTCAGCAGCGCCGTCACGTCCTCGGCCAGGACGCGTCCGAGCGCTTGGTCGAGCGGCACGGTTTCGGCGGGGAGCGGCGCCACGCCCGCGAGAAGCTGCGCAACCGCCTCGTCGACGGGAAGCAGGCTCATCTCGCCTTTGCCCGCCAGTCACCGGAGCGCCCGCCGGTCTTCTCCTCAAGCCGGATATCGGTGATCCGCATCGCGCGGTCGGCGGCCTTGGCCATGTCGTAGATGGTGAGGCAGGCGGTCGGCGACGGCGGTCAGCGCCTCCATCTCCACGCCGGTCTTGCCTTCGACCTTGGCGAAGGCGGTGACACGAAGGCCCGGGAGCGCCGCGTCCGGCTCGATGTCGACGGAAATCTTGGAGAGCGCCAGCGGATGGCAGAGCGGGATCAGCTCCGCGGTCTTCTTCGCCGCCATGATGCCCGCGATGCGCGCGGTCGCGATGACGTCGCCCTTCTTGGCATTGCCGGAAAGGATCAGCTCCAGCGTCTCGCGCGCCATGACGACGGCACCGCTCGCGGTCGCCGTGCGCGCCGTCACAGCCTTTTCGCCCACGTCGACCATGTCGGCGCGGCCATCGGCGGCGAGATGCGTCAGGCGCGCGCTCATTCCGCCGCTTCGGCTTTCTCGCGTTGAAGCAGCGCGCGCGTTGCCGCCGCAACGTCGTCGTGGCGCATCAGGCTTTCGCCGACGAGGAGCGCGCGGATCCCAGCTTGCGCCAGGCGCGCCACGTCGGCGGGCGTGAAGATGCCGCTTTCGCCGACGAGAAGCCGGTCGGAGGGGACCAGCGGCGCCAGCCGCTCGGCTGTCGCAAGAGTGGTCTCGAAGGTCTTCAGGTCGCGATTGTTGATGCCGATGAGCGGCGAGGCGAGCTGAAGCGCGCGCTCGAGCTCGGCCTCGTCGTGAACCTCGACAAGTACGTCCATGCCAAGCGCCAGTGCCACGTCTTCCAGCGCCTTTGCTTCGGAATCGGCAAGCGCTGCCAAGATGATAAGCACGGCGTCAGCGCCGTAGGCGCGTGCCTCGAACACCTGGTAGGGGTCGAAGAAGAAATCCTTTCTGAGCGCGGGGAGGACGCTTGCCTCGTGCGCTTCGGTCAGGAATTCGAGCGTGCCCTGGAAGGACGGCGCGTCGGTCAGGACCGAAAGGCAGGCGGCGCCGCCGGCCTCGTAAGCCTTGGCCAATCCCGGCGGATCGAAGTCGGCGCGGATCAGGCCCTTCGACGGGCTTGCCTTCTTGATCTCGCCGATCAGCGCGACGCCCTCCGCGGCGACCTTGCGGCGAAGCGCCTCGGTGAAGCCGCGCGGCGGCCTCCGCGCTCGCGATTTGCGCCTTGAGCTCGGCGAGCGGGGACGGCCGCCTTTGCCGCGGCGATCTCCTGCCGCTTGTAGGCCTCGATCGTCTTCAGGATGTCGGCCATGGCCTGTCTTCTTGCTGGAGCATGATCTTGTCCGACCTCGCTTCGCCCGCCGAAGCGGGCCTGGCGAAGGCGGCAAACCGGTCTGCACTTTTCGGGATCATGCTTTAGCCGTTCGACACGGCGACGAGCTTGTCGAGCGCCCTCAAGGCCGCGCCGGAATCGAGCGATGCCGCGTGCGCGCTCGGCGGCGTCACTCAGAAGCGCCGATTTGCCGGCCGCCATGAAGCCCGCAGCGGCGTTCATGATCACCACGTCGCGGAAGGGGCCGAGCTCGCCTGTGAGCACGCGCGCGGAGCGCCTTGGCGTTCTCCTCGGGGGTCCCGCCGAGAAGCGCCTCGGGATCGGAAGGATCGACGCCGAACTCGGCCGGCTCGACCTGGAAGGAGCGGACGTGGCCCTCCTTCAGCTCGGCGACGTAGGAGGTGCCGGTCAGCGAGAGCTCGTCGACCCCGGCGCGCTCGCCGAAGCTGCCGTGTACCACCCACGCCGCTTCCGCGCCGAGCGAAGCGAGCACGTTGGCGATCGGCTCCACCCATTCGCGCGCAAAGACGCCGAGCATGTAGCGCTTGACGCTCGCCGGATTGCAGAGCGGCCCGAGGAGATTGAAGACGGTGCGCGTGCCAAGCTCCGCGCGCGACGGGCCGACATGCTTCATCGCCGCATGATGGGCCGGCGCGAACATGAAGCCGATCCCCGCCTCGCGGATGCACTCGGAGATCTTCTCCGGCGGCAGATCGATCTTGACGCCGAGCGTGCCGAGCACGTCGGCGGAGCCGGACCTGGAGGAAAGCGCGCGGTTGCCGTGCTTGGCGACGGGCACGCCGCCGCCGGCGACGACGAAGGCCGAGCAGGTGGAGATGTTGTAGGTGCCGGATGCGTCGCCGCCCGTGCCGACGATGTCGATCGCGCCTTCGGGCGCGGCGACCTTCGTCATCTTGGCGCGCATCGCCTTTACCGCGCCGGCGATCTCGTCGACCGTCTCGCCGCGCACGCGAAGCGCCATCAGGAAGCCGCCGATCTGCGATGGCGTCGCCTCGCCCGACATGATGATGTTGAAGGCGGCCTCGGCCTCCTCGTGCGTCAGCGGCTCGCCCGCGGCGGCCTTGGCAAGGAAGGTCTTCATTTCGGCGGACATGATCAGGCCGCCCGGCGTCCGGCGCGGGCATTGAAGGCGCGCGCGATCTTCAGGAAGTTCTCCAGGATGCGGTGGCCGTGCTCAGACGCGATCGACTCCGGGTGGAACTGCACGCCGTGCACCGGATCGGTTTTGTGGCGAAGCCCCATGATGACGCCGTCCTCCGTGCGCGCCGTCTCCTTCAGGCTCTCCGGCATCGTCTCCGGCGCGATCGTCAGCGAATGGTAGCGCGTCGCCTGGAAGGGGCCGTTGATGCCATGGAAGACGCCGTCGCCCTCGTGGAAGATGGTGGAGAGCTTGCCGTGCATCAGTGTCGGCGCACGCACGATCTTGCCGCCATAGGCCTGGCCGATCGCCTGGTGGCCGAGGCAGACGCCAAGAAGCGGCACGGCGCCGTTCGCCTCGCGGATCAGGTCGAGGCAGATCCCGGCCTCGTTCGGCGTGCACGGGCCGGGCGACATCACGATCGCCTCCGGCTCGCGCGAAAGCGCATCCTCTACCGTGATCTTGTCGTTCCGAAACACGACGGGCTCCGCCCCGAGCTCGCCGAGGTAGTGGACGAGGTTCCAGGTGAAGCTGTCGTAATTGTCGATGACGAGAAGCATTTTCCGGGCCGACCGACGCAGATTTCCTGCCAATTAGGCGGGGCGGGGCGCGCCGGTCAAGAAAGGCTTCTGTGCGGACGCGGCCCGGCTTCGGCCGGCTCGGCGACCTGGAGCCGGGTTTGCGCCAAAATCCGCGAATAGGGCGAGTCGTCCAATCCGAAGACAAAGCCGGATTGCGGGAGGCAGCGATGGCAACAGCAGCGCCGACGACGGCCGCGTTTGCGCAGGCAATCCGCGCGGGCGTCGGAAATCTCGTGGCGATCGGGACGCGTGCCTATCCGCCGAAGACGCGGCGCCGGCTGAGGAGCGTCAATGTCGGCTCCTTCACGGTCGCCGTCTCATGCCTGCTCTTCGCGCTGACCTATGCGCAGGAGAGTGCCTGGCTCTACCGCGAAGTGATCGCAGTGAATCTCGTCATGATGCTGATGGCGCTGAGCGTCCCGGCCTTCCACCGCATCAGCGAGAACGCGGGTGCGCTCTTCATCACCATCGCGCTCCTCGCTGGCGTGTTCTTGCTCGCCGCTCTGATGGGCCGGGAGTCGGGCATTCAGATCAATTTCATCGGAGCGTCCGCGGCGATCTTTCTCGATCTTCGAGCTCGGCGAATCCGCCTGATCGCCGCTCTGATCGCTGTCGCCATCGTGCTCCACGTCGCAAGCTGGGTGCTGTTCCGCGAGGGGCTCATGCAGGGGACGCCGGCGCCGCGCTTTTTGCTGCAGCTCTACATCACCGTCGTCGTCACGATCTCGGTCATCATCGCGGTGCTCGTCTACTACGCCTTCCGGACCGCCGAGCAGGCGGAGGCGGAGACGGAATCGCTGCTCCTGCGCATCCTACCGGCGCAGATCGCCGAGCGGCTGAAGGCCCGTCCCGACGCTGCGATCGCGGACAGTTTTGCGGAGGCGTCCGTGCTCTTCTCCGACATCGTCGGCTTCGTCCCGATCTCGCGTTCGCTCGGCGCGCTCCGCACGGTCGCGATGCTGAACCACCTCTTCAAGCGGTTCGATCGGCTGGCGGCCGAGCATGGCGTGGAGAAGATCAAGACGATCGGCGACGCCTACATGGCGGTCTCCGGCGTGCCGCATCCTTCGACCGACCACGCGGCGCGGCTCGCGCGGATGGCGCTCGGCATGCACGTGATCGCCGAGAAGACCGGGCGCGAAATTCGGCCTTCCACTGAAGATCAGGATCGGCATCGCCGAGGGCCCGGTCATGGCCGGCGTGATCGGCACGAAGCGTTTCAGCTACGACATCTGGGGGGACACGGTGAACCTCGCTGCGCGGCTCGAAAACTCCGGCAAAGAAGACAGAATCCACGTCTCGCATTCTTTTCGCGATGCCCTGGAGGGGGAGTTTGACTTCTTCAGCCGCGGCCTGCGCCAGATCAAAGGCGTCGGCGAGATCGAGACGTTCTACCTGTTAGACGGACCGGGGACCGATCCCACAACGCCCGCAGCTTGAGGGCTACTGCCCGCGTTGCACCTCCTTCTCCCGTTCGCCGATGGGGCGGGTGAAGAGTTACCACCCACTGGGGAATCCGGCCACAAAGGGCTAATGTCGCGGTGGCGCGCGGGCCAGGGCCACGCGAGCCCAAAGAAGAATACGCCGGGAGAGGAAACGTGCCGACTACAATCAACATCCTGTTCATGGGCGCAGCCTACGGGTCGCTGCTCGCCTCCAAGCTGCTCTTCGGCGGCCACAACGTGAAGCTCGTCTGTCTGCCCGCCGAAGCGGAAGCGATCAACGCGGACGGCATCCGCGTGCGCCTCCCGATCAAGGGCCGGAGGGGCCTGGTGGAGCTGCATTCCAAGGCGCTCCCGGGACACATTTCCGCCGCGGGGGCGGACGATGTGGACCCGGCCGACTACGATCTGATCTGCCTCGCCATGCAGGAGCCGCAGTATCGCTCCGCCGGCGTCCGGCAGCTGCTCGACAAGGTCGCGCGGTCGAAAAAGCCCTGCATGTCGATCATGAACATGCCGCCGCTCCCTTATCTCAAGCGCATCCGCGGCCTTGACGTCGATGCGCTCAGGCATGCCTACACCGATCCGACGGTCTGGCAGAACTTCGATCCGCCGCTGATGACTCTCTGCAGCCCAGACCCGCAGGCGTTCCGCCCGCCCGATGCGCCGGTCAACGTCCTGCAGGTGACGCTGCCGACCAATTTCAAGGCCGCGCGGTTTCAGTCCGACGAGGCGACGGCGATGCTGCGGCAGTTGCAGGAGGAGATCGAGGCGATCCGTTTCGATCCCGGCGACGGCACCCGGATTGAGCTGCCGGTGAAGCTCAAGGTTTACGATTCCATCTTCGTGCCGCTGGCAAAATGGGCGATGCTGATCGCCGGCAACTACCGCTGCATCACCAAGGACGGGGCGCGCACCGCCAAGGAGGCCGTGCACACGGACCTTGCGGAGTTGCGTTCGGTCTACAACTGGGTCGTGGACCTTTGCGTCAAGCTCGGCGCAGACCGCAATGACCTCGTGCCATTCGAGAAATATGCCGCCGCTGCGAACGATCTGTCGCGGCCGTCATCGGCGGCGCGGGCGCTCTTCGCCGGCGCGCCGAACATCGAGCGGGTGGACCGGCTGGTGCAGATCGATCGGCAAGCAGCAGGGCATGTCGAATGCCGTGCTCGACGGGATCGTCGCGATGGTCGACGCGCAGCTGGAGAAGAACCGCAAGGCGGCGGCCTGAACCGGTGGGCCCTCGACAAGAGGAGCATTGCGAAGTGCCCTTGGGAGCTACTGCCCCCGCTGTGCTTGGCTCGCAAATCTTCGCGCTTCGTCTGCGGCTTTGAAAACGCCGGCGGCCTTGGCGATGCACTCCTGCTGCTCCGACTCCGGGTTTGAAGTCCGCGACGATGCCGGCGCCGGCCTGCACGTAGACTTTTCCGTCCTTCACCATCGCCGTGCGGAGCACGATGCAGGTGTCCATCGCCCCGTCGGCGGAGAAATAGCCGACGCAGCCCGCATAAGGCCCGCGCTTCTCCTTTTCGAGCTCGTCGATGATCTCCATCGCGCGAACCTTCGGCGCGCCGGAGACTGTGCCGGCCGGAAAGCCCGCGACGAGCGCATCGAGCGCGTCCCGGTCGGGGCGGAGTTGCCCCACGACGTTCGACACGATGTGCATCACGTGGCTGTAGTGCTCGAGGAAGAACTGGTCGGTCACCTTCACCGTGCCGATCGCGGAGACGCGGCCGGCGTCGTTCCGGCCAAGATCGAGGAGCATCAGGTGCTCGGCGCGCTCCTTCGGGTCGGCGAGAAGCTCCTCGCCGAGCGTCTTGTCCTCCTCCGGCGTCTTGCCGCGCGGCCGGGTTCCGGCGATCGGGCGGATCGTCACTTCGCCTTCGCGCACGCGGACCAGGATTTCCGGGCTCGAGCCGACGATCGAGAAGCCGTCGAAGTCGAGGAAATAGAGAAACGGCGAGGGGTTCACCCGGCGAAGCGCGCGGTAAAGGGAGAACGCGGGAAGCGGAAACGGCGCCTCGAAGCGCTGCGACAGCACCACCTGAAAGATGTCGCCGGCGGCGATGTATTCCTTCGCGCGCGCGACCATCGCCTTGTATTCGGCCGGCGTCGTGTTCGAGGCGACTTCGCCCGAAAGCGCGACGTCCGCCGGCTCCGGCGCGTGATCGACCGGCTTGTCGAGCGCGTCGATCACATCGATCAGCCGGTTGATGGCGCGGTCGTAGGCGGTGCGCGGCGCGACGCCGGCCTCGGGCCTGACCGGAGTGACGACGGTCAGCTCGTCCTTCACCGCGTCGAAGATCGCGACGATGCGCGGGCGGATCAGCACGGCATCGGGAACACGCACGGCCTCCGGCCTCGGCATTGGGCAGCTCTTCCATGAGCCGCACCATGTCGTAGGCGAGGTAGCCGAAGACGCCGGCCGCCATCGGCGGCAGATCGGCCGGCACCGCGATCCGGCTCTCGTCGATCAGCTTGCGCAGCGCCTGGAGCGTGTCTTCCGCACAGGGCGTGAAACGTGAAAGGTCCGGCGCGCGCGCGATCTCAGCCTTCCCGCCTTCAGCGCGGAAGAGGAGGTCGGGGTCGAAGCCGAGCATCGAATAGCGGCCGCGCACGGCGCCGCCTTCCACCGAACTCGAGCAGGAAGGCATTGCGCCTGTTTCCCGCGAGCTTCAGGAACGCGGAGACCGGCGTCTCGAGGTCGGAGACGAGGCGGGTGAAGACGAGCTGCGGCGCGCCTTCGCGAATAGCGCGCCTCGAAGCTCCCATAGGACGGCTCTATCTGCATCGCGGCAGCGTGCGTCGAGGCCGCATCATTGCGTCTGCGACTGGCCGGTGAGCTGTTGGTAGGCGGCGGTGTTGACCGAGACGGCGCGCGAGGCAAGGAGCTGCTGGTTGTAGGTGCCGAGAAGGTCCTTCTGCGAGCGCGTCGGAAAGCTGGCTGGTGATTGCGTTGGCGTCGGTAGCCTCGGCGAAGAAGGCGGGCGCGGTCACCTGGTCGACCTTTAGAAGGATGCGCGCCGTGCCCGACGCCGTCGGCGTCGGCAACATGGCCCTCCGGTCCAGCGAAAGCCTGGTTGATGGCATTCGGCGTCAGGCCGGGCGATGAGCCGTTCCGCTTCACGCCCTCGACCGTCTGCACCGTCTTGCCGATCTCAGCGGCGAGCGTGGCGAGCGGCGTGCCGTTCTTCAAGCGCTCGAAGAGCTTGTCGGCGAGCTCGGTGACGCGCTTCTCGGTTTCCGCTTCCGTCCACGCTTTGACCACGTCAGCGCGCACTTCGTCGAGCGAACGGTCGCGCGCGGGCGTGATGCCGAGCACGTCGTAGAAGACCCAGGAATTCGCCGTTGGCGCGGATCGGCGCTGTTCTCGACCCCGACGTCGCTGTCGAAAGCCTCTTTCACGACCTGCCGCGCCTCCCGGGAGGTCGGAGATGGCGCTGCCGTCGGGTGCCGTCAGATCAGCCGCGACAGCGTCGACCACACGGTAGGGAAGCGAAAGCTTGGCCGCCGCCTCCTGAAGCGTCGAGCCGCCGGCGCGCTCGTCCTCCACCTTGTCGTAGAGATCCTGGATGTGATCGCGCGCGGCATTGGTGGCGAGATCCTTGCGGATATTCGGCTCCGCTTCCTGCAAGCGAGGGAACGGAGCTCGGCTCGATCGATGTCACCAGGATCGACGGAAGGCTGAAGCGCGCCTTCAGTGACGGCGACGGGCGTGTTCAGCGTCAGCCGCGAAGGCTGCGTCGGCGACGGCCGGATCGAGCATCTCCGCCTTCGTCTTGACGCCGAGATCGGTCGCCTCGATGCCGCTCGCCTGACCGACTGCGGCGAAATCCTCGCCGCCCTTCATCTTCGCGAGCGCAGCGTTGGCGGCGTCTGCGCTGTCGAAGGTCAGCTCTTCCACGTGCCGGCGCTCCGGCTGGGTCAGGCTCGGCTTGCGCCGCTCGTATTCTGCGGCGACGGCGTCGTCCGCAATCGACGACGGATCGGCGATCGCCTTGGGGTCGAGGATGAGGAATGCGAGCTTGCGATATTCGGGGGCGCGGAACTGCGTCTTTGTTCTTGTCGAAATAGGCCTGCAGATCGGCGTCGCCAGGCGCGCCGACGGGGGAAATCGCCGTCTGGTCGACGACGAAGAAGGAGACCTTGCGCTCCTCGTTCTGCAGACGATAGAGCGCGGCGACGAGCGGCTGCGGAATGCTCAACCCGGCGGCGAGCGACTGGGCGATCTGGCCGCGCACGAGCTGCTGCTTCACATTGCGGATGAATTCGTCGCGGTTCATGCCGGCATTCGCCAGACGAACCGCGAAAAGCTGGCGGTCGAAGCCGCCGTTCGGATCCTGGAAGGCCGGGTTCTTGGCGATCTCCGCCGCGACGCGGTCGTCGGATACGCCGAGCCCGTAACTGCTTGCGGCGTCGTCAAGCGCGGCGTTCATGAGAACCGTGGAGAGCACCTGCTCCGGATTGACCTTCTGGCCGCTGCTCTGGGCGGTTCGCTGCGCGTTGGCAAAGACGTTGGCGAATTCCTGCATCGATACCTGCTGGCCGCCGACGCTCGCAAGCGTGCCCGAGCGGTAGCCCTGGAATCCGCCGATGCCCCAGACGGCGAAGCTCAGGACGAGCAGCGCCATCAGGAGCTTGGAGACCCAGCCCTGGGCACCTTGACGCAGCTGGTCGAGCATGAAAAAGCCTCTCGCGCATAACAAAAGGCCGGGTCACGCTGCCCCGGCGCCACCGAACATAAGACCCCAATCCCGCGCTAACAAGCGCATCGATTAGCCCCCGCCGGCCCGGCGGCGGCGGAGTTTTGACACCATGCGCCACTTGATCGCCGGAAACTGGAAGATGAACGGCCTGGCCGCGAGCCTCGGCGAGGCAAAGGCGATCGCTGAAGGGGCGAAGGCGGCCGACGGGCGATGCGACGTGATGCTTTGCCCGCCCGCGACGCTGATTGCGCAGCTCCGCTGGGCGACCAAGGATTTGCCGCTTCTCGTCGGCGGCCAGAACTGCCACGCGAAGCCCTCGGGCGCGCATACCGGCGACATTTCGGCGGAAATGCTTAAGGACGCTGGGGCGAGCGCCGTCATCGTCGGCCATTCGGAGCGGCGCGCGGACCACGGCGAGACGGACGAAATCGTGCGTGCCAAGGCGGAAGCGGCGCGGCGCGCCGGGCTTGTCGCCATCGTCTGCATCGGCGAGTCGGAGGCGGAGCGCAATTCCGCCGAGACTATCGCCGTGGTGTCGCGGCAGCTTGACGGCTCGCTTCCGGACGGGGACCCTGCCGACCTCGTTGTCGCCTATGAGCCGGTCTGGGCGATCGGCACGGGCCGCACCCCGAGCGAGGGTGACATCGCGGAGGTCCATGCCCATATCCGGGCCGGGCTTGCCACCCGTTTCGGCGCCCTCCGGCAACGCTGTGCGCATCCTCTACGGCGGCTCGATGAAGCCGGAGAACGCAGCGGCGATCCTGAAGGTGGCGGACGTGAACGGCGGGCTCGTCGGCGGCGCCAGCCTGAAAGCCGCGGATTTCCTGGCGATCGTGCGTGCCGCGGCGGGCGGGGCGTGAGGCTTCAAAGCGATGGCCGGCTCGTGTAGAAGGCGCGGCCAAGGAAAGAATTCATGACTACCGTCGTCATCGTCGTCCATCTCATGGTGGTTCTCGCCATGATCGGCCTGGTACTCCTGCAGCGCTCCGAGGGCGGCGCGCTTGGCATCGGGGGCGGGCAGGGGGCGTTCATCTCCGGCCGGAGCGCGGGCAACGTCCTGACGCGCTCGACCGCGGTGCTGGCGATGGCCTTTTTCCTGACGTCGCTCAGCCTCGCCCTGATTTCGAAATATCAGTCACGGCCGACCGACATTCTGGAGCGGATTCCGGGCCAGACCGCTCCGGCGACGACGCAGGGCCCGACGCCACCGACGGAAGGCGCCCCGGCGACCGCCGCGGACCTCCTGAAGCAGCTTGGCGGCGAGGCGACGCCGGCGCCAGCGGGTGGGCCGCAGACGCCGCCGGCGACAAGCGGAACGAGCGACAGCGCCGCTCCGCCGCAGGAGCCAGCTCCCGCCCCGACGCCCGCACCTGCACCGTCACCCGCGCCCGCAGCGCAGAGCGCTCCAGTGGCCGCCAACGGACAGCTCTCCACCGCCGCAGACACCGCCAGCGACGGGCAGCGGACAATAGCACTGGCCTGTATGGCGCGCGCCTGATCCCGCAAGTCGCCCGAAAACCTCACATAAACTGTTCGGGACACGCCGCACGACGCCGCCGAAGGCGTGTGCGAGGGCGCTGAGGCTGGCCGAACGGGCCGGCACCGGGATCGCACCTCGTGCGCCTGTTTTTTCGACTCGTCGAATTGGATCCGACGGCGCTATGGCTCAAATCCCATGGCGCGGTACATCTTCATTACCGGCGGCGTGGTCTCCTCCCTCGGCAAGGGTCTCGCATCGGCGGCCTTGGGCGCGCTCCTGCAGGCGCGCGGCTACAAGGTCCGGCTCCGCAAGCTCGACCCGTATCTGAACGTCGATCCCGGGACCATGAGCCCCTATCAGCATGGCGAGGTCTTCGTCACCGACGACGGCGCGGAGACCGATCTCGACCTCGGCCACTACGAGCGCTTCACGGGGCGCTCGGCGAACCGGATGGACAACGTCACCACCGGTAAGATCTATCAGGAGATCATCGCCAAGGAGCGGCGCGGCGATTACCTCGGCGGCACCGTGCAGGTGATCCCGCACGTCACCGACGCCATCAAGAACTTCATTCTCGACGGCAACGACGAATTCGACTTCGTGCTTTGCGAGATCGGCGGCACGGTCGGCGACATCGAGGGGCTGCCGTTCTTCGAGGCGATCCGTCAGCTCGGCAATTCTCTGCCGCGCGGCGACGCGATCTATATCCACCTGACGCTGATGCCCTATATCGCGACGGCGGGCGAATTGAAGACCAAGCCGACGCAGCACTCGGTCAAGGAGCTGCGCTCGATCGGCATTCAGCCCGACATCCTCTTGGTCCGCTCCGACCGCCACATCCCCGACAGCGACCGGCGCAAGCTCGCGCTCTTCTGCAATGTGCGCGAGGACGCCGTCATCCCGGCGCTCGACGTGGAGACGATCTACGACGTGCCCGTCGCCTATCACGACGCGGGGCTCGATCGTCAGGTGCTCGCTGCCTTCAACGAGAAGCAAGTGACGGCGCCGGACCTCGATCAGTGGCGCGAAATCAGCCGCATCCTTCGCCACCCGGAAGGCGAGGTGACGATCGCGATCGTGGGAAAATACACCGGCCTCCGCGACGCCTATAAATCGTTGACGGAGGCGCTGCAGCACGGCGGCATCGCCAACAAGGTGCGCGTCAATCTCGATTGGATCGAGAGCGAGATCTTCGAGAAAGAGGACCCGGCGCCCTATCTTGAAGGCGTCAACGGCATCCTCGTTCCGGGCGGGTTCGGCGAGCGCGGCACGGAGGGCAAGATCAACGCCGTCAGCTTCGCGCGCACGCGCAACGTACCCTTCTTCGGCATCTGTTTTGGCATGCAGATGGCGGTCATCGAGGCGGCCCGGCATCTCGCCGGCATCAACAGCGCGAGCTCATCGGAGTTCGGCGAGACCAACGAGCCGGTGGTCGGGCTGATGACGGAATGGCTAAAAGGCAACGAGCTGGAAAAGCGGCTCGCGCAGGGCGATCTCGGCGGAACCATGCGACTCGGCGCCTATCCGGCGATCCTGAAGCCCGGAAGCCGCATCGCGGCGATCTACGGCGACACCGAGATCAGCGAGCGGCATCGCCACCGCTACGAGGTGAACATCGAATACGGGCCACGGCTCGAGGCGGCCGGCCTTTGCTTCTCAGGCATGTCGCCGGACAATCTCCTTCCCGAGACGATCGAGCTTGCCGATCATCCCTGGTTCATCGGCGTGCAGTTCCACCCGGAGCTGAAGTCACGGCCGTTCGAGCCACATCCGCTCTTCGCAAGCTTTATCGAGGCGGCCGTGGAGAATAGCCGGCTGGTGTAGGCGTGCGCCTCTGATAGCATTGATATCAGAGGCATCCGATGTTATTTGATAAACGATGGCATCGCTCCTGATCCGAAATCTCGACGACGCATTGAAGACGCGCCTACGCGTGCGCGCTGCTGAGAAGGGCCGTTCTATGGAGGCGGAGGCCCGCGACATCCTGGACATCGCGTTGAGGAAACCAGCCGACCGCGAGCCGATGAGGGCGAAGAACCTCGCTGAGATCGCCCGCGAGATTTTTGGGCCGAAGCACGGCGTTAACCTCGAACCGCACCCTGCAGTCTTCATTCGCGAGCCTCCTGATTTCAGCGAATGATTATTCTCGACACGAATGTCGTGTCGGAGTTGATGCGTCCTTATCCCGACGGGCGAGTCGAACGTTTCGTCGAGACTCAGCCGCTGGCCGGTCTAGCTGTCACCTCGATCACGATTGCGGAGATACTCTACGGAATAAGGCGGCTCGCTATCGGGCGGCGCCGTTCTCGGCTTGAGAAAAGCCTCACCCTGTTCCTGGACCTTGGCTTCCGTGAGAAGGTGCTGCCATTCGATGCGGATGCCGCGGATCGTTATTCTCAACTCGCCGTCGACCGCCTGCGCATCGGGCGCCGTCTCGAAGCGTTCGACGCGATGATCGCGGGCATTGCGCTTGCGCGCGACGCCGAAATTGCAACGCGGGATACCAACGATTTCGAGGATTGCGGCGTCGCGCTGATCAATCCTTGGGAGACGTAACGGGCTATCCCGGCTCACTAATCGTCACCTCGAGGTCCTTCACCAGGCCGTCGGCAAGCGAATAGACCCAGCCGTGAACACTGAGCGCCTGTCCGCGCGCCCAGGCGTCCGTGACGAACACGTCGGAGGCGACGTTCTCCACCTGGCGCATGACGTTCAGCTCGCACAGCCGGTCAAGGCGGGCATGGCTGTCCCCGATCGCATCAAGCTCGACGCGGTGCTCCTGGAACACCTCGCGGATCGGATGCAGCCAATGATCGACGAGGCCGCGCCGCTTGCCGTCCACGGCCGCGGCGACGCCGCCGCAGCCATAGTGCCCGACGACGAGGATATGCTTCACCTTCAAGACATCGACTGCGAACTGCAGGACGGAAAGGTAGTTGGCGTCCTGCGGCGGCGCGAGATTGGCAACGTTGCGATGCACGAAGAGCTCACCGGGATCGAGGTCCACGATCTCGTTCGCCGGTACGCGGCTGTCGGAGCAGCCGATCCAGAGATATTCGGGCGCCTGCTGACGCACCAGTCGCCTGAAGAAGTCGGCGTCGCCTGCAAGCCTCCGCGCCGCCCAGGCACGGTTATTCGCCTTCAGGTGATCGAGCATCGCGCGCGCGGCCGCTACGTCTTCGCCGCGAGGACGACAATGAAAACCAACGCCACGATTCCGCTCATCCGACAGCTCCAAGGCGCGCCGCTGCGCCGGCGCGCATCATCCTTCAGAAGCGGATTGTCCGTCCAGAGACGATAGGCGGGGACGATATGCCGGCTATGCAGCAGCGGCGGAGATCAGGAGACAGCCGCCCGTTTCGTTGGCGAGTGCGCCGTCTTCGCGCGGGTCGGGCGTCATGAGCGCCTCAAAAAGCGTCTCAGTCGAGGTCCAGTAGGGCAGCCAGAATTCCTGGTCGACATCCATCAGGAGGACGCGATCGTCCTCCGCGTTGAAGGCGCCGATCGGCGAAACGTGCAGACTGCCATCCGGGTCGCCCGTCACCACAGCCTGATTGTAGTAGGCGAGCATGATGCTCTCGGGCGAGGCTTCGTTGCGCACCAGCGCCTCGCGCAGCGCTTCAATGGTGGCGGGGTCTTCGGGATGATCCGGCGCAAGCCCGAGAACGGCGCCACCGATATCGAGGCGATCGAGGCCGAGGCGGAGGAAATGTTCGAGGTCGGCCATGGTGACGCCGCCGCCGTCCTCCGCCGTCCGCGCCGCCCAGTCCGGGTCATTGACCGCCGCGACGAGATCGCGCTCGCTCATCGGCGGCGCGTCGGGGGTGACGCGGTTGCGCAGGGCGTTCAGCGCCATCGCGGCCGAGGCCGCCGAGCAGCCGCAATTCGTCGATTGCGGAGAGTAGAACTCCGCCAAGGTCCAGTAATCTGCTTCTTTAGTCTTCAGGAGGTAATCGTTTTCATAAGCAACAGGCACCGTATCCTGAGGAAACTCAGGCAGTTCTGCCGCCTGAGCGACAGTTCCTGAAACGCCCAATAAAATATAGGCGCCGGCGAAATTGCGCATGGCACTCCCCGGAATTCGGCAGAAGACTGAAAGTGGTGTATATGGTCAGCCTTTATGCCACATTCCATCAACTTTGTCCAATTTCTTGGTGCAAAGGCGTGGGCGATATACTTATGTCCTTGGGCGGGCGGCGAAATCCGCCTCGCACCCGCTTCCGGGCCGGCTCGACGGGTCGGGGCTGGTCACGCCCGCTCCGATCGCCTAGCGGATGGCTATGCGCCTGATCGACCATCTGGTCCTCCCCGTCACCACGCTCATGCTCGCGCGCTCGCGGCTGACGGCGCTCGGGTTCGTCGTCGCGCCGGATGCGCAGCATCCGTTCGGCACGGGCAATTGCTGCGTGTTCTTCAAGGACCGGACCTATCTTGAGCCGATCACCATCCATGACCGCATGGCGACGGACATGGCGGCCGCGGAAGGCGTCACTTTCGTCAAGCGGATGAAGCGCTTCACCGAGCGACAGGGCGAGGGCTTCGCCATGGTCGCGCTGCAAAGCGAGGACGCGGAGGCCGACCGCGCGGCGTTTGAGGCGGCGGGGATCGGCGGCGGTCCGGTCTATCGCTTCGCGCGCATGGCAAAGCTTCCGGACGGGTCGGAACGGGAGATCGGCGTCGCGGTCGCGAACGCCGCGTTCCCCGCGGCGGCGGACGCGAGCTTCTTCACCTGCCAGCATCTCGCCAAGGACGCGCTCTTCCAGGATGCCTATCTTGAGCACCCGAACGGTGCGCTCGGGCTCTCGGCGGTGGCGGCGGTCGCCGAGAACCCGGCGGACTTCCATATTCTGCTCGAGAACGTCACCGGCCAGCGCGAGCTTCGCACGACGTCCTTCGGCGTCGAAGCCGACGTCGACGGCCAGATCTTTATGATTCTCACGCCCGCCGGCTTCCACGCACGCTACGAGATCGACCCGCCGAACCCGCGACGCGGCATGCTCTTCGCCGCCTTCGAGCTCAAGGTCTTGGACCTTGATCGCGCCGCGAGGTATGCAGGCCGCGCCGCAAAGCGGGCCGAGGGGAGGGTCGTCGTGCCGCCGGGGCCGGGGCTGAACGCGGTCGTCGCCTTCAGGAGAACCGAGGATGGCTGAACCGAACGCGATCGTTCAGGTCGGCGGCGTCCGGTTTGGAAATTCCCTGCCGCTCGCGCTGATCGCCGGCCCCTGCCAGATGGAAAGCCGCGGCCACGCGTTCGACATGGCGGGTGCGCTCAAGGAAATCTGCGAAACCCACCGGATCGGGCTTGTCTACAAGACGAGCTTCGACAAGGCGAACCGGACGAGCCTGTCCGGCAAGCGCGGCGTGGGGCTTGAAGCGGCGCTTTCGGTCTTTGCCGATCTTCGCGCGGAGCTTGGCCTCCCGGTCCTGACCGACGTGCATGAGCCTGCCCAGTGCGCCGAAGTCGCAACGGTCGTGGATATTCTGCAGATCCCTGCGTTTCTTTGCCGGCAGACGGACCTCCTCATTGCCGCGGCAAAGACCGGACGCGTCGTCAATGTGAAGAAGGGCCAGTTCCTCGCGCCCTGGGACATGCGTCAGGTGCTCGCCAAAATCGTGGAGAGCGGCAATCCGAACGTGCTCTTGACCGAACGCGGCGTCTCTTTCGGCTACAACACGCTCGTCTCCGACATGCGCGGGCTGCCGATCATGGCTGCGCTCGGCGCGCCGATCGTCTTCGACGCGACGCACTCAGTGCAGCAGCCCGGCGGACAGGGCACATCGACGGGCGGCGACCGAACGATGGTGCCGGTGCTTGCGCGCGCGGCGGTCGCGGTGGGCGTCGCGGCGGTCTTCATCGAGACGCACCAGGAACCGGACCACGCGCCCTCCGACGGCCCGAACATGGTCCCGCTCAGTGAGATGGAATCACTCATTCAGCGCCTGATGGCTTTCGACCATTTAGCGAAGAGCTGAAAGAGCGCCCGGCTCCGCTGGCTGCCACCGGATCGCCGGCTGATGCTGCCAACCGACCAAGACTTGCCATCGCGCCGTCCAAGTTGTGTTGAAATCGTGGCCGTCGACCGCCAGAAGACTACATTTCGGATATGACTAGATACTAAGAACATTATCTTTTGTTCATTTGCAGCCTACAAGTAACCGGAAGTAGCGTCCACCCGCTGGTCATTCAGGCCAGGACAAAGGGCCCTGGTCGCCAGCGAAGGGCAAAGAGGAGCGCACCATGCGCAAATCCCTCATGATCGCGGCCGTTGCCGCTTCCGTCATCTCCAGCGCGGCTTTCGCCGCAACCGCAACCGACAGCATCAAGACGATCGACCAGGGCAAGCATCAGTTGACGCTTGCCGATGGCAAGACCTTCGCCCTGCCTTCCGCCTGGAAGGCGACCGGCTTCAAGGTCGGTGACAAGGTCACGATCACCTACGAGATGAAGAACGGCAAGATGGAAGCGAGCGCGGTCACCCACGCCAGCTGACGCAGCGGACCGTCGGGCCGGGCCGTCTCCCTCGGCTCGGCCCAACGGTTCTCGGCGCTCGGAGAGGGCGTCGACGTGCCTGCTTTGAATTCTTGATGCTGGCGTGAATTGCAGGGGCAAGGTGCCCGGCAGCCAGCGATGATTTGAGGACATCACCATGAAGCTATCGCTTATCTGTGCATCCGTTCTCGCTCTCGGTGTCATGACCGGAAGCGGGTTCGCCGCCACGACGCCGACCGACACGTCGGCGATCAAGTCAATCGACCTGAAGGTTCACCAGCTCACTCTGGCCGACGGCAAGGTTTTCCAGCTCCCGACGAGCTGGAAGCTGCAGGCGTTCAAGTCCGGTGAGAAGGTGAAGGTCTATTACCAAGACCATATGGGGAATCTGACGGCCACCCGCATTCGGCACAGTGCCTGAGGAACGGTCGCTGCGGGCCGGCCGAAATCCGGTCCGCAGCGCACCATGCGGCAGAAAAACGCCGGCGCTCCTTTCCCTCTGCGGCGACTTCGCCTAGGAAGCCGCGAGACCTAAGCGGAGCGCTAGATGACCGCCATCATCGACATCACCGGCCGCCAGATTCTCGACAGTCGCGGCAACCCGACGGTCGAGGTCGACGTCACGCTCGAAGAAGGCTCGTTCGGCCGCGCCGCAGTCCCCTCCGGCGCGTCGACTGGCGCGCACGAGGCGGTGGAGCTCAGGGACGGCGACAAGTCGCGCTATCAGGGCAAAGGCGTCCTGAAGGCCGTTGAAGCCGTGAACGGCGAGATATTCGATGCGATCGGCGGCATGGATGCTGAGAACCAAGTCCAGATCGACCACACGCTGATCGCGCTCGACGGCACAGAAAACAAGGGCCGGCTCGGCGCGAACGCCATTCTCGGCGTGTCGCTCGCCGTCGCCAAAGCCGCGGCGGAAGCAAACAGCCTGCCGCTCTTCCGCTATGTCGGGGGCACGAATGCGCGGCTTCTGCCGACCCCGATGATGAATGTCGTGAACGGCGGCGTTCATGCCGACAACCCGATCGATTTCCAGGAATTCATGATCGTGCCGGTCGGCGCGGAGACTTTCGCGGAAGCCGTCAGGATCGGCGCCGAAGTCTTCCATACGCTGAAGAAGGCGCTGAAGGATGCCGGCCACAACACGAATGTCGGCGACGAAGGCGGCTTCGCCCCGAACCTCCAATCCGCCACCGAGGCGCTGGACTTCATCGTCAAGGCGATCGAGCAGGCCGGCTACAAGCCCGGCGACGACGTGTGCCTCGCCCTCGACCCGGCGGCGAGCGAGTTCTTCAAGGACGGCAAATACGTCTATGCCGGCGAGGGCGGGAAAGTGCGCGATCCCGCCGAGCAGGTCGCCTATCTCGGTGAGCTCGCCGGCAAATACCCGATCTTTTCGATCGAGGACGGCCTGGCGGAGGACGACTGGACCGGCTGGAAGCTCGCCACCGACGCGCTCGGCGAAAAGATCCAGCTCGTCGGCGACGATCTTTTCGTCACCAATACGAAGCGCCTCGCAGAAGGAATCAGCCGCGGCGTCGCGAATTCGATCCTGATCAAGGTCAATCAGATCGGCACGCTGAGCGAGACGCTCGATGCGGTCGAGATGGCGCACAAGGCCGGCTACACGGCGGTCATTTCGCACCGCTCCGGCGAGACGGAGGATTCGACCATCGCCGACCTCGCGGTCGCGACGAATTGCGGGCAGATCAAGACCGGCTCGATGTCGCGCTCCGATCGCATCGCCAAGTACAATCAGCTCATGCGCATCGAGGAGGAGCTTGGGCCGGCCGCGAAGTATGCGGGGCGTTCGGTGCTGAGAGCGTAGCAGGCCAAAACGATGGCCGAAGACAATTGGGCCGAGGTCGACGGCTTCATCGCCGACCTCTTCGTGAACCCCGACCCGGCGCTCGATGCGGCGCTCGCGGCGAGCGAAAAGGCCGGATTGCCCGCGATCGAGGTCTCGCCCAGCCAAGGCAAGCTATTGATGCTGCTTGCTAAAATGACCGGAGCGCGGCGTATTCTGGAGATAGGGACACTTGGCGGCTATTCCACGATTTGGCTCGCCCGCGCGCTTCCCGAGGGCGGCAAGCTCTTCACGCTCGAGGCTGACAGGAAGCACGCCGACGTCGCGCGCAAGAACCTCGCGAACGCCGGTCTTGGCGAGAAGGTCGAGGTGCGCGTGGGCGCGGCGCTCGATACGCTGCCCAAGCTCGCCAAGGAGGGCGCCGGGCCGTTTGATTTCGTCTTTCTCGACGCTGACAAGCCGAACAACCCAGCCTATTTCGAATGGGCGCTGAAGCTCTCACGCAAGGGAAGCGTCATCGTCGCCGACAACGTGGTGCGCTGGGGCAAGATCACTGACCGCAAGAGCACCGACCCGAACGTGAAGGGCGTGCAGCATTTTCTAGAGGTCATGGCCCGGGAAAAACGCGTCAGCGCGACGGCGATCCAGACCGTCGGCGTCAAGGGGCACGACGGCTTCGCGATCGCGCTTGTCGTCGCGGATTCATAGCGGTCGAGCGCCGGCGGCATGCGTGCTATACGAAGCCGGCGCTAGGCTACTCTTCGCTCGCAGCCACTCCGGTCCGCCGCCAGGGTCAACCGCCATGACCAAACGCGCTTTGCTTCTCTCCGTATTCGCATCCGGGATCATCGCCGGCCTGCTCGGCCTGCCGGCCGCGGCAGCGCCCGCCGGCATCGACAAGATCAAGACCATCGTCGTGATCTATGCCGAGAATCGAAGCTTCGATAACCTCTACGGCGGTTTCCCCGGTGCGAACGGCCTAGGGAGTGTCAGCGCCGATCAGGCGCGCCAGCTCGACCGCGACGGGATACCGTTGTCCGAACTGCCGCCGGCCTGGGGCGGTCTTACGGCAAAGGGCGTCACGCCTCCGGTGACCGAGGAGCAGTCGGCACACCTCGCTAACGCACCCTTCGCCATCGACGACCCAAACGGTTTCAACCAGCCGATCAGCGTCACGACGCGCGATCTGTGGCATCGCTTCTATCAGGAGCAGATGCAGATCGACGGCGGCAAGAACGACAAGTTTGCCGCCTGGGCCGACTCCGGCGGACTGGTCATGGGCCACTACGACGGCTCAAACATGCCGATGTGGAGCGTCGCGCAGAGATACGTGCTTGCGGACAACTTCTTCCAGGGCGCCTTCGGCGGCTCGTTTCTGAATCACTTCGCGCTGATCTGCGCCTGCACGCCGGTCTATCCCGATGCCGACAAGTCGCCGGCGAAGCCGGGGATCGCTGCGGTCGACGCGGATGGGGTATCGCTGACGGTGGCAGAAAATTCACCAAAGTCGGCGCTCGACGGCGCACCGAAGTTCGTTTCCGACGCCAACCTGACGCCGGATTTCTTTGCCGTGAACACGATGCAGCCGCCCTACCAGCCCAGTGCCAACAAGCCGGCGAGCGGCGGCGACCCGGCCTATGCCGACCCGATGAAGCCGAGCACCCTGCCGCCGCAGACGATGACGAATATCGGCGATCTGCTCAGCCAGAAAAGCATCAGCTGGGCGTGGTATTCCGGCGCCTGGCAGGCGGCGCTTGACGGCAAAGGCGGCGGGCCGGTTCCGAACTTCCAGTTCCATCACCAGCCATTCAACTACTTCGCCGACATGGCGCCGGGGAGCGCCGCCCGCGCCGAGCATTTGAAGGACGGCGGCATGGGCGGCACCTTGTTCATCGAGGACGTCGACGACGGCAGGCTGCCGGAAGTCACCTTCTACAAGCCGCAGGGCAATCTCAACGAGCACGCCGGCTATACCGATGTGCTCTCCGGCGACCAGCATCTTGCCGACGTCGTCGCGCACCTGGAGAAGAGCCCGCAATGGCCCGGGATGGTGGTCGTGATCGCCTATGACGAGAACGGCGGCTTCTGGGATCACGTCGCGCCGCCGAAGGCGGATCGGTGGGGCCCGGGCAATCGCATCCCGGCTATGATCGTCTCGCCCTTCGCCAAGATGGGCACGGTCGATCACACCGAATACGACACGACATCGATCTTGCGTCTGATCACCGCCCGCTATGATCTCCCCGTGCTTGCCGGCATAGCGGAGCGCGACGCGGCGCTGAAGGCGAACGGGGAGCCGCCGCTCGGCGACCTGACCGCATCGCTCAATCTCAACTAAGCGGCGAACGAAACGCTATGTGCAGTGGTGCATGTAAATCCGCGCGGCGCCGACTGGCCGTCCTCGCGCGGACGCCTCAATCGGTGCGCGGGAAGGCGATGCTCTTCTCGTCGAAGCAGTGGAGGACGTTGGTATCGGCGGTGAGGCCGACCGTCGTGCCGCGATCCATTTGCACCGTGCCGTCGAGCTTGGCGATGATCGGGTCTTGCGGGTTGCCGCAATCGACGTAGAGCAGCGCGACCTCGCCAAGATTTTCGACGAGCAGGAGCTTGCCGCGGAAGATCGGCGTTGCCGTCGGTCGCCACCCGGAGGTCTTCCGGCCGAACACCGAGCGTGCATTTCTTCCCGATCGCGCTCGCCGGAATGTTCACCGGCACCTTCACCGATCCACCCGTCTCGGTCTTGACGCGAGAATTGGCGCCGGCGCTTTCCACCATGCAGGGCGATACGTTCATGGCCGGCGAGCCGATGAAGCGGGCGACGAAGAGGTTGGCGGGCGTGTGATAGAGCTGCATCGGCGACCCGACCTGCTCGATCAGGCCCGCGCTCAGGACGACGATGCGGTCGGCGAGCGTCATCGCCTCCACCTGGTCGTGCGTCACATAGATCATCGTCACGTCCGACATCAACTCGTGCAGCTTGGCGATCTCGATGCGGGTGGCGACGCGCAGCGCCGCGTCAAGGTTGGAGAGCGGCTCGTCGAAGAGGAAGACGCGCGGATTTCTGACGATGGCGCGGCCGATCGCGACGCGCTGGCGCTGGCCGCCGGAAAGCTGCTTCGGCAGGCGGTCGAGGAGCGGCGTGAGCTGCAGGATGTCGGCGGCGGCGCGAACGCTCTTGTCGATGTCCGCCTTGCTCGCCTTGGCGAGCTTCATGCCGAACGCCATGTTCCCGTAGACGGTCATGTGCGGATAGAGCGCGTAGGACTGGAACACCATGGCGATGCCGCGGGTCGAGGGCGGCAGGTCGTTCACGACCTCGCCATCGAACTCGAGCGTGCCGGAGGTGATGTCCTCAAGCCCGGAGATCAGGCGCAGAAGCGTGGACTTGCCGCATCCGGAAGGCCCGACGAAGACGACGAACTCGCCCTTCTTGATGTCGAGATCGACGCCCTTGATGACGTCGACCGCGCCGAAGGACTTCTTGATGTCGCGCAACCGAATCTCGGCCATCTGCCTTCCCCTCTACATATCCGCCTCGCGACCGACACGCCGGATCATCCGCCCTTCACCGAGCCCGCGAGCAGGCCGCGCACCAAGTAGCGCTGCAACGCGAAGAACACGCAGAGCGGCACGATGATCGAGACGAATGCCGAGGCGGTCAGGATTTCCCAATTGTCGCCGCGCGAGCCGAGCAGCGCGCGGAGCTTGCCGGTCAAGCACGAGCTGATCGCTCTGCTGGCCGAGGAAGACGATCGCCACCAGCAGGTCGTTCCAGACCCAGAGGAACTGGAAGATGGCGAAGGAGGCGAGCGCCGGCACCGAGAGCGGCAGCACGATGCGCACGAAGATCTCGAAATCGGTGGCGCCGTCGATGCGTGCCGATTCCATGACCTCGTTCGGAAGGCCGGCGATGTAGTTCCTGAAGCAGGTAGATGGCCAGCGGCAGACCGAAGCCGGTATGCGCGAGCCAGATGCCGAGATAGGTCTTTGCCGGCACGCCGAAGAACATGCCGACGTCGTTATAGAGCTTCAGAAGCGGGATCAGCGACATCTGAAGCGGGACGACGAGGAGCCCGACGATGGTCGCGAGGATGAGCGGACGCCCGGGAAATTTCATCCAGGCGAGCGCATAGGCGGCGTAGGCGGCAATCAGGATCGGGATGATCGTCGCCGGCACCGTCACGGTCAGCGAGTTCAAGAAGGACTGGCCGATGCCCTCGGACGTCAGCACCTCGTAGTAGTTCGACGAGCGTGAATTTCGGCGGCAGGGCCGCCGTGTAGAAGATGCGCGGACTGCGCCCCTCGAAGGGTGTCGGCGAGACGATCGCGTAATTGCCGTCGGCGTCGATCGTGAGCGTGCCGCCGCTCGGCAGATCCGCAGTCGTGCCGGGCGTGAACTCCTTCGGGTTCTGGATGCGCGCGCCGAAGGCCGTGACCCGGCCGCCGCCCTGCTCTTCGAGGATATTGCCGGAAAGCACGAACTTGCCGTCGCGCTCGACCTGCGTGCTCGACAGGTGCGGCGCGGCCAACCTCGTTGCGCTCAGTCGTGGTCAGCGCGCTCCACCAGCCGGAGACGGTCAGGAGGTCCTTGTCGCGCAGCGAGCTGACGAGAAGCCCGAAGGTCGGCAGCACCCACAGAACGACCAGGAAGAGAACCGCGAGATGAACGAACCAGCCGCCCGATTTGCTGCGTGCGGCCATCTCAGCGACCCTTCATCTCGGCGGCCTGCCGGCGGATGTTCCAGACCATGATCGGAACGACCGCGAGCATGATGATGACGGCGATCGTCGCGCCGCGGCCGAAGTCGCCGCCGCCGCGGAACATCCAGTCGAACATCAGGTTGGCCAGCACCTCGGTGTTCCACTGGCCGTTGGTCATGGCGAGCACGATGTCGAAGACCTTGAGCACGATGATGGTGATCGTCGTCCACACGACCGCGATGGTGCCCCAGATCTGCGGGACCATGATGTAGAAGAAGATGTGACGGCCCTTGGCGCCGTCGATGATCGCCGCCTCGATGGTCTCTTCCGGCACGCCGCGCAGCGCCGCGGAGAGGATGACCATGGCGAAGCCGGTCTGAATCCAGATCAGGATCGCCATCAGGAAGAAGTTGTTCCAGAAGGGGAGCGCGATCCACGCCTGCGGCGTGCCGCCGAGCGCCTGCACGATGGCGTTGATCAGGCCGATCTGCGTCGAGCCTTCGCTGCGGTAGTCGTAGATGAACTTCCAGATCACGCTGGCGCCGACGAACGAGATCGCCATCGGCATGAAGATCAGGCTCTTGGCGATGTTGCCCCACCAGATGCGGTCGGTCAGGAAGGCGATGACGAGGCCGAAGATCGGTGCATGCCGCCGGCACCACGATCAGCCAGAGGATGTTGTTGACGATCGACTCGCGGAACTGCGTGTCGCCGAACGCCCAGACGTAGTTGGAGAAGCCGACGAAGTTCCTCGCCGGTGCGGTCGTAGAGGCTGAGCCGGACGGAATCGACGACCGGATAGACGAGATAGAGGCCGAGAAGCAGAAGCGCCGGCCCGAGGAACAGCCACGGCCGGATGGTGGCGGCGATCTGCTGGTTGCGGGCGGCGACGGCGGCCGGGCCGCGCGGCGGCAGGATGAGATCGAGGACCCAGTTGACGGCGTAGAAGTAGAGGATTGCCCCGCCGACGCCGACGATGACGGTGAACAGCGCCAGCAGGAGCTGCTGCATCGCGTTTCCCCCTCCCGCGGCAGCCGATGGGTCCCGTCAGAACCGGCAGGCGCCCGCCGCCGCGACTTCTTGTCCGGCGTTGTCGCCGGTCTTGTCATATGACCCGGGCCGGGCGGCCCGGGTCAAGCCCTTGGTTGTCGAGAAGCTACTTCAGCGCGTCCCAGGATTGCTGGATCTCGTGGGCGACGGTCTTCGCGTCCTTGCCGCCGACATAGTCGACCATGCCGGTCCAGAACGAGCCCGCGCCGATCTTGCCCGGCATCAGGTCCGACCCGTCGAAGCGGAAGGTCGTCGCCTCGGACAGGATCTTGCCTTCGCCGCGCAGCGTGTCGTTGGCGTAGGCGTCGAGGTTCACGCCCTTGAACGGGGTCAGGAAGCCGGACTGCGCCATCCACACCTCATGCGCGATCGGCGTCTTCAGCCATTCGATGAAGGCGCGCGCCGCGGGCAAGTCCTTGGTGATGGCGAAGAGCGTGCCGCCGCCAAGCACCGGCTTGCCGAGATCCTTGCCGGCATAGGCCGGGAAGTAGAAGAAGTTGGCGTCCTGGCCGAGCTTCGTTCCCTCGGGGAAGAAGGAGGGGATGAACGACGCCTGCCGGTGCATGTAGCACTTGGGCGGCGAGGAGAAGAGGCCCTTCGGGCTGTCGCGGAAGTCGGTCGCCGCAACCGCAGCAGCGCCGCCGTCGACGAACTTGTCGTTCTTGGCGAACCAGCCGAACTCGTCGATGGCCGCCGACCACGCGCGGATCGTCGAAGGGGATCTCGTTCTTGACCCACTGGTCGTAGACCTCGGGCGGCTGCGTGCGGAGCATCATGTCCTCAACCCAGTCGGTCGCCGGCCAGCCGGTCGCCGCCTGCGAGCCGATGCCGATGCACCACGGCGTGCCGCCGTCGGCGACGATCTGCTCGGTCAGCGCCTTCAGCTCCTCCATCGTCGTGCGGCACTTTGTAGCCGGCGTCGGCGAAGTTCTCCGGCACGTACCAGACGAGGCTCTTCACGTCGGCCTTGTAGGGGAAGGCGAAGAGCTGCGGGTTGCCGTCCTTGTCCTTGTAGGTGGAGAGGTCCACCCAGGACTGGCCGGCGCCATAATTGTCGATGAGCCACTGCTTGGTGGCGTCGTCGAGCGGCGACAGGTAGCCCTTCGAGGCGATGTCGGCGGCAAGGCCGGGCTGCGGGAAGACCGAGATGTTTGCCGGGCTGCCGGCCTGCGTGTCGATGACGACCTGCTGCTCGAAGGAGTCGGAGCCGGTGTGCTGGACATTGGCGCCGGTCGCCGCGCCGAAATAGGCGAGCATGCTCTCCACCAGCTTGCCGTCGGCGGCGACCCAGGGCGTGAAGATCGTGAAGTCCTGGCCGGTCAGGTCGTATTTGTCGGCGAAATCGTGATAGCTCTGCCAATTGAACCGCTGATCGCCGTCGATCGGAAATTTCAGGTCCTGGGCCAGCGGCCGAACCGGCGGCGAGCGCAAGCCCAAACGCGGACGCCAACAAGGCATGAGACAGTTTCATCAGTTTTCCTCCGTCTTATGTTTTCGTGCGAGCAGTCGCCCGCAGACGTTGTCTCGCCGAGCCCTCGCGGAGGCTCGGCTTCCTTGTCCATTCGTTCTAGCCGGTCAGGCTAGAGAATGGCTACCCAACGGCTTCGCGCATTGCTGTAATAGCGTGCGAAGCCGGCACACGCGAGATGCAACCGAGGAGGCGTGGTTGAAGCAGGCGGTCGTCGCCCTGGCGTTCCTGTCGAGCGTCGTCGAGCTTCCTGGTGCTTGCGGCGGCGGCGGGGCGCTCCTCGTGATCCCGAACTCAGGCGAGCGGGCGACGGGCGCACTGCTTGCGTTCTGCGGCGTCGGTCGCGTTCGCGTCCGTCATGGTGCTGGTCTTCGCGCGCGAGGAGCGCTTCCAGGAGCAGACGTGGCGCGCCGGGGCGGTCGCCGCCGCAATCATCGGCGCAATGCCGGTCGCCGGTCTCGCCGCGGCGGCTTTCCGCTTCGCCGGCCTGCCTCTCCGCAGCGCGATGCCGCTGGTCGACTGGCCGATATTCCTTGCCGGCGTCCTCTTCGCGCTCGGCGCGCTCTCGATCCTCGCGCTTGGGCTCTCGCGTGCGCGAACGCCGGGCGAGGCAGAGCCTGCGGTCATCCACATGCAGCAGATCCGCGACGCGCAGCTTCAGCTTCGCACGGCGCTCCAAAACGCCGCGATCGCCACGCCGAACTTCGAGGACGACGAGGTCCGCGTCAGGCGCGTTTGAATTGATCAGGCGAGCGTGTCGTCGGGCGGCGGGGCCGGAGTCACGTCGGCGATCTCCTCGGTCTGCACGTCGGAAGGATCGTCGCGCGCGTCCGTGTACGGCCGCGACAGAGCCAGCGAAGAGAGCCCGTAGATCGCCAGCGCGCTCATCAGGGCAAGGACGGTCTCGTTCATCGTCGTGTCGCTCCTTCCGCCCACGCCGAACAATAGCAGACGGACTGGCCGCTTTGATGACCGGAATGGAGCGAAAGCGCGGCGAAGCAGCGCTGCTCCGCCAAGGGTTAGCCGACCTTGACGTTCCAGTTGCTGGAACCCCCACATGGGCCGGCAGACAAGAGCGAGAGAGCGGCAATGGAACACGAGCACAACACGCACGCGGCCCACGGCGCACGCGGCGCGCGCCGAAAGTGCAAAGGATCCGGTCTGCGGAATGAACGTCGATCCAGGCACGGCCAAGCATTCGGCCGAGCATCGAGGGCGCGACCTACTATTTCTGCGCGGCGCGCTGCCGCGAGAAGTTCCTCGCCGACCCCGAGCGCTATCTCGCGGCACCAGAGAGCACGCCGAAGCCGGCGCCCGCGCCTGAGGGCACGATCTACACCTGCCCGATGCACCCGGAGATCCGCCAGGTCGGGCCGGGCGCCTGCCCGATCTGCGGCATGGCGCTTGAGCCCGCGACGGTGACGGCGGAGAGCGGCCCGAACGTCGAGCTGATCGACATGAAGCGCCGGTTCTGGATCGGGCTGGCGCTCGCCGTCCCCGTCGTCGTCGCTGGAGATGGGCGGCCACCTCTTCGACCTCGAGCAATTCGTCGCGCCCAAGGTCTCGAACTGGATCCAGCTCGTGTTCGCGACGCCGGTAGTCGTGTGGGCCGGCGCGCCGTTCTTCGCGCGCGGATGGCGCTCGCTCGTCACGCGCAATCTCAACATGTTCACGCTGATCGCCATGGGGACGGGCGTCGCCTGGCTCTACAGCGTCGATCGCCACCTTCGCGCCCGACATGTTCCCGCCGGCGTTCCGCGGGACGCACGGCAGCGTCGCCGTCTATTTCGAGGCGGCGGCGATGATCACGGTGCTCGTGCTCCTCGGCCAGGTGCTGGAGCTGCGCGCCCGCGACACGACGAGCGGCGCGATCCGCGCGCTTCTCGACCTCGCGCCGAAGACGGCGCGGCGACTCCGCGCCGACGGCGGGCGAGGAGGAAGTGCCGCTCGCCGAGGTCGTGGTCGGCGACCGGCTGCGCGTCAGAGCCGGGCGAGAGCGTGCCGGTCGACGGCGTCGTCGTGGAGGGGAGAAGCGCAGTCGACGAATCCATGGTGACCGGCGAATCGATGCCGGTCGCAAAGACTGCCGGCGCAACGGTCGTCGGCGGCACGATCAACCAGACCGGCAGCCTCGTGATGCGCGCCGAGAAGGTCGGAAGCGACACGCTGCTTCAGCGCATCGTGCAGCTCGTCGCCGATGCGCAGCGCAGCCGCGCCCCGATCCAGCGGCTCGCCGACCAGGTCGGCGGCGTTTTTCGTGCCGACGGTCATCGCCGTCGCGCGTCATCGCCTTCGCCTCATGGGCGACGTTCGGGCCGGAGCCGCGCTTCGCTTACGGGCTCGTCGCCGCCGTCGCCGTCCTCATCATCGCGTGCCCCTGTGCGCTCGGGCTCGCGACGCCGATGTCGATCATGGTCGGCGTCGGCCACGGCGCGCGCTCCGGCGTGCTGATCCGCGACGCGGAGGCGCTCGAGCGCATGGAGCGCGTCGATACGCTGGTCGTCGACAAGACCGGCACGCTGACAGAGGGGCGGCCGAGCGTCACCAGGTCCTCCCGGCGAAGGCTTCGACGAGGACGTCGTTGCTGCAGCTACGCCGCAAGCGTCGAGCGGCTCAGCGAGCATCCGCTCGCCCGCGCGATCGTCGACGCAGCCGAGAAGCGCGGCATCGATCTTCAGCCGGCGACGGACTTCGACTCGCCGACGGGGAAGGGTGCAGTCGCGCGCGTCGACGGACACGACAGTTCGCATCGGCAACGCCGCCTATCTTGAGGAGAACCGGCATCGATACGACAGTGCTCGCAAGCAGAGGCCGAGGCGCTTCGCGAGGAGGGCGCGACGGCAATCTTCGTCGCGGTCGACGGCAAGGTCGCCGGCGCGATCGGCATCGCCGATCCGGTCAAGCCGGGAAGCGCCGAGGTCGATCGCGGCACTGAAGACGTCAGGGCGTGCGCGTCGTCATGCTGACCGGCGACAACCGCACGACCGCCGAGGCGATCGCGCGACGTCTCAGCATCGACGAGGTGGAGGCGGAAGTGCTGCCGGAGCGCAAGAGCGAGGTGGTGAAGCGCATCCGCGCCGAGGGGCACGTCGTCGCGATGGCCGGCGACGGCGTCAACGACGCGCCGGCGCTTGCCGCGGCCGACATCGGTATCGCCATGGGGACGGGAACCGATATCGCGATCGAGGCCGCGTCGGTCACGCTGGTGAAGGGCGACCTCGCCGGCATCTTGAAGGCGCGCCGCCTGTCGGAGGCGACGATGCGCAACATCCGGCAGAACCTCGTCTTCGCCTTCATCTACAATTCCGCCGGCGTGCCGATCGCCGCGGGCGTGCTCTATCCGGTGTTCGGGCTTCTGCTTTCGCCGGTCGTGGCGGCGGCGGCGATGGCGCTTTCTTCCGTCAGCGTCATCACCAATGCGCTGCGGCTCCGCGCGGTCGATCTCGGCTAAGATTGCGCCTTTAGCGGCTGAGCCAGGCCGAATCGGCGATCTGCGCGTAGATGGCGTCGAAGACGGCGCCGATGCCGGAGGAATCGTGCACCTCGAAATAGGCGTTCGGCGCCCGACGCGCAGCCGGAAAGCAGGCTGTAGACGCTGGTGTCGTCGACGTCATAGGCGATCGTGTAGAGCGCAATGTTGTCCGCCTTGACGTTCTCGCAAAGCTCCGCCGTCGTGTGGTTCGCGCCGTCGATCGAGACCTCGCCGGTCGGACCCATCGCATCGATCGTCTGCACGCCGTCGGTCAGCAAGATCAGGATCTTGCGCACGTAGGGATCGGAGAAGTCGCGCGCCGTCTCGAACGGCTCGTTCGGCGACAGCATGTGGCAGCCCATCTCGGTGGCGAGCGAGATGTTGGTCCAGCCGACCGGCTGCATGCCGGCGAGCGCGTTGCTCAGGCCGGTGAAGTCGTCGGTCAGGTCGCGCGCCTTGAGCCCGCCGTCCTCATAGGCCTTGCAGCGCGAGCTGTCGGGATCGGCTTGCTCCCATTTGCTCGCCGTCGCGCCGACCGGCGTCTCGTTGGTCACCGAATAGGGGTAGTCGCGGTTCAACAGGCACTTGGCAGTCGCAGTGCCGGTCGGCGTCGACGAGCCGCCGCTCCAGCTTGAGCCTCCGTCCCACATCGAGCCTCCGTCCCAGACGTGGCCGCCGCTTGTATCGGGCGTGCGCACGTCGGTGTCGGCCACGTCGGCATAGACGAACTCGGAGAACGGGATGATGCCGATCTTGGTGCGGTCGGCGCGATTGGCGGCGACCTTGGCAATGAAGTCGCGCGCGGCGGCCGTCATGCGCGTATATTTGCTGTTCTGGTTCATCGACAGCGAATAGTCGAGGACGAGCGTGATCTCCACCAGGATCGGGTCGGGCATGTCGACCTCGGAGAAGGTCGACGCCGGAAGCGTGTTCATGCCGATGACGCCGAGGAACGCGGTCTTCATGTCGTAGTGCGTGGTGATGGTGACGGCGGTTCTGCGTCACCTGAATGTCGATGCTCGGCGCGTCGCCGGTGAGATTGGTCAGCGACGCTTCGATGAGGTTTGACGCCATCGCGACCGCCTGCGCCTGCAGCGCGCTCCAATCGCTCTCGCGCTTCATGAGGCCGTCCTGGACGAGGCGGGCGGCGGCAAGCGCCGCCGTGTCGGACGCGCTCTGCAGTTCGCCATGAACCCTCGAACGCTGCGCGATGTCGACCGCTCCGCCGCCGAGCGCAAGAAGCGGCACGATCGCAAGGCCGAAGATCAGCGCCGTGTTGCCGCGCTGGTCACGCCAAAAATCGAGGAGACGCCGCACTCTAGACTTCCCTGGACCTGGTGGCCGCTTTGAGGGGAGATCTAGTGCGTGCGCAGCGTCAAAAGGATTAAAGTGCGAGCAAATTCGCTTTGAGAGTTAAGGGCGCGTTTACGGAAGGGGAGGGCGGGCGAGGCCGCCGCCCGCCTGCCCGCCAGCAAGTCAGATCGGATCAGTCCCGGAGGAACAAGCTCGCCCATGAAGGCGCCGGTCGCCGACCAGCCCGCACCGTCGCTCACGCCGAAGCTGCCCATCACACCGGCCGGTGGATCGCCGGACGGCGTCGGCGCCGTTCGAGGCGAATGCGCCGCTCATGCTCCCGGTGGCGTCGCCGGTGTCGACCGCTCCCGAGAACGTCGACGTGTTGGCGAGACTGGTGACGTTACTCGGCGCCGAAGTCCTTGCCGTCGAAGTTCGACACGTTCCAGTCGCCCGAGCGGCTGGCGAAGTCCCAGTCCATATGCATCGTCGCCTGAGGCCGCGTATTGGGCGCCCGCATTGTTCACCGTGCCGATTGCGCCGCCGTCATATTCTGCGCTGCCGGTCGTCGGCAGGTCGGCCGGGTCGGGCATGTTGCCCGCGACCCAGGTGCCGAGGTGCGTAGAGGCGCGGACATCTTGGGGCTCCGCACCGCCCGTGTTTCCTTTGACCTCAGTTCCCCACCAGCCCCACTTCATGAAGCTGCAGTCCGTGCAGTTGGCGTCGGTCGGAACGTTCGGGTGCGAGACGGCGCTTGCCGACGCAACGTATGTCGATGGCTTCGTACCAGAGGTCTGCGACACGGCCGTGCCCGCGAAACCGTCGCCGACGCGGCCGAGGAGCTGCTCGCAACGGCGGCGAAGTGGTCGTCGTCAACGTAGACGGAGGCATCTGCGCCGCCGAATGCGACGACAGCCAGCGGAGAGGCGTCCCGTCGTTGGACCGAAACCGTGCCGCTGATACTGCCCGGCGCGCCGTCGGTGAAGCAGATCGGAGATGGTGCCCTGCATCGCGATCGGTGATCCCGAGTTCTGGTGCACCGTCGACCTCGACATCGACAAAGCCGGCGGCAAAGCCAGTGAGCGACGTGAGGCTCTGCCCGACTGAAGGCGGGCAGGGGAACGTCGCGCGCCGAGGAAGATGCCGGTCGCCGAATAGGTATCGCTGGCGACGCCGAAATTGCCGATGACGCCGGCGCCAAGAGTCGTGCCGTCGTTGACGAACGCGCCTTCGGCGGTGCCGGTCAGCCCCGAGCCGAAGAGGTCGCCGCTGAAGCCCGCGAAGTCGGCGCCATTGTCGACGACGGCGCCGCCGAAATCGCGGCCGTCGAAGCTGCTGATCGCGATCAGCCCGGTGCTGTGGCCGAAGATCCCAGGTCAGATCGAAGCCTGCCGCCGGCGGCATATTGCAGCGTGGCCGGACCGAGGCGAATTGACGACGGTGCCGACAGCATAGCCCGAATAGTGCGCGAGACCGGTCGACCCGAGCGCGGACGTCAAGTTACCGAAGTCTTCCACGATGTCGCCCGCCACCCAGGTGCCGAGATGGACGGAGGCTTTGAGGCTCGTGGGGTCTACCGACCCGTATTCGCCGTCAATCTTGGTGCCCCACCAGCCCCATTCCGCGAAGGAGCAGGACGTGCAGAGATCGAGGATGTCAGCCGAGAGCCCCGGAGGCGACACGGCATTGGACGACACGAAATAAGTCGAAGGCGTGTCGTCGGCCGAATAAGGGTTGTCCAGGTAAACAGATGCGGTGGTTTCGTCGTTCGCCCAAGCCGCGTAGACGTTGTCGTCTACATAGACAGACGAGTGATAAGTGAAAGGCGATCCCTCGATATCTACGGTCTTGTCGCCGAACTCGGTGCTGACATTGACGTCCCCGTTGCTGGCACTGATCGAGCCGGACAGATAACCCGGTCCCCCGTTTTGGAAGAATTCGAGGTTATCGACGGTTCCGAGTAGTGGGACCGGCGAGATCGCGAGGATGTCACCGTCTACCTCGGCGTTGACAACGCCGGCGGCAAAGCCGGAGAAACTCGTGCCGCCGAGGGTCTGCTCGTACATTGTCGAGAGCGTGCTTGGCACCAACGAAAATGCCGGTCGCCGAGTAGGAATAGTCCGCGTTTGCGACGTCGAAGTTGCCGATGACCCCGGCGCCGGCGCCGTAGTCGTGATCATAGACAAACTCGCCACCGCTCACTGCGCCTCCGTAGACGAAGGCGCCATTAACGGTGCCGCTGAGACCGGAACCGTACGCGGAACCAAAGAAAGCGGCGCCACTTACTTCGTTGTCAGAACGTATGCTGGCACCGAAATCGTGGCCGTCGAAATTGCTGATCGCGATCAGGCCGGAGCTGCTGCCGAGATCCCAGGTGAGGTCGAGCTTGCCGCCGGCGACGTATTGAATCGTGCCAACGTCCGGCAAGGACACAATGACCGTGCCGACCACATGGCCGGAGTAATGGGCGAGCCCGATCGTCCCGAGGTCGCCGGTGAGGATCCCGAAGTCTTCGACGATGCTCCCCGCTACCCACGTGCCGAGGTGGATCGACTCTCGCAGATATTCGTCCTGGGGGTTGTCTCCCCCCGGGTCGGAGTAGCGCTCCTGGCCGCCCCACCATCCCCATTCGGCGAAGGTGCAGGCCGTGCAGAACGAGGCGCCGCCCATATAGGCCGGCAGCACCGGCTGCTGCACGGTATCGGCGGAGACGAGGTAGAGCGTCGGGTAGTGCCCTTGCTGATGGGGCAGCCGTTCGCTGCTGTCCGTTTGCGCGTAGAGTGCGGTGTAGTTTTCGGAGCCCGGGTCGTCTTCGTGCGCGTTGCCGCCGGCCGCGAAGGTGTTGTCGTCGATGAAGACGGAAGCGCCCTGACCCGTCAGGAGTCGGCACCATCCCCAAACGAGAGCTGCAGATAGTCCACCCGTTCGGATCTGTTAGTAACGTCGGAGACGCTCATGTCCGCGCCGAACGTGTGGCTGCCCGCATCGAAGCTCATCTCAAAATTGTCGGAATCGACGTTCCGGATGATGACGGGCGGGTAGCTGCCGCCCCCGTCCCATCCCTCCATCACGCCGGCGGCATAGCCGCTGATGTTGCGGCTCGTCACCGGCGCGGTCAGTTCGACATTGTCGTCGACGAGGTTGGCGACGTGGATGGTGCTGAAGAAAACCGAATTGTCCGGGTCAGGGATGTCGCCGAAAGCGTCGAGATTCGCGGGATTAATCTCCGTGCTCAGCACGAAGTTCTCGCCGTTTGGTCCGAAGACCTGGTCGCCGCCATCCGGTCCGCCGACGGTCTGGAGCGAGCCGAAGAAGACGCTCGCCGGGTCTTCCGCGTTTGCGCGCAAGCTCCCGCGCCGCCCGCTTCCAAGCCCGTAGTTCCCTGAATCGTCCTGGAAGAAGTTCCCGGCCGTCACGCCCACCGCGCTTTGCTGGTCGGCGCCCGTGCCGCTGATCTGCAGCCAGGTTTGCAGCAGCCGCACCTGCTGCCCGCTGTCCTGGGGCGGCTCGATGACAGAGCATCGGAATTGGCGGCGTTGGCGAAACTGTCGATCAACCCGTCTCTGAAGAACGGCACCGGCACTTGCTGGATGGGATCCATTCCGAGCTCGTAGCGCCGCACCGTCGGCTGCCCCTGATTCAGGAACACGGCCTCGAAATCGGTCGGCGTGCCGGCGAGCGCGTAGATCGGGTAGGTGTAAGTCGCCTCGTCGATAACGTGATCGTAAAAGAGGCTCAGGAAGTTGAAGTCACCGCGGGTGAAGAGCGATCCCTCCAGTGGTCCGCGCGGCGAGTTCGGAATCGAGTAGTCGAGGGTCGCCCCCAACCCGGTATTCGCGTTGAAGCCGATCGGGAACTGAAATTGTTGCCCCCCGACGGTTCCCGTGCCCAGGAAGACATTCGGCGTCGAGGTGTTCGAAAACGTTAGGTTGACGACTTGATCGTGGCCCGGGCCGCCGACGAGACCGACGGCGCCGGGGGGATTGGGATTGGCGTCGTCGTCAGGGATGGTCTTGCCCCACGGCAACTCGAACGTATCACCCGCCGTCAAAACGCGGACGTTGATGGGCTCGTGCGGCGTGGTGTTCGTCGGCGGCAGGGTGGGCGCCTTGTTGGCGTCCTGGACGTAGTTTGTCGGGGCTCCGGTCTTTGTGTCGCTCGTAAAATAGGTCGGGGGGTTCGGCGGCGGGTTGCCTGTGCTTCCGTACCCGTCCCACCGGTGCCGTTGGCGAGCTGTTGCTGCGTCTGCTGGCTGGCTCCGCCGTTCTTCCCAGGGGGGCTGCCAACTTGCTTCGTGCCGGCGGCCGCCATTGCCGGAGTCGTCTTGGCGACAGTGTAGCCGCCAGCGCCGTCCGGATATACGGACATGGCCGGCATCGAATTTCGTCGTGGTACCGTTAGAGTCGGTGACGCTGCAGCTGCCGTAGACGCAGTTGACGAGGTTCTCCGGAACCCCGCCGCTGCCGTCGCCTTGGCCGATGCTGAAGTCGCCCACGCCGCCGCGGATGCCGACCGTCCCGACGGGCGTATTGATGGTGGCGCCGCCGGTCTTCGATGTGCGTCCGCCGATGAACCTGAGGGCGCCCTTCGCCAGCGTCGCAACAACCGTCGCGGTTCCCGCGTCAGGATCGTAGACGAAGCTGTCGATTGTCAGGTCGGAATTCGCGCCGACGGTGAAGGATGTGCCGTCGACGAGCAGAATGTTGACCAGACCATCAGGTCCGGTGACGACGTGCTCGTTGTGGATGACGCTGTCGCCGAGCGTGAGGGTGCGTTTGCCCGCGCCGGGGGCTTCGCCTTCCGCCGACTGATTCACCGCAGCCGCGACGCCAACTTGCACCGCCGCGCGCGCACCCGCCATGGGCAACGCGAGCAGACACGCCGAACAAAGAAGCGCAATGCGTTGTTTCACTGCATTTCCCCCGCGGCCCAATGGTGACTAACTCGTTAAGATAGCAGGCAAGGACACTACGTCGAGGCCGGAAACCGCCCAATTTTTGTGCAACCAGCCGGTAGAAATCGGCGCAAAGGGCCCTGGTTGCAGTGCAGCATCTGGGGCCGTATCGGCTGCACCGGCGCGCGCGTGCGAGAGCCGCCCTTGCATGTCGCCATGCCATTCTGCGGGGGTTTTGCGCACCGCAGCGCTCGTCCCGCCGGGTGTGGGCACGATCGAGTAGCCGTTCGAGTGAACGCTCGCGACCGTGGCCGAACCTCGCTTCAGCGTCATCGAGCCGCCGTAGAGCATATCGAAGTGCGGTGGCGCGTTCTCCGCGCCGAGCCAGAGCTCAACGCCCGCCGATTCGACGTCGACGGTGCCGAAGGGCGTCGTCAGCGCGACGCCGTTTGGCGTCTTCGACGTGCGCCCGCCGATGAAACGGAAAGCGCCGCGCTTCAGCGTCGCGGCGATCGTGGCGTGCGCCTTCGCCGGGTCGAAGACGAAGGAGTCACGGTGACCTCGGAATTCGCGCCGAGCGTCAACGCGGTGCCGTCGGGGAAGAGGAGCTGCACAAGGCCGGTCGCGTCGGTGGCGACCGTCTTCCCGTGCACCTCGTTCTCGGGGAAGGTGATGGTCTTCGGCTCTTGGCGCGCCGCCTGCGCGAGCACGGTCGCCGGCCTGCCGAACGCGCTCGCAGCTGATGCGAGGGTCGACGATGTTGCAAGGCAGAGCATCGCAAGGCCGGCAGCGGCGAGGCCGAGACCACGATGCCGCGCCGTGTTCACGCTAGAACCTCTTCGGCCAGGGCAAGCGAGCCGTGGATGTTCTTGAAGACGCGCGTGTCGTAGTTGGAATTGACGCTGCGATAGCCGCTTTGGGCCTGTAAGCCCCAGCCATCGCTGACCGGGACGTTGAGCGTCCCGACGATGTATTTTTCCTTGTCCCACTCCGCATTGTTCGGGTTGATCGTGGTATCGGGCGCGTCGTAGTTGCGGCGCAAATAGCCTCCGGTCACGCCGAGGGTCCATCTGTCCGAGTTGTTGGAGTTGGCGGGATCGAGCGCGATCACCCAGCCGGCTGAGCCGCCCCATTGCCACACGTCGAGATAGTCGCGCTCGGTCATCCGCCGCTCGCCCTCGACGCCGGCGAACACCGAAAGCCGGTCGCCCAATTGCTGCTGCAGCCGGCCGTCGCCCGACAAACGGTGCCCGGAGCGCAGCGACGACGTCGGACGGAGTTCGGAGTTCAGATATTCCTCGCGCCGGGCCTCTTCCTGGACGAGGATCCGCGTGTGCGGCGTGAGCAGTGTCGTGAAGGCCGCGCCGGCACCGATGGCTCCAAGATAAGGATCCTGGCCAAGCACCAGGCCGCTCGCGATGCCGTAGAGCCTCAGCGCGCTGTTCGATATGCCGAAACGCGTAAGATCGTAGACCGGGCCGAACTTCATCTCGGCCAGCATCGTGTTGATGTCGTCGCGCTTCCTGTAGAAGGCCCCGTAGGTCACCAGGTTCACGTCGAACCGATCGCCCTGGTTTTGCAGGTCGACCGAGAGATTGAAGCTCCCGCTCATGAAGGTGTTGTAGTCCGGGGTGCCGGTGGCCGTTTCATCAAGCGTGAAGGGGAGCTCGGTGCCTCCCACATTGAGCCGGACTGTGCCGGTCGGCCCCGCATTGGCATTCGTCTGATAGCGGACACCGGTCAGGATCGCGCCGTGGAACGTATAGCCTTTCGTCTGCTCGTTGATGGCGTTCAGGTAGGGGTCGACGCGCGTCTTAACGACCGCCGGCACGTTCGGGGCGCTCAGCGCCTGCTGGAAATACGATCGTGCCGTCTCGTAGGCTCCAAGCCGGAAATAGAGCACGCCAAGCTCGAGCTGCAGGCGGGGCAGGCCGGGCGCGAAGATCAGCATGCGCTCCAGGGTCGCGATCGACGCCTCGACATCGCCGACGCGGGCGGAAAGGCCGGCATATTCGAAGGCAACGTCGAGGTTGGTCGGGTCGGCCAGCATCTGCTGGAAGAGCGTCTTGCGTCGCGCCTGGAGCTGCTGGAGCTCCGCGTCGGTCGGCGCTGCCGCCGAGGCCGACGTCGACGATGGGCTACCCTGATCGGTGAGGTCTTGCGCGCGCGCGCCGGCCGCCACGAAAATGGCAGCCGCAGCAATGGCATAGAGAGCTGTGCGCCAGCTCCAGCGATACATTCGACAGCGCCCCCGACACACCCATTTTTAGGTTGTGCGGCCTTCTTAGCGAGCCGCCCAAGTTGTTCTGAATTCAAGCAATTTTTGCTGCTTGGTCAAGAATGCGGAGGCGATCCGCAAATGTAAAGCCGTGTGGGGCGGCCAATCCTCAGCTGCGGCCCGATTCTGCGCGCTTGCATGCAAATAGAGGCCGGCTGTTGTAATTCGGCCCCACGGAGAGGCGCAGCACCGCGCCGCGGCGAGGCGGAGGACCGGCAACGGACGTTCGCGCCGCGTTTCGCCGAAAAGCCGGGGCAAGTGGAGCTGAGCGAAGGGGCCGCAAGGAAACCTACGGATTGGATAGCCTTTGGATATGCGTGCCAAAATGCACGTATGACCTTTCCTCTCGATCTTGCGATAGCCGTAGCGACCATACTGGCGGGCCAGCTCTACGATGTCGGCCGTCAGCCGCTCTTCGTCGTCACGGCCTTGCGGAATTTGCGCTGCGTCGAGCGATGCTGGCCGAGCGCCGCACAGGCGCGGCGCTCGGAGACCGACAGCTCGCGCCGAACATGCTCGATGCAGGCACGACGACGCGCGGGGCTTAGAAGTTTCCCCGGGCCGCCTCCTGCAGAATCAGCTTGTCCAGCGTCAGGTCCGACACCGCACGGCGAAGCCGAGTGTTCTCCGTCTCAAGGTCCTTCAGCCGCTTCACTTGGTCGCTCTTCAAGCCGCCGAACTCCTGGCGCCAGCGATAGTACGTCACCTCGCTCACGCCGATCGAGCGGATGGCGTCTGCCGCGCTCTGACCTTGCGATGTGAGAACATCGACCTGCCGCAGCTTCGCGACAATCTCTTCCGGCTTGTATCTCTTCCTTGGCATCTGATCCGTCCTCCTTGCTGCCAAAAGGCATACATCAGGGCGGACCACTTCAATGGGGGCGGATCAGCGCTGGCGGGCGAATTGAAGCCGGAGGCCGTGGAGGTCCAGCGGGTCGCCTCAGGCTCGCTGCGGGCGCTATGCTCCGAATACTACAAGTCGGCACCGTTCACGCGGTTGCAGCCGAACACGCGTAAAATCCGCCGGAGCATCCTGGAGCGCTTCTGCCAGCACAAGAACAGCAATGGGCAGCTGTATGGCGACCAGCCCTACAGGCTCCTGGAGGCTCGCCACATCCGCAAGGTGCGTGACGAGTTGGCGGAGAAGCCGGAGGCCGCCAATAATCTCGTCAAGGCGCTCCGGCGACTCTTACCGGCTTCGCCACCGAATACGATCTCGCGGAGCGGAATCCAGCGCGTGACGTGTCGCGCATCCACACCGGCTCTGACGGTTTCCACACGTGGACGCCAGAGGAAGTCCGCCAATTCGAGGAGCGCCATCCTGTTGGCACGAAGGCGCGACTCGCGCTCGCCTTGATGCTCTATGCAGGGCTCCGCCGCTCCGACGCCGTCACGCTGGGGCCGCAGCACATCAAGGGCGGGCATCTCGTCTTCACCGTCACGAAGAACCGGAACCGCAAGCCGGTGACGTTGCATCTCCCCATCCTGCCGCAGCTGCAAGAGGCCATCGACGCGACGCCGTCAGGCAATCTCGACGTTCCTGGTGACCAAGTTTGGGAAGCCCTTCACAGCCGCTGGCTTCGGCAACTGGTTCCGCCGCCGGTGCGACGAAGCCGGGCTACCGCATTGCTCGGCGCACGGCCTCCGCAAGGCCGGCGCGACCATCGCCGCCGAGAACCAAGCGAGCGAACACCAGCTCATGGCGATCTTCGGGTGGGCGTCGCCGAAGCAGGCGGCGATCTACACGAAAGCGGCTCGACAGAAAGTGCTGGCGGGCTGCGGCGATGCCTCTACTCGTCAGCGAAAGCGGGAACAAAAGTGTCCCACTTTCCGACGTGGTGCGGGGGAGTGGGACAAAATAGCCCTCTAACCCCCTGAGAATGATGGAGGCTGGAAATGGGTGGCTCCCCGGGCCGGACTCGAACCAGCGACCCAGCGGTTAACAGCCGCTTGCTCTACCGACTGAGCTACCGGGGATTAGCGCCGCATATAGGCGAGACCGGCTTGCCAACGCAAGGCGGGTCGGGCCATACGCTAGGCACTCTGGTGATCTCGGGGGTCGGGCTGACCGCACGCCCGCGGCCGACGCCATCTTTAGAACGTGATACTGATGCCTTGAGAACCGGCCCAGAGTGGGCGGGGAGCGGGCGGCCACCGAACGGTGGCCCTGGCGGACAGAAGCGACGCGAATATGGCAGACACCAATCCCGGCGGCTCCGTCCGCTTCGGCAGCTACCGCATGCCGTTGCCGCGCTCGCGCCTGCTTCGGATTTCGATCGGCTCGGTCCTCGTGCTGTTCGGGACGTTCGGCTTTCTGCCGGTGCTCGGCTTCTGGATGATCCCGGCCGGGCTCCTGATCCTCTCCGTCGACATCCCGCGCGTGCGCCGCTGGCGCCGGCGCTTCGCCGTCTGGTTCAGCCGCCGCTATCCCGCGACCGCGGCGCGGCTGGGCGTGCGCACCAACGGCAACGGCAACGGGGCGGCGAGGGCTCCCAAAGCCTGACCGCGATCGACTGCCCGCGAACGCTGCGGGTTGGCGAAGCCGCTTGCGCGCGGCGCGCCTTTCTCCATAATGGATTCGCTCTGGTTCCCCGCCGGCGCGAAAACGCGCCTGGGGATGAAATGGGAATGCGGTGCGGAAGGACCCAAGCCGGGCTTCCAATGCCGTAGCTGCCCCCGCAACTGTGAGCGGCGAGCCCACCCGCATCTGCCACCGGAAACGGGAAGGCGCGGGGGTAGGGCGACGACCCGCGAGCCAGGAGACCAGCCCGAGCAGGAACGTTGCGAACCCGCCGTCGGAGGGACGGCAAGGAGGTCTCATGAACACGCAAACCGCATCCGCCGCCTCGACCACCCAGTTCGCCAAGTGGCCGGCCGTTATCGCGCTCGCCTTCGGGATCCTCGTCGTCTACGGCGCCGGCTTCTCGCATCCGATGGCGCTCCACAACGCCACGCACGATACAAGGCACGCCTTCGGCCTTCCCTGCCACTGAGGCAGCCATGCTCAAGAACCTGATCTTGAGCGCCGCCGCGGCGGGCGTCGCGGCAGGCGTTCTGACGGCCGTCATCCAGCATGTGACGACGACCCCCATCATCATCGAAGCGGAGAAATACGAAGGCGGCGCCGCGCATGACCACGGCATGGCTGCGACCGTGCATGATCAAAGCGCGACGGCGGAGCCTGCCGCCCAGGCGGCGGCCGCGGGAGCGGAAGACGAAGGCTGGGCACCGGCCGACGGCATCGAGCGCACGCTCTTCACGTCGCTCGCGACGATGGTGCTCGGCGTCGGCTTCGGCCTGGCGCTGCTCGGTGCCATGTCGCTTGCCGGCGTCAGCATCAACGCGCGCTCCGGATTGGCCTTCGGTATCGCCGGCTTCGTATCCGTCTCGCTCGCGCCGGCGCTCGGCCTGCCGCCGGAGATTCCGGGAAGCGGCGTAGCGGCGCTCGGTGTGCGGCAGGCCTGGTGGTTCTTTGCCGTTGCGTCGACCGCGGTCGGCATCGCCGGGCTGATCCTTTCGAAGACGCTGTGGCTGCAGATCGGCGGCGTCGCGCTGATCGCGCTTCCCCACATCGTCGGCGCGCCGCAGCCGTCCGGCTACGTCTCGACCGCACCGGCGGAGCTCGCCGGCCACTTCGTCGCGACTTCGCTTGTCGTGACCGCGATCTTCTGGGCCGTGCTCGGCTACGCGTCCGGGGGCTTCTACGAACGGTTCTCGCGCTCCGGATAGTGTCGATGCGGAACGGCCTCGTGCTGGTTCTCGGCGGCGCACGCTCGGGAAAGAGCGCCTATGCGGAGAAGCTCGTGATGGAGAGCGGCCTTGCCGCCGTTTATGTCGCGACCGCGGTTGCAGGAGACGCGGAGATGGCGGAGCGGATTGCCGAGCATCGCGCGCGGCGCGGCCCCGACTGGAAGACGGTCGAAGCGCCCGACCGGCTTGAAGCCGCGCTCGACGCCGAGGCGGGCGAGGGGAGGGCGGTGCTCGTCGACTGCCTCACGCTCTGGCTCTCCAACCTGATGCTTGCGAATGCCGACATCGAGGCGCGCACGAAGCGCCTCGTCGAAACCGCGAAGGCCGCCTCCGGCCTTCGCGTCTGCGTCTCCAACGAAGTCGGGCTCGGCGTCGTGCCCGACAATGCACTCGGCCGCCGCTTCCGCGACGCACAGGGCAGGCTGAACCAGGCGGTCGCCGCTGCGGCGGACGCGGTTGTCTTCATGGCGGCCGGGCTGCCGCTCACCTTGAAGGGGAACATCGAATGAGTGCGCCTCAGCGCATCCCCGCGACCATCGTCACCGGCTTTCTCGGTGCGGGAAAGACCACGCTGATCCGCCACCTGCTGCAAAACCCCGGCGGGCGAAAGATCGCGCTCATCGTCAACGAGTTCGGCGATGTTGGATTCGACGGCGGGATTCTCTCCGACTGCGGCAGCGAAGCCTGCGGCGCCGACGACATCATCGAGCTCGCGAACGGCTGCATCTGCTGCACGGTCGCTGACGATTTCCTCCCCGCGATGGAGGCGATCCTCGGGCGCGACGCGCTCCCCGACCACATCGTCATCGAGACGTCCGGCCTGGCGCTGCCGCAGCCTTTGGTGAAGGCCTTCGCCTGGCCAAGCGTGAGAGCCCGAGTCACCGTCGACGGCGTGGTGACGGTGATCGATGCGGCTGCCGTCGCTGAGGGACGCGTCGCCTCCGACGAAGCGAAGCTTGCCGAGCAGCGCGCGAAGGATCTCTCGCTTGAGCACGACGATCCGGTCGAGGAGCTTTTCGAAGACCAGCTCCGTTGCGCGGACCTGATCGTGATCGCGAAGACCGATCTCGTCGATGCCGCGGGTCTTGCCAAGGTGGAGGCGGCGATCGCCGAGGATCGGCGCCCAGCGGCGAAGGCGATCCACGTCTCGCACGGTCGCATCCCGATCGAGGTGATGCTCGGGCAGTCGGCTGCGGCGGAAGCCGACAGCCACAATCGCAAGAGCCATCACGAGCTTGCGGGCGAGGAGCACGACCACGACGACTTCGACAGCTTCGTGCTCGACGTCATCGCCGCCGACCGCGCAGCCATCGAAGCGCGCGTGCGACAAGCGATGGCGATCGACGGCGTGCTGCGCATCAAGGGGGTCGTCGCGGTCGATGGCCGCGCCGCGCCGCTTGCGGTGCAGGCGGTCGGCCCGCGCGTCGAGACGTGGTTCGTGGATTCCTCGCGTGAACCGGGGCTGGTCGTGATCGGGCTGAAGGGACTCGATCGGGCGAAGGTCGAGCGGACGCTACGTGGGTGATGGATAGGCTCCGCACTTATGCGTTTGTCATCCCGGTTTGCCGAGCAGCGGCAAGACCGGGACCTATGAACACCGGAGGGTGCACACCAAAACATCCAATTTGGAACGCTGCAGTGCGCATGGGTCCCGGACAGGCGCTTCGCGCCTTCCGGGATGACCGACGTTGAGGGAGGCGCATCTGCCATGCATCTCCTGAAAGGCCAGCCGCGCACGATCACCGGCGAGGCGGAGCCTGTCGACCTCGGGCAGTCACCGGGTGATATCGTCATCCTCTCCGCCGCCGACACGGAGATATCCGGGCTCGCTGCCGCGCGGCGGGCGCTCGGCGCTGAGTTTCCCAGCGTGCGGCTCGCCAACTGGATGGCGCTCGCGCATCCCTATTCGGTCGATCTCTACGGGGAGAGCGTGCTGCAGCGCGCGAAGCTCGTCGTGATCCGGCTTCTCGGCGGCGCCTCCTACTGGCGCTATGGGCTCGACGAGGCGATGAGGATTTCGCGCGCGAACGGCGCGCGGCTTGTCGTCATCCCCGGCGATGCGACGTGGGACGCTTCGCTCGCGGCGCATGGCAACGTCGAGGAGGCGCAGGCGAGGAAGCTCTGGGCCTATCTGGTCGAAGGCGGATCGGAGAACCTCGCCGACGCGCTGCGCTTCTGCGCGTGGCTGATCGGGAAAGGCGATGAACCGGATGAGGCGAGGGCGCTGCCGAGCGCCGGGCTCTATGCACGACCGAATGAGAGTGCGCACCCGACCGCCGCCATCGTCTTCTACCGCGCGCTGATGCAGGCCGGGCAGACCGAGCCGGTCGATGCGCTTTGCGCCGCGCTTCGCGAGCGCGGGCTGAGCCCGCTGCCGATCTTCGTCTCGAGCCTCAAGGCGAAAGAGGACGCGGCGTTCGTCGCAGCGACTTTCGCGGACCATGAACCGGCGGTCGTGCTGAACGCCACGTCCTTCGCGCTGTCGCAGCCCGGCGCCGAATTCGCCGGCACCGTGCTCGACGGCGGCGAAAGGCCCGTGATCCAGGTCACCTTCGCGGGAATCTCGGAGGAGGCGTGGGCTGGCTCGACGCGCGGGCTTGCGCCGACCGACCTCACCATGAACGTCGTGCTGCCGGAGGTGGACGGGCGGATCATCTCCCGCGCCGTCTCCTTCAAGGAGGCGGGCGAGCTCGATCCGCTCACCGAGTGCCGGCCGGTTCGCTACAAGCCGAAGGCAGACCGTATCGCCTTCGTCGCCGAGCTTGCCGCGCGCTGGGCGAGGCTGCGCGTCGAAGCCGAACGCCGAGAAGCGCGTCGCGATCGTGCTCTCGAACTATCCGAACAAGGACGGCCGCATCGCCAACGGTGTCGGCCTCGACGCGCCGGCCTCGACGGCGAACGTGCTGAAGGCGATGCGCGATGCGGGCTACGACGCTGACGGCGCGCCGGAGACGGGTGCGGCGCTGATGGAGATGCTGCTCGCCGGCCCGACGAATGCGAAGCGTGGGGAGGGGGGCTCGAAGCTTTCGCAGGCTTCCTATGCTCGCAGCTTCTCGCAGCTCCCCAAATCCGTCCGCGAGACTGTCACAGCCCGCTGGGGCTCGCCCTCCTCCGATCCCTTCGTCGACCGACGACGCCTTCGTCCTCCCCGCGCATCGCTTCGGCAATGTCGCGATCGGCATCCAGCCGGCGCGCGGCTACAACATCGATCCGAAGACGAGCTATCACGACCCCGATCTCGTCCCGCCGCATTCCTATTTCGCCTTCTACTTCTGGCTCCGCGAAGAATTCGGCGCCGACGCGCTCGTGCACATGGGCAAGCACGGCAATCTCGAATGGCTGCCGGGCAAGGCGCTGGCGCTTTCGGAGAGCTGCTATCCGGAGGCGGCGCTCGGGGCGCTGCCGCGTGATCTATCCGTTCATCGTCAACGATCCGGGCGAGGGCGCGCAGGCGAAGCGGCGGGCGGCCGCCGTCGTCGTCGATCATCTGATGCCGGCGATGGCGCGCGCCGAGAGCTACGGGCCGGCGGCGGCGCTCGAAGCGCTGATCGACGAATACGCCGCGGCGGAGGCGAGCGACCCGCGCCGCGCCAAGCGCGTCGCCGCCGACATCGCCGACCTCGCCGCAAGCGCACGGCTTCGACAAGGACCTCGGCCTCGATTTCAGAAGCGCCGACGGCGACGCGCTCGCGAAGCTCGACGCGCATATCTGCGACCTGAAGGAGCTGCAGATCCGCGACGGGCTGCATGTGCTTGGCGAAGGGCCGACGGGCAAGCAGCGGGCGGAGACGCTGGTGGCGCTGGCGCGCGTGCCGCGCGGCGGGGGGCGCGAGGCGATGCCTCGCTGCTCCGCGCGCTCGCGGACGATCTGGAGCTCGGCTTCGATCCGCTGGCGTGCGATTTCAGCGCGGCGTGGAATGGGCCGCGGCCAGATGCCTCTCGCCGCCATCTCCAAAGTGCGCATGGCGACGCATGGCGACACGGTGGAGCGGCTTGAGATGCTCGCGCTGAATCTCGTCGAAGAGCGCTGCGCCATAACCTCCCCCTTGAGGGGAGGTCGGAGTTTCCAAGCCGCAGGCGCGGGAAACTCCGGGAGGGGGGAGCAAGCGTCAACGCTCGCGCCCCCCTCCCGAAACCGGCGGCGCTACGCTTGCCGGTTTCGACCTCCCCTCAAGGGGGAGGTTACCGAGCGGCAGGCGGCCGTGCTCGACGAACTCGCGAACGCCATCGCCCCCGCCCTCGACTCCTCCGGCGCGCGCGAGATCGCCGCCATCCTCGATGCGCTCTCCGGAAAATTCGTCGCGCCCGGCCCCTCCGGTGCGCCGACGCGCGGGCGCGCCGATTGTCTGCCGACCGGCCGCAACTTCTATTCCGTCGACGTGCGCGCCGTGCCGACGCCGGCCGCCTTCGACCTCGGCCGCCGCTCCGCCGACCTTCTCGCCGAGCGCTATTTCCAGGACGAGGGCGAATGGCCGCGCGCGATCGCGCTCACCGTCTGGGGCACGTCGAACATGCGCACCGGCGGCGACGACATCGCGCAGGCGCTGGCGCTGATCGGCGCGCGGCCGGTGTGGGAAGGCGCGTCGGGCCGCGTGACCGGCGTCGAGGTCGTGCCGCTGTCGGAGCTGAAGCGGCCGCGCATCGACGTGACGCTTCGCATCTCCGGCTTCTTCCGCGACGCCTTCCCGACGCAGATCGCGCTCTTCCACGAAGCCGTGCAGGCGGTCGCGGAGCGCGACGAGCCGGACGACGCCAATCCGATCGCCGCGCGCATCCGCGCCGACGCGAAGAAGCTCGCAGCGGCCGGCATGACGCGAGGCGGAAGCGAAGAGCGCCGCGTCGTTCCGCGTCTTCGGCTCGAAGCCCGGCGCTTACGGCGCGGGCCTGCAGGCGCTGATCGACGAGGGCATCTGGGCGGAGCGGAAAGACCTCGCCGCGGCATTCCTCGAATGGTCGGCCTACGCCTATGGCGGCGGCGGCGGAAGGGAAGGGCGCGCGCGCTCTTCTGGAGACGCGGCTGAAGGCCACCGACGCCGTCGTGCAGAACCAGGACAATCGCGAGCACGATCTGCTCGACTCCGACGACTACTATCAGTTCGAGGGTGGGCTTGCGGCCTCGGTCGAGACGCTGAAGGGCGAAGCGCCGCGCATCTTCCACAACGATCACTCGCGCCCCGAGCGGCCGGTGATCCGCGCGCTCGACGAGGAGATCGCGCGCGTCGTGCGCGGACGCGCGGCGAACCCGAAATGGATCGCCGGCGTCATGCGCCACGGCTACAAGGGCGCCTTCGAGATCGCCGCGACCGTCGACTATCTCTTCGCTTTCGCCGCGACGACGAACGCGGTGAAGCATCACCACTTCGAGCAGCTTCACAGCGCCTATCATCGAGGACGCGGCGGTGCGCGGCTTCATCGCGGAGAACAATCCGCCGGCGCTGAAGGAGATCGCGGCGCGCTTCTGCGAGGCGGTCGACCGCGGCCTCTGGGCGCCGCGCAGGAACAGCGCCTATGAAGAGCTGCAGCGCCTCGCCGGGAGGATGGCGGCATGAAGACCGAAGGCATGAGCGAAGCGGAGATCAACGCCAAGCACGCGGAGAAGATGCGCCGCAAGAAGGAGGCGCGCGACAAGATCATCGCGACGAAGACGATCGAGAAGGGGCTGCTGATCGTCCACACCGGCAAGGGCAAGGGGAAGTCGACCGCCGCCTTCGGCCTCGTCTTCCGCGCGCTCGGCAACGGCATGAAGGTCGCGATCGTGCAGTTCGTGAAGGGCAAGTGGCAGACCGGCGAGCGCGCGGCGCTGGAAAAATTCGGCGACCAGGTGACGATCAACACGATGGGCGAGGGCTTCACCTGGGAGACGCAGGATCGCGCCCGCGACATCGCCGCCGCGAAGGCCGCCTGGGAGAAGGCGAAGGCGCTGATCATGGACGACGAGCACCAGATGGTCGTGCTCGACGAGCTCAACATCGTGCTCCGCTACGACTATCTCGACACCGACGAGGTCGTCGCGGCGCTGAAAGCGCGCCCGCCGATGAAGCACGTCGTCGTCACCGGGCGGAACGCCAAGGACGAGCTGATCGAGGCCGCCGACCTCGTCACCGAGATGGAGCAGGTGAAGCACCCGTTCCGCTCCGGCGTGAAGGCGCAGAAGGGGATCGAGTTCTGAGCCGGCAACCACGCTCGGCCGCGGGGCGGACAATGACGCCCGCCATCATGATCCAGGGCACCGGCTCGAATGTCGGCAAGTCGCTGATCGTTGCCGGGCTCTGCCGCGCCTTCGCCGATCGCGGGCTGAAGGTGGCGCCGTTCAAGCCGCAGAACATGTCGAACAATGCCGGCGTCGCGCGAGGGCGGCGAGATCGGCCGCGCGCAGATGCTGCAGGCGCGCGCCGCGCGCGTCGCGCCTTCGGTGCACATGAACCCGGTGCTCCTGAAGCCGGAGACGGATCGCGGCGCGCAGATCGTCGTGCAGGGGAAGCGCTGGGCGACGCTCGCCGCGCGCGAATACGGCAGCGCGCAAAGGCGAGCTGCTGCCGACGGTGCTGGAGAGCTTCGAGCGGCATCGCAGCGGACAGCCGACCTGGTCGTGGTGGAAGGCGCCGGCTCGCCGGCCGAGATCAATCTTCGCCGCGGCGACATCGCCAACATGGGCTTCGCGGCGGCGGCCAACGTGCCGGTCGTGCTCGTCGGCGACATCGACCGCGGCGGCGTGATCGCCGCGCTGGTCGGCACGCATGCGGTGCTCGATCCGGCGGAGCGAGGCGCTGGTAAAGGCGTTCATCATCAACAAGCTTCCGCGGCGATCCTTCGCTTTTCGATGAAGGGCTGGCGGAGATCGCGCAGCGGACGGGCTGGGCGTCGCTCGGCGTCGTGCCGCATTTCGCCGACGCCGCGCGGCTGCCGGCGGAGGACGTGCTCGGCCTGCCCTCCGCGGCGCGACGGCCGGGGCGCGGATCAAGATCGCCGTGCCGCGGCTTCCGCGCATCGCCAATTTCGACGACCTCGATCCGCTCTCCGCCGAGCCTGACGTGACGGTCGAGATGTCGAGCCGGGGCAAGCAATTCCAGGCGATTGCGACCTGGTCCTGATCCCGGATCGAAGTCGACGATCGCCGATCTCGCGGCGCTCACGGCACGCCGGATGGGACATCGACATCCTGGCGCATCATCGGCGCGGCGGCGCGGTGCTCGGGCTTTGCGGCGGCTACCAGATGCTCGGCCGCACGATCGCCGATCCCGACGGCGTCGAGGGCCGGCCGGCACGGTCGCCGGGCTCGGGCTGCTCGCAGTCGACACGGTGCTCGGCGGCGACAAGACCACCGCAGCCGGTTTCCGGCACGGCAGAGGAGAGCGGCGCAAGCCTCTCCGGCTACGAGATTCATCTCGGCCGGAGCGAAGGGCCGGACTGCGCGCGGCCGTTCCTCGAGATCGGCGGGCGCGCCGGACGGCGCGGTCTCCGCCGACGGGCTCGTCGCCGGCACCTACGTCCACGGCCTCTTCGCCAGCGACGACTTTCGCCGCGCCTATCTTGCGGGGCTCGGCGGGCGCTCGACCGCGCGCTTCGAAGCGGGCGTGGAGGCGGCGCTCGACGGCCTCGCCGCGCATCTGGCCAAGCATCTCGACCTCGACGCGATCCTCGCTATCGCGCGATCGCGAGCAGCGATGAGCGCCGCGAGCACGCGGTCGCCGCTGCGATAGCGCCCAGGCGACATCGATCAGGCGGATCGCGGCGCGGATGTCGGCGGGTCCCGCATCCTGGCGGCCCCCGGATTGAGCCAGGCGCCGTCGACCTCCGTCGCGCCGTAGCGGCGCGGGCCGCCGAGCGCCAGGCCGAGCGCGCCGGCAAGCGCCGCCTCCGGCCAGCCGGCATTCGGCGACTTGTGCTTCGGCGCGTCGTTGAGCGCCGCGCTGATCGCGGCGCCGCGGCGCTCGCAGCGACGGAAGCGCCGGCGGCGGCGATCAGCAGCGCCGAGAGCCGCGCCGGCACGAAATTCAGCACGTCGTCGAGGCGCGCCGCCGCCCAGCCGAACGCCTCGTGGCGCGGCGAGCGGTGGCCGATCATGGAATCGGCGGTGTTCACGACCTTGTAGACGAAGAGGCCCGGGAGGCCGAGGAGCAGGAACCAGAAGGCCGGCGCGACGACGCCGTCGGAGAAATTCTCCGCCGCGGATTCGATCGCGGCGCGCGCGACGCCGGCCTCGTCGAGAACGCGAGACGTCGCGGCCGACGATCTGCGCCACGGCGCGGCGGCCGGTCTCGAGCCGCCTTCGACGCAGCGCGCGCTCGACCGCCGTCGACGTGGTCGACGAGGCTCTTCTGCGCCAGGAAGCACGGCGACGACGACCGCCTCGACGACCAGCCCGAGCGGCAGCTCGCGCAGGAGGCGCTCGGCGAGCCAGCCGATCGATGGCCGCGCCGGCGACGCAGGACGAGAAGCGCGACGAACGCCGCGCCGGCGGCGCGCGGCGAACGGCGCAGCGTCGTCGTTCAGCCGCCGGTCGAGCAGCTCGACCGCCCGCCCGATCAGCACGACCGGATGCGGCACGCGCGCGCCAGAGCGCCGGCGGGTCGCCGACCAGCCGGTCGGTCACGAGCGCGACCGCGAGCACGCGCGAACCGTGATGGCGAGCCCGATCATGCGGCACCGCCGCGCCGGATCGCGAGGGCTGGCGGAGCCGCGGCCGCGACCCATCTCTGTGAGCCATCGAGCCGGCCATAGCCGATCCGGCGGCGACGCGCGCACCGCGGCGGCCCGTCCGGCGCTCTTGTGGTGCCCATATCCCTCTGGTAACGCAGCCGCGACCGGCCTCGTGGCGGAGTGGTGACGCAGCGGACTGCAAATCCGTGCACCCCGGTTCGATTCCGGGCGAGGCCTCCAGCTTTTCGGCTTTCGGATCGCGAGCATGACCGATTTTGCCGTGCTTCGGCAGCGCATGGTGGACAACCAGATCCGCCCGAACGAAGTCACCGATCACGACGTGATCCGGGCGTTCCTGGCAGTGCCGCGCGAGGCCTTCGCCGCGCCCGCCGAAGCAGCCCTTCGCCTATGCCGACCGCGAGCTCCCGATGGCGGATGCCGCGCCGGCGCGGCGCATGATGGAGCCGGTGCGGCTGGCGCGGCTCATCAACGCGCTGCCGCTCGGGCCGGAGGCGAAGGTCATGGTGGTCGGCTGCGGCACCGGCTATTCGGCGGCGATCCTGTCGCGTCTCGCGGGCTCGGTCGTGGCGGTGGAGGAGGACGCGGCGCTCGCGGCGATCGCGCGCGAGCACGCTGCAAGGCGCTCGGCGCGACGAACGTCGACGTGGTCGAGGGAAAGCTGACCGCAGGGCTGTCCCGTCCGAGGCGCCCTACGACGCGATCCTCGTCGACGGCGCGGTCGAGACGATGCCGGAGGCGCTTGTCGCGCAGTTGAAGCCCGGCGGCATGCTTGCGACGATCGAGCGCGACGAGCGGGTCAGCCGGGCCATGCTCTACGAGCGGGTCGGCGAGGAGGCGACGAAATGGCCGCAATTCGACGCCTGGGCGACGCTTCTGCCCGGGTTTGAGCGCCCGCGCGCGTTCGTTTTCTGAGGAATCGTCGCCTTCGCGACACGATCGGCGGCTATTCGTCGCCGGAGCGTCAATTCTGTTGATGACCGGCGACGGCACCGGGCATAGTCCGGCACGCTGGCGTGTTAAGATTGATGCGGCTCCTGGCCTCCGCGGCCGGGCCTTCAACGCGTGATCGAGGGGACACGTGCTCCGTCGCAAGTCTGCCGTCATGGCGACGGTCCTTGGTGTTTTGGCGCTCGCTGTCGCCGTCGGCCGCCTCGGCGGAGACGATCGCGCAGGCGCTGGCATCGGCCTACGCCTCAAACCCACAGATCAATTCGGCGCGGGCGCAGACGCGCGCCGACGACGAGAACGTGCCGATCGCGCGCGGCGGCTATCCGCCGGTCATCTCGCTCTTCAGCACGACGACGGCGACCACGACCGACCAGGTCGCTCTCGCGCGACCGCCGAGCAAGACGACGGGCGACCAGCACGGTCGGCCTGCAGGTCACGCAGAACCTCTTCACCGGCTTCCGCGTCACGAACGCCATCCGGCAGGCGGAGGTCGGCGTGCTGGCGAGCCGCGAGGTGCTGCGCAACACGGTGCGAGAACGTGCTCTTCGACGCGGCGCAGGCCTACATGGACGTGCTGCGCGACATCGCGATCCTCGACATCCGCCGCCGCAACGTCCTCTTCCTCGACGAGCAGGTGCGCGCCGCGAACGAGCGCTTCAACGTCGGCGAGAATACGCGCACCGACGTGGCGCAGGCGCGCGCCAGCTCTGGCCACCGCGCGCGCCGCGGTGAGCCTGGCGGAGGCCAACCTCGCGACGAGCCGCGCGACCTATCGGCAGATCATCGGCCACGATCCGGACGGGCTCGTCCGAGGGCTTCCCCTATCGGCCGGCTGGTTCCGGCCAGCCTCGGCGGCAGGCGATCGACGTCGGCCAGGACGACCATCCGCTGATCCTCGCGGCGATCCATCAGGCGGACGCGCAGGCCTACGCGGTCAAGCAGGCGGAGGGCGAGCTTCTGCCGCAGGTCAGCGTGCAGGGGACGGTCCAGCACGACGAGAGCTTCGACACGGCGACTACGATCCGAACTCGGCGAGCGATCTCCGCGCAGGTTTCGATCCCGATCTACGCCGGCGGCGCCGCCTACGGCACGATCCGGCAGTCGAAGGAGCTCTACGGGCAGCGCAAGATCGAGATCGACGTCGCGCGCGACCAGGTGCGCGCCGCCGTCGTCTCCGCGTGGGCGCAGGTCGAAGCCGCCGTCAGGGCGCCATCAGCCGCGGCAACCGAGGGCGTTCGAGCGGCCGAGATCGCGCTTTCCGGCGTGCAGGAGGAGCAGCGGGTCGGGCAGCGCACGACGCTCGACGTGCTCGACGCGCAGCAGGACGCTGCTGAACGCGCGCGAGACGGAGATCGTCGCCCGGCGCGACCGGGTCGTCGCGTCCTTCTCGCTGCTCTCGGCGATGGGCCGGCTGACCGCCGAGGCGCTCGGCCTGCCGACGCCGGTCTACGATCCGACGGAGCACTACCGCGCGGTGCGCGGCAAGTTCATCGGCGTGCAGCACACCCGACGGGCGCTGACGCCGCCGGATGGGCCGCTCGGGGCAATCCGGCAATTCCGTCTGATCGCTCCGCGATCGTTTCCCTAACCTGCGCGTGCGCGTCTAATCTAGTGGCCGATTTGGGGAGCGAGTCGGGGCGGGCTATGACCGGGGGAAGAGAATGGCGAATCCAAACGCGGTGCACGAGCCGTCGATGGAAGAGATACTGGCGTCGATCCGCCAGATCATCTCGGAGGACGGCGGGTCGGCGGCCCCGAAGATCGACGGCGTGATCGCCGAGCCACGGGCGCGCGCGCGGAAGAGGCCGGGCATGCGCGAGCCACGTGCGAGGACATCGGTCGCGCGACGAGCCGGCGGCCGCGCGTGCGCGACGTCCGGCAAGTCGACCGCGGACGGCCGAGGCCGACGAAGCGCCCGCCGACGCCGAGCATGATATCGAGCCCGAACCGGACTACGGAGAGTTCATGCGTCGCGTCTTCCGAACGACGCCGCGGACGATCGAGCGAGCCACGAGCCTGGCCCCGCGGCGTTGCGCACGCCGGCGATCGCGCCCGCAGCGCCTCGCCGTGGACGACGAGGAGGACCGCTGCTCTCGCCGGAATCCGGCGAGGCCATCTCCGGCGCCTTCGGCGCGCTTGCCCATACGCTCCTGGCGCAAAATGCGCGCACGCTCGAGGACGTCGTCACCGAGATGCTGCAGCCGATGCTGAAGCAATGGCTCGACGACAACCTGCCCTCGATCGTCGAGCGCAAGGTGCAGGAAGAGATCGAGCGGGTCTCGCGCGGCCGGCGCTGAGCCCTTTCGCCCAAGGATTAGGCAGTTTCGGTGCGGGCGCGCGCTGCCGGCGCGCTCGCGTGCTTATGAGCGGTTGACAGGCCTGAAGCGGCGTCAGTTTAACACCGCCGCCACAGCCGGGACCGCCATGCTCGAAAAGACCTACGACGCAGCGAGCGTCGAGCCGCATATCCGCGACCTTTGGGAGAAGGCCGACGCGTTCCGCGCCGGCGCCGGCGCGGAGCCGGGGGCGGAGCCGTTCGCGATCGTCATCCCGCCGCCGAACGTCACCGGCTCGCTCCATATGGGGCACGCGCTCAACAACACGCTGCAGGACATCCTCGTGCGCTTCGAGCGCATGCGCGGGCGCGACGTGCTCTGGCAGCCCGGCATGGATCACGCCGGCATCGCCACGCAGATGGTGGTCGAGCGGCAGATGATGGAGCGGCAGGAGCCGAGCCGCCGCGCGATCGGCCGCGACGCGTTCGTGGAGAAGGTGTGGGCGTGGAAGGCCGAGTCCGGCGGCATCATCATCAACCAGCTGAAGCGGCTCGGCGCCTCCTGCGACTGGTCGCGCGAGCGCTTCACCATGGACGAGGGCCTGTCGCGCGCCGTCATCAAGGTCTTCGTGCAGCTCCACAAGGAAGGGCTGATCTACCGCGACAAGCGGCTGGTGAACTGGGACCCGAAGCTGGTGACCGCCATCTCCGACCTGGAGGTGCAGCAGGTCGAGGTGAAGGGCCACCTCTGGCACTTCCGCTATCCGATCGAGGCGAGCGACCGCTTCATCACCGTCGCGACGACGCGGCCGGAGACGATGCTCGGCGACACCGCCGTCGCGGTCCATCCCGACGACGAGCGCTACAAGGATCTCGTCGGCAAGTTCGCCGTGCTGCCGCTCGTCGGTCGGCGCATCCCGATCGTCGCCGACGAATACGCCGACCCGGAGGCCGGCTCCGGCGCGGTGAAGATCACGCCGGCGCACGACTTCAACGACTTCGAGGTCGGCCGCCGGCACAACCTGCTGCTCGTCAACGTCATGGACGCGGAGGCGAACATCCACCTTCGCGACAACGAGGATTTCTTGCGCGACGTGCCACCGTCGGCGGAGCTGACGGAGACGATCGAGGCGCTCGACGGGCTCGACCGCTTCACTGCGCGCGAAAGCGTGGTCGCGATGATGGAGGAGCGCGAGCTGATCGAGAAGACGGTGGAGCACACGCACATGGTCCCACACGGCGACCGGAGCGACGTGCCGATCGAGCCCTATCTGACCGACCAGTGGTACGTGAACGCCAAGGTGCTGGCCCAGCCGGCGATCGCGAGCGTGCGCGAAGGGCGGACCGCGATCGTGCCGAAAAGCTGGGAGCGCACTTATTTCGACTGGATGGAGAACATCCAGCCCTGGTGCATCTCGCGTCAGCTCTGGTGGGGGCACCGCATCCCGGCCTGGTACGGGCCGGACGGCGAGATCTTCGTCGCAGAAGCGGAGGAGGCGGCCGCGGTGGCCGCGCGCGAGCACTACGGCGAAGCGACCGAGCTGAAGCGCGACGAGGACGTGCTCGACACCTGGTTCTCCTCGGCGCTTTGGCCGTTCTCCACGCTCGGCTGGCCGGAAGAGACGCCCGAGCTCAAGCGCTACTACCCGACGAGCGTGCTCGTCACCGGCTTCGACATCATCTTCTTCTGGGTGGCGCGGATGATGATGATGGGGCTCCACTTCATGAAGAAGGAGCCGTTCCACACCACCTACATCCACGGCATCGTGCGCGACGAGAAGGGCGCCAAGATGTCGAAGTCGAAGGGGAACGTGGTCGATCCCCTCGAGCTCATCGACGAATTCGGTGCCGACGCGCTGCGTTTCACCATGGCCTCGCTGGTGACGCCGCGCGGTGACGTGAAGCCGTCGCGCGCGCGCATCGAAGGCTATCGAAATTTCGGCACCAAGATATGGAACGCGGCGCGCTTCTGCGAGATCAACGAATGCCGCCCCGATCCGGCGTTCGATCCGGCGAGCGCGGAGGATTCCGTCAACCGCTGGATCCTGACAGAAGCGACCGCCACCGTCCGCGCGGTTACGCATGCGATCGAGGAGTTCCGCTTCAACGAGGGCGCGGACGCCGCCTACCATTTCGTCTGGGCGACCTACTGCGATTGGTACCTGGAGCTGATCAAGCCGGTATTTTCTGAGGGAAGCGACGCGGCGAAGGCGGAGACGCGCGCGACGGCCGCTTATGTCCTTGGCCTCATCCTGCGCGTTCTGCATCCCTTCATGCCGTTCATCACCGAGGCGCTTTGGGCCGGCATCGAGTCGGGGGAGAAGAAGGTTCTCGCGCTGACGCGCTGGCCGGAGCCGGCTTTCACCGACCTTGCTGCCGATGCCGAGATCAACGGCCTGGTCGAGCTGGTCGGCGCCATCCGCTCCGTGCGCTCGGAGATGAACGTCCCGCCGGCAGCGAAGACGCAGCTCGTCCTGGTCGGCGAGGATGCAGGCCTGACTGCGCGCCTTGCCCGACACGCCGCGGCGATCGAACGGCTCGCCCGCATCGAGGGCATGACGAATGCCGAGCGCCCGCCGCTCGGCTCGGCACAGGTCGTCGTCGGCGGCGCCACCTTCGCGCTGCCGCTCGCCGGCGTCGTCGATTTCTCCGCCGAGGAGGCGCGGCTCGAGAAGGAGATCGCGCGCGTGGCGGGCGAGATCGGCCGCATCGACAAGAAGCTCGCCAACGCAAAGTTCGTCGCGCGGGCGCCCGAAGAGGTCGTGGAGGCGGAACGCGAGAAACGCGCGGCCTACGCCGCCGATAGCGAGCGCCTCGCGGCGGCACTAAAGCGGGTCAAGGACGCGGCTTAAGGTTCGCGGCAGCCGGGCCAGCCGCGTCAGGCCACGGAGCCGGACGGGCGGCCGGTGCCCGCACCGCCATCGCGCTCCGCGTCGTCCCTCGTGTCCGGATTAGCGATATCCCGCAGCGGCCTCGGCATCAGCCCTCCGTCCGTCACGTGATAGGTCGTGTTCGACGGGAAGGCCATCGCCGTTCCGCAGTCCTCGACGATCTTCATGACCGCGAGAAACAGTTCCTCCTGAATCTCCAGGAAGCGGGCAAAATCGGTCGTATTGACGAACGCGCGAAATTCCACGCCGAGCGCGTAAGCGCCGAACTCCCGGAAGCGGACGCGCACTTTGTCCTTGTTTATCTCGGGGTGATCGAGAAGCAGCTCCCGAATGCGTCGGACCACCTCGCGCATCTGGTCGCGCGTCGTCTCGTACCGTAGTCCGAGCGTAGTCGCCAACATGATCTGGTCGCGCCGTGTGAAGTTCACGAGCTGCATGGCGGAAAAGTCGGCATTCGGTATTGTGATGAGCGTACGGTCCGGCGCACGCAAACGGGTAGAGCGCAGCCCGATCTCCTCGACCGTGCCAATTGTGTTGTTGTACTGGCAGAAATCGCCGACGCGCACCGGCCGGTCGGCGTAAAGCGTCAGGCCGCCGATCAGGTTCTCAAGTGTCGGGCGCGCGGCGAGGCCGAGCGCCAAGCCGCCGACGCCGAGCCCTGCGAGAACGCCATAGAGGGAAATGCCGACCTGCGTCGCGCCGTACATGATGATGCACACCGCCGCCACTATGCCGACGACGCGCGCGGTGATCCGCAGCAGGCTCGCGTCGATGCTCGCTGAATCGATCCGCGGCGATGCGATGATCAGCTCGGCGAGCCCGACGAGTGCGAAATAGGTCAGCAATGCCGTCGCCACATAGGCGATCGCGTAGAGCGTCGTGTTGACAGCGATGTATGGCCAGCCGGTGATGCTCAGCTGGTCGCCCGCAAGCCATTGGGCAAGAGACGTCGCCAGAACGATCACGATCGTCATCGACACGCGATAACCGGCGCGTTTGAGCGGCGCGGCGGCTGCGATGCGCCTGTGCGGAAGGCGCCAAACCGCCCAGTAGACGCCGGCCAGCGCTGTTGCGACGAGGAATAGGCCGACCCATTGCCACACCGCCTCGCCCGCAAACGTGTGCCGCGTCCACTTGGGCATATCCTCGACCCAGAGGTACCATTTCGGCGGCAGCAGATGGCCGGGTGTCAGCGTGTAAAACTCGAAGAAATCCGCTGGGGCGTCGGGGCGCTGGGCGAAGCCCTTGATGAGGTTGTAGAACTCCGGCACATGCACGACCGTGGCGGCCGAAAACAGATAGTTGCCGGCTTCCTGGCCGTCGCTCACGCGCACGATCTGGATATCCCCATAGGGCAGGGACCATGCCTGGAGCGGCACCTTGCCATCTTGGGCCGCGACGTCGTCCGGGCCCGGAATGCTGTCGACCGGAATGACCGGAATGCGGTCGAGTATTTCCTTGAGCAGCAAGACCGTCTCGGTGCCCACTTCCTCCCGGTTGACGGCCGGCTGTTGGCTCAGATCGAGCGTTGCGATCGCCCGGTGGAGCAGCAGCTGCGCGGTCGCCACCTGCTGCTTTACTTCGGCAGTGGTGGTGAATCCGCGACTGCGACGGTGTTCGTCATAAGCTTTGGTCAGGACATTGTAGGCGTGCTGCACGCTTTCTTGCAGCGTTGCGAGCGTGGACCGCGGGCTGGAAAGGTCCGGGTGGGCGAGGAGCGAGAGATAGGTCTCGTCGAACGTGGGCTCCGCCGCCGGCTCGGCTTGCGGCTCAGCCTGGGCTGCCGTCAGGGCTAGAACGCAGACAAGCGCCGCCCCGAGCCGCCGCGACGATGCAAAACATCGGGATCGAGAACGCAAAAAAAGCGTCATATGACGTCACTCTCGGATCGGTAAGTGACCTTCCCCACGCTGGGTCCGTATGGGGGGAGAATTAACAAACCCATGTGAAACGCAACCATAACGCCCCACCAGTCGCGTGTCACCGAACTGCCACAGCTGTTGCAAAACCGCGTCGATCGGCGCAGCGCCCCCTTTGCGCCACGATCAATCTTATTGTTTCTCAAGGGTTCGGCGCCAGATTTCGGCGTCGGCGAAGGGCGCGCCGCGGGGGCGGTATCGATGGCGGGCCGAAAGCATCGTAGCTGCGCCGGACGGGGGACGTGGCGAGAGCAGGCGTAGATGGACGCGAGAACGTTTGACAAGATGAAGCTGCCCAGCCGTCACGTGACGGAGGGCCCGACCCGCGCGCCGCATCGCTCGTACCTACTACGCGATGGGCCTGTCGCCGCACCAGATCCATCAGCCCTTTGTCGGTGTGGCCACATGCTGGAACGAGGCGGCGCCCTGCAACATTTCGCTGATGCGCCAGGCGCAGGCCGTCAAGCAGGGTGTGGCAGCCGCCGACGGAACGCCGCGCGAGTTCACCACCATCACCGTCACAGACGGCATCGCCATGGGCCACCAGGGGATGAAGTCGTCGCTGGTGTCGCGCGAGGTGATTGCCGACTCCGTCGAGCTGACCATGCGCGGTCACTGCTACGATGCGCTGGTGGGCCTTGCCGGCTGCGACAAGTCGCTGCCCGGCATGATGATGGCGATGTGCCGCCTGAACGTTCCCTCCGTCTTCCTCTATGGCGGCTCCATCCTGCCCGGCACCTTCAAGGGCAGGGACGTGACGGTGGTCGACGTCTTCGAGGCCGTTGGCCTGCATTCCGTCGGCAAGATGTCGGACGAGGACCTTGAGACGCTCGAGCAGGTCGCCTGTCCGTCAGCCGGCGCCTGCGGCGGACAGTTCACCGCCAACACGATGGCGACCGTGTCGGAGGCGATCGGTCTGGCGCTGCCATATTCGGCCGGCGCCCCGGCGCCCTACGAGATACGTGACCGCTTCTGCATGGCCGCCGGCGAGAAGGTGATGGAGCTCATCGCCCGCAACATCCGCCCGCGCGACATCGTCACCCTGCCGGCGCTGGAGAATGCCGCGACGGTCGTTGCCGCCTCAGGCGGCTCTACCAATGCCGCGCTGCACCTTCCGGCGATCGCGCACGAATGCGGCATCAAGTTCGATTTGTTCGACGTCGCAGAGATTTTCAAGAAAACGCCCTACATCGCTTCTTTGAAGCCAAGCGGCAAATACGTCGCCAAGGACTTGTTTGAGGCCGGCGGCATCCCGCTGTTGATGAAGACGCTGCTCGATAACGGTTTTCTCCATGGCGATTGCTTAACCGTAACTGGCCGCACAATTGCCGAAAACCTCGCTCAGGTGAAGTGGAACCCCGACCAGGACGTGGTGCGTCCGGCCGACAAGCCGATATCGCCGACAGGCGGCGTCGTGGGACTCAGAGGCAACCTCGCCGCCGAAGGTGCCATCGTGAAGGTGGCGGGGATGAAGAACGTCCGCTTCTCGGGGCCTGCGCGCTGTTTCGACAGCGAAGAGGAATGTTTCGCAGCCGTGAGTGAGCGCAAGTACAAGGAAGGCGACGTTCTGGTCATCCGCTACGAAGGGCCGCGCGGCGGCCCGGGCATGCGCGAGATGCTTTCCACCACCGCCGCGCTTTACGGGCAGGGGATGGGCGAGAAGGTGGCGCTCATCACCGATGGACGCTTCTCCGGCGGCACGCGCGGCTTCTGCATCGGCCATGTCGGTCCGGAGGCGGCGCTCGGCGGGCCGATCGGCCTGCTGCGCGACGGCGACATCATCGAGATCGACGCGGAGAGCGGGCGCCTCGACGTCAAGCTCTCCGACGCGGAACTTGCAGCGCGGCAGAAGACTTGGAAACCGCGCGAGACGGACTACCGATCCGGCGCGCTGTGGAAATACGCCCAGCTCGTGGGATCGGCGAAAGACGGGGCGGTCACCCATCCAGGTGGTGCCGCCGAGACGGTGACTTATGCGGATCTCTAGATTTAGCATCGTCGTTCTTTTGACGGGGCTCGGAGCCAGCGCCGCGCATGCGCTCGATCCGAAGCTCACGCCCGCCGAGGCGTTCCGCTCCGGCTACGAAGCCTACAAGGCGGGCGACGCGGCAACGGCGCTCGAGGCGCTGAACTACGCCGCGGCGAACGGGCATCCGGGCGCGCTGTGGAAGCTCGGGCGCATGTATCAGACCGGCGATCTCGTCGCCGAGGACGACCGCAAGGCGATGCAGCTCTTCGCGCAGGTCGCGACCGAATACGGAGACGAGAATCCGAACGGGCCGGACGCGCCGTTCGTCGCCGACGCCTTCGTGACGCTCGGCACCTACTATCAGAGCGGCATACCGGGTCAGGTCGTCGCCGATCCGAGCCGCGCGCGGCGCTTCTTCGCCTACGCCGCCTCCTATTTCGGCGATTCCGACGCGCAGTTCTCGCTTGCCAACATGTTCCTGCAGGGGCAGGGCGGCGACAAGGACACGCGCCAGGCGGCGCGCTGGTTCAAGCTCGCCGCGCGCAAGGGCCATGTCGGCGCGCAGGCGGAGTTCGGGCACATGCTCTACGAGGGCATCGGCATGGATCGCCGCCCGGTCGAAGGGCTGATGTGGCTGACGATCGCGCGGCTATCGAGCCCCGGCGACCCGGTGATCCAGGCGCGCCACGAGCAGGCCTTCTCGACCGCCAGCGAAGAGGAGCGGCGCGAGGCGATGGCGCTCGCGCAGGCCTGGGTGGCGAACCGCACCGGCGGCGCGCAGGCGCAGGCGGCAGACGACAGCGCCACTTCAGTAACTTCAGTAAGCTCTTGCAGAGTTCCGCTCAGCGGAGCGGAGTGAGAGTCTGTCCGGCGCGACCGACATCGCAAGAGCCGAGTGGCTCGGCTCGGCGCGCGAGGCCTGCGGACAGGCATCCGGCAGGAACTTCCAGGAGGTGTTGTTCAGCACCATCTCGCAGCGCGCGAGGCGCAGGCCGGTGGCAGTCTTGAGGCAGACGGTCTCACCGAGCGTCGCCTCGACGCCCGGACCGCGGCAAGTGCAGTTGGTGCCGGCCGAGGCCTGCGCTCCGACAAGGCAGCACCGACGCGGACGCGATCAGGATCATCCTCATGATCGTCGCTTTAGCACGTCGGTGGCAGGAATCGCGACCCCCGCTTGGCCGGAGTATGCCGCAGCGCCGGCGCGGTGGCGCGGTGGGACGGCGTCAGCCCCTGAGCTCCACCCAGACCGGCACGTGGTCGGACGGCTTCTCCCAGGCGCGCACGTGCCGGTCGATGCCGGCCTCGACCAGGCGGTCCGCGGCCTCCGGCGAAAGCAGGAGATGGTCGATGCGGATGCCGTTGTTCTTCTGCCAGGCGCCCGCCTGGTAGTCCCAGAACGTATAGATGCCGCCGCGATCGTCGACGGCGCGCACGGCGTCGGTCAGCCCGAGCGCCAGAAGCCGGCGGAAGGCGGCGCGCGATTCGGGCTGGTAGAGCGCGTCGCCGGTCCACGCCTCCGGGTTCTTCGCGTCGAGCGGCTCGGGGATGATGTTGTAGTCGCCGCCGATGACGAGCGACTCTTCGTCCGCGAGCGCTGCGCGCGTCCAGTCCTCCAGCCGCTTCATCCAGGCGAGCTTGTAGGCGAATTTCTCCGTGCCGATCGGATTGCCGTTCGGCATGTAGGCGGAGGCGACGCGGACCGCTGCCGCGTCCTTCGGCGCGACGAGCCCGACGATGAAGCGCGCCTGCTCGTCGCCGTCGCCGCCGGGAAGCCCCCGCTTCACGTCCTCGATCGGATGCTTTGCGAGAAGCGCGACGCCGTTGAAGCCCTTCTGGCCGTGGACAGCCGACGTTGTAGCCGGCGTCGGCAAGCACGTCGGTGGGGAAGGCCTCGTCGACGGATTTGATCTCCTGCAGGCAGACGACGTCGGGCGCCGTCTCCTTCAGCCAGGCGAGGAGATTGTCGATCCGCGCCTTGACGCCGTTGATGTTCCAGGTGGCGATGCGCATGAAGCAAGCGGCCCCAGCTTTTCCGGTCGTCATTGCCGGACTTGACCCGGCAATCCATGCCGCAACCGGCCCGGCATGTTCAACGGCAACGGAATGGATTGCCCGGGTCAAGCCCGGCAATGACGACAGGTCGAAGGTAGGTGTCGGCTCAGACCGAGAAGCTCGTGCCGCAGCCGCACGAGGCGACCGCGTGCGGGTTCTTGATCTGGAAGGACTGGCCGATCAGGTCGTCGACGAAGTCGATCTCCGAGCCGCCCATATAGTCGAGCGACACCGCGTCGATCAGCACCTTGGCGCCGTCGCGGGCAAGCACGACGTCGTCGGCCGCGGGCTGTTCCTGGACCAGGTCGTAGCGATATTGGAAGCCGGAGCAGCCGCCGCCTTCGACGCTGACGCGAAGCGCCGTGCCGGCCGGCTCGGCGGCCAGAATCTTGGCGATCCGGCGGACGGCGCTGTCGGAAAGCGTGACGCTCTGCTGGTCCATAGATTCTTCCGCTCTTGCTCCGATCTCCATTGTAGCTAAGAACGCCGGGCCCGGTAGTCAATCGCGCCGGCCGGCGCAGCCGGCGGGTCTCGGGCGCTTCAGGGGCGAGGGGAGGCGGATGGTCGAGCTGCCGCGCGAGCTCCTTCGCCACGGCGAGCGCCGGCGCGCGCCTTATGCCACCGACCCGGCGGCCTCGCGCGGCCGCATCCACGCGGAGCCGGAAGACCCGCTCCGCTCGCCTTTCCAGCGCGACCGCGACCGCATCATCCATTCCAACGCCTTCCGGCGCCTGAAGCACAAGACGCAGGTCTTCATCCAGCACGAGGACGATCACTTCCGCACGCGGCTCATCCACACGCTGGAGGTCGCGCAGATCGCCCGCTCGATCGCCCGCCCGCTCGGGCTCGACGAGGACCTGGCGGAGGCGCTGGCGCTCGCCCACGATCTCGGCCATCCGCCTTTCGGCCATGCCGGCGAGCGCGCGCTCGACGAGGCGCTTTCCGCTTATGAGGGCTTCGACCACAACGCGCAGAGCCTGCGCGTCGTCAGCGAGCTTGAGCACCGCTACGCGCTCTTCGACGGGCTGAACCTCACCTTCGAGACGCATGAGGGGCTGGTGAAGCACAACGGCCCGATCCTCGATTCCGCCGGCCGGCCGGCGGGCGTCTATGCCGGCGGCAAGCTTCCCTACGCGATCCGCGCCTTCCAGGAGCGGCAGGACCTGGAGCTCGACCTCTTCGCGGGGCTCGAGGCGCAGGTCGCCGCGATCGCCGACGACATCGCCTACGACTGCCACGACATCGAGGACGGGCTTCGCGCCGGGCTGATCGCATCTTGCCGAGCTTGAGGAGCAGCCGCTGACCGCGCCGATCCTCGCCGAGATCCACGCCGCGTTTCCGGGCCTCGATCACGCGCGCGTCGTGCACGAGCTGGTGCGGCGGACGATCACGGCGATGATCCTCGACGTGCCTCGTCGAGACGACGCGCCGCATCGAGGAGGCCGGCGTCGACAGCGCCGAGGCGGTGCGCCGCGCGGGCAGGCCGCTCGTCGGCTTCTCGCCGGCGCTTGCGCGCTCGGAGGCGGCGCTGAAGCGCTTCCTGACTGAGAACGTCTATCGCAACGAGGCGGTCATGCGGCCGGTGCAAGCTCGCCGAAGCGCTGGTCGCCGACCTCTTCGAGGCGCTGTTCGCCGATCCGGAGCGGATGCCGGACGACTGGGGCGAGGGGCTGGAGCGCCACGATGCCTTCGCCGTGGCGCGGCGCGTCGCCGACTACATCGCCGGGCATGACCGACCGCTACGCCGTCGCCGAGCACCAGCGCCTGTTTGACGACACGCCCGATCTCGGCTAGGGCGCGGCCGGAAAGCGGCGGAATTGCCCGCGAACGCGGGCCGCCGCCGCGGGAATCTCCATGAACCTCTTCAGCGTGTTCGAGCAGCGGATCAGGGCCGCCGTCGAAAGCCGTCATCGGCGCCGCGGGCATCGAGGCAGCCGGCGAGGCGCTTGCAGCGCATCTCGGCCGAGCCGCCGCGCGACCCGACGCACGGCGACGTCGCGACGAACGCGGCAATGGTGCTCGCGAAGCCGCTTGCACGCAAGCCGCGCGAGCTTGCGCTCAGGATCGCGGCGCGGCTCGAGGCGGACCCCGACGTCGCTTCGGTCGAGGTGGCGGGGCCGGGCTTCGTCAATCTGCGCCTGTCGGAAGCCTTCTGGGCGGCGCAGGTCGCGGCGATCCTGCAAGCCGGCGCCGCCTACGGCCGCTCCGATCATCGGCGGCGGCGCCAAGGTGAACGTCGAATTCGTCTCCGCCAACCCGACCGGTCCGATGCATGTCGGCCATTGCCGCGGCGCGGTGGTCGGCGACGCGCTCGCCAACCTGCTTGCCGCGACCGGCCACGCCGTGACGCGCGAATACTACATCAACGACGCCGGCGCGCAGGTCGATGCGCTCGCCCGCTCCGCCTATCTGCGCTACCGCGAGGCGCTCGGCGAAGCGATCGGCGAGATCCCGAGCGGACTTTATCCCGGCGACTATCTGAAGCCGGTCGGCGAGGCGCTCAAGGCCGAGTTCGGGACGGGCTCCTGCAATTGCAGACGCCGGAATGGCTGCCGGTCGTGCGCGAGCGCGCCGTCGCGGCGATGATGGCGATGATCCGAGAGCGACCTCGATCTCCTCGGCGTCCGCCACGACGTCTTCTTCTCCGAGCGCTCGCTGCAGGCGGGAACGCTCGACCGCGTCGCCGACGCGATCGCGGCGCTTGCCGAGAAGGGCCTGATCTATCGCGGCAAGCTGCCGCCGCCGAAGGGCCAGCTTCCCGGAAGACTGGGAGGATCGCGAGCAGACGCTCTTCCGCTCCACCGAATTTCGGCGACGACATCGACCGCCCGCTTCTGAAGTCGGACGGGAGCTACACCTATTTCGCCTCCGACATCGCCTATCATTACGACAAATACCTGCGCGGCTTCCGCAAGATGATCGACGTGCTCGGCGCCGATCACGGCGGCTATCCGAAGCGCATGAAGGCGGCGGTGACGGCGATGAGCGACGGCGAGGCGACGCTCGAAATCCTCTTCTGCCAGCTCGTGAAGCTCTTCCGCGCCGGCGAGCCGGTCGTGATGTCGAAGCGCTCCGGCGACCTCGTCACGCTGCGCGAGGTGGTGGAGGAGGTCGGGCGCCGGCGCCGTGCGCTTCATGATGCTCTTCCGCAAGGCCGACGCGCCGCTCGATTTCGACTTTGCGGCCGTGCAGCAGCAGTCGAAGGACAATCCGGTCTTCTACGTGCAATACGCGCACGCGCGGACCGCCTCCGTCCGGCGGCAGGCGGGCGAAGAGCTGCCGGGAACTGCGCTCGACGCCGAACTCACTTGCCGGCGCGACTTCCTGCTTCTCGAGGACGAAGGCGAGCGCGCGCTTGTTCGCGTGATGGCGGATTGGCCGCGCACGCTGGAGATTGCAGCGCGCAGCCACGAGCCGCATCGGGTGGCATTCTACCTCCACGACCTCGCCAGCGCCTTCCATGCGCATTGGAACAGGGGCAAGGAACTGCCGCAATTGCGCTTTATTCGGCCCGATGACGTTGCGCTGAGCCGTGCCCGCCTCGGCCTCGTTGCGGCGGTCGGATCGGTGCTGAATATGGGTCTGCAGGTCCTCGGAGTCGAGGCGCCGGAGGAAATGCATTAATGGGGTGAAACCTCGGCGAACCCACGGTAAGCTAGGTCAAGGGCCTATTGTATGGCTGGTAGCGATCCAAGGTCGGGCCGGGTTCCGGGGCCGGCGCCCGACCGCGGCAATGTTGAAGCGGAAGAGGATCCGCTGATCGAACTCGCGCGCATCGTCAGCGAGGACGGCGGCTTTGCCACGCCCAAGACAGAGAAGCCGAAGATGAACCGGAACGAAGCGACCCAGCGCAGCACGTCTTACGCCGACGGTCTCGAAGCCGAGCTTGCTGCAGGAGCTTGAAAACTCGCTCGGCGGTCGCGACGCACCGCCCGCGACGCCGCCGCGGCCCGCCAGCCCGCGCCCCGCGCCGGCACCGGCAGCTCCGCGTGTGTCCGCGCCGCCGCAGCCGCGCGCAAGCGTCGAGCCGGAGCGCGACCCCGACGATCTGCTGCGCTCGATCGAAGAGCAGCTCGGCCAGTTCGAACGCCGGCAGGCGGAGCGTCTTGCCGCGACCACTGCAGGCTTCGAGCCGGCCAGCGAGCCGCCGGAAGAGCAGGAATTGCAGGCGAGCGGCGTCGAAAGCATGGAAGAAGCAGCGTTCGCAGCGCTCGACGAGGAGCCGGTGCCGGAGGCGCGGCCCAGAGAGAGGTGGCGGAGCCCGCGCGTGTCGCTTCTGCGTCCGCTCGATGACGACGAGGACGAGGCACCGAGCGCCCGCCCGGCGAGCTGGGACGAGCCGGATACGCTGCCTGCACCGCCACGGCGCTCCGAATACCGCTTCCGCGGGCCGGCCAGCGCCGATTGGGAGCGGCCGGCGCCTGAGAGCAGCCGCGTGGCACCGCCCGCCGCCCAGCGCGAGCACCGCTGATACGGACGAGCCCTCGGTCCAGCGCATCGAAAGCCTACCGGGCTTCGGCGACGACGAGAGTCGGATGCCGATCTCTTCGCGCCGACCGGAAGGAGCAAGCGCGCGCGTCGATCCCTTCGCCGAGGCCGAGCCGGTGCGCGAAGCCGCCGGTGCCCGGCTTCAGGCGAGGCGGCCCGCCGTCGGCGGATCGCGGACGCCTTCCCGGAATTCGAAGAGGAGCCTACCGCGCAAGACCGGACCAGGATCAGGATCGCGACGAGGACGAAGGGGAGCGCGCGGCCCTCAACGCGAGGCTCGCGCAAGCGCTGGAGTCGGACTTCGCCGACTCCGCTTACGGCAGGCCGTGGGAGAGCGGCGACACCGAGGATGCCGCCGACGAGCCGAAGGTCGCAGCAGCAGTCGCAGCTGGCGCCAGCCGCCGCGCCGCCGCGGCCCGCGCTCAGGCCGCGCAGCGCAGCAAGGGAGCGCGGACCGCGCTCGTCACGATCGCAGGCGTGATCGTCGTCGTGCTGATCGGCGGCGCGGCCGCGCTCTTCCTGCGTTCGACCGAGAGCGGACCGGGCGCGCCTCCGCCTGTGATCACGGCCGACGAAGGACCGGTGAAGGTCGAGCCGCCCGCACGATCAGAGCGTCGACCGAAGGCGACACGACCGGCGACGCTGTCTACAACCGCGTCGCCGGCAACGCGCCCGCGAGCACGAGCAACGAGCAGGTCGTCGACAACTCCGAAGAGCCGCGCGAAGTTGCGCGGATCGTGCTGCCGCCGCCGCAGTCGGAGGGAAGCGACGCCGTGGTTCGCCCGGTCGGCGAAGAGCCGTCCGCAACGGATTCCTCCGCCGCAGCCCCGGCCGCATCGACGGACGAGATCGGACCGCGTCGCGTTCCGACCTTCACCGTCCGCCCGGACGGCACGATCGTCGCAAACAGCCCAGCCGAAGGCGAGCCCGCCGCGACCGAACAGCCCCCGGCATCACAACAGATGGCTGCCGCCGAGCCGCCGGCGACCGATGCGTCCGCGAACACCGGCAGCACCTCCGCTGCCCCCGCTAGCTCGGAGGCGGCGCTCCCGCCTGCGGTGGAAGACACGATGACCCCGCGACCGGCAATCGAGGATTCGTCCAACGCTCGCCGCCGCCCCGGCGAAGCCCGCGCACGCCCAATCAAACGCGCCGGTCAATCTTCTCGCCAGCGCGAGCGCCACGGCCGCAGCGCCGGCGGCCGTCGGCGACGGCTACCTCGTCCAGGTCAGCTCGCAGCGGAGCATGGACCAGGCGCAGTCGGCCTATGCCGATCTGCAGAAGCACTATCCTTCCGTGCTCGGAAATCTGGATCCGGTCATCCAGGAGGCCGACCTTGGGACGAAGGGCATCTACTACCGCGTCCGCGTCGGTCCGTGGGCGTCGCGCGACGATGCGATCAAGGTCTGCGAGTCGCTGAAGGCCGCCGGCGGCAACTGCTTCGTCACGCAGTAAGATCGCTCAAGGCATAGCGTGGCCTCGCGCGCGTTTATCTGCGGTCTTTCCGGGACGGCGCTTTCGGAAGACGAGGCGGCGTTCCTGCGCGAGGCGCGGCCGTGGGGCGTCATCCTCTTCGCCCGCAACGTGGAGAACCCGCAGCAGATCGGCGCGCTCTGCGCCGCGGTGCGCGAGGCGCTAGGGCGCGAAGATGCGCCGGTGCTGATCGACCAGGAAGGCGGGCGCGTGCAGCGCATCCGGCCGCCGCATTTTCGCGCCTATCCGGCGGCTCCGTCTACGGCCGGCTCTACCGGCGGAATCCGCTTTCCGGCGTCGAGGCCGCGTTTCTCGGCGCCAAGCTGATCGGCCTCGACCTGCAACGCTCTCGGCATCAGCGTCGAACTGCATGCCGGTGCTCGACATTCCGGTCGAGGGCGGCACCGCGGCGATCAGCGACCGCGCGCTCGGCGCTAACGTCGACGCGGTCGCGACGCTCGGCGGCGCGCAGATCGACGGGCTGCTCGTCGAGCGGCGTGCTTCCGGTCATCAAGCACATGCCCGGGCACGGCACGGGCGACCGTCGACAGCCACAGCGAGCTGCCGCAGGTCGACGCCACCATGGCGGAGCTTGAGGCGCAGGATTTCACGCCTTTCCGCCTGCTCGCCAAGCGCTCGCCGCTTCGGCATGACCGCGCATGTGGTGTTTTTAGACGTTGATGACGGCGCGCCGGCAACGCTTTTCCAGCACCGTCATTGGTAACATCATCCGCGAGCGAATCGGCTTTGACGGGGCGTTGATGACGGACGACATTTCGATGGGCGCGCTTTCCGGCGAGCCGCGCAGCCGCGCGGAGCGGGCGATCGCCGCCGGCTGCGACCTCGTTCTCCACTGCAACGGCGAGATGGACGAGATGAGGGAGATCGCGGCCGGCGTGCCGGAGCTCGCAGGCGACGCGCTGCGGCGCACGGAAGCCGCTCTTGCCGTCCGCCGCGCGCCCGAGGCCGGCGACCGGCAGGCGCTTGAGAGCCGCTTCCAGTTCCTGCTCGATCAGGCGTCGGCATGAGCGAGCATGGCGGTCGCAACACCCGATCCGGACGCGTTCGATTTCGAGGAGCGGCGGCTCGGCGACGACGAGCGTCTCGTCGTCGACGTCGCCGGCTTCGAGGGGCCGCTCGATCTGCTGCTGCAGCTCGCGCGCGATCAGAAGGTCGATCTTGCCAAGATCTCCATCCTGGCGCTGGCGGAGCAGTATCTCACATTCATCGAGGCGGCGCGGCGGCTGCGCCTGGAGATCGCCGCCGACTATCTCGTCATGGCGGCATGGCTCGCCTATCTGAAGTCGCGCCTGCTGCTTCCGGCAGCCGAGGAAGACGACGAGCCGAGCGGCGAGGAGCTTGCCGCCGTGCTGGCGCGCCGGCTGCAGGCACCTTGAGGCGATCCGCGAGGCGGGCCGCCGGCTGATGAGCTCGGCGCGGCTCGGCATCGACGTCTTCCCGCGCGGCGCGCCGGAGCCGCTTTCGGTCAACACGCGCATCGTCCTGGGACGCGCGGCTCTACGAACTCCTCTCCGCCTACGCGGCGCTCAGGCTGCGCGGCGTCGCCAGCCACGTCAGCTTCCGGAGCGCCTCGTGTCTTCACACTGCAGGAGGCGCGCGACCGGCTGATGCGCATGATCGGCGCAACGCCGCAATGGGAGCTGCTCGACTCCTATCTGCTCGAATATCTCGCCAAGCCGGAGCTGCGCGCGACGGCGCGCGCCAGCGCGTTCTCGGCGAGCCTTGAGCTGGTGCGCGAGGGCGAGTTGGAGCTGAAGCAGAACGCGCCGTTCGCGCCGCTCTACGTGCGCAGGCGCGCGAAAGAAGATGCGATGCCGATGCAGGAGGCGGCCAATGGCTGAAGCCGCTACCGCCTGGGACGAATCCAACGTGCGCAGCCTCGCGCCGGAAGATCATCGCCAGCATCTCAGGATGCTCGAGGCGATCCTTTTTGCGTCGGCCGAGCCGCTGTCGCGCGCCGAGATCGCGCTGCGCATGCCGGAAGGCGTCGATCTCGACACGCTGCTGCACGAGCTGCAGTCGGCCTATGCGGGGCGGGGCGTCGAATCTGCGGCGCACCGACGACCGCTGGGCGTTCCGCACGGCGGAGGATCTTGCGTTCGTGCTGCGGCGCGACGTGGTGCAGGAGAAGAAGCTTTCGCGCGCCGCAGTCGAGACGCTTGCCGTCATCGCCTATCACCAGCCGGTCACGCGCGCGGAGATCGAGGAGGTGCGCGGCGTCGCCGTGTCGCGCGGCACGCTCGACGTGCTGCTGGAGGCGGGCTGGATCAGGCTGCGCGGCCGCCGGCGCACGCCGGGCCGGCCCGGTGACGTTCGGCACGACGCCGGGCTTCCTCGACCATTTCGGGCTGGAATCGATCGGCGATCTTCCCGGCCTTGCCGACCTGAAGGCGGCCGGGCTGATCGAGTCGCTCGCCATGCCCGGCGACGACCTGCCGGCGCCGAACGACGATCCCGAGCTCGCGCCGGACGAGGATCCGCTGGAGCCGGACTTCGACGAATACGGCGCCACCGAACCTGAGGACGAGGCAGAAGCCGAGCCGGATGAGGGCGCCGCCGAATTAACCGAGCCCGACGACCGCGACGACTAGGCGGCTTGCCGCTCGCGCCGGCGGCTCATAAGCCCGGCGCATGGCTTCCCTTCTTCCGGCCGAGCGGCCGCGCCGCCGCGCCGCCGCGACGATTGCCTCAAGGCTGACGCTTGAGAAGGTGACGCGGCGCTTCGGGCGCGTGACGGCGCTCGACGAATGTCGATCTCGACGTCACGCCGGGCGAGATCGTGGCGCTTCTCGGCCAGTCGGGCTGCGGCAAGACGACGCTTCTTCGGATCGCCGCCGGCGTCGATGCGCCGACCTCCGGCCGCGTGCTTCTCGACGGCCGCGAGGTCGCGTCGCCGACGGTCTTCGTGCCGCCGGAGAAGCGCGCGGTCGGGCTGATGTTCCAGGACTACGCGCTCTTCCCGCACCTGACGGTGCTGAAGAACGTCATGTTCGGGCTGACGGCGCTCGACCGGCGGGCGCGCGCCGAGGAAGCGCGGGCGGCGCTCGACCGCGTCGGGCTGCTGCATCTCGCCGATTCCTATCCGCACGAAATCTCCGGCGGCGAGCAGCAGCGCGTGGCGCTTGCGCGTGCCATCGTGCCGCGGCCGGGCGTGCTTCTCATGGACGAGCCGTTCTCCGGCCTCGACAGCCGGCTCAGAGACAGCGTGCGCGCCGACACGCTCTCGGTGCTGCGCGAGGCGGGCGCGACCGCCGTCATCGTCACGCACGACCCGGAAGAGGCGATGCGCATGGCCGACCGGATCGTGCTGATGCGCGGCGGCAGAATCGTGCAGGAGGGCTGGGCGGAAGACCTCTACGACCGCCCGCGAAGCCTCTTTGCGGCGCGCTTCTTCAGCGCGCTGAACGAGCTTCCGGGCGCGGTCACGTCCGGGCGCGTGGTGACGCAAATCGCCGAATTTCGCTGCGGCGGGCATTCGGAAGGCGCGGCCGTCGTGGTCGCCGTGCGCCCGCGCGGCGTGCTTCTGTCGCGTGCGGGCGAGAGCGCAAAGGGCACGCCCGGGCGCATCCGCACGCGCTACTTCCTCGGCGAGGTGGAGCTCTTCGAAGTGGCGGTGGAGGGGCTTGAGACCTATCTCCTCGCCAAGGCGCGCGCCGGCGACGGGCTCGCGCCGGGAGCGGATGTCAGCGTCAGCTTCGACGAGCGAGACGTGTTGATTTTCCCGGAAAGCGGCTAAAGCCTTGCGATTGAAGGCGACGGGCCGATTTGCAATAGTCCGGCCGCGGCCGGCGTAACAGGCGAAAAGCGGGGGTTTTGGAGACCGATATGGGTAGTTTATCGATTTGGCATTGGATCATCGTCCTCCTGCTCGTCATGGTGCTTTTCGGGCGCGGCAAGATCTCCGATCTGATGGGCGACGTCGCGAAGGGCATCAAATCCTTCAAGAAGGGCATGGCCGAGGACGACGAGGCGAAGCCGCAAACGATCGACCACGATCCGGCGCAGCCGATGGCGTCGGAGACCGCCGAGAAGAAGACCAACGTGAGCTGAGCGCGCCAACGCGTCAGGCCTAAACGATGTTCGACGTCGGTTGGAGCGAGATCCTCGTCATCGCGGCGGTTGCGATCGTCGTGGTCGGTCCGAAGGATCTTCCGCGCATGCTGCGCACCTTCGGCAAGACGATGGGGCAGGTGCGGCGCACCGCGAACGACTTCAAGCGTCAGTTCGACGAGGCGCTGCGCGAGGCGGAGCGCGAAGCCGGGCTTGAGGACGCCAAGAAGCAGATCAGGCGGCGACGAAGCCGCTGACCGACGTCAAGAAGGACCTCGACGCGACGATGCGCGAGGCGGCGAAGCCGGTCACCGCGCCGTCGCCCGAGCCGGACCCGACCGGCGACCATCCGCATGCGGCCGAGCCGGTGAAGACCGGCGCGCCGACGCCCGCGCACGGGAGCGACGCGGCGTGAGCGAGGACGATATCGAGGCCTCTAAGGCGCCGCTCATCGAGCATCTGATCGAGCTGCGGCAGCGGCTGATGCGCGCGATGATCGCGATCTTCATCGCCTTCATCGTCTGCTTCTTCTTCGCCAGCCGCATCTTCAACATCCTGGTGATCCCCTACGAGCGCGCCGCGGGGCCGCTGCGCGAGATCAAGCTCATCTACACGGCGCCGCAGGAGTACTTCTTCACGCAGATGAAGCTCGCGCTATTCGGCGCGCTGTTTCTGGCGTTCCCGATCATCGCCAACCAGATCTACAAGTTCGTCGCGCCCGGCCTCTACAAGAACGAGCGCCGCGCCTTCCTGCCGTTCCTTATCGCGACGCCGATCCTCTTCGCGCTCGGCGCGATGCTCGTCTATTTCGCCGTGATGCCGCTGGCGCATGCGGTTCTTCCTGTCGATGGAGCAGCACGGCGGGCCGGGGCGGGCGTCGATCGAGCTGCTGCCCAAGGTGAACGAATATCTCGGGCTGATCATGACGCTGATCTTCGCGTTCGGCCTGGTCTTCCAGCTGCCGGTGCATGATGACGCTTCTCGCGCGCGCCGGGATCATCACGACCGAGACGCTGAAGGGAAAGCGCAAATGGGCGATCGTCATCGCCTTCATCGTGGCTGCCATTCTGACGCCGCCCGACCCGATCAGCCAGATCAGCCTGGCGCTGCCGACGATCGCGCTCTACGAGATTTCGATCTTCGCGGTGCGCTACGTCGAGCGACAGCGCGCCGCCGCGGAGGCGCAACGCGAAGCGGCGGAAGCCGAGGCGTGACGGCGGTCCACTGGAGAAAATCCCCGTCTCAGCGTAGATTTCGCTGAGGAGCAGGTCGATGCAGCAGCACCAGCCGCGCATTTCGCCGAACTACGACGAGGACTTCTATGCCTGGACGCAGCATCAGGCGAGGTTGCTGCGTGCTGTCGGGAAATCGGCGTCCGCGCTTCCCTCCGACATCGATATCGACCACCTGGCGGAGGAGATCGAGGACTTGGGCAAGTCGGAGCTTCGCGCGGTCACGAACCTGATCCGGCAGATCGTGGTGCACCTCATCAAGGCTGCGTCAGCCCCGCGATCCGACGCGTCCGCTCACTGGCGCACCGAGACCATCACGTTCCACTCGGAGATCCCAGGCTACTATGGCCCGTCGATGCGACGACTCATTGACCTGGAGGCCATCTGGAAGCGGGCGCTGAAGCTCGCGAAGGCCGCGCTTGAGGAAGACGGTGATGCGCTCAGTCCGGCAATCCCATCCTCGTGCCCTTTCACACTGGACGATTTTCTCACCGAGGATTTCGTGCCGGGCGAGGCCCTCGGCAAGCTGACCGCGGGGGGCTGAACCTAAGCCTCCTCATTACGCCCGGGCTTGACCCGCGCACCCATTCCGGTACCCGTCACGCCGCCTCGACTGTTCCGGAATGGATTGCCGGATCAAGTCCGGCAATGACGACATCGATGTGGGTGTCCGTCCGGACGCCCGACTTGCTTGGCCAGGCCTCGAAACAGATGCTCGACATCAGATGGATCCGCGAGAACCCGGAGGCGCTCGACACCGCGCTTAAGAACCGCGGTGCAGCGCCGAGCGGCAGATCGCGCTGATCGCGCTCGACGAGGCGCGGCGCGCGGCGGTCGCGAAGCTGCAGGAGATGCAGACGCGCCGCAACGCGGCGTCGAAGGAGATCGGCCAGGCGAAGGCGGCGAAGGAGTTTCCGCGCGCCGAGGCGCTGATGGGCGAGGTCGCGGCGCTGAAGGAGCAGATGGCGGCGGCGCAGGACGAGGAGAGGGCGGCGCGAGAAGGCGCTCGACGAAGCGCTCGCTACGATCCCGAACATTCCGCTCGGCGACGTGCCGGTCGGCGACGAGAGCGCGAACAAGGAAGTCCGCACGTGGGGCGAACCGCGCCGCCACGAATTGGGCGAAGGAGCATTTCGAGCTCGGCGAGGCGCTCGGCCAGATGGACTTCGAGACGGCGGCAAAGCTTTCCGGCTCGCGCTTCGTGGTCCTGAAGAAGGGGCTCGCGCGCATGGAGCGCGCGCTCGGCCAGTTCATGCTCGACCTGCACACCGAGGAGCACGGCTACACGGAGGTGCAGCCGCCGCTGCTGGTGAAGGACGAGGTGCTGTTCGGGACGGGGCAGCTGCCGAAGTTTGCAGACGATCAGTTCACCTCGTCTAGGCGAAGGACTTGACATCGCATCAAACAAGCCGCAGAGCTTGAAAGTCCTCGACGACGACGGATTGCGAAGTCCCGAGGTGCGCCAGGCTAAGCCGTCGAGGATGCTCGGAGACTCGCGTCTATTCAGGTGATCGACTGCGCTTGCAGATCCGCAGACCGTCGTCTGGCTCATCCCAACCGCCGAAGTCCCGCTCACCAATCTCGTGCGCGAGTCCATCCTCTCCGAAGACGAGCTGCCGCTGCGCGTCACCGCATTGACGCCATGCTTCCGCTCCGAGGCCGGCTCGGCGGGGAAGGACACGCGCGGCATGCTGCGCCAGCACCAGTTCGACAAGGTCGAGCTCGTCTCGATCACCACGCCGGAGAAGAGCCTCGAAGAGCACGAGCGCATGACGACGTGCGCCGAGGAGGTGCTGCGCCGGCTCGACCTTGCCTATCGCGTGATGGTGCTTTCGACCGGCGACATGGGTTTTTCGGCGCAGAAGACCTACGACCTCGAAGTCTGGCTGCCGGGGCAAAAGGCGTTCCGCGAAATCTCGTCCTGCTCCGTCTGCGGCGATTTCCAGGCGCGGCGCATGGCAGGCGCGCTTCAAGGGCAAGAACGATGAGAAGCAGCCGCGCTTCGTCCACACGCTGAACGGCTCCGGCGTCGCCGTCGGCCGCGCGCTGATCGCGGTCATGGAGACCTACCAGAACGAGGACGGCTCGATCACCGTGCCCGACGTGCTGAGGCCCTATATGGGCGGCGTGGAGAAGATCGGGGCGGCCGTAGCAGCGACCGCATCCCCCAACCTATCCTATTGTCATCCCGGAGGCGCGAAGCGCCGTCCGGGACCCGTGAACGCCAGAGATTCGAAAAGAAGCGCCGAGCGGCAATCTCGCCGTCCGGCGCGCATGGGCTCCGGTCTTGCCGCTCACGCGGCAAACCGGGACTGACAAACGAGAGGCAGGCGGCCTTCCCGAATCCCTCTCTTAACCATCCTGCGGCATTATCGGGCGCGATGAGCGCCGAGCCCGCTTTGCCGAAGCGAATTCCAGGAAGACGAGGAGACGCAGGTCCAGGCGGCGCTGGCTCGTCCTCAAGCTGCGCGGCATCGGGATCGCCGACGTGCGAAGTGCTGCGCGCCATCGAGACGGTGCCGCGCTCGCTCTTCGTGCCGGCCGGAATTCCGCGACCGCGCCTATGCCGATCATTCGCTTCCGATCGATTGCGGGCAGACGATCGCCGCGCCCTCCGTCGTCGGCGCGATAACGGCGGCGCTCGACCTTTCCGACCGCCACGCGGTGCTCGGAGATCGGCACCGGCTCCGGCTACCACACCGCGTCCTCTCGCAGCTTTCGCGGCGCGTGACGACGATCGAGCGCTTCCGCACGCTTTCGCGCGCGGCCGAGACGCGCTTTCATGCGCTTGCGGCATCCGCAACGTCAGCACGCTCGTCGGCGACGGCCTGCATCGGCTGGCGGGCGCAGGCGCCGTTCGACCGCATCCTGGTCGGCGCCGCCTGCCCGGAGCCGCCGGTAAGGCTCATCACCCAGCTCACCGATAGCGGCATCCTGATCGCGCCGATCGGGGCGGAGAGGGGGCCGCAGCGGCTCGACGCTCTTCCAGCGCATCGGCCACAACGTCGACACGCGCGACCTCGGGCCATGCCGTTTTTCCGCCATCGTTCCCGCTCCGGCCCAAAACCTTTAACCCGTTGTCAACCCTGCCTCGCCTTTAATTCGGGCAATCCGATCTTCTTCGAGTTCCGAGTAGGGGAGTGCGCACCGTGCCTACGGTTTTCCTTCCAGCCCACAGAATCCATCCCGCTGAGGATGAGCCTCGTCGCGCTCCTCGTCGGGCTCGGGGCGTGCAGCAATATCGACGCGCTCCGCGCGCCGGTGTTCACGGGCTCGACCAACAACCAGCAACAGATCCTCTCCGGCACGACGTCGCCGCTCGGCAACACCTATATCGGGCCGCAGACCGCGGGCGTTCAGGGCGCCGACCTTCCGCCGCCGCCAGGAGCGTCGCAATATCCGCAATACGCCGCCGCGCCCGCCTATGCGCCGTCGGCTTACGCGCCCGCTCAGAACCCGCCGCAACCCTACACGCCGCCCGGCGGCTACGCGGCGAACGGCGCGCCGACGCCGGTCGCGCAGGCTTGCCTCGGCCGAGCCCGGCACAATGCAGCGCGGCGCGCCGCCGACGACGCTCAACGCCGAAGCTGCGCGGATCGAGCGCCGCAAGCCGCGCGGCGCGGCGACCACGCATCTCGTGCAGCCCGGCGACACCGCCTGGAACATCTCGCAGCGCTACGGCATCACCGTCAGCCAGCTTGCCGCGGCAAACGGCGGCTCGACCACCGTCCGCCTCGGCCAGCGGGTCGTCATTCCGGGGAGCTGGCGAGGGCAGCGCGGCGTGCAGCTTGCGAGCCTGAACCCGACCGAAATTCCGCGCCCGGCGCCGCCGGCGCCGATGGCTGAAGTTCCGGCCGCCGTGGCAGAGGCCCCGCCGCCCGCACCGGCCCGCGCGGCAGCAGGTCGCGGTCGCGCCGCAGACCGGCAACGCCGGTTCGCTCGCTCCGCTCGCGCCTGAGGCGCCGGTCGCCGCGACGGGACCGGTTTCCGCTGGCCGGTCCGCGGACGCATCATCTCCGGCTTCGGCAAGAAGCCGAACGGCGAGCGCAACGACGGCATCAATCTCGCGGTGCCGGAAGGCACGTCGGTCAAGGCGGCCGAGGACGGCACCGTCATCTACGCCGGCAACGAGCTGAAGAGCTACGGCAACCTCGTCCTGATCCGCCACGCGAACGGCTGGGTCTCCGCCTACGCCCACAACAGCAAGCTTGAGGTGAAGCGCGGCGACCAGGTGCAAGCGCGGGCAGGTCATCGCGCTCTCCGGAATGACCGGCGGCGTGACCACCCCGCAGGTCCATTTCGAGCTCAGGAAAGACGCAGCACCGGTCGATCCGCTGCAGCATCTGAGCGAGACCTGAACCGGAACCCGCTCAACCCTGTCGTCGTTGCCGGGCAAGACCCGACAATCCATTCCCTGGTTGAGGCGTAGTTCACGAGTACGGAATGGATGCCCGGATCAAACCGGGCATGACGATAGGGCGGGCCTGAGCGCCAAATCGACCTTAAGCGGCGCCTAGTGCGCCGATTGCTGGGTCTGCGCCAGCATCGTGCGGAACCGCGCCAGCGCGATCGAAAGGAAGACGGCGCCTATCGCGGCGAGAACGGCCATGTGCGGCCAGACGACGTCGATGCCGGCGCCGCGGCACAGCACCGATTGCGCGAACTTCACGAAATGCATGGCGGGCGATATCTGGTCCACGACCTGAATGGGCTGCGGCATGCTCTCCAGGGGGGAGGGGCCGCCTGAGAGCATGTTCAGCGTCAAAAACACAGGAATTGCCAAGAGCGCGAATTGCGGCATCGTGTTTGCGATCGTGGCGAGCAGTATCCCAAGCGACGCGATCGCGAAGAGATAGATCGCCGTGCCGGCAAGGAACAGCGGGATCGAACCGGCGATCGGCACTTTGAGAACGCGCTCGATGACCACGTAGAGCGCCAGCGCCGACGCGACGAGCACGATGACCGTATTCGCCCAGATCTTTGCTGCCGCGATCTCGCTCGGCCTGACCGGCATGACCAGCAAGTGCTCGATCGTTCCGCGCTCGCGCTCACGGATCACGGCGGCGCCGACGAGGAGGATCGACAGCATCGTCACGTTTTGCAAAAGCGCGTTGATGGCGTTGTACCAGACGCCTTCCAGGTTCGGGTTGAAGAACGCTCGGGTGACGCTGGTCACGGGCATCTGGCTCTCGATGCCGCGCGATTGCAGATAGTTTGCGGTCTCCTGCTGCACGATCGATTGGATGTAGCCGCCGCCAACCGCAGCCTGCGTCATGGCGGTCGCGTCGATGTTGAGCTGCAGCGCCGGATCGCGCCCCGCCAGTACGTCCGCTTCAAAATGCGACGGGATATCGAGCACGAAGGCGTAGCTCCCCTGATCCAGCGCCCGATCGACGGACTCCCGGTCGAGCAGCGCCGGGCGGCGGAAATAGGGCTCAAGCAGACCGTCGTAGATGCGGGCGGAAAGTGCGGAGCGATCGGAATCGACGATCGCAATCGGTGCGTCGGCGACCTCGGTCTTAATTCCCGTCGCCTCGCTGTAGATGCTGAAGGAGAACGAGTAGACGATGAAAATCGCCAAGACCGTATCGCTGGCAAGGCTCGAAAACTCCTTCAAGCCGAGATGCAAGACGTTTGAGAACCAGCGCCACATGTCAGACGTCCTGTTTGCGCAGGAGCAGGCTCGCCGCCGTGAGATAGGCGCAGCCGAACGCGAAGAGGACCAGATATTCGGGGTAGAAGGCGTCGAAACCGCGGGCCTTGGTGATCGTGCCGAGCCCGATGTTCTGGAACCACAGCGACGGGAAGCTCATGCCGATGAACCGCCCGCTGCTGTCGAGCCCCGCGGTCGGATAGAGGTAGCCGGAGAAATTGATCGCCGGAACGGTGCTGACGATCGCCGCGACGACGATCGCCGCGACCTGCGAGCGCACGAAGACCGAGATCAGGATGCCGAGCGCGGTGATGGCGAAGGCGTAGAGGGCGGCGCCTAGGAGCAAGGCCAGAATCGAGCCTTTTACGACGACGCCGAAGACGATGCCGGCGAGCACCATGAGGCTCAGAAAGCTCACGAATCCGGTAATGATGTAGGGGAACTGCTTGCCGATCAGGAATTCGCCCACCGAAGCCGGCGACGCATAGAGGTTCGTGATCGAACCAAGCTCGCGCTCGCGCACCACGCCGAGGGCCGCGAGCATCGTGGAGAACAGGACCAGGAAGATCATGATCAGACCCGGCGTCAGGGCGAAGGCGCTGCGGAAGTCCTGGTTGTAGCGAAAGCGCGGCTCGATGCTCACGGCGGCGAAGGAGGGGACGCTGCCGGACGTTCTGCGCGCCAGGTCTTTCACGTAGGAAAGCACGATGCCGTCAATGTAGTTGCGCGTCGTCTCCGCGCGGAACGGCATTGCTCCGTCGATGAAGAACGCGACCTCGGGCCGGCGGCCGGTGAGCAAATCGCGGCCGTATCCAGGCGGGATGCTGATTGCGAGGCGCAGGTCGCCGGCGCGCAGGCGCCGGTCGATCTCCGGCTCGCTTGCAAGGCTCGGGCGTTCGCGAAAATAACGCGACCCGGAGAATGCCTCGATCAGCTGCCGGCTGTCGGCGCTCTGATCACGGTCGAGAACGGCAAAGGACAGGTTCTCGACGTCGAACGTGATGCCGTAGCCGAACGTGAGAAGCAGGATCAGCGGGCCAACCAGCGCAAAGCTGAGGCGCACCCAATCGCGCATCAATTCGCGCACCTCGCGGTAGGCAAAGGCCCAGATGCGCCGCAGCGACGCGTGCAGGCTGCCGGCCCGGAGCGGGCGTGGGCCCGCTCCTCTGCGCAGCGCCTGCATCTCGGAGCGCGGCCTTGCGGCATTCGAGCTTGGATCGGCCGCCTCGAGGTAGGCGATGAACGCCTCTTCAAGGCTAGCGGCGGCCTTCTGCTCGCGCAGTTCCTCCGGCGTTCCGACCGCAAGCACGCGCCCGGCGTGCATCAACGAGATGCGGTCGCAGCGCTCGGCCTCGTTCATGAAATGCGTCGAGATGAAAATGGTGACCGCGTCGTGCCGCGACAGATCGTGCAGCAGCGACCAGAACATGTCGCGCGCCGTCGGGTCGACGCCGGACGTCGGCTCATCGAGGATCAGCACCTCGGGCCGATGCAGGCAGGCGGCGGCAAGCTGGAGCCGCTGGCGCATTCCAAGCGGCAGGTGCGGCGGCTTCTGATCCGCGACATCCGCGAGGCCGAAATGCTCAAGCGCGTCTTCGACACGCCGGTGACGCTCGCTGTTCGGGATGCGGTAGATATCGGCGTGAAGATCGAGGTTGGCCCTTACCGTCAGCTCGTCGTAGAGCGAGAACGATTGCGACATGTAGCCGACCCTGAGACGGGCTTCCCCGTCGCGCGCCTCCACCGGCCGGCCAAGCAGTTCCGCCCGCCCTTCGCTGATATCGAGAAGGCCGGTCAGCATCTTCATCGTGGTGGTCTTGCCGCAGCCGTTCGAGCCCAGAAATCCGAAGATCTCGCCGCGGCGGATACTGAAGCTCACGTGATCGACGGCAACGAAGCTGCCGAAACGGCGCGTCAGGTTCTCTGCGACGATGGCGGGCGGACCGTCTTCGCTCAGAGCCAGGGGAGTGGACGGAGCGACCGGCGGCCTTTCCCGCCCGTGCAGCGCCACATAGGCCTCTTCAAAGGTGTGAGCGCCCGTCCGCGCAAGAATCTCGGCCGTCGTCCCTTGCGCAAACACGCGTCCGTCGTCGATGGCGACGACCTGGTCGAAACGCTCGGCCTCTTCCATGTAGGCCGTGGCGACCAGGATGGTGAGCTCCGGCCGTTCCGTCTTGATGTCGTCGATCAGCCGCCAGAATTGCCGGCGCGAGAGCGGATCGACGCCGGTTGTCGGCTCGTCGAGGATGAGCAGCGCCGGGTCGTGCACCAGAGTGCAGCACAAAGAGAGCTTCTGCTTCATCCCGCCGGAGAGCTTGCCCGCGGCGCGGTCGGAAAACGGATGCAGGCCCGTGGCTACGAGCAGGCGCTCGATGCGCACGCCGCGCTCGGCAGCCGACTGCCCGAACAGGCGTCCGAAATAGTCGATGTTCTCCTTGACCGAGAGGCTCGGATAAAGGTTTCGGCCGAGGCCCTGCGGCATGTAGGCGAGGCGGTCCATGATGCGGTCGCGGTGCGAACGCGAAGCGATGTCGCCGCCGAGCGTTTTGACGCTGCCCGATTGCAGGCGCTTAACGCCGGCGATCAAGGCAAGCAGCGTCGATTTGCCGACGCCGTCGGGACCGACCAGCGCTATCGACGTCCCGGCTTCAACTGAGAGGCTGACGTCGGTGAGCGCAGTTACCCTGCCGTATCGGTGAGCGACCCCGCTCACCTCAACCGCAAGCGAGTGGTCAGGGGCTGACATCGGGAAGCCGCACGGCCAGCCACGCCGGCCAGGCCGCGTTCGCCGCGACCTGGACGTAGGCGTTGCCGGTGAGGCCGGCCTTGACGTAGTCGCGGTAGGTCTCAAGCAGCTTCGGGTCGATGGCGAGCTTGACCCGATACATCAGTTTCTGACGCTCGTTGGTCGTCTCGACCGCCTTCGGCGTGAACTGCGCTTCCCCCGCCACGAAGGATACGGTCGCCGGAAAGACGGAGTCCGGCACCGCGTCGAGCACGATGCGCGCTTCCGATCCGAGCGCGACCCGGCCGGCCTCGCCGGTCGGAAGAAAGATCGTCATGAACACGTCGGAGAGGTCGAGGATGGTGATGAGGCGCCCGCCCGCGGCGACGACTTCGCCGGGCTGCACGAGCTTGTATTCGACGCGGCCGGACACGGGCGTGCGCAGATCCGAATCCGCGAGCATGGCCTCGATCTCGGCGACCTGTGCGTCGGCCGCCTGTTTCGAAGCGTTTGCCTCCACGAGCGCCGCCTGGGCCGCCTGAAGCTGTGCCGACGCAACAAGATTCTCGGCACGGCGGCGATCAAGATCGGCCTTCGTGCCGGCCGCGCTTTGCGCGAGCTCCGCCGCGCGTCCCATCTCGATCTCCGCCAAGTCGTTCTGGGCCTTGCGCGTCGCGATGTCGGCTTCCGCGCGACCGATGCTCGCGAGCGCCTGCCCGACGGCAGCATTGGCGCCGGCGAGCTGCGCACGAAGCTCCGCCGTGTCGAGCCGCGCGACGACCGCCCCGGCCTCGACGGCGTCGCCTTCGCTCACGTCGATCTCGGCCACGCGCCCGGCAAGCTTCGAGGCGATGTCGACGCGCGTCACCTCAACGCGGCCGTTGGCGGTCGCAAGCCCTTCGGGCGTGCGCACCGCGGCGTTATGCTCCCAAAAGAGGAAGCCTCCGGCCGCAAGCACCAGCACGGCGGCAATGGCGAACATTGGTGGACCACGCACCGCCCCACCTCATCTCTTGTGCAGCCGGGGTTTGATCGGCGACAGGCTCTATTAACACGCCCGCCCGTCGCCTTGAACTAAGTCAATCGATGGCTCTCCGCTCGTCGGGCCTATTCCAGCCTGACGCCTTTCCGCCCGGCGAGGTCCTGCACGAATTGCCAGGCTACGCGACCGGAGCGGCTGCCGCGCGTCGTCGCCCATTCGAGCGCCTCGGCGCGCCACTCTTCAGCGTCGGCCGGAATGGCAAAGTGCTCGACGTAGCCCGCCACCATCGCGAGGTATTCGTCCTGGCTGCAATTGTGGAAGCCGAGCCAAAGGCCGAAGCGGTCCGACAGCGACACCTTCTCCTGAACGGCGTCCGACGGATTGATGGCGGTGGAGCGCTCGTTCTCCACCATGTCGCGCGGCATCAGGTGGCGGCGGTTCGAGGTGGCGTAGAAGACGACGTTGTCCGGGCGGCCCTCGACGCCGCCTTCAAGCGCCGCCTTCAGCGACTTGTAGGAGGCGTCGCCGGCATCGAAGGAAAGATCGTCGCAGAAGAGGATGAAGCGCTCGCCGCGGTTGCGCACGACCCCCATCAGTGCGGGCAGCGTCTCGATGTCCTCGCGGTGGATTTCGACCAGCTTGAGCGGCGGCGCCTTTGCCGGCAGCCCCTCGGCGACCGCCGCATGCACCGCCTTGACGAGCGAGCTCTTGCCCATGCCGCGCGCGCCCCAAAGCAGCGCGTTATTGGCGGGAAAGCCGCGGGCGAAGCGAATCGTGTTGTCGATCAGGATGTCGCGCGAGCGGTCGATACCCTTCAAAAGCGGCAGCGCGACGCGGTTAACCTTCGGGACCGCCTTCAGGTGCGGCGGGTCGGCGTGCCAGACGAACGCTTCGGCGGCGGAGAGATCGGACGCGTCGGCCGGCTTCGGCGCCAGCCGCTCAAGCGCCGCGGCAATCCGCTCCAGCGCGTCCTGCGTCGGGTTGAAGCTTTCCTGCAACGCGCGCTCCTAAAGGCTCTCAGCTAGGCGCGATATCACGCCAAATCAGAGTGGCAAAGGGGCGTCCGAGCCGAGTGTTGCGGAGTTGCAATGGCCCGGCCCCTGACTATAGTCCGCGCCAATTCAAAGGGCCGCGGCCCGCTTGAAAGGGAAGATCGGCCTTTATGTGGGTTACTCCGGCTTTTGCACAGGCTGCTGGCGGTGGCAGCAGCTTCGACATCATGACGACGCTGCTGCCGTTCGCGCTCATTTTCGTCATAATGTATTTCCTTATCCTGCGCCCGCAGCGGCAGACGCAAAAGCGGCGCGAGGACATGCTCAAGGCGATCCGCCGCGGCGACACCGTGGTCACCAACGGCGGAATCGTCGGCAAGGTGACGAAGGTCGTGGACGACACCGAGGTGGAGCTGCAGATCGCCGAGGGCGTGAAGGTACGGGCGATGCGCAGCATGATCGCCGAAGTCAGGACGAAAGCGGAGCCGGTGGCCTCCAACTCCAACTAGCACGGAGACGGGCGCGGCCCTGAAAGATCGACACCGATGCTCTATTTTCAGCGCTGGAAGATTGCGCTCATCCTGTTCGTCGCGCTGGCCGGCGTCGTCGCGACCATTCCGAACTTCTTCTCCGCCGAGACGGTGGCGTCGTGGCCGAATTTCCTGCCGAAGCGGCAGATCACGCTCGGACTTGATCTGCGCGGCGGCGCGCATCTCCTGCTTGAGGTGAATCGCGACAGCCTGGTCAAGGACCGGGTGCAGACGCTCGAGGGCGACGTTCGGCAGACGCTGCGCGAGCAGCACATCGGCTACCGCGGGCTCGACGCGCGCGGCCAAATCGTGTCCTTCAACCTGCGCGATTCCGCCGACGCGGAGAAGGCGCTCACCGCGTTGCAGCCGATCGCCGCGCCGGTGCAATCGGGCCTCTTCGGGCAGGGTGCGCTGCGCGAAGTGGAGCTCGCGCAATCGGGCGACCGCATCACCGCGAAGCTCACCGACGACGGCATCGATGCGCGCATGCGCGCGGCGGTGACGCAGAGCGTTCAGGTGCTCGACCGCCGCCTGAACGCGCTCGGCACCACCGAGCCATCGATCCAGGCGCAGGGGAGCGACCGCATCCTCGTCGAGGTGCCGGGCCTACAGGACACCAAGCAGCTCAAGCAGGTCCTCGGCCAGACCGCGCGCATGACCTTCCACATGGAGTGCAGCGAGGCCTCGAGCGACGGCGTCACGCCGCCGGCCGGCTGCGAGAGCGTGGAATTCGGCGACCGCCGGCCAGCCGCCGATCATGGTCGAGTTCGCGCGCGCTTCTCTCCGGCGACGACCTCGCCGACGCGCAGCCCTCGTTCCATCAGCAGACCGGCCAGCCCATCGTCAGCTTCCGCTTCAACACGCGCGGCGCGCGCATCTTCGCCGACGTGACGCAGCAGAACGTCGGCCGCCGCTTCGCCGTCGTGCTCGACGGCAAATACATCACCGCGCCGGTCATCCGCGACGCCATCCTGGGCGGCTCCGGCATGATCGAAGGCAATTTCACGGTGGAAGCCGCGCAGAACCTGTCCGTGCTGCTGCGCGCCGGCGCGCTCCCCGCCGACCTCACGATCGTCGAGGAGCGCACCGTCGGCCCGAGCCTCGGACAGGATTCGATCCGCGCCGGCGAGATCGCCTCGATCGTCGGGCTTCTGGCGGTCGTCGTCTTCATGGCCGTCTGCTACGGCATTCTCGGCGTGTTCGCCGACATCGCGATGATCGTGAACACCTTCCTGATGTTCGGATTTATCACCGCCTCTGGCGCCACGCTGACGCTTCCGGGCATCGCCGGCATCGTCTTGACGATGGGCATGGCCGTCGACGCCAACGTGCTGATCTATGAGCGCATGCGCGAGGAGTACCATCTCGGGCGGTCGACCATCGCATCCTTCGAGACGGGCTTTTCCCGCGCCTTCGCGACGATCATCGACTCGCATCTGACGGCGCTGATCGCGGCGCTTGCGTTGTTTGCGCTCGGCGCCGGACCGATCCGCGGCTTCGCGGTCGCCTTCGCGATCGGCATCATCTGCACGCTCTTCACGGCTTACCTCATGACGCGGCTCATCGTCGCCACGTGGGTGCGCTACGCGCGCCCGAAAACCGTTCCGCTTTAGGCTCCCGCCATGCCCCTTCGCATCGTTCCCGACGGCACGAACATCCCCTTCATGTGGCTTGCGCGAATCCGCACGCCGATCTCGCTGGTGCTGGTCGCCGCGTCCTTCGTGCTGCTCTTCACCGTCGGCCTCAACCAGGGCATCGACTTCAAGGGCGGCACGATGATGGAGGTGCGGCACAAGGCGGGCGCCGCCGACCTCGGCCAGATCCGCTCGCAAGTCACCGCGCTCAATCTCGGCGATGTCGAGGTGCAGGGGATCGGTGAGCCGACGGACGTGCTGATCCGCGTGGCGATGCAGCCGGGCGGCGATGCGGCGCAGGAAGCAGTGGTTCAGAAGGTGCAGTCCGCCCTCGGCTCGTCGGACTACGAATACCGCCGCGTCGAGGTGGTCGGCCCGCGCGTCTCCGGTGAGCTTGCACGGACCGGCCTGATCGCGACCGTCTTCACAATTTTCGGCATCATGGTCTACATCTGGTTCCGCTTCGAATGGCAGTTCGCGGTCGGGGCGGTGGCGACCCTCATCCATGACGCGATCCTGACGATCGGATTCTTCGCGGCGACGCAGATCGACTTCAACCTCTCATCGATCGCCGCGATCCTCACCATCCTCGGCTATTCGCTGAACGACACGGTGGTGATCTTCGACCGCATCCGCGAGCTTCTCCGGCGCTACAAGCAGATGCCGCTCAGCGACCTCATCGACCTCGCCACGAACCAGACGCTGGCGCGCACCATCATGACGTCGGCGACGACGCTGCTGGCGCTCTTCGCGCTGTTCTTCTTCGGCGGCGAAGTGATCCGCTCCTTCACCGCCGCGATGCTTTGGGGCGTGTTCATCGCCACGGCATCCTCGATCTTCATCGGCGGTCCGATCCTGATCTATTTCAACCTGCGCCCACGCGTCGACGCCGGCCAGCGAGCCTCCAAGCCGGCGGACGCCGCCAAGGCCTGAGATGAGCGAAAGCGGCGGCGGCTTCCTGATGGAGCCGGCCCGCTTTCCGGGCCGCGCGCCGATCGAGGCTTACGGCAATGGCGGCTTCCGCTTCGCCGACATGTCGCATCGCGGCTCGATCCTGGCGCTGCCGAGCGGCATCGAGGCGTGGCCGGTCGCCGCTGCCGGGGAGATCACAGCAGAAACGCTAAGCCGCCTCATCGCGGAGGCTGCTGCGATCGATATCCTCCTAATCGGCACGGGCGCGGCGATGACGCCGCTCTCCCGCGCGTCGCGGCAGGCGCTTGAAGATGCAGGCCTCTTCCCGGACCTGATGTCGACGGGCGCGGCGGTCAGGACCTACAACGTGCTGCTCTCGGAGGAACGCGCCGTCGCCGCGGCACTCGTCGCCGTAGAGAGCGTGCGGTGACCCGCACGAAACGCCCGCGCGTAGGCTCCCCTTCGAGGGGCGGTCAGGGCACGGCTTAACGCGCAACCCATGGCCGACGACACATCAGCCAGCGACACCGCCTACGTCACCGCGCTGGTTCGCGCGCACGACCGGCCGCGCTACTACGCCGCCCTTTTTTCGCCGCCCGCGATCCGCGACGACCTGCTCGCGATCTACGGCTTTGCCGCGGAGATTGCCCGCGTGCCGAACCAGGTGCGCGAAGCGACGCTCGGCGAGATCAGACTGAAATGGTGGAGCGACGCGCTCGTCGAATTGATCGGTCGGGGCGGCGGCGGCGAGACGCCGGCGCTCCGCGCCGCCACCGCCGCAATCACGCGCCTCGCGCTCCCGATCGCCCCGTTCGCAGCGCTGATCGAAGCGCGCAGCGCCGACCTCTATGCCGACCCGCCGGCGACGCTCACCGATCTTGAAGGGCGAATGGGCGAAACCGAGTCCGTTCTCTTTCAGATGACGGCGATCGCGTCGGGTGCCGCCAGCCCGGAGACCGCCGACGCGGCGGGCCACGCCGGCGTCGCCTACGGCATTGCCCGCCGGCTCGCCGCGTTCGCGTCGGAGCGGGCGCGCGGCCGGACGATCCTCCCGGCCGACGTTCTCGCCGAGTCCCGCGTTGCGGCGGCGGAGGTCTTCGCCGCGGCACCGCCCGATGCGCTCCCCGGCGCCGTCGCGCGATTGGCGGAAGCGGCCCGCGGACACCTAGCGCGGGCAAGAACGCTGATTGCCCAGCTCGACCCGTCGACCCGCCCCGCCTTCCTGCCGCTCGCCGCAGTCCCGCCGCTCCTGACGCGGATTGAGCGGCTCGGGCCGGCGATCGCGACGCGCGAAGCAAGCGTATCGGACCTGACCAGCCTGCTGCGGGTCGGGCTCGCGCATCTTCGCGGCCTCGGGAGGGGCTAGCAGTGCGGGTGTGATCAGGCGGCGAGTCGTTTGGTCGCGCCGATCCAAACCTCGAAATCGCGAAGCGCACGGTGCGCGAGCGCGCGCTTTCGTGCCAGCGTCTTTGCGGTGCCGCGAAGGCGGTTCCCGTCCTCGTCCTTTACCGGCTGATCGATCGGCGGGAAGAGCCCGAAATTCACGTTCATGGGCTGGAAGTCGCGCACCGCTTCGCCGGGCACCGCGAGCTTGCCCGTCACGTGAGCGAGGAGCGCGCCGTGCGCGGTCGTCGGCGGCGGAGCAACCGGCGCTTCGCCGAGCGCTTCGGCGGCTGCGAAGCGCGCCGCCATCAATCCCATCGCCGCCGACTCCACGTAGCCTTCGCAGCCGGTGATTTGTCCGGCGAAGCGGAGATGCGGCGCCGACTTCAATCTCAGCGTCGCGTCGAGGAGAAGCGGCGAGTTCAAGAAGGTGTTGCGGTGAAGGCCGCCAAGCCGCGCGAACTCGGCGCGCTCAAGGGCGGGGATCGTGCGGAAGAGCCTGACCTGCTCGCCGTGCTTCATCTTGGTCTGGAAGCCGACCATGTTGAAAAGCGAGCCGGTCGCATTGTCCTGCCTGAGCTGCACGACCGCGTAGGGTTTCTGGTCCGGCTTGTGGCGGTTGGTGAGACCCATCGGCTTCATCGGTCCATGCCTCAGCGTCTCGGGCCCGCGTTCCGCCATGACTTCGATCGGCAGGCAGCCGTCGAAATACGGCGTGTCCTTCTCCCACTCGCGGAACTCGGCCTTCTCGGCGGCGACGAGTTCCGCGACGAAGGCCAAATACTGGTCACGGTCGAGCGGACAGTTGATGTAGTCGGCACCGGTGCCGCCCGGACCAGGCTTGTCGTAGCGCGACTGGAACCAGGCGACGTCCATGTCGATCGTCTCGCGATAGACGATCGGCGCGATGGCATCGAAGAAGGCGAGGCGGTCGAGGCCGGTCGCCTCCTGAATGGAAGTGGCGAGCGCAGAAGAGGTCAGGGGGCCGGTCGCAACGATCGACAGTCCCCATTCCGCCGGCGGCAGCGACGCGACCTCGCCCTCATCCACGCGGATCAGCGGATGCGCGCGAAGCGCCTCCGTCACGCTCTCCGAAAAACCGTCGCGATCGACAGCGAGCGCGCCGCCCGCCGGAAGCTTGTGCCGATCGGCGATTGTCATCACCAGCGATCCGGCACGGCGCATCTCCGCGTGAAGAAGCCCGACGGCGTTCGTCTCGCAATCGTCGGAGCGGAAGGAGTTTGAGCAAACGAGCTCGGCGAAGCCGCCGGTCTTGTGCGCCGGCGTCATCACGATCGGCCGCATTTCGTGCAGGACGACCGGAATGCCGGCCGCCGCGAGCTGCCATGCGGCCTCCGAGCCGGCGAGTCCGCCGCCGATCACATGGACGTTTTCCGGGCGTTCCTTCATCGGCGTGATATGCGATGAAGCGGCCAGAAACAGCAAGGGTGCGGCTCAAAAGCCACGCTCTGCGCCTCGCCGATCCCGCCCTCACACCTTATGGTCGACGGAACGTTAACGTCCGCTACGTAGCGTGGTTGTGATGCTGAGAAGCGCTCTTGTCTTGTGGATGGTGATTGGGCTCGCGGGCACGGCGGCCGCTCAGAAAGGCTGGTATGCGCGCGGGCACGGGCATCCGCCGACAGCGAACAAAGTTTATTTCTGCCACGGCTACACGTGCCGCATCGTCTCGCTCGTCTATTTCAACAACGACGATATCCTGCAAATCGCCGGGAGCCTCGCGACCGGCACCCCAGATGCGGCGGCGGAGAGACAGGCGGTCTCGCGTGCGGACCAGGTCTTCGAGAGAATTGTCGGGGAGCGTATCGGCACATCAGGTGACCTGCCCCGCATGCAGTTCGCCAGACCGGCCGACGACCAGCTGGATTGCATCGACGAGGCGACGAACACGACAAGCCTGCTTCTGCTCCTCGCGAAGCACGGCTATCTCAAGTATCACAAGGTCGAAGCGCCGTCGGCGCGCGGTTTCTTCGTCGACCTGCGCTATCCGCATGCGACCGCAGTGCTGACTGACACGAGCACGGGCGAGAAGTGGGCGATCGATTCGTGGCCGCGGGCGAACGCCGAGCCGCCGGTCATTCAGCCGCTCAAAGTGTGGAAGCGTGCCCGCTCGGGCGACCCGCTCTCCTAAGTTTCGCCCCTTGGAAATGAAAAGGCCGGCGGGCGTCTGGCGCCCCCGGCCTGTTCGTTGGCATCGTTTGCTTCAGCTGGCCTAGAGGCGCGCAGCCTCGCGTGCCAGTCTGCCGATGTCGCTGGGGCTGATCCCGAGATCGGAGAGCTCGCGGGGCGAGAGCCCCTGCAGCTCGCGAACGGTCTCGCGATAACGCCGCCAGCGGCGGAAGCGCCCGTAGATGGTGTTGGTATTGCGCGACATTGTCTCTGTCCTTCTTCGCCCACCCCTTGGTGGGCCCCGCAGATCCTGCGGTCACCTCGGCATATAGAAGGGCGGGCGTGTATTGTGCAGTGCAACAAACGCATGGCTGCAATGCCGCAAAGGCAAAAGGCTTAATATTTCAGTAACTTTGCCACGCTTTCGGCGGGTTTCCCGCCGCGAGCGGCCTTTCCGAGCGAGTCGTGCCTGCCGGGGCGGCAGGAGCCTATTCCACAGGCGGCCGAGGGCCGATTAGCCGACGGCGAGGTGGCTCTTGAGGGCGGCGAGGATGCCGCGCTGGCCCTTCACGATGCGGCGCTCGGCTTCGTCGATCGCGAACCAGGCAGCGCGGTCGACCTCGGGAAACTCCGCCGTGCGCCCGGATCGCGGCGGCCATTCCATGGCGAAGGTGTTGCTCCTGAAGCTTGCGAGATCGAGATCGCCCTCTATGGCGAAGGCGACCACGAGCTTGCCGCTCGCATAGCGAAACCCGCCGAGCGGCACCGCCTCACCGACCGGCTCCGAGCCGGTCTCCTCGCGGAATTCGCGCAAAGCCGCGGCGAGCGCATCCTCGCCTTTCTCGCACATGCCCTTCGGGATCGACCAGGCGCCTTCGTCCTTGCGCGCCCAATAGGGCCCGCCGGGATGGACGAGCAGCACTTCCAGCCGGCCGCCGGCGTGACGATAAAGAAGGATCCCGGCGCTACTGAGCGGCATCGGGATGTTCTAGCAAAGTCGGAACCGAAAGGGATAAGTGCGGATCGGCCCAGGAGCGGTGCCGGCATGGCGCGCCCGTGCGGCGAGAAAATGGAAAGGGAATTGCATGAGCGTAGGTATCGGTGTGATCGGAGCCGGCGTGATGGGCGCGGACCACGCGCGCATCATCGCGAGCCATGTGCAAGGCGCGCATCTCGTCGCCATCTCCGACGCGGACGAGGGCCGCGCCAAGAAGGCCGCCAAGGCGCATTCGGCGCGCCGGCACTATGTCGACGGCAACGCGCTGATCGACGACAAGGAAATCGAGGCGGTGCTCGTCGCCTCACCCGATACGACGCATCTCGGCTATGTGCTCGCGTGCCTCAAAGCCGGCAAGCCGGTGCTCTGCGAGAAGCCGCTCGCGCCGACCGTCGAGGATTGCCTGCGCGCAGTGGACGCGGAGGCCAAGGGAGGCAAGCGGCTGATCCAGGTCGGCTACATGCGCCGCTTCGACCCCGCCTATGTGGAGATGCGGGAGACGCTCCGCTCAGGCAATCTCGGCAAGGCGCTCCTCATTCATTGCGCGCATCGCAACGTCTCGGCGCCGGACTGGTTCACGCCCGCGAACTCCATCACCAATTCCGCCGTGCACGAATTCGACATCCTGCGCTGGCTCTTCGACGAAGAGATCGTCGCGATCTCGACCTTCAAGCCCAGGGGCAAGGGAGGGGTGATGCCGAACGACCCGCTGCTCCTCCTGGCCGAGATGGGAAGCGGGATCTTCGCCGACATCGAGGTCTTCATCAACGCCGCCTACGGCTACGACGTGCGCGGCGAGCTTGTGTGCGAGGCAGGCACGATCGAACTCGCGCGCCCGCCCGCAAGCGGCGCCGTCCGCCTCAAGGGCCAACAGGCGATTTCCTTCCCGCCCGACTGGCGCGGCCGCTTCGCCGATGCCTACCGGCTGGAGCTCCAGGCCTGGGTCGACGCGATCCATGACGGCGGCAGCGCAGGCGCGAGCGCCTGGGACGGCTACGTCGCGGAGGCGATTGCCGAAGCCGGCGTGCACGCGCTGAAGAGCGGCGCGCGGGAGGCGGTGAAGCTTCAGAAGAAGCCGGATTTCTATCGCTGAGCGGGGAGGGCGCCGCCCTATCCGGGCTGACGAGCGCGGCCGCGCGGGGCGACGGCGGCGAATGCTTCGGCGCGCACGCGCGCGGACGAGCGGATCAGGCTCTTGATCGGACGCGGCGCCTTGCCGGAGAGATCGGCGATCTTGCGGTCCTGATCCATGATGTAGGTCTTCGCCGGCGCATCGCCGTCGAGTCCGCCGAGCTCCGCGCCCGGCACCTTGCGGTTGGAAGCGCGCGTGCCGTCCTCGTAGAGGACGTCGAAGAGCACGAAGCTGGTGTCGATCTTGTCTTTCTTGCGGGCCATCATTCGTTCTCCGTCGGGTTCTCGGGAGCCGGCGCCTCGGATCCCGCGTCGGGGCCGAGGAGCGCTTCGCGCTCGGCGCGCCGCTTTTCGGCATCCGCCTCGCGGCGCTCAAGCCGCTCCCGCTTCTTCTGTTCCTTGGCGCGCTCGCGGTCGCCGCGCTGCTGGCGGTAGTTCGGGGGCCGGAAGCCCATCGCGATCTCCTCGCCGGTCGGTCCTTAGCTCAAAGACCGACATCAAGAAGCCCGGCGCGTGTGGGCGCCGGGCGGAAGTCGAAAGCCCTTTGCCGAGGGCCTTAGTCCATCGAGATGTTCGCCGCGGCGAGCTTGCCGCGCTCGGTGACGACTTCGTAGTTCACTTTGTCGCCCTCGCGCAGCGTCGAGATGCCCGAGCGCTCGAGCGCGGAGATATGGACGAACACGTCCTTCGCGCCGTCGGCCGGAGCGATGAAGCCGAAGCCCTTCGCAGCGTTGAAGAACTTCACGGTACCTTTTGCCATTGTCTGGCTCCTCTTGAGATCGCGCCAAAACGCGTGGCGGCCAGCGACCATCGCCTCCGCCTTTCCGAATTCGGCGTTGGCTTGAGAGAACCCCCGAGGGGGCAGCAAGACAGGCTAAATTGGAACGCGCCGGATATAGGGGGAAAGGGCGGCAGGCGCAATGCGGGGCGGGGGGGAGGCCGCCCGTCCGCCGGTTTCGGCGTCCGACGCTATTGGAAATGCGCCGTCTTGAGCTTCGTCTTCTTGGCGGCGGAAGCGTCGAACTCCGCCTGGCAGGCCGGCGCAAGCTCCCGCAGATTGCCCTGAAGGCACGACTCGATCTTCGGGATGTCCGGGATGTCGGCGGAGCAGAACTTGAAGGCGTCGCTCTCGCACGCCGATCGCTCTTCCGCCGTGCCTTGCGCAGCGGCGGGCGCGGCGAGGAAGAGGAGGGCGGCCAGCAGCGCGGCCGGCCGCGCGGTTTGTGAGATAAGCATTACGAAATACCTCCAGATGCTAAAGCCTTGCGCGCGGAGCGTTACGGCCCGGGAAACATTCGATCGAAGTCCGGCGGGGATTGGCCGCAGCGTTAAGGATGGTTGAACCGGAACGACCGCAAGCCGTGGGAGACAAACGATGTGTCAGGATTGCGCAGACGGGGGCATCAGCCGCCGCAATGTGCTGAAGTTCGGGGCCGCGGGGCTGCTCGCCGCCGCCGGCCAGGCGCCGCAAGCCGTGCATGCCGCCGAAGCCCAGGCGCCGGCGCTTTCGCCCGACGAAGCGCTGGCGAGGCTCAAGGAGGGCAATGCCCGCTATGTGGCCGACCCGGAGCTCTGCGTGCTCGACCTCGCGGCGCAGCGGAGCGCCGTGGCGGGGGGCCAGGCGCCCTGGGCCACGGTGATTGCCTGTGCCGACAGCCGCGTTCCGCCGGAGCTGATCTTCGGCGGGCACGGCGTGGGCGAGCTCTTCGTCGCCCGCAACGCCGGCAACCTCGTCGACACGGCAACGCTCGGCACCGTCGAATACGGCGCGGCCGTGCTCGGCGCGCCGGTGATCGTCGTGTTGGCGCATACGAGCTGCGGCGCGGTCGCGGCCGCCTGCAACGTCGTCACCAAGAACGCCACCTATCCCGGCGCGATCGGGACGATGATCGAGCCGATCCTGCCGGCGGCGCTGGCAGCGAGGGGCGAGGCCGGGGATTTCGTCAACAACGCCGCCAAGGAGAGCGCCCGCCGCACCGCGACGCGGCTCGCCACCACCGGCGCGATCCTGCCGGAGCGCGTCGGCACCGGCGCGCTGAAGATCGTCGCAGCCATCTACGATCTGAAGACCGGAATCGTCTCCTGGCTGGGTTGATCGGGCGGTCGCGTTGGCGGGTGGGATCTGCGCCGGCGGGCGCGTCAGTTGAAATGGACGGTGAAGCGCCCGGTGAGCTTGTCGATGACGACGTCGCCTTTGACGCTCGGCGTGCCGAATCCGGCGCCCACGCCGCAGCCACCACAATTCATCGTCGCGCCATCGACGAAGAGCCCGATGTGCTCGTAGGCGGCACCTATGGAGACGCGGTCGGTCAGCGCGAACTCCGCGCCGGCTCCCGCGACATAGCCGTTCGCCCAGCGGTCCAGGTCGGCATTGACCCCGGCCGCCGCGTCGACGAGATGAAGCTCGACATCGCCGCCGGCATAGCCGCCCTTGGCGAAGAAGAGCCAGCGGCCCGACGCCATGCCGACGCGGCCGGCGGCGGTTGCGATCCAGTCGACGTTTGTCGAGTACGTGTCGATCGTCGGGAAGAAGGGGCTGGCGATCTTGTCGTGGTAGCCGGTGGCGTCGACCGCGACCTCCGCGCCGAAGACCCAGTTGCCGCGCTGCCAGTTGTAGCCGCCGAGGCCGCCGCCGATGGCGCCGTCCGGATCGAAGCTGAAGTTGCTTCCCAGGAGCACGGGGCCGAGCGTGTTGAAGTAATTGGCGTTGGTGAAGCGCCAGTCGTCATGGAAGGCGCCGAATGCCCAGCCGGCCTCGCCGCCGACATAGAAGCCGCTCCAGTTGCCGGGCTGGGATTGTGCGGCGGCGCCACCACTATGAAGAGCCGCGGCGAGCATGAATGCGCCGAGCGCGAGCGCGCCTCTTCGTGCGGCTCTCCTCATCAGGTCCATCTGCAGATTCGTCACTGACGAAGGATGCCGGAGGCAGCCCGTGCGGAGCAATCCGCGCGGGGCGAATGCCATGCAGTGTGGCGGGGATGTAACAGCGGCGGCGGTGGGCGTACGTCATCGATCTCGCAGCCTTCAGACCCGAGTTGTTATCCTTCGAGGCTTCTCGCTTGCGAGGAGGGAGCGGGGCGCTTGGCGAGCACCTCGGCACTTTTGTTGGCGGCGCTCTGCAAGCGCCCCGCGCGGCGGTTACGAAACCCAACTCGTCCACTCTTCCTTGCTTCGAGGCCCTTTCGAGAAAGGGCGCCTCAGCAACCATGCAGCCGACAACATCCGGCGGAGAGCTTGCGCCCTCGGGGGACCCTTCCGGGCTTCGCCGTGCCGTCCCTCTCCGGGAGGTCCGTCGCGGCGCCGCCCGCTCTTCCCGTGATAGCGCCGGTCGCGATCCGGTCCCTTGGTGAAGAGCGGTGAGGGGATGATACGCGGGGATTTGGGAGCGGGGATAAGAGGGGAGATGTGAGACAGGGGAGAAGGTGGCGGTCTACGCCGCCGCGCTTCGGCGGACGATCAAGCGCAGTGTTCGGGAGGATGAAGCGACCCCGCGGCGGCGGGGATCGCCCTCGCGAAGCGCCGCAGACGAGTGGAAGGCAACTTCTACTGGTTTTGCGGCGCGAACACGCGCTCGCCGAACCATTGGTCCTCAACAAAACAATGGCATCGCCGCCACAATATTCAACGCACTAACGCGCAGCCGTTCGAGATAGCCCGTTACTTGCCGACAAGGTGCGAAGGACGTCGACGGCTTCTGCGCCAAAATGACGACCTGCGTTTGGCCCGCCGATCACATTCACGACCGGAAACGGATACGGATACTCTAACTCATCGGGCGCCTCAAGAATCGTCAGTTCGTCCGAGGCGAGAAGCTTTCGAATTGACGCAATAAGCGACTCGATTTCCCTGAGATTGTCGTCGCGCCGGATCGTTACCGCGAGATGCATAGCTAACCTCTAAGGTTGAGCCCGAAATCAGAGCTTCGAGTGAACCACTCCGTTGCACCAACGCCTGGGTGAGTCCAAGCCCCATCGACCCCGGCTTTGGGAACCGGCTTGTTACAAAGTCCTCCGGGTCCCAATCGGGATTTTGCCAATAGTTACACACAATGCCCATCGGGCCCGCAGTTTGGATTTCTTCCAAGACGCCGCGTGTGATCCGATTTTCGTCCGGAGGTTTCGGGCAAACAATCGCAAGCGAATTCGATTGAAGGACAAGCCTCCTATCTCTCCAGCCTACATCGGTTCCGATCACCGCACTCGCTCGTCGAATTTGCTCCATCGGGAAGACACACGTTTCATCCGCCGCAGGCAGAATCGGAAGTGATGGATCACCCCAAAGGCTGCTTGTACTCCATCGATCTTGCGCAGGGTTAAATCGCAATTCGGATTCTCCGTTCTTGTCGAGCATGCGGAGCATGGGAAGTTCGTCAATCGCGAGAGGAGAAATGAAAGCCCTATTCCTGGTCGTGCGCAATTCCTCGCTGGCTGATGAATGAGCTTTGTTAATGATATCCACAAAGGCACTATCGCCCTCGTCGGCGAGTTTGCGTGGCGCGCTGATCGGAAACGAAAGGTACGTGACCTTCGCGTCGAACACGACCAGATTCACTAATGTATCAATGTTGTTTCCGGCGGCGCAGAGAATGTGGCGCGCGCTTGGATTCCGCGTATGCGTTAGGATGACGTCGCCGAGGAGTTGCTCGGCGCGGCGCGCTACAAGAAGCTGCTCAAAACTCGGACGCCCTTTGTGGTCCTGACCTTCCGCGCGCGCCTCAGTCCGGTGCCACATGTTGTAAACGTCATCGATCAAAGAAATGATGATTGATGGTCGGAAGCTACCGCAGATGCTTGGTATGTTTATCGCGCACCTTAGACCGAGCGCTCCACTTACATACGTTGCGTGTAGTCCAAGCACGGTGATCTTGTCGGAGAGAGTTTCTTCAAAGTCATTCCACGGAGTCTGCCAGCTCGCCGCTTGAATTGCGACGTCCTGAGCCAGAAAACTCATCCAGCTCTTCACTCCCATTCGCGGCTTGAGATAGGTGTTCTCGAAATCTACGAAGCGAATCGGATGTCCGACTGTCTCCATCATTCTATCGGAAAGCCGTTCAGCAGCCCTTGCTTTGTCGACGCCCGTCGGACCAAGCAATAATACTCGAGTATGCGGTGGGAAATCGCCCAATTGGGTCTCGATGTAACCTGAGGCTACCATCGAAGAATGCATAGCCGTAGTCAACGAGAAATAGAACCCGCTGAGCCCGCATCAGATGGCGGTGCAAGAACACCAATTCCTTCGAGCCAATCCACCCAAACAGGCTCAATCTTTCCTGCCAGAATCATCCGTTCAACCTCCGACAGTGAAAACCAGCCCGCGCCTCGCGTCTCTTCACGGTTAGGGTGCAACTCGCCAGAGGCCGACGCACGGTAGATGCGCCAGTCGTGCCACTTACCTCCACGCCTACAGACGTTAGACCTTCGACCTTTGGCTACTAGATTAAGCTCTGTTGCAACTAACCCAGTTTCCTCAAAAAGCTCCCGTTTTGCCGCCTCTCGAAATGTCCCACTCTGATCTACATGCCCGGCTGGCGGCGCCCAGCCACGCGGTGGCCTCCGCCTGTTGATCAGGAGCAAGCGGCCATCCTGAAAAACAAGCACGCCGACACTCTTGTTGTCGCAACGTAGTATTTGGGTCATTGATCAGCGTTGCCATCAGGTAGGGTTGTGGTTGTCGATTCAACGGGTCTCGTAGCTCCGACATCGGCGAAGTTCTGTACAACAAAGGCCAGGTAACCTGTATAGATGGTCGCAGCAGCCGCACCTAAGAAGAAGAGGACGAATATCAGCCTAGTAATCTGACGATAGCTATACATGTGCGCAGGAAACCTTGCCGTAAACTCGGTCGTCTTTGAAGTCCGCGGCGCGAACCAGATCGATGGGCAGGCCAGTCTCATTTGTCGCTCTCTCCTCCCACCGTAGGAGCAGCCGCTCTCCGATCTTGATGAGCTCCATCGTTCTGGCGTCCAGGCGGATGAACAGCAATGTCAAGACGACTAGGATCAACGGAAACCCAAAAGCGATTTCATATCGTCCGGCATCGAACGTGTAGTAATAGCCGACGATGAGGAACGCCGCGGCGGCAAAGTAAAATTGCAGGATACCCATACGCTGCGACGCGTGGTACTAAAACCACCGCCAAGCATACTCAAACGCTAGTTTCTCAACTTCGGTCTGTGAATTGGACATTTGCGCGACTTTCTTTTGCGAGGCTAACGTGCCTACTCCGCCGCCTCCACCCGTCTCCTCGTCGGCCGTCTCGCCAGCACCGGCTTCAGGAACGCGCCGGTATAACTCCGCTTCTCCTTGACGATCGCCTCCGGCGGACCCGCCGCGACGATCTCGCCACCGGAATCGCCGCCTTCGGGGCCGACCCCGGGATCAAGTTGGAGGGCAGGGTTTGATGATCCGGCCGGCGCCTTCACTCCGCTGCAATCGGCGTCAGCTCGAACACCCGCCCATATTTCGCCGCTTCGCCTATGTCGCCGGCGCGGAGGGCGAGGCGGACGGCATCAAGCTTGCGGACGTCCTCGGGCGTCAGGTACGGCGACCAGGTCGTATCGTCCTCGATCAGCTCGACGGAGACCTCGGCGGCGTAGTTCCCCTCATGGATGAACTTGGTTCGTTTGCGCGTCATAGCGTCTTCCGTCGCTTGAAATCGCTGTCCCATAAACGCGGACTTGGCCGATAGGCGGTGACCAGCACTGCCGAGTGCCGCTCCGCGTGGATTGTCCAGACGACGTGGATGGGCCGTTCCTCCACATCGTGCTGCAACATCAATATCCGCTCGCGGCCCGGATAGCTCTCTATTGCGAGCGACGAGACGATCCCGTCAACAACATTGCCGGGAAGAATACCATCCTCGATCATCTCCTCATAGGCATGATCGCTAATGAGGTAATCGCCGGCGAGGACAAGAGTTTGAATGCGGCGAAAAAGCTCGCTCATGCTCCCCTGCCGGCCTTGTTCGGGGGCCAAGCGCCACCCGCCCTCGCTCCTCGCGTCCTCTTCGTTGGCCCTCTGTGCAAGGGTCCCTACTCCGCAGCTTCGACCCGTCTCCTCGCCGGCCGTCGCGCCAGCACCGGCTTGAGGAACGCGCCCGTATAGCTCCGCTTCTCCTTGACGATCGCCTCGGGCGGGCCGGCGGCGACGATCTCGCCGCCGGAATCGCCGCCTTCGGGGCCGAGGTCGATGATCCAGTCGGCCGTCTTGATGACTTCGAGATTGTGCTCGATGACGACGACCGTGTTGCCCTGGTCGACGAGCTCGTGGAGGACTTCGAGGAGCTTCGCGACGTCGTGGAAATGCAGGCCGGTGGTCGGCTCGTCGAGGATGTAGAGCGTGCGGCCCGTGGCGCGCTTCGACAGCTCCTTCGACAGCTTTACGCGCTGCGCCTCGCCGCCGGAGAGCGTCGTCGCCTGCTGGCCGATGTGGATGTAGTTCAGGCCGACGCGCGCGAGCGTCTCCAGCTTGTCGCGGATCGACGGCACGGCCTGGAAGAACTCGCGGCCTTCCTCCACCGTCATGTCGAGCACGTCGGCGATCGACTTGCCCTTGAAGACGACCTCCAGCGTCTCGCGGTTGTAGCGCTTGCCCTTGCAGACGTCGCAGGTGACGTAGACGTCGGGCAAAAAGTGCATCTCGATCTTGATGACGCCGTCGCCCTGGCAGGCCTCGCAGCGCCCGCCCTTCACGTTGAAGGAGAAGCGGCCGGGGCGGTAGCCGCGCGCCTTCGCCTCCGGCAGGCCGGCGAACCATTCGCGGATCGGCGTGAAGGCGCCGGTGTAGGTGGCGGGGTTGGAGCGCGGCGTGCGGCCGATCGGCGACTGGTCGATGTCGATGACCTTGTCGAGATGCTCAAGGCCGATGAGCGATGCGTGCGGGGCAGGGTGCTCGCGCGCGCCGTTCAGCCGGCGGGCGACGGCCTTGTAGATCGTGTCGATCAGAAGCGTGGATTTTCCGCCGCCCGAGACGCCGGTGACGCAGGTGAAGAGCCCGAGCGGGATCGCGGCGGTGACGTTCTTCAAATTGTTGCCGGTCGCGCCGGTGACGACGAGCTGGCGGCCCTTCTGCAGCGGGCGGCGCAGCTCCGGCACCGCGATCTCGCGCACGCCTGAGAGATATTGCCCGGTCAGCGAGCGCGGGCTCGCCATGATCTCCGCCGGCGTGCCCTCCGCGATCACCTCGCCGCCGTGGATGCCGGCGGCCGGGCCGATGTCGACCACGTGGTCGGCGGCGAGGATCGCGTCCTCGTCGTGCTCCACCACGATCACCGTGTTGCCGAGATCGCGCAGGTGCTTCAGCGTTTCAAGCAGCCGCGCGTTGTCGCGCTGGTGCAGGCCGATCGACGGCTCGTCGAGCACGTAGAGCACGCCGGTCAGGCCGGAGCCGATCTGCGAGGCGAGGCGGATGCGCTGGCTCTCGCCGCCGGAGAGCGAGCCGGAATTGCGCGACAGCGTCAGATATTCGAGGCCGACGTCGTTCAGGAAATCGAGCCGCTCGCGGATCTCCTTCAGGATGCGGCCGGCGATCTCGTTCTGCTGCTTGGTGAGCGACTTCGGCAGCTCGGTGAACCAGGCGCCGGCAGCGCGGATCGACTTCTCCGCCACATCGGAGATGGTGAGGCCGGCGATCTTCACGGCGAGCGCTTCTGGCTTCAGCCGCGCACCGTGGCAGACCTCGCAAGGGGTCGCGGAGAAATAGCGGCCGATCTCCTCGCGCACCCAGGCGGAGTCGGTCTCCTTCCAGCGCCGCTCGAGATTCGGGATGACGCCCTCGAAGACCTTGCTCGTCTCGTAGGAGCGAAGCCCGTCGTCGTAGACGAACTTGACCTTCTCATCGCCAGTGCCGTTGAGGATTGCATCCTGCGCCTTGGCGGAGAGATCGGACCAGCGGTCGGTGAGCTTGAACTTGTAGGCGCGGGCGAGGCCTTCCAGCGTCTGCAGGAAATAGGGCGAGGAGGTGCTCGACCACGGCGCGATCGCGCCGCCCTTCAAGGTCGCGGCCGGGTCGGGGATGACGAGGTCGGCGTCGATCGCCTGCTTGGTGCCGAGCCCGTCGCATTCCGGGCAGGCGCCGAAGGGGTTGTTGAAGGAGAAGAGCCGCGGCTCGATCTCCGAAATGGTGAAGCCGGAGACGGGGCAGGCGAATTTCTCCGAGAAGAGGAGGCGCTCGTGCGTCTCGTTCTTCGATTTGTGCGCGGCGTCGGCCGCATGCGGCGGCAGCGGCTTGTCGGCGAGCTCGGCGATGGCGATGCCGTCGGCGATCTTCAGCGCGGTTTCTAAGCGAGTCGGCGAGGCGCGCGGAGATATCCGGCCGCACCACCACGCGGTCGACGACGATGTCGATGTCGTGCTTGAGCTTCTTGTCGAGGGCCGGCGCGTCGGCGATCTCGACGAACTTTCCGTCGATCTTGGCGCGCTGAAAGCCCTTCTTCAGATAGTCGGCGAGGTCCTTGCGGTATTCGCCCTTGCGCCCGCGCACGACCGGCGCGAGCAGATAAAGCCGCGTGCCTTCAGGCAGCGCCAGGATGCGGTCGACCATCTGGCTGACGGTCTGGCTCTCGATCGGCAGCCCGGTCGCCGGCGAATAGGGGATGCCGACGCGGGCGAAGAGCAGCCGCATGTAATCGTAGATCTCGGTCACCGTGCCGACGGTGGAGCGCGGATTCTTCGACGTCGTCTTCTGCTCGATCGAGATCGCCGGCGAGAGCCCGTCGATCTGGTCGACGTCGGGCTTCTGCATCATCTCCAGGAACTGGCGCGCATAGGCGGAAAGCAACTCCACGTAGCGGCGCTGGCCCTCGGCGTAGATCGTGTCGAAGGCGAGCGAGGATTTTCCCGAGCCGGAGAGCCCCGTCATCACGATCAGGCTGTCGCGCGGCAGGTCGATGTCGATGTTCTTGAGATTATGTTCGCGCGCCCCGCGGATGGAGATGATTTTGCCCGCGCGCACGTCCGCATTCGGGCCCGAATTGGCCCTTGAACCGGTCCGCGCGGCGGTCCTGCCGTTTGCCATGGGTTTTCTGTCCGAAGGGGAGGCGCGGCGGCCTTTGCCGCCCCCCGAACTTAGGCCTTCGCGCGCACGAGACAAGTCAACGCTCCGAATTGTCCCCGAACCTCCCGCCGCACTCCTGACATTGGCGGGGCGGGGCGAATCCGGGTCGGGGGATGTTGCGCGAACGGGACGGATATTGTAAAGAACAAAGTAGGAACAATTGGCTGGTCTCCATACACGGTCGTCATTGCCGGTCTTGACCCGGCAATCCATTGCGCAGCGCCGGCCGGGCTCGGAATGGATGCCCGCTATCCAAGTCCGGGCATGACGACTGGAGGGAGCTAAGCAAGCTACGATCCAGAGGGAGGCGCGAATGTCGGAGGAGATGGTCAGCGTCCGCTACTATGGTCGACGACGTCGAAGCGGCGATCGCGTGGTACACGACGCATCTCGGCTTCTCGGTCCTGACCAGCTATCCGCCCGCCTTCGCGGACGTGAAGCGGGGGGCGCTCAGGCTCCTGCTCAGCGGGCCGACGAGCTCCGCCGGCCGGCCGATGGCCGACGGCGAGCGGCCGGGGCCGGGCGGCTGGAACCGCATCCACCTGATCGTCGACGACCTCGCCGCCGAGGTCGCGCGGCTCAAGGCCGAGGGCGTCAAATTCCGCAACGACATCGTCACCGGGCCGGGCGGATCGCAGGTGCTGATCGTCGACCCGTCGGGGAATTTCGTGGAGCTGTTCCAGCCGGCGCGGTGAGCCGGAGCAAATGACGAAGCAAGTCCTGTTCATTCAAGGTGGGGGCGCGGCCGTCCATGACGAATGGGACGACAAGCTCGTCGCTAGCCTGAGGCGCGAACTCGGGCCCAGCTACGACGTCCGCTACCCGAGCATGCCGAACGAGGCGGATCCGAGCTACGCCGTGTGGAAGGCCGCGATCGTGGATGAGATGGCAGGTCTTGCCGCCGGCGCAATCCTGGTGGGCCATTCGGTTGGCGGCACGATTCTGATCAACGTCCTCGTGGAGGCACCGCCGAAACAGACGCTCGCCGGCGTCTTTCTCATCGCGGCGCCCTTCGTCGGCGCCGGCGGCTGGCCGAGCGACGACATCAGGCCGATGGCGGACCTCGGCGCGCGGCTGCCCCCAAAGACGCCGATCTACCTCTATCATGGCAGCAAGGACGACATTGTGCCGTTTGCGCATGTCGATCTTTATGAGAGGGCGATACCCGGCGCGATCGTGCATCGGCTCGAAGGCCGCAATCACCAGCTCAACGATGATTTGGCGGAAGTGGCCGCCGATATCCGCGCCCTTACATGAGGGCCCGCCGCGGCCGAAACGTCTGGCCGACGTAGCTGCTGCTCAGCGGCCCGACGGCGAGGGGCCGGGCGGCTGGAACCGCATCCACCGCATCGTCGATGATCTCGCCGCCGAGGTCGCCCGGCTCAAGGCCGAGGGCGTCAAATTCCGCAACGACATCGTCACCGGGCCGGGCGGCTCACAGGTGCTGATCGTCGATCCTTCGGGGAATTTCGTGGAGCTGTTTCAGCCCAAAGGGGGCGGTGAGCGACTCCGTTCAAAGCTCCTTTTCGGCGAGTTCGCGGAAGGCGTCCGGAACGGAGCGCGCGCTGCCGCGAACGGCCGAGCCGTAGTCGACCGCCTCCGATCCGAAGCGATGGCGAATCCTGTCGATCGCGCAGTCGAAGAGGAATCGCGCGGCTCCGGGGATAGCGGCGAGCAGGTGACATGCCGGAAGGCAATTTCGGAGCACGGGACGCAGAAGGCATTGCCCGCGTCTGAAACGCCTTTCGCTGGAAACGAAACACGGCGGAAACACGGGCCGGGTAGGGCGCCGCTCGTCAGCCCATGAGAGCCCCGGCGCCTATCAGAGCCCCGGGCTCGGGCATCACCGCAATCGCTCGCGAAGTCGTCGGGACCGGCCGAAACACGTCCAGCAGAAGGGCGTCCCGTGTTTCGGGATCGACGGGACCAGTCGCGGGCCATCCAACCAAGAGTGAATACGAGACGATGAACCAACATTTCGTTGCCGCCACCGAATCGCCGCCCGTCATCGCACCCGAGACGTTGATGGACGATCCGCACGCCAGGCTCGCGGCGCTGCGGACCCGCTATCCGCTCATCCAGCTCGGCGAGGGGCACTACATGGCGCTGCGCGCCGCGGACGTCCTCGCGATGCTCACCGACCCGCGGACGATACAGATCGAAGGAGCGGACTATGCGCGACTGAACAAAGTCCCCGACGGCTTCGCGGCCGACTTCATCCGCGACTTCTTCCTCTTCGGCAATGGAGACGATCACCGGACAAAGCGCCGGCTGTTCGCGCGATCGTTCGCCTACGGCGCGATCCGCGCGGCGCGACCGCGCATCCGTGCCGTTGCCGACAAAGTCGTCGCCGAGCTGCCACGCGGCGAGAGCTTCGATTTCGTCGAGCGGATGGCGGCGCGCGTGCCGGCCGAGATGATCGCGGCCATGCTGGGGCTTCCCCAGACCGAGGCGTCTCATTTCGCCCGTCACGTCTACGACCTGGCGAGGGCCTTCACGCCGGTCTATCCGCACGCCCAGCATGACGAGATCGAGAAAGCGGCGGCGCACCTTTTCACCTATGTCGAGGAGCACATGCGCGCCCGGCTGGACGCGCCGCAGGACGACCTCCTCTCGACATTGGTCGCCGACTGGCAGGCGGACCCGGCGATCTCCTTCAAATGTCTGGTGAACCAGGTCATCGGAATCATCATCGGCGGCAGCGACACGACCCGCGCGGCCTTTGCAATGCTCGTGGCCTTGCTCGTGCAGCATCCGGAGGCTTGGGCGGCAATACAGGCCGACCAGGCTCTCATTCCCGGCGCGGTCGCCGAGGGCCTTCGGTACGAGCCGTCGGTCGGGTCGGTCGCCCGGTTCACGACGGCCGCCATCGACATCGGCAACGTGTCGCTGCCTGCCGGTGTGGTGCTCCGCGTCAGCACGTTGTCGGCGATGCGCGATCCGGACCTTTACGCCGAGCCCGAGCGCTTCGATATCCGCCGCCAGGACCACCCGCGGCTGCACCTGGTGTTCGGGACGGGTCCGCACCGATGCATCGGCGAGATGCTGGCGCGGCTGGAGATGCAGGAGGGATTGGCGGCCCTCGTTTCAGCCGTCTCGGCTATCGAGATGGAAGAAGCGCCTCGCATGCTCGGCTTCGCCAGCATCCGCCAGATCACGCCGATGTCGGTGCGCATTCATTGAACGGGGCCGGCGGCGCGGGGCCCGGCCGATGCACGCGCGTCGCCGGGTGCGCGGCGCAGCCGTTTTGCATGTCCCCGCTTTGGCGTAGGATGCGCTAGAGTCTGTTCTTCCGTTCCAACGGCGCCCCTCGATGAAACGCGTCGGGTTCCTCTCCTTCGGCCACTGGACACCCTCGCCGCAGTCTCAGGTGCGGAGGGCCTCCGACGCGCTGCAATCGAGCGAGCTTGCCGTCGCGGCGGAGGAGGTCGGGGCGGACGGAGCGTATTTCCGGGTGCATCATTTCGCGCGCCAGCTCGGCTCGCCGTTTCCGCTGCTTGCGGCCTGCGGTGCGCGGACGAAGCGGATCGAGCTCGGCACCGCGGTCATCGACATGCGCTACGAGAACCCGCTCTGCATGGCGGAGGACGCCGGCGCGGCCGATATCACGCCGCCAGCCGCCCGAAGCTCTGCATGACGCGCGATGGCGTCATGCAATCACCAGGAGCCTTACGATGACCCCCACCATTACCGCCTTTGAACGCTCGCCCGATGGCGGCAGCGGGCTGGCGCGCGATACGCGCGTTCGCTGGGCGCTGGAGGAGGTGGGCCAGCCCTACGAGGTTCGTGGTGTTTCGTTCAGCGCGCTGAAGCAACCCGCGCATCTGGCACTGCATCCGTTCGGGCAGATTCCGACCTACGAAGAAGGCGATCTCGCGCTGTTCGAAACGGGGTCGATCATCTTCCATATCGCCGAGCGCCATGCGGGGCTGCTTTACCCGATGAGCCGAATGCGCGGGCGCGGGCGATCACATGGATGTTCGCCGCGCTCAGCACGGTGGAGCCGCCGATCCTTGAATTTGCAAACGCCAAGCTCCTGGAGGGCGACAAGTCCTGGTCCAAAGAGCGCCTGCCTCTGGTCGCGGATCGCGTCCGCGACCGGCTGCGCCAGCTTTCCGCTCACCTTCTTGCCCGCCGAAGCCTCGGCGAAGGCGGGGGCGATGCCGACTGGCTCGACGGGAGTTTTAGCGCGGGCGACCTTATGATGGTGCATGTGCTGCAGAGGCTGAAACCATCCGGCATTCTGGAGGAATTTCCGAACCTCGCCGCCTATGTCGCCCGCGGCGAAGCGCGGCCCGCCTACAAGCGGGCTTTCGCCGCGCAATTGGCGGCTAACACCGGCAAAAAATGAAACGCATCGGCTTTCTCTCCTTCGGTCATTGGACACCTTCGCCGCAATCGCAGGTGCGGACGGCATCCGATGCGCTCTTGCAATCGATCGAGCTGGCCGTCGCGGCGGAGGAGGTCGGCGCGGACGGGGCGTATTTCCGGGTGCATCACTTCGCGCGCCAGCTCGGCTCGCCGTTTCCGCTGCTTGCGGCCTGCGGCGCGCGGACGAAGCGGATCGAGCTCGGCACCGCGGTCATCGACATGCGCTACGAGAACCCGCTCTACATGGCGGAGGACGCGGGCGCGGCCGACCTGATCGCGGGCGGGCGCCTGCAGCTCGGCATCAGCCGCGGCTCGCCCGAGCAGGTGATCGACGGTTTTCGCACTTTCGGCTACGCGCCGCCGGAGGGGATGAGCGATGCCGAGATGGCGCGGCAGAAGGCGGAGATCTTTCTGGAGGTGCTGCGCGGCGAGGGTTTCGCTGAGCCGAACCCGCGGCCGATGTTTCCGAACCCGCCGGGGCTATTGCGGGTCGAGCCACACTCACCGGGCTTGCGCGAAAGAATCTGGTGGGGGGCTGCGACCAACGCCACAGCGGAATGGGCGGCGAAGCTCGGCATGAATTTGCAGAGCTCGACCTTGAAGTTCGACGAGACCGGCGAGCCCTTCCACATCCAGCAGGCAAAGCAGATCCGCGCCTACCGCGAGGCCTGGACGGCGGCCGGGCATACGCGGAGCCCGCGCGTCTCCGTCAGCCGCTCGATCTTCGCGCTCGTCGACGACCGCGACCGCATGTATTTCGGCAGAAACGGCGAGAGCCGGGACCAGATCGGCATGATCGACGAGAACACGCGAGCCATTTTCGGCAAGAGCTACGCCGCCGAGCCGGACAAGCTCATCGATGAACTGAAGGGCGACGAGGCGATCGCCGAAGCGGACACGCTGCTTCTGACGGTGCCGAACCAGCTCGGCGTCGACTACAACGCCCACGTCATCGAGAGCGATCCTGAAACACGTCGCGCCGGGGCTGGGGTGGCGGTGAGCTGACGCGGCGGCGGAAGATAGGAATCTGCAGGCCGCGCCGCAACCGGCCGATCGCGCGGAGCCGGGATGCGCGGGGCGGGCGGTGACAGGCGGGCGCGCTTCGACTAGTCTCGGGGCGTATCCCTCAGATCGGCCGTTTCGGCCTTTTCCATTTTCGTTGCGGCGCGTAGCGGCTTGCCTTGGCCGCCGTCGACGCGCCGTCCCGCCTTCGGAAGTCCCATCTTTGGAGTCACGCCATGCGCTACAATCAGCTTGGCCGCACCGGCCTGTTCGTCTCAGAGCTCTGCCTCGGCACCATGACCTTCGGCGACGGCGGCGGCGGCATCTACGATGCGATCGCCGGGGTCGGGCAGGACGCGGCCGACGCGATCGTCAAGCGCTCGCTCGAGGCCGGCATCAACTTCATCGATACCGCCGACGTCTATTCGATGGGCCGCTCTGAAGAGCTGCTCGGCCAGTCGCTCAAGAATCTCGGCGTGAAGCGGTCCGACGTCGTCATCGCCACGAAATTCTACGGCGTGATGGGGCAGGGGCCGAACGATCGCGGCGGCTCGCGCGGCCACATCATGGACGCGGTGGAGAAGAGCCTTAAGCGGCTCCAGACCGATCACATCGATCTCTATCAGGTCCATGCGTTCGATTCGGTGACGCCGCCGGAGGAGACGCTGCGCGCGCTCGACGATCTCGTGTCGCGCGGGCTGGTGCGCTACATCGGCTGCTCCAACTGGTCGGCGTGGCGGCTGGCGAAGGCGCTCGGCATCTCCGAGCGCCGCGGCTACGCGCGCTACGAGACCATCCAGTCCTACTACACCATCGCCGGCCGCGATCTTGAGCGCGAGATCGTGCCGCTGCTTCTGGAAGAGCAGGTCGGGCTGATGGTGTGGAGCCCGCTCGCCGGCGGGCTGCTCTCGGGCAAATACCGCCCGAACGCAAAGACGCCAGAGGGCGCGCGGCGCGCGCAGTTCGATTTCCCGCCCGTCGACCTCGACCGCGCCTGGAAGGTGATCGACGCGATGCGCGAGATCGCCGACGCGAAAGGCGTTTCGGTCGCGCGCGTGGCGCTCGCCTGGCTTCTGCACAAGCCCTACGTGACGAGCGTCATCATCGGCGCGAAGCGGCTGGAGCAGCTGGAGGACAATCTCGCCGCGGTCACGCTCTCGCTTTCGGCCGATGAGATGGCGAAGCTCGACGAGGTCAGCGCGCTGCCCTCGGAATATCCGGGCTGGATGCTCGCGCGCCAGGGCGCGATGCGACGTGTTCCGCGCCGGTCGAGCCGGATCGAGCGTAAGCTGTCGGAGCGTGCCCGTCAGAGCGCGGGCACGCTCCAGTTCAATCCAAGGAAACCAACAGCGGCTCTGTTGCTTCTCCCTCTCGTCCCGATCTCCTAAGCTCCGCGAAAGGAGCGATTCGTGGACCGGGCGGACTGGGACGAACTCGCCGAGAATTTCGAAGAGCTTGTCGTCGACGTCACGCGCGACGAGACGAGCGATCAGGTGAGCCGCTTCGTCGCCGCGGCGCGCTTGCCCGAGAGATGCCGTGCTTGTCGACCTCGGCTGCGGCATCGGCTCCTTCATCCAGCGCTTCGGCGACCGCTTCGCCGAGATCGTCGGCGTCGAGCATGCGCCGAAGATCATCGCGCGCGCCAAGGCGCGCTGCGCCGAAGATGAAGCAAATCGCGCTGGCTCGCGTTGGACGTCGCGCGCGCGGCGAAGCGGATCGGCCCGCGCGCCGACCTCACCGTCTGCATGAACGTCATCACCGCCGACAGCGCAGCGGAGCGGATCGGCGCAGTGGCGCGGCCTGCGCGCGGTGACGAAGCCTTCGGGCTTCGCGCTCGTCGTCGTGCCGTCGCTTGAGTCGGAGCGGATGGTGCAAAAGCACACGCCGGCCGGAAAAGGCGGCAAGCCGACATTCAAAGCCGACGGCCTCTCCGAGAAGGCCGGCAGCTGGCAGAAGCACTATCGGCGCGACGAGCTGACGGCGATCCTCACGCGGCACGGCTTTCAGGTCAGGCGCATCGGGCGCATCTATTCGCCGTGGTCGCGGGAGGGACTGCGCAAGCCGCGCAACCCCGCCTTCAAGAGCCCGTGGGACTGGATCTGCCTGGCGCAGCGCATCGCCTGACGGCGGCGCATCGGCCGCGTGCGATTAGCCGTGATCGGTCGCTGCGACGAACTCAGGGTCGTTCTGCGCGCGGCGCTCGAAGGAGAGGAAGTCGTAGTAGCCGCAGCGCGCGCTTCCGGGGAAAGCACGGCAGACGCCCGGGCGCGCGGCGTAGATCGTGCAGCGGCGCTCCTCCGTATCGAAGAAGCGGCAGATCTTGCCGTAGTGCTCGTCCTTCTTGCGGCGCATGATGCGTTTGTAGCCGTGCTGGCTCTTGGTGAAGCGCTTCTCCGCTTCCTCCGGCTCAGACCGAAATGCTTCGCCAGCCGCTCAACATCGTATTTGGTGACGGTGATCACGGGATATGAGCAGCAATAGCCGGGGCACTTCGCGCAATTATATTGAACGCGCTCGCCTCCGCTTTGAGCCGCCGCGCCGTTTCCCTTGCCGTTTACGGGCGCGCGCCCGTTGCCTTTTGCCATGTCATTCCCGGATGAGACTGCCGCTGACGGATCGACGCGATCCGCGTTCGCACTCCGCTACCTAATACGGGCATCGACCGCTGGGAAAGCCGGGAGCCGCCCGACGAAGGCCCTCGACACTGCGTCGCACACAGAAAAATCAACGCTTCGATCGGCCTGCCAGCCATTTCTTGAGCGAGCCTTCGGCTTCGCCCGATGGCTTTCCCGCAAGAAGCGCGGCGACAGATATGTCCTCGTCCAGGTCGGGCCAATGAATCCCGTCTCCATCGGCTATCAAGCGCCAATTCTTACGTTCCGAAGGATGCGCGTGGAGAAGGCGCGGATACCAGGCGAGCGGAACCGCGATCGTGCGGCCGTCGGAGAGGTCGACGCTCAACGTGTCCTCGCTGACGGCGATTTGCACCGCATGCGGAACACGGATGTCAGCGGCCGAAGAAGCCATGCCATGCCTCTAATAGAAGAACAGACGATACGATCCAACTCTAAGGACGGTGGGCATCGGCTCGTCACGTGCGGCCGAGCTTGACGTCGCCCTTCTTCGTGAGCGTCCATTCCGGGTTCCACGCCACCTCCCAGGGGTGGCCGTCGGGATCGGCGAAATAGCCGGAGTAACCGCCCCAGAACGTATCCTTCGCGGGCTTCAGGATGCGCGCGCCGGCGCGCTCCGCCTCGGCGAGCACCGCGTCGACGTCGTCCTTTGAGCGTGCGTTGTAGGCGAGCGCGATGCCGCCGAAGCCGCGCTCGTTCGGCGCAAGGCCCGCGTCTTCGGCGAGCGAGGAGCGCGACCAGAGCGCCAGGATCATGCCGTTCAGCTGAAAGAACACGACCGAAGGATTCGCGTTGCCGCGCTTCCAGCCGAGCGCCTCATAGAAGCGGAGCGAGCGCTCCAAATCGGCGACGCCGAGCGTCACCAGGCTCAAACGCTGTTCCATCCTTGACCCCGCTCCGGGACCCATGCCGCGCGCAGCAGAGGCTTGATTCCCATCCTCGCCGAGCTTATAGAACATAGCAAGAACATATTTACCTGTGCATTCGGCCGAGCGGATTGTGGAAAGACGCGGTCGTGCTGCTGCGCCGCGGCGGCGATTGTGAGCAGGGTGGCCGCTAAGAACGGAGGCGATCATGGCAGGCAGCGTCAACAAAGTGATCCTGGTCGGAAATCTCGGCCAGGACCCGGAAGTGCGGCGGCTCTCGTCCGGCGATCCGGTCGTCAATCTCAGGATCGCCACCTCGGAGAGCTGGCGCGACAAGACTTCCGGCGAGCGGAAGGAGAGAACGGAGTGGCACTCCGTCGTCATCTTCAACGAGAACCTCGCCAAGGTGGCGGAGCAGTACCTGAAGAAGGGCGCCAAGGTTTACATCGAAGGCCAGCTGCAGACGCGGCAGTGGGAGGACCAGTCGGGCCAGAAGCGCTACACGACCGAGGTCGTGCTGCAGCGCTTCCGCGGCGAATTGCAGATGCTCGACAGCCGTGGCGGAGGCGCGGGCGGCGCCGAGGTCGGCAACCGCAATGGCCGCGGCGCGGAATTCGGCAGCGCCGGCCCGATGGAGCGAAACGGCCGCTCGAGCGCGACGCTGTCGGAAGAGATGGACGACGAGATCCCGTTCTAGCCGCCGCGGCGCAGACATCGCAGGCGTCCTTACGCTCTCGCCGGAGCGGATCATCGACGCCGTTGCAGTCGACCGATGAAGCGCTTTGCCGACGCGCGCGTTGCCGCGATCTTCGCCGCCTATCCCTCCGCGACACGGAGGAAGCTCCTCGCACTTCGCCAACTGATCTTCGACGTCGCCGCGAGCACGGATGGCGTCGGGGCGTTGGAAGAGACGGTCAAATGGGGACAACCGAGCTATTTGACCGCGGCGACAAAGAGCGGAAGCACGATCCGCATCGACGGCGTCAAGAACTCGGAAGGTCGCTGCGCTCTCTACTTCAACTGCCAGACCAGCCTGGTCGAGACATTCAAGGAGCTCTACCGTGGCAAGCTTCGCCTCGAAGGCCGGCGCGCCATTGTCCTTGAGGCGGAGGGGAGACTTCCCATCGAAGAGCTGCGCCATTGCATCGCGCTGGCGCTCACCTATCACCTCGACAAGAGGCGCTCGAAACCCAGGCGATAATCGATCGCGGCAGCGCCCACGGCAACTGGGATAACATATTCCGAAATTGGAATTTCTTCTTTTTCATCCGGTCGTTTCACGCCATAGTGTGCCCGCGGATGGCCTGAACACAGAAAATTCGACCTTGACCGGGCCGCACCGCTGGACTGCGCAACGAGCCGATTTCGCTCGGCTCTCCAAGAAGAACATGCCCGGAGGAAATCATGCGCCCGCAACGCTCACGCTTCGCTATCAATCGACGCGAATTCGGCTTGATGGCCGGCGCGGCCGGCTTGGCCGCCGGCGTCTCGCCCGCCTTCATGCGCTCCGCTTTTGCCGACACTGCGCCAGATTCCGCCGAGATCATCAGCGGCAAGGCGTCCGGCCTCCTCGTCCATAACGCCGAGCTCGGCGTGATGGAGACGCCGCTCGCGATGCTGCGTGAGCACGATCACACGCCGAAGGAAATCCTCTTCAACCGCTTCCACTATCCGCATCAGGGCGACGCGGCCTGGTATGCGACGACCTCGCCGCCGCCGGCCGACATGGTCAAGAGCTGGACCGATCCGCTTCGACGGTCTCGTGCAGCGGCCGCGCACGCTGACCATCGCCGATCTCGCCGCGCGTCCGCAGGAGACGCGCGTCGCCGTGCTGCAATGCGCCGGCAACGGGCGCAGCTTCTATGCCGCCAAGGAGAAGGTCGCCGGCGGGCAATGGAAGAACGGCGGCATGGGCAACGTCGAGTGGGAAGGCGTGCCGCTGCGTCCGCTCCTCGACGATCTGAAGATGGCGCCGAGCGCGGACGCGCATTGGCTGACCGCTGAGGGTTGGGACCAGCCGGCGACGCCGGAGGGCTCCGATTTCGCCAAGAGCTACGAGCTCGGCGATCCGGGGCTCGACCACGCCATTCTTGCGCTGAAGATGAACGGCGAGCCGATCCCGGCGACGAACGGCGGGCCGGTCAGGCTCATCATCCCCGGCTTCTACGGCAACATGAACGTGAAGATGGTGACCGTGCTGATGTTCGCCGCGGAGCAGTCGCCGAGCGCGTTCCAATCGGTCGGCTACCGCATGCCGCTTCAGCCGGTCGAGCCGGGCCAGTTCGAGGCCAACGACTACACGATCTACAACAGCGTCCCGACCTACGGGCACAAGATCAAGAGCGTGATCTTTTCGCCGCTTCCCGAAGACGGGGCGAAAGCCGGCGCGGTCGAGATCACCGGCGTCGCGTTCAACGACGGCGAGGCGCCGGTGACCATGGTCGAGGTCTCCGCCGACGGCGGCAAGACCTGGCAGAACGCCGACATCAAGCCGGCGGAGAGCCCCTGGGCCTGGTACCACTGGTCGAGCAAGGCGACGCTCGCGTCAGGAAGCAACGTGCTGATGTGCCGGGCGACCGACGCGCTCGGGCGCACGCAGCCGATGGACGGGCTGACGCGCTGGAACCCGCGCGGCTACGAGTGGAACGGCGTCGACCGCGTCGAGATCGCGGCCTGATCCACACGGGGCGCCGACCGCTACCGGCGTCCCGAACCCGCCGCCGAGCAATCAACATTTGACGGAGTTGCGCGCAGTGCGACCGGCGCTGGTTCTCCTAGTCGTTGCCGCCGCCATGCTTTCGGCGCCCGCCGCCCGATCGGCGGACCGGTTCAACCTGCCGCAAGGGCCGGGCCGCGATCTCATCTACGGTCACTGCCAGACCTGCCACGACCTGCAATCGGTCGCGGACTCGGCCGGCATCAGGCGCGGCGCCTGGGACGCGGTGCTCGACAACATGAAGGGCTTCGGGCTCAGGATCAGCGACGACCAGCGCGCCGCTATCCTCGACTATCTTGGAACCTATCTCGGTCCGAATCCGCCGCCCGAGGCGCCGGCGGCGACCGCGAAGGGCGGACCCGCGGACGGCGCAGACGTCTTCCAAGCCACGTGCATCGCCTGCCACCAGGCGGAAGGCGAGGGCAAGCCGGGCGAGTTTCCGCCGCTTGCCGGAAACCGCGACCTCTTCCTGGCGCCCGACTTCCCGGCCGTCGTCGCGGTGAACGGCATCGAGGGGCCGATCGAGGTCGGCGGCCAGAAGATCGACAACGCTATGCCGCCCTTCGATTTCCTCTCCGACGAAGAGATCGCCGCGGTGGTCAATTACGTGCGCTCAAAGTGGGGCAACGATGCCCTCGCGCCCGCCGACATGCCGCCGCTCGACGCCGCCGCCGTCGCCAAGGTGCGCGAAAAGCCGATGACCGCGCAGGAGGTTCACGCGCTCAGGGAGTCGCTGCTGCCGTAACGCTGACGTCAAGCGTCGGCGGATGCGGCCTATGGCTTGGCGGCGTGGGCGAACGCGAGCACGCCGTCGGCGACGAACTGCACGGCGAGCGCCGCGAGGATCAGGCCGAGGAGCCGCGTCAGCACGATGCGGCCGGTCACGCCGAGATAGCGGTCGAAGCGCTCGGCCAGACAAGAAGACCAGCCAGGCCGCGAGCGATATTGACCGCGACGATGACGATCAGGACCGCGCGCTCAAGCACATCCGCATAGGTGCCGGAGAGGAGGATCGTGGCGGAGATCGCGCCGGGGCCGGCGATCAGCGGGATGGCGAGCGGGAAGATCGCAATGTTGCGGATATGGTCGGCCTGCGCGATCTCCGTGCTTTTCTCTTTCCGCTCCTGCCGCTTCTCGAAGATCATCTCAAAGGCGATGTAGAAGAGAAGCACGCCGCCGGCGATGCGGAAGGCCTGAATGGTGATCCCGAAGACGGAGAGGATGCCGAGGCCGGCCACGGCGAAAAGGACGAGGACGGCGAAGCGCCGTGATCGTGGCGCGATTTGCGACCTGCCGCCGCTCGGCCCGGCTCATCCCGGCCGTCAGCGCGAGAAAGAGCGGCGCGAGGCCGGGCGGGTCGATCGTGACGTAAAGAGTCACGAAGGACGTAAGAGCGTGTTCCAGCATTCTTTCGAAACCGTGCCGGCGCCGCGGATCAGAGGCGCCGAGATGGACGCGTCGACAACCCCACCAGAGCCGGCGACCGACTAGTCGATCGCAAGCAATGTCCTCAACACAGCATAGGTGACGGCGGGCGTCACCGTCACAAAGAAAATGACGGCGAGCTCCGGCGGATATTGCAGGCGGGTGACCAGCCACACGAAAGACGCGTTCAGGCCGAATGAGAGAAGCGACGCGAACGCAACTTTCGCGGCGCGTCGAGCGCTGAAGTCGAGCCGGAAAGTCACCGAGATGTGCCCGAACATGGAGACGACGACGGCAATGACGTAGGCGACGACGTTGGCAAGTGACGGCATCACCGCGAAGAAGGCGACCAGCACGAGATAGGTGACGGCATGACACGGCCGTCGCAATCGCTCCGACGAAGCCGAAGCGCACGACGCGGGAGAGCTCGGCCGGTACCCTCAACGCTCGGCGACCTCAGCCGAGGCCTCCTGCGGGGCGGCTTCCAGATGCTCGCGAACGATGAAGAGCGGCCGCCGCTTGGCCTCGGTCAGGGCCTGCCCGACATACTCGCCGACGAGACCGAGGGTGAAGAGATTGAGCCCACCAAGGAAAAGGACCGACACCATGAGGGACGCATAGCCCGGCACGTCCCGCCCGAAGACCAGCGTCCTCGTCAGCAGGAACGCGCCATAGACGAGCGCGCCAATGGCAATAATGCCGCCAACGGCGCTCCACATGCGAATGGGAATCGTCGAGAAGGAGAGGATGCTCTCAAAACCGAAGCGAAAGAGCCTGCGAAAGCTCCATCGCGATCCGCTCCGGTTGGCTTGCGGCCGAACGTGATGCACGAATTCCTGCCGGAACCCGAGCCAGGCAAACAGGCCCTTGTTGAAGCGCGCTCTCTCATCGAGCTTCAGGAAGGAATCGACGACGCGCCTGTCCATGAGGCGGAAGTCGCCCGATCCATCCGGCAGCTTCACGTCGCTCAGCATGGCGAAGAGCTTGTAGAAGAGCCCGGCGCTGGTGCGCTTGAAGAAGCTGTCCTGCGCGCGGCTGGTGCGGATGGCGATCACGACGTCGGCGCCGTTTTGCCACTTCTCGATCATCTCAGGGATCACGGCGGGCGGATCCTGGAGATCGACGTCCATCACGATGGCGGCGGCGCCCTTTGCGGCCTCCAGCCCGGCGACCACGGCGGCCTCCTTGCCGAAGTTCCGCGACAGATCGACAATCCCGATCGCCGGGTTTTGCGCGCGCTGAGCCCGTATGCGCTCCAGCGTGTCATCACCGCTTCCGTCGTTGACAAAGATAAGCTCGTAGCGAAAAGGAAGCGAAGCCGCGACCGTGGTCAATTCAGCCAGAAAAAAGTTCCACCGCGCGCCCCTCATTGAAGACGGGGACGACGATACTGATGAAGCCGCGGGTGAGCACCAACCGCACCTTTCGTGTGAGACCGACCGGATCGCCTGGCGAGGATAGGTTACCGAGCGAGTGGAATGAAAGGGCTTGAAGCCGACCAGGACGGGCAAGCGCCAGTTCCCCAAAGCCTTGTCGCCCGTCTCGCCGCACGGCCGCTTAAGGCGGTCCTTCTCCTTTCCGCCGTCCAGCTCGTTGCCTGGACCGTGCTCCCCTACCTGGCAAGCTCCGCGCCGCCGCTCGACGTGGTGGAGGGCCTCATTTGGGGGAAGGAGTGGCTGCTTGGGACGCACAAGCACCCGACGCTGCAGGCCTGGCTGATCGAATTGTCTTACCACGCGACGGGCAGCCCGATCTTCGGCCCTTACCTGCTCAGCCAATTGAGCGTGGGCCTCACGTATCTCTTCGCCTTCCTTACGGGTTCGCTGCTGACCACGCGGCGGAATGCGCTGATCGGCACCCTGCTGCTGACGCCGATCGTCTACTTCACGTGGCTCACTCCTGAGTTCAACCCAAACGTTCTGCAACTGCCGATCTGGTCTGCGGCGATCCTTCTTTACACGCTGGTGCGGCAGCAGCCGGAGCGCGCACTCCCATGGCTGTCGCTCGGCGCCGTCGTCGGATTGGGCATTCTCGCGAAGTACAGCGTGCTCGTGCTCTATATTCTGCTGGCGATCTGGACGTTGGCTGAAAGGGAGATGCGGTGGGCGCTTCGCCGGCCCTGGCCCTGGCTCGCCATCGGCTTGGCTCTTCTTATCGCCTCTCCGCATCTCGTATGGCTGGTGCAGAACCATTTTCCGACCTTGCGCTACGCCGAGAGCCGGGGCGGCAGCGGGGGCTCGCCGCTCTTGCCGCTCCATTGGCTTGCGGCCCAGGCGGCGGACCATTTGCCGCTCGTGATCTTCTTCCTCCTCGTCGGCTACCGATCGGTTCTCGCCCTGCCGCGCACCGCCGGCACCGATCCGCAGCGTCGCTACATCATCTTCCTCGCGCTCGGGCCGGCGGTACTGACCGTCGCGCTTTCCACGGTCACCGGAATCGGCCTTCGCGACATGTGGGGCATGCCGATGTTCACGCTTTCCGGCCTGCTCATCGTCTGTCTGCTCGATCGTCAGTGGAGCTCGGACCTGTCGGCTCGCGCATTGGTCGTCGCGACCGCGTTCATCGTCGCTCCTGCATTCCTCTATTCCGGTGCGGTGGCGCTCAGCCCGACCTTCGACGCACCCAAACGCAACGCCTGGCCGATGCGCGAGATTGCAGGAGAGGCTGAGGCCGCCTGGGCGCGCCGCACGGATGCGCCGCTCAAGATCGTCTCCGGCAATTCCTGGCTGGCCGGACTGGTGGCCGCCGGGTCGCCGAGTCGCCCAAGCGTCGTCTACGACGGCGAGCTGTCTCTTTCGCCCTGGCTGAGCGAAGAACAGCTCACGAAGGACGGTGTCTTCTACATCTGGGCCGGCAAGGAGGCCCCGGGGGGACTTCTCCCAAAAGAGGCGGAACTCGACCTCGGAAGCTTCTCGGTGACCGGCACGAAGATTCCAAGCGGCATCATCGGCTATGCGATCCAGCTTCCGAAGCCTTGATTGTGCGCCGGAAATCCCCTCTAGAACGACGTTCCGCAACCTTCGAACCGGTGGCTGTCGTGGGAACAACTGAGCGCCCCGACCAGGGGACGTCGGGAGAGGCTGCAACGGCTGGCGAGACGCGGCACGCCGACGCCGCGGCTTGCCCGATCTGCGGGTCGACGGCGTTCGTCGCCGGGCCGAAAGGGCGAATGTCGCCAAACGGGAAACTGCCGCGCTGCGCCGGCTGCCAGTCTCTGGAGCGCCACCGCATCTTCCGGATCATGTTCGAGCGGCTCGGCACGGAGGCATTTCGCGGCGCCGCCGCAATCCAGTTCAGTCCGGACCCGACGCTCGATCCGCGCTGGTTCAGGAGCTTCGAGCTTTCCGTCTACGGCGAGGGCGAGAGCCTCGACATTCAGGCGATCGACCGGCCGGACAGCGCCTACGGTCTCGTCGCCTGCTCGCACGTGCTCGAGCATGTCGCCGACGACCGGGCGGCGCTCCACGAGCTTCTCCGGATCGCCGCGCCGGATGGGCTCTTGTGGCTCGTCGTGCCCGACCCGTTCCGCGAGGAGAAGACGCGCGACTGGGGTTTTCCGAAGCCGGAAAAGCACGGGCACTACCGCGTCTACGGCGCCGATATCGCGGAGCGCTTCGCGCGCTATCTCCCGGAGCAGCCGATCTACGCCTATGTCGGCGAGGACCCGGTGACGGGCGAGCGCGACGGCTGCTTCCTGCTGCCGAAATCGGCTCTCTGGGAGGCGAGAACTCAAGGCGCGTCTCGGCCCCGATTCCCGGCTTTTCGCGGGGCCTTCCGCGGAACGCCGGAATTAATTCACGACGTCCTTCTAACCCATTGCGTTTGTTGGCTTTCTTTGTTGTGGCCAAAGTGGCGGGCCAGGCCTAAATGAGCTAGAAGACAGCCACCCTAGAAAACGCGATTCTTCCCTTGGCAGACGAAAGCAAAACGCCGCCCGCAGGCCGCGACGGCGACATCAGGCCGATCTCAATCACCGATGAGATGCGGCACTCCTACGTCGATTACGCGATGAGCGTAATCGTCAGCCGCGCGCTCCCCGATGTGCGCGACGGGCTGAAGCCCGTGCACCGGCGCATCCTCTACGCCATGCACGAGATGGGGAACGACTGGAACAAGCCCTACCGGAAGTCGGCCGGCGTCGTCGGCGAGGTGATGGGCAAGTTCCACCCGCACGGCGACCAGGCGATCTATGACGCGCTGGTGCGCATGGCGCAGGAATTCTCCATGCGCCTGCCGCTGATCGACGGGCAGGGGAATTTCGGCTCGATCGACAACGATCCGCCGGCGGCAATGCGCTACACCGAGGTCAGGCTCGAGAAAGTCGCGCATTCGATGCTCGACGATCTCGACAAGAACACGGTCGATTTCCGCGCCAACTACGACAATTCCCGAACCGAGCCGAGCGTCCTGCCGGCGAAGTTCCCGAACCTTCTCGTCAACGGCGGCGGCGGCATCGCCGTCGGCATGGCGACCAACATCCCGCCGCACAATCTCGGCGAGGTGATCGACGCCACGATCGCGCTGATGGACGACCCGCACCTCGACTATCTGGGACTGATGCAGTTCATGAGCGGCCCGGATTTTCCGACCGGCGGCATCATCCTGGGCTCAGCCGGCATCCGCTCCGCTTTCGCCACCGGCCGCGGCTCCATCATCATGCGCGGGCGCGCCCATATCGAGACGATCCGCAAGGACCGCGAAGCTATCGTCATCACCGAGATTCCGTTTCAGGTGAACAAGGCGGCGATGCAGGAGAAGATGGCCGAGCTGGTGCGCGACAAGCGCATCGAGGGCATCGCCGACATCCGCGACGAGTCCGACCGCGACGGCATCCGCGTGGTCATCGAACTGAAGCGCGACGCGGTCGGCGACGTGGTCTTGAACCAGCTCTACCGCTTCACGCCGCTGCAGACGAATTTCGGCGTCAACATGGTGGCGCTGAACGGCGGGCGTCCGGAGGTCATGAACCTCAAGGACGTGCTGACGAGCTTCATTGCGTTCCGCGAGACCGTGGTCGGGCGGCGCACGAAATTCCTGCTCGGCAAGGCGCGCGACCGGGCGCATGTTTTGGTCGGGCTCGCCTCCGCCGTCGCCAATATCGACGAAGTCATCGCGCTCATCCGCTCCGCCAAGGACCCACAGGTCGCGCGCGAACGCCTGATGGAGCGGCGCTGGCCGGCGAAGGACATCGAGGCGCTGATCATGCTCATCGCCGATCCGCGCCATACGATCGCCGCGGACGGCACCTACCGGCTCTCCGAAGAGCAGGCACGCGCGATCCTCGACCTCCGCCTGCAGCGGCTTACGGCGCTCGGCCGCGACGAGATCGCCGGCGAACTGGAGAAGCTCGCCGCCGAGATCCGCGAATACCTTGAGATCCTCGCCTCCCGCGCGCGCATCCAGGCGATCGTGAAAGACGAGCTGAAGGCGATCCGCGACGAGTTCGCAACACCGCGCAAGACGGAGATCGCCGAGGGCGGGCCGGAGCTTGAAGACGAGGACCTGATCCAGCGCGAGGACATGGTCGTCACCGTCAGCCACGCCGGCTACATCAAGCGCGTCGCGCTGTCGGAGTACCCGGGCGCAGCACCGCGGCGGCAAAGGCCGCTCCGGCATGGCGACGCGCGAAGAGGACTTCGTCACCAAGCTCTTCGTCGCGAACACGCACACGCCGGTCTTGTTCTTCTCCTCGCGCGGCATCGTCTACAAGCTGAAGGTCTGGCGGCTGCCGCTCGCCGCACCGCAGGCGCGCGGCAAGGCGCTGATCAATCTGCTGCCTCTGGAAGAAGGCGAGCGCATCACCACCATCATGCCGCTGCCGGAGGACGAGGCGACCTGGGAGAAGCTCGACGTCATGTTCGCTACGACGCGGGGCGGCGTCCGGCGCAACAAGCTCTCCGACTTCGTGCAGGTCAACCGCAACGGCAAGATCGCGATGAAGTTCGACGACGCCGACGAGGCGATCGTCGACGTGCAGCTCTGCAACGCCTCGGACGACGTCCTCCTCACCACCGCCGGCGGCCAGTGCATTCGCTTCCCCGCCGACGATGTCAGGGTCTTCAAGGGCCGCAACTCGAACGGCGTGCGCGGCATCTCGCTCGGCGGCGACGAGCGCGTCATTTCCATGGCGATCCTGCACCATTTCGAGGCGGTCTCGGACGAGCGCGGCGCCTATCTCAAGATGAGCCGCGCCGTTCGCGGCGAGAGGCGAGAGCGAGAGCGAGGAGAAGGTGGAGGAGAACGGCGCCGACGCGGAGAGCCGAGGCGTCGGGCGAGCTTTCGCAGCAGCGCTACGCTGAGATGAGCGCCGCGGAGCAGCTCATCCTGACCGTCTCGGAAAACGGCTACGGCAAGCGCACCTCGTCCTTCGAGTACCGGATCACGCGGCGCGGCGGCAAAGGCATCGTCGCCATGGCCGTCAACGAGCGGAACGGCAAGCTCATCGCCTCCTTCCCGGTCAGCGACGAGGACCAGATCATGCTCGTCACCGACGCCGGCAAGACCATCCGCATGCCGGTCGGCGGCGACAAGCCGATCCGCATCGCGAGCCGCGGCACGCAGGGCGTGATCCTGTTCGACACCGATGAGGACGAGAAGGTCGTCTCGGTGGAGCACATCCCGTCGAACGGCGAGGAAGGGGAGGAGGACGAGAGTCCGGCCGCCGAAAATGGCGGCGAAGACGCGCCGCCCACCGCCGAATAGCCGCAATCCTCCGCATTTCTCCCGCACGCGGGGCGGAAGGAGCGGGACAATGCCCCCACCGGGGCTGCACACATTGCGCACGTCTCGGGAAGCCGCTAAGCGGTGCGGATGGACCGGACCGCGCTCTATCCGGGCACGTTCGACCCGCTGACGAACGGCCACATCGATATCCTGGAAGCCGCTTTCGGCCTCTGCGACCGGCTCGTCGTGGCGATCGGCGTGCACCCGTCGAAGGAGCCGATGCTTTCCGTCGACGACCGGTTGGAGCTGATCGAGACGGTTGCCACGCCGCTTGCCGCGGAAGCCGGCGTTGCGATCGACGTGCTCACCTTCGACAATCTCGTGGTCGATTTCGCCGGCGAGGTCGACGCGACGATCCTGATCCGCGGGCTGCGCGACGGCACCGACCTCGACTACGAGATGCAGATGGCCGGCATGAACGGCACCATGGCGCCCTGGCTGCAAACCGTCTTCCTGCCGGCGCGGCCGGAGGCGCGCCACATCACCGCCACGCTCGTCCGCCAGATCGCCCAAATGGGCGGCGACATCACGCCCTTCGTCCCGACGGCGGTCGCCGACCGCATCAGGACGCGCCTCAACCGATGAGATTTCCGCGGCGCGCGGACGCGCCCGAAAGAAGGATCCCCAATGCTTCTCAGAAGTTTCGCGGCCGTTTTGGCGGCCGGTTTTCTCTTTCTCGCAGGGTCCGTCTTCGCTGCGACGGCCGACCCTGAGAACACGCTCATCATGGAGACTGCACGGGACGGTGACGATCGCGCTTCGCGCCGACATCGCGCCGCACCACGCCGAGCGGCTGAAGACGCTGGCGCGGCAGGGCTTCTATGACGGCGTGCCGTTCCACCGCGTCATCGCCGGCTTCATGGCGCAGACAGGCGATCCGACCGGCACCGGCATGGGCGGCTCCGACCTTCCCGACCTGAAGGCGGAATTCTCCAACGTGCATTTCAAGCGCGGCATCGTCGGCATGGCGCGCGCGCCCGATCCCGACAGCGCCAACTCGCAGTTCTTCATCATGTACGCCGACGCGCCGGGCTCGACGGGCAATACACCGTCGTCGGCGAGGTCGTAAGCGGCATGGAAGCGGTCGACGCCATCAAGAAGGGCAGCCCGGCGAACAACGGCATGGTCGCCGGCCCCGACAAGATCATCAGCGTCAAAGTCGCGGCCGACGTGAAGTAAGCGATAAAGAGGAGAGGACATGGCCGAAATCAAAGACCCCGAGAACACGCTCATCATGGAAACCAGCAAGGGGCCCGTCGTCATCGAGATGCGGCCGGACCTCGCGCCCGGCCACGTCGCGCAGATCAAGGCGCTGGCGCGGCAGGGCTTCTACGACGGCATCAAGTTCCACCGCGTGATCGAGGGCTTCATGGCGCAGACCGGCTGCCCGCACGGCACCGGCACCGGCGGCTCCGGCAACAAGCTCAAGGCAGAGTTCTCGGCCGAGAAGCACGTGCGCGGCACGGTCTCCATGGCGCGCGCGCAGGACCCGAATTCCGGCGACAGCCAGTTCTTCATCTGCTTCGCCGACGCGCCGTTCCTGAACAAGCAATACACGGTGTGGGGCCAGGTGATCGAAGGCATGGAGAACATCGACGCGATCAACAAGGGCGAGCCGCCGCGCCAGCCCGACACGATCGTTTCGATGAAGGTGGCGGCCGACGCAGCCTAGGAGCGTTCCGCGTCTGCATTTCTGCTCGTCGGTCGTGCCGGTCAAGTGCTACGACCCACGGGATGAGCGCAGGCGATGCGCGTCGAATTCGATTTCGAGCTGCCGGAGGAGCGGATCGCGCTTCGCCCCGCGAGCCCGCGCGACGCCGCGCGGCTCCTCGTCGTGCGGCCGGGCGCGGCCTTCGAGGATCGCGATGGTCCGCGACCTGCCGGAGCTGCTCCGTCCCGGCGACGTGCTCGTCTTCAACGACACCAAGGTGATCCCCGGGCAGCTTCGCGGCCGGCGCGAGCGCGACGGGCACATCGCCAACATCGTCGTCACGCTGATCGAGCGGATCGACGACGCGGACTGGTGGGCGCTCGCCAAGCCGGGCAAGCGGCTTGCCGTCGGCGACCGCATCCGCTTCGGGCACGAGAGCCGCGTCTGCCTGCTCGGCTCGCTCGAAGCGACGGTCGCGGCGAAGGCGCCGGACGGGCGCGTGCGCCTCGCCTTCGAGTTCCACGGCGCCTATCTCGACGAGGCGATCGCAAGCGCTCGGCGACGCGCCGCTGCCGCCCTATATCGCGCAGCGCCGCGCCGCCGACGACCGCGACCTCTCCGACTACCAGACCGTCTACGCCGCGCACGAGGGCGCGGTCGCCGCGCCGACGGCCGGCCTGCATTTCACAAGCGCGCTGCTTCAGCGGCTTGAGCAGACGCGGGATCGGACGCGAATTCGTGACGCTGCATGTCGGGCCGGGCACCTTCCTGCCGGTCAAGGTCGGCGACACCGCCGGCCACCGGATGCATCCCGAGCGCGGAACGATCGACGCGGCGACGGCGGAGCGGCTGAACGCGGTGCACAAGAGTGGCGGTCGCATCGTCGCCGTCGGCACCACGGCGCTGCGGCTGCTTGAGATCCGCCGCCGACGAAGCGGGCACGATCCATCCCTTCGACGGCGCCACCGACATCTTCATCACGCCGGGCTACCGCTTCCGCGCCGTCGATCTCCTGATGACGAATTTCCATCTGCCGCGCTCGACGCTCTTCATGCTGGTCGCCGCGTTCTCCGGCCTCGACACGATGAAGCGCGCCTACGCGCACGCGATCGACGAACGGCTACCGCTTCTATTCCTACGGCGACGCCTGCCTGCTTTATCCCGGGGCGGCCCCCGGGGCGGCGCCGTGAGCGGCTTTCCCTTCACCATCGCGGCGACGGACGGCGCCGCGCGCACGGGCGCGATCTCGACGCCGCGCGGAGAAATCCGCACGCCGGCCTTCATGCCGGTCGGCACGCAGGCGACGGTGAAGACGATGTATCCGGAGCAGGTGAGGGCGCTCGGCGCCGACATCGTGCTCGCCAACACCTACCATCTGATGCTGCGGCCCGGCGCGGAGCGCGTGGCGCGGCTCGGCGGCCTGCACGAATTCATGCGCTGGCCCTATCCGATCCTGACCGATTCCGGCGGCTTCCAGGTGATGTCGCTCGCGAACCTCCGCAAAGTCGACGCCGACGGCGTGAGCTTCCGCTCGCATATCGACGGCTCGGAGCATCGGCTGACGCCGGAGCGCTCGATCGAGATCCAGCGCCTGCTCGATTCCGACATCGTGATGCAGCTCGACGAATGCCTGGCGCTCCCCGCGGAGCCGCCCGAGGTGGAGCGCGCGATGCGCCTGTCGCTCGCTTGGGGCTGAGCGCTCGAAGGCGGCGTTCGGCGCGGCCGAGGGAAAGGCGCTCTTCGGCATCGTGCAGGGCGGCGACGTGCCGGCGCTTCGGCTCAAGTCGGCGGAGGGGCTCGTCGCAGATCGGCTTCGACGGCTACGCGGTCGGCGGGCTCGCGGTCGGAGAGCCGCAGGCGACGATGCTGCAGATCCTCGACGAGACGGTGCCGGCGCTGCCAGGGGACAAGCCGCGCTACCTGATGGGCGTCGGCACGCCCGACGACATCCTGGAAAGCGTCGCGCGCGGCATCGACATGTTCGACTGCGTGCTGCCGACCCGCGCCGGCCGCCACGGCCTTGCCTATACGCGCTTCGGCAAGCTCAACATGAAGAACGCGCGCCACGCCGACGACAAGGAGCCGATCGACGCGGAAAGCGCCTGCCCGGCGGCACGCGACTATTCGCGCGGCTACATCCATCACCTGGTGAAGGCGGGCGAGGCGCTCGGCGCGATGCTGCTGACCTGGAACAACCTCGCCTACTACCAAACGCTGATGGCCGAAGCGCGCGCGGCGATCGCGGCAGGCCGCTACGCTGACCACGTGGCGGCGACGAAGGCGGGCTGGGCGCGCGGAGGCGAGGCCTAGGCTTACGGGCTCATCCGGGGCCCGTCTTACGAGCGAAAAATCGTCGCGCCGGTGCCGGCGGGCGGAATTTTGAGGGGAAAAGCGGGCCTTACAATGCAGCCGTTGCTTGCTTTCGCTCCCCAAAACCGCCGAATTTCGCCACCATCAACCTTTGCCACACGCCGCGCGATCGGAACAGGCTGTCGATTCTCCGTTTCCCGGCTCACGATCGCTCGCCATCCGGCGGTAGCCGGCACTAACCAGAAGGTGGGGATAAAATGCTTAGGAAGATTGCGCTCGCGAGCGCTGCCGCTCTTACCCTTGCAGCTTGCACAGCGCACGAGCAGCGCGTCGGGACCGGTGCCGGGCTCGGCGCCGGCGCCGGCGCAATAACCGGCGCGCTGATCACCGGCAACGTCAGGGGCGCGGCGCATCGGCGCGGCGGCAGGTGCCGCGGCCGGCGCCATCATCGGTCACGTCACCGACCGTCCGGGCTATTGCTACGCGCGCGACCCGCAGGGGCACACCGTCGTCATCCAGTGCCCGGCGGGCTACTGAGCTTCCGGTGAGATTTCGGGTAAAGAAGGCGCTGCCGGATACTGCCGGCGGCGCTTCCCGCTGGCGGCGACTAAGAGGCGGGGCTGTCTTCCGCGGCACGGCTTCGCCGCCTCGGCAAAGGCCTGCGCCAGGGTTTCGGGCGCCTGCGCCCCGACAACGCCGTAGCGGTTCGCAAGGATGAAGGTCGGCACGCCGGTGACGCCGATCCGCTGCGCCGACGCGATCTCGGCGTGAGACCTCGTCGCGATCCTCATCGGAGGCAAGACGCTCCGCGACGCGCGCGCGGTCCATGCCGGCGCCCGCGGCGATCTCCGCCAGCACCTCACGGTCGCCGATGTCGCGGCCTTCAAGGAAGTAGGCGCGGAAGAGCGCGTCGACGACCGCCTCCTGGCGGCCGTCCTCCGCCGCCCAGCGGATCAACCGGTGCGCGTCGAGCGTGTTCGGCGAGACCTTGATCTTGTCGAAGGCGAAGTCGATGCCCTCCGTGCGCGCCGGCGGCCGCGACGTTGTCGTGCAGCTCCGCGATTCGCTCGGCCGTGCCGAACTTCGCCTCGAGATAGTCGCGCCGGCTCTTGCCTTCGGGCGGGATCGTCGGGTCGAGCTGGAAGGGATGCCAGCGCACGGCGACCGGGACATCGGACAGCCGCGATCGCCTTTTCCAGCCGCCGCTTGCCGATGAAGCACCAGGGGCAGACGACGTCGGAGACGACGTCAATCACGAGCGGCTTCAGGTTCGTCGCGACGTTCATTGTCCTCGGCCCACCAGGTTGTCGGCTCCGGCCCGTAGAGCGACGGTTTGTCGGGGTGCTTCACGCGCGCCCAGCGCGCCATCCAGTCGTCGTCGGCGTGGAAGAGCGGCAGGACATAGAAGCCGGAGATCAGCACCCGGTCGAGCGCGCGCGCCGCGGCGATGAAATCCTCCTGCGACTTCGCCGAGATCAGCGCCTGCAGCATGGCATCGAGCGCCGGGCTCGAAGCGCCGGCGAAATTGAAGCTGCCTTCGGTCTTCGCGCTCGTCGGACGACCAGCGGAAGAGCTGCTCGTTTCCGGGCGACAGCGACGCAGTGTAGGTGAACTGCATCATGTCGAAGTCGAAGGCCTTCTGACGCTCGTAGAATTGCGCGGAGTCGACGAGCCGCACGTTGAGCGTGATGCCCGGCGAGCGCGAGCCAGCGCTGATAGGCAAGCGCCATGCGCTCCTGGTCGCGGGTCTGCGCCAGGAACTCGAACGTCAGCGGCTCGCCGGTCGCGGCGTTCACCATCTTGCCGTCTCGCAGTTCGTATCCGGCGGCCTTCAGAAGCGCGACGCCTTTGCCGAGCATCCCGCGATCCTGGCCGGAGCCGTCGCTCTTCGGCGGCGCGTAGGTGCCGTCCATCACGTCGGCGCGGACAGCGTCGGGGAAGGGCGCGAGCAGCGCCTTCTCCGCGTCGCTCGCCGGCTGCCCGAGCGCGGAAAGGTCCGAGCCCTGGAAGTAGCTTCCGGTGCGCTGATAGAGGCCGAAATAGAGGTTGCTGTTCAGCCATTCGAAATCGAGGAAATAGGTCAGCGCCTCGCGCACTTTCGGGTCGGCGAATTGCGGGCGCCGCGTGTTGAAGACGAAGCCGTTCATGCCTTTCGGCACGCCCGTCGCGAAGCTGTCGAGGATGACGCGGCCGTCCTTCACCGCCGGAAAGTCGTAGCCGGAGGCCCAGCGCGTCGGGTCGGACTCCGCGAGCGTGTCGAAGAGGCCCTTCTTGAAGGCTTCGAAGTAGCTGTTGGTGTCGCGGTAATACTCGACGCGGATCTCGTCGAAATTGTCGAAGCCGCGCTTGATCGGCAGGTCCTTGCCCCAATAGTCGGGATTGCGCTTCAGCGTGACGTTGCGGCCGGGCGACACGTCGGCGATCGTATAGGGGCCGGAGCCGATCGGAATCTTGAGGCTGCTCTTGTCGAAGGTCTCCGGGTCGGTCGCGTGCTTCGGCAGGATCGGCATCAGCCCGATCAGGAGCGGGATCTCGCGGTCGCCCTCTCCTTGAAGGTGAAGCGGACCGAGCGCTCGCCGGTCTTCTCCATCTTGGCGATCTTGTCGTACCACGAGCGATAATTGGGCCGTCCCTTGGTGCCGAGAAGCTCGATGGAGAACATGACGTCGTCGACCGTGAGGGGCACGCCGTCGGAGAATTTCGCTTCCGGCCGCAGCGTGAATTCGATCCACGAGCGGTCGTCCGGCATGTCGATCGAATTCGGCCAGGAGGCCGTAGAGGCTGAACGCCTCGTCGCGGTTCCTGACGAGGAGCGCTTCCCAGATGTTGTTGCCCCAGGAGGCGTCCCAAAGCCCGCGCGGCGCCGTGCCGCTCACGATCAGCGGGTTCAGACTGTCGAAGGTGCCGATGCCCGCCGTAGGTGATGCGCCCGCCTTTCGGGGCGTCGGGATTGGCGTAGGCGAGATGGTCGAAATCGGCGGGAAGGGCAGGCTACCCGTGCATCGCGATGCCGTGTTGTGCTGCGGCGTGGCAGGTCGCGGCGAAGATCGCCATCCCCAGCGCGAGCATGAATCGCGCCTTTGCGCGCCAACCGCCGGCCGGCCGGCGCTTCCCGCAAATGCCTCGGATCAAAGCAGCTTTATCCTTTTGCGCTCAGGTTAACGTCAAAGCCTGGCAGCGAAATGTGCCGGCAGTCTGCGACAATCTGGTATCTTTCGCAAATGCCGGCTATTGACTGCAAGGACAGGGTCACTCTGTCGCCAAATTTCGTCTTCAGAGGGGCGACGCGCCGCCCTACGTGACGGGCATAACGAGGTTTTTCCCAATGATCTTCTCGCGCAAGCATTTCAGCCGGGGACTGTCGCCCGCGCATGCCGTCGCTCTCGCGGCGCTCCTGACGCTCGGCGCTTTTCCCGCCGCCGCGCAGGATCAGCAGCCGGCTCCGGCGGCCGGCGCCGCCGACGCCGCGGCCCCGCAGGCGCCGATCGCGCAGCCGGAGTGGGAGAAGGTCTGCGGCAAGATCAACGACCAGCAGGAGTGCCACACGTCGCGCAAGCGCCTGGCGGCGACCGGGCAGGCGATCGCGCGAGTTCCTGGTGATCGAGCGCGGCGACAAGAAGCTTCTGCAGCTCGCCGTGCCGCCGGTGGCGCTGATCCAGCCTGGCGTGCAGGTAAAGATCGACGATTCCGAGCCGACCGGCGTGAAATACGTCGTGTGCACGCCCGGCGAATGCCTGGCGCTCGGCGAGATCAACGACGACTTCATCGGCAAGCTCAAGAAGGGCAAGATCGTCAACATCACCATGCTCAACCCGCAGGGAAAGCCGGTGAACTTCGACATCAGCCTGGTCGGCTTCACCGCCACCTATGAGGGGCCGGGCATCGACCCGCAGGAAGCGCAGGCGCGTCAGCAGAAGCTCGAGGACGAATTGAAGAAGAAGGCCGACGAGGCCCGCCAGCAGCTCATGCAGCTGCAGCAGCAGCAATCGAGCACGCAGTAGCGGCGCGCGTTTCACGAAGCGCAAAGCGAAAGGGCGCCGACGGCGCCCTTTTCAGTTCGGCTCGTCGCGTGCGCGATAGACGCCCTTGTGGAAGCTCTCGAAGAGATCGCGCACCTGCGGATGCCTGACCGGCTCGCCGCTCTCGTCGGGAAGCAGATTCTGCTCCGAGACGTAGGCGACGTATTCGGTCTCGTCGTTCTCCGCGAGCAGGTGATAGAAGGGCTGATCCTTCGCCGGGCGGATTTCCTCCGGGATCGCCTGGTACCATTCCTCGGAATTGGCGAAGATCGGGTCCACGTCGAAGATGACGCCGCGGAACGGGAAGAAGCGGTGGCGAACGACCTGGCCGACGCCGAATTTCGCTTGTCCGACTTTCATGGCGAGGCGGAATTTCGCCTTTCGTGCTGCCACAGGCAAGCCCCATCGGGGGAGGCCGCGGCAGGCCTGCGTTTCGGCCACAATCGTGAAACTCGTGATCGGCACTATTGCTCGCGGTCAATGCTGCTAAGCTTAGCGGCGGTTGCAGATTGCGTCGGGGCATGGCCATGACGAACTACGCCGACACCTCCACCTCGATCACGCCAGCTGCGGCTGAGGAGCGCACCCGCGACAAGCGCTTCCTTTTCGGCCCGCTGGTCGATTTCCTGTGCCTCGGCGGGAGCTCGCTCCTGCTGCTGCCGCTGATGTTCGTCCTGCCCGACGCCGACTTCCGCGCGCCGGTGGCGACGGCGATGCTGCTCATCGCGCATCTCGTCAACCATCCGCACTTCGCCGCCTCCTACCAGATCTTCTACCGGGGCTTTTCCGAAAAGGCGTTCAGCCCGGCGCTCGGCCGCACCATGCAGGCGCGCTATCTTTTCGCGGGGCTTGCAGCGCCCGTGCTCCTCGTCGCGTTCGCCGCGATCAGCATCGCCCGCGGCGATGCACGCCTCCTCGGCTACGGCGGCAACATCATGGCGCTCTTCGTCGGCTGGCACTACGTGAAGCAGGGCTACGGCATGCTGATGGTGGACGCGGCGCTGAAGCGAAAGTTCTTCAAGACGCCGGAGAAGAGGGTGTTCCTCGTCAACAGCTACGTCGTGTGGATCTACGCCTGGCTCAGCATCAACGCGGCGGTCAGCAAGCAGCAGCTTTGGGGGCTGCGGTACTACACCTTTGCGGTGCCGGCTCCGATCGTGACGGCGGCAGCGCTCGTCGCGATCGCGAGCGGGCTCGTGACGCTGTGGATCCTCGTCTCACGCTGGCGCGAGAGCGGCAGCCTGCCGTTCAACGGCGTGCTCGCCTACGCCGTCAGCATTTACCTCTGGATTCTCTTTGTGCAGATCAATCCGCTCTGGCTGCTGGTCGTGCCGGCGCTCCACTCGCTGCAATATCTGACCGTCGTCTGGCGCTACGAGCTGAACTACGAGAAGGGGAAAAGCGACGCGCACGAGCCGCCGGCGATCTCGCTCGTCGAGCGCATCTTCGGCCGGCGCTATTACGAGGGCATGGCGCTCTTCGTCGCGACCGGCCTTCTGCTCGGCTATCTCGGCTTCTGGGGCGTGCCGATGCTTCTCGACGCCATCGTGCCTTACCAGAAGGACGCCTTCGGCGGCACGATGTTCCTATTCGTGTTCTGGATCTTCATCAACGTGCACCACTACTTCCTGGACAACGTGATGTGGCGTCGGGAGAACCCGGACACGAAGCGCTATCTCTTCGGCTGAGCCGCGCGCGCGGCACCCACCGCCATCCCCTGGCGCATCAACGCGCGACGCAGGACCGGCACGGACGACACCAGAGCAAGGCTCAGCCCCCGCGCGAGCTGCACGGGCAGGAAATCGGTCAGCAAGGAGCGATTGAGGAGGTCGACGGCGAGCGTGCGCGTGCGCACGTCCTCCTGGCGCGCCTCGTGATAGGCCTGAAGCGCGCCTGGCGAGCCGGGATCGGAGGGATGGCGCACGAGCACCCGCCAAAGCCCGCGAACGTCGCGGAAGCCGAGGTTCAGCCCCTGCGCCCCGATCGGCGGGAAGAGATGCGCGGCCTCGCCGACGAGCGCGATCCGGCGCTTTGCGAAGCGCTCGGCAAGCGCGGCGCGCATCGGAAAGACCGCCGGCTTGCTGTCGAGCCGCATGGCGCCGTGGATTGCACGTGCGCGCTCCTCGACGGCGCTTGAGAAATCCGCGTCGGAGAGGCCGAGCGCCCATTCCGTCCGCTCCGGACGGTCGACCCAGACGAGGCTGACGCGATCGCCCTCAAGCGGGACGAGCGTGAAGGGGCCGTTCTCGGTGTGGAACTCCGTCGACACGCCTTGATGCGGAAACTGGACCGCAAGCGTCGCGACGATCGCCGACTGACGATAGCCCCAGGTCTTGACCCGAATGCCGGCTGCCTCGCGCGCGAGCGAGCGGGCGCCGTCGGCGGCAACGACGAGACGGGCGGCGAAGCTTTCTCCGCCCGCGGCAAGCAGCACCTCGTCGTCGCCCGGCGCAACGCTCTCGACTGGGGCCGCGACCAGCGTCAGCCCGTCGATCGATTCGGCGTGGCGCCTGAGCACGTCGACCAGATCGCCGTTCGGCACGTTGTAGCCGAAGGCGGGGAGGCCGATCTCGGAAGCGTGGAAGATCGCTTCCGGCGCGCGGATCAGGCGGGCGGTGGAATCGACGAGCCGGATCGCCGTGATGGGTGCTGCGTGCGGCGCAAGCGCCGGCCAGACGCCAAGGTCGGAGAGGAAATCGATCGAACCGCCGAGAAGCGCGGCCGTGCGGCCGGGCGGAAACTTCGCCGGCGGCGCGAAAAGAATTGTGCGGCGCCCGGCCCTGCAGGCGGCAATGGCCGCGGCAAGCCCGGCGGCTCCGCCACCGACCACCGCCACCTCGAAACGTGCCACGCCGGGTCTCTCCATCCCCGAAAGATGGGCCCGCAGGGAGCGCGGGGCAATGCGGCGGAGAGCCCTGGTGCCGGCCGGAATTCGCCGTGGCGCGGACGCGGGGCTTGCCTCGCGTCCAACGGGGCGGCATGACAAATGTTCCGGAGGCTGGTCCAGCGGCGCGTCGAGGGCGGGGACCCGCGCCCCGAACCGCGTGTCGGAGGATGTCGTTCAAGGTGAATTCTGGGCCACGACATCTTTTCGTCATCCATCTCCTGACTGCGAGCGGGGCGGCCTTCGCGCTGCTTGCGATCATGGCGATCGCCGACCGCAAATGGACGGAAGCCTTCATCTGGCTTGGGCTCGCGCTTCTCGTCGACGGCGTCGACGGCCCGATCGCCCGTCGCTACCGGGTGCGCGAGCGCCTGCCGAAGTGGGACGGCGCGGCGCTCGATTTCGTCATCGATTACGCGACCTACGTCTTTGCACCGGCGATCGTGATCGCGCGCGCGCTGGCATTGCCGCCGATCCTCGGCGACGCCTGCGGCATGCTCGTCGCCGTCACCGGCGCGCTCTATTTCGCCGACACCCGCATGAAGGCGCCGGACAACTCGTTTCGCGGCTTCCCGGCAGTGTGGAACATGGCCGCCTTCGTGCTTTACGCCTTCCTGCCGGCGCCTCCGGTGACCGTGGGCATCGTGGTCCTTTTCGCAGCGCTGACCTTCCTGCCGGTGAACTTCGTGCATCCGATCCGCGTTATCCGCTGGCGCGGGCTGACGCTTTTCGTGCTTGCGGTATGGCTGGTCACGGGAACCTGGCTGCTTGCGACCGACTTCACGGCGCCGCTTTTCGTCAAGCTCGCGCTGCTTGCGGCGACGATCTATCTCCTCAGCGTCTCCGCCGTGCAGCAATACCTGAAGGCCATCTGAGGGCCGAAGCGGCGATGCTCGAGCTCCTGACCCGCCCAGAAACCTGGGCAGCGTTCGTCACGCTCTCAGTGATGGAGGTCGTTCTCGGCATCGACAACGTCATCTTCATCTCCATCCTGGTCGGAAACCTGCCCGAACCGACCGCAACGCGTGCGCGCCGGATCGGGCTTCTGCTCGCGCTGATCTTCCGCATCATCCTTCTCTTCGCCATCACCTGGATAATAGGGCTCACCGTGCCGGTGTTCACGCTGCCCTTCGATCTCGCCGGCTCTGATGGCCACGCGATATTCGACCCGGTGATATCGTGGCGCGACCTCATCCTGATCGCCGGCGGCCTCTTCCTCATCGTCAAGGGCACGCGCGAAATCCACGACGAGATCGAGCACGAAGAGAAGTCCTTCGCGCGAAGCGCCGCCAAAAGCTTCGCCGCGATCGTCGTGCAGCTCGTGCTGATCGACGCCGTGTTCTCGATCAACTCGATCCTGACGGCGGTCGGCATGGTCGACGACGTGGAGGTGATGATTGCCGCGGTCATCGTTGCGATCGCGATTATGTACGTCGCGTCGGGCCCGATCTCGGGCTTCGTCAAGCGCAATCCGACGACGAAAATGCTGGCGCTCGCCTTCCTGCTGCTGATCGGCGTCGCGCTCATCGCCGACGGGCTCGGATTCCACATTCCGCGCGGTTACATCTACTTTGCGATGGCGTTCGCGGCGATCGTAGAAATATTCAACGTGCTGGCCCGGCGCGGCCGGCACAAAGCAGGCTGAGAGGCAAAATGGTCAAGGCAATCGTTGTCCACGAACACGGCGGCCCCGAGGTCATGAAGTGGGAGGACGTCGAGATCGGCGCGCCCGGCCCCGGCGAGGCGCGCGTGAAGAACGCCGCAGTCGGCATCAATTTCGTCGACGTCTACAATCGCACCGGCCTCTATAAGCCGCCGGGCGGGCTGCCCTTCACGCCGGGAAGCGAGGGCGCGGGGACGGTGATCGCGGTCGGCCCCGGCGTCACCAACGTCAAGCCCGGCGATCGGGTCAGCTATTTCGGGCCGCAGGGGTCCTACGCGGAGGAGCGGCTGATCCCGGCTGACCGGCTGGTCAAGGTGCCCGACGATATCGACTTCCGCACCGCGGCGGCGATGACGCTGAAGGGGCTCACCGCGCAGTTCCTGCTGCGCCAGACGTTTAAGGTCGGAAAGGGCCAAACGATCCTCTTTCATGCGGCCGCCGGCGGCGTCGGCTCGATCGCCACGCAATGGGCGAACCATCTCGGCGCGACCGTCATCGGCACGGTCGGCTCGGAAGAGAAGGCGAAGCTCGCCAAGGCGCATGGCTGCCACTACGTCATCAACTACCGAACCGAAAATTTCGTGGAGCGCGTCGCCGAGATCACCAACGGCACGAAATGCGACGTGGTCTACAATTCCGTCGCGCGCGACACGTTTCCGGGCTCGCTCGATTGCCTGAAACCGCTTGGCATGTGGGTGCTCTTCGGTCAGTCCTCCGGCACGATCCAGAACTTCGACTTGAACATCCTCGCGCAGAAGGGCTCGCTCTTCTGCACGCGGCCGACGCTCTTCGCCTACGCGGCGAAACGCGAGGCGCTGGAGAAGATGGCGGCGGAGCTGATGGAGGTCGTGGCGAAGGGGATCGTGAAGGTGGGGGTGAGCCAGGAGTTCCCGCTCTCCAAGGCCGCGGATGCGCACCGCGCGCTCGAGGGCCGGCAGACGACCGGGGCGACGGTGCTTGTGCCGTAAGCCGTTTGGCCGCCGGCAATCCCCGGTCACGGTTTCAGCCGGTAGCCCGTTCTGAACATCCAGGCGACGATCGCAAGGCAGGCCGCCAGGAATACGAGCGTCATGGCGAGGCTGACGCCGACGCTGACGTCGGCGGTTCCATAGAAGCTCCAGCGGAAGCCGCTGATCAGATAGACGACCGGGTTGAAGAGCGTCACCTTCTGCCAGAACGGCGGCAGCATGTGGATCGAATAGAAGCTGCCGCCGAGGAAGGTGAGCGGCGTCACCACGAGAAGCGGCACGATCTGCAGCTTCTCGAAGCCGTCGGCCCAGATGCCGATGATGAAGCCGAAGAGGCTGAAGGTCACCGCCGTCAACACCATGAAAAGCAGCATCAAAAGCGGGTTGTCGATGCGAAGCGGCACGAAGAGGGCGGCGGTCGCCAGGATGATCAGCCCGAGGATCACCGACTTCGTCGCCGCCGCGCCGACAAAGCTGATGACGATCTCCAGATACGAGACCGGCGCGGACAGGAGCTCGAAGATCGTCCCGATGAATTTCGGGAAGTAGATACCGACCGAGGCGTTGGAGATCGATTGGGTCAGGAGCGAGAGCATGATCAGCCCGGGCACGATGAACGCGCCGTAGCTCACGCCGTCGACCTGCTGGATGCGCGAGCCGATCGCCGAACCGAAGACGATGAAATAAAGCGACGTCGTGATGACCGGCGCGACAACGCTTTGGAAGAGCGTGCGGCGCGTGCGCTCCATCTCGTTCCGGTAGATCGTGGCGATGGCGCGAAAGTTCACGGCCGCTTCTCCGTCACCAGGCTGACGAATATTTCCTCAAGCGAGGTCTGTTTGGTGTCGATGTCACGAAAGGTGATGCCTTCGGCTCTGAGGTCGTTCAGGAGCGAAGTGATGCCGGTGCGCTCCCGACGCGTGTCGTAGCAATAGATGAGGTCATGGCCCTCCGCCGAGAGCTTCAGGTCGTGGGCTGCGAGGGCCGGAGGAATGGTGTCGAGCTTCTTGTGGAGGTGGAGCATCAGTTCCTTTGAGCCGAGCTTTCGCATCAGCTCGAGCTTCTCCTCGACCAGGATGATCTCGCCCTTGTTGATGACGCCGATGCGGTCGGCCATCTCCTCCGCTTCTTCGATATAGTGGGTGGTCAGGATGATCGTCGTGCCGGACTCACGCAGCTGGCGTACCATCCGCCACATGTCCCCGCGAAGCTCGACATCGACGCCGGCCGTCGGCTCGTCGAGAAACAGGATCTCCGGCTCGTGCGCGAGCGCCTTGGCGATCAGGACGCGGCGCTTCATGCCGCCCGACAGCGTGATGACCTTGGCGTCCTTCTTGTCCCAGAGCGAAAGCTGCTTGAGGGTCTTCTCGACGAAGGCCGGGTCCTTGCGCTTGCCGAACACGCCGCGGCTGAACGACACGGTCGCCCACACCGAGACGAACGCGTCGACCGTCAGCTCCTGCGGCACAAGGCCGATCATCGCACGCGTCTTGCGATAGTCGCGGACAATGTCGTGGCCGGCGACGGTGACGCGTCCTGCCGACGGATTGATCAGCCCGCAGACGATGCCGATCAGCGTCGTCTTGCCGGCGCCGTTCGGACCGAGCAGGCCGAAAATCTCGCCGCGGCGGATTTCCAGATCGACGTTCTTCAGCGCCTGGAATCCAGTCGCATAGGTCTTCTCGAGATTCTCGATGGCGATGATCGGTTGCATGAGGAGGCGCGCGGGGGGTCTCGTTGGTGGCAGGCGCATATAGGCCGGCCGCGACCATTTGGCGACCCGGCGCCCGGCCAGAGGTCGGAGCGTTCGTCCGCGACTGCCTAGCAACCGTCCACAACGGCACGTCTTTTGGGCTGGCGCGTTTCTTGTGCACTGCCTAACCTGATCCACGGGAAAGGGCGGGCATGGATCAAACAGCCTCTAAAGCCGTGACCGGTCAGCATGCGGTTCCGCTGCTTGCAACCGAGGGGATCACCAAGCGGTTCGGCTCCCTCACCGCCTGCGACCATATCAGCCTCGATATCCGCCATGGCGAGGTGCATGCGCTCCTGGGCGAGAACGGCGCCGGCAAATCGACCCTGGTCAAAATGCTCTACGGGTCGCTCGCGCCCGACGAGGGCGCGATCCTTTGGGAGGGCGAGCCGGTCACGATCACCAGCCCGGCGGAGGCGCGCCGGCTCGGCATCGGTATGGTGTTCCAGCACTTCTCGCTGTTCGAGGCGCTGACCGTCACGGAGAACATCGCGCTGGCGCTGCCGCCGCGCGGGCGCCGCGCGCTTGCCGAGACGATCCGCACCGTCTCGCGCGAATACGGCCTGCCGCTCGACCCCGACGCCGGCGTCGCCGATCTTTCGGTCGGCGAGCGGCAACGCGTCGAGATCGTCCGCTGCCTCCTGCAGGAGCCGCGCCTCATCATCATGGACGAACCGACCTCGGTCCTGACCCCGCAAGAGGCGGACCTCCTCTTCGTCACGCTTCGCCGGCTTTCGTCGGAAGGCGTTGCGATCCTCTACATCACGCATCGGCTCTCCGAGGTCCTGGCGCTCGCCAACCGCGCGACGATCCTGCGCCGCGGCAAGCTCGTCGGCACCGCCGACCCGAAGAAAGAGAGCGCCAAGAGCCTCGCGCGCATGATGGTCGGCGCCGAGGTCGCGGGCATCGAGCGCGAGGCCCGCGAGAAGGTGGAAGCCAAGCCGCGTCTCGTTCTGACAAAACTCTCGCTTCCCGCCGAAAATCCCTTCGCAACGGCGCTCACCGACATCAACCTCACCGTCCATGCCGGCGAGGTGGTCGGAATTGCCGGCGTCGCCGGCAACGGCCAGCCGGAGTTCTTCGACGCCATTTCCGGCGAGCGGACGGTCGCGGACGAGGCGATGATCGCGATCGACGACAAGCCGGTCGGGCGGCGCGGCGTCAACGACCGGCGCCGGCTCGGCGCTGCTTTCGTTCCGGAGGAGCGCATCGGCCACGGCGCGGTGCCCGGACTTCGCCTGTCGGAGAACGTCGTGCTGACGCGCCACGGTACCGGCGAGGAAATCTCGCGCGCCTATGTCTTGAACCGCAGCGCGGCGCGCGCGGTGGAGGCGCGGGTCGGCGAGCGTTTCGACGTGCGCCGCTCCGGCCCCGACCCGAAGGCGAGCGCCCTTTCGGGCGGCAATCTGCAAAAATTCATCATGGGCCGCGAGATCGACCGCGTGCCCGGCATTCTCGTCGTGAACCAGCCGACCTGGGGCGTCGACGCGGGCGCGGCGCGCACCATCCGGCAGGCGCTGGTCGATCTTGCGCGCGCCGGCTCCGCGGTCCTGATGATCAGCCAGGATCTCGACGAGATCTTCGAGATCGCCGACCGCATCGCGGTGCTCTCCGACGGCCGGCTGTCGCCGCCCTATCCGGCGGAGACCATGACCGCCGACCAGATCGGCCTCCTGATGGGCGGCGTCCACGAAGAGCACGCCGGCATCGCGCCGGAGGAGGCACGCCGTGCGTCTTGAGCTCGTCCGACGCCCCGAGCCGTCGATGGCGATGACGCTTCTGTCGCCGGTCCTGGCGCTGGCGCTGACCGTGCTTGTCGGCGGCGTGATCTTCGCGATCATCGGCGTCAATCCGCTGTCGGCGCTCTACGTCTATTTCATCAAGCCGCTGACGGCGCTCTGGTCGATCCAGGACCTCATCGTGAAGATGACGCCGCTGGTGCTGATCGCGGTCGGGCTCTCGGTCTGCTACCTCTCCAACACCTGGAACATCGGCGCGGAAGGGCAGCTCGCGCTCGGTGCGATCGCCGGCTCGATCCTGCCGGTCTATTTCCCCGACTGGCAGGGGCCGCTGCCGCTCACCTTGATGCTTCTCCTCGGTATTCTCGGCGGCATGGCCTACGGGGCGATCCCGGCGCTCCTCAAGACGCGCTTCGGCACGAACGAGATTCTGACAAGCCTGATGCTCGTCTATGTCGCGGGCCTGCTTCTCGACTGGCTGGCGCGCGGGCCGTGGCGCGATCCGAACGGTCACAATTTCCCCAATAGCCGCCCGTTCAGCGACGGTCAGCTCCTGCCCATGATCGGGCATGTTCGCATCAGCTTCCTCTTCGCGCTCGTCGCCGCGGTCGTCGCCTGGTTCGTGCTCGGCAACATGCTGACGGGCTTTCAGATCCGCGTGCTCGGTCAGGCGCCGCGCGCCGGTGCCTTTGCCGGCTTCAGCCAAAAACGCATGATCCTGCTCTCGTTCCTGATATCGGGGGGCCTCGCCGGCCTTGCCGGCATCTGCGAGGTGGCGGGGCCGCTCGAGCAGCTCCGGATCAGTGTGTCGCCAGGCTACGGCTTCACGGCCATTATCGTCGCCTTCCTCGGCCGTTTGAGCCCACTCGGCGCGATCGTTGCCGGCTTCGTGCTGGCGCTTTCGCTGGTGGGCGGGGAGGCGGTGCAGATCGCCTTCAACGTGTCCGACCAATTCGCACGCGTCTTCCAGGGCGTGCTCCTGTTCCTGGTTCTCGCCTGCGATACCCTGATCTTCTATCGCATTCGCTTCGCGCCCTCGCGGCGCGCGCGCGCTGTCGCGGCTTCGGAGGCGGTGCATGGGCATCGCTGAGATCCAGGGGCTGCTCCTCACCATCGTGACGGCGGCGACGCCGCTGCTTCTTGCTTCGATCGGCGAACTCGTGTCCGAGCGGTCGGGCGTCCTCAATCTCGGCGTCGAAGGCATGATGGCCGTCGGCGCCGTGGTCGGCTTCATCGCCGGCTATTCGACCGGGATGCCGATCGTCGGCGTGCTCGCCGCGATCGGCGCCGGGATGGTGATGGCGGCGCTCTTCGGTCTTGTCACACTGGTCTTCGTCGCGAACCAGGTTGCCTCCGGCCTGGCGCTCACGATCTTCGGGCTCGGGCTCTCCGGCCTTATCGGCAGCCGCTATGTCAGCATTCCGGGGCTCGGGCTTGCCCGCCTGCACATCCCCGTCCTCACCGACATCCCGATTATCGGGCCGCTCATCTTCGGCGAGGACCCTCTGGTCTATGTCGCCGTCGCGCTCGCCATCGGCGTTTCGTGGTTCCTTTTCCGCTCACGCACCGGACTGATCGTGCGGGCGGTCGGCGACAACCATGTCTCGGCGCACGCGCTCGGCTATGGCGTGATCAAGGTGCGCTTCCTGGCGGTGCTCTTCGGCGGCGCCTGCGCCGGGCTCGGCGGCGGCTACCTGTCCATCGTCTACACGCCGCAATGGACGCCGAACATGACCGCCGGACGCGGCTGGATCGCCTTGGCGCTCGTCGTTTTCGGCACCTGGCTACCGAGCCGTGTCGCCGTCGGAGCGCTGTTTTTCGGCGCTATCGGCATCCTGCAGCTCAACGCGCAGGGCTACGGCGTGGCCATCCCGCCGCAATTCCTCACGTCGCTACCGTACCTTGCGACAGTGGTGGTCTTGGTGATCATCTCGCGTAACCGTATGCTTTTGCGGGTGAATACCCCGGCCTGTCTCGGGCAGGCATTCGTGCCTGACAGGTAGGAGGGCAGGTGCCGGCGCCGGCATGCGGCGCGGGATTTGCTTGGTCATTGGTCGGTCGGAAGAACAGGGAGACTTCTCATGAGCAGAGTGATCGCCGCGTCTGTCGCGGCACTTGCGTTGGCCTTATCGTCGGGCGTTGCGGGAGCAGACCCGCTCAAGGCCTGCTGGGTCTATGTCGGCCCGCACAACGACGGCGGCTACAGCCAGCAGCACGACATCGGCCGGCAGGACGTCGCCAAGGCGCTCGGCGACGCCGTCGACGCCAACACCTACCTGGAAGAGGTGACGGAACAGACCTCCGAAGGGCCGATCCGCGGCCTCGCGCAGAGCGGATGCAAGATCATCTTCACGACGTCGTTCGGCTTCATGGACGCGACGCTCAAGGTCGCCAAGGATTTTCCGGACGTAAAGTTTGAGCACGCCACCGGCTTCAAGGTGGCCGACAACGTCTCCACCTACAACATTCGCTGGTACGAAGGCCGCTACGTCATGGGCCAGATTGCGGCGAAGATCTCGAAGAAGGGGCTCGCCGGCTACATCGTCTCCTTCCCGATCCCCGAAGTCATCATGGGCATCGACGCCTTCATGCTCGGCGCGCAGTCGGTGAACCCGGACTTCAAGGTGAAGATCATCTGGGTCAATTCGTGGTTCGATCCGGGCAAGGAAGGCGACGCCGCCAACGTCCTCGTCAACCAGGGCGCCGACATCCTCGTCCAGCACACCGACTTGCCGGCGGCGATGCAGGTCGCGGAGAAGGCCGGCATCCATGCCTTCGGGCAGTCGGCCGACATGTCGAGCTTCGGCCCGCACGCGCATCTCGCTTCGCTGATCGACAATTGGGGCCCGTACTATGTTCGGGAAGTGAAGGCTGTGATGGACGGCACCTGGAAGTCGCAGCAGGCGTGGGAAGGCTTCAAGGAGAACCTGGTCGAAGTGGCGCCGCTCCAGAACATGCCCGACGACGTTAAGGCGATGGCCGAGGCGACGATCGAGAAGATCAAGGGCGGCTGGAGCCCCTTCACCGGCCCGATCTACAAGCAGGACGGATCGGTGATGGTACCGGACGGTCAGGTCATCGACGACGGCACGCTGCTCGGGATGAACGAGTACGTGAAGGGCATCGACGACAAGATCCCGCAATAGCCGCTTCGATTTCGGAATTTCTTGGCCCGGCCGCACCCTGCGGCCGGGCCTTTTTCTTTCGCCTTAGGACGTGCCCGGAAGTGGCTTTTCGCGCTCGCGAACGCTCTTGCAGGTCGAAATCTGTTGCGATAATGTCACATCACTGCCAAGTGACTGACATGCTTGAGCGTTTCTTCTTGTAGTATTGTGGATAGGCTGTGGATAAAGCAGCCGTGCGGCGTGAGGGAAGTGTAGGAGCGTAAAATGTCCAATTCCCACGGCGACCTTTTCACGGAGATCGGCAAGCTCGTGCTTGCGGTGAACCTCGGGCAGGCGATCGATCTCGATGCGACCGCGAAAGACCTCGCGGCGCGCTACAACAACCTCGGCATCACCGAAGAGACCTTCGCGAAGGTCGTCGCCCGATCGATCGGCGCGGTCCGCCTTTCGCTCGCAGGCGCCACGCCGCGGCCGAAGATCCTCGACCAGCAGCCTTCGGCCTTCGCGCCGCTCGTGCCCGACGAAGCGATCATCGCCGCGAGCGCTCCCGCCAAGCCGGCGGCTGCGTCGGTGCCGGCAAGCAATGGCCGCAGGGCCGCCGGGCGGCCGAAATCGAAGGCCGCCGCTCAAGCGAATGCAGCCGAAGTCGGCGCCGCCTCGACGAAGTCACCGTTCCCGTCGGGTGTGCGTCTCGCGGTTCTGACTTAAGCGAAGCGTCTCCAAGGGCGGGGCCGGGCGGCGCTTCCCCCTTGGATCGCGTGCTCAGCCGACGATCTCGTCGCCTTTGAAGAAGAAGGCGATCTCCTGCTTCGCCGTCTCAGGCGCGTCGGAGCCGTGCACCGAATTCTCCCCGACCGAGAGCGCGAAGTCCTTGCGGATGGTGCCGGGCGCGGCGTCCTTCGGATTGGTCGCGCCCATCACCTCGCGGTTCTTGGCGATGGCGTTCTCGCCTTCCAGCACCTGCACGACGACCGGGCCGGAGATCATGAAGTCGACGAGCTCGCCGAAGAACGGCCGCTCCTTGTGGACGGCGTAGAAGCCCTCGGCCTGTTCGCGCGTCATGCGGATGCGCCGCTGCGCGACCACTCTGAGGCCTGCGCTCTCCAGCTTGTCGATGATCTTGCCCGTCAGGTTCCGCGCGGTCGCGTCGGGCTTGATGATGGAAAAGGTACGCTCGATCGCCATAACTCGTTCGATGCTCGGTTGAAGGTCCCGGGCTTATAGGGGCGGAAGCGCCGCTCCGGCAAGCCGGCCAATTCTGCCGGCATCTCAGCAAATCATTTCCGGCGTCGGGCCACCGAACGGCGCTGCCGGCCGGTGGCGCGATAAGGTGCGGCTATTGCGCCCAAAAGAATTCGATATTTGATTTTATGCGCGCGCGAGAGCTACCAGCTTGGAACAATTCCAAGCGAGGGAGGCCTCCATGGACGCGAAAGTCGATAACGCGGGCAAGTGCCCGATCATGCACGGTACCACGAACCTGGGAATGCGGTCGAACAGCGACTGGTGGCCGAACCAGCTGAATTCAGAATTCTCCACCAGAACTCTTCCCCGTCCGATCCCATGGGCAAGGGGTTCAACTACGCCGACGAGTTCAAGAAGCTCAACCTGAAAGCCCTGAAGGGGGACCTCATCGCGCTGATGACGGACAGCCAGGACTGGTGGCCGGCGGACTTCGGCCACTACGGGCCGCTCTTCATCCGCATGGCGTGGCACAGCGCCGGCACCTACCGCACGGGCGACGGTCGCGGCGGCGGCGGAAGCGGCCAGCAGCGCTTCGCTCCCCTCAACAGCTGGCCGGACAACGTGAACCTCGACAAGGCGCGCCGGCTGCTTTGGCCGATCAAGCAGAAATACGGGAACAAGATTTCCTGGGCCGACCTGATCATCCTCGCCGGCAACGTTGCGCTGGAGTCGATGGGCTTCAAGACGTTCGGCTTCGGCGGCGGGCGCGCCGATGTTTGGGAGCCCGAGGAGGACGTCTACTGGGGCGCAGAAGACACCTGGCTCGAGGACAAGCGTTACTCGGGTGACCGGGATTTGGAGAACCCGCTCGCTGCCGTGCAGATGGGCCTGATCTACGTGAATCCGGAAGGCCCGAACGGCAATCCGGATCCTCTCGCCGCTGCCAAGGACATCCGCGAGACCTTCGCGCGCATGGCCATGGACGATGAGGAGACCGTCGCGCTGATCGCCGGCGGACACACCTTCGGCAAGACCCATGGCGCCGGCGACCCGTCGCTTGTCGGCCCTGAGCCCGAGGCTGCCGGCCTCGAATTGCAGGGACTTGGCTGGAAGAGCAGCTTCGGCAGCGGCAGCGGCGACGACACGATCGGCGGCGGCCCGGAGGTCACCTGGACCACGACGCCGACGAAGTGGAGCAACAACTTCTTCGAGAACCTGTTCGGCTACGAATGGGAGCTGACCAAGAGTCCGGCCGGTGCGAAGCAGTGGGTGGCGAAGGATGCTCCGGAATCGGTGCCGTATGCACACGATCCGTCCAAGCATCGCCGGCCAACCATGCTGACCACCGACCTTTCCCTGCGGTTCGACCCGATCTACGGGCCGATCTCACGGCACTTCTACGAGAATCCGGATCAGCTCGCGGACGCCTTCGCTCGGGCGTGGTTCAAGCTGACCCACCGCGACATGGGTCCGCGCGCACGCTACCTCGGCCCGGAGGTCCCGGACGAGGAGTTGATCTGGCAGGACCCCGTTCCGGAAGTCGACCACAAGGCGATCGGCGGCAAGGACATCAAGCTCCTGAAGGAGAAGATCCTCGATTCGGGATTGTCGATCTCTCAACTGGTCTCGACCGCCTGGGCGTCGGCCTCAACCTTCCGCGGCTCCGACAAGCGCGGCGGCGCAAACGGCGCGCGCATCCGTCTGGCGCCGCAGAAGAACTGGGCAGTCAACCAGCCTGCCCAACTGACGAAAGTGCTCAAGACCCTCGAGAACATCCAGAAGGCGTTCAACCGCAAGGCCGGCGGCAAGAAGGTTTCGCTCGCCGACCTGATCGTGCTGGGCGGTTGCGCGGCCATCGAGGAAGCGGCGAAGCGGGCCGGGCACAAGGTGGAGGTTCCCTTCACGCCGGGCCGCACGGACGCTTCGCAGAAGCAAACCGATGTGGAGTCCTTTGCCGTCCTTGAGCCGGTGGCGGACGGGTTCCGCAACTACGAGAAGGCCCGATACGCCGTTTCGGCAGAGGAGCTCTTGGTCGACAAGGCGCAACTCCTGACGCTGACGGCGCCGGAAATGACCGTCCTTGTCGGCGGCCTGCGCGTGCTCGGCGCGAACCACGGAAAGTCGAAACACGGCGTCTTCACAAAACGGCCGGGGACGCTCACGACCGACTTCTTCGTGAACCTGCTCGACATGGGCACCGAGTGGAAGGCGACCTCGGAAGCCGAAGATGTTTTCGAGGGCCGCGACCGCAGAAACGGCAAGCTGAAGTGGACTGGCACGCGGGTCGATCTCGTCTTCGGGTCGAACTCGCAGCTGAGGGCGCTCGCGGAGGTCTACGCACAGGACGACTCGCAGAAGAAGTTCGTGCGCGACTTCGTGGCGGCCTGGAACAAGGTGATGAACGCCGACCGCTTCGACATCGCCTGATCTCCGCTTTAGCGATGAACAAGAACGGCCGGGGCAATCCCCGGCCGTTCTTGTTTCCGTCGTTTCGGGCTCTCGTTCGCTACGGGGTCATGACCATGGTCACATACATGGCGAAGACGACGAGATGCACGGCGCCCTGCAAGACGTTGGTACGCGGCCCGGCAAATGTGATGACGCTGACCAGGAGCGTCAGCATCAGCAGGACGACCCCGCTGTCGTCGAGCCCGAGGACAATCGGAACCCCGGTAACGAGGCTGAAGGTGACCACGGCCGGGACGGTGAGGCTGATCGTCGCCAGTGCCGAGCCGAGACAGATGTTCAGAGCCCGCTGGAGATGATTGACCCGCGCGGCGCGGATCGCGGCCAGCCCTTCCGGTGCCAGGACGAGAATGGCGATGAGGATACCGCCGGCGGCATTCGGCACGCTCAGCGCGCGTATTCCCTCGTCAACGAGAACGGCGAGCTTTTCGGCGAGCAGAACGATCGGCACCAGGGTGAGGACAAGCAGGATCCCATGGTAGGGCGCAGAGCGCGTACTGATGCCATAGGGATGCTTGCCGTGTTCGGGAACCTGCGGCGAGCGGTCCTTGCTCGGCTCGGTGAAATAGCCGCGGTGGCGGATCGTCTGGATCACGATGAACGCACCGTAGAGGGCGACAGAAAGGGCGCTGAACGGAATGACCCGCGCGAGCTTCATCTCAAAAGCCGACGTGCGGGTCATAAACCGCGGCAACACCAGCGCCAGGATGGCAAGCGTGACCAGCACACCGAGAAAGGCGCGCGCGCCCTGCAGGTTGAATTCCTGCTCGCGGAACCGGATTCCGCCGATCAAAAGGCAGGTGCCGACCATACCGTTCAGAACGATCATGACGACCGCCATCATGGTGTCGCGCGGCAGCCCCGGATGACGGTCGCCGTTCAGCATGATCGCGGCCATCACCGAAATCTCGATGCAGGTCGCCGCGAACGTGAGGATGAGCGTGCCGTAGGGCTCCCCGAGCAACTCGGCAAGGCTGTCGGCGTGGCGGACGGCGCCGAAGGATGCCCACCCCATAATGCCGAACACCCATACGAAAAGCGCGGCGAAGAGAAAGGGATGCGTCAGGCCAGGCAGCCACCGGTCGCCGGCCGCGTACATGGCCAACGCCGAGGCAGTCGCGCTGAGGAATGCGAGCTCGGATCGGACGAAGTTCGGCATGTAGCCCCCTTGAGTTCGAAGAGACTAACCGCGGCGAGTGATTTGGGGGATAAGGCCGCGCCATTTCCACGGGCTTCTCCACCGGCTGATTCAAGAGCCGCAGGTGCGCGCTTGCGGAGGTCTAAGGGCAGGGCGACGCGCAAGAGAAGTTCGTGCGCGACTTCGTGGCGGCCTTGGCGAAGGGGATGAACGCGAACCGCTTCGACCTCGGCGCCGAAGAAGAGATACTGCAAGCTGCGGGATAACAGTTCGCCCAAGCGACCGTTCGGGGCCGTGGCGGCGACGCCGCGGCCCGTCTTTTTCAGGCGGCGGCTTTCGTCTTCGAAGCCATGCCGTTGTAAAGGGCGAGGCAGCTGCCGAACCAGGCCGCCACCGGGTCGTCGTTCTTGAGTGCCTGGAAGGGGCTCGAAACACGCGCCCATTGCAGCGGCCCGAAGACGATGAAGTCGGAAAAGAGTGGCTCCTCGCCGCCGATGAAGGGCTGCAGAGCGAGAACCTCACGCAGCGGTGCAAGCGCGGCACGGAACTCTTCGGCCGCCGTTTCGCGCCCGGCCTGCACCTCTTCCAGCTTCTTTCCCATTCGCTGCTCGCGGCTTTCGCGAAAATAGTCCTGGTCCTCGTCGCCGAGGATCGAATTGATGTCGGCGACGATGCAGCGCATCAGCTTCGGATGCAGCGTGAGCAGGCTCCAGCGCTCGATGAAGCGTGCCATCGCCTCGCCGCCGGGGCCGCCGAAGAGGGTGGGGCGGTCGGGATATTTGCGCTCCAGATGCAGCGCGATGTCGAAGGACTCGCGGATCAGCTCGCCGTCGTCGTCGATGACCGGCACCGTCTTCGAGAAGCCGCCGGCGATCGCTGAAATCTTCGTGAAGGGCGTCGGCCGGGTCTCGTAGGCAAGGCCCTTATGCGCGAGCGCCATGCGCACCTTCCAGCAATGCGGGCTGAAAACCCGCGCCGGATCACGCCCGCAAAGCTCGTAGAGAACAATCGCCATGAGTTCTTTCCCGCTTCGAAAAGGGCCGTGAGAATGAACGCGGTTCGAAAACCGCGCAAGGCGGAGTGGCGGACCTCGCCGGGGCGTGATAGGTCGCGCCTATCGCAATATAAGCCGGTCTTCCGTGCTGCTTAACAGCCTGTCGCTTCGCGATCTCGAATACGCCGTTGCCGTCGCCGAGGAGAAGCACTTCGGCCGCGCGGCCGCACGCTGCCATGTCTCGCAGCCGGCGCTGTCGACGCAGGTGAAGAAGCTTGAGGACACGCTCGGCGTCAGGCTCTTCGAGCGGACACCGCGCGGCGTCATCGTCACCGATGCGGGAAACGGCCTCATCCGCCAGGCGCGCCGCACGCTCGACGAGGGGCGGCGCTTCCTGGAGCTTGCCTCGGCCGGCAACATGTTTTCCGGCACGCTTCGCGTCGACGCCATCGCGACGCTCGGCCCCTATATCGCGCCACACATCCTGCGGCCGCTGCGCGAGCGCTTCCCGAAGGTGGAGTTCGTGCTGCGCGAAGGGCGCACCGAGCATATCCTCGCCGCGCTCGCCGCCGGCGAAACGGACCTGGCGCTCATCTCAACGCCGATCCACGGTGACGGTTTCGAGCTGATCCCGCTCTTCGAGGAGCCGTTCCTGGCGATCCATCCGGCTGAGATGGGGCTGCCGGCGCGCGCGCTCACCATCGACGACCTCGACAGCCATCATCTGATCCTGCTCGAAGAGGGGCATTGCCTGCGCGACCAGACGCTGGCGCTTTGCCGCCGCGCGGGCAGCCGGACGCAGCGCCACGCAACGAGCCTTGAGACGCTTCGGCATATGGTCGCGGCCGGCGCCGGGTGCTCGCTGCTGCCGGCGCTGGCAGCGACCGACCGGGAGAGCTTCGGCGGGCTTGTTCGCTACGCGCCGATCCGGGACGCGCATGCCTTCCGCGTCGTGGCGCTCGCCTTCCGCACCACCGACCCGCGCGCCGAGCGCTACCGCGCGATCGCCGCAACCATCCGCGCCTCTCTGCCGAAAACAGTGAAAGTCATCGACGCATCGCCGGCAGGCCAGACCAAGCATCGCAGACGTTATCGAAAGGCCGCTGCATGAAATCGCATTTCGCAATGTTCGCCCGCTACAACGACGTGGGCCAACCGGCGCATCTATGACGCGGCGGCCAAGCTTCCGGATGCCGACTATCGCGCCGAGCGCGGCGCGTTCTTCGGCTCGGTGCATCGCACGCTGAACCACATCCTGGTCGGTGACCGCGTCTGGATGCGTCGCTTCACCAACGAAGGGCCGACCTATGCGGCGCTCGACGCGGTTCCCTGTAACGACCTCGCATCGCTTCGGGCCGAGCGCGCGGCGGAGGACCACCGCATCATCGCCTTCGTCGATGGCCTCGACGCGGACAAGCTTGCGGCGATGTTCAGCTACCGATCGATCACCAACCCGGCGGAGATCACACAGCCGCTTTCGCCGGCGCTCGCGCACTTCTTCAATCACCAGACGCATCACCGCGGACAGGTGCACGGGCTCCTGACGGCGCTTGCCGGCCACGACGCGGCGCCGCCACTCGACCTGATCCTCTTTCAGCGCGAGACGGGGATCGGGCTATAGGCCGGGCTGCCGCGCCGCGGATGTCCCGCGTGCGCTCAAGGGTCGAAGATCAGGATCAGGTAGACCACGAAAACGACGACGTGGACCGCTCCCTGAAGGACGTTGGTCCTCGGCCCGCTAAACGTGATCAGGCTCAAGGCAAGCGTCAGCAGGAGCAGGACCATCTCCGTCGGGTCGAGCCCGAGGACGACGTGATTGCCGGTCAAGATGCTGACGGTGACGACCGCGGGCACGGTGAGGCTGATCGTTGCGAGCGCCGAGCCGAAGCAGATGTTCACGGCTCGCTGCAGGTGATTGACGTAAGCCGCGTGAAAGGCGGCAAGCCCCTCAGGCGCCAGGACCAGTATCGCGACCAGAACGCCGCCGAGCGCCAACGGCGCGTTGAATATGGCAATGCCGTCGTCGACGAGGATTGCCAGCTTCTTGGAGAGAAGCACGATCGGGATCAGCGTCAAGACAAGGAACACGGCGTGGAAGAACACCGAGCGCACTTTGTGTCCCTGCGCGCCGTAGGCCTTTTCCTCGGCAACATCGACGGGAGATGCGTCCAGGAAATACCCCTTATGGCGGATCGTCTGAATAGCGAGAAAGGCGCCATAAAGCGCGATCGTGATCAGACTGAAAAGCACGGCTTGCCGCTCGGTCAGGCTCGGATCGGGCGTTGAAATCGTGAAGCGCGGCAGGATGAGCGACACGGTCGACAAGGTGATGAGAACGGACAGGAACGCCCGCGTTCCCCGCAGGTTGTACTCCTGCTCCCGGTAGCGAATCCCGCCGATCAGGAGGGAGACGCCGACCATACCGTTGAGCACGATCATCATCACCGCCATCATCGTATCGCGGGCGAGCTCCGGATTGTCTCCGCCGTGGATCATGACGGCGCTGATCATCGCGACTTCGATGCAGATCACCGAGATCGTCAGAATGAGCGTGCCGTACGGCTCGCCCAGGATCTCAGCCAGGCAGTCGGCATGGCGCACCGCCGCAAAAGCCGACCAAAGCACCACGCCGAATATCCAGACAAACAGCACGGCAAACTTGACCGGCTGGGACAGATCATCGAGCCAGTGCGCCCCGACCGAGTAAAGGATCGCGGCCGTCGCCGCGGCGACCACAAAAGCCAACTCGGAACGCAGGATCGAGAGCACCCGCATGAACCGCCCCGCCTTTCGGTTCGGCCGAACCCCGCTCTCACGGCGCATCGGCAATCCGGCAGCGCCTGATCGGCGCGCCGCCGAAACGGCTCCGTGGTTAGCTGCAACCGCGCGTGGAGTCTATTGCGCGCCCGGCGTCTTGGTGACTTAACTTGCGCCCCGACGTTTACTCCTCCGCGCGTTGCCGCTAGACCGCGAGCCGCTTTTCTCCGCGGAGCCGCACGGCGATGGACAAGATCAGGATCGGCGTTCTCGGCGCGTCCGGCTATACTGGCGCCGACCTCGTGCGCCTCGCCGCCCGGCATCCGAACGTCGAGATCGCCGCGCTCACCGCCAACACGCATGCCGGCAAGGCGATGGCGGAGGTCTTCCCGCACTTCTTCATGCTCGACCTGCCGACGCTCGTCGAATGGGAGAAGGTCGACTGGACGAGGCTCGACGCCGTGTTCTGCGGATTGCCGCACGGCACCACGCAAGAGATCACGGCGGCGGTGCTCGCCGCTAATCCGAAGATCAAGGTGATCGACATGTCGGCGGACTTCCGCCTCGCCGACATGGCGACCTACGCCGAATGGTACGGGCACGAGCACCGCGCGCCGACGCTGCAGAAGGAGGCGGTCTACGGACTGACCGAGTTCTATCGCGACAAACTCAAGACGGCGCGGCTCGTCGCCTGCCCGGGCTGCTATCCGACGGCGGCGCTGCTGGCGCTCGTTCCGATCGCGAGGGCCGGGCTCATCGACGCCAGCGACATCATCGTCGACGCGAAGTCGGGAGTGTCGGGCGCAGGGCGCGGCCTGAAGCAGAACACGCTCTTCACCGAAGCGGGGGAGGGGCTCTCGCCCTATTCGGTGGCGAAGCACCGGCACGCGCCGGAGATCGAGCAGGAGATCGGGCTCGCCGTCGGCGCGAAGGTCACGGTGAATTTCACGCCGCACCTGATCCCGATGAGCCGCGGCGAGCTCTGCACATCCTATGTGAGGCTGAAGGGGGCGACGGCCGACGACTCTTCGCGGAGCGCTCGCGGACGCCTATGCAAAAGCGAGCCGTTCGTCCATGTTGCGCCGAAGGGCGTGCTGCCGCAGACGCAGAACGTGCGCGGCTCGAACTACGTTCAGATCGGCGTCTTCGCCGACCGCATCCCGGGCCGCGCCATCGTGATCTCGGTGCTCGACAACCTGGTCAAAGGCTCGGCCGGCCAGGCGCTGCAGAACATGAACATCGCCTTCGGCCTCGACGAGACGACGGGCCTCCTGCAGTTGCCGCTGTTCCCGTAGGTCGCACTGTGGCCGCGAGCCACCACGTCGATATCGTCATGCCCGGACTTGACCAGCCTTCGCTGAAGCGAAGCTCCGGCTTCGCGCAGGCAGGTCCGGGCATCCATTCCGTGCCGCTCATGAAGATCGCGACCCCGACGGAATGGATTGCCGGGTCAAGCCCGGCAATGACGACAGATACTTGAGACGCTTCTCTCTACTCAGAAGAACGAGGAGCGCTTGTTCCACCAGCCGGTGCGCTTCGGCCGGTTGTCGTCTTCCGGCTCGGGCTGCGGCTGTGCCGCGACAGGCTCAGGCTCGGGGGCCGGCTCATCTCGGATCTCCGGCTCGGCCTCTATTTGCGGGCGCTTCGACATCCTCGGGCTCGAACAATTCGGCGCGGAATTCCTCCGCGGGTTCGGACTCGACCTCCACGGCCGGCGCCTCGGCATAGGGCGCCGATTCAGGTTCGTCATCGCCGGCCGAGTATCCGTTGCTCTCGCCTTCGGCGTCGGCGGCATTGATGCCGTCGTCGCGGCCGCGATCCTCTTCGTTGCGCTCGCCGTTCTCGCGTCCACGACGCCGACGTCCACCGCGGCGGCCGCGGCGGCGGCGACGCTGCTCGCCGGCCTCGGCGCTCTCGCCAGCCTCGGCGGTGGGACGCTCCGCCTCTTCGTCACCCTCGGATTCGGCACCAGCCTCCTCCGGCTCGGCGCCACCCGGATGCGCATGCCGGTCGTCGCCATTGCCGCGACGACCGCGCCGACGGCGGCGCGGACGCCGCTCGCGGCCTTCCGGCTCCGCCTCGCGCTCGGTCTCCTCGGGCTCCTCCTCGATCACCGCCACTTCTTCTTCTTCCGGCATATCGCGCATGGCGACCGCGCCGGTCGCCTCCGGCCGATCCTCGACCGGCGTGCCACGCTCGATCGAATAGCCCGCGCCGTTCTCCGGCGCTTCGCCGGAGATCGCGATCTGCACGCCGAAGCGCGCCTCAAGATCGGCCAAGATGCCGGCGCTTCTGGTTCAGCACATAGAGCGCCACCTCCTCGCGCGTGCGCACGACGAGATTGTGACCGCTGTGGCGAAGCAGATGATCCTCAAGCGCGCGCAGAATCTGCAGCGACAGCGACGACACGGAACGCACCTGGCCGGTGCCGCGGCAATGCGGGCAGGGGACAGTGGAGCTTTCCAGGACGCCGGTGCGGATGCGCTGACGCGACATTTCCAGCAGCCCGAAATGGGAGATGCGGCCGACCTGGATGCGGGCGCGGTCGGCGCGCAGGCAATCCTTGAGCTTGCGCTCGACCGAGCGGTTGTTGCGCTTCTCCTCCATGTCGATGAAGTCGATGACGATGAGGCCGGCGAGGTCACGCAGCCGCAGCTGGCGGGAAATCTCCTCCGCCGCTTCGAGGTTCGTCTTGAGCGCCGTGTCCTCGATCGAATGCTCGCGCGTGGAGCGCCCCGAGTTGACGTCGATCGAGACCAGCGCCTCGGTCTGGTTGATGACGATGTAGCCGCCCGATTTCAGCGTCACCTGCGGGGAGAACATCGCGTCGAGCTGCGCCTCGACGCCGCTGCGCGAGAAGACGGGGACGCTTTCCTTGTAGAGCTGGACGTTGCGCGCATGGCTCGGCATGAGCATGCGCATGAAGTCCTTCGCCTCGCGGTAGGCGTCGTCGCCGGCAACGACCACCTGGTCGATCTCGCGCGAGTAGAGGTCGCGGATCGAGCGCTTGATGAGGTTGCCTTCCTCGTAGACGAGCTTCGGGGCGGAGGAGCGCAGCGTCAGCTCGCGCACGTTCTCCCAGAGCCGCAGCAGGTATTCGAAATCGCGCTTGATCTCGCTCTTGGTGCGGTTGGCGCCGGCGGTCCGAAGGATGACACCCATGCCTTCCGGCACCTCCAGGTCGGATGCGATGGCCTTCATGCGCTTGCGATCGGCCGGCGTCGTGACCTTGCGGGAGATGCCGCCGCCGCGCGCCGTGTTCGGCATCAGCACCGAATAGCGGCCGGCGAGCGAGAGGTAGGTGGTGAGCGCCGCGCCCTTGTTGCCGCGCTCTTCCTTGACGACCTGCACGAGAAGCACCTGGCGGCGCTTGATCACTTCCTGGATCTTGTACTGGCGCGGCCGCGGCTTGCGCCGCTCCGGCAATTCCTCGAGCGCATCTTCGGCGCCGACGCTCTCGACCTTTTCGTCCTCTTCGCGATCTTGATCCTGCTCGCGCTCAGCCGCTTCGGCCTCGGCCTCTTCGCCGGCTTCAGCGGCGGCGGCCGCATCCGATGCCGGCTCGCTTTCGGGCTCGACCGACTCGCTCACTTCTTCGGCGGGTGCAAAATCGGCCGCCATGACTTCGACCGCCGGCTCCTCGGCCGCGCCCTCCGCATCCGCGTCTTCAGTCTCGAGGGCTGCTGATTCGGATTCCGCGGCATCGGACTCGCCGGCTTCCGCCTCGGCGGGCTCAGCGCCGACGGTCTCGGGCGCCTCGTCGGCGCGGGCATCTTCTTCGGCTTCGCGCCGCGCTTCGCGATCGGCGCGCCGGCTCGCCTGCTCGTCGTCGCGCTCGGCCTGTTCGGCGTCGGCGCGCGCCTGCTCCTGCAGGAGCGCCTGACGGTCGGCGAACGGGATCTGATAGTAGTCGGGGTGGATTTCGGAAAACGCGAGGAAGCCGTGGCGGTTGCCGCCGTAGTCGACGAACGCCGCCTGCAGCGACGGTTCGACCCGGGTTACTTTGGCGAGATAGATGTTGCCTCTGAGCGGCTGCCGGTCGGCCGCCTCGAAATCAAACTCCTCAACCCGGTTGCCACGTAGCACGACCACCCGGGTTTCCTCCGGGTGGGTCGCATCGATGAGCATCTTGTTCGACATGGAAAATAGACTCCGGACCCGTCCGGCACGCGCCGCTGACGTCGGCGGGTCCAATTTTGTTGAAAGGCGAAAGGCCAGATCCGCGGTTGCTCCCGGGGTCGACGAAACCGTCGCCGCCGAGGCCGCGGCCAAATGCCGGGCCAGTTGGCGGTCTGGCGGAAGTCGGGAGCCGCAAATGCATCGGCAGCCTTTCGGACAGGGCGGGACAATTCGTCCCCTGATCGCGGTCCGTGCGCCGCTAAAGCGCATGAGCCCGTCTTCGACCTGGCCGAAAATCCGGCAAATTGCGGCTGGCGAGCGGGTCGCGTCACGTCGCGCCGGTCCGCGGCCAAGGAGGAATCCGTCGCCGACCTTATTAGGAACGGGCGCGGGCGAATGCAAGAGTCGACGTCAAACGACCTTTCCGAAGGGCTGACTTACCCGCCTACGATATCGTGAAGGGGTGCAAATCCCGGCACCGCACCTTTCCCCTTTTTTGACACGCCGAACCCTTGTCTCCATCGCAAAGTCGGGCGATGGAGGCCATCGGAGGGATCGATCCGATGCGCCTGACGCTGCGCCTCATCTCGTTGCCGCGCTGGCGGTCGTCGCGGCGGGAATTGCCGGCGGCGCCCCGCAGAATCTTGTCGGCGCGATGCGCATCGTCGGCGACACCAGCCGCACGCGCTTCGTCATCGATCTGGCGAAAAGCCCCGATTATCACCTGCTCAGGCTGGCCAATCCGAACCGGCTCGTCATCGACATGCCGGACGTCGGGTTCAGCGGCCCGGCAAAGCCGGGCGAAGGCCGTGGCCTCGTCAGCGACTACCGCTACGGATTGATCGCGCCCGGAAAGGCGCGCGTCGTGCTCGATCTCACCGGTCCGGTCGAGATCGTGAACACCTTCGTGCTCGACCCGATCGGAACGCAGCCGGCGCGGTTCGTGGTCGATATGGCGCCGACCTCCGAGGAGGCGTTCGCTGCGGCGGCGCTGCGCGACCGTCCGCCACGTGTCCCGGCTCCGCGCGTCCAGGAACCGGCTCCCACCACGACGAGCGGCCTGCCGGTCGTCGTCATCGACCCCGGCCACGGCGGCATCGATTCCGGCGCCATCGGCAAGGACGGCACTCTCGAAAAGGACATCACGCTGAAGTTCGCGCTGGAGCTCGCCCGCCAATTGAAGGCCGGCGGCAAGCTTGAGCCGATCTTGACGCGAACCGACGACACGTTCGTTTCGCTTGGCGACCGGGTCGAAGTTGGGCGCGCGCACAAGGCCGCGCTCTTTGTCTCCGTCCACGCCGACACGGTGCGCCAGAAATACGTGCGCGGCGCGACCGTCTACACGGTGTCGGAAGATGCCTCCGACGCGCTCTCCCAGGCGCTCGCGGAGCATGAGAACCGCTCCGACATCCTCGCCGGCCTGGCGCTCGACGATCAGCCCGACGACGTCGCCGATATCCTCTTCGATCTGGCGCGCCGTGAGACCAAGAACCTCTCGGTCCGCTTTGCGAAGTCGCTGGTCGTCGACATGCGCGGGCAAGGTGGCGCTCAACTCCAATCCTTGGCGGCGGGCGGCGTTCCGCGTGCTGAAGGCGCCGGACGTGCCCTCCGTGCTGCTTGAGCTCGGCTATCTCTCCAATCCGGACGACGAGAAGCTCTTCAGCTCCGACAGCTGGCCGGGCGGCGAGGCGGAGACCGTGGCGCGCGCGATCGAGGGGTTTCGTGATCGGGCGCCAGACGGCCGGGCAATAGAAGCGGTCGTTGCATTTGGACAACATCGCCGACAGCTTCTCGAAAAGCCCTGCAAATCCACTGAATTCCTTGGCATTTCGCCTCAGTTTCATCATAAAAATCCGGAAAGCGGACAGGCTGATTGATTTGCTGATTCCGCTAAGGCGCCCTGACTCATGTTATTAAGGATACTTGGCTACGTCTTCGGGATAGGAGCCTTCATGCTTCTCAGTCTCGCTGTGGCCGCGGGCGTTCTGTTGCAGACGTTCAACGCCGACTTGCCCGACTACGACAGTCTGGCGCAGTACGAGCCGCCGGTGATGACACGCATCCATGCGGCCGACGGTCAGCTGATGGCGGAGCATGCGCGCGAGCGGCGCCTCTATCTGCCGATCCAGGCCGTGCCCGACCTGATCAAGGCGGCGTTCCTCTCAGCGGAAGACAAGAACTTCTACGAGCACGACGGCCTCGACGTCGCCGGCATCATGCGCGCCGCCGTCGTCAACTTCCGCAATCGCGGCTCGGGAAAGCGTCCGGTCGGCGCATCCACCATCACCCAGCAGGTCGCGAAGAACTTCCTCCTCACCAACGAGGTCTCCTACGAGCGCAAGATCAAGGAGGCGCTGCTCGCGCTCAGGATCGAGCAGGCCTACTCGAAGGACAAGATCTTCGAGCTCTATCTGAACGAGATCTATCTCGGCCTCGGCTCCTACGGCGTGGCGGCGGCGGCGCTCAATTACTTCGACAAGCCGGTCAACCAGCTGACGATCGGCGAGGCGGCCTATCTCGCGGCGCTGCCGAAAGCGCCGGAGAACTATAATCCCTTCCGCCACGAGGATCGCGCGGTCGAGCGCCGGAACTGGGTCATCGACCGCATGGTCGAGAACGGCTACATCCGCGCCGCCGACGGCGAGGCGGCGAAGCAGAGCCCGCTCGTCGTAACTCCGCGCACGCGCGGCAACTACCTCTTCGCCTCCGAGTTCTTCGCCGAGGAGGTGCGCCGCGACCTGATCGACATGTACGGCAGCGAGAAGCTCTACGAAGGCGGCCTCTCGGTCCGCACCACGCTCGATCCGAAGCTGCAGGTGCTTGCCCGCAAGGCGCTGCAGGACGGGCTGATCAGGTTCGACGAGAAGCGCGGCTATCGCGGCCCGGTGACGACCATCGACATTTCCGGCGACTGGGGCGAGCCGCTCGGCAAGCTGCCGGGGCTCTCCGACGTGCCGGAATGGCGGCTCGCGGTGGTGCTTGAGACGACGAGCGATTCTGCGACGGTCGGCCTGCAGCCGCAGACGCTTGCCGAACGGCTCGCTGTCCTCGGAGCGCGAGAAGGGCACGATCCCGCTTAGCGAGATGAAGTGGGCGAAGAGCGGGCTTTCGAATGTCGGCTCGGTGCTGAAGCCCGGCGACGTCGTCTATGTCGAGGCGGTCGCCGACCAGCCGGGCACCTTCAAGCTCCACCAGCCGCCGGAGATCGAGGGCGCGATCATCGCCATGGACCCCTATACCGGGCCGCGTTCTCGCCATGCAGGGCGGCTTTTCGTTTGCGCGAGAGCGAGTTCAACCGCGCCACCCAGGCGTGGCGGCAGCCGGGCTCGGCGTTCAAGCCGTTCGTCTATTCCGCGGCGCTCGACAACGGCTACACGCCGTCCTCAGTGGTCATGGACGCGCCGATCGAAATCCACGCCGGCAACGACGTGTGGCAGCCGCAGAATTACGGCGGCAAGTTCTACGGGCCGGCGACGCTCAGGACCGGAATCGAGAAATCGCGCAACGTCATGACCGTGCGGCTGGCGCAGGACATGGGCATGCCGCTCATCGTCGAATACGCCAAGCGCTTCGGCATCTACGACAACCTCGCGCCCTATCTGCCGATGGCGATCGGCGCCGGCGAGACCACGGTGCTGCGGCTCGTCACCGCCTACGCGACGATCGCCAATGGCGGCGCGCAAGATCAACGCCACGCTGATCGACCGCATCCAGGACCGCTTCGGGCGCACCATCTACCAGCACGACCAGCGCAAATGCGAAGACTGCGACGCCACGAGCTGGACCGGCCAGCCCGAGCCGACGCTCATCGACAATCGCGAGCAGGTGCTCGATCCGATGACCGCCTACCAGATCACCTCCATGATGGAGGGCGTGGTGAAGCGCGGCACGGCGACCGTGGTGCAGAAGGTCGGCAAGCCGATCGCCGGCAAGACCGGCACCACCAACGACGAGAAAGACGCCTGGTTCGTCGGCTTCTCGCCCGATCTCGTCTGCGGCGTGTTCATCGGCTACGACAAGCCGCGGCCGATGGGCCGAGGCCAGACCGGCGGCCATGCTCGCGGCGCCGATCTTCGTGGAGTTCATGAAGGCGGCGCTTAAGGACGCAGCCGCCGAAAGAGTTCCAGGTTCCGCCGGGCATCGACCTGATCCCGATCGACCGCCGCACCGGGCTCCGCGCGCAGGCCGGCGACCCCGACGTCATCCTCGAGGCGTTCAAGCCGGGAACCGCGCCGCCGACCACCTATTCGATCATCGGCTACCAGGACACGATGGGCATTCCGGCGACCGTCTCGCCCGAGGCGGACCGGGCCGTTGCGACCGGCACCGGCGGTCTTTACTAAGCGCCGATCCGGTTCCCATTTTTCGCTGGGCGAGGCGCGGGACTGCGATCTCCGCGCCTCTTCCATTCGCGAGACCCGTCTTTGGAGATTTGAGCATGCGAGCCGAGACCGAGGCGCTCGTCGACGAAATCCGCGACGCGGTCGCGCTGATCCGGAGGCATCTTTGACTGGGATGTCGCCGAGCGCCGTCTCGCGGAGCTGAACGCGCGCGTCGAGAGCCCCGACCTCTGGAACAGGCCCGAGGAGGCGCAGGCCGTCATGCGCGAGCGGCAGCACCTCGACGATGCCATCGCCGCGGTCAAGGCGGGCGGAGCGCGAGCTTGACGACAATATCGGGCTGATCGAGCTCGGCGAGGCGGACGGCGACCAGTCGATCGTCGACGGAGGCGGAGGCGGCGATCGAGCGGCTCGCGCGCGATGATGGCTCGCCGCCAGGTCGAGACGCTCCTTTCCGGCGAGGCCGACCACAACGACGCCTATCTCGAAATCCATGCCGGCGCCGGCGGCACCGAGAGCCAGGACTGGGCGCAGATGCTGCTGCGCATGTACACGCGCTGGGCGGAGCAGCGTGGCTCCAAGGTGGAGGTGCTCGAATACCAGGACGGCGAGCAGGCCGGCATCAAGTCCGCGACGATCCAGATCAAGGGGCGGCAACGCCTATGGCTGGCTGAAGACGGAATCCGGCGTGCATCGGCTGGTGCGCATCTCGCCGTTCGATTCCAACGCGCGCCGCCACACGAGCTTCGCCAGCGTCTGGGTCTATCCGGTGGTCGACGACACCATCAAGATCGAGATCAACGAGAGCGACGTGCGCACCGACACCTACCGCTCCTCCGGCTCCGGCGGGCAGCACGTCAACACGACGGATTCCGCGGTGCGTCTGACGCATATCCCGACCGGCATCGCGGTCGCCTGCCAGAGCGAGCGCTCGCAGCACAAGAACCGCGCCACCGCGTGGGAGATGCTGCGCGCGCGCCTCTACGAAGCGGAGCTGAAGAAGCGCGAGGAGGCGGCGATGGCGACGGAGGCCGCCAAGACCGAGATCGGCTGGGGCCACCAGATCCGCTCCTACGTGCTGCAGCCCTATCAGCTGGTGAAGGATCTGCGCACCGGCGTCGAAAGCACGTCGCCCGGCAACGTGCTCGACGGCGACCTCGACCAGTTCATGGAAGCCTCGCTCGCGCAGCGCATCACCGGCAGCCCGGGCGAGGGGCAGGCGAGGGCGCGGAGCTGAGCTAGAGCCGAGCCGGCACGTCAGCGCCTTGCCGGCGGCGAGGTAGAGCGCGGGGTCGATCGCCTCGCCGTCGCGCCGCGTCTCGTAGTGGAGATGCGGCCCGGTGGAGCGCCCGGTCGAGCCGACCCGACCGATCGGCGTTCCCGCGTCGACATGCATGCCCGGCGTCACGAGGATCGCCGACAGATGCCCGTAGCGGGTGCTGATCCCGTCGGCGTGCGCGATCTCCACCATCTCGCCGTAGCCGCCGTTCACGCCGGCCGAGACGACCGTGCCGGGCGCCGTCGCATGGACCAGCGGTTCCCGTGTCCGCGACGAAGTCGAGGCCGGCATGAAAAGCCGGCCGCTTCAGGAACGGATCGACGCGATAGCCGAAGCGGCTGGAAAGGTAGAGCGCCTTTACCGGGACTCTCACCGGCAGCGCCGACGGCGTCGCGGCGCAGCGTCTCGATGTCGTCGAGCGTCTTCTTCACGAAGCGCGGCGCGCTCGACGAAGTGAAGCCCTTCGGCGGGAATGAAGGGGCCGCCCTGCGGCGCCTCGTGTCGGCGTCTGCCGGTCCGTCCGACCTTGCGCGCCGATCGCTGTCAGAGCCGAGCGTCAGCCGGTCCTCCTCGCCGCCGGCCGCGTGCGGTCAGGGCGTCGAGCGCTGCCGACTGCCTGGATTCGGCCTGGTCGAGCGACGCGCCGACGCGCGCCAGGATCGGGCGGATGCTGCGCCGGAGGCGCGATTCGCGGCCGCCCGCGGTCGCCTTCAGGAGCATGTGCGAGATGACGTCGTCGGTCGGTCGGTCGCTCCGGCATGATAGCCGAGCGCCGCGTCGCCGGCGTCTGCGTCGGCCGCCACTTCGCCGGCGGCCGCATCGTCCGGCCGTGCGCGCGGAACGCGGCGGCCGCGGCATCGCCGACGGCGACTGCCCGGCCGCGCGCGCCTGGCCGACCAGCGCGTCGAGCGTCGACTGGCGCTCGCTCGATCGTCGCCTGCTGATCGAGCAGCCGTCGAGAGCTGCTGCTCCACGCCCTCCGTCTGCACGGCATGGCGGCTGGTCACGCGGTCGAGCTCGGCGCGAAGCGCGGCGATCCGCTCCTCGTAGGCGTATTGCATCCTGACCTGGCGCGACACCGCGGCGCCGAGGAGATCGTCGCGATAGACGAGATAGGCCGTCGCGCCGACATAGGCGGTGAGCAGCAGGCCGAGGACGCCGAACGATCGAGCCGGCGAGCCACGGGCGGATCGGATAGCTGCGCAGCGTGCCGCCGCGCCGGAACGTCAGGCTCCAGGACGGCTTGCGCGGGGAGGTAATGCGGGCTGTCGCTGACTCGGATGCACCATGATCGAGCGCAGGCGGGATTCGGTGCGCCGATCATTGGTGCGTTAAGGTTAACGAACGGTTGTCTCAGCCGGATTGGGCCGCCTCGCCGGGCTATCTCCGCAAGCGCCTGCGCGGCGGCCTCCAGCACCTCCTCGACGTGCCCCGGGACCTTCACGCTCCGCCACGCCTTGGCGATCTTGCCGGCGCCGTCGACGAGGAAGGTCGAGCGCTCGACGCCCATGTATTTGCGCCCGTACATCGACTTCTCCGCCCACACGCCATAGGCGTTCGCCAGCGCTCTTCTCCTCGTCGGCGGCGAGCGCGATCGACAGGTCGTGCTTCGCCTTGAACTTGTCGTGCGCGGCGGGCGCGTCGGGCGAGATGCCGACGATAAGCGTCTTCCAGGCGGTCGAATGCGGCCTTGCTGGCGGTGAAATCGATCGCCTCCTTCGTGCAGCCGGAGGTGTCGTCCTTCGGGTAGAAATAGACGACAACCGGCGTTGCCGCGCTGCTTGCTCAGGCGGAAACGGCCGCCGCCATCGGTCGGGAGATCGAAATCCGGGGCCTTGTCGCCTTCCTTCAACGGTCGTGCTCATGGTCATCCTCAGGTCAACATTTGGCGCGAAACCAACGATCGGGCGGTCCGCAGAGAACGCTGCCCTAACGGCTTGAATCGTATAGAGTGGAGACCGCCGCTCGCGACAGGATTTGCCGCGCCCAAAGACATGCTGAAGGTCACTCACGAGATAGAGGATCCCGAGCTGATCGTCGTCGCGCGGCGGCGGAGGCTCTTTCACGGATCGCGGCGGGGTTCGGCATCTTCGTCCTCGTCGTCGGGGCGGCTGTCGGCGGCCTCTACTGGCAGGTGACGCAGCGCCTCGATCAGCCTCGGCTTCCTGACGGGCCGCGTTGAAGCGGCGATCGAGCAGGGCCTGCCCGCCGGAGCGCGGGTGCAGGTCGGGTCGACCGCCATCGCCTATCGCGACGAGGAAGGGGTGATCCTTCGCATCCGGGACCTGGAGCTTTCGATGCCCGGCATCGCGGCCGTCTCGGCGAAGGAGCTGACCACGACCTCGTCCGCCTGCGTCCTTTTCGGCGGCCAGATCAGCCTGAACTCGGTGAAGGTGTCGGGCGTGACGATCGGCGTCAAGCGGCGTCCCCGCGCATGGCGCGCGAGGGAAGAGGCGCCGACCTCATCCGCAATGCCTCCGACGGCCTTCATGGCGCAGGTCATCAAGGCCGACACGATCATGCGCGGCGCCGGCCTCCAGGAGGTCGCGATCACGGACGCCGTCGATCCATCTCGACGACCAATTCTCCGGCCCCTCGCTCACGGTCGCCGACGCGACCTGGCTGCCGCTCGGCGACGACCCGCAGCAAGGCCTGGATCCAGATCTGCGAGAAGAGCCGGGCACGACTGGGACCTGACGGTCGAGCGCCGCAAGACGCAGAACCGGCAACACAACCGTCACCGTCGAGGTCCAGGACCTTCCCGGCGACTTCATTGGTCGCCGCAGCTTGCGGGCAGCCGACGGCGGGCCCTACTTCCGCGTCGACGTCACCCTGCAGGCGCGCATGGCGCAGGACGACGACGGGCACTTCCTCGGGCTGCGCGGGCGTGCTCTCGACCTCCGAAGGCGAGATTTCGCTGAACGGCGACGAGACGGTGAACCTCGAATGGGACGGCGATCGGCTTCGTGCTCGATGCGACCGGCGACCGCATGTCGATCCCGAGCGCGGAAGTGCGCACGCGCACCGGGCGCATGCAGTTCGAAGGGCGTCGCCGACCTCTCCGACGCAGGGGCCATGGGACCTGATCTGCCGCGTGCGCGAGCGGCATCTCTTCCCACCCGATCGGCGCGAAGAAGGACATCCTATGATCGGCGGCGGCGGGCTCGCGCGCATCAACTACGCCGCATCGGGATCGAAGTCGAACGCTTCGACCTGGCGACGTCCGAGGGGACCGCCTCGGTGATCGGGCAGGCGAGCCTGGCCGGGCCGACGCCCGGTCTTTCCTTCGCCCTCTCCATCAGCCAGATGCCGGCCGGCGTGATGCGCGCGCTGTGGCCGCCATTCGTCGCGTCGAAGACGCGCATCTGGTTCGACCTCAACGTCAAGGGCGGCACGGTCGGGCCCGGCGACGCTGCACGGTCGCGCTTCCTCCCGACCGCATCGGCCCGGACAACCGCGGCAAGGTGCTGCCCGCAACTGCGCTGGTCGGCACGCTGCCGTTCCAGGACGCGGAGTTCACGCCGATCCCCACATTCCCGACCATCAAGAAAGCGCTCGGCGGGATCACCTTCGGCAACGCGACCGCCAGCATCTGGGCGCAGACCGGCGTCATGGAGGTGCGAGGGCGAGGGCGACCTGCAGGCCGGCGGCACGACCCTCATCATCCCCGAGCTCGGCCGCACACAGCCGCGCGGCGACCTGCATCTGGAGCTTGCCGGCTCGGCGGCGGCGCTCGCCGTCGCCTCCGATACGCCGCCGCTCCACGTCGCCAGCAAGCACGGCATCGTCGCCGACGGCATCTCCGGCGACGCGGCGCTGTCGCTCGACGCCAATATCCCGATCTACGAGAGCGATTTCTCCGACGTCATTCCGACGTTCCGGCTGGCGCTGACGAATTTCACGCAGCACGCACCCGATCGACGGACGCATGATCGAGAGACGCCGACCTCGTGCTGGAGGGAAGCCCGAAAAGCTACACCGTCAAAGGCCTCGGCAAGCTCGACGGCTTCGACGCCTCCGTCGACCTGATCCTCGGCACCGCCGCGCCGGACACATCCGCCGTCACCGTGGAGCTCGACGAGGCGGCGCGCAAGCGCCTCGGCTTCGCCTTCGGCAATCTCGTGACCGGGCCAGTCCTCGCCTCGCTCACGCATTCCGGCGAGCCGCGCCAGCAGGTCGCGCTCGACCTGAAACAGGCGCCGCATCAGCCTGCCGTTCCTCGGCTGGGAAAAAGGGCCGGGCGTGCCGGCGACCGCGAGCTTCATCATGGAGAAGACGGACGACGGGCACGGAAGTCTCGAACTTCCTGCTCTCGGGAAAGGGATTCGAGGCGCGCGGCAGCATGTCGCTCGGGCCGGACGGCCGCGTGAAGACGATGGAGCTTGAGAAGATCGCGCTGCGCTCGGGCGATCAGCTGTCGGTGTCGGTGACCGCGAACGGCGGCGGCTACGACGTCGGCGTGCGCGGGGCGAGCCTCGACGCGCGCGGCATCATCAAGGGTGTCGGCGCCGGCGTTCGGTGGCAGCGACGGCCGACATCTTCCCGGTCCACGTCGACCTCAACATCGACGTCGTGCGCGGCCAGAACGACGTCGCGCTTTCCAACGTCGCCGGACGCATGACGGTCACCGCGAAAGGGGCTCGACGCGGTTTCGCTGAAGGGCTTCGGCAATTCCAACCAGCCGTTCGAATGGACCGTCGGCCGCGAGGGCAACGTGCGCGACGTTCCGCCTCTTCGCCGATGCCGGCGGCGCGCTGATCCGCTTCTCCGGCATCTACAGCCGCGTGGCCGGCGGCAACCTCGTCGTCGACTATAGCGGCCCGATCGGCGGCGCCGGCTCCGGCGTCGCGATGCTGCGCGACTTCCGCCTCGTCAACGAGACGGCGCTCGCCTCCGCCGTGCGCATCGGCGGCTGCCGCCAACGGCCCGACGCGAGCGGAGGGCATGCGCAGCCGACCAGCGACATGCATTTCAGCGCAGCTCAGGATACCGTTCACGCAGCAGGGCTGGGTGATCAACATCGACGAGGCGGCGCTGCGCGGCGCTGCGCTCGGGGCCACGGCGAGCGGGACGATCAATCGTTCCCGACAGCAAGATGGCGCTGAGCGGCACCTTCATCCCCGCCTTCGGCATCAACAACATCGCCGGCGCCATCCCGATGCTCGGCGCCATGCTCGGCGGCGGGCGCGACGAGGGGCTGCTCGGCATCACCTACAAGATGTACGGGCCGCTCGACAATCCGAAGCTGGTGATGAACCCGATCTCGGCGATCGCGCCGGGCATCTTCCGCAAGATCTTCGAATACCGCTGAGCCGGCGCCATCCCGATCGGATGCGCGGCGGAGCGTCTAGCCCGGCACGACGAGCGCGTGCTTCTTGCGGCCGAGCGACAGCTTCACCACGCCGTCGTCGTTGACGTCCTTCGACGCCGACCTTGCGCTGCGGGTCGGTCACGCGGCACGTCGTTGATGCTGATCGAGTTGTTGGCGACGGCGCGGCGCACCTCGCCGTTCGAGCCGGCGAGCCCGGCGCGCACGAAGAGCGCGGGCAGCGCGACACCTGCCTCAAGCTCGGCGCGCGGCACGGCGATCGAGGGGAGGCCTGCGCCGATGCCGCCTTCCTCGAAGGTCTTGCGCGCCGTCTCGGCCGCCGCCTCCGCCGCCGCCTTGCCGTGCAGAAGCGTCGTCGCCTCGGTGGCGAGGACCTTCTTCGCCTCGTTGATCTCCGCGCCGGCGAGCCTCTCGAGCCGCGCGATCTCGTCGAGCGGCAGGTCGGTGAAGAGCCGCATGAAGCGGCCGACGTCGTCGTCCTCGGCGTTCCGCCAGAACTGCCAGTAGTCGTAGGGCGAGAGATACGCGGCGTTGAGCCAGACCGCGCCCTGCGCGGTCTTGCCCATCTTGGCGCCGGAGGCGGTGGTGATCAGCGGACAGGTCAGCGCATAGAGCTGCCCGGTCCCCATGCGGCGGCCGAGGTCGATGCCGTTGACGATGTTGCCCCACTGGTCGGAGCCGCCCATCTGCAGCACGCAGCCGTGGCGGCGGTGAAGCTCCACGAAGTCGTAGGCCTGCAGGATCATGTAGTTGAACTCGAGGAACGACAGCTCGTGGTCGCGGTCGAGCCGCAGCTTCACCGAGTTCGAACGAGAGCATGCGGTTGACGGAGAAGTGGCGGCCGACGTCGCGCAGGAAATCGATGTAGTTGAGCGGCGCCAGCCACTCGGCGTTGTCCGGCATGATCGCGGCGTGCGCGCCCGTCGAAGTCGAGGAAGCGCGCGAACACCGATCTTCAGGCTCTGCTTGTTGGCCTCGATGTCCGCGACGCGTGAGGATGCGGCGCGTCTCGTCCTTGCCGGAAGGATCGCCGACCCGCGTCGTGCCGCCGCCCATCAGCGTGATCGGCATGCCGCCGGTCTTCTGCAGCCAGCGCAGCATCATGATGGAGACGAGGCTGCCCGACATGCAGCGACGGCCCGGTGCAGTCGTAGCCGACATAGGCGGTGACCGACCCCTTGCGCGAAGAGCGCGTCGAGCCCCTCCGGGTCGGAGCACTGGTGGATGAAGCCGCGCTCCTGGAGGGTGCGCAGGAAGTCGGAGCGGAAGGTGGTCATGCTTGCGGTCGGATTGGGGCGCGTGCCAGTTTCCGGCGGCTCTTAGCATGGGATCGGCCGCTCGTGAAACGCGGGCCGGAGCGGGGTTTCCGAGGTGGCGGGACACGCCGGGCGATCGGCCTGATGAGCGGCACCTCGCTCGACGGGGTCGACGTGGCGCTGATCGAGACGGACGGCGAGCGGGTGGCGGCGTTCGGCCCGGCGCGGACCTATCCCTACGCAGGAGGCCGACCGCGAAGTCTTGCGGCAGGCGACGAAGGACGGCGCGTGGCGCTGAAGGACCGCGCCGACCGGCCCGGGCCGCTCGCCGAGGCGGAGCGGCTCGTCACGCTCCGCCATGCCGAAGCGGTGGAGGCGTTCCTCGCCGCGGAGGGGATCGCCGCCGCCGAGCGATCGACCTCGTCGGCTTCCACGGGCAGACCGTGTTTCACGATCCGGCGAGGGCGCTGACCGTGCAGATCGGCGACGGGCGGCGCTCGCCGACCGGCTCGGAATACACGGTCGCCTGGGACTTCCGCGCCGACGACATGGCGGCCGGCGGGCAGGGCGCGCCGCTCGCGCCGGTCTTCCATCGCGCGCTCGCCGAGACGGCTGGCCTCGCGCGGCCGGTGCTCTTCCTCAATCTCGGGGGCGTCGCCAACGTCACCTATGTCGGCGCGGGCGACGAGCTGATCGCCTTCGACACCGGGCCGGGCAACGCGCTCCTCGACGACTGGATGCTGGCGCGGACCGGCCGGCCCTTCGACGCCGACGGGCAGCTCGCGGCGAGCGGCACGCCGTCGGCCGCGATGCTGGCGAAGCTCCTCGCGCACCCTTACTTCGCGCTGCCGCCGCCAAAGTCGCTCGACCGCGACGCGTTCGCCTCGCTCATGCCGACGGCGCTCTCCGACGCCGACGGTGCGGCAACGCTGCTGCACTTCTCGGCGCGCGCGGTGGCGGCGGCGCTCGAGCACCTGCCGGCAGCGGCCCGTCGCCTGCTACGCCTCCGGCGGCGGCCGTCACAACGTCGCGATGATGCGGCTCGTCGGCGACGCGCTCGCCGGCATCCCGCTTCACCCGCTCGAAGAGATCGGCTTCGACGGCGACGCGACGGAGGCGCAGGCCTTCGCCTTTCTCGCGGTGCGTGCGGCTGACCGAAAACCGATCTCGTATCCGCTCACAACCGGCGTTCCGCGACCGCTCACGGGCGGACGGATCAGCCGTCCGACAACGACTGGTTAACCTCAGATCAAGCTTTCCCGTGAACAATCCGCGCGGCGTTCCAAGCCCCCAGGATGACAGCATGCTCCGCAGTCCCGTTCCCGGCAGCGAAGAGGAAGAGACGCGTCGCGAGACGAGGCTCAAGCTGATCCTGCTCGCGATCGCGCTCGTGCTCGTCGCCGGCTACGCCTTGATGGTGACGACGATGGGCGAATTCGTGCTTGCGGAAGCGAAGCGCGCGCTCGGCTCCGATTTCCCGCCGCTCGCGATCGCGGTCGGCGTCGGCGCGGTGGTGCTCTGCGGGCTCGGCTTTCTGCTCTTCCGCCGCGCGCGCGGCAGGATTGGCCGCAAATCCCCAATGTCCGCCGAGACTGGCCGTGAAGCTCCACGGACGGCAGGAGTTCCTGCAAATCGCTCGCCGACCAGATCGAAGCGCACACCAAGAACGGACGCCAGCTCGCAGTCCACATCGTCGACATCGATCGCTTCCGCGCCGTGAACGAGCTCCTCGGCGAAGCGGAAGGCGACGCCTTGCTGAAGCTCGTCGGCGAGCGGCTGATGATCCTCGTCGATCAGCCGGAGCGTCTGGCGCGTATCGGAGACGACGAGTTCGCGATCATTCAGCCCGAGGCGGGCGGCGCGCGCCACGCGGAAATCTACGCGCGGCGGATCGAGGAGGCGCTGAAGGACGCGCTCGCGCAAGTGCCGCAGCACGCGCGGCCCGCGCGCGAGCATCGGGATCGCGGTCTCGCCCGACAAGGGCGGCGATGCCGGTCAAGCTCCTGCACAACGCCTCGCTTGCCTTGCATGCCGCCAAGGAAGCCGGGCGGCGGCACGTTCCGCGTCTACCAGCGCGAGATGGAGAAGGCGGCGGAGAGCCATCTGGAGATGGAGCGGGCGATCGGCGAGGGTCTGCACCAAGGCTGGTTCGAGGTGCATTTCCAGCCGCAATACGACCTCGGCACGCGACGGCTCACCGGATTTGAGGCGCTGGCGCGGCTGCACCATCCGCAACTCGGCGATGTATCGCCTGATGTCTTCGTGCCGATCGCCGACCGAAGCGGCCTTATCCACCCGCTCGGCGAATGGATCATCCATCAGGCGCTGACGACCGCCGCAACGTGGCCACGGCACATCATGCTGTCGATCAACATATCGCTGGCGCAGTTCCAGACCAGCGATGTCGCCGGCACCGATCCTGAATGCTTTGGCGAACTTCCGGCTTCGACGCGGCGCGGCTGCGGGTGGAGGTATCGGAGGCGGTCCTGCTCGAAGACTCGAAACGCCATCAACGATCAGCTGCACCGGCTCAGGAAGCGCGGCGTCATCGATCGTGCTCGACGATTTCGGGCTCGACGTCTCGCAGGCTGAAGCTCCTCGCCCGCTCCACCTGCGACGCGGTCAAACTCGACCGCAGCCTCGTCGCGCAAGTCGGGGAAACGCCGGAAACGGAGGGTCTGCTCCGGAGCCCTCATCGGCACCGCGCAGTCCTTCCACCTCGATATCCTGGCGGAAGGCGTGGAGCGCGCCGAGCAGGCGCAGTTCCTGATGTCGCACGACTGCAGGAAGGTGCAGGGCTATCTGTTCGGCCGGCCGACGGCGGCGCCGGAACTCGCCGCGATCATCGCCAAGGACACGCGCAACGCAGTCGGCGAGGCGCGGGAACAGCCGCCGAAATCCTCGACCGCGGCGGCCTGAGCGGCCCTACGCCCCGCTATTCCCCCTCGATCGCCTCGAGGCGCATGTCGAGATAATTGGCGCAGGTCTCCATCAACTCATCCACGCGGCCCTCGAAGAAGTGGTTCGCGCCCTTGATCAGCTCGTGGTCGATGGTGATGCCCTTCTGCGTCTTCAGCTTGTCGACGAGCCCCTGGACCGCATCGACGGGCGCGACCTTGTCCTCGTCGCCATGGATGATGAGCCCGGAGGACGGGCAGGGGGCGAGGAAGGAGAAGTCGTAGAGGTTCGGCTGCGGGGCGATCGAGATGAAGCCCTCCACCTCCGGCCGGCGCATCAGGAGCTGCATCCCGATCCAGGCGCCGAAAGAGAAGCCGGCGATCCATACGCCGCGCGAATCCGGGTGAAAGCGTCTGGATCCAGTCGAGCGCCGCCGCCGCGTCGGCAAGCTCGCCGACGCCGTGGTCGAAAAAGCCCTGGCTGCGGCCGACACCGCGGAAATTGAAGCGCAGGCAGGTGAAACCGCGCTCCTGGAACATGTAGAACGCCTTGTAGACGATCTGGTTGTTCATGGTGCCGCCGAAGCGCGGGTGCGGATGGAGCACCAAGCGCAATCGGAGCGGTTTTGACGGCGGATGGCTGATAGCGCCCCTCGAGCCGTCCGTCCGGCCCGGTAAAGATCACTTCCGGCATGTAAGGAGCACCCAAAACCTCGGTTGCGGGGCCGCGTGCCTTTCTTGACACGCAAGACCCCCGTTTCTAGAAAGTAGTTTGGAACTTTTCAAAACTGGCGTCACGGCCGCCCGCCGCAGGGCGCGTATCTAAACACCAAAGGCTTGGTGGAATTCAAGGATAACGTGGGTACTGGCGCAGCAATGCTCAAGCGCATCTATCTCGATGCAAATGCCAGCGCTCCGCTTTTAGCGGAGGCGCGCGAGGCTGCGCTGACCGCGATTCAACCTAAGCGCGAACGCCTCGTCGGTGCATGCCGAGGGTCGCGCTGCGCGGGCACTCGTGGAGCGCGCGCGGGCTGAAGTGGCGGCCGCCGTCGGCGCGAAGCCCCAGAATGTGATCTTCACCAGCGGCGCCACAGAGGCTGCCGGGTTGGCGTTGACGCCGCGGATCGAGGCCGGCCGCGTCCCGGCGACCGGCTGGGCGGCTCTATGTCGGGGCGACGGAGCACCCGTGCGTCCTTGCCGGCGGACGGTTCGCGCCGCAGGACGTGAGCCGGCTTCCGGTCACGCCGACGGGGACCGTCGACCTTGCCGCGCTGGAAGAGGCGCTTGCGGGCCACGATCACGGCGCAGGCGCGCCCTACTGTCGCGCTGATGCTCGCCAACAACGAAACGGGCGTCATCCATCCGGTCGCTGAAGCCGCGCGCATCGCGAAGCGACACGGCGCATACGTCTTCTGCGACGCCGTGCAGGCGCTTGGACGAATCCCCGTCGATATCGGCGCGCTCGGCGTCGATTTCCTGGCGCTCTCGGCGCACAAGATCGGCGGGCCGCAAGGCGCCGGCGCGCTCGTCCTTGCCGACGCGGCTGTCCGGCCGGAGCCGCTTCTGACCGGCGGCGGCCAGGAGCGGCGGCGCCGCGCCGGCACCGAGAACGTAGCCGCGATTGCCGGATTCGGCGTTGCGGCAGAGATCACCGGCCACCATCTCTCGGAGAGCGGCCGGATCGCGGCGTTGCGCGACGAGCTCGAGCGCGAGCTCAACGCGGTTTCGCCGGAAGCGAAGATCATCGGCGGCGAGGCGGAACGGCTCCCCAACACGACGCTCTTCGCCGTGCCCGGGCTTTCCGCCGAGACGCTTGGTGATCGCGTTCGACCTTGAGGGGATCGCGGTGTCGGCAGGTTCGGCGTGCTCGTCGGGCAAGGTCGCGGCAAGCCACGTCGCGGAGGCGATGGGCGAGCCTGCGAGAGATTGCGCGCGCCGGCGTGCGCGTCAGCCTTACGCCGGCCGCGAACGAGGCAGACATTGCGGCGTTCATTGTCGCCTGGCGGGCCATTCATGCCCGCATGCGCCGCAGCCGGGCGGCCTAGGCCCGAGCCGACAGAAATTTGAGGAGAGTCTCATGCCCGCTGTTCAGGAAACGATCGAACAGGTCAAGGCGATCGATGTCGACAAGTACAAGTACGGCTTCACGACCGACATCGAGTCCGACCTCGCGCCGAAGGGGCTGAACGAAGACATCGTCCGCTTCATCTCGGCGAAGAAGAACGAGCCGGAATGGCTGACCGATTGGCGGCTCCAGGCCTATCGCCGCTGGGTCGGCATGAAGGAGCCGGAATGGGCGCGCGTGCGCTATCCGAAGATCGACTACCAGGACCTGCACTATTACGCCGCGCCGAAGCGCAAGGACCTCTTGAGCCTCGACGAGGTCGATCCGGAGATTCTGCAGGACCTACGAGAAGCTTGGAATCCCGCTGCGGGAGCAGAAGATTCTGGCCGGCGTGCGCAACGATGGCGCGCGTCGCCGGCGAGTTCGCGTCCGGCCGCGTCGCCGTCGACGCGGTGTTCGATTCCGTCTCCGTGGCCACGACTTTCAAGGAGGAGCTGCGCAAGGCCGGCGTGCTCTTCATGCCGATCTCCGAGGCGGTGCACGAGCATCCCGAGCTGGTGAAGAAGTATCTCGGCTCGGTCGTTCCGATCACCGACAACTTCTTCGCAACGCTCAATTCCGCGGTCTTCTCCGACGGCTCCTTCGTCTACATGCCGAAGGGCGTGCGCTGCCCGATGGAGCTTTCCACCTATTTCCGCATCAACGAGAAGAACACCGGGCAGTTCGAGCGCACGCTCATCATCGCCGACGAGGGCTCCTACGTGAGCTATCTGGAAGGCTGTACCGCGCCGATGCGCGACGAGAACCAGCTGCATGCGGCCGTGGTCGAGCTCGTCGCGCTCGACGACGCGGAGATCAAATACTCGACCGTGCAGAACTGGTATCCGGGCGACGCGGAAGGGAAGGGCGGCGTCTTCAACTTCGTCACCAAGCGGGGCGACTGCCGCGGCAAGAACTCCAAGATCTCCTGGACGCAGGTGGAGACCGGCTCGGCCATCACCTGGAAATACCCGTCCTGCATCCTGCGCGGCGACAACTCGCGCGGAGAATTCTACTCGATCGCCATCTCGAACGGCTGGCAGCAGGTCAATTCCGGCACCAAGATGATCCATCTCGGCAAGAACTCGTCGAGCCGCATCATCTCCAAGGGTATCGCCGCCGGGCACTCGCAGAACACCTATCGCGGGCTTGTCTCGGCGCATCGGCGCGCGACCGGCGCGCAGGAACTTCACCAACTGCAACTCGCTGCTGATCGGCGACAAATGCGGGGCGCACACAGTGCCCTATATCGAAGCGAAGAACGCCTCGGCAATCTTCGAGCACGAGGCGACGACCTCGAAAATCTCCAACGACCAGCTCTTCTATTGCCAGCAACGCGGCATGAGCGCGGAGGAGGCGACGGCGGTGATCGTCAACGGCTTCGTGCGCGACGTGCTGCAGCAGCTGCCGATGGAGTTCATGGCGGAGACGCAGAAGCTGATCGGCATCTCGCTTGAGGGGAGTGTGGGGTGAGATGGTGCATTGCCGCAGACACGGTCCGCGCAGCGTTCGCCGACCTGCTGCCCGTCGAAGGCGAGACGCTTATCGCGCACGGCAAGCCGATCGCGGCGCGGCTCTGCGCCGTCCTCGAGACCGCTCTGCCGGACGAGCGAAGATCGTCGAGAGTCGATCACTGGGCGTGTCAACGTCGAATTCGTTCTCAAGAGCGGCGACCGATTCGGGCAATCGAATGCCTGTCGCCGGACGAATTCCGCATGTATCCCGGCTTCGCGACCGCGCGACACGGTTACCTGGGCGAATGTCTGGGTCCGCGAGACGGACATGGACGTCGACGAACTGGTCAGAAGATCAACGACTTAGCGTTTGAGACGGCGAAGGAAAGTTCCAGAATGCTTGAAATCAAGAACCTCCATGTCGAGGTCGACGGCAAGAAGATCCTGAACGGCATCGACCTCGCGGTGAAGGACGGCGAGGTGCACGCCATCATGGGCCCGAACGGATCGGGCAAGTCGACGCTCTCCTATGTGCTCGCCGGCAAGGACGACTACAAGTGACCGACGGCGAGGTCTTCTACAACGGCGAGAACCTGCTCGACATGTCGCCGGACGAGCGCGCGGTCGCGGGGCTCTTTCTGGCCTTCCAATATCCGATCGAAATTCCGGGCGTCGGCACGATGACGTTCCTCCGCACCGCGCTCAACGCCCAGCGCAAGGCGCGCGGCGACGCGGAGCTGACTACGCCGGAGTTCATGAAGCTCGTGAAGGAGGCCTCGGCCAAGCTGCAGATTACTCAGGACATGCTCAGGCGGCCGCTCAACGTCGGCTTCTCCGGCGGCGAGAAGAAGCGGAACGAGATCTTCCAGATGGCGCTGCTTGCAGCCCAAGCTGTGCGTCATGGACGAGACCAATTCCGGCCTCGACATCGACGCGCTCAGGATCGTCGCCGACGGCGTCAATGCGCTGCGCTCGCCTGAACGCTCCTTCGTCGTCATCACGCACTACCAGCGGCTCCTGAACTACATCGTGCCGGATTTCGTGCACGTGATGTCGAAGGGCCGCATCGTGCGTTCCGGCGGCAAGGAACTGGCGCTCGAATTGGAGGAGCGCGGCTACGCCGACTATGCGAGCGAGGCCGCGTGAGACTGATGACCGAACAGCCGACCCGCATCCGCACCAAGGCCGAGGAGGCGCTGGAGGGCTATTTTTCCGCCCTTCCGGCCGACGACCCGATGCGCAAGGTCCGCGAGGAGGCGTTCGGCGCTTTCCTCGCGCACGGCCTGCCGCACCGGCGGATCGAGGAATGGAAATACACCGACCTTCGCGCGCTCGTGGCCGACGTGCCGCCGCCCGCCAAGCCGGCACTGCCCGCGGCCTCGCGCGAGGCGCTCAATCGCGCCGATGTCTTCGCATCGATCGCGCGCGCGCGGATCGTCTTCGTGAATGGCCACTTCGTGCCGCCGCTCTCCGACCTTTCCGGCGTCGAGGGCGACCTTGAGTTTGCCTCGCTCGGCCGCTTCCTCGCCGACGGCGGGGCGCTGCTCGACCGCGCGCTCGACCCGGCGGAGGCGCCGATCTACGCGCTGAACAGCGCCTTCGTCTCGGACGGCGCGGTGCTCAGAATCCGCGCCGGCGCCAAGCTCAAGCGTCCGGTCGAGATCGTGAACGTCTTCGCCGGCGAGCGAGCCGGGCCTGCAGACGCTCCGCCACCAGATCGCGGTCGGCGCGGGCGCCAAGGCGACGCTCTTCTCGACCTTCGCCGGCCCCGACGGCGTCGCCTACCAGACCAACGCCGTGACCGAGCTTGAGATCGGCGAGGGCGCCGAGGTCCGCTTCGTCACCGCGCAGGAGGAGGGCGACCAGGCGATCCACCTTGCGCTCCTGCTGCCGCGGCTTGCCGGCAAGGTGAAATTCGAGCCGTTCGCCTTCGCCGCCGGCGGGCTTGTCGCGCGGAGCGAAATCCGCATGGCGTTCGAGGACGAAGGATCGCACGTGGGCTTGCGCGGCGCCACGATCGGGCGCGGCAAGCAGCATCTCGACACGACGCTCGTCGTCAACCACGCCGCGGCCCAATTGCGGCGGACAGGAATATTTCAAGGCGGCGATGGACGACCAGTCGCAGGGCGTCTTCCAGGGCAAGATCATCGTCGAGCCCGGCGCGCAGAAGACCGATTCCAAGATGATGAGCCGGGCGCTGCTTCTCTCCGAGAGCGCGGAGTTCTCCAACAAGCCGGAGCTCGAAATCTTCGCCGACGACGTGGTCTGCGGCCACGGCGCGACCTGCGGGCAGATCGACAAGGAGATGCTCTTCTTCCTGCGCTCGCGCGGCATCGAGAAGGCGGAAGCGGAGCGCATCCTGGTGCTTGCCTTCCTCGCCGACGCGATCGAGCTGATCGGCGACGAGGGCGATCGTGGCGGCGCTCGAGGCGCGCGTGCGCCAACGGCTCGGCATGGAAGCGGAAAGCGTCTGATGGCGACCAACGGCGCATACGACGTCGAGAAGGCGCGGGCGGATTTCCCGATCCTGTCGCAGAAGATCTATGGCAAGCCGCTGGTCTATCTCGACAATGCGGCCTCCGCGCAGAAGCCGCGCGCCGTCCTCGACCGCATCCAGAAGGCCTATACGGAGGAATACGCCAACGTCCACCGCGGGCTGCATTTCCTCTCCAACGCGGCGACCGAGGCCTACGAGGACGCGCGCGAGACGGTGCGCGGCTTCCTGAACGCGCCGTCGATCGAGGAGATCATCTTCACGCGCTCCTCCACCGAGGGGATCAACCTCGTCGCGCAGTCCTTCGGGGGCATCGCGGATCGGCGAGGGCGACGAGATCGTGCTCTCGATCCTCGAGCACCATTCCAACATCGTGCCCTGGCACTTCCACCGCGAGCGGCAGGGCGCCGTCATCAAGTGGGCGCCGATCCACGAGGACGCGAGCTTCGACCTCGACGCCTTCGAGAAGCTCCTGACGGAGCGGACGAAGATGGTGGCGATCGTGCACATGTCGAACGTCACCGGCACGGTCGTTCCGGTCAAGGAGGTTTGCCGCATCGCGCACGAGCGCGGCATTCCGGTGCTCGTCGACGGCAGCCAGTCGGCGGTGCACCTGCCGATCGACGTGCAGGACATCGGCTGCGACTTCTTCGTGTTCACCGGCCACAAGACCTACGGGCCGTCCGGCATCGGCGTCATGTGGGGGAAGCGCGAGCATCTCGACGCCATGCCGCCCTACATGGGCGGCGGCGAGATGATCGAGAACGTGACCGAGGACTGGGTCACCTACGGCACGCCGCCGCACAAGTTCGAGGCGGGCACGCCGCCGATCGTGCAGGCGATCGGGCTCGGCGCGGCGCTCCGCTACATGGAGAGCCTCGGCCGCGACGCGATCCGCGCGCACGAAGCGGAGCTTGGCCGCTACGCGCAGGAGCAGCTCTCGGCGCTGAACTATCTCCGCATCTTCGGCAGCGCGCCGGGGAAGGGGGCGATCGTCTCCTTCGAGATGGCACGGCGCGCACGCCCACGACGTCTCCACCATCATCGACCGCGAGGGGATCGCCGTCCGCGCCGGCACGCATTGCGCGCAGCCGCTTCTCGCCCGCTACGGCGTCACTTCCACCTGCCGCGCCTCGTTCGGGCTCTACAACACCCGCGCCGAGGTCGACGCCCTTGTGAAGGCGCTGGCAAAAGCCCATTCTTTCTTCGCTTGAGAGGACACGGCCATGAGCGAGACCCGAAGCCACACCGAACCCGACGGCCGAAGATGCCAGCGCCGGAAGCGGCGCCGAACAAGCCGGATTTCGAGGGGACGACCATCCCGCCGGAGGAGCTGGAGAAGCTGACGGACGGGATCGTGGCGGCGCTGAAGACCATCTACGACCCGGAAATCCCGGCCGACATCTACGAGCTCGGGCTGATCTACAAGGTCGACATCGACGACAGCCGGCACGTCAACGTGAACATGACGCTGACGGCGCCGGGCTGCCCGGTCGCCGGCGACATGCCGGTCTGGGTGGAGGACGCCGTCGCCGCGGTTCCCGGGGTTTCCGGGGCGAAGGCGAACGTCGTTTTCGACCCACCCTGGTCGCCGGACCGCATGTCGGACGAGGCCAAGGTCGCCATCGGCTGGTGGTGATCCGGTGGAAATCTGACGCGATAGGGCCTATCTAGACCCATGGCCAAACCCCGCTTCCAGGTCGTTTCCGTCACCGAGCGCGCCGCCGAGCGCGTTCGTGAGATCGTGGCCAACGCCGATGGCCCGGCGAAGGCATCCGCGTCGGGATCAAGAAGGGCGGCTGCGCCGGCATGGAATACATGGTCGACCTCGTGCGCCAGCCGGAGCCGGCGGACGACGTGGTCGATGTCGGCGGCGCCAAGGTCTTCGTGAACCCCGAGGCGACGCTCTTCCTGCTCGGCACGGAGATGGATTTCGAGGTGACGAAGCTCCGCACCGGCTTCGTGTTCCGCAATCCCGAACCAGACCTCCGCCTGCGGCTGCGGCGAATCCGTCGAGATCAAGCCGGCCTCGCGAGGCGCTTCTCGCCGAGGCGCGCGGCTGACGAGCCAGCACGACTGGCTTCTCGATCTTTTCGAGCCGTTCGGCCCGATTTCCATCCGCCGCATGTTCGGCGGCTTCGGCCTCTACCGCGACGGCGCTCATCTTCGGGATCCTGCGCAGCGACGGCGACATCTATCTGAAAAGCGACGAGGAGACGGTCGAGCCGTTCCGCGCCGCGGGATCGCATGCGTTCGCCTACAGCAAGGACGGCCGCCGCTTCACCCTGTCCTATTGGACCCTGCCGAGCGAGGCGCTCGACGATTCCGACGCGCTGAAGCTTTGGGCGGACCGCGCCTTCGACGCGGCGCTCCGCAGCGCCAAGCGACGAAGGCAAGAAGCCGGCGAAAGCGCTACCGAAGCGTTAGGCGGCGCGGCGCACGGGAAAGCGCGCGGTGGCGAGGATGACGCCCGGCAGGATCAGGGCGAGCCCGATGAAGTGGAAGGCCTGTAACTTCTCGCCGAGGAAGATGACGGAGAGGAACAGCCCGTAGGGCGTCCACAAGTAGGATGACATCGCCATCGTCGTCGGTCCGAAGCGGCGGACGCCATATTGGTAGCCCGAAAAGGCGCCGACCGACGGGATGAGCGCAACCGCGAGCACCGCCAGCCATGTCGTAAGCGTTCCGCGGCAGCGCCGGTCCCCGTGCCATCTCGAAGAGCATCATCGGCAAGAGCATGACGGTGCCGGCGAAGACGATCGCAGCGAAGAGCGCCGAGCCCGGGTATGGCCGTCGAGCCCCGGCCGTTTCAGGAGCACCGAGTAGATCGCCCAGGAGAACGCCGCGACACCGATCAGCACGTCGCCGGGATTGAGCGTCAGGCGCATCGCCTTCCGAGCCGAGCGCCACCACGGCGACGCCGGCAAAGGCAAGCGCTCGCCCCGAACGAGCTCCCGCAGGCCCGATCGCGCCGTCCGCGGAAGCGCCACTCCAGGAGCAGGATCATGACGTTCGACGCGGTGTAGATCAGCGTCGCGTTGGCGGCGGTCGTGTAGTGCAGCGCCAGCGTAGACGACGCCGCCGCAGATGAACATGCCGAGAAATCCGAGGAGCGCGATCGCACGCGCGCCTCGGCGCGGAGCGCCGCGAAGATTGGCGCCGAGGCCGCGGCGCGACGAAACGGCAACAGGATCAGGAACGCGCCCGTCCAGCGGAGGAAGGCGAGCGTCCACGGGGCGACGTCGCCGGCGACGAAGCGCCCGATGACGACATTCGTCGAGAAAAACAGCGGCACGAGCGCGATCGACACCACGAGCGCGCAAGGCGCAGAGCGCCGAGACGCCATGGATTAGGCCAAGAATCGAGGAATGAGTTTTCCGCGCGGAGCTTTGCGCTAACGCACGGGGCAAGGCCCGGCAAGGCGGCGAATCGCGCCGCAAGGCCGGCCAACGAGGGAATTCGATGCGCACAAGCCTGGCCGTGGTGCTCGCCGCCGGCGAGGGGAAGCGGATGAAGTCGCGCCTGCCCAAGGTGCTGCATCCGATCGGCCGGCCTGCCGATGCTCGCGCACGTCCTGAGGCGCTGCGTCGCGGCGAAGGTCGACCGCATCGCCGTCGTCGTCGCGCCGGGGCGAGGAGCGACGTCGCGAAGGCCGTCGAGGCGAACGCGCCGGCGCATCGATCGCCGTCCAGCGGGAGCAGCGCGGCACGGCCGACGCGCGTAAGGCCGCGCGAGCGTTCGAAGCGGGCGCCGACGACATCCTCGTCGTGTTCGGCGACACGCCCTTCCTGTCGCCGAAGCGATCGCGCGCCTGCGCCGAACGCTTGCGGAGGGGGCGGCAGTCGTCGTCGCCGGCATGCGGCCGGCCGACCCGACCGGCTACGGCCGGCTGATCATGGAGGGACGGCAGCTCGTCGCCATCCGCGAGGAGCGCGACGCGAGCGAGGCGGAGCGCGAGATCGGCTTCTGCAACGGCGGCGTCATGGCGCTTGCCGGCGCGACCGCGCTCGACATCCTCGACGCGATCGACGAACGGCAACGACCAGAGCGAATTCTACCTGACCGACGCCGTGGAGATCGCGAACGCGCGCGGCCTGAAGGTCGACGCGATCGAGATCGCGGCGGACGAGGCGCTCGGCATCAACGACCGCGCGCAGCTCGCCGGAGGCGAAGCGCATCTTCCAGGAGCAGCGGCGCGCCGAGGCGATGGCCGCGGGCGCGACGCTGATCGCGCCGGAGACGGTGTTCTTCTCCCACGACACGAAGCTCGGGCGCGACGTCGTCGATCGAGCCGAACGTGGTCTTCGGCCCCGGCGTCACGGTCGCCGACAACGTCACCATCCGCGCCTTCTCGCCATCTTGAGGGCGCGACCATCGCGCGCGGGCGCGATCGTCGGGCCGTTCGCGCGGCTCCGGCCCGGCGCGGAGATCGGCGAGGGCGCGCATATCGGCAATTTCGTGGAGATCAAGGCCGCCGACATCGGCGAGGGCGCCAAGATCAACCACCTGACCTATATCGGCGACGCGCGTGTCGGCGCGAAGACCAACATCGGCGCCGGCACCATCACCTGCAATTACGACGGCGTTCGCAAGTACCTGACCGACATCGGCGAGAGCGCCTTCATCGGCTCGAACTCCGCGCTGGTCGCGCCGGTCAGGATCGGCGACGGCGCCTATGTCGCGCTCCGGCAGCGTCATCACCGAGGACGTGCCGGCCGACGCGCTCGCCTTCGGCCGGGCGCGCCAGGTCAACAAGCCGGGCCGGGCGCCGAAAGGGAAGAAGTAAGGCCGGCGTTGCGTGCTCGAGGCTTCGCGGACGAGGTCCGGGGTCGCACCTCAGCATGAAGAACGGTCTGCAGGCTGCCCGGCGCAATTCGTGCGTTAACCGGAGCCGGCATTTTAGTCATATTCTGCAATTGCTTTTGATTTCCGCAGCGCGCGGCGCTTCCTTACAAAGCGGCGGGAATTTCGAGGAGGGCGATGCGATGTGCGGGATCGTCGGCATTCTCGGGCAAGGGCCGGTCGCGCCGCAGATCGTCGGATGCGCTGAAGCGGCTTGAATATCGCGGCTACAATTCCGCCGGCATCGCCACGCTGGAGCACGGGCATCTCGAACGCCGCCGCGCCGAGCGGCAAGCTCGTCAATCTCGAGGCGCGGCTGAAGGCCGAGCCGCTCTCCGGCAACGCCGGCATCGGCCACACCCGCTGGGCGACGCACGGCGCGCCGACGGAATCGAACGCGCATCCGCACGCGACCGAGCGCGTCGCCATCGTCCACAACGGCATCATCGAGAATTTCCAGGCGCTGAAGCGCGAGATCAAGGCCGCCGGCCGCACGCTCGCCAGCGACACCGATACGGAGGTCGTGGCGCATCTGATCACCATGGCGCTCGATCGCGGCCTGAAGCCGGTCGAGGCGATGGCGGAGACGCTGAAGCGGCTGGAAGGCGCCTTCGCGCTCGCCGTGCTTTTCGCCGGCGAGGACGATCTGCTCGTCGCCGCGCGGCGCGGCAGCCCGCTTGCGATCGGGCATGGCGACGGGGAGATGTTCCTCGGCTCCGACGCGATCGCGCTCGCGCCCTTCACGCAGGCGATCACCTATCTCGAAGACGGCGACTGGGCCGTCGTCACCCGCCACTCGGTGCAGATCTTCAACGACCAGGGGAAGAGCGTCGAGCGGCCGATCGTGCACGCGGTCGCCGCGAGCCTGACGGTCGACAAGGGCAATCACCGCCACTTCATGCAGAAGGAGATCTACGAGCAGCCGGAGGTGATCTCCCACACGCTTGCCCACTACATCGATTTCTCGACCGGCCGACGCGCGCTGCCCGAAGGACGCGACGGTCGACTTCGCCAAGCTTGGCCAGGCTTGCGATGTCGGCCTGCGGCACGGCGAGCTATGCCGGGCATATCGGAAGATACTGGTTCGAGAAGCTGGCGCGGCTTCCGGTCGAGATCGATATCGCCTCGGAGTTCCGCTACCGCGAGATGCCGCTCGACGCCGGACGGGCTGGCGCTCTTCGTCTCGCAGTCGGGCGAGACCGCCGACACGCTCGCCTCGCTGCGCTATGCGGCCGCCGCCGGGCAGAAGATCGGCGCCATCGTCAACGTGCCGTCCTCAACGATCGCGCGCGAAGCCGACTATCTGCTGCCGACGCTTGCCGGCCCGGAGATCGGCGTCGCCTCGACCAAGGCGTTCACCTGCCAGCTCACCGTGCTCTTCGCGCTCGCCGTCAACGCCGCGCGCCAGCGCGGCACGATCTGCGGCGAAGAAGAGGAGCGGCTGGTGAAGGCGGCCATCGAGGTGCCGCGCCACGCCGCGCAGGCGCTGAAGCTCGAGACGGAGATCGAGGCGCTCGCCAAGGAGCTCGCGAAAGCCTCCGACGTGCTCTATCTCGGCCGCGGCACCTCCTATCCGCTGGCGCTCGAAGGGGCGCTGAAGCTCAAGGAAATCTCCTACATCCACGCCGAAGGCTACGCGGCGGGCGAGCTCAAGCACGGGCCGATCGCGCTGATCGACGAGACCGTGCCGGTGATCGTGATCGCGCCGCACGACGCGCTCTTCGAGAAGACCGTCTCCAACATGCAGGAGGTGGCGGCGCGCGGCGGGCGAATCATCCTCGTCACCGACAGGCGCGGCGCGGAGGAGGCGTCGCTTCCGACCATGGCGACGCTGGTCCTGCCCGACATGGCGCCGGAGGTGGCGCCGATCGTCTATGCGATTCCCGCGCAGCTCATCGCCTATCACACGGCGGTGGTGCGCGGGACCGACGTGGACCAGCCGCGGAATCTGGCGAAATCCGTCACCGTCGAGTGAGCGCGCCGCGATCGGCCTTGCGGCCTGCGGCCTTCTGTCCGACACTGGAGTCCGAGGCGACGTTCAGGCGTTGATCGCCGCAACGGCCATCGGCGCCGATCCGGGGACCGGGAATGGACCTCGACGATCTTGTTCACAGGCAGCGCCGCCGCCGAGGCGGCGGTCGCGCGCGCGCGTCCGGCTCAGGAACTACTTCCTGACCGGCATCGTCGTCGCCGCGCCGATCGGCATCACGATCTACATCACCTGGACCTTCGTCCACTGGGTCGACAGCCGGGTGAAGCCGCTCATTCCGCGCCTCTACAATCCCGATTCCTATCTGCCCTTCTCGGTGCCGGGCGTCGGGCTGCTCTTCGCCATCCTGATCATCACGCTGCTCGGCTTCCTCACCGCCAGCCTGGTCGGGCGCACGATCGTCTCCTATGGCGAGGGCCTGCTGGACAGGATGCCGCTCGTCAGCAACGTCTATCGCGGCTTGAAGCAGCTCTTCCAGACGGCACTGTCGCAGACGAGCCGCTCCTTCCAGAAGGTGGTGCTGGTCGAGTATCCGACCAACGGCGTGTGGCGCGTCGGCTTCGTCGCGACGCGGGCGAAAGGCGAAATCCGCGCGCAGCATCCGGACAAGGATCTTCTCGCGGTGTTCATTCCGAACACGCCGAACGTCACCGCCGGCTTCCTGGTCTTCGTGCCGCGCAAGGAGGCGGTGGTTCTCGACATGAGCGTGGAGGAGGCGGCGAAGATGATCATCTCGGCCGGCCTCGTCACGCCGGATAGCGCGTCCGCGCCACGCGTCGGCCCTGCGGCGCCGTCGAAGCCGCTAACCGAGGCTGCCGAGTAAAGATGGCTTGGGCGGGCACATCAAAACGGCGGGTGCAGCGCCTTGGCTGTGCCGCTGCCGTCCTCGCGTTCTTTGCAGCGCCGGCGGCAAGCGAAGACGCTCCGAAACTCCCGGCGTCCGCGACGCGGCTGAACGCAGCAGCGATCGTTGCGCTCTACGACGGCAAGACCTTCACGTTCAAGAGCGTCACGGACTACGGTATCGCGACCGGAGAGGTGACCTACGACTTCAAGACCAACACCAACCACGGGACCTACCAGCTCGGGTCACGACACGGGACCTTCGAGGGAGCGATCCGCGTCTCGGGCGACAAGTTCTGCTACAAGGCGAGAGGCGGGGACATCTGCAACTACGTCTATGTCGACGGGGACGATATCTACGAGGTCAAGCAAAGCGGCTTTGTCGACAGCGTGAAGGAGCCGCTTCCGCCTACCCCGCCCGCATGAGCCTGACCGCATCGTCGCGGCCGAAGAGGTAGAGCAGGAGCCTGAGCGCCTCGGCTCGCTCCGACTTGAAGTCGGGATCGCGGGTGAGCGCCAGCTTCGCCTCGTCGCGGGCGACTTCAAGTAAGTCGCCGTGCACCTCGGGAAGCGCGATCCTGAAGCCCGGCATGCCCGATTGGCGCGTGCCGAGAAGATCGCCTTCGCCGCGAAGCCGGAGATCCTCTTCCGCGATCAGGAAGCCGTCCTCCGTCTCGCGCATGATCTTGAGCCGTGCCTTCGCGCTCTCGCCGAGCGGCGCGCGGTAGAGGAGGAGACAGGCGGAGCGATGTTTGCCGCGGCCCACGCGGCCGCGAAGCTGGTGGAGCTGTGCCAGCCCAAAACGCTCGGCGTGCTCGATCACGATGATCGTCGCATCGGGAACGTCGACGCCGACCTCGATCACGGTCGTGGAGACGAGGATCGCGATCTCGCCCGCGCGGAACCGCTCCATCACCGCGTCCTTCTCCGCCGGCTTCATGCGGCCGTGGACGAGGCCGACGCGCGCCCCGAAGCGCGCAGAAAGATCGGCAAAGCGCTCCTCGGCCGCGGCAAGGTCGGTCTTCTCCGATTCCGCCACGAGCGGGCAGACCCAATAGGCCTTGTCGCCGGCCTCGATGGCCTTGCCGATCCGCTCCACCACTTCGCCGATGCGATTCAAGGGCACGGCGCGCGTATCGATCGGGAGCCGGCCCGCCGGCTTCTCGGTCAGGCGCGAGACCTCCATGTCACCGAAATAGGAAAGCACTAGCGTGCGCGGGATCGGCGTCGCCGTCATCACCAGCGTGTCGGGCGCCGTGCCTTTTGAGGAGAGTGCCAAGCGCTGATGCACGCCGAAGCGATGCTGCTCGTCGACGACCGCAAGCCCGAGCCGATGGAACGCGACGCCGGCCTGAAACAGCGCATGCGTGCCGACCGCGATCTTCGCGCTGCCGTCGGCGATCCGCGCCAGCGCCTCGCTTCGCCCGGCGGCACGATCCCCGCCGGTCAGAAGCACCGTGGCGATCCCTGCCGCCTCGGCGAGCGGCGCGATGGTGGAGAAATGCTGGCGCGCCAGAAGCTCCGTCGGCGCCATCAGCGCGGCCTGCCCGCCGGCCTCCACGACGTCTGCCATGGCGATCAGCGCGACGATCGTCTTGCCGGAGCCGACGTCGCCTTGCAGCAGCCGCAGCATGCGGTTTTCGCCGGCAAGGTCGCTCTCGATCTCGGCGAGCGCTTTTTGCTGTGAGTTCGTCAGCTTGAAGGGGAGGGCAGCCTCGATCTTTTCACGTAGTCGGCCGGCAGCTTTCCATGCCGTGCCGCGCCCGCGCTTCAGGCTGCCGCGCACGATCGCGAGCGCAAGCTGGCTCGCCACGAGCTCGTCGAAGGCGAGCCGCTGCCACGCGGCGCCCGAGGGACCGAAGCCCTCAACGGATTGTGGCTGGTGAACGTCTCTCAGAGCCGTAGCGAAGGCGGGCCAGCCGCGCTGGCCGAGAAGGTCGCGCGACAGCCACTCCGGAAGGTCGGGCAGCCGCTCCAAGCTCGCGGAGATCGCGCGCCGAAGCACCTTCGGGGAAAGCCCGGCGGTCAGGCGATAGACGGGCTCGATCGCCGGCATCTCCTGGGCGCGGTCCACCGGCAGAACGTAGTCCGGGTGGCGGATCTGCGGCCGCATGTCGAACCACTCGACATCGCCGCTGACCACCATCCGCGCGCCGACCGGATAGAGCTTCTTCAGCCAGTCCGGCTGCGCCTTGAAATAGACGATCTGGATCGTCGCGTTGCCGTCGGAAAGCACGACGCGCCACGGCGAGTCGTAGCCGCGCGGCTTTTCGATGCGTTCCACGACGCCCTCGACGGTCACGGGGCCGGAGGGCGGCATCTCGTAAAGCGGCGGACGCTCTCGGCGGTCGACGAGGCCGCTCGGAAGATCGAAGAGCAGGTCGCGGACAAGCGCGTCGTCGCCCTCCGCGCCAACCGCCCGCGCGATCAGCGCTCCGACGCGCGGCCCGACGCCCGGCAGCGCGGTCGCCGGCGCGAAGAGCGGATCGAGGCGGGAGGGGCGCATGGCCTCAGCGTCCCTCTTTCCAGTTCTGGGCGCGCGACGTGTGGCGCACACGCAGGATGGTGATGGTCCCTGAGCTGGGCTCGACGCTATAGAAGATCAGGTATGGATAGGGCGTAGCCCGAAACACTCTGACGCCTTCCAGGTCCGTGGGACGCCCGATCGTTGGATGCCGAGCGATCAGGTGAGCCAACACTTCAACGCGCGCGACAATCGAAGCCGCAACCCGACGATTGTCCGCTGCCACGTATGCAAAGATCTCATCCAGCTGCCGGAGGGCGCGGCGGCTGTAGCGAACCGTCATCCCCTATAGCGCGCGAAGACCGCCGCAACCTCCGCGTCAGACGCGATCTCTCCGCGGCTCACCTCGTTCAGCGCAGCCTCGATGTCGGCTCGCTCATCGCCCGAAAGGACATACGGCTCGGTGCCTTGCGCCTCCAAGGCAAGCAAGAGCTGCGCAGCGTCTTCGCGTCGGGCCTGCGGCCACGATTGTGCGCGCTTCAGAACCGCGTCGACCTGTTCGTTTGTCATGCGGCTCGAATACCACAAATCCGTAGAGCATTCACGCGCGCCAAGAATTGCCTTAAGCCGCCGGTTCCACGCTGCTTCATCAACCCAATGACCGGCTCCACCCGCTCAAGCCACGACCTCGACCCGCGCCGGCGGCGCGCGCTGTTTCGCGCCTGGCGCCGCGGCATGCGCGAGATGGACCTGATCCTCGGCGGTTTCGCCGACGCTCATATCGGCGACCTCGGCGACCACGATCTTGCCGATTTCGAAGCGCTGATGGACGTGGCGGACGACGAGCTTTTCGCCTGGATTGCCGGGCGCGAGCCGCCCGAAATCGAAATATTGCTCGCCCGTGTTCCAATCAATCGTCGCTTTCCACGCGAAGCGCCATATCAAGGGCCATGACGAAGACTGAGCTGTTCTCCGCGTCGGACCCGCTGTCCGGCCTCTTCCGCGGCCGCCGCGCCGTCGCGCTCGGCGGCGTGCCGGACGGGCTCGAAGGCCGCGTGCTCGCGCGCCTGGCGGAGGCGGAGGGCACCGTGCTCTTCGTCGGGCGCGACGCGCGCGAGGTGGCGCTGGCGGAAGCGGCACTCCGCTTCTTCGCGCCGACGGTGCCGACGCTGACCTTCCCGGCCTGGGACAGCCTCCCTTACGACCGCGTCTCGCCCAATCCGGAAATCTCCGCGAGCCGCATGAGCGCACTCCATGCACTGCTCGCGCCGCATCAGGGCCCGCGTGTGATCTTCACCACGGCGAACGCCATCGTGCAGCGTGTGCCGGATCGCGACAGCGTCAAGGGGAGGGCGCTCGTTGCGGCGGCCGGCGCGATCGTCCCGATGGACGGTCTCGTGCGTTTTCTGGAGACCAACGGCTTCGACCGCACGGCGACGGTGCGCGAGGTCGGCGAATATGCGGTTCGCGGCGGCATCCTCGACCTCTTTGCGCCGGGTACCGCGGCGCCGATCCGCCTCGATTTCTTCGGCGACACCGTGGAGACGATCCGCCCCTTCGACCCGGCGACGCAACGCACGACCGGGCAGATGAAGCGGCTTGAGCTCGTCCCGGCGAGCGAGGTGGTGCTCTCCGAGGAGACGATCGGCCGCTTCCGCCAGAACTACCGCGCGGCCTTTGGCGCCGTGCTTAGCAACGACCCGCTCTACGAGGCGGTGAGCGAAGGGCGCCGCTTCGCCGGCATGGAGCATTGGCTGCCGTTCTTTTATGAGAAGCTGGAGACGCTGTTCGACTATCTGCCTGATGCGCCGGTGGTGATCGGGCATCTCGTGGAGCACGGACTTGCCGACCGCCTGGAGCAGGTGCGCGACCATTACGAGGCGCGCAAGGAGGCGGTTGAGAAGAGCACGGCGGGCGGCTCCGTGCCCTACAAGCCGATCCGGCCCGACGCGCTCTATCTCAGCCAAGACGAATGGCGCGAGCACGTCGCCGCAAGGCCGCACGCGCGGCTCAGCCCATTCGTTGAGCCGGAAGAGTCGGGCGAGAAAGCCCCGGCGATCGACATCGGCGGGCGCGCCGGGCGCACCTTTGCGGCGGAGCGCGCGGCGGGCGACGTGAACGTCTTCGATGCCCTCGTCCAACACGTTGAGGCGCTTGAGACATCCGGCCGCAAGGTGCTGCTTGCCTCGTGGAGCGAGGGGGCGCGCGACCGGCTCGGCCAGGTGCTCGCCGACCACGGGCTCTTGAAGCTCAAGCCGGTGGAGGATTTCGCGGCGCTGAAGGCGCTCTCCGACGGCGTCGCCGGTCTCGCGGTGCTGCCGCTCGAAACGGGCTTCGAAGCACCGGACATCGCGGTCATCGGCGACCAGGACGTGCTCGGCGACCGCTTCATCCGCACGACGCGGCGGAAGCGCGCCGCCGACGCGTTGACCGAAGTCTCAAGCCTCGCCGCGGGCGACCTCGTGGTCCATGTCGACCACGGCATCGGACGCTTCTCGGGGCTCAGGACCATCGAGGCGGCGGGCGCGCCGCACGACTGCCTGGAGATCGTCTACGCCGGCAACGACCGGCTGTTCCTGCCGGTGGAGAACATCGAGCTTCTTTCCCGCTACGGCGCGGAAGGGTCGGAGGCCGATCTCGACCGGCTCGGCGGCGTCGCCTGGCAGAACCGCAAGGCGCGGCTCAAGAAGCGCATCCGCGACATGGCGGAGCAATTGATCAAGACCGCCGCGGCGCGGCTGATGCGGCAGGCGCCCGTGCTCTCGCCCCCCTCCGGCCTCTACGACGAGTTTTCGGCGCGCTTCCCCTACGAGGAGACGGAGGACCAGGATTCCGCCATCCAGGCAGCGCTCGACGACCTTTCCGCCGGGCGGCCGATGGACCGGCTCATCTGCGGCGACGTCGGCTTCGGCAAGACGGAGGTGGCGCTTCGCGCCGCCTTCGTCGTGGCGATGGCGGGGCGGCAGGTGGCGGTCGTCGTGCCGACGACGCTTCTCGCCCGCCAGCATTTCGCGACCTTCAGCGAGCGCTTCCGCGGGCTGCCGCTCAATATCGGGCAGGCCTCGCGGCTCGTCGGCTCGGCGGAGCTCAGCCGAGTCAAGAAGGGCATCGCCGACGGCACGATCGACATCGTGATCGGCACGCACGCGCTGCTCGGCAAGGCGATCGAGTTCAAGGATCTGGCGCTCCTTATCGTCGACGAGGAGCAGCACTTCGGCGTGCGCCACAAGGAGCGGCTGAAGGAGATCCGCGCCAACGTCCACGTGCTGACGCTGACCGCGACGCCGATCCCGCGCACGCTGCAGCTTGCGCTGACGGGCGTTCGCGATCTTTCCATGATCGCGACGCCGCCGATCGACCGGCTAGCGGTCCGCACCTTCATCGCGCCCTTCGACATCCTGACGATCCGCGAGGCGCTGATCCGCGAGCGGCTCCGAGGCGGGCAATCGTTCTACGTGGTGCCGCGCATCTCCGACCTCGCGGAGGTTCAGGAATTTTTGGAGCAAAACGTCCCGGAGGCGAAGGTCGGCGTGGCGCACGGGCAGATGCCGGCCTCGACGCTCGACCAGGTGATGAACGCCTTCTACGAGGGCCAGTACCGACATCCTCCTGTCCACCACCATCATCGAATCCGGGCTCGACATCCCGCGCGCGAACACGCTCGTCGTGCACCGCGCCGAGATGTTCGGGCTGGCGCAGCTCTATCAGCTGCGCGGGCGTATCGGCCGCTCCAAGCTTCGCGCCTACGCGCTCTTCACGGTGCCGGCGCATCGCGCGCTGACCGACACGGCGGAGCGGCGGCTGAAAGTGCTGCAATCGCTCGACACGCTCGGCGCCGGCTTCCAGCTCGCGAGCCACGACCTCGACATCCGCGGCGCCGGCAATCTTCTGGGCGAGGAGCAGTCCGGCCACATCAAGGAGGTCGGCTTCGAGCTTTACCAGGAGATGCTGGAGGAGGCGGTGGCGAGCCTCAAGGCTGGCGGCGAGGAGGGGCCGGAGGAGCGCTGGTCGCCGCAGATCACCATCGGCATGGCGGTGATGATCCCGGAGAGCTACGTGCCCGACCTGCAGCTACGGATGCAGCTTTATCGGAGGTTGGCAGAACTGGACGACGCGGGCGAGATCGACCAGTTCGGCGCGGAGATGATCGACCGCTTCGGGCCGCTGCCGCAGGAGGTCGAGCATCTTCTGAAGATCGTGTTCGTGAAATCGCTCTGCCGCCGCGCCAACGTGGAGAAGGTCGACGCCGGCCCGAAGGGCGTGGTCATCGGCTTCCGCGACAATATGTTCGCGAACCCGCCGGCGCTGATCCGCGCCATCCAGGAGGAGGGGACGTTCGCGAAGATCCGGCCGGACCAGCGGGTGCTGTTTGTGCGCGGGTGGGAGCAGGCGGAGGAGCGGCTGAAGGGCGTGGCGGGGATTTTGACGCGGTTGGTGGGATTGGCGGAGGAGGGGAAGAAAGCGGCTTAGCCCATCGCTCCGGACCTCCGCGGGCGCTGGCCGCCCCTCACTTTGCCCTAAGCTCGACCCGGCGGTTCTTGGCGCGGCCTGCGTCAGTGTCGTTCGAGGCGACCGGCTCGGTCATGCCGGCGCCCGAGGCGGAGAGCCGGCCCTCGTCGATGTCGTATTCGTCGACAAGCGCGGCGACGACATTCTCGGCGCGGCGGCGGGAGAGGTCCATGTTGTAGTCGGCCGAGCCAGCGTTGTCGGTGTGGCCGACGACGGCGAGCTTCATGTCGGGGTGGCTTGCAAGCAGCTTAGCGATCGCGTCGAGCGTCGGCTCCGAATCGTCCTTCAGCGTGTCCTGGTCGAAGTCGAAGAGGATGCCGTAGACGTCGACATGGCCGGCGCTCTCGATTGCCGCACTGAGCTCGTCCGGCGTTGGAACGACGATCTGGTCCGACTGCATGGGCTTCGTTTCTACGACCTCGACGAAGGTGGTGAGTTCCGCCTGATACTCGCCCGTCAAGATCGCCGCGTAGACGGCGCCTTCCGGCCGGTCGAGCTTGGCGAGGAGATGGCGGGCGTGGTCAAAATAGGCCGTGGAGACGCCGTTCGTCGGATCGAGTTGCTGCCCGATCAGGTAATTGTCGGTGAGCGTGCCTGTCAGGCAGGCGCTGTCGGCGCAGGAGAAGAGGGCGGTGAAGCCCTTGTCCTTGAGCGCCGCCTCGAAGTTCCGGATCACCTCCAGCGACGAGCGGCCTTGCGGCCCCGCGTAGCGGATCTGGGTGACGCGGCCCTCAAGCTTCAGCCAGTCGTCGCCTGAGCGGTCCTTGGTGGCGTTCCGCTCAAGGAGCGCGTTGTAGTCGTGCGGTGCCTGAAGCAGCGCGGCTTCGTCGAATTCCGCGGACTTGTAATAGACGATCTCCGCGCCGGCATAGCGGCCGACGAGCGGATGATCCTTCGCCCCTTCGACGTCGTGGGCGAAAGTCGGCGCCGCACTAAGCGCAAACGCGCCAACCAGGATCAGCGTGCGCAACCTGCCGCGCATGGAAGCACCTCATGTCGATAGGAACGAAATAATTGAGACCGCCAGCAATAGGGCTCCGCAAGGATGCGGGGAAGCCGTCGCAAGACATGGATGCCTTTAAGTCTGCGGCGTGCTTTTTCTGCACGGCGGGTTGGGTTCCCGGCCAAGGAATCCACGCGACGGCGCGCGGATGAAGCGCTGGCAGACCATCGCGCGGGCCGCGCAGCAAGCCCTGCATCCGATGGTTCGAGGCTCGCTTCGCTCGCACCTCACCAGGGGTGGTGGGTGGCAGGCAGCTCAGGCAGCTCCCAGAAAGCGAACGTCGTCCGTCGGGCTACTTGAAGATCCCAATGACCACGTTCATGCCGCCGATGGCGCCGAGCATCAAAATCGCGATCACTGCGCCGACAAAGATCGAGCGCTCCCAGGTCACGTTCACGGTCGTCCCGCGTCGCGGGCTGTGAACACGCGGTGCGGTTTCGGATTCCGGATTGGCGAGACGACCCTCTCTGCGGATCATCGACAAGTTCCTCCTAAGCAAGAGTTCCGCACGCGCCTCGCGTCGACCTTTCGGCGAGCGCAGCAGAGCGCCACAGGCGGTGCGCGGCGACTTTGTCAGCGAGCGGCCGCCGTCCGCGGCGCGGCAAGCGGCCGGAAATACCGCCTCATGGGTCCATATTTCCCGCCAGAGATGAATTCCTTGTTAACGCTCGCCGGGCCGCGATGCGGTCGAAACAGCCGCTGCGCGGACAAAGCCTAAGGGGTGAACACGACGCGGTCGTTGACGGCGTAGAGGAGGCAGCCCTGCCCTTCGCCTTTCTGGCAGTCCGCGGCGGCCGTTGCGATCGCCTCGGTTGTCGTGTCCCCCGTCCGCCAGTACCAGCTACCGAGATCGGTTATGACCAGCGCGCGCCGATCGGTCGACGCGGCGTATTCATTGGCCGTTGCGCGGTCGACGGCAGCGACGACGTGCCCGGCGATGTTGCCGGACTTCAGCCCCGCGATCGCCTCCGCGATGTTCTTTCGTGCGTCGGCGGATATCAGCGGCAAGGCCGACGGATTGACCTTCGCTTCGCCCATGATGATCACGGGGCGCGCGTTGGTGCCACCGGCATAACATTCAGTAAATCCTATAAGTTGCAAGATTCACGAAGTTGCGACCCGGCGCGGCGAACGCGTCCTCAGCGGCTTCATTCACACCGGCCGGGTCGGTAAGGTCGATCCCTTGGCTTTGGAGATTTTGATGAGCGAGACGGAACGCGCGATCCGCGAGGAACCGCCGGGAAAGGCGGCCTTCCGCTGGGACGACCCGCTCGATCTTGAAGTCCGAGCTTTCCGAGGAAGAGCGGATGATCCGCGACACGGCGCGCGCCTATGCGCAGGAGAAGCTGGGCCCGCGCATCGTCGCTGCCTATCGCGAGGAGCGGGTCGAGCCGGAAGTCTTCCGCGAGATGGGCGAGCTCGGGCTGCTCGGGCTGACGCTTCCGTCAGAATACGGCGCGGCGGGGGCCTCCTACGTCGCCTACGGGCTCGTCGCGCGCGAGGTGGAGCGCGTCGATTCCGGCTATCGCTCGATGCTCTCCGTGCAGTCGTCGCTCGTCATGTATCCGATCTTCGCCTATGGCGACGAAAGCCAGCGGCGGAAATATCTGCCGCGGCTTGCGACGCGGCGAGTGGATCGGCTGCTTCGGACTGACGGAGCCCGACGCCGGCTCCGACCCGAGCAGCATGACGACGCGCGCCGAACGGCTTGCGGCGGCGGCTACCGGCTGACGGGCACGAAGACCTGGATCTCGAACGCGCCGATCGCCGACGTCTTCGTGGTGTGGGCGAAGCTCGCCGAGGGCGGCGAGACGACGATCCGCGGCTTTGTGCTCGAGAAGGGCGCGAAGGGACTTTCCGCGCCGAAGATCGAGGGCAAGCTCTCGCTCCGCGCATCCGTCACCGGCGAAGTTGTCATGCAGGGCGTCGAGGTCGGCGAGGAGGCGCTGCTGCCGAACGTCTCCGGTCTCAAGGGACCGTTCGGGTGCTTGAACCGCGCGCGCTACGGCATCGCCTGGGGCGCGATGGGGGCGGCGGAGGATTGCTGGCATCGCGCGCGCCAATACGCGCTCGACCGAAAGCAGTTCGGGCGCCCGCTCGCGGCGAACCAGCTGATCCAGAAGAAGCTCGCCGACATGCAGACGGAGATCGCGCTCGGACTGCACGCGGCGCTTCGACTGGGCCGGCTGATGGATGCGGGCGCAGGCCGCGCCGGAGGCCGTCTCGCTGATGAAGCGGAACAATTGCCTGAAGGCGCTCGATATCGCGCGGACGGCGCGCGACATGCACGGCGGCAACGGCATCCACGAGGAATTCCACGTGATGCGCCACGCGCAGAACCTCGAGACGGTCAACACCTACGAGGGCACGCAGGACATGCACGCGCTGATCCTCGGCCGCGCGCAGACGGGAATACAGGCGTTCTCCTGAAGCTTAGCGCCGGCTCGCCGCAGCAATCCGCTCGCGCACTCTCCGCTCGTCCTCCGCAAGCGCCGCGCTGACGGCGACGGGGTAGGGCGGATCGGCTTTCTCAAGCGCGCGGATGTGCTGGCGGAAGCTTCGCGATCGCGTCGAGGCAGCGCGCGCGGATGTCGGCGAGCGGCTCAGCGCGGTTCGAGCCGGCGGCCGCCGCGCATGACCTGCTTCAGAAGCGGCACGCCGGGAAGCGTCTCGTCGGCGTCGGCGATCGTGTCGCCTGCCGCGATCCCGTCTTCGATCGACGCGAAACACCTGCTTGCGGCCGGGGAGCGTGCGCTTTCCCGAGGAGAGCTTGATGCGGCCTTTGCCGGCATATTCGGTGAGCTTGTAGACGATATCGAGCGAGGGCGCGTCGGCGGAGACGACGAGGTCCGTGCCGACCCCGAAGCCGTCGATCGGCGCGCCGGCGGAAAGGAGCGCCGCGATCTTCGCCTCGTCGAGCCCGCCGCTGGCGAAGATGCCGACCTTCGTCGAGGCCCGCCGCGTCGAGCAGCGCGCGCGCCTCCTTCGACAAGCGCAACGAGGTCGCCGGAATCGAGCCGGACGGCGCGCACCTTGAAGTCCGGTCGCCAAGCTCGTTCGCGAGCGCGATCACCTTCTTCACGCCTTCGAGCGTGTCGTAGGTGTCGACGAGAAGCACGGTCTCCGGATAGACGCGCGCGAAGGCGCGGAAGGCTTCCATCTCGTCGTCGAAGGCCTGCACGAAGCTGTGCGCCATCGTGCCGGCGATCGGAATGCCGTAGAGGCTTTCCGGCGAGCACGTTCGACGTGGAGACCGCGCCGGCGACGTAGGACGGCGCGCGCCGCCTTGATCGCGGCGTCGAGCCCGTGCGCGCGGCGGCTGCCGAAGTCGATCACCGCGCGGCCGGACGCGGCGGCGACGACGCGCGCCGCCTTCGACGCGATCAGGGTCGCGAAGCCGATCTGGTTGATCGCCAGCGTCTCGATGACCTGCGCCTCGCCGATCGGCGCGACGATCTCCAGGATCGGCTCGTTCGCGAAGAACGGCGTGCCTTCGGGAAGCGCGAAGACGTCGCCGGAGAAGCGGAAGCGCGCGAGCCAATCGAGGAAGTCGTCGGGGAAGCCCTCTTCGCGCAGATAGGCGATGTCGTCCGGTTCGAAGCGGAGGCGCCTCCAGCTCTTCGAGGAAATCGTCGAGCCCGCACGCGACGAGGAAATTGCGCTCCTTCGGCAGACGGCGGACGAAAAGGCTGAAGACGGCGGTGCTGGTCGAGCCCGAGCTCGTGATAGGCGCGAAGCATCGTGAGCTCGTAGAGGTCGGTGAAGAGCCCGAGGCTCTTCACCCGCTCCGCAAATCCGCCGGCCGCTCTTTCGCCCGCCCCCGGCATCGGTATCAGCGGCGCTGCGCTTCGGCGAAGGCGCGCGCGTAGCCGCAATAGTGCTCGACCGTCATCGCGATCAGATCGCGCTTCCCCTGGTCGAGCGGCACCATCTTGACCGCCGGCCGCTTGCCGTAGAGCCAGCCGGCCTGAAGCACCTGGCCGGACGTCGTCTCCGCGCCGGCGGCGAGGAAGACATCGTCTTCGACGATCGTGCCGTCGGCGACGACGCTGCCGATCCCGATCAGCGAGCGCTTGCCGATCGCGCAGTCGCCAAACGTCACGTTGTGGCCGACGGTCGATCCCGGCGCCGATCGAAAAGCGCATTCCCGGACGGCAGCGGATCAACCGAGTTGTCCTGGATGTTGGTGCTCGTCGCCGATCACGATCTCGCCGCCGTTCGCGTCGAGATCGCAGCCGAACCAGATGCTCGAATTCTTCGCCGCGACGATGCGGCCGCGAAGCCGCGCCGTGCCCGCTACGAAGACGCTCGCGTCGATCTCGCCCTCGGCGAGGGCAGGGGTCATGCCGAGTCCGGCGCCCATTGCGGCGCGAAGCTTGGCCGCTCGCTCCTCGATCTCGCCCGCCGTAAGGTCGCGGACGGGACGCGCCGGCATGCCGGCATAGAGCTTGCCCGACTGAAGCTCGGAGCGCGGGAAGACGATCGCGTGCGGCTCGATCACCACGCGGTCCGGCACGAGCGAGCCGTCGAGGATCACCGCGCCGTCGCCGACGACAATGTCGCTCCCGAGCGTGCAGGCGTGGACCACAGCGTTCTCGCCGACCGTGACGCGATCTCCGACGATCGCCGGATAAACGTCGTGAGCGATGTGGACGGTGGCGCGTGGCCCGAGGGAGAATTCGTCACCGGCCTTCACGAAGTGCCCGTCGGCGCGGATCACCGAGGACGGCGCCGAGCCGGGCATTCTTGCCGAGCGTCGCGCGGCCGAGCACCGCCGCGCCCGCGCCGACATGGGCCGGCGGCGTCGCGAATTTCGGCGAGACTCCGCCATAGGGCAGCACGAAGAGCGCGGCCTCGCCCGCCGTCTCCGCCACTTTCGGCGCCACCTTTTCCCGGCTTTGCATCGCTTCCTTACTTCGCCTCCCGGAACCCGGCCGATCATATGGGCGCGGGCGGGGCGTTCCTAGGGGCGCGGGGGCACCAAGCCGTTCATATGACATTAGCGACGAAACGCTTTCGCCCACGCCGCGTAACATCCCCGAAACACCCGTCTTCTAGCTTTTTTGGCGTGGGGCGCGGAACTCGATCGGTGCCCGGGAATTGACTTACGGGCTTCGGCTTCCTGCGAGGGTGAGATGAGCGCAGTCATCGCAATCAGATCGGAACTTGAGCAGCGCGGCGATGTTTTCGGCCGCGAGCTTGGCGCAGGCCCTTGTGCTGGCGGGCGAGCACGCGGGGCGCGACCGCGATATGATGCGCGAGATGATCGCCGTCGCCGCGAGCGAGATGCGCAAAGCCGTCGCCTGGCTTCGCGAAGGCGAGCTTCCCGAGAAGCTTGTCGCGGACTACGAGCGCGCCTGCCGCAAGGGCTTTCAGGCGGCACTCCATGCCGGCGTGAAGAGCTGGGACGCAGAGGTCGCGGCCGAGGGCGCGCAGGCGGCCTGAGGCGTCGTTCGATCAGCGCCGGGACCAGCTCCCGTGAACGCGAACGTAGGTCCCATCATCCCGATAGAAGCGGCCGTATTTCAGCCAGCCGCCGGTGTTTTAGTTGTCCTTGAGGGGCATCGTCGTCGCGCGTGTTAGTGTCCGGGCGGCAACGACATGGATGACACTAAAACCACATTTGCCAGAGGAGGATTCATGTCCGGGATTCAGCTGAAAGTCTGGCCGCGCGCCGCCATGGCGGCGGCGATGGCGGCGTTGATCGGGACGGCGCTGACGGCAGGCCGGGCGGAGGCCTATACCTGCAAGCCCGAAATCGTCCGCAGCGCATCCGCCGTGCGCGAGGAAAATGCGCTCAGCATGGCGCGGAGCGCTTGGTCGGCTGCCGCGGGGAATCGCTACGGCGCGACTTGGCAGGTGTGGGACCTTGCCGAGTTGAAGAGCCAGCACTGCACCGCTTCCGCCGGTTCGTGGACGTGCAACGCCGCCGCGAAGCCGTGCCATTAGGTCACTGCCGCAAATCGTCGTGACCGGTCGCCGGCGAGCGGCCGGTCGGGCCGGGTGATTGCGGCGGCAGGTGCCGAAGCTCCGCGATCTCGACTCTGCACTGACTGAACGGAACATCGACGGAGGGAAGCCCATGAAACGCATTGCTATGCTTGCGACGGCCTTGCAGATGATGGTCGGCATTTTGGTGGCGGGCGTGTCGCCGGCTTTGGCTCAGGACGGCTTTCAGGCTTTGCTGGAATCCGACGTGTCCGCGGTCGAGGCGAAGCTGCAACTCACAGGAGACGAGAAGACCCAGGTCGACGCGATCCTGCAGGACGGCGTCAAGCAGCGCCTGGCGGTCCTCGACAACCTCGGCGTCACCTACGGAAAAAAGCCCTCGTTCGGAACGCTTCTGAAGGTTCGCTCGCAAATGGACGACATCCGTACGGAACAGCAGACGGCGCTGGCGAAGATCCTCACGGAAAACCAGATGTTCGTGGTCGATCAGATGGCGACGGATTCCGAGCAGAAATTCCGTTCCGTGCTGCTCGGCTCGTGAGCGTTACAAGCGACGGCGCCGACGCGCGGCGCCTTCGCTCCTGATCTGCGTTGCGGTCGCCGATCTGAGATCAGCTGAAGAGCCACCAATTCCAGCCGCCGTCGTTCGGGCAGTCGGCGAATCCACATTCCATGAAGGTGGTCAGTGTCTCGACGATTGCGAGGAGCGCCAGAATTCCGACGCCCACGCTCGCCAGACCCTTCAGCCGATCGGGCTCGTTGGTCGCCGCTCTGAACCGCCCCCCGAACAGCTGCACGACACCCACTGCCAAGATGACGATCGCGAAGAGAAGAGCGCCCCAGGCATAGAGATGAAGGCCCATGACAGGCTGGCCAAACGGTGGATTTGCAGTGGCCATCAAGGTCGGTAGGCCCGTCTTCGTGTCGAAGTACGGATTGATGTGCAGAAGCGACTGCCGGATCGATATGCCGATCCCGAACACCGCCGACACGAGACAGACGCCGTAGTGACGCGGATCGGGGCCGAGCATCACGTTCATCGCCGCCCCGAAGGCAACCGCCACCATGGCGACCCGCTGCAGCTGACAAAGCGTGCAGGGAAGCTCGTGATAGGAAAACTGATAGACATAGGCGCCGAGCAGGACGCCGATCATGGCCAGCATGCCGACGAAATTCAGAACGCGCGCAAGATCGGGCGAAAGCCCCTCGTCGCGGCTCATAGCTGGATCCCCAGATTCGTGGAGAAATCGACGTCCTGTACGAAGATCACGATTCCGAGAATCAGTGCCGCCAACACCAGGGCCCACGCCCAGCGGACGCGCCGCCAAAGGAGAATGCTGGCTGCCGCAAGCAAGCCATATGTCACGGTCATCATCGGATCGTCCCTCCGCCGCTGGAAGTGATTCCGAGTATGACGTTCATGGCGCTCGCCGGACCGGCATGTCAAACGCAACCGCGCCGTTGAATTTTCAAGGACACATCGAGGCTCAAGGAAAAGCCCTGAACCGGTCACGCAAAGCGCAAGAACAAGCGGGATTGCAGGAGGTGCAGGGCGAGCCGCGGCAGCGTTTCGGGCTTTGCCTGGCCCTTCTGAATCAAGTACCTTGATGGCGCCCACCTAAGGCGGATGGAGAGGGCGTGGGGGAGCCACAGCGCAGATGATCAGGCAGGTCCCCTCCGATGCCGCCTTCATCCCCTGGCCCCTCGACGGCTACACATATTTGATGTTCGCCTTCCTGCTGCTGGCGATCATCACGTTCTTCGCGATCATCCTCTGGATACTCGGGCTGCCGGGGAAGATCGCCATCCAGCGCCGGCATCCGCACGCCGAGACCGTCAAGATCATGGGGTGGGCGGGGGCTCTCGCGGTCGTGCCGTGGATCCACGCCTTCATCTGGGCGTTCCACGATTCGCTGACCATCGACATCCGCCGCTTTCCCAAGGAAGAAGAAAAGGCGATCGACGACGAAATCGCGCGGCTTACCAGCGGCGGCGGAGGGACCAAGGTCGAAGTCGATCGGCCGACAACTCTGCCTGACCCCAATCCCGAGACCTGAGCGAGACGGGTCGGCGCGATGGGAATGGCACTCACCATTACGGTCATCTACGTCGCCGCCGTCTGGCTCGTCTTCTTCCGCTTCAAATGGCTGAAATTCAATATCGTCTGGGGCGTGGTCTCGTTCTGGATCGGCTTCCACCTGCTGCTGATCTTCATGATCGGCCTTCGATTCAACGCGCCCTATACGATCGACGCGCATCTGATCCGCAACACCATCCAGATCGTGCCGCGGCTTGAGGGGCCAACGCTCCTGAAGGAGGTGCTGGTCGAGCCGAACCAGCCGGTCAAGAAAGGGACACCGCTCTACAAGTTCGACACGACAATCTACGAGCAGAAGCTCGCCGCAGCCAAAGCCCAGCTCGCCGCCGCCGAGCAGAACACCAAAATTCTCGATACCGACGTCCAGGCGGCGCAGGATCAGCTTACCCAGGCACAGGCGCAGCTCGCCTACGCAAAATCGCAGCAGAAGCGGTTCACCAACCTTTCCAGCCAGGGCGGCGCCCGGCAGGAGGATGTCGACAAGTGGAACGCCGAGGTGGAGGCCGATACGGCGGCAGTCTCAGCCGCGGGGGCCACGCTGCAGAAGGCGCAGCTCGCCAAGGACAACAACATCGACGGCGTCAACACCAGCGTCGCGCAAGCGAGCGCGCAGGTGGCCGAGGCACAGTACTATCTGGACCAGACCACGATCGTCGCGCCGACCGACGGATACATCGTGTCCCAGCAGGCCGAACCCGGTCTCGCCGTCGGCGATTTCCGCGTCGGCGCGATTGCCGCCTTCGTCACCGACAACCCGCCCTACATGCTCGGCGCCTTCTTCCAAGAACACCTCAAGTTCGTGGAGCCGGGCCAGCCGGTCGACGTCGCGCTCGACATCGACCCGGGCAAAATCCTCACCGGCAAGGTCGAGGCGATCTGGTGGGCGACGGGCCAGGGCCAGTACGTCCCGTCCGGCAGGCTGCCGGACTTCATCCTGCCGAAGCTGCAAGGCAAATTCGCCGTACAGGTGTCGTTCGACGACCCGAATGCGTTCCTGCCGGCCGGCGCGCATGGAGCGGTCGCGATCTACACCGGCCGAAGCGCCGCCTTCGAGCTTCTGCGGCGCATCAACATCCGCCTCTACAGCTGGGCGAACTTCTTGTTCCCGCTCGATCTCTGATTCGACGCAATGGGGGGCGACCTTAGCGAATGCGCGCGCGGCAGCCACTGAACAGCCAGCTGGAGAAGCCGGCAAGGAGGCGAGGAGGTGGGATTGCCGTCGGCAAGCTTGCCGCTGCCTGCCGCTACGTCTTGCCCGTTTTCGCCTCTTCGTTCGTTGCGGGCTGCACGATGGTCGGGCCGGATTTCGTTACGCCGCTGGCGGCCGAGAAGGCCGGGTGGACCGGCGCCGCGAGTCCCGGGGTGAGCGCGCGCAGAGAGCCGTCGATCGAATGGTGGAAGCGGCTTAACGATCCCGTTCTCAACAAGCTCGTCGATGTCGCCTTCGCACAGAACCTGACACTCCAGATCGCCGCGGTGCGCATCTATCAGGCGCGCGCGCAACTCGGCATCGTTCTCGGCGACCGCTTTCCGCAAAGCCAGAAGGTCGGTGCCGGCTACAAGAAAGAATGGCTGTCCAAGAACGTCGGCCTCATCCGGGAGATCACCAAGGTCGATCCGTCCTTCGACCCGACGTTCGAGACGTGGTCGACCGGCTTCGACGCGAGCTGGGAGCTCGATCTCTGGGGCCAGGTGAGGCGGGGCATCCAGGCGGCGACGGCCAACGTCGTCGTGCAGGTCGCCGACTACGACGATGTCCTCGTCACGCTCGTTGGCGACGTTGCGACGGCCTATGTCACGATCAGGGAATTGCAGGCGGAACTGGCGCTTGCCCAAGCGAACGTGACCACCCAGACAAAGAGCCTGCATCTCACCGAAGTGCGCTTCAAGAACGGGGTGACGACCGAGCTCGACGTCCAGGAAGCGACCGCCCTGCTCGACAACACGAAGGCCGAAATCCCCGCTCTGGAAGCAGATCTCGCCAAGGCGGAGAACGCGCTTTCCGTGCTTCTCGGCATGCCGGCGGGCGACGTCGACGCAGCCGTTCGCCGGCCGCGCGCGATGCCCAATCCGCCCGCCAGGATCGGCGTTGGCATACCCGCCGACCTGCTTCGGCGCCGGCCGGACATTCGCGCGGCGGAGATGCGCGCGGCGGAGCAGGCCGCCCAGATCGGCGTCGCCCAAGCGGATCTCTATCCGCAATTCGGCATCACAGGCTCGATCGGTCTGAAGGCGACCGACTTTCCCGACCTGTTCAGCGGCAGCAGCCGCGCGGGTCTCTTCAATCCCGGGATATCCTGGAACTTCCTCAACTACGGCCGCATTCGCAACAATGTGCGCGTGCACGACGCCCGCTATCAGGAGGCGATCGTCAACTATCAGCAGACCGTGCTGAAGGCCTATAGCGAGGTTGAGGACGCGCTCACGGCGTTCCTGAAGGCGAAAGAGCAGGCGATATATCTCGCACAGGCGTCCGCGGCGGCGGACAAGGCCGTCGGGATCGCGCTCGACCAGTATCGAACAGGGCACCGCCGATTATTCGCGCGTGCTCAACACGGAGACCGTTCTCCTTCACACCCAGCAGCGGCTCGCAGCGGTGCGCGCCGAGGTGCTGACGAACCTGGTCGCCGTCTACAAGGGACTGGGCGGCGGTTGGGAACCGGCGAATGCCGGCCCGTTCGTCTCCGAGGCGAACCGGGAGGAGATGGCGAAGCGGACCAAGTGGGGCAGACTTCTCGATCCGGACGCGATCACGCCGGTCGAGCGCCTACTGAGGCCGACCTTGCCGACGGTCGACCCGGTGCACGCGACCCAATAGGCCCTGCCGACGTCGGACGTCATGAGCCATTGATCTCGGGCGACAAAGAACCGAGGCTGGAGCCGCAACGTCTCGCTCAGGCGGCAACTCTCAATGGATCATCCGGTGTCCGGGCCCCGAACGCGGGGGCGGAAGGCTAAGAAATCGCCGGCCCGCGCGCCGGCGAGCCGGGCGATACTGGCGCTCAATGCTTTCGATCCGCGGCGCTCACGCGGCCTCGACAACTCGGTCGAAGCGCTGCTTGCCCGGCGGATTCGCACTTTCGGCCCGATCTCGATGCTGTTCTACGACCGGCCGCTGCATTTCGTGCGGGGCGAGGGCGCGTGGATGTACGACGCCGAGGGAAAGGCCTATCTCGACGTCTACAACAACGTGCCGTCGGTCGGGCACAGCCATCCGCACGTGGTCGAGGCGATCTGTCGGCAGGCGGCGCTCCTCAACATTCATACGCGCTACCTGCACGAAACAGTCCTCAGCTACGCAGAGCGTCTTCTCGGGACGCTTCCGGCCTCGGTCGGCAACATCGCCTTCACGTGCACGGGAAGCGAAAGCAACGATCTCGCGCTGCAGGTGGCACGCGCCGCCACCGGCGGAGAGGGTTTCGTCGTCACCGAGAACGCCTATCACGGCAACTCTTCGGCGGTGGTTGAGATATCGCCGTCGTCGACGCCCGGCCGGCCGCCAGCGCGGCACGTGCGGCTCGTCCCGCCGCCCGACCCGCGCCGCTATCCGGGTGGGAATTCCTGGCGCGCGCTTCGCCGCCGCCGTGCGTGCCGCAATCGACGACCTTCAGGCGAACGGCATCCGGTTCGCTGCGCTGATCTTCGACAGCATCTTTTCAAGCGACGGCGTCTTTGCCGATCCGCCGGGGTTGCTCGGACCCGCGGTCAAAGCCGCGCATAAGGCCGGCGGCCTCGTCATCGCCGACGAGGTGCAGCCGGGCTTCGGCCGCACCGGCAAGCACATGTGGGGCTTTCAGCGCCACCGGATCGCGCCCGACATGGTCACGATGGGAAAGCCGATGGGGAACGGCTATCCGATCGGGGCGGTCGCCGCGAGCCCGGCGCTGTTTGAGGCTTTCACCGACCGCGTCGGCTATTTCAATACGTTCGGCGGCAGCCCGGTCGCCGCGGCGGCGGGCATGGCGGTCCTCGACGTGCTCGAGGGCGAGGGCTTGATCGCCAATGCCGGGCGGGTCGGCAGGCATCTTTCTGCCGAGCTTAACGCGCTCGCCGTACGTCACGAGCCGATCGGCGCGGTGCGCGGGGCGGGGCTCTATGTCGGGGTCGAGTTCGTTTCGGACCGCGAAGGGCTGACGCCCGATCCGAAGACCGCGCGTCGCGTTATCAATTTCTTGCGCGACAGGCGCATCCTGATCGGCGCAGCCGGGCCGCACGGCAATGTCCTGAAGATCCGTCCGCCGCTTTGCTTCAGCACCGGTCAGGCGGATATGCTCGTCACCGCAATCGACGAGGCTCTAGCGAAGCGGCCGAACAAGACCGCTCGGAGGGGATGAGTCGAGGCGGAAACCCCTCTCGGCGCTGTCATCCTCGGACGCGCGAAGCGCGATCCGAGGAGCCAGGCCGCCGGAGCCTTCCCACGCAGCCACACTTCCGCCGCCGCTGGGTCCTCGGGTCTCCGCTCCGCTACGCCCGAGGATGACGGCGTCTCGGTTTGGCCCGCCCAGGCGGGTGCGCGCTCAAGCGATACACTCGCCTCCGTCGATGACGAGCGCATGCCCTGTCATGAAGGCGGAGCGGTCCGAGGCGAGGTAAGAATCGCCTCGGCGATCTCGTCCACGCTGGCGAAGCGGCCGAGCGGGATCTTCTTGGCGACGTAGGCAAGCAGCGCCTCGCGCCCGCCCATCTGGCGCGTGAAGGGGTCGTTGAAGGGCGTATCTACCCAGCCGGGACAGAGTGCGTTCACGCGGACATTGTATTTGCCGTAGTCGATGGCGATCTGCTTCACCATGGCCACCGCGGCGTGTTTTGAGGTCGCGTAGGCGATCATGCCGGGATCGTAGAACACGCCGGAATTCGACGACGTGACGATGATCGAGCCGCCGCCTTGTTTGCGCATGTGCGGCATGACCAGGCGCGCGAGCGTGAAATGCGCGCGAACGTTGATCGACCACGACTGATCCATGCCAGACGGATCGACCTCTTCCAGCGAGCCCTCGACCTGAACGCCGGCGTGGCTGTGGAGGATGTCGACGCGGCCGAACTCCTGCACCGTCCGGTGCACCAGGCGCTCGAGCGCCGCCGTCTCGCCGACATCGGTCGGGAGCGCGAGGGTCTTGCCGCCGTTTTCGGCGATGTGGCGGACGGTCTCTTCGCCCGCCGCCGCGTCGCGATCCGCCACGACGACGCGCGCGCCCTCGCGCGCCATGATCTCCGCGCCGGCGCGGCCGATGCCGGAGCCCGCGCCGGTGACGATTGCCACCCTGTCCTTGAGGATCACGCGTTCCGCCCCCTTGTCCGACCGGCAAGATGTGACAAGGTTGCGACCGCAATATCAAGCGCGGCTGGTCGGGCAAAATGCAGTTCGACGATCTTCCTCACGAGCGTCAGCTCGAATGCCTCGCCGAGCTCGCCGCGGCGGCGCTCGCGCGATACGGAATCGCCGCCGCCGAGCCGCCGCAAGCTCGTCAACGTCTCGGAGAACGCCACCTACAAGGTGATCGCCGAGGGCGGCGAATACGCGCTTCGCGTGCATCGCGAGGGCTACCATTCGAAAAACGCCATCGCCTCGGAGCTGGCCTGGCTGCAGGCGCTTCGGCGCGACGGCGTCGTGATCACGCCGATCTCCGCTGCCCGGTCTGGACGGCGACCTGATCCAGGCCGTCGGGCACCCGGCGATGCCGCGGCCGCGTCATGTCGTGCTGTTCCGAGTGGGAAGCGGGACGGGAGCCGTCGTCGACCGAGCATCTCGTGGAGAAATTCGCGCGTGCTCGGCGAAGTGACGGCGCGCATGCACAAGCATTCCGAAGGCTGGCAGCGCCCGGCGAACTTCGAGCGCCACACCTGGGACTTCGACACGAGCCTCGGCGAGCGGCCGCATTGGGGACGCTGGGCCGACGGCATGGGGATCGACACGGCGAAGGCCGAGCTCTTCGGCCGCGCGGTGGCGCTGATCGGTCGGCGGCTCGAAAAATTCGGCAAGGGGCCGGAGCGCTTCGGCCTGATCCATTGCGACATGCGCCTCGCCAATCTTCTGATCGACGGCGACACGGTGAAGGTGATCGACTTCGACGATTGCGGCTTCTCCTGGCACCTCTACGACGCGGCGACGGCGGTCTCGTTCTTCGAGCACGAGCCGCACGTGCCGGAGCTGCTTGCCGCATGGATCGCCGGCTACCGCAAGGTGCTGCCGCTGCCGGCGGAGGACGAGGCGGAGATGCAGACCTTCGTCATGCTCCGCCGCATGCTGCTCGTCGCCTGGATCGGCTCGCATTCGGAGACCGACCTCGCGAAGTCGATGGGCGTCGCCTACACGGAAGCGACCGCGCCGATGTGCGAGGATTATCTGACGAAGTTTGGGTGAGGGGCGCAACTGGCTGTTCAGAACTGTCGTCATGCCCGGACTTGATCCGGCATCCATTCCGCTGCGCCGAGGCACTCGCGACCACACGGAATGGATTGCCGGGTCAAGCCCGGCAATGACGACAAGCTGCGTAGCTAGGCGTTCAGCGCCTCCAGCGATTCCGGCAGGATCTGGCCGCCGTCGACGACGATGGTCTGGCCGGTGATGTAGCCGGCTTCCTTGGAGGCGAGGAAGAGCGCGGCGTAGCCGATGTCCTCGACCGAGCCGAGCCGCTTCAGCGGGATCGAGGCGGCCATGGTCTTCAGGTAGTCCGCGCCGAGCCCCTCGAGCCCCTCGGTGACGATGTTGCCGGGCATCACCGCGTTGACGGTGATCCCGTATTTGGCGAGCTCGATCGCCGCGGTCCTGAGGAACCCGAGCTGGCCGGATTTCGAGGCGCCGTAATGCGTCCAGCCGGGAAAGCCGGTGATCGGCCCGGTGATCGAGGAGGTGATGACGATCCGGCCGGCGCCGGCTCTTCTTCAGATAGGGCAGCGCAGGCCTTGACCGACGAGGAACGTGCCCTTGAGGTTGGTGCCGAGCACCTCGTCCCATTGCTCCGGCGACATCTCCTCGATCTTCGCCTGCGGGAAGATGCCGGCATTGGCGCAGAGGATGTCGATGCCGCCGTTCCGCTCGGCCGCCGCCGGCGGCCATCTTCTCCAGCGACGCGAGGTCGGTCACGTCGGCTGCGAAGGCGGACGCGGCGCCGCCGATCGCCTTCGCCGACGCTTCTGCCTGCGTCGGCATGGCGGGCGACGACCAGCACCTTCGCGCCGTTCTTCGCGAAGACGCGCGCGATGCCCTTGCCGATGCCCTTGCTCGCGCCGGTGACGACGACCGATTTGCCCTTCACCGATGTCAGCATGTCGAGCCTCCCTTCGCGACTCTTTGCCGCTGTTCAGGCCTCGGCCTCGCGCGCGCGAGCGCGAGCGCGCCCGCACGACGAGCGTCACCAGCGCGTAGCCGCCGAGGAGCACGACGACGGCGCCGATCGTCGCGACCGTGCCGAGCACCGGCACGCCCGGCGTATAGCCGGCCACCATCTTGGCGTAGAGGAATTCCGGCACCGTCGTGTCGGCGCCGTCGGTGTAGAGCGAAAGCGGGAAGTTGCCCCAGGAGAGCAGGAAGGCGAAGAGGCAAGCCGGAGAAGATGCCGGGAAAGAGCACCGGCAGCGTGATCTCCCGCAGCACCTGCCAGCGGCTCGCGCCGAGATCGAAGGCGGCTTCCTCAAGCGCCGGGTCGAAGCTGTAGACCTGGATGGAGATGACCAGCGTCACCACCGGCACGACCCAGACAAGATGCGCAAAGACCGCCGACTTCCAGGAGAGCGGCAGGCCGAGCGCGTTGAACCAGAGGAGCAGCGCCAGCCCGAGCACCGATTGCGGGAAGAAGATCGGCAGCAGCACGAGCTTCTGGTAGAGCGAGCGGCCGCGCCAGTCGTAGCGCGCAAAGGCGAGCGCGCCGAAGAAGGCGATCACGACGGAGATCACCGTGACGCAGAGCGCGATGCGTGATCGACGCGTTCGAGGATCTGCCAGGTCTCGGTCGCGGCGAACGTCTTCTTCCACCAGGTGAAGCCCCAGCGCGGGATCGGGAAGAGGAAGTAGCGGCTGTCGGTGAGCGAGGCGAGGGTGATGGCGGCGCTCGGCAGATAGAGGAAGATCCCGACCGCCACCGTCCAAGCGATGATCAGCGCATGCCATACGCGCTGGTTGGTGCCGTTCATGTGGCCTTCCGCCGGCCGAGAACGGTATCGAGGTCGAAGCGGCGCAGGACGAGAAGCACAAGAACGCCGACGACCAGCATGAGGAGCACGGCGAGCGCCGCGCCGAGCGGCCAGTTCTGCGCATAGGTGAACGCGATCTCGATGTCGTGGGTGATCGGGATGACCTTCTGCCCGCCGAGCACCTTCGCCTCGGCGATGGCGCCGACGGCGAGCACGAAGGTGAGCAGGAAGCCGATGACGATGCCCGGCATCGAGAGCGGCAGCTCGACCTCGCGGAACACCTGCCAGCGGCTGGCGCCAAGGTCGAAGGCGGCTTCGCGCACCTCGTTCGGCACCATCGCCACGCCGAGCGACATCGGGAAGAGCATGTAGGGCAGGTAGGTGTAGACCATGCCGAGGATGATCGCCGGCAGCGTGAAGAGGATGCTCTCCGGCTCGTAGCCGAAGAGCGTCTTCAGCTGCCGAGCAGCACGCCGTTCTTGATGAGGAAGAGCACCCAGCCATAGAGGCGGACGTTCTCCGATACGAAGAGCGGGATGACGAAGACCAGCGTGATCGCCATCGACCAGCGGCCGAAGACGCGGTTCAGCCCGTAGGCGACGGGGTAGCAGATCAAGCGCGAGGATCGATGACGGTCAGCGTGGCGAGCCCGAGCGACCACAGGAACGAGATGTAGTTGGTGCTCTCGAAGATCGTCCGGTAGTTCTGCAAGCGTCGGCTGCCTGCCAGATGGAGAAGGTGCGCTCCGGCATGAAGCTGAAGGCGACGACCGCGATGAGCGGCGCGACGAAGCCGATCAGGAACAGCACGATAGAACGGGAAGGCCGCGCGCGCGCCGGGGCCGAAGCCGTGATGCGCCCTCCGCCATCAGTCGCTCACCAGGATGGAATCGGCGGCATCCCAGCCGATCGTGACGACGTCGTCGAGCCCGCCGGTATAGGCCTGCTGGCGCAGCTTCTCCACGATGAAGACCTGCTCGCCGACGCGCACCTGGTACTGGATGCGCGAGCCGAGCGCGTATTCGTTGTAGAGGCGGCCCTCCAGACGCGTTGTCGGCCTCCGCCGGGCGGATGAGGAAGCGCACGAATTCCGGACGGATGACCAGATGTCCGGCGCGTCATGCCGTTCGCCGGCTTCGGCCCGCGGAAGGTGGCGTCGAAATCGTCGCCGGCAAGCCTGCCGTCGGAGCCGACCTTCACGCGCAGGATGTTCACGTCGCCCATGAACTCGGACACGAACTTCGTCTCCGGCGCGGTGTAGATCTCGTTCGGCGTGCCGACCTGCACCAGCTTGCCGGCGCGCATCACGCCGATCCGGTCGCTCATCACCATCGCCTCTTCGAGGCTGTGGGTGATGTAGATGAAGGTCTTGTGCGTCTCGCGGTGGATGTCCTTCAGCTCCTTCTCCAGCGTCTTGCGGAGCTTGTAGTCGATCGCGGAGAGCGGCTCGTCGAAGAACAGGATTTCCGGGTCGTAGGCGAGCGCGCGGGCGAGCGCCACGCGCTGCCGCTCGCCGCCGGAGCATTGCATGACGTTCTTGCCGAAATAGCTCTCCGGCAGCCGCAGGAGCCGCATCAGCTCCAGCGCCCGCGCCTTGCGCGCCGCCGCGGCGACGCCCCGGATCTTCAGCGGAAAGCCGATGTTCTCGCCGACGGTCTTGTGCGGGAAGAGCGCCAGCGACTGGAAGACGAGGCAGGTCGGGCGCTGGTTGGCCGGCACGTCGTTGACCGTCGCGCCGCGGATGCGGATCTCGCCCGCGCTCGGCGTCTCCAAGCCCGGCCAGCATGCGCAGCAGCGTCGTCTTGCCCGAGCCGGACGGCCCGACGATGGTGAAGAACTCGCCCTCGGCCACGTCGAGGTCGATCCCGTCGACGGCGTTGAAGTCGCCGAAGGTCTTCGTCAGCCCTCGGAGGACGAGGATGTCCGCGCGTCATCCGTCATCGATGCTGAACCGCAGCTGCTTCGTTTCAGCATGCGAATTAGAAGGCCCTCGTGCCTGCGCACAAGGGCCTTCGGATCGTCGGCGACGCCAAGAACGCGTGCCGCGTCAGCCGCCGGAAGCCTCGCGCTTGGCGGCGGTCATGATGTCGAGCAGCTTGTCGTAGTCGGGCACGATGTCGTACTCGATCGACGCCGCCATCTCCTCTTCGAGGCTGTCCCACTGGATGGCGTCGAGCTCGTCCGCCGTGAAGAGGTTGAAGCACTCCGGATTGGCCATCTGCGCGACCGGGTTGAACGTGCCCTCGGCGAAGGCGACGACGTGCGCCGACCTTCGGGTCCTGCACATATTTCAGGAACTCCACCGCGAGCGGCGAAAGCTCCGGATTGTTGACGGTCGAGGTGACCTCGATCCACGAGACGCCGCCCTTGCCGCCTGCCATCGGGCCCTTCTTCGGGGTGATGCCGCGGATGTTCTTGAAGCCGTCGGCGCGCGCCGGCGAGGCGCTGTAGGTGCCGCCGGTCAGGTGGAAGTCGATCTCGCCGGCGACGAAAGCCTGGTTCATGGTGGCGATGTCGCCGACCAGCTTGGCGCCCTTGAAGACGCGCTTCGCCGTCTCGGTGAACTTCGCCACCTCGTCGTCGGTGTGCTCGCGGAACGGATCGAAGCCGGAGATCAGGCAGATGTCGAAGACGTTCCAGTCGTCCGATTCAAGGATGCCGTACTTGCCGTCGTTGGCCGGATCGTTCCACAGATCCCAGCCCTGATCCTCGGCCGTCGCGCGGCTGACCTTGTCGGTGTTGACGACGAAGGAGTAGGGGCCGAAGCGCTGGCACATGCCGAGCAGCTCCTTGCCGTCGTCGCTCATCGCCCAGTGATAGGGCGGCGCGAACATCGGCAGCATCTTCTCGAAGTAGGGCTCCATCGCCGCGCGGTCGAGCGGCTTGATCAGCCCTTCCGGATACATGACCTTGCGCGCCCAGGGATTGTTGACGTTGATCAGGTCCCAGACGTTGATCTCGCCGGCGCGCAGCCGGTTGATCATGGTCGGGTCGTTGGTGAGCGACTCGGCCTTGACGGTCGCGCCCTTCATTTCGCGGAAGGGGTCGAGCACCTGGGCGGAGTTGTAGCCCTCCCAGCAGAGGATATTCAGCTCCTTCTCGCGCGCCGCGAAGCGCGCTGCCGGCCGTCCCGAACGCGCCGGCCGCGAAGGCCGCCGCCATGGCGGTCGACTGCTCCATGAAATTGCGTCGCGTGATCCCTTGTTTTGCCATTGTCATCTCCCGCCTCCGACCTGACATGTCGAGCCGCGTTTCCGCTTCTTCGACTCGAAGAGCAAAATCCTTGCCAGAATTGACTGCACGGCAGCCGCCGCGCGGCAATAGCGTCCGCCGACGTCGTCTGTGACGCTTTGCGGCGCTCTTGCAGCCTGGGCGTGCGCCGCGCACAGCGTCTGCCAGGACCGTCAGTTGAGCCGCATGATCGCCTTCAGCTCGCTCGACGACATCACCTGGCAGTAGATCATGTTGATGATCTCCAGCTCCTTGTGATGCAGCTCGTCGGAGCCGGCGGCGCAGCAGTCCTCCACGACGACGACGTTGTAGCTCTCGTCGGCGAGGCTCCGGACGGTGGAGGAGACGCACTGGTCGGTGAACACGCCGCAGCACACGACATTGCGGATTCCGAGATTGTGAAGAAGCAAGCGCAGGTTGCTGCCGGTCAAGCGCGCTGTCGGTCATCTTCTCGACGACGATTTCCTCGCCACCGGCGCGAGATCGTCGACGATCTGCGACTCCCAGTCGCCCCGCGGCAATAAGCAGGTCGTTCCAGCCGGGCTTGCGGTGGCTGAGCGAGCGCTCGCGCCCGTGGCGCGTCTGGCTGGCGATGCGCGCGAAGAGGCATTCGATGCGCGTTCTCGCGAAAGCGCGCGAGCAGGTCGCGGGTGTTCGGGATGACGCAGCTTTTCCAGCCGCTCGTGGAACGGCGTCCAGAGGTCGTAGTGCGCCTGCTCCTTCGGCGAAAGCGCTGCGCGCTCCGGCCGCTTCAGGTAGGTGTTCTGCACGTCGATGACGAGAAGCGCGGTCTCCTCCGGCTTCAGCACCATGTCGGGCGGCTCCGGCGCGTCGACGGTAATAGATCGAGCGGTAATCGGTCTTCCAGTTCATGCCGGCCCTGCCTGCCCTTAACCCATCCTTTTGTCATCCCGGTTTGACGCGCAGCGTCAAGACCGGAGACCCATCGAACACCGTCGGTGCAACCCATGGCGCAGCCAGTCGCGACCACGCGGAAGTCATGGGTCCCGAACAGGCTCGCGGGCTCGCCTTCCGGGATGGACAAACGCGAAAGGTGAAGGACCGCGCGCTCAGAACCGTAGGTGAACAGCCCGCGCCGCTCGTAGACTTCCGCTGCTTCTTCCACGAAGCGCGCCATGCGCTCCGCCTTGTATTCGTCGCGCAGCTTTCGCGCCGCTTCGAGGAGCGGCGCCTTGTCCTTGGCGCGCCCGGGGCGCAGCAGCTCGTAGACGCCATGATGAAATCCTGCGGGACGTCGACGAGCTCCGCCGCGCGCTCGAAATTTTCGGCCGAGCATCGGGCGGTCTGGCGGCGCGCGCGATCTCGGCCTGCATAGCGCAGCGCCTCCGGCGTGATGCGCAGATCCTCCAGCGCCACCTCGCCGGCGAGCAGCTTGTCGAGCGTGATGTCGTCGAGCCGCTTGCCGCGCCGGCCCTCGATCAGCTCCGGGCCGCTTCTCGGCGAGCGGATAGTCGGCCGCGCCTAGCTTGCGCTCGCCCATAGCGGCACCTCTCGAATAGCTGACCTCGATCTCCTCCGGCGAAGCGCCGTCGACGATGAGCGACGTCTCGATCGCGTAGAGGAGCGCGACGCGCGCATGATAGCGCGAGCCCATCGCCTCGCCGCGGGTCGGCACGACGACCGGCTCCGGCATCTCGCCGCGCGCGTAGTGCGCGGCGTTGCGGCCAAGCCCGCGATAATGCTCAAGCGTCGTGATCGGCGCGTTGGAGAAAAGCTCGAGATTGTTGTGCGGCAGGCGATCGCGCTGATGGATGACGGCGGTGCCTTTGGCCTGGATGCCGATGCCGACGCCGGAACCCGGCGAGCCGCGCGGCGCTGAGAGGCCGAGGAACGACGTGTCGGCCGTGTGCCGCATGCGCACGATGCGCGCCTTGGCGCCGGCGCTTTCGATCCCCTCGACGATCGCCCTGCAGCAGCTCGGAAAGCGGAATGCCGCTCAGCGTCCGGAAGAGCTTGACGCCGAAGGCCGGCGAGACGCCGACGACGACCTCCGACGGCGACGTCCCGACCGGCGCCGGCGCCCATCGTCTTGAAGGCGATGTCGGAGGCGCGAAGCGCGCGAACTCCTCCTCCTGCGACAGCACGGTCTCGCGGTCGAGCACGTCGCGGATCGCGATGATCTCCTTGCGGCGCGCTTCTGAGAGCCGATAGCCGGTGCCGGGTCCGCGATAGTCGTTCGGGTCGTTGACGGCGCTGATGACGTGGCCGTCGCGGACGATCGCGGAGGTCTGCAGATAGTCGCCGGAGATGCGGAGCTTCACGAGCCAGAGAAGGTTCTCCGCCTCCTCGCGGAAGCCGCGCTTCGCCAGCGCCTTGATGACGTCGACGACATTGATGCCGCGGGCGCGGATCGCCTCGGAGATGATCGCCGACCTCGCGCGGCCGATAGCTCTCGGTCTCGTCGGAGCCGGAGGCGGTCAAGACGCTCGCCTTCATCGCCGGCGTCGGCTGCGCCGAGCTCGAAGCTCCTCGAAGACGGCGGAGAGCGCATCGAGCGCGCGGCCGCGGAGATCGAGCGCGCGGTCCTCGAGGATCGGCGTCAGCCCGCCATCGGCCTCGAAGTCGCGCTGAAGCACGAGGAAATCCTCAAGCTCCTCGCCGTTCAGGAGCGAGGGGTTGAAGGAGTTGTCGTATTTCAGGATCGAGCCGAAGCCGGAGCAGATCAGGTCCGAGCCGGCGATCAGGATAGGGAAGGATCTTGGCGCCGACGCGGATCTCCAATTCCGTGGAGCGCGCGTCGTTGCCGCTTGCGCATTCAAGATCGAGCCAGACGGCGAGAAGGTTCTCCGCCATCAGCTCGCGCACGCCGCCGGGCACCGTCGCCGTCAGCGGCGCGCCGTCGATGCCGCCGTTCTGCGTGCCCTGCACCCCCATGCCGCGCTGCAGGCAGAGGCAGCGCGCTTCGAGATAGAGAAGCGACTTCGATTCATGGAAGCCCATGAGAAGCTCGGAGCCCGCGCCCGACGTGCAGCGCATCTTGATGCCGCGCGAGGCATAGGCGGAGGCGAGGAACGCCTTCGACCACGGCGTGTCGTCGCCGTCGATGAAGGTGCGCTCGGTGCCGTAGACGGAAACCGTCTCGGCGTAGGAGGTGAAGCCGGCCATGCCGATCTGCAGCTCCTCCGCCTCCTCGCTGGAGCATTGGAAGAGCGTGCCGGCGCGGCCGACCGCCGCGCCGACGCAGCAGGCGAGCGCGTTCGACCAGGCGTTCCGCGACACGCGCATCGTCGTCTCGATCTCGTCGAAGCCGAGCGCCACCGCGATCGCCGCGTCGGCGGCGAGCTGCAGCGGATCGTCCTTGGCGTTGGTCACGTGCGCCTGGTTGCCGGGCGTCTTGCGCGCGCGCATCTTCGAATAGGCGAAGGCGATTTCCATCGCATTCAGCTCGGCGACGACCTCGGCGAGCTTGGCCGGCGTCATGCCGTGCGCAAGGCGCACGAGATCGGTGCGCGGCACGTTCATGTCGACGAGCATGCGCGCGATCTCGGGCGAGGGGATCGCCATCGCCTCCGGCGCGACCTCCGGGTCGATGTGATAGCGCGCGATGAAGAGGTCGATCATGTCGAAGTCGCGGCGGCGACACCGTCCATCGAGACGACGCGGCCGCCCTCGATCTCGATCGCCGGGCTTCGGATCGTGCGGGCTGTTGAAGGCGGCGAAGCCGTTGTCGGCGTCCTCGACGGCGAACTTGTCGAGCCGGAGCGGCCGCTCGTCCCAGTCAGAGAACCGACGCCAGCGATTGGCGGCCATTAGAACGTCCTGTCAGCGCGGAACCCGCGCACCAACGACACGACTACCTTGGGCAGCAATCCGACTGTGGGTCAAGCAGCCGGGGAGGGCGGATTGGCCGAAGTCGGGGCCGCTCCTCGCGTCTCCCGCTAATAGCCGCGCGCGTCGACAGGCCAGATGTCGACCAGCCGCCCGCCGCGAACGACGTGGAAGCGATCGTGGAGGTTGATGGTCGGGTCGCAATGCGGGGTGACGAGCCTGACGAGAGCGCCAAGCGCCGGCCGGGTGCCGCCGCCTTCGAAGCGGAGCCCGCCGTGCTCGTCGCCCATGAACTGGTAAACCGCGTCGGTGCTCGCGCCGGACGCGACGAGCGCCGGCCCAGCGTCCGTCGCCATCGCCTTGAAACCGGCGTCGACGATGACCCGGTCGGGCTGGGCCGTGCTGACGACGCGGCCGGCGATCGTGAGCGAGGTGCGAAACGGCGAGCCGCCCGGCGCGAGCTCGATTGCGCAATACTGCTTGTCCATGAAGAGATAGGAGCCTGCCTGAAGCTCGGTGAACGGACCCTGTTCGAGGTCGAGATGGTGTGTTCCCGTTCCCCCGCCGGAGACGATTTCCGGCGCCAGTCCGGCTGCCTTCAGCGCATCGATGAAGGTCGCCAGCCGCGCCCACTTTTCGCGCGCCTTTTCAAGCCGCTCGGCAAGCGCCGGAATGTGCTGCAGGTGCCCGTAATAGGCCTGAACGCCACGAAAGCGGAGGCTCGGCTGATCGGCGGCGCGTCGGGCCACGCGCACGGCGGTCTCCTGATCGGCGACACCGGTTCGTCCCTGCCCCATATCGATATCGACGAGCACGCCAATCGGGCGGTCCCTTGTGGCGAGCTTGGCAAGCGCGTCGATGCCGACTTCGCTGTCGGCCGACACCGTGAGGTCGGCGATCTTCTCCCGCACCGCCACGAGCCGCCTGACCATGCTCGGCATGATCACCGGGGACGTGACAAGAATCCCATCGAGGCCGGCCGCCGCCATGGTCTCCGCTTCGTGGACCGTCGCGCAGCAAAGGCCAATCGCGCCCGCTTCGATCTGTTGCCGTCCGATCCGCGAGCACTTATGCGCCTTGGCATGCGGTCGCAGCTTACGGCCGCTGCGGGCGACGCGTTCCGCCATCGTCTTCAGGTTCGCCTCGAAGGCGTCGAGGTCGAGAAGGAGCGCCGGCGTCGCCAGCTCCGGCTCGAAATCTGCCGCCCCGATCAGCTTCTCGTTCGGTCCAAGCGTCATGCGCGTATGCCTCCGATGTCTGGTTTGGCCGTGCCCGGCGTCTAACGCTGGTCCACCGCGATCGTGAAACTGCCGGAAGACTCTTGCCGGGCTCCAGCGCGACCACCGCATGACCCGGGACGTCGCGGGTCGCGCGGTTGAAGCCGTCATTGGCGTTGGTGACCGGCTCGATGCAGATGTAGGGATAGCCCCAGGCGTCGTAGATCTGCAACTTGCCGAAGGTCGGGTCGGCTTCGATCCGCGTCGTGAAGCCATCGGGGGCGGTCAGCGTCGCGATCCCGTCCCAGCCTTCGAAGCAGCGATCGAACACGATCGGCGCGACATCGAGGCCCGCGTGGAAGTCGAGCCCCGATTCGAGCGGTCCGCAACCTTCAGCAACCGCCTCCGGCGCGTCGGGCGGCCAGACGCCGGTGCAGCTGAATTTCAGGATCGTGCCCGGCACCTTGGGGAAATAGGGGTGCATCCCAAAGCCGGCGGGCATCGGGCGATGGTCCCGGTTCGTGAGCCTAAGCTCGGCCGTCAGCCGCCCGTCAGCCAGCGTGAACTCCAGCTCGCCGCGCCACGCGAAAGGAAACGCGCCGGGCGTCGCCTTGTAATCGAGAGCGAGCGCGATCGAGCGGTCCGAGGAAGCCTCGACCCGCCACGGCCGGATCCAGCCCTCTCCATGCGTTGCGGTCGGCTCGGCCGGCACGTTTCGCGAGAGGGCATGCCAATCGCCGCGGAAGTGGAAGCCGTCGCCGAAGATCGGGCCGGAATAGGGCATCAGCGGAAAAGCGGAGAACCCGTAAGGAAACCCGGACTTCAGAATCTCCGGCGCCGCCGGCCGCAGCACGTCGCGCCCGTCGACACGAAAAGCGGCGAGCCGCGCCCCGCATTCCGGGGCGACGACGAGCTCCGACCCGCCGTCGCGCAGCGTGACGAGTTGCCCGGTCGCAGGAAGATCGAAGCGCATCTCAGCCTACTTCGGAAGCTTCTGAAGGGCCTCCTCGGCGAGGGCGCGGTCCGGCGTCTGCACGAAGAGAAGCGTGTCGTCGCGCACGAAGACGTAGAGCGGCCCTTGCGTCAGCTGACCTGGGTCGCCGATGCGCGTGATCGCCCGCCCGGCGACGGTTTCCTCCACCTTGGTCAAGGGCGTCTTGCTTGAGGCCTGCACCGCGATCTTGAAGCCCGGGAGGAGGAGAGTTGGGTCGGCGCCCTTCACACGCCATGCGCCGACCTGTGCCTTCAGCCCGCCGAGCGAATAGGCGCTGGCGAGCGTGAAGTCGGCGCGCGTCTTGCCGAGGCTTGTCAGGAATGCGTCGAAGGGCGCGCTCTGGTTCGAAAGCTCCGTGCCGGACTGGCTTTCGACGGTAAGCTCAACCCCACCGAGCGTGGTGGGCAGCAGCGCCTCGAGCTCCGGATCGGCGTGGCGACCCTGCGCATCGGCCGCAAGGGCGAATGCGACGAAGAAGACCAGGGAGATCGCGAGGCGAAGCATCGGCGGACGCCTAGAGCTCGGCGTTGACGATGAAGCCGGCGTCCACGAGCAGCGTTGCCGACGTCACGTAGCTGGCATCGTCCGAAAGCAGGAACGCGATCGTCGCGGCAAGCTCCGAGGGGTCGGCGATGCGGTGGAGCGCAATGCGTTCGAGGTAGTATTTCATGATGTCCGGCATATCGAGCATCGGAGCGCTCATGTTCGTCGCGACCGCGCCCGGCTCAACGACGTTGACGCGGATGCCTTGCCCACCGAGCACCGAGCCGAGGGCCTTGCCGAGCATGCTGATGGCGCCCTTGGTGCCGCAATAGGCGACCTGCGTCGGCGCTCCCACGTGCGCTGAGATGGAGCTGACCATGACGATGGCGCCGCCATGGCCCTCGGCGATCATCTGCCGCGCGCCTTCGGTGCAGACGACCCAGGTCCCCCGCACATTGGTCTCAAACAGCTTGTCGAAGTCTTCGAAGGAGGTGGCGTCCCACGTCATGAATGGATTGATCGCGGCGTTCGACACGACGTAGTCGAGGCGCCCGCCACGCTTCGCCACCTCCTGCACCATGGCCTTCACGGCATCGGGATCGCGCATATCGGCGACGACCGGGAAAGCCTCGCCACCGGCCTCCTTCACCTTGCGCAATGTTTCGCTCGGATCGCCGGTCGGGCGCTGGTTGACGCCGACAAGAGCACCCTCAGCCGCCAGCCGTACGGCCGCCGCCTGTCCGATGCCGGTCGTGGCGCCGGTGACAAGCGCCACCTTCCCTTCAAATCGGCGCTCCATGAAATCCTCCTCAGTCGTGCGATGCAGGTTGGCCGCCGGGGCGCCAGTGTCCGGGCGGCGTCACCTGGATCAGAAGATTGCGATCGGGTTCCAGGGCGAGCCGGTGGCGCCGGGGAGACGCAGCGGCAGGCCGGTGACAAAGAATTCCCAGCGCCCTTCCTCCTCGCAGGCCTTGGCCACGTCCTCCAGGTTCAGGCTGTCGGAGACGAGCATCCCCATGGCGGTCAGCTGCAGTGGGTGGATCGGGTAGGGCATCTCCTCCACGTTGCTCGGCACCGTCTCTCCGTCGCCGTCGGGAAGGAAAGCGGCGATCTTGCGCTCGTGCATCCATGGGACGGTGTCGACGTGAAGACCGGCCTTGCCCTCGCCGACCGGCGGATATTCGTTGTTCCAGGCGCCGAGCGCCAGCCGCCTTGCGTGGTGGCCGGTGCGGAACACCAGGATGTCGCCCTCGCCAAGCCGCACGCCCTCTGCGGCTTCGATCGCCTCAAGCTCCGCCCGCGTCACCGCCTCGCCGGGCTCCAGCCAGTCGACTTTGCGGTGGCGGGCCGCGTCGAGCAGGACGCCACGCCCGACGATGCCGTTCGCGTAGGCGGCGATGCTCCCCCACTCAGAGCCGCGCGAGGTCAGGAGCGAAGCCGGCTTGCCGTTATAGAGCAGCCCTTTGTAGGCGACGTGGTTCAGCGCATCGACGTGCGTGTGGCAATCGCCGTGGCTCGCCATGCCGAGAAAGCACATGCCGAAGGACAATCCGCTCTTGCTGATCGGAATGTCGTGCATGAGGGACATGAAGTGCACGGCCGGATTCGGATTGTCGGGTCCGGCGACCTTGTTGATCGGGATCGCCATCGAGACGGTGCGCCCGCTCTTCACCAAAGCGGCGGCGGCCGCCACCTTGGCGGGCGTAATGTAGTTGAGCGTGCCGAGCTCGTCATCCTGCCCCCAGCGGCCCCAGTTCTTCACCGACTCGAACATCGCGTCGAAGGCCGCGAGGGTGACGGGAGCGGGCGGTGTCAGGGTTCGCGTCATCGTGCGGATCCTCTACCCAATACGCGTAGTGCGCCTGTTGCGCGTGCGTAACCCGGAAGCGCGTAGGCGCTCCCGGGTTACGACAGCTCATCGCAGCCGGCCGAGGTTACTCGAAGCCTTCCGTGGCCGCGAGGATGGTGTCGACATTGTCCTTGGTGATGAAGATCAGGCCGGAGTCCCCGATCGCCGGCAGTGGGTTCTGCAGCCAGTGATCCATGCCAAGGTTGCGGATGATGTCGTTGTGGAATGTGTAGAGGTAGGCCACGCCGAAGAAGTCCATCGTCTCGTACTTCTCCATGTTGATCATCTTCACGGTGCCGTCCTTGATCGAGTTCAAGAAGTCACGGCCCGCCTCGTTGGAGGTGATGATGATCTTGCCGGCCTCGCCTGCCTCGGTGACGGCACGCACGATGCCCGGCCCGGCTTCGGAGTCGAAGCCCACCATGCCGGTCAGGTTCGGATGGCCCTGGATGATCGCCGCCGTGTTGGCCGCCACCTGCTCGACGTTGGTGCCGGACTCTTCGTCGGCAATCACCTTCACGCCCGGGCATTCCTTGGCGAGCGCATCACGCAAGCCCTGCCTCGCGGCGATGAAGTTGCTCGCGGCGAGGAACGAGATCGTGCCGATCTCGCCTTCCTTCAGCCCTGCTTCCGCATGGTAGCGGCACTGATAGAGCCCGTGCTGGTAGCCGAGGTTGTACCAGTCTGTTCCGAGATAGGTCAGCCGCTTCGACATCGATAGGTCACCGTCGGTGACGATCGTCGGGACCTTCTTGTCGATGCACTTGTCGACCTCCGAGGCGAGCGCGTCGTCCCAGCCGCCGACCACGATCACGCCGGCCGGGTTCTGCGTGCATTCGGCGTCGACGGTGGTGATGAAGGCGCCGAGGTCGACGGAGGTCGGGCCGGCGATCCTGACTTTGACGTTGAGCGCCTTCCGCGCCGATTCCAGCCCCGGATAGACCCGCTCCACGAAGAGCGGCAGGTTCGAGGCGTTGCTGATCCAGACATATTCCTGGTCGCTGCGGCTCGCGTCCCCGATCGGAACATCAAGCCCCGTCGCCGCCGACTTGGGCGAGTCGGGATCGGTCGCCGCGAGGATGGTGTCGACGTTATCCTTGGTGATGAAGATCAGGCCGGAGTCCCCGATCGCCGGCAGCGGGTTCTGCAGCCAGTGGTCCATGCCAAGGTTGCGGATGATGTCGTTATGGAACGTGTAGAGAAAAAGGACTCCGAAGAAGTCCATCGTCTCGTACTTCTCCATGTTGATCATCTTCACCGTGCCGTCCTTGATCGAGTTCAGGAAGTCACGGCCCGCCTCGTTGGAGGTGATGATGATCTTGCCGGCCTCACCAGCCTCGGTGACGGCACGCACGATGCCCGGCCCGGCTTCGGAGTCGAAGCCCACCATGCCGGTCAGGTTCGGATGGCCCTGGATGATCGCCGCCGTGTTGGCCGCCACCTGCTCGACGTTGGTGCCGGACTCTTCGTCGGCAATCACCTTCACGCCCGGGCATTCCTTGGCGAGCGCATCACGCAGGCCCTGCCTCGCGGCGATGAAGTTGCTCGCGGCGAGGAACGAGATCGTTCCGATCTCGCCTTCCTTCAGCCCCGCTTCCGCATGGTAGCGGCACTGATAGAGCCCGTGCTGGTAGCCGAGGTTGTACCAGTCTGTTCCGAGATAGGTCAGCCGCTTCGACATCGATAGGTCACCGTCGGTGACGATCGTCGGAACCTTCTCGTCGATGCACTTGTCGACCTCTGAGGCGAGCGCGTCGTCCCAGCCGCCGACCACGATCACGCCGGCCGGGTTCTGCGTGCACTCCGCGTCGACGGTGGTGATGAAGGCGCCGAGATCGACGGAAGTCGGGCCGGCGATCCTGACCTTGACGTTGAGCGCCTTCCGCGCCAATTCCAGCCCCGGATAGACCCGCTCCACGAAGAGCGGCAGGTTCGAGGCGTTGCTGATCCAGACATATTCCTGGTCGCTGCGGCTCGCGTCCCCGATCGGAACGTCAAGCCCTGTTGGCCCTGCTGCGCGGGCAGGCGCGCCGACCCCGATTGCCACGAGCGCGAGTGCGCAAAACGCCGTCCGTCTCATGATACCCCTCCTTGCGCTGCTGCGCCTTCCGGTGGATCGCCCCTCGCGATCCGCGGCGCATTCGTCAAAACTCTTCTCGCCGACGCCATGGTCAGGTGCGAAGGCGTGCGCGTGCGAACTGGTCGAGCCCGACGCTCACCAGAAGCACGATGCCCACAACGATGAGCTGCCAGAATGGGTTGATCCCGGCGATGATCATGGCGTTCTGCAGAAGCGACATGAACAGCACGCCGAGGAAGGCTCCGAATATCGTGCCGACGCCGCCGGAAAGGCTGGCCCCGCCGAGCACGACCGCGGTGATGACCTTCAGCTCGACCCCCTGGCCGGCGAGCACCACGGCAGTGTTCAGACGCGACGCCAGCAACGCGCCGGCGAGCCCGGAGAGCAGCCCCATGATCACGAAGAAGCTGAAGACAGTGCGATCGACGTTGATGCCGGAGAGCTTCGCCGCCCGCGCGTTTCCCCCGATGTAATAGGCCTGACGGAAATAGCGCGTGCGCCCCACGAGGAAGGCGAAGAGCACGACGATGACGGCCATGAACCAGAACGGCGAGTAGATGCCGAGAATCTTGCGTCTGGCCGAAGATCGTGTAGCCGTGGCCGATATTGGTGACGCCGGCGCCGGAGACGAGCTGCAGACCCCCGCGGTAGATGGAGAGCGTGGCCAGAGTGGCGATCAGCGCGTTGATCCTGAACCTTGTAACCAGCGTGCCGTTGATCGCACCGAGCAGCACGCCCCACGCGCAACCGACCAAGAACGCCGGGATAGGAGGAAATCCCAGGTGCTTGACGGCAAGGCCGGCCATGATGCCGGAGAAGCCGAGGATGCCGCCGATCGAGAGATCGAACATGCCGGCGATCAGGAGCACCATCATCCCGCAGGCGAGGATGCCGGTCTGCGCCGTGTCGAGGAGCACGACGGCCGCGTTCGCAGGGCGCATGAACGTGGTCGGCTCCAAAATGGTCATCAGCGCCAGAAGGGCAACGATCAGGCCGATCAGCAGGAACTGCCGCTCGGTAGCGATGAGGACGAGGAGCTCCTTGCCGCGCGAACGTTTTTCGGCCGGCTTTTCGACCGGTTCGTTTGGAGCGGCGGGCGCGCCGCCTTGCGAAGGGAAGAGGTCAGTCTTCATGCTGCTCTTTCCTGACGGCTTTTGGGAGCGGCAAGCTCAAGGATTCCGATTTCCGTCGCGTCGGCTGCGTCGAGCTCGCCCACGACCCGGCCCTCCGACATGACCACGATGCGATGCGCCAGCGCGAGGACCTCCGGCAGGTCGGAGGACACCACGAGGATCGCCATCCCGCCGGAGGCGAGGTCGCGCAGGATGTCGTAGATGTCCGCTTTGGAACCGACGTCCACGCCGCGCGTCGGCTCGTCCACGATGAGGATGCGCGGGTGGCGCGCCAGCCACTTGGCGAGCAGCACCTTCTGCTGATTGCCGCCCGACAGGTAGCGCACCTCGCGGTCCACGCTGGGCGTGGCGATGCGCAGGCCGTCGGCATATTTCTGGCTGACTTTGCGCATCTCGGCCTTCGACAGCAGTCCGGAGTGGGTATAGGCGGCGAGGTTGGCGGCGGCCACGTTCGCGGTGATCGTGAAGTCGATGAAGAGCCCGTCTTCCTTGCGGTCTTCCGGAAGCATGGAGATACCGGCGGCCATCGAGTCCGCGGGGCTGCGCGGGCGCAATTCGCGGCCTTCCAAGAACACGCTGCCCGATTGAATCGGGCGGAAGCCGAAGATCGCCTCGCAGACCTCGGTGCGCCCGGCGCCGAGCAGTCCCGCCAGGCAGAGGATCTCGCCGTAGCGCAGCGAGAAGGACGCCGAGACGACCGGGGCGGCGACCAGATCGCGCACCTCGAGCGCGACGGTCGCGTCCGCTTGCGCACGGCGGGGATCGGGCTCGAACGAAAGCTCGCGTCCCACCATCAGCGAGATCAGCTCGGCGGACTCCACCGACGCCGTCTCGCGCACGCCGGTAACGCGGCCGTCCTTCATCACCGTGACGCGGTCGGAAATCTCGAAAATCTCCGCCATGCGGTGCGAGACGTAGATGATCGAGACGCCTTGCGCCGCGAGGCGCTTGATGACGCGAAAGAGGTGGCGACCCTCGTTAATGGTCAGGGAGGAGGTAGGCTCGTCGAGGATGAGGAGCTTCAGATCGTGCGAGAGGCCCTTGGCGATCTCGACCATCTGCTGCTGGCCCGGCGACAGCTGCGAGACCGGCGCGCGCGGGTCGATGTCGACCTCCAGATCGGCCAGAATCCTTTTCGTGCCTTCGTACATCGGCGCGAGCCGGATGATGCCGAGCGCGTTGACGGGCTGGCGGCCGGCATAGACGTTCTCCGCGACGCTGAGCGCCCCGACGAGGCTGCGCTCCTGGTAGACCATGGCGATCCCGGCTTCCGCCGCGCCTTGCTCGTTCAGGTCTACGATCGAAGTGCCGTCGAGCGCGATTTCGCCGCTGTCCGGCTGGTAGACGCCCGCGACGAGATGCATGAGCGTCGATTTGCCGGCACCGTTCTCGCCGATCAGCGCGTGCACTTCGCCGCGCCGGACCTCAAGCGAGACCTCATCGACGGCGCGAACGCCGGGGAAGGTCTTGGTCACGTTGCGCATCGCAAGCCGCAGCGGCTCAGACGAACCGCCGCCACCGGGCCCGGATCCCATGTCGAAAGCGCCCGCGTTCATAGCGACCCCGAGCGCCGACGAGCGCTCCGGCCCAACGCGGCCGGCATCCTGGCGAGCTCCGGTGCGACCCTGTGCATCTTTCTGCCCCGAGGACCTGGCGACCGCGCGACCGACAATGCGCCGCCGAAACGGATCATGTCAAAGACAGCGCCGCCCGGTTGCCGATGCCGCAACGCTTCGTTTCAAATGCGCGTGCCGCGAAATGACGGGGAGACTTGTGACGGGTCGCAGCCCATTCTCGATCATGGTCACACTCCTTCGCGATGTCGGCACGCGTCGCCAATCGGGACGGCAGCGCCATCGGCTCGCTGGCACCTCGTTTGCATTCTCTCTGGGTGACATCCCCCGCAGGCGCGCGATCGCCGTGCGCAAAACGATGATGCGATGCAAAGGGGGGAAGATGTCAATAGGTTTTTGAGGATTGATCCTTTTATGCCATTGACCCTATCATCACGTCCCGCTCGCGACGCGGGTAACGACACGGAACAGGGCGAGTATCGGCGCCGCGGCGGTGCCGTCGGGTGGGCCCGAAAGCACCCGAATTCAAGCGCGATTGCGCAGCCAGCGCAGAGTGCGCCGGCGCTCAGCCTGATACGCTTCAAGAACAGACACAAAGGGCACGGGATGCGACGGTTCGAAGGCAAGGTGGTGATCGTGACCGGCGCGGGATCGGGCATCGGCGCGGCGACGGCCGCGCGGTTCGCGGAAGAGGGCGCAACGGTCGTCCTCGCCGGCCGTAGAGAGGCCAATCTACGAGAGGTCGCAGCCCGCCTGCCGGAAGGCAAGGCTCTGGTGCACGTCACCGACGTCACCAAGGAAGAGGATGCGGCCTCGCTCGTCGAAACGACGGTTCGCGCATTCGGCCGGCTCGACGTTCTCATCAACAACGCCGGGCTCTTCGAAGGCGGAACGGTGACGGGCGCGACGACGGAGCATTGGCGCAAGGTTCTCGGCACGAACCTCGACGCCGCGTTCTTCCTGTCGCGTGCCGCTATCCCGGAGCTCTTGAAGACCCGCGGTGCGATCGTGAACACGTCGTCGGTTTCAGGGCTTGGCGGCGAATGGGGCGCGGCGGCCTACGTCACGGCCAAAGGCGGGCTGAACAACCTCACCCAAGCGATGGCGCTCGACCTTGCGCACGACGGGGTGCGCGTCAACGCCGTCTGCCCGACCATGACGTCAACGCCGATGACGGCGGGGATGGCAAGCCAGCCTGAGATGATGGCCAAGTTCCGCGACCGGATTCCACTCGGGCGCGCCGCCGATCCGAAAGAAATCGCCGCGGCGATCGCCTTCCTGGCAAGCGACGACGCAAGCTTCATCACCGGCGTGAATCTTCCCGTTGACGGAGGAACATCCGCCTCGAACGGCGAGCCCGCGCCAGTCGGCCACTGAGGCAAGCGCGCCTCCCGCGCGCCAGTCTTCGCTTCGGGGCTTACGCCGCGCTCGGCATTGCGACGCCTTGGCGCCCGGGCAGGCCGATCTCAGGCTTCCGCCCGGAGACCATGTCGGCGACGACGCGGCCCGAACCACACGCAAGCGTCCAGCCGAGATGGCCGTGGCCGGCGTTGACAAAGAGCCCCTTCAGCGCCGCCGGTCCCATGATCGGCGTGCCGGCGGGACTGACAGGCCTCAAGCCGGCCCAGACACGCGCCTTGGGGAGGTTGAGATGGCGCGTCATCTCGGGGAAGGTGAAGCCGGCGTTCGCGATGATCGCCTCCGCCCGCGACATGGCCGGCGTCGTGTCGTAGCCGGTGATCTCGGCGGAACCGGAGATGCGCATGCGGTCGCCGATCGGAACAAGGCCGAAAAGCTTGCTGTCGTCGATGACGGGTACCTGTGGCGCCGAGTTCCAGGCGCCCCGCGCGAAGGTGATCGACACCCCCTTCACCGGGTAGATCGGGATGCGGATGCCAAGCTTCGCGAGCAGGGGCGCGGTAAAGCTGCCGAGCGCCGTCACGACGAAATCGGCCGGAATGCGCCCCGTACTCGTCATCACGCCGGTCACCTTGCCCTGCGAGGCTTCAATGCCTTGAACCGTCGTTTCGTAATGAAAGCGGACGCCGCGGGCAGCGCAGGATGCGGCGAGGCCTTGCGTGAACTTGTTGCAGTCGCCGACCTCGTCGCGCTCAAAGTAGAGCGCGCCAGACAGGGTCTCCGCGGTCGCAGCCAGCGCCGGCTCAATCTCCACGGTGCGCGCAACATCGATGCGCTCGTAACGAAGCCCGTGTTTCGCAAGCATGTCGCAAGCGCGCTGGGCCCCGTCGAGCGACTCCTTCGCGCGATAGATCTTCAGGACGCCGCGCGTGGCGCGGTCGTATGAGATTCCCGTCTCCGCGCCGATCTCCTGAAGCGAGCGCAGCGAGTAGAGTGCGAGCTCGAGGTTGGCGCGGGAATTCGCTGCAAAACGCTCCGGCGTGCAGTTGCGCGCAAACGCAATGCCCCACCGCCACATTTGCGGGATCGCGCCGTAACGCAGAAGCAGCGGCGCGTTCTCCTGTCCGAGCCATTTCACGATCTTCAGAGGCATTCCCGGCTGCGACCAGGGCTCGACTTCGCTTGCATGGATGACGCCGCCGTTGCCCCAGCTCGTCTCAAGCGCGGCTTCCTTCTGGCGCTCCACCACGGTGACGTCGTGTCCGGCCTTGCTCAAATACCAAGCCGTCGCCACGCCGACCGCACCCGCCCCAAGCACCACAACCGGCATTGCTCAAGCCTCCGCGCGGGGGAGGGCGGACACGGTCCGCAAGACGGCGTCGCCCGCGAGCGTATCGGCCGCTCGGCCAGGCGCTCGCGTGCGATCCCTCATCGGCCTGCCCTCAAGCATTCTTGACCTTGTTCGCCTGGACTTGCCGGGTCCGCGCGCTCCGGTAGCTGCGCGGCGCACGGGTCAACGTGGTCTTCCAGATATTCTGCTTCTCGCGATCCATGCGCTCGGCGACGTCGCGCGTGATGTCGCGGAGGATCTCCTCGGAGAGGCGTTTCGATTCGTGATAGAGCTGGCTGATCAGCCGCAAATGACTGCCCATCTCGTGGAAGGCGCGCATCGGATCGTGTGCGGCGACCGCTTCGTAGATGCTGGTGTGGTCACGCACCGACAGGCGGTCCGCGTCGGGCATGTGGATGGTCGTCGTGCGCTGGTCGATGAGCCACTCCACCAGGATGTCATGGACGGCCGCGAAGATCGGATTTCGCGTGATCGCGGTGAGCTCGTAATGGAACGCCACGTCGGTGCGGATGAACTCCGCGGTGTTTCCGATCGCGGCGACGTTGGCGTCGAGCGCCTTCCTGAGCCGAGCGATGTCCTCCTCCGTCGCGACCTGCGCGGCCTGCCAGGCGACGCCCGCCTCGAAAAGGAGGCGCGCCTGCTCCATCTGGCTCTGTCCGGGGCCGGTCGCTGCAACGCGTTTGACGAAGCCGGTGAGCTGACCGATGAGGAAGCTGCTGGTCGGTGCGGTCACCCGCGCGCGCGTGCCGCTGGTGACGTCCACGAAGCCTTGCTGCTGCAGGAGGAAGAGAGCCTCGCGCACGGAGGGGCGACCGACCTTGAAGCGCTCCGCCAGAACCTTCTCCGAAGGAAGCTGGCTGCCGATCTCGAACTCGCCGCTGGTGATCGCTTTCTCGAGGAGCTCGACGATCTCATGCGAGCGCTTGCGGCGGCCAACCGTTTGACTGGGTACAGTCTGCATTTCGCAATTCTCAATCTGTGGTGGGGTGTCGCGCCCGTTATTTTGGGTCGGGAAGTGCCGGCGCGGGCAACGAACATCGCATGCGCCGTCGCTCGGCCGAAAACCGTGGCCCAAGTCGCATTGCCGCCACCGATCGCCGCGGATGTCAAGGTAACGTCTTGTCGGCCCAGCGGAATACGCGCCGCTCAAATCAGGACCGGAGCGGACGGACGCAGACGCAATGACGGTGTGATGTGGCCCAAGGGCGGGAAGGCGCTTCGGACGGCAGGAGACGGCCCGGGTGTCGGGTGACGACGAGCGGCCGGGGATGATCGCCATGATCAAGTCCTTGCCGAAAGGCGCGGACGCGAATACAGGCAAGCCGATGCTCAAATGTCAATAGGGATGCCCCTATTGATCCTTTGATCCTTCATCGAGGAGAATACGGCGCATGCGGCGCTTGAAGGAGAGACGAATGGCCAAGAAAGCCTACCCCGCTCATCCCGAAGTGCCGATCAGCAAGGCGATCCGCGCCGGCGACTTCGTGTTCACGTCCGCCTACGGTCCGTGGACCTTCGACCCGACGAAGGTCGTCTTCGACGCGGAAGGGAACATCGTCGACGACGGCGCCGGGCGGAAGAACGTCCCGTTCGACGAACAGGTCCATCTGACGTTCGGCTTCATCAAGGATGCGCTCGCCGTCGCCGGCTGCACGCTCGACGACGTGGTCGATTGCCAGGTCTGGCTTTCCGACGCGCGGGATTTCGTCCGCTTCAACGAGATCTATCGGACCTACATCGTGAAGGACCCGCCGGTCCGCTCCGTGTTTCCGATCAAGTTCATGTTCGACGTGAAGATCGAGATCAAGGTCACAGCCTACAAGCCGTTGCCGACCGCGTGACCATGCGCGCCGAAGTCCACCAGGTGGTGACGTTCGCGACGGAACCGTTCCGCGGCAATCCTGCCTTCGTCCTGTCGCTTGAGCACCAGCTCTCCGATGGCGTCCTGCAGCAGATAGCGGCACAGCTGAACGAATCCGTGCTGGCGTCTCTGCGGCCGATCGACGACGCGCGGGCCGAGCTTCGCTTTCACACGCCGACGGGACCGCACAGCGGCGCCGGCCATGCGATGATGGCCGCCGCGCATGTTGCGCTTGCGCGCGCGCCGGGCCGCCGCGGCACGATGGTCCTAGCGCTCGCCGACAGAAGCGAATGCGTCGTGACGGGGGACGGATCCCGCATCTCGGTCCCGTGGCCGGTCATGCCGGCTTCGCCTGTGGATATGGTCGATATCTTGAGCGCGGCGCTCGGCGCCGGGGCGGTGGAGAGCTTCGACGCTCCCTTCGGCTATGTCGCGATCTACGACGATCCCGCGAGCGTCGCGGCGCTCGACCCGGACATGGATTCGATCGCCGGGCTCGATCGCGGCGCGGTGATCGCGACGGCGCCGGGAAGCGCTTCGGATTTCGTCATCCGCGTGTTCGCCCCGAAACTCGGCCTTCCGGAGGATCCGGTCTGCGGCACCGCGCACCGCATCATCGTTCCCTATTGGGCCGACCGGTTCAAACGCCAGACGCTGCACAGCCGCCAGCTGTCGCCGCGCGGCGGCGATCTCTATTGCCGGCTCGACGGCGAGCGCGTTGTCATCAGCGGCGAATCCGTGACGTTCCTGAGCGGCTCGATCGCGCTGCCGGACTGATCGAGGCGGCGCCATACGCGCCGTAGCTGGCCAGGAAGCTCCACCTGGGCTAAGCGCAATCGCGTCCGACAGCTTCCCCCCGCGCGAATGGTCCGCATCAGTCCGATTCGAGCTACCGATCTCAGCTCCGGCGTCTGGAGGACGCGGACGACGATTCGATTCGGGCAGTGCGACCCGGCCGGCATCGTCTACACGCCGGTCTATTTCGACCTCTTCAACGTCGCGATCGAGGAATGGTACCCGGCCTCGCTTGGGATCGACTATTACGCGCTCCTTCGCGACGAGAAGATCGGCGTCGGCTACGGCCATGCCTCCGCAGATTTCCTGCTCCCGAGCGCCATGGGCGATGTCCTCGAGATCGCCATCGTCGTGAGCGATATCGGGAAAGCGTCGTTCAAACTGTCGCTGCATGCGTTCAAGGGCGGAGACGAAGCGGTGCGCGGCCGGCTCGTTGTCGTCACCACGTCACTTCTAAAGCACGCGGCCGTGCCGATCCCGGCAGCGCTCCGCAACGCGCTGGAGGCTTACCGGGACCGATGTCGGCTAGCCTCTACATCGCGGGGTTTTTCGGCGTCCAGAGAACCGGGCCGCCGTCCTTCTCGTAGGCCTCGCCGTCGCGGGTAGGAGATCGCCTCCATCTGAAGCCCCCAAGGCGTCAGAAAATAGAAGATGCTCTGCCCGGCGGCCGGCCCCTGGTCGACGGGGAGAGGGCCGAAGAAGGTCTCGACGCCCTTGGAATCGAGGTAGTCCTTCGCCGCTTTGATGTCGTCGACGTAGAGCGCGATGTGATAGCCGCCGATGTCGCTGTTTCGCGGCCGAACGACCTTCTGGTCGGGCGCAGTGTATTGGAAGAGCTCGATGTTCGAGCCGTAGCCGCAGCGGATCATCGTGATCTCCTGGATCACGGCCTTCGGATCAACGTGCAGCAGATCCTGCATGAAGGTGCCTTTGTCGTCGGCGAATGGGCCGAACGACATCGCTTTCTGGCACCCGACGACGTCGACGAAGAAGCCAACCGCCTGTGCCATGTCAGGCACCGTGATGCCGGTATGGTCATGGCCGCGCATGCCGGGGATGCCCTCGGCGTGAGCGCCGGAGAAAAGCGCTGCGATTCCCGCGGCGAGGCCGAGCGCGGCCAGCGCTGACTTGACTGATGGTCTTGCGTGCATTGAACCCTCCCTCCAACACCCTCCGGAGCGGAAGGGCAAAACGCTTCAACGTACCGGAGCGAACGAAGCGAACGTCCGCTCCGCGGCGACGAGTTCCTCGATCAAGCGGCGCGGGCTTGAGGCCGGGCTCATTCAATTCGCCGGCGAGCGCATCGAAGCCGGTCTCGGATCGCCGCGAGGCCGAGCGTGTCGGCGTAGAACATCGGCCCGCCGCGCCAGGCCGGAAAGCCGTAGCCGTTGGCCCAGATGACGTCGATGTCGCCGGGCCGCGCGGCGATGCCATCCGCCAGGATGCGCGCGCCTTCGTTGATCATCGGGAAGGAGAAGCCGCTCGACGATCGCGTCCTTGCCGAGGGGACGGCGGACGATCCCAAGGCGCTGTCCCGTCTTGGCGATGATCGCCGCGACTTCTGGATCGGGGAGCGGCGTGCGCGAGCCTTCCGCGTAGCGATAGAAGCCCTTGCCGGTCTTCTGTCCGAACCGGCCAAGCTCGCAGAGCGCGTCGGCGACGGGGGCGCGAAGGCCCTCTGCCTTTCGCATGCGCCAGCCGATGTCGAGACCGGCGAGATCGCTCGCCGCGAGCGGTCCCATGGGGAAGCCGAAATCGACCATCGCGGCGTCGACCTCCTGCGGGAGCGCGCCTTCAAGCAGCACACGCTCGGTGGCGGCGTTCCGCTGCCGCAGCATGCGGTTGCCGACGAAGCCATGCGCATTGCCGACGACGACCGGGACCTTGCCGAGGCGGCGGGCAAGCGCGACGAGCGCGGCGAGCGTTTCTGCCGGCGTGCTCCGCTACCGCGCACGATCTCGACGAGGCGCATCACGTTGGCGGGGCTGAAGAAATGCATGCCGGCGACCGAGCCCGGTCGGCTCGTCGCCTCAGCAATGCGGTCGATGTCGAGGTAGGACGTGTTGGTGGCGAGAATGGTCGCGGGCCGCGTCGATCCGGTCGAGCGTCGCGAAGACCTCGCGTTTCAAGTCCATGTCCTCGAAGACTGCCTCGACGACGAGGTCCGCTTCGCCGGCCGCGTCGATCCCGATCGTGCCCTTGATGCGGGCGAACCGGCGCTCCGCTTCGTCGTCGGCCAACTTGCCGCGCTTGGCGGCATCACGATAGCCAGCCTCGATCCGCGTCAGTGCGCGTTTGAGTGCCGCGTCCTCGGTCTCGATGAGAACGACCGGGATGCCGGCATTGGCGAAAGCGATCGCGATGCCGCTTCCCATCGTGCCGGCCCCGAGGATCGCCACCTTGCCGATCGGGTTGGGCTTCGCCGCGGGGGTAGGCGGCGAGACTTTCGCTGCCGCTCGCTCGGCGAAGAAGAGATGGCGGAGCGCCTTCGACTGGTCGCCGGCAACGAGCTCGGCGAAGAGCGCGCGCTCGTGTTCGATCCCCGCGTCGAAAGGAAGATCGAGCGCCGCGCGGACCGCCTCGACGCAGGCGTGCGGCGCACGCTGGCCGCGCGCACGTTTGGTGAGCTCCGCGGCAGCGGACTCGAAACGTGAGCGGTCGGCGATGTCGTCGGCGAGTTTCGCATTCTCGTCGCGGAGACGGCGCAACGCTCCGGCTGCTGCAATCTTTCTCGCGCGCGCGATGGCAGCCTCGGCAAGATCGCCCTCGGCAATCGCATCGACAAGACCGTCGCGGAGCGCATCAGCGGCCGATATGGGCTCGCCGCTGACGATCATCTTGAGCGCCTTCGTCGCGCCGACGGCGCGCGGCAGGCGCTGCGTGCCGCCGCCACCCGGGAGCAGCCCGAGCTTCACCTCCGGCTGGCCCAGCCGCGTACCGGGCGCGGCGACGCGCGCGTGGCAGCCGAGCGCGATCTCCAGCCCGCCGCCGAAGCGCCGTTCCGTGCAGCGCGGCGACGACGGGCTTCGTCATCGCTTCGAACGCGGCGGCGACATCGCCGGTGAGCGGCTTTTTGCGCGGCTTGCCGAATTCCTTGATGTCGGCACCGGCGACGAACGTGCGTCCGGCACAGGCGATTACGGCAGCTTCAACCGAATTGTCTGAATCGACATCCTTCAGCGCCTCCACGAGGCCGCTGCGGACGGCGTGGGAAAGCGCGTTGACCGGCGGATTGTCGATCGTGATGACCGCAACGCTGCCGACGACATCCACCCGAATGGGGCGAACATCGCTCATGCCTCGTCGAGCACCGCGGTTGCTTCGATCTCGACCTTGGCGGCGTCCTCCACCAGGGCGCTCACCTGCACAAGCGTCATCGGAGGGAAATGCCGCCCGATCACGCTTGCGATAGGCCTCGCCCACCTCCTTCAGCCGCGCGACATATTCGCGCTTGTCGGTGACGTACCAGGTGAGCCGCACGAGATGTTCGGGACGTCCGCCGGCCTCGGCGAGCACCGCAACGATATTTGCGAGCGCCTGCCGGGTCTGCGCGACGAAGTCGTCGCTCTCGAATATCCTGGCCGGCGTTCCAGCCGATCTGCCCGCCGACGAAGACCATGGGCCCGGACGCGACGATCCCGTTCGCGTAGCCGGAGGTGGGTTTCCAGCCCTCCGGATGCAGCGTTCGTCTGCCCTCGCTCTTCAACATCGTGGTCGCGTCTCCACAGGTTTCAAAAATCGACTTCGTGTATCCGCGGCCTAGGGCAGCGTCTGCCGCAGCATGAAGCGGCGCGCTTTGCCCGTCGCCGTCTTCGGCAGCGCTTCGACGAAGCGGATCGAGCGCGGGAATTTTTGCGGCGCGATCGCTGCCTTCACGTGATCCTGCAGGCGTTTCACCGCGGCCGCGCTGCCGGTCTCGCCGGGCGCGAGCACAATGAACGCCTTCACGATCTCGCCGCGTTCCTTGTCGGGAATTCCGACGACGGCGCAATCGGTTACGGAGGAATGCGACAGAAGCGCCGCTTCCACCTCCGGAGCCGCGATCGTCTCGCCGGCCGATACGATCAGGTCGTCGGCGCGCGCTACGAAGTGGAAGCGCCCGTCCTCATCCTCAAAGACCATGTCGCCGGTCAGGTTCCAGCCATCGCGCACGAACTCGCGCTGCCTTGGATCGTCGAGGTAGCGGCAGCCGGTCGGCCCGCGAACCGCGAGATGGCCGACCGTACCGCGCGGCGCTTCGCGCATGTCGTCGTCGAGAACCTTCGCCTCGTAGCCGGCGACCGGGCGACCGCAGGTGCCCGGCGGCCACGTCGCCCGGCCGGTTGGAGACGAAGATATGCAGCATCTCGGTGCCGCCGATGCCGTCGAGGAGGGGAACGCCGAAGCGCGCCGTCCAGGATTCGAATGTCTTCGCCGACAGCGCATCGCCGGCCGCGACTGCGGCGCGAAGCGAGGCAAGGTCCGCGGGGGAGCACTTCAAGGCGAGGATGCGGTGGTAGATGGAAGGCCCCGCGAACGCGATCGTCGGCTTGTAGGTCTTGATCTCGCCGACGAGGTCCGCGGGCGACGCTTCCTCGAGCAGCACCGATGCCGCGCCGAAGCGGAGCGGAAAGACGACAAGCCCGCCGAGCCCGAAGGTGAAGGCGAGCGGCGTCGTGCCGACCACGATATCCGCGGGCGTGATGCCAAGCACCTCTTTCGCGTAGCTGTCGGCGATGGCAAGGAGGTCGCGATGGAAATGCATCGCGGCTTTCGGCTCCCCGGTCGCGCCGGTCGAGAATGCGATGACCGCGACGTCGTCGCGGCTCGTCTTCACGGCATCGAAACGCACTGGCTTGCCGAGCGCGATCCGGTCGAGTTCGGCGTCGAAGTTCGCGGTGCCGTCGAAGCCGATCACCTTCTTCAGGAAGCGGCTCGACTTCGCGGCCGTGACCAGCTCGTCCATGAGCCGGGTGTCGCAAAGGGCGAGCTTCACCTCGGCCTTGTCGATGACCTTGCCAAGCTCGGCCGCCTTCAGCGACGGCACGGTATTGATGACGACCGCGCCCGCTTTCAAAGCGGCAAGCCAGCAGGCAACCATCGCCGGGTTGTTGGCGGAGCGGATCAGCACGCGGTTTCCAGGCACCACATCGAGATCCTCGACCAGCGCGCGGGCGATCCGGTTGGTCCAGTCGGTAAGCTCCTTGTAGGTGCGCATCCGCCCGTGGCCGATGAGCGCGGTGTTGTCGCCGAACCCGCGCTCGACCATGCGATCGGTGAGCTCGGTCGCCGCGTTGAGCTCTTCCGGGTAGTCGAACCCATCGAGCAGGAAGCGCGGCCACGTCTCGGCCGGCGGCAGGTGATCGCGCGCAAAGGTGTCGAGATGAGCCGAGGCTCCAAGCATTACTTTCCCCCCAGGGTCTGACGCGCGATCACGACCTTCTGCACGTCGGAGGCGCCCTCGTAGATGCGGAGCGCACGGATCTCGCGGTAGAGCCGCTCAACGACCGAGCCCGCGCGGACGCCGTCGCCGCCGTGAAGCTGCACGGCCTTGTCGATGACGATCTGCGCGCGGTCGGTGGCGAAGAGCTTCGCCATCGAGGCTTCGCGTGAGACGCGCGCGGCGCCTTGATCCTTCGTCCACGCGGCGCGGTAGACGAGAAGCGCCGCCGCATCGATGTCGAGCGCCATGTCGGCGACGTGGCCCTGCACCATCTGCAGTTCCATCATCGCCTCGCCGAAGAGCTCGCGGCTCTTCACACGGCTGAGCGTCTCGTCGAGCGCGCGGCGGGCGAAGCCGAGCGCCGCCGCGCCGACGGTGGAGCGGAACACGTCAAGCACGCTCATGGCGATGCGAAAGCCTTCGCCCGGGCGGCCGATCATCATCGATTCCGGCAGGCGCAGATTGTTGAAGCGAAGGCGGGCGAGGGGATGCGGCGCGATCACCTGAAGGCGCTCGACGATCTCAAGCCCATCAGTCTCGGCCGGCACCAGGAAAGCGGAAATTCCTTTCGCGCCGGGCGCTTCGCCGGTCCGCGCAAAGACGACATAGAAATCGGCGATGCCGCCGTTCGATATCCAGGTCTTCTCGCCGTCGAGCCGATAGAAATTCCCGGCCTTCGTCGCCGTCATGTCCATCGCGGCGACGTCGGAGCCCGACTTCGTCTCCGACAGCGCGAAGGCGGCGATGGCGCGCCCCTCGCGCGTCTTCTTCAGCCATTTCTTCTGTTCCGGCGTGCCGAAGAGCGAGAGCGCACCGGTGCCGAGCCCCTGCATGGCGAAGGCGAAGTCGGCAAGTCCGTCGTGGCGCGCGAGCGTCTCGCGCGCGAGGCAAAGGGTACGCACGTCGAGCGTCCACCGCCGTCCGGATCGATCGCGGTGTGTTTCAGCCACCCGTCGCGGCCGAGGCTATTGACGAGGTCGCGGCACGCGGCATCGACGTCGTGCGTGATCAACCGGCAGGTTCGCCGCGCACCACGTTTCCAGCGCTGCGTGGAAAGACCGGTGGCGGTCTTCGAAGAACGGCCAGGCGAGGAAGCTCTTGTCCGCCATCAGTCGCCCTCGAAAACCGGCTTCTCCTTGGCGACGAAGGCGCGATAGGCGCGCTCGAAGTCGCGCGTCTTCATCATGAGGGCCTGCGCTTGCGCTTCCGCCTCGATCGCCTGGTCGAGGCTCATCGACCATTCCTGCACGAGCTGCGTCTTCGTCATCGCATGCGCGAGGGTCGGGCCGTTGGCGAGGCTCTGCGCGAAGGCGACCGCCTCCGCTTCAAGGCTCGCCGCGGGGACGACGCGATTGAAGAAGCCCCAGCGCTCGCCTTCCTCCGCGGCCATCGTGCGGCCGGTATAGAGGAGCTCTGCCGCGCGGCCTTGGCCGATGATGCGCGGAAGAATGGCGCAGGCGCCCATGTCGCAGCCGGCAAGGCCGACGCGCGTAAAAAGGAAGGCGGTCTTCGCCTCCGGCGTTGCGAAGCGGATGTCGGAGGCCATGGCGATGATGGCGCCGGCGCCGACGCAGATCCCGTCGACCGCCGCGACGATCGGCTTACCGCATGGAGCATCGCCTTGACGAGGTCGCCGGTCATGCGCGTGAAGGCGAGGAGCTCCTTCATGTCCATCGCGACGAGCGGGCCGATGATGTCGTGCACGTCGCCGCCGGACGAGAAGTTGCCGCCGTTCGAGGCCGAACACGACCGCCTTCACGTCGTCGGCATAGGGCAGCGCGCGGAAGGTGTCGCGCAGCTCCGCGTAGCTCTCGAAGGTGAGGGGGTTCTTCCGCTCCGGGCGGTCGAGCGAGACCACCGCGACCGCGCCCTCCATGCGCCAGCGGAAGTGGGTCGGCTTCAGACCTGCCATGTCAGCCATGCGCGCGCTCCGGAATTGCGATCGCCTGGCCGGTTATCCTCTCCGAGCCCGGCCCGCAAAGCCGAGCACGAGAGCGGCGACGTCCTCCGGCGCGACGATGCGCCCGTCGGCATTGAAGTCGGCAAGGATCTCGCCGGGCCTCGTCGTCGCTCCGGCCGGTCTTGTCGATGATGGTCCTGACGCTTCGCTCCAGCATCGGCGTCGCGGTGTAGCCCGGGCAGACGGCGTTGACGGTGATGCCGGTGCCGGCGGTCTCCGCGGCGAGCGTGCGCAGCAAGCCCGACGGCGCCGTGCTTCGCCGCCGTATACGCCGCGGCATAGGCGTGCCCTTCCAGCCCGGCGATCGAGGCGATCACGACGAGCCTGCCCCAGTCGGCGCCGGCCATCGCCTTACGCGCCTCACGCAAGCGTCAGGAAGACGCCGGTGAGATTGACCGCGATCATGCGCTCGAAACGCTTCGAGGCTGGTGCGCGCGAAGGGCGCGCTCTCCGCCGCGCCGGCATTGGCGACGACGATCGAGAGCGGGCCGTTCTTCTCGATGGCTTTGCGAACGCGGCGGTCACCGACGCTTCGTCGGTGACGTCGGCGACGAGCGCGTGATGTTCGCGTGATGCTTCGCCGCCACCGCTTCGAGCGGCTCGCGGCGCCGGCCGGTGATCGTCACCGTCGCGCCGGCTTCGGCGAGCGCCACCGCGATCGCAGCGCCGATGCCGGTGCCGCCGCCGGTGACAAGAGCGTGTCTGCCGGCGAGGCTCGCCCATCAGATCTTCACCTCGTCGTTTCGCCCCGCGCGGCAAGGCGGAAGAGCTGATCGCGGCCCCGGCCAATAAGGCTCGGGCCACGCCTCGTCGCGGTCGCCGAGCGCGGCGGCGGCGTGCAGCGTCCAATAGGGATCGGTCAGGTGCGGACGGGCGAGGCACACGAGATCGGCGCGTCCGGCCATCAGGATCGAGTTGACATGGTCGGGCTCGTAGATGTTGCCGACCGCCATCGTCGCCATGCCGGTCTCGTTGCGGATGCGGTCGGAGAACGGGGTCTGGAACATGCGGCCGTAGACCGGCTTCGCCTCGCGCGTCGTCTGCCCGGCGGAGACGTTCAGGATGTCGACGCCGGCGTCCTGGAACATGCGCGCGATCTCGACCGCTTCCGGCGGCGTCACGCCGACTGTCGCCGACCCAGTCGTTGGCCGAGATGCGCACCGAGATCGGCTTTCCCTCCGGCCAGACCGCGCGCACGGCGTGGAAGACTTCCAGCGGATAGCGCATGCGATTCTCGAGGCTGCCGCCATATTCGTCGTTACGGTTGTTGGTGACCGGCGTGATGAAGGAGGAAAGCAGATAGCCGTGCGCGCAGTGGAGCTCCAGCATGTCGAAGCCCGCGCGCTTCGCCATCTCCGGCGGAGGCGACGAACTCCGCCTTCACGCGGTCCATGTCGGCGCGGTCCATGCGCTTCGGGACCTGGTTGCGCTTCCGACCAGGGCACGTCGGAGGCCGAGATCACCGGCCAGTTCCCCTCGACAAGCGGCGCGTCCATCTCCTCCCAGCCGAGCTGGGTGGAGCCCTTGCCGCCGGAATGGCCGATCTGGCAGCAGATCCTGCGCTTCGGTCTCGGCATGCACGAAATCGACGATGCGCTTCCAGGCGCGCTCGTGCTCCGGCGCGTAAAGGCCGGTGCAGCCCGGCGTGATGCGGCCTTCCGGGCTGACGCAGGTCATCTCGATATAGACCAGCCCGGCGCCGCCTTTCGCCCGCTCTGCGTAGTGGACGAAGTGCCAGTCGGTCGGGCAGCCGTCGACGGCCTTGTACTGGTCCATGGGCGAGACGACGACGCGGTTCTTGAGCTTCAGGTCGCGCAGCGGAACGGCGCGAACATCGGGGCGCCGCACGACAGTTCGCCGGCGCCCGGCGCGTGCGCTGGAACCACGCCTCCGCGCTCTCCAGCCAGGTCTTGTCGCGCAGCCGGAGGTTCTCGTGGCTGATGCGCTGCGAGCGGGTAAGCAGCGAATAGTTGAACTGCACCGGGTCGAGATGGAAGTAGCGCTCGATCTCCTCGAACCATTCGCAGGAGTTGCGCGCCGCCGATTGCAGCTTCAGCACCTCGACGCGCCGCTCGTCCTCGTATTTCTGGAAGGCTGCTTCGAGCGTCTCTTCGGTATTGCACGTAGTTCGCCAGCGCGATGGCGCTTTCCAGCGCCAGCTTGGTGCCGGAGCCGATGGAGAAATGCGCGGTCGCCGCGGCGTCGCCCAGGAGCACGACGTTCTCATGGTGCCAGCGCTCGCAAAGCACGCGCGGAAAATTGAGCCAGGCCGAGCCGCGGATGTGCGCGGCGTTCGACATCAGAGGATAGCCGCCGAGCGTAGTCCTTGAAGATGCGCTCGCAAGTCGCGATCGACTGCTCCTTGCGTCATCGCGCCGAAGCCGAACTTCTCCCAAGTGTCCTCGGCGCATTCGACGATGAAGGTCGCCGTGTCGTCGTCGAACTGATAGGCGTGCGCCCACACCCAGCCGTGCTCCGTCTCCTCGAAGACGAAGGTGAAGGCGTCGTCGAATTTCTGGTGCGTGCCGAGCCAGACGAACTTGCACTTCCGGATGTCGATCTCGGGCTTGAAGTCGTCCGCGAACTCGCGCCGAGTCTTCGAGTTCAGCCCGTCGGCCGCGACCACGAGATCGTAGTCGCGGGCATAGGCCGCGGCGACTTTCAGCCTCCGTCTCGAAGCGGAGGTCGATGCCGAGCTCGCGCGCGCGCTGCTGCAGCAGGATGAGCAGCGTCTTGCGGCCGATGCCGCAGAAGCCGTGGCCGGAGGACACCGTCCGCGTGCCGCGGTAGTTGACCGCGATATCGTCCCAATAGGCGAAATGCGCGCGGATCGATGCGGCGCTCACCGGATCGTTCTTCGCCAGATTGTCGAGCGTCTCGTCGGACAGCACGACGCCCCAGCCGAACGTGTCGTCCGGGCGGTTCCGCTCGATCACGACGATGTCGTGGTCCGGGTTCCGGAGCTTCATCGTGATCGCGAAGTAGAGCCCGGCGGGGCCACCGCCGAGGCACGCAACCCGCATCGTTCGGCGCCTTCCTCTTCGCCCGCTTTGTCGCATTCGGCGGGAGATATTTCAAGCTTAAACTGTCTGCATTGACGCGTCCTCCAGAACGCGGTCATTCTCGGGCGAACCCTCGGGCTTGACCCGAGGGGGAGGATCGAGAACCCAGCGACTTTGCAGCTTCTGCTCCCTGGGTCCTCGGGTCGCGGAGCGCCCGAGGATGACAATCCCTCGCTAGAGCGTCCGGATCGTCTGCAGCGCGCCGTCCAGCATCTCGCCCTTTTCGTCCTTGAGCGCCATGTCGATCAGCCGGTGCAGCCATTCGGCGGCGTCCGCCCGCCCGGCGAGAAGAGGCAGCGCGGAGACGACGCGGTCGTATTTCGCCTCGCCGCGCGCATGCGTGTCGCTGTAGCCCTTGATGAGCCGGCGGCAGCGCAGCACTTCGACGCCGAGCGCGTAGTCCTTGGCGAGCGTCTCGCGGGCGAGCGCGAGCCATTCTTCGATATGCGCCATCTCGGTGCGGTGGCGGAGCGTCGAACGGCGGATGCGCCGGAGCCCGCCGACGAAATAGAGCGCAAGGAAGTGGTGGACGCGGTCGGTCCGGAAGTGCCGACCCTTGTTGACGACGCGATCGAGCGCACGGACGAGCTTCGGCCGCGCCATGATGAAGGCGCCGAGCGCAGCTGGCATCGAGCCACAGACTTCCTCGATCCGAGGATGCATGAATTCGGTAACGTGGAGCACCTGCGTGGGCCCCGCGCCGATCTCCTTCTCGACGCGGCGGAAGCGCGAGGCGCGTGTCTTCAGGTCGGCGACGCGGATCACGTCGTCATAGGCCATGGCGTTGGCGAGATATTTCGCGGCCTCTACCGTGAAGCGGAAGCCGTGGCCCGCGCCGCCCGCCGCGGCGTCAAGGGCGGCGAGCGCCTTCAGCCGGTCGAGATAGTCGCGTCCGTAGCGAAGGTCCTGGAAATCGACGACCTTCTGCAGGCCGGCGAGGAGCATCGCCCGCGCCTCGGCGGGGAAATCGTTCGCGACGCTGTCGGTGAGCGCCGACCAGGCGCGGGTCGCGTCCTCCGGGCCTGAAATCGACGCCGCGCGTGCGCGGGGTGCGACCGGGGCTGACCGGCGCCGCAGCTGGCGCCTTCGGCCTCCGGCTGCTCGATGGCCGCAAAGCCGGCGCTGAAGGCCTTCAGGCTTTGCGCCGCGCCGCGTCCGCCCGCAGCGATCGTCGCCTCGAAGCTCTCGCGCGGGAAGGGGAGCACGTCGGCGCCCGCGAGCGCGCCGAAAAGGCTCGCGGAGATGACGCTGCCGTTCTCGGCTGCGAGCCGCTCGAGATCGGCGCCGAGAAAGCGCTTCGAACTCTTGCGCGCAGCATCGAGCACCGGCTCGGATTCGAAAATCCCCATCCCCGGCATCACCTTCTCGATGACGGCGAGCGTGCGATGCGTGGATGTGATCAGCGTCGTGCGGTCGGGCGTGACGAGCCCGCGCTGCATCGCGCGCCCCGCCTCCATGAGCTCCGCCGCAAGCACGATATCGACGTCGCCCGGCGCCGGCATCAGCGAGAGGACGGGCGTTCCGTCGGACTCCGGAACCATCTCGACGTAATAGATCGTCGCGCCGGTCCGCTGCGCGACGCCGGGTACCGAGGTCGATTGCGCATACCAGCCGTTCCGCTCGGCGAGGTCGACGATCCAGTCCGTGATGACGCCGCCGCCCTGGCCGCCGACCGCGAGGACCGCGAGCTTGATGATCCGGTCACCGGCGGATGGCGCAAGCATCGATCAAACTCCCCTTACACGGTCATTCTCGGGCGGACCCTCGGGCTTGACCCGAGGGGGAGACCCGAGAACCCAGGCGCCCTTGCGCCCTTCACTCCTGGGTCCTCGGATCGCGCTGCGTGCGTCCGAGGATGACATTGAGAGTTGGTTGCGCGCATACCCGATCAAGCCTCGGCGGCACCGAACACGAGCCGCTTGCGGTCGCGCCGCTCCTGCAGCCAGCCGATGATCGCGGCGCGAATCCGCGCGAGCCGCTGGTCGAGCCCGTTCGGATTGTGGATCACGTCGGCGCGGTAGAAGCTCGGGCAAAGCACCGCCGCGTCCGCGACCTCGCCGCAATTGCCGCAGCCGACGCAGCTCTGGTCGATCGCCGCAACCGGATCGTCGCGGAGCGGATCGTCGAGCACCTTCACCGAAAGCGACGGGCAGCCGGAGAGCCGCATGCAGGCGTGGTCGCCGGTGCAGACGTCCTCGTCGACGCCGAAGCGCGGCTTCACCGTCCGCTCGCCGTCGGCGATGGCCTTTGCCATCAGCGGCTTCTCACGGCGCTGGCGGTTCAGCATGCATTCCGACGAGGCGACGATGATCTTCGGGCCCTTCTCCTTGGTGGTCAGTGCCTCGCGCAGCGTGTCGCGTATCCATGTCACGTCGTAGGTGCGATCGGTCTGCCGAACCCATTTCGCGCCGACGCCGCTGACGGCGTTGGTGATCATGTTGCCCGTCTGGCGCGAGCGGTTCTTCGCGCGCGAGGACATGATGTCCTGTCCGCCGGTCGCGGCGGAATAGAAATTGTCGACGATGACGGTGACGCCGTCGTGCTTGTTGTAGACGGCGTTGCCGATGCTCGAGTTCAGGCCGTTGTGCCAGAAGCCGCCGTCGCCCATGACCGAGATCGGCCGCTTCTTCGCTTCGACGTTGAAGGCCGAAGCGGAGGCCGGCCCGAGCCCATAGCCCATCGTGCTCGAGCCGATGTTGAAGGGCGGCATGATCGAGAAGAGGTGGCAGCCGATGTCGGCGGCGACATGGTGCGGGCCGAGCTCGTTCTCCACCAGCTTCATCGCCGCGAAGATCGGACGCTCCGGACAGCCGATGCAGAAGCCGGGCGGGCGCGGCGGGACGGTCTTCGAAAGATCGGCGATGGCGAGCCCTTCCGGCTCGTTCGGCTTGAGGTCGCGGTCGCTCAGAAGCTCCGGCGCGTTCGTCCGCAGGAAGCTGCGCACGCTCGCAAGCATCACCGCGCCGGTATATTCGCCGGCCATCGGGAAGGGGTCCTTGCCGAAAAGCTGCGTCGCTTCGCCGGCCTTGTGCAGCATCGCGCCGAAGGCCTGCTCGATGTGGTTCGGCTGGCCTTCCTCGACGACGAGGACGGCATCCTTGTCGCGCGCGAAATCGAGGAACTCCTCATCGATCAGCGGATAGGTGACGTTCAGCACGTAGAGCGGGACGTCGGTGTGGCCGCGGATGTCGGCAAGGCCGAGTCGTTGCAGCGCGCGCATGACGCCGTTATACATGCCGCCTTGGCAGACGATGCCGACGCGCCCGTCCTCCGGCCCGAAATGCTCGTTCAGCCCGCGCTCGCGGATGAACTTCACCGCCGCCGGCCAGCGCTTCGTGATCTTCTCCTGTTCGTGCAGATAGGAGGCCGGCGGCAGCACGATGCGGTTCAGGTCGCGCTGCGGGTTTTCCAGCGCCTCCGCGAGGCTCATCTTGGGGCGCTGGTTGTCGCGCGCCTTGAAGCGGCCGTGCACGTGGCAGGAGCGGATGCGCACCTCCAGCATCACCGGCGTGTTGGAGACTTCCGACAGCTCGAACCCGTCGCGCACCGCCTTCACGATCGTCTCGAGGTTCGGCCGCGGATCGAGCAGCCAGACTTGGCTTTTCATGGCGAAGGCGTGGCTGCGCTCCTGCATGATCGAGGAGCCTTCGCCGTAATCCTCGCCGACGATGATGAGCGCGCCGCCTTTCACGCCGCCGGACGCGAGGTTGGCGAGCGCGTCCGATGCGACATTGACGCCGACCGTCGACTTGAAGGTGACGGCGCCGCGGATCGGGTAGTGGACGGAGGCGGCGAGCGTCGCCGCGGCGGTCGCCTCAGACGCGCTCGATTCGAAGTGCACGCCGAGATCGCCCATGATGTCCTGCGCGTCGGCGAGCACGTCCATCAGATGCGAGATCGGCGCGCCCTGATAGCCGCCGACATAGGCGACGCCGCATTCGAGCAGCGCCTTGGTGACGGCGAGAATGCCTTCGCCGCGGAACTCCTGACCGGCGCCGATCTTGAGTTGCTCGACTTCCTTCGCGAAAGATCGCTCAGCCATGATGGTCACTCCAAGAAAACGAGGCATCTCGCTCTCTCAGAGTCATTCTCGGCCGAGCGGAGCGAGAGCCGAGAACCCAGGATGCAACATCGAGACCCGGGCCGCCTGTCTGGGTCCTCGGGTCTCCGCTGCGCTCCGCCCGAGGATGACGCCGGAGGGGGTGCTTCAGCCGTGCACGGCGTGCGTCAACCTTGACCCGAGCGCGCGGAGGCTGCTCCATAGCTGCATGAAGGGCGGTTCCGTTTACATCCTGGCTTCGCGACGCAACGGCACGCTTTACATCGGTGTCACCAGCGATCTGCCCGGTCGGATGTATGAGCATCGCGAAGGGCTCATTGCGGGGTTCACCCGCCGGTACGGCGTGAAACAGCTGGTCTGGTACGAGCACCATCAACGCATCGAGGATGCGATCCAGCGGGAGAAGAACCTGAAGCATTGGGTGCGTAAGTGGAAGCTTGCGTTGATCGAGGAGGACCAATCCGGATTGGCGCGACCTCTACGTGGAGATGCTGGCGGAGTTCGGCTACGCTGCGCCGTGAGGCGACTTGAGCGTGCTCGAACATACCGCGTCATTCTCGGGCGGAGCGAAGCGAAGGCCCGAGAACCCAGTCTGCGATCGCGACCGCGCTGGGTCCTCGGGTCTCGCTATGCTCGCCCGAGGATGACATTCGAAATATTGGCTGTCGGACCTCTCTCATCCCATACCTAAATCTCGTGCGCCGGATGTTGCTGCAGCACCTGGGTCAGAAGCCGGATCAGCGTCTCGTATTCGGCGTCGGATATCCCGGCGAACATGCGCTCGTAGGCGGCGTGCATGGTCGGCCAAAAGCGCCGGAAGACCTCGCGGCCCTTCTCCGTCACGTGCACCTCGCGCACGCGCATGTCGTCCGGCCGGTTCTGCCGGCGCACCAAGCCGTCGCGCTCCATCCCGTCGAGCGCGCGGCTCATCGTCGACTGCTCGGTCACGGTATAGACGGAGAGCTCGTTCACCGTTGCGCCCGACATGATGGAGAGCACCGCGAGCGTTCGCATCTGGATCGTGTTGAGGTCGTGCTCCTTGAGCTCCGCCGCGAGGTCGGCGTTCCAGCGCGCGGTGATGCGGTTCAGGAGATAGGGCGCGAAATGATCGAGCCCGATCTCGCCGAGCGTCGGGACGCGGCTGCGCTCGACGCGTCTCCGTCGCGGCCGCTTTGGGGAAGCGCTCGACCTTGTTCATCGAAGATGCTCCGCCAGCGCGAATCCGGAGCCGCCGGAGAGTCCCGCTCCGGGATGGGTCGAGGCGCCGATCTGGTAGAGCCCGGGATCGACGTCGCGGTGGTTCACCGAATTGGCAAACGGCCGCCAGATGAAGGACTGGTCGATGGTCGACGCGCCGCCATAGGGATCGCCGCCGACGAGGTTGATGTTCATCGCCTCAAGGTCGGCGGGAGAATAGGCGCGCCGCGCCACGACATTCTCGCGGAAGCCTTCGATATGCGGCGCGAGCAGCGCCTCGACGCGGTCGGCGTAGGCTTCCCGGATGGCTTCGCGTCCACGCGCCGTCGCCGACCGCGATCTTGCCCGCGGCGTCGCCTTTGATCGCGCGCGGCGCTTCGGGAAGCTGGATCCAGAGAATCCCGGCGCCCTCGGGGCAGCGCGAGCGGATCGAGCGCGTGCGGCTGGCCGACGCAGATCGTCGGAATTTCGGGCAGCATGCCGCGCTCGCATTCGTTGACCGCCTTCGACACGCCGTCGAGCCCGGGCGTCAGGTGCAGCAGCGCCACGTTGCCGAGCTCCGGCGCCTTCCAGCGCGGCGGGGCTTTCAGCGCGTAGTGGATCTGCATGTCGCCCTTGCCGTAGCGATAATTTTCCGCGCGACCGCGGGCGCCTTTGTCGTCGGCGTTCTTCGGAAGGAGCCGCTCGTAAAGCTGCGTCGGCGTCACTGAGCAGATCACGCCGCTGCGCGGCGGTGATCGTCTCGCCGCTCGCGAGCCGCACGCCGCTCGCCCCGCCGTCGGAGAGGACGATCTCGGCAACGTCGGCGCCGGTGCGCACCTCGCCGCCCTGCGCCTCGATCAGCGCCTTGAAGGCGGCGACGGCGTTCGCCGCGCCGCCCTTCACGATCGGCGCGCCGGCGGCTTCGAGCGCGAAGGCGATGACGCGGGCGATCTCGCCGGAAAACGCGTCTTCGGGTCCAAGCCCGGCATGCAGCACCCACGGCGCGAAGAGCGCGCGGACGAGATCGGATTCGTAGCGCGTCTCGAGCCACGTCCGGCCGGAGCGCAGCGCCTCGCCGAGCCGCGCCGCAAGGCCGCGCGGGCCGCGCTTCCAGGCTTCGCGGAGAAGCAGCTTCAGCGTCGCGCGCGTCCAAAGCGCGCCGCCGAGCAGCCCGAAGACGAGCGCCGCGTCGCGCTCCGACGGTCTCCACGATCGGCGCGGTAGCGGTCGCCGTCGCCCGCCGCGAGCGCATTGAACTTCGCGACATTCGCCGCGCGGTCCATCGAAAGGACGAGGCTGCGCCCGTCAGGGAGAAGCACGCCGGTCGGCTGGCCGATATGCGCGAAGTCGAGGCCGTGGCGCGCGAGGTCTGGCCCGAGCCTGGCGAAGGCGGGCGAGGTGATGAAGAGCACGAAGGTCGTCGCCATCACGTCATGCAGATAGCCGGGCGCGGTGGCGGCTTCGGTGCGCATGCAGCCGCCGGCCACGCTTTCGCGCTCAAGCACGAGAACGCGGCGGCCCTTCTTGCCGAGCAGGGCGGCGCAGGTGAGCCCGTTGATCCCGCTTCCGACGATGATGTAGTCGGCGGTGGCCATCGGCCTCCTAGTGTTTCGGCACCAGCGCCAGCGCGCGGATCGGGCTGCCGGTGCCGTTGACGAATTTCAGCGGCGCCGCGATCAGGATCGCGCCCTTGGCCGGCAGCTTGTCGAGGTTGGCGAGGCTCGCGAGCCCGAAGCGGTTGTTCTTGTGAAGAAGGTTGTGCGCCGGGTAGGGCGGATCGAAGGTCCCGGCCTTGCCGGCGTCGGTGCCGACGGTCTCCGTGCCCCAGCCGACGATGCCCTTGCCGATCAGGTATTCGATGCAATCGACCGTCGGGCCGGGCGAGTGGGGCATGTTGTCCCTGACGTTCAGGAACTCTGCCTCGCTGCGGTTGCGCGGGAACCAGCCGGTGCGCATCACCACCCATTCGCCCTTGTTGATCGCGCCGTGCTGTTTCTCCCAGGCCTTCACGCCGTCGGCGGTGAGCAGGAAGTCCTCGTCGGCGGCGGTCTCCTTGCAGCAGTCGATGACATTGACCGGCGCCACCAGCTTCTGCACCGGCAGCGTGTCGGTCGCGCCGTCGGAAAAATCCTTGCCGGTGATCCAGTGATGCGGCGCGTCGAAATGCGTGCCGGAATGCTCGCCGAGCTCCAGCCAGTTCCACGACCAGTAAGGCCCGTCGGCGTCGTAGTTGGAGATCGTGTGGACCTTGATCGCCGGCGTGTTCTTGAAGGGCGGCGGCAGCTTGATCAGCGGCGTCTTCTCGCCGAGCGGGACCGCGAGGTCCACCACCTCGACGCTTCCGGAAAGAAGCAGTTTTGCAAGTTCGCCCAGCGTGTCCTTCGCCGCCATTTTCAATTCCTCCCGCGCGCGGGGACACCCCCGCCCAAGCCATCGGCGGACACTACTCGCGAATTATGCATTCGCAAGTATCGAAGTTTGAAATACCGTCCGATCGCCAATCAGTGCGCTGTCACCCTCGGGCGAGCGAAGCGAGACCCGAGGGCCCAGCATCATGCCTCCTGGGTCCTCGGATCGCGCATCCTGCGCGTCCGAGGATGACAGCGAAGCGAAGTTGAGGGGCCAAATGGAGTTCGATGCCGTCATCGTCGGCGCTGGCCACAATGCGCTCGCCGCGGCGATTCATCTGGCGAGCCGCGGCTGGTCGGTCGGCGTCTTCGAGCGGAGCGACGCCGCGGGCGGAGCCGTCCGCACCGCCGAAGTGACGCTTCCGGGCTTCCGCCACGATCTCTACGCGATGAATCTCAGCCTCTTCGCCGGCTCCCCGTTCCTTGCCGAGCACGGGGAAGGGCTCCGCGCGCACGGACTCGCCTTCGCGCCGGCCGAGCATTGCTTCGCCTCGCCGATGCGCGACGGGCGCTGGTTCGGCGTCTCCAAGGACCTTGCCACGACACTTCAGCGGATCGAGGCATTTTCGCATGAGGATGCAACGACCTGGCGGGAGATGCTGGAGAAATTCGGCGCCGACGCGCCGCATATCTTCAGCCTGCTCGGCTCGCCGATGACGGCGCGCGCATTGGCGCCAACACTCTTCAAAATGTGGCGCGCCAAGGGGATTGGCTGGCTGATGGAGACGACCCGGCTAATCCTCTCCTCGCCGCGCGAGTTCCTGGAACGGAATTTCGCCTCGCCCGAAATCCGCGCAGCGATGGCCGCCTGGGGCATGCATCTCGATTTCCCGCCCGACATCGCCGGCGGCGCGCTCTTCCCCTATCTCGAAAGCATGGCGAACCAGAGCTTCGGCATGGTGATCGGGGCGGGCGGCGCCGACACGATGATCAAGGCGATGGTCGCGCATCTTTCCGCGCTCGGGGGCGCGGTGCGGCTCAACGCCGACGTTGCAGAGATCGTGCGGTCGAATGGCCGCGCGGTCGGCATCCGTCTCGCCGACGGCGAGCTTGTCAAAGCAAAGCGCGCGGTTATCGCCGGCGTGACCCCGACGGCGCTCGCCGGCCGCCTGCTTCCCGGCGGCAGCGGCGACAAGCGCTACGACGCCGCGGTCCGGGGCTTCCGCTACGGCCCCGGCACGATGATGCTGCATCTTGCGATGTCGGGCCTGCCGGACTGGACGGCGGGCGAGGAGCTCAAGCGCTTCGCCTACGTGCATCTGGCGCCCGACCTCGACATGATGTCGCGCGCCTATTCGGAGGCGATGGCCGGGCTGCTGCCGGCCGAGCCCGTTCTCGTCGTCGGGCAGCCGACGGCGATCGATCCGACGCGCGCGCCGGAGGGAAAGCACATCCTCTGGGTGCAGGTGCGCGTGCTTCCGGCGGCGATACGCGGCGACGCCGCAGGCACCATCACCGCGCGCGATTGGGACAGCGCGAAGGACGCCTATGCCGATCGCGTCGTCGAAATCATCGAGCGCTACGCGCCGGGAACGCGCGCGAAGATCCTGGCGCGCCATGTCGAGTCTCCCGCCGACCTCGAACGCCGCAATCCGAACCTCGTCGGCGGCGACAATCTCGCCGGCAGCCACCACCTGTCGCAGAACTTTCTCTTCCGCCCGGTTCCGGGCTGGGCGCGCTGGCGGACGCCGGTCAACGACCTCTATCTTATCGGCGCTTCAACCTGGCCGGGCGCCGGCACCGGTGCCGGCTCGGGCTATATGCTGGCGAAGATGCTGGCGCGCTGAGCTCCGCTGTCGAGGTCGCGGTGACATTGCTCCCGCTTGACCCGCGATCCGCAAATCTCTAAGCTTGAAATATCATCGTTCCGCCAAGCTGAGACGGCCGGTGAAGGGGTGCATGGCGGCGCAGGCCGCGCAATGAGGGAGAGGGTAATGCTGCTCACGAGACGGGATCTGATGAAGCAAGGTGCCGCGGGCGCCGCCCTCCTCACCGCCAGCGGCGTGCCGTTCCGCGCCTTCGCGCAGGGCACCGAGCTGACGATTGCCTACAACGTCAACCTTCCCTCCTTCGATCCGACGGTCGGTCCCTCGGCGGTCAACCCGACCATCCAGGGCATCTACCAGTCGATCTTCGACCAGTACATCGCGCAGGCTCCGGACCTGAAACTCGTTCCCGGCCTCTTGACCGATTGGGGCTGGAACGACGACCGCACGAAGATCCACATGACCGTGCGCGAGGGCGCCACCTGGCACGACGGCTCGCCGGTGACGCCGGAGGACATTGCCTGGTCGCTCGAGCGCGCCGGCGACGAGAAGACCGGCAACCCGATCCAGTTCGTGTGGGGCAAGATCGGCAACTTCTCCATCGACGGAAACGTCGTGACGGCCGACGTGAAGTCGTTCGAGCCGACGATCTTCAAATGGATGGGCTTCCTCACCGGCTACGTGCTGCCGAAGGCCTACTACGAGAAGGTCGGGCCGGAGGGCTTCGAGAAGGCGCCGATCGGATCGGGCCCCTACAAGGTCGTGCAGTTCGAGCAGAACGCCTTCCTCAAGCTCGCCGCGCACGAGGGCTACTGGGGCGGGCCGGCGGCCTACAAGTCCGTCATCATCAAGTTCGTGCCGGACGCGACGAGCCGCGTCGCCGAAATCGATTCCGGCAAGAGCCAGGTGGTGTTCGACATTCCCTATGACGAGTTCGACCGGCTGAAGGCGAAGCCGGGCCTGAAGGGCGTGACGACGCCGGTCTCCGACATCGGCATGATCTTCATCAACGACGTCCCGCCGATGACCGACAAGAACGTCCGGCTGGCGGCGATCTACGCGATCGACAAGCAGCTCCTGATCGACAAGCTGCTGAACGGCTACGGGATCAAGATCGACACGCTGGAGGCGCCGCAATACGAGGCCTACGATCCGACGATCAAGGTTCCCTACGATCCGGCGAAGGCGGTGGAGCTCCTGAAGGCGAGCGGCTACTCCGTCGACAACCCGGTGAAGTTCAAGATCCAGACGACGCGCGGCTTCAAGCCGAAGGATTACGAGATGATCCAGGCGATCGTCGGCATGTGGCGGAAGGTCGGGATCGAGGCGGAGATCGAGGTCTACGAGATCGCCAAGCACTACGAGCTGCGAGCCGCCGACAAGCTCGCGCCCGCCGCCTTCTACAATTGGGGCAACTCGATCGGCGATCCGTCGACCTCCACCGGCTTCGCGATGTTCGGCCCGTCGCCGCACTCCGTCTGGGACGGCCAGGACATGATCGACATGATCGGGCCGCTCTGGGGCGAGCCGGACGAGGCCAAGCGCATCGCCGGCTACAAGGCGGTGGACCGGCACATCGCCGAGGAGGGCGAGGTGATCCCGCTGCTCCAATACGTGCAGCCGATCGTCTATTCCGACAAGGTGGAGGTCACGCCGCACGTCTCCGGCGCCGTGCTTCCCTACCTGATGAAGCCGGCGGGCTGACGGAGACTGCTGGTTTCGGATTTGCGTCCGCCTTTCGGCCGCGCCGAGACATACCTCATGTCGTCATTGCCGGGCTTGACCCGGCAATCCATTCCGTGACGGTTTCCGGCAGCCGAAGCGCAGCGGGATGGATGCCCGGATCAAGTCCGGGCATGACAGTGGGGGTGGTGATGCCGAGGCAAGCCAATCAGCGAACGGCGCGGGCAGCGGCTCGATCGAGATGACCGCGCTGCGGGTCTTCCTCACGCGAAGCCTGACCACGCTGATCACGCTCTTCGGCGTGGCGGTGATCGTCTTCATCGTGATCCGGGTCGCGCCCGGCAATCCGATCGCCATGATGCTGCCGCCCGGCGCGTCGCAAGAGGACATCGATCGGCTGCGCGCGCTCTACGGCCTCGACCGCTCCATCTTCGAGCAATTCGTCATCTGGCTCGGAAACGTCCTGCACGGCGATTTCGGCACGTCGATCTCGCTGCGCCAGAACGTGCTTTCCATCGTCTTGAACCGGCTCCCGGCGACGCTGGAGCTGAGCGCGCTGGCGCTCTTCATCGCCAACGTTCTCGGCGTCACGCTGGCATTCGTCGCGACGCGCTGGCGCGAGACGCCGATCGAGACCGGCGTCGACGTGGTGAACGGGATCGCGCTCTCGGTGCCGGACTTCCTGTGGAGCCTGGCGCTGATCCTGGCGTTCGGCGTCGCGGTGCCGATCTTCGAGATTTCGGGGCGGGTCACGCCGTCGCTCGATCTCCCCTTCGTCAGCCAGTTCTATCTCGTCGAAAGCGTCCTTCGGCTCCGCTTCGACATCACGGCCGACCTTCTGGCGCACATGCTGATGCCGGCGCTTGCGCTAGCGCTGCCGCTCGCCGCCGTCATCGCGCAGCTTCTGAAGTCGGCGCTGAAGGAGACCATGGGTCTCGACTACGTGATGCTGGCGCGCACCAAGGGATTTTCGGAAAGCCGCGTCATCCTCCACGACGCGCTGCGCAATGCGCTTCTGCCGACGCTGACGCTGACCGGCGTGCAGCTCACCTTCCTCATCGGCGGCACGGTGATCGTGGAGCGCATCTTCTCCTATGAGGGGCTCGGCAACCTCGCGATCGACGCGGTCATCAACCGCGACCTTCCGCTGATCCAGGGGATCGTGCTCCTCTTCGCCGTCCTCTTCGTCGCGATCAATCTCGCGGTCGATCTCCTCTATGCGCTCCTCAATCCGCGGCTCCGCCATGGCTGAGGCGGTCTTCCACCGGCACCGCGCGCGCTCCTGGCGCCTGATCCTCGCGGGCGCCTGGCTCGCGGTGGTCGTCGCGTGCGCGCTCTTCGCGCCGCTCATCGCGCCGCACGATCCGCTGGCGCAGGATTTGTTGAGCGGCCGTCTCCCTCCGGCCTGGCTGGCAGGTTCCGATCCCGGCTATCTGCTCGGCACGGACGACCTCGGCCGCGACGTGCTCTCGCGCATCATCTACGGCAGCCGCATCGCGCTGACCGTCGCCTTCGTCGCCGCGCCGCTGGCCTGCATCATCGGCTCGGTTTTCGGACTTCTCGCCGGCTATTTTCGCGGGTTCCTCGACCAGATCGTGTCGCGGATCGTCGATATCTGGATGGCTTTCCCGCCGGTTCTCTTCTCCATCCTGCTCGTGGCGGTGCTCGGCACCGGGCTCCGTTCGGTCATCATCGCGATCGTGGCGATCGACTGGATCCGCTTCTGCCGCGTCGTGCGCGCCGAGACGCTCGGCCAGAGCCGCATGGACTATCTCGACAGCGCGCGCATCGCCGGATTCCCGGAGGCGACGATCCTCATCAAGGAAGTGCTGCCGAACGTGCTGCCGACCATCGTCGCGCTCCTGTCGCTGGAGATGGGGATCGCGGTGATCGTGGAGGCGATCCTCTCCTTCGTGAACCTTTCGATCTCCACCGACGCCCCGACCTGGGGCGGCATGATCGCGGAGGGCCGCACCATCATCCATTTCGCCTGGTGGGTGCTGGTGTTTCCGCTGACCGTGCTGTTCCTGACCGTGCTCGCGTTCGGGCAGCTCGGCGAGGGGCTGAAAGACCGCTTCGATCCGGTGCTGCAATGAGCGGGAGCGCCTATCTCGAAATCGGCGACCTCTCGGTCGCGCTGCGGCACGACAAGGCGAAGCGCCTCCTGCGCGGCGTCAGCCTCGCCGTCGCAGCCGGGCGAGGTGAGGGGGCTGGTCGGCGAGAGCGGCGCCGGCAAGACGATGGTCGGCAAGACGATCTTCGACATTCTGCCGCGCGCCGTCGCCGTCATCGGCGGGTCCGTCCACCTCGTCGGCCAGGACCTTCTTGCAATGGGGGAGCGGCAGCGCCGCCGGCTGATCGCGCAGACCTCGGCGTTCATCCCGCAGGACCCGCTGACCGCGTTCAATCCGGTGCGCCGCGTCGAAGGGCAGATCACCGACCGCCTGACCGCGATCCTCGGCCTTTCGGCGCAGCAACGCGCGCGAGCGCGCGCTCAAGCTTCTCGCCGAGGTGCATATCGGCGATCCGGAGCGCGTGCTGGCCAGCTATCCGCACCAGCTCTCCGGCGGCATGCGCCAGCGCGTCCTGATCGCGTCCGCCTTCGCGGCCGAGCCGAAGCTCATCGTGGCGGACGAGCCGACGACGGCCCTCGACGTGACGGTGCAGAAGCAGATTCTCCGCCTGATCGCGGAGATGCAGGCGCGTCACGGCACGGCGCTTCTCTTCGTCACGCACGACCTCGGCGTCGTCGCCAAGATCTGCCAGAACGTCAGCGTGCTCTTCGGCGGGCCGCGTGGTGGAGGACACCGACGTGGCGAGCCTCTTCTCCGCGCCGCGCCATCCCTACAGCGCCGCGCTCATCGCAGCGACACCGCGCTATGACCGCCCGGACGAGTCGCTCGTGCCGGTTCCCGCCGAGGTCATCGAGGCGACGTGGCGGGAGATCGCCGCAGCCGATGCCGAATGGGCGAGCGGAGGCGCGACGGATGAGCGAGCCGCTCTTCTCAGCGTCCGCGGCCTTCGCGTCGCGCTTCCCGACCCGAAGCGGAGGAATCTCTTCGGCCGGCGGCCGATGGTGGAGATCCTGCACGGGCTCGACCTTGCGGTCGAGGAGGGGACGGTCGTCGGCATCGTCGGCGAATCCGGCTCGGGAAAGACGACGCTCGGGCGCACGCTCGTGCGACTGATCGCGCCCGCCGCCGGCACAATCCGCTTCGCCGGAAAGGACATCACGCACCTCAGCGAGGACGCGCTTCGGCCGCTCCGCCGCGACCTGCAGGTGATCTTCCAGGACCCACTTTCGTCGCTCAATCCGCGCCTCACGATCGAGACGATCATCGCGCGTCCGCTGCTCTTCCACGGCCTTGCCAGCGGCGCGCGAGACGCGCGGAACCTCGCCGCCGCGGCTCTCGATACGGTCGGCCTGCCGACCGGCTTCGCCGCGCGGTATCCGCATGAACTTTCCGGCGGTCAGCGCCAGCGGGTCGGGATCGCGCGCGCCATCGCGCTGAAGCCGCGCTTCGTGCTCGCCGACGAGATCGTGTCGGGCCTCGACGTCTCCTCCAAGGCGCAGATTCTGACGTTGCTGGAGCAGCTCCGAACCGAGCTGCGCCTGACCGTGGCCTTTATCAGCCACGATCTCTCGGTCGTGCGTCGGCTCTGCGACCGGGTGATCGTCATGCGCGGCGGGGAAATCCTCGAGGACCGCCCGACAGCCGAGCTCTTCGAGGCGCCCGCGCATCCCTACACGGCTGAGCTGAAGGCGGCGATCCCGCTGCCGGAGGTGGACCCCGGATGGTTGGCGGCCGGCTGAGGGACGCGGCCTTGATACGCTGCTGCTTGTCCGCAAACACCGGGTTTGTTTAGATGTAAAATAGTCGAGTCGCAGCGCGTGCCGACTAGCAAGTAGGGCGATCCACAGTGAGCAAGTCCGCCGCCGCGCCCCACCATCCTGGCTTCGGCGATCACATCGATGCCGAATCCAAGGTGTCCGAGCGGCCGCAGGACCACGTGATGGAGCTCCGGCTCTGGCTCCGATTGCTCGCGACCGCCAATCTGATCGAGGTTGAGATCCGCCAGCGCCTGCGCGAGCGCTTCGCCACCACGCTGCCGCGCTTCGACCTTCTGGCGCAGCTCGAGCGCGTCGAGGATGGCCTTCTCCTCGGCGACCTGTCGCGCCGCATGATGGTCTCGAACGGCAACGTCACCGGGCTGGTGGAGCGCCTCGTGGAGTCCGGGCTGATCGAGCGGAACGTCTTCGAAGCCGACCGGCGCGCCGTGCGCGTGCGCCTGACCGAGACGGGCCGCCGCGGTCTTCGCGGAGATGGCGGCGGCACATGCGGAGTGGATCGCGGAACTCTTCGCCGGGCTCGGCGAGGCCGAGCAGCAGGCGCTCTGGTCGCGGCTCGGCGACCTGAAAGGCTCCGTGCTTACCGCGACGAAGCGACGCGACGGATAGCGCTACTTCTTGCTGCGCGCCGCCTTGAAGGCGGTCGCGGCGCCGGAGAACGCGTTCCCGACCGCCGAGACGTCGTTGGCGACGACCGTCATCCAGTAGCCCTCCGCCGTGCGCGCCGCCGCGGCTTCGGCCGTCATCGTGAAGGTGCCGCAGGGTGTGCCGGCCTTGCCGCAGGCGCGAAGGATCGCGTTGCAGGCCTTCGAATGCGCGGGGCTGCCCGGCTGCGTGCCGAGCGAAAGCGCGAGATCGCCGGTGCCGATGAAGACGAAGTCCACGTCTTTCGCCGCGGCGATCGCGGCGGCGTTGGCGAGCCCGGCCTTCGTCTCGATCATCAGCGCCGACGGCGATGGCTTCGGAAGCGGCGGCCATGTAGCCCGGCTGGCGCAGCGGCCTGATGCCGCCGCCGGAGCGATGGCCTTTCGGCGGGAAGTGGCATGCGGACACGGCCCGCGCTGCCTGCTTGCCGGTCTCGACCAGCGGGACGATGACGCCTTCGGCGCCGGCGTCGAGCGCCCGCCCGATCGCCGTGGCGCTGTCGTCCTCGACGCGGACAAGGCAGGGAACGCTGCGGCGGCACCACGGCGATCGCGGCTTCGAGCGTCGTGCGGTCGAAAAGGCCGTGCTGCATGTCGATGACGATCGCTTCGGCGCCGGCGGCGACCGCCGCCTCGATCATCGAGACGTTGCCGAGCGCGAACCAGAACACGCCGAGCGCCTGTCCCTGCGGCAGAGGCGCTTTTTCAGGGTCGGCGCGGCCGGGATCGAACATGTGAACCCTCTCCAATCGTTGACCTATCAGCCCCGCCTCGCGCAGCAGCGGAAACACCCGCGCGATGAAGAACGGCATCTCGTCGGTGTAGTTCAGGAAGGAAAGCGCCGCGCCGGACCAGCCCTCCGCCGCGATCTCCGCGATCTCGCCGGCGATCCTCTCCGGCGTTCCGATCGAGCGGATAGCGTGCCCGCGCCGCCGGCAAAGCGCTGGCGGTATTCGCGATAGGCGCGCTCGTCGTGAGACGCGGAGAACTGCTTCTTGCCGGCCATGTGGTTGTCGACGGCGGCCTGGTCGGCCTCGCGCAGCGCATAGCGGTCGTAGGCGTCCTCCGCTTCCGCCTGCGTCTCGCGGCAGACGACGTGGCAGACCGTATAGGCGCCGACATCGCGCCCTGCCGCCTCGGCGCGCGAAGATATGTCGGCGAGGTGGCGGCGGCCGTCCTCGATGTCGGTGAAGGTGGAGAACAGGAAATCGCAATGGCGCGAAGCGAAGTCGCGGCCGGGGCCGCCGAAGGCCGCGTTCATGGTGACGGGGCGGGGCGACTGGATGCTCGCCGGCTTCGAGACGACGCCCTTCAGCTTGTAATAGGCGCCGTCGAAGTCGAACGGCTCGTCGGCGCCGTAGGCGCGCTCGATGATTTCGATCCACTCCGCCGCCCGCTCATAGGCGCGCTCGTCCGGCTTGGTGCCGAACATGGCGAATTCCTTCGGGTTCCAGCCGCACACGATGTTCAGCCCGGCGCGCCCGCTGGAGATGTGATCGACCGTCGCCAGCGCCTTCGCCGCGTAGATCGGGTGGACGAGCGGCACGTGCACCGTCGCGAAGATCGCCATCCGCTTGGTGAGCGCGGCAAGCCCGGCGGCCCAGGTGAAGGTCTCGAACGACCATTCGCGCGCGTGCGTCTCGCCGCCAAAGCCGGCCCAGCGGGCAATCGGCAGGAAGAAATCGAAGCCGCCGTCATCGGCGATCGTGGCCGCCGCGACGTTGTCCGGCCACGTCGCTTTCCAGCGTTCCGGGACGGTGGTCAGCGCCAGCCCGCCGTCGGCGTTGGTGGAGAACACGCCGAGCTTGAAGCCTTGCGCGGCCCTTAGCGGATTTGTCGGCGGGTCCGGATTTTCGGCTGAAGGCAAGATGCTTCCCCTCCTGCGTTGGCGACTGGCGAGCGGAGGGAAGCGCGAATACCGAATATTCTTCAAGCTTGAAGAATTCGCGCGTTCGTGGAATCTCGCGGCCGATGCCGACGCTCGACCTCACAGCGCCCCCGACCGCCTTCCGGCGCATCCGTCCGCAGATCATGGATCTGCAGACGGAGAATATCGCGGACGCTGGCGGTTCGCGCCCAATCGATCCCGGACGTCATCACGCTCTGGTACGGAGAAGGCGATCTCGTCACGCCGGAGTTCATTCGCGAGGCCGCGAAGGCGTCGCTCGACGCCGGCCACACCTTCTATGTCCCGGACATGCGCGGCCTGCCGGCGCTGACGGAAGCGCTTTCCGCCTATCTCACGAGGTTGCACGGGAGGGACATTCCGGTGCTCCGCTCGACCATCACGCCGAGCGGCATGCAGGCCGTCTTCCTGGCGCTCGATCTCGTCGTCGATGCAGGCACCAACGTTGTCTATGTCGAGCCGCAATGGCCGAATATCCGGCAGGCGATCCAGATCGCCGGCGGCGAGCCGCGTGCGGTCGCCCTCGATTTCGAGAACGGTGACTGGCGGCTCGACCTCGAAAAGCTCTTCGCCGCTTGCGATGCCCGCACGCGGGCGATCATGTTCTCGACACCCTCAAATCCGCTCGGCTGGACGGCGAGCCGCGACGAACTGCAGGCGCTGATCGACTTCAGCCGTCGCACCGGCATCTGGATCATCAGCGACGAGCTCTACAACCGGCTCGCCTTCGACGCCGAGACGGCGCCATCGGTGTTGCAGCTCGCCGAGCCGGAGGACCTCGTCATGAGCGTCAACGGCTTCTCCAAGGCGTGGGCGATGACCGGCTGGCGGATCGGCTGGCTGACGCATCCGCCCTCGGTGGCAAAGCCGCTTGCCGCCATGACGCAATACATGAACAGCGGCACCGCGGCCTTCGTTCAGGCCGGGTGCGCGGGCGGCGATCGTCGACGGCGAGCCGTTTGTCCGAACAGGTGCGCGAGCGTTGCCGTGCGGGCGTCGACACCGCCTACGCGGCGCTCGCCGGCCACAACGCCATCATGCTGCCGACAAAGCCCGGGGCCGGGATGTACGTCGATGCTCGCGCTCGCCGGCGAGGCGGATTCGACGCAGGCCTGCAGCCGCATTCTGCAGGAGGCGCATGTCGGGCTCGCCCCCGGGTGGCTCTTCGGGCAGGCGTCGAAGAGTTTCATGCGCATGTGCATCTGCCGTGAAACCGCGGACATCGCGGAAGCCTGCCGCCGCATCGCCGCGGCCAGCGGCTAAGCCAGCACGTATACATCGTCATTCTCGGGCGAAGCGAAGCGGAGACCCGAGAACCCAGGACACTCAGAGCCTGGGTCCCCGGGTCGCGCGTTCCGCGCGCCCGAGGATGACGATCTCAGGTGCCGACGATCTTCTTGAGCTCCGCGCCGAAGCGGGCGATCTCGTCGAGCGTGTTGTAGTGGACGAGCGAGACGCGAAGACACCCGGTCTCCATCGGCAGCTGAAGCCGCTTCATCAGCCGCGGCGCATACATGTGGCCGTCGCGAATGCCGATCCCGGCGGCGTCCATCGCGTCGGCGATCGCCTGCGGCGTGTGCCCCGGAATATTGAAGCAGATGGTCGGCACGCGCTCGCCGAGCCGCTGCTCGTCGCTGATCCCGTAGATCGTGGCGCCGTTCGCCTTCAGGACCTTGATCATCTCGCCGGCGAGCACCTGCTCGTAGCCGCGGATTGCATCCATCGCAGTCGCAACGTCCTGCCGGCGCGAGTTGCTCTTGCCCGGCGCGACCTTCTGCCCGAGCCCTTCGAGATATCTGACCGCGGCGCTCATGCCGGCGACGTTCTCGTAGATGAAGGTGCCAGCCTCGATCTTGTAGGGCGGCTCGTCGGGGATGAAGTCCTCGCGGAAGGTCGGGAGCCGCTTCAGCGCGTCGTATTTCCCATAGAGAAAGCCCATGTGCGGCGCGAAGGTCTTGTAGCCGGAGCAGACGAGGTAGTCGCAGTCCCAGGCCTCGACGTCGATCAGCCCGTGCGGCCCGAAATGCACGCAGTCGATGAAGATTTCCGCGCCGACTTCGTGCGCGAGCGCGGCGGCCGCCGCCACGTCGACGATCGAGCCGATCGAATGCGCGGTCTTCGTGCAGGCGACGATCCGGGTCTTGTCGGAGAGGAGGGGCCTCAGGTCGTCGGCGTGCAGCGTCCCGTCGTCGCGCATCCGCCACCACTTGAACTTCGCGCCGGCCTTCTCCAGCTGAAGCCACGTCGCGATGTTGGCATCGTGGTCCATGTCGGTGACGACGATCTCGTTCGCGCTCGCCCGAGCGTCTGGCCGATCGCAAGGCTCACCATGCGGATGAACGAAGTGGCGTTCATGCCGAAGCAGACCTCCGCCGGGTCCGCAGCGTTGATCAGGACGGCGACGCTCTCGCGGGCGTCGGCGATCGCCTGATCGACCAGGCGGCTCTTTTCGTAACGCCCGCCGCGCTGGACGTTGTGGTCGAGAAGATGGTGGGTGACGGCATCGAACACGCTTTGCGGGATCTGTGCCCCGGCGGCGTTGTCGAAAAAGATGAAGGAGCCGGCGCGATCAGGTTGCAGCGCGGGGAATTGCGCGCGCAGCTCGTCGACCGGAAATGCCGGTGTCTCGATCGTCTTCGCTTTGGCCGGCATGGCAGTTTGTGGTCTCATCGGTGGAGGTCCCGGTCGATCTTCAGGTCGCGGCTGCTCGCGGTTCTTGCGCCCGGGGGAGAAATTTCAAGCTTGAAATGAAGTTCCGTTCGGTGGAAAGCTGGCGCAAAGCTTACTGTCACCCGCGGAAAAACAGGGAGTAGGGGAATGAAAGCGAAATTCGTTGCACTGGCCTTTGTCGCCGCCTCGGCCATCGCCGGGCTGGCGCCGGCTGCGACCGCCTTTGCCGAGACGCTCGAGGTCGGCGCCTATCCGGCGAATCCGCCCTGGGAAAACAAGAAGGAAGACGGGTCCTTCGAAGGCTTCGAGGTCGACCTCGTGAATGAGATCGGCAAGCGCATCGGCGCCGACATCCACATTCAGGACCTCGGCTTCCAGGCGCTCTTCGCGGCGACGAGCTCCGGGCGCATCGACATGGCGATCTCCTCGATCACCATCACCAACGAGCGGCTGAAGAGCCAGTCCTTCACCCAGGGCTATTATGACAGCGACATGGCGCTCGCCACCGCGGTCGATTCCGGCGTCAACAGCCTCGCCGACATGAAGGGCAAGCCCGTCGGCGTGCTCTCCACTTCAACCGGCGAGTCGTGGTCGAAGGACAACATGGAGAAGTACGGGTTCACCGAAGTGAAGGGCTACAACACCCAGCAGGACCTTCTCCTCGATACGCAGGCCGGACGCGTCGGCGGCGCGGTCAGCGATATCGCGGGGATGCAGTTCGCCTTCATGCAGATGCCGAAGATGCACGTCGTCGAGCGCATCAAGACGGACGACAAGCTACGGCATCATGATGAAGAAGGACTCGCCCAACCTGCAGCGCGTCAACGACGCGATCACCGCCATGAAGGAGGACGGCACGCTCGCCGCGATCCACAAGAAATGGCTCGGCGCGGACGCCGATCCGAGCACCTCCACCGTCATGGTGCTGGATCTTCCGATGGCGCAATAAGCCGCCGATCCGGGTTCTTAAGAGGGAGCAACGGCCGCCGCCGTTGCTCCCTTTTCGATGATGATGGCATTGTCCAAAGCCGGCGGTGCCGGCGCCGCTCGCTTTATCGGGAGACCGTCGTGCAGGGGCTGATAGATACTTTCCTGAACGGCCACGTGATGTTGCGCGCGCTTCCGATGCTCGGGCGCGGCCTCGTCAACACCTTCTACCTGGCCGTCACCGCCATCGCCATCGGCACCGTCGTTGGCATTCTCGTCTGCATCGCACGGCTCTATGGCCCGAAGCCGCTGCGACTACTCGCCATCGGCTTCATCGACATCTTCCGCGCTCTGCCGATGCTGGTCGTCCTCATCGTCATCTATTACGCGCTGCCCTTCGTCGGCATCCGGCTCGAACTCCTTCACCTCCGCGTCGCTCGCGCTTTCGACCGTGCTTTCGGCATTCACGGCCGAAGTGTTCCGCGCCGGCATCAAGGCGATCCCGATCGGCCAGTTCGAGGCGGCGAACGCGCTCGGGCTGCCGTTCTGGGTGATCCTGATGAAGGTCATCGTTCCGCAGGCGATCCGCATCGCGACGCCGCCGCAGACATCGAACTGCATCGCCATCGCCAAGGACACCTCGCTCGCGTCCGTCGTGGCGATGCCCGACCTCCTCAAACAGGCGACCGATGCGCAGGCGCTGATGGCCAATCCGAGCCCGCTCATCGCGGCGGCCGGGATCTATCTCGCCATCCTGTGGCCGCTGGTCCGGCTGGTCGCCTATCTGGAGAAGCGGAACGCTTGAGGCTCCGGCGCCTTGCGCGAGATCGACGCACCCGACGATCAAAGGCTCGGCCATCGCATGTCGCCGCGCCGACCTGTCGCGGGGATGTGGCAGCAAATGGCATGCCGCGTCGGAGAAACAGCTGCGGCAATTAAAGTGGCGCTCCGCGAACCAGACCTGTGCAACAGCTCGGAGGGAAGCAGCCAAGCCAAGAGAATTGGACGACGAAAAGCATGCCGCAGCTTTCGCCTCTAACGCTCGCTGAAATTTGGCTTGTCCTCGGTACGCTCGGCGGCTGCCAGCTGGCGCTCCAGCCGAAGATCAGGGGGCGGGAGCGCTATCCGGAAGGCTTCGTGAAGACGCTCCAATACATGACCGGAGTCCCGGCGCTCGCAGCGCTCGCGTCTTTTCTCCTCGACCCCGACGAGTTGGGCTTCGTGTTCGTGCGGCTGCCGCATGGGGCGGCTGCCGACTTCGTTTCTTGACCCAAAGCGGAAGCGGCGGGCTGCCCGCGCCCATCGCATTCTTCGCCGGACTCTATCTGACGAGACCGGACGCCACGCGCTGATCAGCCAACGACGACCGCTTCTGCCTCAATCTCAACCTCGTAGCCGCCGACGAGGTTGGATACCTCAACCAGCGTGTTGGCGGGGCGGACGTGACCGAAATAGCGCCCGTGCACATGGGCAACCGCCTCCCAAGCGCTCACGTCGCGAACGTAGATTCGTGTCCTGACAACGTCCTCGAGCGTTCCGCCGAGCGACTCGATGCTCGCCGCGATCTTATCGAGAACATAGACCGTCTGTCCGCGCGGATCGCCCTTGCAGACCATCGTTCCGCCGCCATGCGTAGCGGTCGTCCCGCTGACGAGAATGCGCGCGCCATCGCGCACGGCCCGGCTGTAGCCGCAGATCGGCTCCCAGACGCTTCCCGTATCGATGATCGACCGACTTCGGGCGACCTGGCACGCGAACCGCCGTATAGACCTTTGGAGGAGAACCGACGTGATGGCTGAGATCGCCTGAGGCGGTGAGATAGGGCGGGCGACGATATTCGTCGCCGCAATCGCCTGGGATGCGCTTGGCGCCGGCAAGGGCCGCCTCGATCAAAGTCCGGTCCGCATCGTCGAGACGGAAGGAGAAGAGGCGAAGATTGTCCTCGCGGTGTTCGCGTTCGCCGAGACGGGCGCCGATGATGACGCCGCCGACGGCAGGTTGGTCAAGCACCCAGCGCGTGGCGACATTCGCCATCGATACACCGTGGCGCTGCGATACTTCGCGCACCGCCCCCAGGATCGTCTGGAGCATGCCCCAGCCGCCGATAGCATCGACGAAGCGCTTGTACTTCATGGTGCTCCAATCGGTGATGTCCCGATCGGCGGGCTCGGGCCGGCCCAGCCATTTCTCGGTGAGGAGGCCGCCTGCAAGCGTCCCGTAGGCGAGAAGCTTGACGCCTTCTGCAGCACAAAAGGCCGACATCTCCTCTCCGGCCCGCCGGTCAAGAAGCGAGAAGCACACCTGGTTGGTCGCGATCGGTATGCCGTCCTTTACGAGGAGGTGCAGATGGTCGGTGTCAAAATTGGTGACGCCGAGATGGCCGATAAGTCCCTCGTCCTTGAGGTTTGCCAACGCGTGCATCGCGTCGAGCCAGGCCGGATTTCGGAAGCTCCACCAATGGAATTGGAGAAGGTCGATCGTCTTCGTTTTCAAGCGCCGCAAGGCGCGCTCGACGCCAGCGCGAACGACATCGGGGCTCATCGGCCCGGGGGCGGGGCACCATTTGGTGAAGATCGCCGGGCGCATGCCGGGGAGCGCTTGGACTCGGCCTGCCGCGAGCAAGTCGTTGAAGCGGCCCGCGATGTCCTCCGCACTGCCGTAATGATCGGCCATGTCGAACGTGTCGAAGCCCGCCTCCGCATAGGCTGCGAGGTCGGCGGCGGCGCGGTCCTGATCGATGCCCGTACCGTCGCGCTCCATGTCCGCGACCTGCCAGAGGCCCGTGACGAGACGGCTGACGACGAGCCCGGGCGCAAGGTCAATGCGCTCGGGAGCGGAGGGCTTCGGCATGGCTCTCTCTGATGGTTGGAGACGCCGTTCCTGACGCGGCGGCGTCTCCGGGAAAGCGCTTCGGCTAGTTGCCGATCTTCGCTTTGATGTCGTTCACGTCGGCCGTCGACATCTGCCCGACCGTCTCGATCTTCCCGTCCTTGATCCGCCACAGCCGGAACGGACCGGTGATGTCGCCGTACTGGTCGAAGGTGATCGGGCCGATCACGCCTTCATACTTGATTGGCTTGCCGTCCTTGATGAGTTGGATCGCCTTGGCGAACTCGTCCTTGCCGGCATGAATGACGGTGCCGCTCGGATCGACGACCTTGCGCACCGCGTCCTTGATCGCCGCCGCGTCTCCCTTCCCCGCGATGACCACCGCAAGGCCGAGGATCGCACCGGCATCGTAGGCCTGAACCGCCGCCGGGCTGCCAGGATCGAGGTTGGAGAAAGCCTGGTAGTTGTCGTTGAAGTACTTGGTCGAAGGCGTCTCGTCGGTGCCGGACGACGTTCCGTAGGCGTCGTTCAGATATTGCGCACCGACCGCGTCGATGAAGCTCTGGTCGTTCATGCCGTCGTTCAGCAGGAACTTCGCCGGACCCCCTTGGCTGATCCAAGCGCGGGCGATCGTCGCGCCGTCGACCGGATAGCTGACGAGATAGAGGCCATCCGGCTCCCCGGCCATCGCCGCGGTCACCTCGGCCTGATAGCTCGACTGTTTCTCGTTGTACGGCGTGTCGGAGACGATCGTGCCGCCGAGGGCCTTATAGGCTTTCGAGAACTCGGCGACCATGTTTACGCCGAAGTCGTTGTTGACGTGGATGATCGAAAGCTTCTTCAGCCCCTGATCGAGCGCGAACTTTGCCGCGGCAGTTCCCTGCAGCGCATCCGAGGTGATCGTGCGGAAAAAGACACCATTGGTTTTGCCGTCGCGGCCAAGTTGGGTCAGTGTCGGCGACGAAGACGCCGGGGATATTTGCACGACGTTCGCCGGCGCGGTGACCGAAGTCAGGATCGGGATCGACACGGAAGAGATGATGCCGCCGATGATCGCCGGCACCTTCTTTACCTGGACAAGCTGTGTGGCGACGTCGACGGCGACGTTGCCCTGGCTCTGTGCGTCGCGTGTGTCGGTAACGAGCTTGCAGCCGTCGACGCCCCCAGCATCGTTGATGTCTCGGAATGCCATTTCGACCGACTTTGCACCGGCCTGCCCATAGGGGCCTGCCGGGCCGGTCAGCGACATTACAACGCCGATCGTGATGTCGCAGTCGGCCGCCTGGGCGACGCCGATCGCGCCGCCGAGGCCGATCGCGGCCGCCAATGCGTATCGAATTGCCCTCATCATTCCCTCCCTCACGCTATCCAGGTCTCATGCAGATGGCGCCACAGTACGCCGCAGGGCGCGGCGGGCTCGTCGATGAAGAGCGCCGTGGAGCGCCGGTTCGTCTCTCGTCGATCACGATACTGTTGCTCGATGTACTCCAGCAAGACGGCATCGCCTCTCTGCCAGACCACGCCTGGTTGCAGGATCTGTATGCGAAAATCGCTTCCAAGCGCTGGCGCGCATGGCGCGGATCCGCGCGATGACCTCCGCGCGGAGATGAATCTTGCCCTCCGGCGTCACCATGCGGAAATCCGGTGCGATGGCATTTTCGCACCGGGCGAAGTCGCCTGTCGCGGCCGTCTCGCGCCGCAGCCAGACGGAGAAGAAGTCGTGCAGCTCGATCACTTCGCGGACCGAGCGCTGAACAAGGTCGTCTCCAGCCATCAGGCGACCTTGTTCAGGTTGTATTTCATGATTGATCCATGCGGTCCTGTGCGGTCGCGCTCCAGCGAAAAGGTGTCGCCAGGCGGCCCCTGCCGCTTCGACAGCACGAAGTCGACCTCGGCGGTATCGTCCTCGGTCAGGTCGAAAGCCGTGATCGCGGCATTCGCGATGACGTGCGCCCGGCTCCGCGCGCCGACGATGACAGCCGCGACGCCCGGCCGGTCGAGCATGGCGCGGCTCGCCACGGACGCGATGTCGGTACCGTGCCGGTCGGCAACGCAGCGGAGCGCTCTCAGCAGTTCCTGAAATAGCGCCCAGCCGCCGAACTCATCGATGATCAGCCGATACTTAGTAAGCGAGCGGTTCTCGAACGGTGGCGTTGGCTCCGGTTGCGCAAGCCAGCGATCGGAGAGGAAGCCGCCGGCGACGGTGCCATAGCAGAGAACAGAGACGTTGTTCCCGAGGCAGAAATCGACAAGGCCATGTTCGGGCCGGTCATCAAGCAGCGAGTACTGCACCTGCATGCTCGCAAGATCGATGCCCGCGGCGACGAGCTCGGCTGTGTGCGGCGTGTCGAAATTTGTCCCACCGATCAGATCAATCTTGCCTTCGCGCTGCAGCTCCGCGAGCCATCCGACGGCGTCGAGATAGCCGGGCACGTCATAGTCCCACCAATGGAACTGCACGAGATCGAGCCGATCGACCCGAAGTCGCTTCAGCGAGGTCTCGACGATCGTACGGATGTAGGCGCGGTCCGCGCTCTGTAATCTTTCCAGGTCGGGCACGCATTTGGTGTGCACCTTGATACGGGATGCAGCGGCCGCGCCATGCCGCCGGGCAATCTCGGCGCGCGCGGCGCCAAGCATCTCCTCGACGCCGGTGTAGATGTCGGCGCAGTCGAATGTCGTGATGCCGGCATCGCGAAAAGCCAGAAGATCGTCGACCGCAGCTTCGCGGTCGACGGGACCGTGACCGCCGGCGAGCTGCCATCCGCCGCAGATGACGCGCGAGATGTCGTAGCCCGGCCGGAGGCTAAACGTCGCGACCATGCTTACGTTTTTCCAGGAAGCGGCACGGCCGTCGTCGCGGCATGGCTGAAACGCCGCGTGCCGGTCCGCGAGATGCGGAAACGGGTGGGGCAGTTTGGGTCCGGACAGGCAACTTCAGCGTCGCTCGTCATCCAGTCGTTCGGGTCGGTTGGGCGCTGTTTGGCCGGGAGAAGCGGTAGAAGAGCCGCGAGCGAGTAGATCGAGAAACCCTGGCCCGGCGGCAGGTAGAGCATCTCGCCCTTCAACTCGAAATAGTCGCCTGCCTTGGCGCCGCAATAGATCGGCTTTCCGGGCGGCGCGGTGACTTCGACCTTGAGATCGAAAAGTTCGAAACTGTCGGACGGCTCTCGCATTTTGCTGTCCTGGTAGCGTTGCGCGGCCTCTGGCCGGGCCATATCGTCACGATATCGGCTTCCGCCGCAAGACAGGACATCCGGCATCAGCAAAACTGCAACTCTCGACCGCGAGGCTGCTCGATCGATGTTGGAGGTTCGTGCCGTTTCGCGGCGGTTCGGCGGGGTGGCCGCCGTCAATTCCGTCTCGATCGCCGTCCGCCGGGGCGAGATCGTCGGGCTGATCGGGCCGAATGGCGCGGGCAAAACGACGCTCTTCAACTGCATCGCGGGAACGGTGCGCCCGACAGGCGGGACGATCCTGCTCGATGGCGCGGCGATGGAACGCGAGCCGGCGCACACGCGCCTCAGCCGAGGGCTCGGGCGCACGTTCCAGATCCCGCGCCCCTTCCCGCAGATGACGCTGATCGAGAACCTGCTGGTCGCAGCGAAAAACCAGGTCGGTGAACGAATCTTCGCGAGCTGGTTCCGCGCTCGTGACGTCGCGCGCGAAGAACGCGCCAATGTCGAACGTGCCATGGCGCTTCTTGAATTCGTCACACTCGATCGACTGGCGCATGAACCGGCCCGCGTCCTTTCAGGCGGGCAGCGAAAGCTCCTCGAGCTCGCACGCGCCATGATGGCCGATCCCGCGATCGTGCTGCTCGACGAGCCGGCGGCGGGCGTCAATCCGAGTCTCTGCGAGACGATCATCTCGCGCGTCGCTGAGCTCAATCGCAACGGTGTCGCGTTCCTGATCATCGAGCACGACATCAGTCTGATCGCGCGGCTCTGCTCACACGTCTTCGTCATGGCCGGCGGGCGGCTGCTTGCCGAAGGCCGCCCGGCCGAAATCGTCCGTGATCCGCGTGTCATCGACGCTTATCTCGGGGGAGCCGTCTTGAGCGTGGAGGCGCTGCTTCGCGTCGAAGGGCTGGTGGCTGGCTATGAACCCGGCGTGCCAATCGTGCGGAGTGCCAGCATCGAGGTAGCGCCGGGCGAGATTGTCGCGATCCTCGGTCCGAACGGCGCCGGCAAGTCGACGCTGATCAAGTCGGTTGCGGGACTGGTGCCCAAATTCTCCGGCCGCGTTCTTTTCGGCGGCACCGATATCACGGAGCTCGCCGCGCACGAGCTGATCCGGCGCGGCTTCGCCTTCGTGCCCCAGACCGAGAATGTCTTCGCGAGGATGACGGTCGCCGACAACCTCGCACTTGCAGCGGCGATCCTGCCGGCGCGCGAGCGTGCGGAGCGGGTCGGTAGCATGTACGCGTTCTTCCCGAGCCTCGCCGGGCGAAGGAAGATGCTCGCCGGGAGGCTTTCGGGTGGTGAGCGCCAGATGCTCGCCGTCGCGCGCGCGCTGATGGTGAGGCCAAGACTGCTCGTCCTTGATGAAGCCTCGGCCGGCCTCTCGCCAAAGATGGTCGAGACAGTCTTCCTCCAGCTCAAGACAATCCGCGAAGCGGGCGTGACCATCCTGCTCGTCGAGCAGAACGTCCGCGCCGCACTCGGCGTCAGTGACCGCGCCTATGTGCTGGTCGAAGGGCAGAACCGGCATGAGGGCCGCGCCGCCGATCTCTGGGGCGATCCGGCGGTCGCGGCCCTCTATCTTGGTGGCGCCGTGCCGGCGGGGGGGGCGCAATGAATCTGCAGTTTCTCGTCGACGGCCTGCTCGTCGGAGCGATGATCGGCCTCGGCGCGATCGGTGTCTCGCTCACTTACTCAATCTTGGGCTTTGCGAATTTCGCGCACGGCGAATTCATCGCGTGGGGCGCCTACGCCGCCCTGGTTGTCACCGGAGCGATCGGCTTTCTCGCGGCGCCCGCGATGACGTCGATTGGGCCTTTCTCGTTCGGCTGGCCGCTCCTCGTCGCAGCGGCCATCGCAATGCTCCTGACCGGCGGCTTGGCACTTGCGCTCGACGCAATCCTCTTCAGCCGCCTCCGCAGGCGCGGTGACACGATCATCATGGTTATGGCGAGCTTCGGCGCTGCGATGGCGCTCCGCAGCCTGCTCGAATTCATCTTCACCGGGCAGCCCGCCTATTTCAGCCGCGCCATCCAAATCGCGATTCCCCTCGGCGCCGGGATCCGCGCGACGCCGGACCAGCTCCTGGTCCTCGCGCTCGCATTGGCGCTCGTCGTGACGATGTTCCTGGTCATGAGCCGGACGACCATCGGGCGCTCGATGCGAGCGGTCTCGGAGAACCCCGCGCTTGCCGCTGTCGTCGGGATCGACGTGAAACGGGTCGTCCGCGCGACCTGGTTCCTCGGCGGGGCGCTCGCCGCCGCCGCCGGCATCATGGTCGGGATCACCATTCAGATCCGACCGTATATGGGCTTTGATCTTCTGCTGCCGCTCTTTGCCGCCGCAATCCTCGGAGGGATAGGAAGCATGCCGGGCGCGGTCGCCGGTGGCCTGATCGTCGGCGTTGCGGAGGCCGCGTCAGTGCCCCTCGTCGGCGCGGGCTATCGCGGCGCCGTTGCGTTTCTTGTGCTGATCGCGGTTTTGATCGTCCGCCCCACCGGCCTCTTCGGACGGCGCGAATGACCCTCGATCTTCTCGGCTACGCCGCGTTCTTCCTGACCACGGCGCTGACCTTCGGGCTGATCTGCCTCGGCCTCAATCTGCAATGGGGCCAGACGGGACTTTTCAACGTCGGCGTCGCCGGGTTTGTCGCAATCGGTGCCTACACTTCGGCGCTCCTCACCAGCCCTGCCGTGGCTGGCCGATTTGGCGGCTTCGATCTCCCGATCCTCGTCGGTTGGCTCGCTGCCGCGGGCGTGACTGGCGCAGCAGCACTCGCCGTCGGCGCGCTGACCCTCCGGCTCCGCGCGGATTATCTTGCGATCACCACATTCGGCGTCGCCATCGCGATACAGCTTGTCGCTCTCAACGCGCAGTCGGTTACCGGGGGACCATTCGGCGTTGCATTCATTCCGCGACCGTTCGCGTTTCTGCAAGGGAATGCTCTTGCCTTCAACCTCGCCAATCTGGCGCTGGTCGTCGTGGTGATCGCGATCGTCTTTGTAGGCCTCGAGCGGCTGGTGAGCGGCCCCTGGGGTCGCGTGCTCCGCGCGATCCGCGAGGACGAGGCCGCCGCCGAGGCACTCGGCAAGAATGCCAACCGCTATCGCCTTCAGGCGTTTGTCCTCGGCAGTGCGATCATGGGACTTGCCGGGGCGATGCAGGGGCACTTCATTGGTTTCATCGCACCGGACAATTATCTCTCAGCCCTCACTTTTCAGGTCTGGGCGATGCTGATTGTCGGCGGTGCGGGCAACAACCGCGGCGCCGTGCTCGGCGCTGTGGTGGTCTGGGGCCTGTGGAGCACTTCAAGTGCCGTCGTTTCAGCGACATTCCCGCCTGAGCAGCAGGCACGGGCCGCCTCGCTGCAGATCGTCATGATCGGGACTTTGCTCGCGGCGATCCTTGTGTTGATGCCGCGAGGTCTCCTCGGCGAACGAATGACTGTCTCCCGCTTTGTTGGGCGATCCACTCGCGGTTCGCGATAGTTGCCAACGACGTCTGGTCCTGGCGCATTCCGGAAGTGCTGCCGGTTGCCGGTGACTTCCGAAGATCAACACAGAGGTGCGGTCGCATTGCCAATTGCGGCGACGAAATCTGCAGGCGCTGCGGTCAGGAGACCGATCTGCGCTTTGGTGAAAAACCTCTCGATCGTTGCCTCTACGTCGGCTAGAAGCTCCCCACGCAATGCAGCCTCTAGGTTCATGACCGTCTTCGGCGGCGTAACGAAAAAGTCGCCGGTGATCACGATCTCGCGAATCCGGTCCTGGTTCGGGCCTTCGAGCCGCAGGTGCGCCGTGATCGTGCCGCCCCGGCCCGTGTGGCTCCCGCTCAGCACGTCCGGCCGGATGCTTGGATCGTCGATCTCGTAGACGAATGCGTCGGTGCCGATTTCCTCGTCGAACAACCGGCGGCAGGCCGCTTCCTCCGCCGGCGTTATGTCGCCGTGTCTTGGCGAGATGCCGAGACGTTCGGCGAATCCTTCAAGCAGCGCTAGTTTCACTTCCGGAATCGAGGGCGGGGTGCCGTCAAACAGCTCCCTCAGGGTGACCACGCGCTGCACGGCGCTCGCCTCGCCGCGCTTAGCGAGTTTTGCGGCGGGGATGTTCAACAGCGCCGCCATCTTGCTCGCGTCCATGTCGACCAGCGTCGTGCCCTGATAGAAGATCGTCGAGCCATCGAAGAAGCCGCCCGTTCCCGAGATCTTCCGCCCGCCGACCTCAATGTCGTTACGTGGCCTGTAACGAGCATCTATGCCAAGCTTCGAGAGGCCCGCTGCCGCTGCCTCGCAGATTTCTCGGGCGAGGTCGCTCAGATTGTCGATCGGCAACGTATCCCGGCGGAACACCAGCTCCCAGCCGAACTGCCCGTCGTCAAGGTAGAGCGCACCGCCGCCAGTAATGCGCCGCCCGATGCCGACGCCCGCTGCCTCGCACGCATCGAGATTCAGCTCGTGGGAGATCGCCTGGTGTCGGCCGACGAGCACCGACGGTGGGAACTGCAGGAAACGGATCGAGTCCGGGATTGTCCCCGCCTTGTGGCATTCGATCAGCGCCTGGTCGAAGGCGATCTGCTCCCGGCACGGTCGGATGCCGGTGTCGATGACGCGAAACGGCTTGCTTCCGGATGCTCCGGACATGTCCGCCCTCCCTAGTCGTCGAGTCCCTCGAACTCTTCCCCCGCCATGTAGGTTTCACCGGGCCGGTTCATGCGCGAGCTGGCTGCGCGCTCTGCGGATGTCGACCTCTTCGAGCGGGAACGGATAGCTGGCGATGTTGCTCGGCGGCGAATCGCCGTAGGGCCGGTCACAGGCCGAGATGTCCTCGGCGAATTTCCCGGGGCAGCCCGACGTGCGGAAGGCGATACCGGAATCGATGATCGCGTCGAGTTCCGCCCCCTTCATGCCAAAATCGATGATCCGGCCCGCCTCGTCGAACGCCATGTGCTCGACCTGACTCCGCAATAATCGATGAGGTAGCGGGCAAGCTGGATCCGCCGCCACTGGTCGCGCGGCGTCGCCGGCAAGTGGTCCATCAGGGAGCCCTTCTCGGGGAAGAAGCAGAACATGTGCGAATGGCCGCCGAGATCGACGAGCCTCTGCACGAGGCTGACGACGTCGTATTCGGCTCTCGCCCATGCCGACGATGATATGGGCGCCGAACTTTTGCGGGCCGAAGATGTCGCGGGCATCCATCAGGATCTCCCAATACTTCTTCCAGCTGTGCGGCGACTGCACGCCCTTGCCGCGCGTGCGGTCGAACAGTCTCCGGCGTCGCCGCGTCGAGGGCTACGGTGAAGATGTCGGAGCCCATCCCGCGCAGACGGGCGACGTCGTCGCGCGTCATGGTGGTCGGGTTCGACAGGATCGAGATCGGGATGTCGTCGGGATCGATCCGGTCGGTCCAGGTCTTCAGCACCGCCACCGTGTCCTCGTCGGACTTCGGATGGGTGATCATCGAGATGCACATGCGGTGGAACGGCGAGCCGGCGACATCGCGCGCCACGATATCGACCACCTCGGCCATCGGCACGGCCGGCCAGTCCACTCGGATGAAGTTGCGGTCCGCATAGTTGCGCTCCGCCTCGCGGTGACGAGCAAGGCCGCAGTAGGCGCAATTGGCCCGGCAGCCCTCCGGATAGGTCAGCAGCAGGTTCAGGCAGCGCGTGCAGGCGCAGCGGTGCATCTGGCCCGAGACTATGCCGAGCGTGATCGCCGCCGCCGTCGACATCTGCACGTAGTCGGGCGAGCGCATGTGCGGCGTCAGGATGTTGTAGTTGGGGAAATAGCGGCCTTCCGGCGCGATGTCGTTGTCCTTGACCGGCCGGCCGTTGCGGAACGCGGCGGGGACCGCGCCGGGCGCGCGCGGCTCCATCAGGTCGTAAGGGTTGAAATCCAGACCGCCGGCGCCGACTGCGCCCGGCTCGATATTTTCCGGTTTCAAGCAGGTCATACCGATTCTCTCACTTTGATCAGGCCGCTGTCGCTCAAGGGCACGCAGTCGGTCGTGCAATCGTTTCGCCAATAGTCCGGATACGCGATCCAGCCGCCGCGCAGATCCGCCTTGTCGGGCATGACCGCGACCGAGCGTAGGTCTTGAGCAGCCGCGACCGCCGCTTCAGCGCAAGCGCCAGAGACGGGCCGAATACGTCCTCGATCTCCTCGCGATAGTCGTCGAGGGCGTCGACCCGGCCCGCGACACAGGACGCTGCCGCCTCGCCTGCGAGCCGCCCCGAAATCACTGCGGCGTTGATTCCCGCGCCGGTGATGGGGTTCGTCAGCCCGGCGGCGTCACCGCACAGGAGCACGCCAGCCGCTCCGAGCGCGCTGGTCGGGCCGACAATGCCGCCGACAGGGATCAGTCCGCCGGTGTGGCGATGGATCACCGCGCCGACCCGGCCCTCGGCGACCAGTTCGGACATGCAGGGCGTCCAGCAGCGGCTTCAGCCGATGCTTTTCGGATGGAATGACACCGAGGCCGATGTTGCAGAGCTCGCTCTTGGGGAACAGCCAAGCATAGCCGCCGACGATTTCCGGCCTGAGGAAGATGTCGGTTCCGGTATGCGGTTTCAACATGTCGACGGTGATCTGCCGGGTCTCGACAAGATCGAAATTCGGGCAGCCGATCGCGCTGGCCGACCGGCGAACGCGGTCCGTCGGCGCCGATGACGACCCTCGCCCGCACGGTTACGTCGCCACCGACAGTCGCGACACCGGACGGCGAGGTCGCGCGTAGTGGCGTCGCGAACCGGCAATCGGCCCCAGCAGCCCGCGCTTGCTCGAACAAGTTGCCGGTCGAACTGCGCGCGATCGATCATGAAGCCCATGAAGTCGGGCGTCAGCTCGGGCCTTTCATCTTCTACGAAGGTCTCCATCCGGTCGATGCCCTGGACGCGCGCCGAACCAACGGCGGGAACCTCCGCGCCGATCATCGCCGGCACGAATTCGGCGCATTGGACGGGTAATCCGGGCTCGGCGTTGCGCTCGACGGCAAGCACGCGCATGCCCGCAGCGGCCGCCGCCGCGGCGGCGGCGGATCCGGCTGGCCCGAGACCCGACACGAGCACGTCGACGTGGAGGATCGTGGTCATGCCGCGCAGGAGGATAGCCGCCGATTGGCCAGCCCTGCATCCAGCTTCCCGCCGATCTTGATAGAGCAGCAGGCGTGTTCCTGGTGGTAGTTGCGCCCGATTGCCTCCGAAACGGCGACCGCGCCCTCTGCCGGAAAGGCGATGCCGTCGAGGCCCGCCATCACCGCATAGGCATCGGTGATCCGCTTGTGCATCCCGGCGGGCCGTGCGCAGCCGAGCAGTACCTGCTTGTCCGCCAGTCGCCGGCGGGCTTCGAGGAAGATCCTGCCAACATCGCTTGTCGACGGGGTCACGAACGTTCCGGGCTTTGCGTAGAACGGCATGACGACCACAAGCACCAGTGCGTTGACGGGATAGCGCGACACCATGTCGAGGGCGACGGGCTCGCCGCGGATTTCGCCGTAGTGGAGACCGATGACGATATGCGGTGAAATCTCCATCGAGGTCGCCGTGAGGGCTGCCAGCGACTCTTCGAAGTCTTCGACCGGCCGGTCGAGATGGTAGACGTCGCGGATGGTCTCCCGCGCGCCGATCACGTCCATCATGGCGGTGTCGACGCCGGCGGCCTCCATGCGCTTCGCGCCCGCCTCGTCGGTCAGCGCGGTGTGAATGGCGATCTTGAGATGGGGAAAATCGCGCTTGAGCCTCTCGACGACCGGATAGAAGCGCTCGTAGCGGATCTCGTTGCGGCGGTTCGAGCCGCCCGAGAGCAGGAAGCCCTGCAGGTCCTGCAGCAGGATCAGGTCGCGGACCTTCCTGTCGAGCATCTCCGGCTTCGTCGCCGGGATCATCGGCTCCAGGATTTTGGCCTGGCAATGATCGCAATCGAGGGCGCAGGCAGCCGCCGGTGATCGAGAACGCAGGGAAGCTGTTCTTGCCGCAGCCCTTGATCTCGGTGCTGTCGTATTCCTTGAAGGTCGGCGTGGAAAACCGGATCGGCACGCGTCGTCGCCTGCGGGCCGGCCGCTTCCATGTCGGCGACGAGGCGCGGATCGAACTCGGCGTCTTCCAGGTCCTCGATCGCCGAGATGCGCTCAAGCCATTCCGTCATGTCGACGCGTCCTCCGAAAGCCCTGCAATCGCAGCCTCGCGGGGCGGCGCTTTGCCCGGACCGCCTGGTGCCAGAACGGCCGCGGCGATCTCCCTGATGCGCTCCCTAACCGGCCCGTCGTTGCGCGGATCGAGGAGCGTCGTGTGCCAGCTGGGCAGCCTGTCCTCGTCGTCGACGAGATCACAGTCGAGCGTGCGAAGCAACGCGGTGCTGTCATCGGGCAGCGTATCGGGGATAGGCTGCCCCGAAATGCGTCCCCACAAGCCGGTCCAGCAGCGCGCCACCGTCCACGGATTGTAACCGCCGCCGCCGAGCACCACCGCCGACGGCGACAAATCTGTGAGCCGCATCACCGCGTCCCACACACAGCCGTTGCTCAGCGCCATCGAAGACAGCGGATCGCCGGCGAGCCCGTCGGCGCCGCAGGTGCAGACAACCGCCTGCGGCGCGAAATGCCGCGCAAGCGGCAACACCGCTTCTTCCATCAGAAAATCGAGCTCGCTGTCGTTGAATTCGCGCGGCACCGGGAGGTTGCGGGCATTATCCGTGCTGCGATGGTCGAGCTTGCCGGTATGGGGCCAGCGGTTCTCTTCGTGGATGGAGATCAGGAACACGCGGTCGTCGCCGCGAAATGCGGCCTCGACGCCATCGCCATGATGGGCGTCAAGATCGACATAGAGCACACGCTCGAACCCTTTTTCGAGGAAGGTCAGGACGGAGAAAACCGGATCGTTGAAATAGCAGAAGCCGCTTGCGCTATCGCGCATCCCGTGATGCGTCCCGCCCGAGGGGTGGTAGACGATCCCGCCTTCGGCGGCGAGCTGGGCGGCCAGGATCGACCCGCCGACGGCTGTGCTGGCGCGCCTGAACAGTCCCTTGAAGATCGGGTTTTCCAGCGTCCCGATGCGATAGCGTTCGCGCATCTCGACGCTGACGCCGGCGCCGCTCTCGGCCGCTTGTAGCGCCGCGACATAATCGGGGTCGTGGAACTTCAGAATATCCTCAAGCCGGGCGATCGGGCTGTCGACATAGGCGCGCTCACCCCCCGGCTCGAGCCATCCGAGTTGCTCGCAGAGCGTCAGCACGGTGCCGATCCGCTGGATGGCGAGCGGATGATTGCCGCCATAGCCGGTCTCCCGGTAGATCTCGCTGGAGACGAAACAACTCGATATTCGGGCTCTTTTCAACAAGCAATCACTGCCGCTTGATCTCGACAGAAAGCTCCCTGTGGGTAGCAATAGGGGTAATGATACAGTTCCGGCAATTCCCTTTATAATTCAGTAGTTTATCCATACCCTTGGCGGATGGGGTGGGATTCGAACCCACGAGACGGTTGCCCGCCTGCCGGTTTTCAAGACCGGTGCCTTCAACCACTCGGCCACCCATCCTTGAGGCGAGACGCTTGGAGCATTCGCGGCCTGGTGCGAAGCATATAGCGCGCAGTCGACGCCAAGCGAGCCTGTAACGGCTCCGACTTCATTCCTCAAGGGAGGCGGCGGCTCGCTCGGTTGCCCGAACGCGGTGAAGCGTCAGCGGGCGACGGCTTCAGTAACGATGCGCCCAGCCGTTGGTGTGCGCGATCTCATGCCGGCGAATGGCCGTGCAGCCTTGCGGATAGACGATGAGCCCATAGGTCTCGATCGGACGACCCGTGCGCGTTCCGTCCGCGGTGACGTGAACCTTGTATCCGCACCCCGCGACGCTCCGATCGTAATGGCCGGAGAGACGCGCGCAGACTGACGGAATTTCGGGAAGCGGCAACGCCCACTCGACCAGCTTGCCCGGGTAGGGGTGGTCGAACTTCGCCGGCGCCGGCTCTGCGGGAGGGCAGTAGGCGTGCGCCTGCGAAGAAAGAAGCGCCGCGAAGAGAACAAGCCGCCACATCATCTTGCCGCAATATTCTCCCGCCGAAGCATCCGCTCCAGCTGACTGCGGAGCTTTGCCGCATAGACCGGGTCGCATTCGCGCGCGAGCGTGAAGCCGCCGCTCCCGTCGCCGTTATGGCGGACGGTGACGCCTCCGACGGCCTCCATGGTGATCAGCGGGCGGCCGTCGGCCGAGCGCGCCGTGAGGGTCGCGCCGTTCGCCACGACGTCGTCGCCGGCGCACACGGCCCAGGCGGGCGTCGACAAGACTAGAAGAAACACGACGAGAAACCGCATGGCGCCGTTCCGATCCGAGATCGTTTCTGGTCGACGGGATGTGAAACGCTGCGCGGCGACGCCGCAACCATTAGTCCTTGAGATCGCTTCTTTTTCCTTCTCGCTCGCCGCGCAATTTGGGGCGCGCTGTTCTTCTTCGTAAATCATTCCTTTCGTCGTTGCGCAGAAGGGCTGGGCTCGCACGCCGACGCGCGATCTCGGCGGGCCAGGCGGGATGCTAAGTTAACGGGCTCGTGGCCAACCGAAGAACAGGGCGGCCCGCCGACATGCGCCGTGAAATCAGCACGCCTTGCTTTTGCCCTGATTCGACTTGCCAATTCGTCTTCGGTAAAGGAATCGATAACGCCTTGCGATGGTCCTGTTAGGGCTTTGGTAACGGCGTTTGTTAATCTTCACCGGTTGAGCCGAGGCCCCGCACGGCGCGGACCAACAACCGGGAGACCAGGGGGTGTTTCGATTACCGGGCAAGGTTTGACGCCGCGCGCTGACGTTTTCCTCAAGCGCGCGCTTGCAACAGTTGGATTTTGCGGCGTTCTTGCCGCGTGCTCGGCGACGACCGGGCTATTCCCGCCGGCCATGTTCGCGAAGCAGGAGGCGCCCACAGCGCAGAAGGGCTCACTCCCGGCCTCGGTCGCAGCGATCTTCCACCGCGAAGGGAAGAACAGCGCCGTCCTGGCGAGCGCCACGCCCGAGGAGGCTCTACCCACCGCGCATCAGATCGCCGCGGCCGCAGCCGCCGACGATGATGTCAAGCACTACAGCGCGGTCGGGCTCGCTTCCTGGTACGGATCGCAATTTCACGGCCGTCCGACGGCGGATGGCGAGATCTTCAACCGCCTGGCGCTGACCGCCGCGCATCCGTCATTGCCGCTGCCAAGCTACGTGCGCGTGACGAATCTCGATAACAACCGCTCCATCACCGTCCGCGTCAACGACCGCGGGCCCTACAGTCACAACCGGCTGATCGACGTCTCCGAGCAGACGGCGGAGCTTCTCGCCTTCCGCCGCCACGGGCTGACGAAAGTCCGCATCGACTATGTCGGTCCCGCACCGGTCGACACCAATGACGGGCAGATGCTGCTTGCCTCCTATCGCGGCCCGCCGAAACCGCGCGCAACGACGGTCGCTCAGCGCCAGTCAGCGCAGCCGACGCGCGTCGCTTACGCCGACGAACGGACGAGCGACAACGGGGGAGGGGCGATCGACGAGCTCACCACGCGCCCCTCGGTGATGAACCGCATCTTGATGGCGTTCAACGCCGCTTCCTTCGCGGGCAACTAGCCGTTTCACGTCGGCATCTTTCCGCTGATCGCGCCCTGAACTTGATTCCGGCGGCTCTGCGTCGTTTCATGGCGCGGACCTCCGCAGAAATCCGAGTCGGGACCATCTCTTTGAGGCTTATCGCTGCGATCCGCGTATCTCTCGCCGGCCTGGCGCTTCTCGCCTTCGGCGCGGTTGCGGCTCAGGCGCAGCTCTTCGACACCAAGGCGCCGCACGCGATCCTGGTCGACTACGACACCGGCACGGTGCTCTTCGAGAAGGCCGCCGACGAGCAGTTCGAGCCCGCCTCGATGGCGAAGCTCATGACCGTCGACCTCGTCTTCGGCGCGCTGAAGGAGGGGCGGATCACGCAAGATCAGACGTTCAACGTCTCCGAGCACGCCTGGCGGACCGGCGGCGCGCCGGCCGGCGGCTCGGCGATGTACGCGGAGATCCATTCCGACGTCGCCGTCCACGACCTCCTGCGCGGGCTGATCGTGCAGTCCGGAAACGACGCGGCGATCGTGCTTGCCGAAGGGCTCGCCGGATCGGAGGCCGCCTTCGTCGACCGCATGAACGAGCGCGCCGCCGAACTCGGCATGACCCACTCGCATTTCAGCAACTCAAATGGCCTCTTCGCTCCCGATCAGATGGTCACCGCGCGCGACCTCGCCACGCTCGCCCGCAACATCATCCATGACTACCCGGAATATTATTCGATCTTCTCCGAGCCCGAATTCACCTGGAACAATATCCGCCAGCTCAACCGCAATCCGCTCGTCGGCGACAATATCGGCGTCGACGGCCTGAAGACCGGCTACATCAAGGAATCCGGCTACGGCATCACCGTCTCGGCACTGCGCGACAGCCAGCGACTCATCCTGGTGATCGCCGGCCTCGATTCGGAGTCCGACCGCGAGGCGGAGGCGAAGCGGCTCCTCGACTGGGGCTTCCGCAGCTTTCCAGAAAGTCACCGCATATCGACGAAGACGAGGTCGTGGCCGAGGCTTCCGTCTATGGCGGCGTCGTCGGACACGTGCCGCTCAAGGCCGACGGCCGCGATCACGTTTCTCGTGCCGCGCGACGCGAAGGACACTCTGAAGGCGCGCGTCGTCTATCAGGGGCCGCTCATGGCGCCGGTGGAGGAGGGGGTCGAGGTCGGGTCCTTCAAGGTCTGGAGCGGCGACCGCCTGATCCAGGAGACGCCGCTCCACACGGCCGCGTCGGTGGAGCGCGGGCCGCTTCATTCGCGCGCGCTCGACGCGCTCGGCGAGCTGCTGTTCGGCTGGCTGTGAAGAAGCGCGGGCGCTTCATCACGCTCGAAGGCGGCGAGGGGGCAGGAAAATCCGGGCACGCGACGAAGCTCGCCGAATGGCTGAAGGGCAGGGGCGTCGACGTCCTCGTCACGCGCGAGCCGGGCGGCTCGCCGCGCGCGGAGGCGCTGCGCGAGATGCTGCTTTCCGGACGCTTCGCGGCGCGCGGGCCGGAGACCGAGGCGCTGGTCTTCGCGCTTGCCCGCGCCGACCATCTTGCCACGAAGATCCGCCCGGCGCTCAAGGCCGGGACATGGGTGATCTGCGACCGCTTCATGGATTCCACCCGCGCCTATCAGGGCTCGGCCGGCGTCGGCGACGACCTCCTCGATCTGATCGACGCGATCGTCGTCGGCGACGACCGCCCCGACCTGACGCTGATTCTCGACGTTCCGGCCGCGCTCGGCCTTGAGCGGGCGCGCAAGAAGAAGCCCGCGCCGGACCGCTTCGAGAGCGACGGGCTCGCGCTGCACGAGGCGCGGCGGCAGGCCTTCCTCGACATCGCCGCGCGCGAGCCGAAGCGCTGCGTCGTGATCGACGCGACGCGCGACAAGCCTGCGGTCGCGGCGGCGATTCAAAATGCCGTTGCGGAGCGGCTGAAGCCCGGCAAGGCGAAGGGCTGACCCAGATGGCGCGCGCACCGAAGCTCGAGGAGGAGCGTCCGCCCTACGACGCGCTCGACGGCGTCGCACTGCCGCGCCAGACGACGATCCTCGTCGGGCATCAGGCGGCGGAGGCGGCGCTCCTCGAAGCCTACCGCTCCGGCCGCATGCATCACGGCTGGATTCTCGCCGGCGAGCGCGGCATCGGCAAGGCGACGCTCGCCTTCCGCCTCGCGCGCTTCCTCTTCGCGCATCCCGATCCCACGGCGCCGGAGGTTCTCGCCGCGCGCGACCTTTTCGTGCCGCCCGAGCATCCGGCCGCGCATCGGTTGGCGGCCGGCGCACACGGCAACCTGCTCCACCTGCAGCGCGACTGGAACGAGCGCGACAAGCGCTACCGCACCGAGCTTTCCGTCGATTCCGTCCGCAAGATCACGCCGTTCCTCGGCACCACGGCGGGCGAGGGGGGCTGGCGCGTCGTCATCGTCGACACGCGCCGACGACATGAACCGCAACGCCGCGAACGCCATTCTGAAGAACCTCGAAGAGCCGCCGCAGGAAGACGCTCTTCCTGCTCGTCGCCGAGCGGCGCGGCTCGCTTCTGCCGACCATCCTCTCGCGCTGCCGCACGCTGCACCTGGAGCCGCTCTCCGCCGCGGACACGCAGGCGGTCGCGGGCGCTGTCGCGCCGGACACGACGGAAGGCGGCGGATGCCGCGCTTTCCGCGGCGCTTGCCGGCGGCAGCCCGCGCCGCCTGATCGAGCTTCGCCGGGAGGGCGGCGTCGAGACCTACCGGCTCATGCGCCGTGCGATCGAGAGGGGCGACCGCGCCGGCGCAGTTCAAGCTCGCGACGCTCGCCGGCGATTCCGCGGCGGATGGAGCAGTTCCTGGAGCTTTTCGAGGACTATCTGACGCGCCGGGTGCGCGGCCTTGCCGAGCCGGAATCCGTCGAGCCGACACCGGCCGTGCCGCTTGTCACCTGGGCGGAGCTATGGGAAAAGGCCACGCTTTCCGGGCGCGAGGTCGAGGAATACAACCTCGACCGCCGGCAGTTCGTGCTCGACCTCCTCGAGACTTCGGCGGCCGCGCTTCGCCGGCCCGGAACCCCGAATAGGTAGAAAGACGCGCGGTTCGTCATGGCCGACAAGCCGAGATTCTACATCACGACGGCGATCTCCTACCCGAACGGCGCGCCGCATATCGGGCACGCCTACGAGATCATCGCCACCGATGCGATCGCGCGCTTCAAGCGCCTCGACGGCATACGACGTCTACTTCCTGACCGGCACCGACGAGCACGGCCAGAAGATGCTGCAGACCGCAAAGAGCGAGGGGCTCAGCGTCGCGCGAGTTCGCCGACCGCAACTCGGCGCGCTTCAAGGACATGGCGGCCGCGCTCAACTGCTCCAACGACGACTTCATCCGCACGACGGAGGAGCGGCATTATCGCTCCGTGCCAGGAGCTCTGGCGGCGCATGGTCGCCGCGGGCGACATCTACAAGAGCCGCTACAACGGCTGGTACTCGGTCCGCGACGAAGCCTATTACGCGGAGAACGAGACGGAGCTGCGCGACGGCGTGCGCTACGGGCCGCAGGGCACGCCGGTCGAATGGGTGGAGGAGGAGAGCTATTTCTTCCGCCTCTCCGCCTATCAGGAGCGGCTGCTCGCCCATTACGAGGCCAACCCGGACTTCATCGGCCCGAAGGAGCGGCGCAACGAGGTCGTGAGCTTCGTCAAGTCCGGGCTCAACGATCTTTCGGTCTCGCGCACGACCTTCGACTGGGGCGTGCCGGTGCCCGACGATCCGAAGCACGTCATGTACGTGTGGGTCGACGCGCTCACCAACTACATCACCGGCGTCGGCTATCCGGACGCCGACGACGCCGCTGTGGCGCTACTGGCCGGCCGACATCCACGTGATCGGCAAGGACATCGTGCGCTTCCACGCGGTCTACTGGCCGGCCTTCCTGATGTCGGCCGGCGTGGCGCTGCCGAAGCGCGTCTTCGGCCACGGCTTCCTGTTCAACCGCGGTGAGAAGATGTCGAAGTCGGTCGGCAACGTGGTCGATCCCTTCGCCATCAGCGCGCATTACGGCGTCGACCAGGTGCGCTACTTCTTCATGCGCGAGGTGTCGTTCGGCCAGGACGGCGCCTACAGCCACGACGCGATCGTCAACCGCATCAATGCCGACCTTGCCAACGATCTCGGCAATCTGGCGCAGCGCTCGCTGTCGATGATCGGCCGCTATGCGGACGGCGTGGTGCCTGAGCCGGGGGCCTATTCACCGCGAGGACGTGGCGCTGCTTGCCGCCGCCGATGGGCTGATCGAGCGCTGCCGCTTCGAGATGGACCAGCTTGGCGATCCACCTGATGCTGACGGCGATCTGGCAGGTGGTCGCGGACGCCAACCGCTATTTCGCGTCGCAGGAGCCGTGGGCGCTCAGGAAGAGCGATCCCGCGCGGATGGCGACCGTGCTTTACGTCACCGCCGAGGTGGTGCGGCAGGTCGCGATCCTGGTGCAGCCGGTGATGCCGGAATCGGCGGCGCGGCTGCTCGACCTCGTCGCCGCGCCGGAAGAGGCGCGGAGCTTTGCAAGCCTCGGGCGAGGCGGGGCGGCTCACGCCCGGCACGGCCGCTGCCGCCGGCGGAGCCCGATCTTCCCGCGCTACGTGGAGAAGGAGGCGGCGGGTCGGCGCGCCCCTAAGCGACCTCCCGGGCCGCGTAGCGTCCGGACAGCAATTCGATGATCGCGCGCTTCGAAAGCGGGCGCGAGAAGAGATAGCCCTGCAGCTCCGTGCAGCCGGTTGCGGCGAGAAACTCTGCGCTGCTCCTCCGTCTCCACGCCTTCGGCGGTGACCATCAGTCCAAGCGTCTTGCCGATATTCGCCACGGCCTGGACGATCGCGGCGGAATCCGCCGAATGCCCGAGATGCTGCACGAAGGAGCGGTCGATCTTCACCTTGTCGACCTCGAGCCGGCGCAGATGCGCGAGGCTCGAATAGCCGGTGCCGAAATCGTCGAGCGCGATTCTGACTCCCGCAGCGCGCAGGTCCCGCAGGCTGCAGGCCACGACGCCGTCGGCGTTGAAGAGCGCGTTCTCGGTCACCTCGAGCTGCAGCCGCGTCGGATCAAAGCCGCGTTCGCGGACGATCCTGAGGAGGCGCTGCGCAAGCTGCGGATCGCGCAGCTGCACCGGCGAGACGTTGACCGCGAGCGCGATCTCCGGCCAGGGGCGCAGCGTCTCGCAGGCGCTCGCCAGCACCCACTCGCCGAGCTCGAAGATCAGGCCGGTCTCCTCGGCGACCGGGATGAACTGCGTCGGACCGAGAGAGCCGAGCGTCGGGTGGTCCCAGCGGACCAGCGCCTCGACGCCGACCAGCTCCTCGCCGACATTCGCGATAGAGCGGCTGATAGTGGACGTCCAGGCCGCGATCCGTCGCCAGCGCCTTGCGCAGCTCCGCATGGATCAGGCTGCGCAGCTTGTGCCGCTCGTCCATCTCGTCGCAGAAGATGCGGAAGCAGCCGCGGCCTTCGCTCTTCGCCTTGTAGAGCGCGACGTCGGCCTTGCGCAGGAGGTCGGTGTAGCGGCAGTCGGGCTCGCTCGGCGAGCACCACGCCGATCGACGCGCCGACGAAGACCTTCATGCCGGCGACCTCGAACGGCGTGTTCGCCGCCTCGAGGATGCGCCGCACAGCGCCTCGAGCGATTGCGGGCGGTCGACGTCGCAAACGAGGATCGCGAACTCGTCGCCGCCGATCCGCGCGACCGTGTCGCCGGCGCGCACCAGGCCGGCGATGCGGCAGGCGAATTCGCGGATCAGCTCGTCGCCGGCCTGGTGGCCGTGCCGGTCGTTGACCTCCTTGAAGCCGTCGAGGTCGATGTAGAGCAGGGCGCAGCGCCGCGAGCCGCGCGCCACGCGCGCAAGCTCCTGGTCGACGCGATCGTTGAGGAGGGTCCGGTTCGCAAGCCCGCTCAGCGAGTTCGTGCAGCGCAAGATAACGGCTGTGCGCCTCCGCCTCGCGGAAGGCCGTGATGTCGTTGATGACCGCGACGAGAAGCGGGATTTCTTCCTCTCCGACATACACGAGCCGCTTGCGGGTGACGATCGTGCGGACGTTGCCGTTCAGATCGGTGTGCTGCTCCTCGTTCTCGTTCTCCTCGCCGGTCTTGAAGACGCGATCGTCGATGGTCCAGAAGATCTCGGCCTGCTCGGCGGGAACGATATCGAAGTCGGATTTGCCGATCAGCTTCTCCTTCGGCAGCCCCATGAACTCGCACATGGCGTCGTTGAGGAGGACCCAGCGATGCTCGCGGTCCTTCACGAAGATCGGGCTCGCGACGACGTCGATGATCGTCTGCAGCGCTTCGATGCTGTCGATCGCTTCGATAGGCGTCATTCTTGGTGATCTTTTGGCCGACGCGTTTGACGGCTTCCGGGGCGATGGAAGCGATCCCGCCCATGTAGTGGACAGCCCCTTGCCACCTCATTGAATCAAAAGGTCGAATTATCGGAAAAGGCATCGCTTCTTAGGGCGCACGGCGCGGAAGGGTGCCTTTTCGCCTGCCGCGATTTACATGCGCGACGCGCCGCCTTAGTTCCGGGAAGCAAGACTTCCCGAAAGCGCGGGCGGAACAAAGGCGCCAATGCTCGTCGACAGCCACTGCCACCTCGACTTCCCCGATTTTGCCGAGGAGCTCGACCAGGTCGTGGCGCGTGCCGCGGCCGCCGGCGTCGGCACGATGGTGACGATCTCGACGCGTGTCCGCCGCTTCGACGCAGTCAAGGCAGTCGCCGAGCGCTTCGACAACGTCTACTGCTCGGTCGGGACGCATCCGCACAACGCACATGAGGAGCTCGACATAACCAGCGGAGATCTGGTGCAGAATCGCCGAGCATCCGAAGGTCGTGGCGATCGGTGAGGCGGGGCTCGACTACCACTACGACAACTCGCCGCGCGATGCGCAGGCCGCGGGGCTGCGCACCCATATCGCCGCGGCGCGGACAAGCGGGCTGCCGCTCGTCATCCACGCCCGCGAAGCGGATGCCGACCTTGCCGCGATCCTGCAGGAGGAGATGAGGAAGGGCGCCTTTCCCGCTGTTCTGCATTGCTTTTCCTCCGGCCGCGCGCTCGCCGAAACGGGGATCGCGCTCGGCCACTACGTCTCGTTTTCGGGCATTCTCACCTTCAAGAACTCCCAGGAAATCAGAGACATAGCGCGCGATCTTCCAGCCGATCGCATACTCGTGGAGACCGACGCGCCGTACCTCGCGCCGCCGCCGCATCGAGGAAAGCGCAACGAGCCGGCGTTCGTCGTCGAGACCGCCGCCGTGCTTGCCAAGACGCGCGGCGTCAGCCCGGAGGAAATCGCCGAGCAGACGACGGAGAACTTCTTCCGGCTCTTCTCCAAAGTGCCGCGGCGTTGAGGGCGGCTTGAACGACTTTCTCCGCTTCACCATCCTCGGATGCGGCTCGTCGCCCGGCGTGCCGCGGATCGGCGGCGACTGGGGCGCCTGCGACCCTTCGAATCCGAAAGAACCGCCGCCGCCGCTGCTCGCTCCTCGCGCAGCGCATCTCGCGCCTGGGGCATTTCACCAACGTCCTCGTCGACACCAGCCCCGATCTTCGCGAACAGGCGCTCTCGGCGGGGATCGATGCGCTCGACGGCGTGCTCTTCACGCATTCCCATGCCGACCACATCCACGGCATCGACGACCTCCGCGGCTTCGTCATGAACATGCGGCGGCGTGTCGACGTCTACGCCGACCAGCCGACGACGGCGCGTCTCAAGGAGGCATTCGGCTATTGCTTCGAGACGCCGCCCGGCAGCGAATATCCGCCGATTCTGACCGCGCATCCGATCAGCGCCGGCGAGCCGGTGACGATCGAAGGGAAGGGGGGTCCGCTCACCGCCCTGCCCGTCGCACAGATCCACGGGCGCATCACCTCGCTTGCCTTCCGCTTCGGCGAGCTTTGCCTATTCGCCCGATGTCAGCGGGCTCTACGCGGAAGCCGAGCGCCTGCTGCAGGGCCTCGACGTTTGGATCGTCGACGCGCTCCGGCCGCGGCCGCATCCAAGCCATTTCTCGCTTGCCGAGGCGCTGGAATGGATCGAGCGCCTGAGACCCAAGCGCGCGATCCTGACCCACATGCATGTCGACCTCGACTACGAGACGCTGCGGCGCGAGCTGCCGGCGAACGTCGAGCCGGCTTTCGACGGCATGGTGATCGAGCTGCCGGTGCAGACCTAAACGCGGCTTCCAGCGCGTGCCGGCCGCGCCTATGCTCATCGCCCGAAAGCGATTCACTGGAGCTCGTCGGGTGCCATGAAATCCACCGCCGTTGCATTTCTGCTTTGGTGCCTGTGCTTCCTCGGGCTCTGCGGGCTGCATCGCATCTATGTCGGGCGCGTCGGCACCGGCATTCTGTGGCTGCTCACGCTCGGGCTCCTCGGCCTTGGGCAGCTCATCGACCTTTTTCTGCTCGGCTCCATGGTCAGGATCGCCAACCTTGAAACGGCCGTCGGACGGGCTTGAAGGCCGGCCTTGCCGCTATCGCCACGCCTACCTGTTTTAGTTCCATAATATATCTTATGCGAATCATGGATATGCGCCGCGAGACGGAAGATCTTGGCGAAGTCGCCCTCGTCCCCTCGACCGGCGGCGCGTTCGAGATTGCGGTCGACGGGGGCGTCGTTTGGGAGCGCAAGCGCGACGGCGGCTTCCCGGACGTCCGGGCGCTTAAGCAGCGCGTCCGCGACGCGATCACACCAGAGCGCGACCTTGGGCACCTTGATCGCGGTTCAGAGGAACCGCTGGAATGAAGCCCGGCAAAGACATCCAGGATCTGATTGCGATCATGGCGCGGCTTCGCGCGCCTGAGATCGGGTGTCCGTGGGACCTGAAGCAGGATTTCCGTTCGATCGCGCCTTACACGATCGAGGAAGCCTATGAGGTCGCGGACGCGATCGAGCGCGGCGATTTCGACGACCTGAAGGACGAGCTCGGCGATCTTCTGCTGCAGGTCGTCTTCCACGCTCAGATGGCCTCCGAGGAAAGCCGGTTTGCGTTCGGCGACGTGGTTGAGGCGATCACCACAAAGCTCATCCGCCGGCATCCGCACATTTTCGGAAACCTCGACCTTGCCGACGCGGCGGCGGTCAAGGAGCGCTGGGACGAGATCAAGGCGGAGGAAAAGGCCGAGCGGGCGGCAAAACGCGCGGCTAACGGCGAGGCGGCGGGTCAGCACGGCCTGCTTTCAGATGTGCCGGTCGCCCTCCCCGCATTAACTCGCGCCGAGAAGCTGCAGAGCCGAGCCGGAAAAGTCGGCTTCGACTGGAACGACCCGCGCGCGGTCCTCGACAAGATCCGCGAGGAGATCGGCGAGATCGAACACGAGCTGGCGGCGCCGGAGCGCTCGGCAGAGCGCGTTGAGGATGAGATCGGCGACCTCCTCTTCGCCGTCGCCAACCTGGCGCGTCATCTGAAGGTCGAGCCGGAGACGGCACTGATGCGCGCCAACGCTAAATTCGTCAGGCGCTTCGGCCACATCGAGACATCGCTTCAAGCCCGCGACCGCGGGCTCGAAGACGCCACGCTCGACGAGATGGAAGCGCTTTGGGAAGAGGCGAAAGGGAACGAGCGCAGCTAAGCGCGACTACATCCCATCTCGTCGCGGAGAAGAACCCACCTAAGCCCGACGGCGCGGCTGTGCTCCGCCGAGCAAAGGCGGAACAAAATCATTTCCGCGCCGTGAACCACTGCGAGAAAATGGCGATAACAATCAACACGATGACGATCCAGCCTTGTACTTCGGTCATGCCTGTCATGCCCCTTGTATTCCCCTTTGGCGAGACTCGCGGCCCCCTGAGGGGAGCGACTTAGTTGGAGGAGCCTACAACCAACACGTAACCTCGGCGCGTTCCATCTCGCGTTTTTCAGTGCTTTCGGATAACAAGCCGTTGCCATCGCCGGCCGCTTGGCGGGCCTGATCAGGCGCTTTTGCGCGTCTCGGTAGCGGCGACCGCCACGTGTTCGCGCTGCGCCCACTCGCGGAACGGCGCGAGGCGTTTCTCCGCCACGCGCACCTTGAGCCGGGCGCGGCCCGTCTCCGGGTCGTCGTTGCGCTCCAAAACCTCGGTGTTGCGATAGAGCCATGGGGCCGCGCCGAGCTGGTCGAGCGCCGAGCTCCACCGTGACGGTCGGACGCCCGCCTGAAAGCTCTCTTTCGATCGTCTCAAGCAGGGCGGGAAGGCCCTCCCCGCTCACAGCCGAGACCAACACCGCCGGAGGCTCGGCGTTCGCGGCACGCTGGCGAAGCGCTTCGCGCTGCGTCGGCGCCACGCGGTCGATCTTGTTCCACACCTCGACGATGCGTCGCGCCTCGCCGGGATGGATACCGAGCTCGTCGAGCACGGCGACAACGTCGGCCGCCTGCTGCTGCGTCTCCGGCGATGCGATGTCGCGGACGTGCAGGATGAGATCGGCCTCAAGCACCTCTTCGAGCGTCGCGCGGAAGGCGGCGACCAGCATGGTCGGCAGATCGGAGATGAAGCCGACCGTATCGGAGAGGATGACCTCTTCGCCATGCGCAAGGCGCACACGGCGAAGCGTCGGATCGAGGGTGGCGAAGAGCATATCCTTGGCAAGAAGCTCCGCGCCGGTTAGCCGGTTGAACAGCGTCGACTTGCCGGCGTTGGTGTAGCCGACGAGCGCGACGATCGGCCGGGGCACGCGCTTCCTCTCGGCGCGGTGTCCGGCGCGCATGTTGCGCACGCGCTCAAGATCGCTCTCGATCTTGGAAATCCGCGCCTGAATCTGCCGGCGATCCGCTTCGATCTGCGTCTCGCCCGGACCGCCAAGGAAGCCGAAGCCGCCGCGCTGGCGCTCAAGGTGCGTCCAGGATCTGACCAGCCGGCTCTTCTGGTAATTCAGATGCGCAAGCTCGACCTGAAGCCGCCCTTCACGCGTCTGCGCGCGCGCGCCGAAGATTTCGAGGATCAGCCCGGTACGGTCGAGAAGCTTTGCCGACCAGGCCTTTTCCAAGTTGCGCTGCTGCACGGGGCTCACCGGGTGATCGACGATGACGACTTCCGCGTCGTGGACGCGAACGAGGCCGGCGATCTCCTCCACCTTGCCCTTCCCGAGCAAGGTTGCAGGCGCGGGCTTGCGCAGCGGGACGATCAGCGCTGCCGCGACGTCGAGCCCGATCGCCTCGGCAAGGTTGACGGCTTCGGCAAGCCGCGCCTCGCTCGAGCGCGGCGCTGAGCCTTGCCCCTCCCCGCTGCCGCGCCGCTCCGGCAGCACGACGAGTGCGCGGGTCGGCGGGGCTTTGGTCGCGCGACCGCTCGTGCGCGTCGGGACGACGCCGACGTGCTCGCTTTCCTTACGCCGATCGCGTGGCTTCAATCGCCCTCGCCTGCCTCTTCCGCTTCCGGCTCGAAGAGCTGCACCGGATGCGACGGCATTACCGTCGAGATGGCGTGCTTGTAGACGAGCTGCGAATGCCCGTCGCGGCGAAGCAGCAGGCAGAAATTGTCGAACCAGGTGACGACGCCTTGCAGCTTCACTCCGTTAACGAGGAAAATCGTGAGCGGAATCTTGGCCTTGCGGACATGATTGAGGAACGTGTCCTGTAGATTGTGACTCTTGTCAGCCATTGTTCTTTCGGCCCCGGCCTTTTATCGAATTTCGCCGATAGATTGCCCTTTTTGCAGTGCACTGTCACCCCCGCGCGTGCAGGACTAGCTATGCCGCGCAAAGGCTTCGACTAGCGAAGCTTCTCGGCAACATCGTGGAAAGCGGCTCTGAGCGTCGTCGCAATGCTGCCGGGATGGCCGTTTGCGACCGCCTCCCCGTCGATCCTGACGACCGGCATCACGATGGTGCTTGCCGCGGTGATGAAGGCCTCGCGCGCCGCCTTCGCCTCCGCCACGCTAAACTTCCGCTCCTCGACTTTGAGACCGGCGCGGCGGGCGACCTCGGTCGTGGTGATTCGGGTGATGCCGGGAAGAATTCCGGTGCCGTTCGGGCGCGTGACGAGGACGCCGTCGGCCGTGACGATCCAGGCAGTCGTCGACGAACCTTCCGTCACGAACCCGTCGCGGTCGATGAACCACGCCTCGCGCGCGCCGGCCGCCTTCGCCTTCTCCTTGGCGATCACGTTCGGAAGCAGCGAGACGGATTTGATGTCGACGCGCTCCCAGCGATTGTCTGGAAGCGTGATCACGCCGACGCCCTCCGCTGCCGAGCGCTCGCCCTTTTCCGGCGAGATGCTCTTCGCCGTCACCACGAGAGCCGGCGGCGTGTCCTTCGGCGGGAAGGAATGGTCGCGCGGCGCCACACCGCGCGTCACCTGCAGATAGACGAGACCGTCCGCAACGCGGTTCCGCCTCACCACTTCGCGGATCACGACCTTGAGCGCCGAGCGCGCCATCGGCATCGCGATCGAAAGCTCACGCAGCGAGCGCTCGAGCCGGTCGAGATGCAGCGTCTCGTCGACGATGAAGCCGCGCCAGATTTCGCACACCTCGTAGACGCCGTCGGCGAATTGATAGCCGCGATCCTCGACGTGCACCGCGGCCGCCTGGTGCGGCACATAGCGTCCATTCACATAGGCGATGCGCGACATCTGGCTTCAGACCCCTCCACGTTCTGATCGTTTCAGAACAGAGCTCCACGAATTTGATTGAGCATGATCTTTTCCGAAAACCGGTTCCTGCTCTAGACCCGCAGGCTCTTCAGCTTGCGGTGCAGCGCCGAACGCTCCATCCCCACGAACTCGGCGGTGCGCGAGATATTGCCCGAGAAGCGGTTGATCTGCGCCGTCAGATATTCGCGCTCGAAAACCTCGCGCGCCTCGCGAAGCGGCAGCGACATGATGTGGGCGCCGCCTTGCGAGGGCGTCGACGGCAAGATCTCGCCGATCTCCTTCGGCAGCATGTCAGCGCTGATCACCACCTCCGGATCGCCGCGCGTCAGGATCATCAGGCGCTCGACGTTGTTGCGGAGCTGCCGCAGGTTGCCCGGCCAGTCGTGCGCCTGCAGCACGGCCATAGCGTCGTCGCCGATCTTTCGCGGCGGGAGGCCGGTCGCGCTTGCGATCTGGTTCATGAAATAGGCGACGAGCTCCGGCACGTCCTCGCGCCGCTCGGCAAGCGAGGGAACGCGGAGCGGCACGACACTCAGCCTGTGGAACAGGTCCTCGCGAAAACGCCCCTCCCCGATCGCCGCTTCAAGATCGCGTGCGGTGGAGGACAGGATGCGCACGTCCACCTTCACCTTGGTCGTGCCGCCGACGCGCTCGAACGTCTGCTCGACGAGAACGCGCAGTATCTTGTTTTGCGTCTCGCGCGGCATGTCGGCGATCTCGTCGAGATAGAGCGTGCCGCCATGCGCCTCTTCGAGCGCGCCGACGCGGCGTCCGGAGCCGTTCTGCGGCTCGGTCCCGAAAAGCTCCGCCTCCATGGTTTCCGGCGTGATCGCGGCGGCGTTCAAGACGATGAACGGCCCGGCCACGCGTTGCGAACGCATGTGAATGCCCCGCGCCGCCTGCTCCTTGCCGGCGCCGGAGGGCCCGAAGATCATCACGCGGCTGTTGGTCGGCGCAACGCGATCGACGGTCTGGCGGAGATGGTTCATTACGCCAGACGATCCGATCATGTCGTCGGTGTCGCCGCTCCGCTGCCTGAGCTCCGCCACCTCGCGGCGAAGTTTTGAGGCTTCAAGCGCGCGCTGCGCGACGAGTACCAGGCGGTCGGCCTTGAACGGCTTTTCGATGTAGTCGTAGGCGCCGCGCTTGATTGCCGACACGGCGGTCTCGATGTTGCCGTGCCCGGAGATGATGACGACTGGAAGATCGGGATCCTGCGTATGGACCTCGTCGAGGAGCGACAGGCCGTCGAGGCGGCTCCCTTGCAGCCAAATGTCGAGGAAGAGCAGGCTCGGCCGCCGCGCCGAGATCGCGGCGAGAGCGCTGTCGCTGTCGCTCGCCGTGCGCGTGCCGTGGCCCTCGTCGCCGAGGATGCCGGCCACGATTTCCCGGATATCGGCTTCGTCGTCGACAACGAGAATGTCCGCCGCCATGGTTTCTCTCCCGGTCTTGTCAGGTTGCCGTTGCGGCGACTGGTTGCGCCACTTCGGATTCGAGCGGGAAGGAAAGGCGCACGAGCGCGCCCCTCCCGCCGTTAGCGACGGTGCTCGCGTCGAGGAGCGCGATCGAGCCGCCGTGCTCTTCCATGATCTTGCGCACGATCGCGAGGCCGAGCCCGGTCCCCTTCTCGCGGGTGGTCATGTAGGGCTCGAGTAGCCGCTCGCGGTCCTCCCTCGGAAGGCCCTTGCCGTTGTCCTCGACCTCGATGATCGCGGCGGCCGGCCCCAGCCGCACCGCCACCGTGATGATGCCGGGCTCGCTGTCCAACCGCCCGACGGCCTCGATCAATTCCGTCGCGTTCTTGACGACATTGGTAAGCGCCTGCGTGACCAGCCGATGGTCGACCCGCGCGATCACCGGCGTTTCGGGCAAGTCGAGCGCGAAGCGGATGTTGGGCTGGGCGACCTCCTGCAGGAACACCGCCTCGCGCACCACGGCGTTCAGGTCGCGGTCCTCCATGACCGGCTTCGGCATGCGCGCGAAGCCGGAGAATTCGTCGACCATCCGCCTGATGTCGTCGACCTGGCGCACGATCGTCTCCGTGCATTGGTCGAAGACGCCGCGATCCTCCGCATCGACGCGCTGCCCGAAGCGGCGCTTCAGCCGCTCGGCCGAAAGCTGGATCGGCGTCAGCGGGTTCTTGATCTCGTGCGCGATCCTGCGGGCCACGTCGGCCCAGGCCGAGCGGCGCTCCGCCGCCATCAGATCGGTGATGTCGTCGAGCGTGACGACCAGGCCCTCGATCTTGCCGTTCGAGCGCTCCTGCGTGACCTGCACGTTCAAAGTGCGCTGGTCGCCGCCGCGATTGATCTGAATCTGTGCATGGGAGGGACCACGAAACCGCTGGCGCGCCTCGCCAAGCACGGCGGAGAGCGCCGGGATCGCCTCGCCGAGATGCCGGCCGACCAGATCCGCTTCCTTCTCGCCGAGCGCATCGAGCGCGGAGCGGTTGACGAGCGTCACCGCCCCGTCGCCGTCAAGGCCGATAACGCCGGCGGAAACGCCGGAGAGCACCGCCTCGGTGAAGCGGCGGCGCTGATCCATCTTCTCGTTCGCGGAGAGAAGCTCGTCGCGCTGCGACTTCACTTGGCTCGCCATCGTGTTGAACGTGTCGGCGAGCAGGCTGATGTCGCCCATCGAGCCGCGCGAAGGCACGCGCACTTCAAGGTTGCCGGCGGAAATCTCCTGGACCGCGCCGATCAGCCGCCGGATCGGCCAGACCAGACTGCTGGCAAAGCCGAGCCCGATCCAGATCGCCGAAAGCAGCAGTACCAGCGCCACGCCCGCGAAGAGGATGCCGAACGCGACCTGCACGCCGAACCTGTTTGCCTGAAGCTGCTTGTATTCGGCGGCGTTCTCCTCCGTCAGACGGAGGTTCCGCGTCACGCGCGGATCGATCGGCCGCGCCAGATAGAGATAGACGTTGTCGAACCCGGTAAGCTTGATCACGCCGCCGACGAGGTTGGTCGTGCCGGGAGCGATCAGCGCCGGCTTCCCCGAATCGAGCTCGGGGAATATCTCCTCAGGCGCAGGCGGCGCCGTGAGATTGCTGTTCGTGTCCCCCTGCACGATGACGCTTCGATCGTGGCGGATGAGCTGGATCGTCGAGAGGCCGCGAAGCCGCGCCTGGTTGGTCAGGTAAGAGGAGATGGCGGTCGAATTGGCCTCGATGTCCGGCGTCACCCGGTTGAACTCGCCGGCGATCGCAAGGAGGTCGAGGCCAAGCATGCGGCTGTGCTCTTGGACGTAGGCCTGAGCCACCGCGCGCGAGGTATCGATGATCGCCTCGGTGCGGCCGGCGAACCAGCGGTCGAGCCCCTGGCTCAGTGTGATCGAGGCGATCACCATCATGAGGATCGCCGGCAGCGCCGCAATGAATGAGAAGAGCAGGACGATGCGGATGTGGAGCCGGGCGGCGGCGCGTCCCCGTCGGCGGGCAATCCACAGCCCGGACGCCTCGTAAGCAACGATCCCGATCAGGATCAGAACGATCAGCCCGTTCGCGACACCGGCGGAACGCACGACGAGCGGCGTCGGCTCGATCGGCGTCTGCCCGCTCAAGATCAGGAAGGAGGCGACCGCAATGACGACCGCCGCCAGCACCGCCACCAGGCCGAACGCGCGCGACACGCGTCGCCCGTCGGTGAGCTTGCTATCCGCCCGGTCGGAATGCGGCTGGCTTTCGGCGACGGCGGTCATGGGTGGCGACGGCGAGCCTTGGGTTTTGGTCCACGCATCGGGCGATGCGTGCGCGCAACAGGCGTGACCAATTTGTCACTATTAAGACCGGCCCGCAGCTATCAGTCAAACGCTGCCGCGGCGCATCACGTGGATGTCAAGCTCCCGGATTTTCTTACGCAATGTGTTGCGGTTCAGGCCGAGGAGTTCTGCCGCCTTGATCTGGTTGCCGCGTGTCGCGCCGAGAGCGGCACTGATAAGCGGCACCTCCACTTCGCGCAGGATGCGCTGATAAAGCCCGGGCGGCGGCAGGCCGCTGCCGAACTCGCCGAAATAGCGGGCAAGCTGCCGCTCAAGCGCTCCGCCGACATTGTCGGCTTCCGCGACTGGCGCCGTCTCGACCTCCGACATCGGCCCGATCTCGTTCTCGACGACCGACGCAGTGATCGTCTCCTGCGGATAGAGCGCCGTCAGCCGACGGATCAGGTTTTCCAGCTCGCGGATATTTCCGGGCCAGCGGTAGCGCTGCATCGCCTCGATCGCGCCGGACTCGACGGCTTTCGCCGGAAGGCCTTCGCGCTCGGCGGTGTTCAGGAAATGCCGCACCAGATCCGGGATATCGTCGGTGCGCTCGCGCAGCGGCGGCAATCGGATCGGGACCACATTCAGGCGGAAGAAGAGGTCCTCGCGGAAGAGCCCTTGGCGGATCAGCTGGCGGAGGTCCTTGTTGGTGGCGGCGATGATCCTGACGTCGGTACGGATCGGCGTGCGGCCGCCGACGGTCGTGTATTCGCCCTGCTGAAGCACGCGCAGAAGCCGCGTCTGCGCCTCCATCGGCATGTCGCCGATCTCGTCGAGAAAGAGCGTGCCGCCCTCCGCCTGCTCGAAGCGGCCGGCGGAGCGCGCCTGCGCCCCGGTGAAGGCGCCGCGCTCGTGGCCGAAGAGCTCCGACTCGATCAGCTCGCGCGGAATCGCCGCCATGTTAACGGCGACGAACGGGCCCTTCCGCCGCTTGCCGTAATCGTGCAGCGCGCGCGCCACCAGCTCCTTGCCGGTGCCGGACTCGCCGGAGATCATCACGGTCAGATCCGTCTGCATCAGCCGCGCCAGCATGCGGTAGATGTCCTGCATGGCGGGCGAGCGGCCGACGAGCGGGATGGCGTCGCCCCCCTCGCCTTCGTCCACCGGCGCGCGCGTTCCGCGCGGCTCGGCGAGCGCCCTGCCGACGATCGCCGTCAGCTCCTTCAGGTCGAACGGCTTCGGCAGATATTCGTAGGCGCCCTTCTCGGAGGCGCGGATCGCGGTCATGAAGGTGTTTTGCGCACTCATCACCACGATCGGAAGATCGGGACGCGTGCGCTTGATGCGTGGGATCAGATCGAAGGCGTTGCCGTCCGGCATGACGACGTCGGTGATGACGACGTCGCCCTCGCCTTCCGCCACCCACCGCCACAAGGTGGCGGCGTTCGAGGTGAGCCGCACCGTGTAGCCGGAGCGCGACAGCGCCTGGTTCAAGACCGTGCGGATGGCGGCGTCGTCGTCGGCGACCAGGATCGTTCCGGAGCTCATTGTTCCTTTTCGATCTCCTCGTTCGGGGCATCGCCCGTATGCGCGGGCATGAGGATACGGAAGGCCGTGCGCCGCGGCTGCAACTCGCACTCGATGACACCGCCATGATCGCCGATGATCTTGGCAACGAGCGCCAGGCCGAGGCCGGTTCCGTGAGCCTTCGACGTGACAAATGGATCGAACAGATAGGGGAGCAGATCGTCGGGAACGCCGGGCCCGTTGTCGATCACCGAGAACTCGAGCGGCAGGCTCACCCTGCTGCGGCTGCCGGGCATGGAAAGGCGAATGCCCGGCCGGAACGCAGTGCGGAAGATGATCTCCGGGTCCTTGGTGCCCTGCAGCGCCTCAGCCGCGTTCTTCACGAGATTCAAGAACACCTGGATCAACTGATCGCGGTTCGCGTGGACAGGCGGCAGCGACGGATCGTACTCCTCGACCATGCGCACGTTGCGGGCGAAGCCGTTGCGCGCGATGACCTTCACCCGCTCCAATATCGAGTGGATGTTCACCGCCTCGCGCTCCGTCGGGCGATCGTCCGCGAATATCTCCATGCGGTCCACGAGACCGACGATGCGGTCGGCCTCGTCGCAGATGAGCCGCGTCAGCGCACGGTCGTTCTCGTCGCCGTCGGCCTCGAGCAGCTGCGCGGCGCCGCGGATGCCCGACAGCGGATTCTTGATCTCGTGCGCGAGCATCGCGGCAAGACCCGACACCGTCCGCGCCGCGCCGCGATGCGTAAGCTGGCGGTCGATCTTCTCGGTGACCGAGCGCGGCAGAAGCATGATCGCGACGTGCCCTGCCCGCTCGGCGACCGGCGTCGCATAAACGTCGACGACCCGCTCGACGCCGAGCCTCGGCGAAGAGATGTCGACGCGATACTCGGTGACCGGCGCGCTCGTCGCCCGCACCTGCTCGATCAAGCTGAAGACAGGACTTCCGAACGGAACGAAGTGGGAGAGGTCGAAGCGCGCAAGCACCGCCGCAGAGTTCTGCAAGAATATCTCCGCCGCCTGATTGGCGCCGGCGATGCGGCCTTCCGGCGTGACCATGACGACCGGATGCGGCAGGGCGTTAAGGACCGCGGCGGCGCCGCCCTCGAACGCCGATTCCACTGCCGTGCCGACGCGGCCGGCCGATCGCCCTCGCCGGGGCGAGCCCTTCAGCATGCCGCGAAGGCCAAGACTCCGCGCTTCCGATTTGCTCAAAAATTGATCACCTTGAAGATTGCCTTCAGAATAGACAGTTGGTGATGCAGCGCGCAAGGGGCGACGGTCGAGTCCAGCTATGCTAAGAGCGCGGGCCACCGCCTGAGCCGTCATGCCGAAGCCGCCAAAATCCAGGAAAACCGCAGTAATCGTGGTCGCCGCCGGGCGCGGCAGCCGCGCGGCACTGGATGTGCCGAAGCAATATGCGAGCGTCGGCGGCGAACCGGTGCTGCGCCGCACAATCCGGGCGTTCGCATCGCATGAGGGCATCGACGCCATCCTGACGGTGATCGGCGACGGCGATGCGACACGCTACGACGAGACGGTGCGCGGGCTCGCCAAGCTCCTGCCACCGGTCGTCGGTGGGGCGACGCGGCAGCAATCCGTGATGAAAGGGCTTGAGGCGCTCGCAGCGGAGCCACCCTCTCTCGTGCTCATCCACGACGCGGCGCGCCCGTTCGTATCGGCCGACGTCATCGGCAATGTGATCGACGCTTGCGACGAGGCAACCGGCGCGATTCCCGTCGTTGCGATCACCGAGACGGTGAAGCGCGTGGAGGCCGGAGCCGTTACGGACACGATCCCGCGCGAGGCGCTTGCGACCGCGCAGACGCCGCAGGGCTTTCCCTACGCGGCTTTGCTTGATGCACACCGGAGCGCGGCGAAGGCTGGTCGCGCCGACCTGACCGACGACGCGGCCGTCGCAGCGCTCGCGGGTCTTGCCGTCCGCGCGGTCGAGGGGGATCGTGCCAACATGAAGATCACGACGCCCGCCGATTTTTCCGCCGCCGAGCGAATGCTTTCGACCGCGGTGGAGACGCGGACCGGCCACGGCTTCGACGTGCACACGTTCGGGCCGGGGAAATCCGTCTGGCTTTGCGGCGTCGAGGTCCCGCATGAGCGCAGCCTCTCCGGTCACTCCGACGCCGACGTGGCGCTGCACGCATTGACCGACGCGCTACTCGGCACGATCGGCGACGGCGACATCGGCATGCATTTCCCGCCCTCCGACCCGAAGTGGAAGGGCGCATCGTCCGATCGCTTCCTCGCCGACGCCGTGCGCCGCGTGCGCGAGAAAGGTGGCCGCATCGTCAACCTCGACGTGACGCTCGTCTGCGAGGCGCCGAAGATTTCTCCCTACCGCGAGAAGATGCAGGCGCGCGTCGCTGAGATCGCCGGCATCACCGCCGACCGCGTCGGGGTGAAGGCGACGACCAGCGAGAAGATGGGTTTTGTCGGCCGCGGCGAAGGGATCGTGGCGATGGCGATCGCCACCGTCGTGCTGCCGGTCGCGTGAGTCCCGACTTCGACACGCTTGTGAGGGAGGCCGCGACGCTGCTCGCGGCGTGCCGCGAACGGGGCCTGAAGCTTGCGACGGCAGAATCCTGCACCGGCGGGCTCATCGCCGCGGCCCTGACCGAGGTTCCGGGCTCCTCCGACGTGTTCGAGCGCGGCTTCGTGACCTACTCGAACCAGGCGAAGACCGAGATGCTCGGTGTGTCCAACGCGCTGATCGAGAAGTATGGCGCGGTGAGCGCAGAGGTGGCGCGCGCGATGGCGGAAGGTGCACTTCGGAATTCACGCGCCAGCATCGCGGTTTCCGTCACCGGCGTCGCGGGCCCCGGCGGCGGCACGGCGGTGAAGCCGGTCGGGCTCGTGCACTTCGGGGCAGCGAGGAAGGGCGGCCAACTGCTGCATCGCGAAAAGCGCTTCGGCGATCTTGGGCGACGGCAGATACGGCTCGCCTCGGTCGCGGAAGCTTTTGCCCTTGCACGCGACCTCACGACGTAGCGGGCAGGCGATGGACAAGTCAGAACGCAAAGCTGCGATCGGCGCCTACAAGGAGCGGAAGGTCGCCGCGGGCATCTACGCGGTCCGTTGCGAGCCGACCGGACAATGTTGGGTGGGCCAGACACCCGATCTTTCCAAGATCCGGAACCGCATCTGGTTTGCTCTGCGGCAGGGCGACAATCGATATCGCTCGTTGAGCGCGGCATGGAAGGAACACGGCGCCGACGTGTTCAGGTTCGAGGTCGTCGAGGAGATCGAGGACATTGAGAGCGACTATCTGCGGCAGTCGACATTGAAAGAGCGGCAGGCGCATTGGCTGGCGGAGCTGAAGGCGAGCGCGATCTAAGAACGCGGCCCAGTTCCCGTTACGGGGAGGTTGGGGGACCGATTACGCCGTGCCCTTCCCATAAACCTTGTCTGCCCGCGTCTCGAACGCATGCGCAAAGGCACGGAAGACGCGGTCGAACACGGCGCCCATCAGGAGCGCGAGCGTGCGGCTCTTGAACTCGTAGGCGATCTCGAAACTGATCTCCGATCCGCCGGCGTCGAGCGGACGGAAGTGCCAGGAGTTCTCCATGAAGCGGAACGGCCCGTCGAGATAGTCGGCGCGGATTTCGAGCGCCTCGCGGTCGAGCGTCACCTTGGAGGTGAAGGTCTCGCGCACGAGCTTGTAGCCGATGGTCATGTCTGCGACGAGCACCTCGCGCCCACCTTCGCTGCGCCGGCCGCGCACCGTCAGGCGTTCGCAGAAGGGCACGAATTCCGGATAGCGCTCGACGTCGGCGACGAGGTCGAACATCTTCTCGGCGGAATGGCCGACCCGGCGCGTCGTGGTGAATTGCGGCATCGACCGCGGGGTCTATCAGATGCGCGCGGCGCGGGCAGCCCTCAGCCGGGCGAAATCCTCGCCGGCGTGATGCGACGATCGGGTGAGCGGGCTCGCGGAGACGAGCAGGAAGCCCTTCGTGTAGGCGATCGTCTCATAGGACTTGAACGCCTCCGGCGTGACGAATTCCTTCACCGCATGATGCTTCGGCGTCGGCTGCAGGTACTGGCCGACTGGTCAGGAAATCCACCTCGGCGGTGCGCAGGTCGTCCATCAGCTGCAGAACCTCGTTCCGCGCCTCGCCGAGGCCGACCATGATGCCGGACTTGGTGAACATCTGCGGGTCCAGCTCCTTCACGCGCTGCAGGAGCCGGATCGAATGGAAATAGCGCGCGCCGGGGCGGACCGTCAGATAGAGCGACGGCACGGTCTCGAGATTGTGGTTGAAGACGTCGGGGCGCGCCTCGACGACGATTTCGAGCGCGCCGTCCTTCCTGCAGGAAATCCGGCGTCAGCACCTCGATCGTCGTCTCAGGCGAGCGCGCGCGGATCGCGCGGATGACGGCGGCGAAGTGCCCTGCCCCGCCGTCGTCGAGATCGTCGCGGTCGACGGAGGTGACGACGACGTGGGCGAGCTCCATCTTGGCGACGGCGTCGGCGACGCGCGCCGGCTCGTCGGCCTCCGACCGCACCGGGCAGCCCGGTTTTCACGTTGCAGAAAGCGCAGGCGCGCGTGCACGTGTCGCCCAGGATCATGAAGGTGGCGTGCTTCTTCGCCCAGCACTCGCCGATGTTCGGGCAGCCGGCCTCCTCGCACACGGTGACGAGCTTGTTCTCGCGCACGATGTCGCGCGTCTTCGCCCATTCGGGCGAGCCCGGCGCACGCACGCGAATCCACTCCGGCTTTCTGCAGCACCGGATTATCCGGCCGGTGTGCCTTCTCCGGATGGCGCGGGCGGGGCTTGCCGCCCGCATTCCCCTCAAGTGTGTCGATGAGCGTGACCACGGGACTTCAGCTCAGTCTGCGGCCTTGGATAATGCGCCAGCCGAAGATGAGGATGCAGGCGCCGACGATTGCCACGACGAGCTGACCAACGAAGCCGCCGATGGTGTGTCCAAGCAATCCAACCAGTATGGCATTCAGCACCACCGCGCCCACGACGCCGAGGATGATATTGCCGATAATCCCCATGTCGCTGTGCATGAGCTTCTCGGCGATCCACCCGGCAAGCCCGCCGATGATGATCGTCATGATCCAACCAAAACCCGCCATCTTCTTCGCCTCCCAAGCCGAATCCCGCGCATTCGCGGGCCTTCCTCCCACTACACGTGGATAACACGCCCGTAGGCGTCAAGCACGCTCTCGTGCATGGTCTCGGAGATGGTCGGGTGCGGGAAGACGCTCTCGATCAGCTCCGCCTCGGTCGTCTCGAGGTTCATGGCGACGACAAATCCCTGAATGAGCTCTGTCACTTCCGCCCCGACCATGTGGGCGCCGAGGAGCTGCCCGGTCTTGGCGTCGAAGACGGTCTTCACCAGCCCGTCCGGCTCGCCGAGCGCGATCGCCTTGCCGTTGCCGATGAAGGGAAAGTGCCCGACCTTTACCGCGCGGCCGCCCTCCTTGGCTTTTGCCTCGGTCAGCCCGACGGAGGCGATCTGCGGATTGCAATAGGTGCAGCCGGGGATTTTCAGCTTGTCGATCGGATGCGGGTTCTTGCCGGCGATGGCCTCGACGCAAATGACGCCCTCGTGCTCCGCCTTGTGCGCGAGCATCGGCGGGCCGGCGACGTCGCCGACCGCGTAGACGCCCTCAACGTTGGTGCGGCCGAGGCCGTCGACGACGACGCAGCCGCGCTCGGTCTTCACGCCGAGCGCTTCCAGCCCGAGCCCCTCGATATTGCCGACGACACCGACGGCGGAGATGACGCGGTCGACCTTCAGCGTCTCGGTCTTGCCGCCCTTCAGTTCGATGGTCGCGGTCACGTCGTTCTTGCCCTTGTCGAGCTTCGTGACCTTCGCCTCGGTGTGGATTTTGATGCCGGCCTTCTCGAAGCGCTTGCGCGCATGCGCGGCGATCTCCGCATCCTCGACGGGAAGAATCTGCGGCAGGATCTCCACGACGGTGACGTCCGAACCGAGCGTCCTGAAGAAGGACGCGAACTCGACGCCGATCGCGCCTGAGCCGACGACGAGCAGCGACTTCGGAAGCTCCGGCGGCACCATCGCCTCGAAATAGGTCCAGACGAGCTTCTTGTCGGGCTCAAGCCCTGGAAGCGCGCGCGGGCGCGCGCCGGTCGCGACGATGATGTGCTTCGCCGAATATTCGCCCGGCCCGAGCGCGCCCTTCGGCGCGTTGTCGGCTTTCTCTACGGTGACCTTGCCCTTCGCCGCGATTTTCGCGGAGCCCCAGATCACGTCGACCTTGTTCTTCTTCAAGAGGAAGGCGACGCCCTGGCTCATCCGATCGGCGATGCCGCGCGAGCGCTTCACGACCGCGCCGACATCGACGGCGACGTCTTTCGCGACGAGCCCATAGTCCTTGGCGTGGAGCATGGCGTGATAGACGTCGGCGGAACGGAGCAGCGCCTTGGTCGGGATGCAGCCCCAGTTCGGGCAGACGCCGCCGACGTAGCTCTTCTCCACGACCGCGGTCTTCAGCCCGAGCTGCGCCGCGCGGATCGCCCCCACGTAGCCGCCGGGGCCAGAGCCGATGATGATGACGTCGTAGTTCTGGGCCATTTCAGCTCCCCAGGCGTCTTTTCGTCTTCTCTCACGAGCCTAGATAGCGAAACGGTCCCGTCGACGCCACCAACGGCGGCGCGGAGGAGCTATGCGGGAGGAAGTGCGCCAAGCCCTCTCCCCCCCTTGCGGGGAGAGGTAGCCGCGAAGCGGCTGGGTGAGGGGTATCGCGCCGCGCGACCCCTCCCCTAGCCCCTCCCCGCCAGGCGGAGGGAACTAAGCCGCGGCCTTCAGTGCCTGGTCGAGGTCGGCGATGATGTCCTCGACATCCTCGATGCCGACGGAGAGCCGTACCGCGTCCGGCCCGGCGCCGGCGGCGATGCGGTCGGCTTCGGAAAGCTGGCTGTGCGTGGTCGACGCCGGATGGATGATGAGCGATCGCGTGTCGCCGATATTGGCGAGGTGCGAGAAGAGCTGCACGCTCTCCACGATCTTCACGCCGGCGTCGTAGCCGCCGCGCACGCCGAAGGTCAGCACCGCGCCGGCGCCCTTCGGGCACGTAGCGCTTGGCAAGGTTGTGGTAGCGGTCGCCGGGAAGCCCGGCATAGCTGACCCAGGTCACCTCGGGATGGTCCTTCAGCCACTTCGCCACCGCGAGCGCGTTGTCGGAATGGCGCTGCATTCGAAGCGGCAGCGTCTCGATGCCGGTGATGAAGAGGAAGGCGTTGAACGGCGAGATCGCCGGCCCAAGGTCGCGCAGGCCAAGCACGCGCGCGGCGATCGCGAAGGCGAAGTTGCCGAAGGTCTCGTGCAGCTTCACGCCGTGATATTCCGGCCGCGGCTCGGAAAGGAGCGGATAGCGCCCCGCCTCGGCCGACCAGTTGAACGAGCCGCCATCGACGATGACGCCGCCGATCGAGTTGCCGTGCCCGCCCATGAACTTGGTCAGCGAATGCACGACGATGTCGGCGCCGTGCTCGAACGGCCGGCAGAGGTAGGGCGTCGCCAGCGTGTTGTCGACGATGAGCGGCACGCCGGCCTTGTGCGCGATCTTGGCGATCGCCTCGATGTCGGTGACGATGCCGCCGGGATTGGCGATCAACTCGATGAAGACCGCCTTGGTGCGCGGCGAGACCGCCGCCTCGAAGGTCGACAGATCGTCGGTGTCGGCCCATTTCACGTTCCAGCCGAAGCTCTTGAAGGAATAGCCGAGCTGGTTGATCGAGCCGCCGTAAAGCCGCTTCGCCGCGACGATCTCGTCGCCCGGGCATGCAGAGTCGTGTGGAAGGTGAGCGCTTGCGCGGCATGGCCGGAGGCAACGGCAAGCGCCGCCGTGCCGCCTTCAAGTGCTGCGACGCGCTCCTCCAGCACCGCCTGCGTCGGGTTCATGATGCGCGTGTAGATGTTGCCGAACGCCTTCAGCCCGAACAGCGCCGCAGCGTGCTCCACGTCGTCGAACACGTAGGAGGTCGTCTGATAGATCGGCGTCGCCCGCGCGCCGGTCGCCGGGTCGGGTTTGGCGCCGGCATGAACGGACAGCGTGTTGAAACCGGGTTTGCGCTCTTCGGCCATTTACGTTTCCTCTCCTGGCGGATCGGCACCATCTTGCCCGTGAGATTTCGCCCCGGTCAAACAAGATCATTCCGCCGTTCGGCAACGGCGAGGGAGCGGATTTCGCGCGCTCCGCGACTGAAGCGATGCCGACCACGAGAAATTTGCTCATGCAACCTCAGCGGTCACGGCAATAAGAAAGGTCCGGTGCGAATTTCGCGCCGGGCCTTCATATCTTCGCAGCTCTCGGCAAAGCGCACGCGTGCGTGCGCCCCGCCAAGATCGTCATCTCACGGGGTCACCGTGAAGACGGTCCACATCCCGGCCATGAAGTGCCCGGGAACGTTGCAGAAGAGAAGATAGCTGCCCGGCTTAAGATCGAGGCGGAGGGCACCACGCGCGCCTGGATCAAGCTCCGAAACTTCGCCCAGGGTCTCCATGTGGTCCTCGTCGACCCTGCTCTCGTTGGGAATGTAGGGAAGCACTTGGGTCAAATCCTTGAGGTGCGCGATGATCATCTCGTGGATTGCATCCTCGAGGAGTTGAGGACTTCGAACGTCGTCTCGCCGGCTTTGACGGTGTCCTGGCTGACGAGCGATGCCCATCGAGGCATTCGACATATCCTTGCCGGGGGCAGGAAACCCCAGGTCGGTCGCCATCGGCGTCTCGGCGCCTTTATCCCAGAGCGACACGTTCACCACCGTCCCCGCGGCCGATGCCGCTGTCGCCATGCGGCGAGCACGAGACCGGCCGCAAGCGGCGCTAAATATTCTCTGATTGTCTTGAACGGCTTCATGGGCTTTCATCCTCCCTTCCGAGCCTGTCCGCCCGCCTGTCCGGGGCGCGTACGACAAGCTTCCTTGCAGCTCGCTTGCAGCCCTCAGGAGGCCGAAAAGCGCGCGAAGCCGCTTGAGATGCATCAAGGCGGTAGCGCTTGATTGGCACAGGGAATAGCCGGCACGCGATTCAAATCGCCGGCGCAGGGCCGCTCCGAAGACGCTATTCGCGGCGCAGTCCGCGGTGCTGGAAGCCGGTGCGCAGGATCGGTTTCTTCGAGGAGAGCACGCGGGAGTTGACTCCTGCCCAGCCGATCTCGCCGGAGAGCCGGCCGTACTCGATCTTGGGACAGCGGTTCATGACGACCTTCAGTCCCGCGGCCTCGGCTGCGGCGGCCGCCTCGTCATTGCGAACGCCAAGCTGCATCCAGATCACGCCGGGCTTCGGATCAAGGGCCAGCGCTTCCGCGACGATCGCCGGCGCATACTCGGACGCCGCGAAAGATCTCCACCATATCGATGCGCTCCGGGATCTCACCGAGCGCCCGTAGACCTGTTGCCCGAGGAACAGCTGGCCGGCAAAGCCGGGGTTGACCGGAAAGACGCGGTAGCCCTTCTCGATCAGATAGCGGGTGACGAAGAAGCTCGGCCGCACATCGTTCTGGCTCGCGCCGACGATGGCGATCGACTTCACGTTCTCCAGGATCGCGCGGATATAGTCGTCGGGATAGTGCCTCATGGTCCATGGCAATCGCATTCCGGTCCGGCTATTTCTGGCCGACGGGAACGAGGATGAGCGCCATGCTGACCGCGCCGAGCCCGATGCCGACGAGCTGCGCGGGCGCCGGGCGCTCGTGGAAGATCGCGAAGGCGATCACGTTGATGAGCACGAGCTGGGCGATCGTCGCGAGCGGAGATCGCGATGCCGAGTCCCATGCCTCGCATCACCATGCACCATGAGCAGGTTGCCGACGACGTAGAGCGCCATGGCGACGACGAGAACGAAGAGTCGGCCGTCGGCGACATAGAGCCGGGATGTCGACGCCGCGATCAGGAAGATGGCGATGGCCGCGGCAAGCGCGGCGGTGGAGGAGGATGTTCAAGGGCGATTGTCCTAGGCTGATGGCCAGCTTCGGCTTGCGCTTCTCGAAGAAGGCGCCGATCCCCTCCTCCGCCTCTTCCATCAGCATGTTGTCGACGATCGTCGCGGTGGCGAAGCGGTAGGCGTCGGCGACAGGCATACGGAGCTGTTCGGCGAAGGCCTTCTTGCCGAGCGCCAGCACCGCGGGCGGCCGCGCGAAAAGGCGCTCGACCACCTTGTCGGTCTCGGCGCGAAGCTCCGCCGCCGGCACGACGCGGCTGACGAGCCCGGCTTCGCGCGCGCGCTCGGCGGAGATCATCTCGCCCGTCATCAGCATGTCGAGCGCCGTCTTCGGGCTGACGTTGCGCGAAAGCGCCACCATCGGGGTCGAGCAGAAGAGCCCGAGGTCGATGCCGTTCACGCCGAAGCGCGCGGTGTCGGCGGCAACGACGATGTCGCAGCTTGCGACGAGCTGGCAGCCGCCGGCGGTCGCAAGCCCCGCCACCTCCGCGACGACCGGCTTCGGCAGCGCCAGGATCGACTGCATCAAGATCGCGCAGCGGCCGAACACATGCTCGAAATAGGCGCGGCCGCCATCCGCGTCGCCGCGACGCGCCGTCATCTCCTTCAGATCGTGGCCGCCGGAGAAGAGCTTCCCTTCCGCCGCGATGACGACGACGCGCACCGCTTTATCGCTCGCCGCCATGTCGAGCGCCGACTGCAAGGGCGGCGAGCATCGCTTCGGAAAGCGCGTTCGCGGGCGGGTTGGTGAGCGTCAGGCGCAGCACGCCGGCGCGCGGCCGCTCCTCGCGCAGCACCGCGGCGGGTTCGAGATCGGCGCTTGCGGCCGGGCGGTTCATTGGTCACTTTCCGGCGGTCACCTTCGCGAGTGCAATCTAGTTCCGCCCCCTCCTACAAGCCAGCGTCGATGTCTTTCAAGCCCGTCATGACCGCCGAGGCGATCGCCGCCTTCTGGGACGAGCATTTTCCGCAGATCCAGACGGCGCGCGATCTGACGCTCCTCTCGGTCGGGCCCGGCGAGGCGGTGCTGCGGCTCGTTCCGGGCGAGAAGCACCTGCGGCCCGGCGGCACGGTCTCCGGGCCGACACTCGTCACGCTCGCCGATGTCGCCGCCTATGCGGCGCTTCTGGCGCATGTCGGCCCGGAGCCGCATGATCGTCACCGCCAATCTCAGCATCAATTTCCTGCGCCGCGCCCCGCTTGCGCCGCTCGTTGCGGCCTGCCGCATCCTGAAGCTCGGCAAGCGGCTCGGCGTCGTGGAAATCGAAATACGGCCGGAGGCGGGCGGCGACCTCATCGCGCAGGCGACCGCGACCTACGCCATTCCGCAGAAGACGGTATAATGATACCCCTTCATTAAGTGACTGAATTAATCCATCTTTTTGCGCATGCGCCTTTGCTTGACACCGACAGCGCGCGCGTCTAACTCCGCACCGAACGCGGGCGGGCCGATCGCTCCGCCTAACCGACCTCCCGTCCCGGGCGCGGAGGCGCTCCCTCAAGAGGAACACGATGAAGACCTTTTCCGCAAAGCCGGCGGAGGTGGTGAAGAAGTGGGTGCTGATCGACGCGGAGAACCTCGTCGTCGGCCGGCTCGCCACCATCGTCGCCACGCGCCTTCGCGGCAAGCACAAGCCGACCTTCACCCCGCACGTCGACATGGGCGACAACGTCGTCGTCATCAACGCCGAGAAGGTGGTGCTGACCGGCCGCAAGCTCGATCAGAAGAAGTACCACTGGCACACCGGCTATCCGGGCGGCATCAAAGACCGCACCGCGCGCAAGGTGATCGAGGGCCGCTTCCCCGAGCGCATCGTCGAGAAGGCGGTGGAGCGGATGCTGCCGCGTGGGCCGCTCGGCCGCCAGCAGCTCAAGAATCTCCGGGTCTACGCCGGGTCGGAGCATCCGCACGCCGCGCAGCAGCCGGAGACGCTCGACGTCGCCGCCCTCTCCTCCAAGAACACACGGATTTCCTGACATGGCGCAGACGCTCGAAGATCTCGGCGCGCTCAAGGGCGACGTCCCCGAAGAGGTGCAAGCTCCCGTTCACGTGCAGAAGCTCGACAGCCTCGGCCGCGCCTACGCGACCGGCAAGCGCAAGGACGCTGTCGCCCGCGTCTGGGTGAAGCCCGGCTCCGGCCGCATCACCGTGAACGAGAAGGAATACACGGAGTATTTCGGCCGCCCGGTGCTGCAGATGATCGTGCGCCAGCCGATCCTCCTGACCGACCGCAACGGTCAGTTCGACATCATGGCGACGGTCTCGGGCGGCGGCCTTTCGGGCCAGGCCGGTGCGCTCCGTCACGGCATCTCGAAGGCGCTTACCTATTACGAGCCGGAGCTGCGCACGGTGCTGAAGCGCAACGGCTTCCTCACGCGCGACTCGCGCGTCGTTGAGCGCAAGAAGTACGGCAAGCGCAAGGCGCGGCGGAGCTTCCAGTTCTCGAAGCGCTGACGACATTGCACTGCACAATGCGAGAGGAGCCGCCGACACCGGGCGGCTCTTTTCATTTTTAGTGCGACGCACAACATCTTGTTCACGCTCGGAGGCGGTTGCGGACGAACGCCGCAGGCCGGTCACATTCGCGCCATGCGCCGATGAGATAAGCCTGTTCAAGAAGATTCCATGGAGGCCGTCATGGATCCCCGGTTCCAGGCGTTCATCGAAGCGGCGGTGCAGCAAGCCAAGGCGGCGCAAGCGTTGCTTTGGGCTGACGACATCGCCGAGCGTATCGCGTCTTCCACGCCGCTGTCGGTCCGTGCGGCCGACATCTCGGCGCAGATCGCGCGCGAGGCCGCGCGGATGGGCGTAGCCGTCACAGTCGAGCAAAGCGAAACAGCCGAGAGGCGTGACCGCTGCGGACGCGTCGCGGCGTAGCGCGCAACACCAAAATCAGGCGTCAAACGACGCGGCCGCGGAAGCGCGGCCGCGTTTTTGCTTTCCTTGGAAGAGCGTTCCGAATAACCAGGGCTCCGCCATGGCTGGAGCCGCCGGAAAGCCGCCGATCGATCACGCCTTCCGCTCCGCGACGCTGAAAGGCGGCGCTGAGGATCCGACCTATGCCGGCGCGCTTTCCTTCATGCGCCGGCGCTACAGCCGCGACCTGACCGGCGTCGATCTCGCCATTCTCGGCGTGCCGCTCGATGTGGCGGTCACCAATCGGCCCGGCGCCCGCTTCGGCCCACAGGCCATCCGCCGCGCCTCCGCGATCCTCGACGGCGATCCGCAATATCCGTTCGGCTTCGACATTTTCGAGGACATCGCAGCCGTCGACTACGGCGACGCGGACCTCGATCTGCATAACCCCCTCACCATTCCGGAGACGATCGAGGCGGAGGCACGCTCCATCCTCGACGCCGACGTGCACCTCTTCTCGCTCGGCGGCGACCATTTCATCACCTGGCCGCTTCTGAAGGCGCACGCTGCGAAATACGGCCCGCTGGCGCTCGTCCAGTTCGACGCCCACCAGGACACGTGGTGGGACGACGGCTTGAAGCTCTCGCACGGAACCTTCGTCGGGCGAGCGGTGCGCGAGGGAATCGTGAATGCGGAACGCTCGATCCAAGTCGGCGTCCGCACGCAAGCGCCGGAGGATTGCGGCATCGCCGTGCTCTCTGCCCATGACGTGCACCGGCTGACGCCGGACGGAATCGCGGCGCGCGTTCGCGATCAGGTCGGCGACATGGCGGCCTACCTCACCTTCGATATCGACTGCCTTGATCCAGCCTTCGCGCCGGGAACGGGCACGCCGGTTGCGGGCGGCCTCTCCTCGGCGCAGGCGCTTATGGCGCTATCAGGGCTTAGCGAGGTGAACTTCGTCGGCGGCGACGTCGTCGAAGTCTCGCCGCCCTACGACCACGCCGACATTACGGCTCTCGCCGCAGCGACTGTAGCGATGCACTACATTGGACTGCTTGCGGCGCGGCGGAGGCGGCGTTAGGCGCGATACCTCTCGACCGCCTCAGCTCGTCTTCATCGCGCCGGCGAGCTGGTCGACGTTGTAGCGGAACATGTCGATGTAGGTCGCCGCCGGGCCGTTGTTGTCGGAGAGCGCCTCGACGTAGAGCTCGCCACCAGGCTTCGCGCCGGTCGCGCGCGCGATCTGCTCGACGAGGCGCGGGTCGTTCGAATTCTCGATGAAATAGACCTTCACGTGCTCGGTCTTGATCTGCTCGATGAGCTTGGCGACGTCCCGCGCGGAAGCCTCGCTCTCGGTTGAAAGACCGACCGGCGAGAGGAACGTCACGCCATAGGCGTCGCCGAAATATCCGAAGGCGTCGTGGCTGGTCAAAATCTTACGGTCGGCGGGCGGCACTTGATCGAAAGCGGTGTGCGCATAGGCGTCGAGGTCCTGCAGCGTCTTCGTGTAGCGTCCCGCATTCGCCGCGAAATCGGCCGCATCTTCGGGATCGGCGGCCGCGAGCGCCGCCTCGATGTTCTTCACCCAGATCTCGACGTTCGCGGCGCTGTTCCAGACGTGCGGATCGATAATCTTCTCGCCGTCCGCTTCCAACTTGCGCGTCGGTACACCCGCTGACGCGACGACCGGCGCGCCTTGATAGCCGGAGGCGGTGATCAGGCGGTCCATCCAGCCCTCGAGCCCGTTGCCGCTGACGAAGACAAGATCGGCGGCCTTGAGGTTCTTGGCGTCGTTCGGCGAGGGCTCGAAGTCGTGCGGATCGCCGTTCGGCCCGACGAGACTCGTGACGTCGACGTGATCGCCGCCGACCTCGGCGACGACATCGGCAAGGACCGTGAAGCTTGCGACGACGTCGAGCGTCCTGGCGGCCGCCGGCGCTCCGCCGCCAAATGCGAAGAGGGTCGCGACGAATCCGCCGATGAGTGAATTTCGGATCATCACGCTTTTCCTTGCAAACATGCCCATTCAGCCCACAAGCCCGTATCGCGGCAGCACCCGCCGAAGAGCTCCTGCCGGCGCAAAGACCAGAGAGAGACCGTAGATCACGCTCGCCGTCAGGATGATCGACGGACCCGAAGCGAAGCCGAGATGATAAGATGCGGTCAGGCCGAGATAGCCGGAGACGATCGCCGTCACCGCCGCGATGCCGGCCATCGTCGGCAGGCTTTTCGCCCAAAGCCGCGCCACCGACGCCGGCAGCATCATCAGCCCGACGGCCATTAGCGTGCCGAGCGCCTGGAAGGCCGCAACAAGGTTGATCACGAGCAGGAACAGAAAGAGCATGTGGTAGAGCGGCCCGCGCCCGCCGACTGCGCGCAGGAAGCCGGGGTCGAAGCATTCGGCGACGAGCGGGCGGTAGATGACGGCGAGAACGAAAAGCGTCAGCGACATGATACCGCCGACGAGAAACAGCGAGTGCGCGTCGATTGCGAGGATCGTGCCGAAGAGCACGTGCAGAAGGTCGATGCTCGAGCCTCTAAGCGAGACGATGAGCACGCCGGCGGCGAGCGAGGTCAGATAGAACGTCGCGAAGCTCGCGTCCTCGCGCAGGATCGTAGTGCGGCTGACCAGGCCGGATAGCAGCGCAACGGCAAGCCCGACGACGAGGCCACCGAGACCCATCGCCGGCAGCGACAGTCCGCCCGCCACCAGGAAGCCGAGCGCCGCGCCGGGCAGCACCGCGTGGCCCATCGCATCGCCGACCAGGCTCATGCGCCTGAGGAGAAGCAGCACGCCGAGCGGGCCGGCGCCGATGCCGAGCGCCACGCAGGCGACGAGCGCGCGGCGCATGAAGCCATATTCGACGAAGGGCTGGACGAAGACATCATAGAGGATCATGCGACCCTCCGGATCGGCAGTGCCTCGACCAGCGCGTCTTCGTCCCACTGCTCGGCGGCGGCGCGAGCGCGAACGAGGTTGGCGCTGGTCATGATGGAAGCGGTCGGACCCCAGCCGATCATCTCGCGCGCCAGAAGCAGCGTCTCGGGAAAGTGCTCCCGCACCTGATCGAAATTGTGCAGGACCGCGATCACCGTCCGCTTGTCGTCGCGCCAGCGCTGGACGATTTCGAGGAGGTCGCTCGTCGTGCGGGCGTCGATCGCCGTGAACGGCTCGTCGAGCAGGATCACCTTGGCGTCCTGCAGGAGAAGCCGCGCGAAGAGCACGCGCTGAAACTGCCCGGCGGAAAGCGAGCCGATCTGACGGCGCTCGAACCCTTCGAGCCCGACGGCGGCGAGAACCTCCCCGGCACGGCGCTTCATCGGCGCGCCGACGGCACGGAAGGCGCCTGCCTCCTGCCATGCGCCGAGCATGACCGTATCGGCGACGGATAGCGGAAACGTGCGGTCGATTTCGACTGCTTGCGGCAAGTAGCCGAAGTCGCGGAAGGAGAAGCCGCCACGGTCGATCGTTCCGGAAGCAAGCGGCAGCTCTCCCATCAGCGCTTTCAGAAGCGTCGTCTTTCCGGCGCCGTTCGGTCCGGCGATGGCGGTCAAGGTTCCCGGCGCGAACGCGCCCGAAACGTGCCTGACCGCCGGGTGGCGGCCATAGGCGACCACGACGTCGTTCAGTCGGATCACGGCGTCGTTCATGGTAGCGAGACCGCCCAGGCGATCGCCAGCCAAAGGCCGGCGACGACGACCGCGACTGCGGCAAGCCGCGTCAGAGCCGAGCTTGCCATCAGCGAAGGCGGGAATTCCAGAGAAGGCCGCGACATGGGAAGTGCCGATCGAAACGCGATTGCCGACGGAGGCTATGCAGCGCGGCAGGCCGCGCAGCGGCCGTAGACCTCAAGCGCGACGAACTCGACCGCAAAGCCCTCTCCCGCCGCGTCTTCGGCGATTTTCGCAACGCGCGGGTCCTCGAATTCGCGCACCGAGCCGCAGTCGCGGCAGATCACGAAGCCCGGCCGATGCGCAGCATGGCGGTGCTGCTGCTCCTGGCCCTCGCACTCGTCGCCGTGCTCAGAGCAGGCGACGAAGGCGTTCAGCGCCTCGATCCGATGGACGAGCCCCCTGCCCTCCAGCTTCTCAAGCGCGCGATAGACCTGAACCGGCGCCTTCAACGCATCGGAGCGGGCGCGATCGAGAATGTCGTAGGCGGAAAGCGGCTTCTCCGAGCGGCCAAGCGCGGAGAGCACCTTCTTGTCGTTCCTGTTGAGATCGGCGGCCATCCGGCGTCCCGCTGCGTTATGTTGTAACGTCCGTTACTTTATAACGTGGCGGCATGTCAACCGGCGGCGTGCGGACGCGCGGATTAAATGGCGGTAATGGCGGCGCCCTTTCGGCGCCGGCTCCCGCGAATTCCTTGCGTTCAGGCGGCGGCCAGGCGCTCGCGGCGCGCGGCGAGAAAGTCGCGGACCGGCTACACGCGGTCGCGAAGCGGCTCGGAGCCGTTGAAGAGCGCCCAGAGCCATCGGCCATCGCGCCGTTCGAGGACGCCTGTCAGCCGATAGGGGGAGACCGCGGTGCCGCCGATCCTCACGGTTGCGGCCGAGGTGAACCACGCGACGTCGCCGCGGATGGAGGCGCGGCGCTCTTCGAGCGTAAAACGCGGTCCGTTCGCGCGTGCGAAGAGCCTCTCGAAGAAGCGCCGGAGTGCTTCCCGTCCGACGATGATTTCGCTGACTTCGGACCCGTAGAGGGCGACATCCGCGTCAGGCACGAAGGCGGCGAGCGCCTCCTCCAGCCGCCGGTTCGCGAAATGATCGAAGAAGGCATCGACCGCCGCGAAGACCGCGCGCTCCGTCTCCGGATCGGCGCGCATGCGCGCTCTTTGGCGGACCTAGTGCAGTATCTGGCTCAGGAACAGCTTGGTGCGGTCGTGCTGCGGGTTGAGGAAGAACTGCTCCGGCTCGTTCTGCTCGATGATCTGCCCGGCGTCCATGAAGATGACGCGGTTCGCGACCTGCCGCGCGAAGCCCATCTCGTGGGTCACGCAGAGCATGGTCATCCCTTCTTCCGCGAGGCCGACCATAACGTCGAGCACTTCCTTGATCATTTCCGGGTCGAGAGCCGAGGTCGGCTCGTCGAAGAGCATGATGCGCGGGCTCATGCAGAGCGCGCGGGCGATCGCCACCCGCTGCTGCTGCCCGCCGGAGAGCTGGCCCGGATATTTCTGCGCCTGCTCGGGGATCTTCACCCGCGTCAGATAGTGCATGGCGACCTCGTCCGCCTCTTTCTTCGGCATCTTGCGGACCCAGATCGGCGCGAGTGTCAGGTTCTCCATTATGGTGAGATGCGGGAAGAGGTTGAAGTGCTGGAACACCATGCCGACCTCGCGGCGGATCTCGTCGATCTTCTTCAGGTCGTTGGTGAGCTCGATGCCGTCGACGACGATCTTGCCTTTCTGATGCTCCTCCAGCCGGTTGATGCAGCGGATCATCGTCGACTTGCCGGAACCGGACGGCCCGCAGATGACGATGCGCTCGCCGCGCGCGACGCCGAGGTTGATGTTCCGCAGCACATGGAACTCGCCGTACCATTTGTTGACGTCGACCATTTCGATGGCCGGCGCACCGGATCTCCACGTTGAGATCGGCATGTGGAAGGCCGCTGGGCGCGACTGCACTCTCGGACATGGCGATCTCTCCTAGCGTTTATGGCCGGTGTCGAGCCGGTGTTCGGTGTAGATGGAATAGCGGGACATCGAGAAGCAAAAGACCCAGTAGACTAAGGCGGCGAAGAAATACGCGGTCGTCGCCTGCACGGGGCTGAGCCACGTCGGATCGGTGAAGCTCGACTGGATCTGGCCGAGGAAGTCGAAGAGGCCGATGATCAGGACCAGCGTCGTGTCCTTGAAGAGCGCGATAAAGCTGCCGACGATGCCGGGAATGACGATCTTCAAAGCCTGCGGCAGGATGATGAGCTGCATCTTCTGCCAGTAGGTCAGGCCCACCGCGTCGGCGCCCTCGTACTGACCTTTGCCGATGGCCTGCAATCCGCCGCGCACCGTCTCAGCCATGTAGGCGGCGGAGAACAGCGCCACGCCGATCAGCGCGCGCAAAAGCTTGTCGAAGGTCACCCCCTCGGGAAGGAAGAGCGGCAGCATCACCGACGACATGAACAGCACGGTGATCAGGGGCACGCCGCGCCAGAACTCGATGAAGCCGACGCAGACCGCGCGAACGATCGGCATCGTCGAGCGTCGCCCGAGCGCCAAGACGATGCCGAGAGGAAGCGAGGCAGCGATGCCGGTGACCGCGATGACGAGCGTCGTCAGCAGACCGCCCCATTGGTCGGTGCGCACGGGCTGCAGCCCGAGATCGACGCCGAGTACCAAGAGAACCACCGCAATCACTGCCATCACGATGAGCAGCAGTCGGATCGATCCGGTTGCCGAAGTCCCCGTCGCCTGCCGCCACCCGTAAACGACCCCGCAAAGGATCAGGGTGAGGATGACGTAGTCGATCCAGAAGGCGATTTTGCCGCCGCCCGGCGAAAGCATCCCGCCGACGCCGAGGAAGGAACCGTAGTCGAAATTCCCGCCGGTCAGGAGCAGCAGTGCCAACAACGGGAACGCGCCGACCATGTAGAGGATATTCTCGCGCTTGAACGGTGCCGCCGGAACCAGCATCGGAACAAGGCCGACCGCAAACAGGACGAACAGCAGATCGATCCTCCAGCGCGCCTCGACCGGGGTAGCGCCCGTAGACGAACTGGGCGAAATAGGCTCTCAATGTACGGCCAGCATGCGCCGAACCATCCGTTCGGCTGGATGCCGCCCTGCTCCTGGGTCGTGCAGGCCGCACGGTCGGAGCCGCTCCAGACCGCCTTGATCAGGGCAAAATCGATGATCGGCGCCGCCACCTTCCAGATGATCCACAGCGCGATCAACGTCAGGATCGTATTGAACCAGTTAGAGAAGAGGTTCTGCCTGGCCCAGCCGATCGGTCCGCGGTCGCGGACCGGCGGCGGTGCCGCCTCCTCCATGTCGAGTCGGACAAAGGCCAGATCGGTTTCGGCTTCGAGCGCCGGCATGACCTAGCGCTCCACCAGCGCCTTGCGGCGGTTGTAGACGTTCATGCATGCGGAGGTGATCAGCGAAATCGCAAGATACGTGCCCATGGTGATGAGGATGAACTCAATCGCCCTCCCCGTCTGATTCAGCGCGGTGCCGGCAAAGACGGAGACGAGGTCGGGGTAGGCGATCGCAACGGCGAGCGAGGAGTTCTTCGTGAGGTTCAGGTATTGGCTGGTGAGCGGTGGAATGATCACCCGCATCGCCTGAGGAATGACGACCAGGCGGAGCGTCAAGCCGGGGCGAAACCCGAGGGAATACGCCGCTTCAGTCTGCCCCCGTGAGACGGACAGGATGCCGGCGCGCACGAGCTCGCCGATATAGGTCGCCGTGTAGAAGCTCAGCGCGAGCAAGAGCCCGATGAACTCAGGATAGATGCGCGCCCCGCCCTTCGGGCCGAAATTCCCCTCGGTCGGATAGTCGAGCGTGAGCGGCGCGCCCCAGATTGACCAGACGACGAGCCATGCCATGAGCGTCAATCCGACGATCAGCCCCAAGCCGACCCAAAAGGTCGGGAACTGCTGGCCCGTCGCTAACTGCCGTCGCCATGCCCATCGGGCCACGATGAGCGTCGCTGCGATTCCAACCAGCGCCGCCACGGATACGAACCAGAAATCGTGGCCGAGGATTGGATTGGGCGCATACCAGCCGGCGATGTTGATCAGGCCGAGCGGCCCGAGGCTCAGCGCGTCACGCTTTTGCGGCAAGAGGCGCAGAACCGCGAAATACCAGATGAATATCTGCAGGAGCAGCGGGATGTTGCGCAGCGCCTCGACGTAGGCCGTGGCAGCCTTCGCGACGATCCAGTTCTTCGAAAGCCGCGATATGCCAACGATGAAACCGATGATCGTGGCGAACACGATCCCGAGAAACGCGACGAGTAGCGTGTTCAGAAGCCCGACCATGTAGACGCGGGCGTAGGTCGACGTCTCCTGATAGGGAATGCAGCGACTGATTGATCTGGAACCCGGCCGTGTCCTCAAGGATGCCGAAGCCGAAGCCGATGCCCTGTGCGCGGAGGTTGGCGGCAGTGTTGTTTACGATCCACAGGGCGAAGGCGATGAGGCCGACAATCAAAAGAACTTGGAAAATGACGCCGCGGACCCGCTGGTCATTGAGCACGGAGTAGCCGCCAGCGACAGATCTGAGCGGCAGCGCCTCTTGGACAGCCAATCTACGCTCCTTGCCGTTTCTTCACGCTTCGGCCGGTGCAGAAAGGGCCCGGCCGTCATCCGGCCGGGCCCCAATCATTAGCGGATCGGCGGGGCGTATTGAATACCGCCGTCTTTCCAGAGCGCGTTTAGCCCACGCGCGATGCCGAGCGGCGTGTTCGGTCCGACGTTGCGATCGAACATCTCGCCGTAATTGCCGACTGCCTTGATGGCGTTGACCGCCCATTCGTTGGTGAGGCCGAGGCTCTCGCCGAAGGTGCCTTCGACGCCGACGAGACGCTTGATCTCCGGGTTGTCGGAGCTCTTCATCTCATCGACGTTCGCCTGGGTCACGCCGAGCTCCTCGGCGTTGATCAGCGCGTTCAGCGTCCAGCGGGCGATGTCCATCCACTGATCGTCACCCTGGCGAATTGCCGGGCCGAGCGGCTCCTTGGAGATGATCTCCGGGAGCACGATGTGGTCGGCCGGGTTGGCGAGCTTCAAGCGCTCGGCGTAGAGGCCCGACGCGTCGGTGGTGAACACGTCGCAACGGCCGGCGCCATAGGCGGCGATAACTTCGTCGGCCTTCTCGAAGGCAACCACTTCGTAATCCATGTTATGGGAGCGGAAGTAGTCGGCGACGTTAAGCTCGGTCGTGGTGCCGGTGTTGCGTGCAGACGCTGGCGCCGCCGAGTTCGCTGGCGTGCGCGATGCCGAGGTCCTTGCGGACCATGAAGCCCTGGCCGTCATAGTAGGTGACGCCGGCGAAGTTCAGGCCGAGATCGGTGTCGCGCGACATCGTCCAGGTGGTGTTGCGGCTCAGGATGTCGACCTCGCCCGACTGCAGCGCGGTGAAGCGCTCCTTGGCCGAAAGCGGCGAAAACTTCACCTTCGAGGCGTCGCCGAAGATCGCCGCTGCAAGCGCCTTGCAATAGTCGACGTCGATGCCGGACCAATTGCCGGCGGAGTCCGGGATTGGAGAAGCCGGGAAGGCCCTGGCTCACGCCACAGATCAGCTCGCCGCGCGCCTTTACGTCTTCCAATGTCGTGGCCGAAGCGGCGCTCGCGGCGAGTCCCAGCGCTATCCCGGCGGCAATCGGTAGAAGGTGTTTTGTCATGTACTGCTTCCCTCTCTGATGGCGGCTTGAGGCCGAAATGTCGCGATCGCCCGCTTTGCGGCATCGAAAGCGTCACATTTCGGGCACCCCTCCCCCATTTCTGCGTGTCATCGAACGGCAATCTCTATCTTCGGTCAACCCCGCTCTGAGCGAGAAGCGCGATTGGACTTTTCGCCGGCTTCGCCTATTGCGAACGCAAAAGGACGGGGAATCCACATGGCAGACGAGGGTCGCAAGAATCGGACCAACTGGCGCACGGATACTCTTCTTGCGCATGCCGGCCTCGATCCGATGAGCTTCCACGGCTTCGTCAACCCACCGGTTGTGCGCGCCTCGACCGTGCTGCACAAAACCGTGGAGTCGATGCTCGCGCGCGAGGGGCATCGCTATCCCTACGGGCTCATGAACACGCCGACGATCGAGGCGCTGACGACGGCGCTGACGGAGCTTGAAGGCACGGAAACCGCCGGCACGGTGCTCGTCCCCTCCGGGCTCGCCGCGGTCACGGTCGCGATCATGGCCGCGGTCAGGCCGCAGACGAAGGTTCTCTTTCCCGACAACGTCTACTATCCCTCGCGCCGCTTCGGCGACGAGATCCTCTCCATGTTCGGCGCCGAGGCCGTCTACTATGACCCGCTGTCCAACGACGACGTCAAAGCCAAGATGGAGGGCGCCTCGGTCGCGCTCATCGAGGCGCCCGGCTCTCTCACCTTCGAGATGCCCGACATTGCGGCGATCGTCGCCGCTGCAAAGGAAGAAGGGGCGGTCACCGTCTTCGACAACACCTGGGCGACGCCGCTCTTCTATCGCCCGCTCGAGCACGGCGTTGACATTGCCGCCTATGCGGGCACCAAATATTTCGGCGGCCATTCCGATCTTCTGATCGGCTCCATCTCCGCCAACGCCAAAGCGTGGCCGCGCCTTAAGAGGCTGCACCTCTCGCTCGGGCTGCAGGCCGGGACCGAGGAGATCTGGCTGACGCTGCGTGGGCTGAAGACCATGGGCATTCGGCTCGAGCGGCACCAGCGCAGCGCGCTTACGATCGCCAACTGGCTCAAAGCAGCGGCCCGAGGTGAAGCGCGTGCTTTGCCCCGGCCTCCCCGACGACCCAGGTCATGCGCTCTGGAAACGCGATTTCGGCGGCATGTCGGGGCTCTTCGCCTTCGTCCTTAAGGCGAGCTTCGACGACGCCAAGCGCTTCATGAACGCGCTGCAGCTGTTTGGTATCGGAGCCTCCTGGGGCGGCTTCGAGTGCCTGGCGGTCCTCGCCCAACTTGAGCCTTCGCGCACCGTCCGCCCGTGGACCGAGGGGCCGGTCATCCGCCTTCACATCGGGCTTGAGGATGTCGCCGACATCATCGAGGACCTGGAACGCGGCTTCGCCGCCATGACAGGCGCCTGAATCTCAGCCGGGTTACTCGGCCGTGGCGGCCATGAAAAGGTGAAGCGTGAGGAACCGGCCGCCCGCGTAGTTGAAGCCGCTCAGCGTGGCGACCTCGCGCAGCGGGAGATTGCGGGCTTGTGCCGCGGCGCGAAGCGCTTCCACCAATTTGTCCGCAACGGCGGCGACGCGGCATCCGGGCTCGGCAAGCCAGCCCGCGGCCTCCTCCGGCGACGGATGCTGGATCGATGTTCCGCCGGCCACCATCAGGCTCGGCTCGTCGTAGCCGGAGACCGCCAGTTCAGGGTCGCCGCAGCCGGCTGACGAATGCGTAAGCGCAACCAGGCGCGGACTGAGCCACAAGCTCTGCATCCGCGGCAGCGCCTGGCCTATCGCGCCGCCATAGAGCAGCGCAGCGGATAGCGCCGCGACGAGGACCGCGTTCTCCGTGCGCCTGCAAAACAAAGCGCCGGCCGCAATCGCAGCCGCGAGCGCGGAACCGATGATCACGACGGCCGCCACACGCGGGACAGCGTCCCCGAGGAGAGGCGGCACGACGAATATGCCCACCGACGCGCCAAGCGGCAGGGCTAAGAGAAGCACCGCGGCAATCGCACGAAGCACCCGCGACTGCGACAGCTCCTCTTTCGCAACGATCGCGGCTGTCAGAAGCGCCAGCGCCGGGTAAAGCGGCAGCGTGTAATGCGGCAGCTTCGTCGCGACCGCTTCGAAGACGAGCCAGGCCGGCACCAGCCAGGCGAGGCAAAAGAACACCGCCGGCTCGCGCCAGCGACGAACGATCGCCGGGATCGCGAGGAGGAAAAACGCCGCCAGCGGCCAGCCGACGATCGGGATCAACGCCAAATGGAGCCCCGGCGGAGCGCCGTGGCCTTCCAGCCCGTTGGTTGCGCGTCCGACGACATCCACGCCGACGAAGTGGCGGAGAAACTCGCCGTGCGAGACAAATGCGATGGCGACACCCCACGGAAGCACGATCGCCGCAAGGAGCAGAACCCCGGCGACGGGCCGCAACGCGAGGAGGCCGCGAAGCGAGCGAATGCGCACCGAGAGCGCCGCCCCGGTCAGACCGACGATCATCGGCGCGACCGGGCCTTTCACGAGAATGCCTGCGCCGAGCCCGGCCCAAAACATCATGGCGCGCGGCAAGGAGAGGCGTTTTGCGCTCGATCCTTCCGTGGGCGCCGTGCTTGTCTCCAGGCGCCACGCGCTCGCTAGCGCGACTTGGCTCAAAACGATGCACGCCAGAAGCACGGCGTCGGTCTTCGCCAGGCGCGCTTCGACCGCGACGATGACGATCGGCGCGAAGAGCAGCGCCGCGAGCAGTCCCGCGCGTCGATCGAAAAGAGTGCGTCCCATCATCCAGACCGCAAACACCGACGCGATCACGGCGAGGAACGATGGCAGGCGGAATGCCCAGAGCGGCGCTTCCGCGCCGCCGACCGGGGCCGTCGTCAGCGTCTGCAGCCAATAGATGCCGACGGGCTTTGCATAGCGCGTCTCTTCGCCGAGACGTATGTCGACGTAGTTCCCCAACTCCTGCATCTGGCGGGTGGCCTGCACGAAACGGGCTTCGTCACGATCGGTGACGGGAAGGCCCGCCTGCCCGGGCAGGAACATGAGCAGGCAGAGACAGATAAGGAAGAGCGCCGACGCCGCGCCGTTGTCGGCGATCCGGCCGAGCGTCGTCCCGCTCTGCGCTCGCTCCGATATCGACCCGTCGGCCGTGCGTTCGGCGCTTTTCCTCAACAGCCCGCTCCCGCCAGCCCGCCGTTCGCCGCTCCTTCTAGCATCTCCGCCCCGGCCGACAAGAAGAGCGCGCGGCTTTGCATAAAACGCGGAACCGCCGGCGGATTTCTCCGGCGGCGGTTCGCGCTCGGGGCTGTTGGGTCAGATCGTGTAGACGTCGTAGGTGTAGCCGTCGGTGACGAGATCCACCGCCTCGCAGAGGTTCACGTCGTAGATGTCGGCGGTGTCGCCGTCGGCGTAGGTCAGGCGGATGTCGAAGCGGCAGTAACCCTGCGTGTTGACCGGATCGACCTCGCCCACATAGCCGGCCGGGATGGCGCTAGCGAGGATGTCGGGACCCCAGGTCTGCATGTCGATGTGGCTGATCTGCACAGCGACGATCGTGGCATCGCCGACATTGTGGATGTCGATCCAGCGCTCGTAGGCGGACGCCGAACCGGCCGTGGCGAGCGAAGCGGCGACGACGAGAGCGGCGGTCGTGGTGCGGAAAAGGTTCATCTTCGTCTCCATCTCTTTGCCCCGTGGCGTCTGCCCCCGGGGGCGTTGCGATGGTTCGGTTTCTCATGCCGCGAGGCGTGCGTTTGTGCGGGGCCGCACAAGCCCCGCGCGGGCGGAATTCCCCTTAGCGCCAGGGCTTTCGCGGCCAATCTTCACGCTTGCTGCTTGACCGGCGGCCCGGCTCGGCCTACGCGGCGTCACGCAGTCGGGGCATAGCGCAGTCTGGTAGCGCACCTGCTTTGGGAGCAGGGGGTCGCAGGTTCGAATCCTGCTGCCCCGACCAGCCTTCGCTCTTCGAGCTACGGCTTGGCGAGCCAGTGGGATTGGGAAATGGTTGCACGCATCTACAGGCCGGCGAAGACGGCGATGCAGTCGGGTCGCGCCAAGACGCATCTTTGGGTGCTGGAGTTCGAGCCGGAGCGGGCGAAGGAAATCGAGCCGCTGATGGGCTATACGTCGTCGGACGACATGCGCAGCCAGGTTCGCCTGCAGTTTGAGAGAAGGAAGAGGCGATCGACTACGCGAAGCGGAACGGCATCGCTTACCGGGCCTTCGAAGCGCACGATCGCGTGCGGCCGTCGATCGCCTATTCGGACAATTTCAAGCGCGACAGAGCGCAGCCTTGGACGCATTGACTAGGGAGCACGTGGCCCCGTAGCTCAGGGGATAGAGCAGCAGCCTTCTAAGCTGTTGGTCGCAGGTTCGAATCCTGCCGGGGTCGCCACACCAACCGCTCAGAAGCGGCCTGCCGCGCGCGCCGCCGACCCGACACACAGAGGTTCCCGCATGAGGTCAAAGAGCCGCTTATGATCAAAGAGCCCCCCGCTCCGGTGGAGATCAACATCAGCACCGACAAGGTCTGCTACATCATCGTCAAGGCGCGCGAGTTCGACGTGAAGGTCGAGCCGCTCGAGCCCGACCCCGGCTCCAACCCTTCCGACGACGCGGAAGGCGCAATCCTTGAGGACTACGCCGACGATCCGACCCTCTTGGAGCTGCGCCAGGCCATCAGAGACCTCAACGACGACGAGGTCGTCGACCTGATCGCGATCGCATGGGTCGGGCGCGGCGACTTCGACCGCAACGATTTCGACAGCGCGCGCGCCCTGGCGATGGAGCGCCACCGGCGGAATTCAGCGCCCTACCTCACCGGAATGCCGTCGCTCGGCGACTATTTGGACGACGGCTTGGCGGAGCTCGGGCATTCTTGCGACGACACCGAGATCGCGCATCTTTAGCGGCTTCTCGGTCTCTCGCCGTGCCGGCTTCTATCGCGACGAGACCTTTGGCGAAGCGGAGGGCTCGGCCGGGAAGCGCGCAAGGATCGCCGTGACCTCCTCGTCGGATAACTGCCCGAAGTCGGAGTAGTAGACGCCGATCGCCATGAAGGATTCGTAGTCCTCCAGGCAGACGATCTCGTCGGCTTCGCCGTGGAGCGCGATGAGCGTGTCGGTCGGCGCGACCGGCACGGCGAGGATCAGCCGCGCCGGATTCTGCTTGCGCACCGCTCGGAGCGCCGCGCGCGTCGTCGCGCCGGTGGCAACGCCGTCATCGATCACGATGACGGTGCGCCCTCTAAGCTCGGGGTGCGAGCGGTTGCCGAGATAGCGGCTCCGGCGTCGCCCAATCTCGGCAAGCTCGCGGTCGCGGACCTCCGCGAAGGCGGCCGGCGAAACGCCGGCAAGCCGGATGACGTCCTCGTTGCGCACGACCAGCGCGTCGGGGCCGTCGACCACCGCACCCATGGCAAGCTCCGGCTGGTAGGGCACGCCGATCTTGCGGACGAGGAGCAGATCGAGCGGCGCCTCAAGGGCAGCCGCGACCTCGGCCGCCACCGGGACGCCGCCCCGCGGCAAGGCGAGAACGATCGGCTGCCGGTCCTTGTAGCTCACGAGCGCGGCGGCAAGCTGCCGTCCGGCATCGGCGCGATCGCGAAATGGCACTCCGACCCCTCCCCCGCTGCGGCAATGTCCCGGCCGCCCGACCGGCTCCCGGCCGATGCAAGTTCGCGCCGGGACGCAAGAATGCCCTTGATCTTACGCAATCCCCGGGCGCGAACGCCCGGCGCGTGCGTTGACCTGCGTCAAAGGCCGTCCGTCGGCTTCGTCTTAGTGCTCCTCGGGATGGGGGGCATCCGGCCGCACGCCGGAGAGCGGCCTTCGCCGACATCCCCAAGAAGGAGAAGTGCCGTGAACATGCAGCTGATCTTGCATCCGACGGACGGCTCGGAGCAGTCAAAGAAGGCGCTCGAATACGCGGCCGAGCTGGCCGCAAGCACAAGGGCGAAGCTGCTTTTGCTGTTTGTTCAGCAGCGGCACGGCCATGAGTCGGATTCCGCCCGAAATGATTGAGTTCGAGCGATTGGAGCACATCCGCATGACCGAGGCGGATCTGCTGCGCAGCGCCGCGGAGTTCGTCACGGCCGAGGCGAAACAGGTGGTGCAAAAGAAAGGCGTGAAGGACGTCGAGACGCTGATTGTCGAGGGCGACCCCGCACAGGAGATCGTCAGGACGGCGAAGGTGCGGATGGCCGACGCCATCGTCATCGGGTCACGCGGCCTCAACTACCTCGAGGGCCTTCTTCTCGGCAGCGTATCGCACAAGGTCGTGCAGGCGGCGGAGTGCACCTGCGTCGTCGTGCGCTAGCCGGCCCTCTCCGAACGGCTACGCGCCGCTCTCAAGAAGCGAGACGATAGACCCTCCGGAATGCGCGCGGGCGATCGCTTCCGCGAAGAGCTCGGCGACGGAGAGGACCACGAGGCGATCGCCAAGCCGCTGCCGGTCGAGACGCGGCGGGCTGATCGAATCGGTGACGACGATGCTCGTCACGCTCGGTTCCTCGACGATCGCCGAGGCGCCGCCGTGAAAGAGGCCGTGCGTCGCGGCAAGATGGATCGTCTTCGCGCCGCGCGCATGGCAGGCGGCGGCGGTGCGGGCCATCGTGGTGCCCGTGCTGATCATGTCGTCGAACACGATCACGCTCCGATCCGCGACGTCGCCGGCAAAGATGTCGCCGGTGACCTTGCCCATGGAGCGCTGCTTGTCCATGAAGCCCTTCGCCACCGGGCGGCCGAGCGCTTTCTCCAGCCGTTCGCGCAGCGCTTCCGCCCGCTTCACGCCGCCGACGTCCGGCGACACGACGGCAACCGGCGCGTTGCCGACAAGTGTCGCGAAATGTTCGGCGAAGAGCCGGTTGGCGTCGAGGTGGTCGGTGTCGCAGCGAAACGCGTTCTGGAAGGCGGCGAGGTTGTGGGTCTCAAGCGCGATCACCCGGTCGGTCCCGACCGCCTCGAAAAGCTGCGCGACGTAGCGGGTCATCACCGGATCGCGCGTCTTCGTCTGCCTGTCCTTGCGCCCATAGGCAAGGTAGGGAGCGACGGCGGTCATGCGCGCGGCGCCGGCATCCTTCAGCGTCGCGATGAAGAACAGGACCTTTAAGAGCCGGTCGTTGGCGCTTTGGCGGGTGTCGCCCGCGAGGTTTGCCAGCACGTAGACGTCCCGCCCGCGCACGTTGACCAGCGGACGCGTCTTGTGCTCGCCGTCTTCGAACTCCCGCTCCTCGTGCGGCGCAAGCGGAACGCCGAGGCGCGCGGCAACGGCGGCGCCGAATGCGCCGCTGTCGCCGAGTGCGAAAACCGCCATCGTTGTCATCGAGACGTCGCTACCTCCAGACGGCACGCCGCAAATCTCTCGCCCGTGCCCTACCTGCCGCAAGCCGAGCTTTTCTCAAAGCCCAAGCTTCTTCAGCGCCGCCTCGGCCGCGTCGGCATAGCGATCGGCGACCGGGCGCCACCGTTCCGGCTCGCGCGGCACCGGATCGAGCAGGTGCGCAAGCGAAAGGCGCGCCCTCAGCATCGCCCGGCAGGCAGCGTAGAGTGCCGGCAGATCGTCGGGAACCGACTGGCCGAGATCCTCAAGCACGATCGTCATCAGCCTCGGCCCGATCCATTCGGCGCCGAGGATGGCGCATTCCATGTCGAAGAAGGTCAGCTCGTCCACCGGGTCGACCTGGCGCAGCATGTCGCTGAACTCCATGCAGTCGAAAATCACCAGCGGCTCGCTCATGCAGACATGCTCGGGGCGAAGATCGCCGTGCCCGTCCACGAGACGGCCCGAGCGCGCCCGCTCCTCAAGGAGCGCGCCTTTACCCACGAGCGCGGCGTCGACCCGGTCGAGGAGCTTCCCGTAGCGGTCGGGGAGCGACGCGCCGAAGGCGCCGAGGATCGTGCGGTTGTTGACCTGCTCGACGCGGAAGCGGTCGAGATAGGCCTGCGGCGCCATCTTCGCGGCAGGCGCCGCCGCGTAGAACGTCGCCAAACGTCGGCCGAGCCGCTCAAGATCCTGAGGCGCGATAGCGGAGCGGGCGATCATTTGATCGAGCATCAAATCGGCCGGCAGCCGCCGCATCACGACCAGCCAGTCGACCGTCTCGCCTTCCCGATCGATCGCAAGCCGGCCGTCCGGCATCACGACCAGGCGGGCGACGCCCTGGTAGACGTCGCCGGCGAGGCGACGGTTGAGCTGCACCTCCTTGCGGCAGTTCGATTCGCGCGCGGCGAGGCTCGTGTGGTCGAAGAGATCGGAGACGAGCGGCTTCTTGAGCTTGTAGACGCGCTCGCCCGCCAGGAACACGAACGACCAATGGGTCTCGAGCACGTCCACCTTGGCCGGCCGCGCCGCATAGGCGGCCGGGGCGCTTAGGAAGCGGACCTTGTCTTCAATCGAAATCGCCGTCGCGGAGCGCGTTTCCATCCGATCCCGCCCGCCGATGCTCCGGCAAATCGTCGCTATTCGCCGTAAGGCACCCAGATGTTCTTCACCTGCGTCGCGTGGCGGAGGTAGCGCGGCCCTGGCCGTCGGCGGGCTCGCCCAGTCACGGCGCGGCCGTGGTTGACCCACGTGGCCTTCAGATTGCCGACCGAGGCCGCCTCGACCCTGGCGCTTCCCTCCTTCGTGCCGAAATACCAGAAGGCCGCGACGTCGTCGTGCTCGGCGATGGTCTTCGCCAGCGCCTCGCGGTCGCCGGTCACGATGTTGACGACGCCGGCCGGCACGTCGCTCGTGTCGAGCACCTGATAGAAGTCCGTAGCAACGAGCGGATGGACGGGCGACGGCGTGACGACGACGCGATTACCCATGGCGATCGCCGGCGCGACCAGCGAGACGAGCGCAAGCAGCGGCGCCTCGTCGGGGCATGAGATGCCCATCACGCCGAACGGCTCGTTCATGGCGAGCGTCACGTGGCGCGAGCGCGTGGCGTGTACCTGCCCGTCATACTTGTCGGCGTGCGCGGCGTAGAAACTGATGCGGCGGATCGCGAGTGCCACTTCTTCGTCGGCGGCACGGCCGCGGACGCCGGTCAGCGTCGCGATGCGCTCGCCGAATTCTTCCGCACGCGCCTCAAGATTTTCGGCGAGGTAATAGAGGACCTGCGCGCGATTGTGCCCGCTGACGCCACCCCAGCCGCCGGCCTTGTGCGCAGCTTCGACGGCATTCCTGATGTCCTTGCGATTGCCGAGCCCGGCCTGCCCCGCCTCTTCGCCTGAGGCGTCGTAGACGGCGTAGCTGTAGCCGGAATCCGGACGCGCCTGCTTGCCGCCGACATAGAGCTTGGCGGTGCGATCGAGCGGCGGGCGGTCGCCGGCCGTCTCCCTCGCCTGCGCCATCGGTGCCGCGGAGAAATCGGCGGCGGCGACCTTCACCGCTTTCGCCGGTTTCTTCTCGATCGACGGCACGAGATACTCGTAAAGCCCCTCGCGCCCCCCTTCCCGCCCGAAGCCCGATTCCTTGTAGCCACCGAAGCCGGATGCGGCATCGAAGAGATTGGTGGAATTCACCCAGACGACGCCGGCTTTGACGCGGGCGGCGGCGTCGAGCGTGACGTTGATCGATTCCGACCAGACGGAGGCGGCGAGCCCGTAGCGGGAGTTGTTGGCAAGCGCCAGCGCTTCATCGGGCGTGCGGAACGTCATCGACACGAGCACCGGCCCAAAAATCTCCTCCTGCGCCAGGATCGAGGCCGGCGCGACGCCGGTGACGAGTGTCGGCGGATAGAAGAGCCCGTCCTTCGGCAGCGCGGCGTCCGGCCGGTAGCAGATCGCGCCCTCCGCTTCGCCCTGCGCGACCAGCGCGCGGATGCGGTCGAGCTGAACGTTGGCGACGATCGCGCCGATGTCGGTCGTCTTGTCGAGCGGATCGCCGACGCGAAGCGTCGCCATGCGGGCGCGCAGCTTGGCGTGCATCTTCTCCGCCACCGCTTCCTGCACGATGAGTCGCGAGCCGGCGCAGCAGACCTGGCCCTGGTTGAACCAGATGGCGTCGACGACGCCTTCGACCGCGCTGTCGAGATCGGCATCGTCGAAGACGATGAAGGGCGACTTGCCGCCGAGCTCGAGCGAAAGCTTCTTGCCGGTGCCCGGCCGTCGCCTTGCGGATGATGCGGCCGACCTCGGTCGAGCCGGTGAAGGCGATCTTGTCGATGTCCTTGTGCTCGACGATCAGCGCGCCGGTCGCGCCGTCGCCGGTCACGATGTTGACGACGCCCGGCGGCAGCCCCGCCTCCATGCACACCTCGGCGAAGGCAAGCGCGGTCAGCGGCGTGAACTCCGCCGGCTTCAGCACCACCGTGTTTCCCGCCGCGAGCGCCGGCGCGATCTTCCAGGCGAGCATCAGGAGCGGGAAGTTCCACGGGATGATCTGACCGCAGACGCCGACCGGCTCGTAGCCGGTGAACTCGCTCTCGATCAGCTCCGCCCAGCCGGCGTGATGATAGAAGTGGCGGATGACGAGCGGGATATCGATGTCGCGGCTCTCGCGGATCGGCTTGCCGTTGTCCATCGATTCCAGCACCGAGAAGAAGCGCTCGCGCTTGTTGATGATGCGGGCGATCGCATAGAGGTAGCGGGCGCGCGCGTCGCCGGAGAGCGCGCGCCCACGATTTCTGCGCCTTCGCGCCGCGGCGACCGCCTTGTCGACGTCCTTCGCGGTCCCTTCCGCGCATTCGGCGAGCCGGTTGCCGCGCGCCGGATTGACGACGGCGAAATAGCTCCCCTCAGCCGGCGCAACGAACTTGCCGCCAATGAAATGCAGGAAGCGGCCTTCGTGCTTCTCCAGCCAGGCGACGACCTCGCCGTTCGCCTCCGGCGCGGGGCCGTATTCCATGGTGCGGAGGATTTCTGCGACGGCTGTCATCGGCGAGTGTCCTTGCCCCCATTTAAGATCGAAGAGCTTTGTTCATCACGACCATCGTGATCGGCTGATGTTCGTGCGGAATCTCCCTCTCCACATTCCAGCCCCGTGCCTTGTAGAACGCCAGCGCCTTCGTGTTGGATCGGACCACCCGGAGCTTGGCGCGTTGGCAGCCTCAATTCGCGATCTCGGTTTCTGCATGTCCGAGCAGCATGGTCCCGACTCCGGCACCTTGGAACGAGCGAAGGACCCAGAGGTCGCTGACCCAGTCCTCCGTGGTCAACACCATGCCAGCGATCTCAAAGTCCACCGCAGCGATCCATGCCAGCGACCAGTCCTCCTCGTCGATAGGCAATGGAGGCTGCGCCCATACGCCTCCGTACGTTTCATCTACGACCGTTTGCACAAGATCTCTGACATTCGAATGTTCAGAACTCGTTGGGCGCCGCACGATCGCTTTCTGGATTTGCGCTCCCAAGATCATGCCATTGCGTGGCGGATGGCGGAGGAGTAGCGCCCGGTCACGAAGTGCTCGATCTGGCGCTCGATGTCGCCGAGCATGGAGCTCGCGCCGATGCGGAAGAGCTCCGGCTCAAGCCACTCGCGGCCGAGCTCCTCTTTCATCAGGATCAGCCAGGAGAGCGCATCCTTCGCCGTCTTCAATCCACCGGCCGGCTTGAAGCCGACCTTGGCGCCGGTCGCCTCCAGATATTCGCGGATGGCGCGGACCATGACGATCGAGACCGGCAGCGTCGCGTTCACGTCCTCCTTGCCGGTCGAGGTCTTGATAAAGTCGGCGCCCGCCATCATCGCGACCATCGAGGCGCGGTGGACGTTCCGAAGCGTCTTCAAATCGCCGGTCGCCAGGATCGTCTTCAAATGCGCGTCGCCGCAGGCTTCGCGCATGGCGCGGATCTCGTCGTAAAGCGCCTGCCAGTTCTGATCGAGCACGTGCGCGCGCGTCACCACGATGTCGATCTCGCGCGCGCCCTCCCCGACCGCGTAGCGGATTTCCTCGAGCCGCAGCGGCAGCGGCATCAGCCCGGTGGGAAAGCCGGTCGCGACCGAGGCGACGGGGATGCCGGAGCCTTCGAGCGCCTTCACCGCCACCGGCACCATCGTCGGATAGACGCAGACCGCGCCGACCGTCGGCATGTGGTCGAGGCCGAGCGCCTCGACGAGATCGCGGCGAAGCGGATTCCGCGCCTTGGCGCAAAGCCGCTGGACGCGGCCCGGCGTGTCGTCGCCGGCAAGCGTCGTCAGGTCGATGCAGGTGATCGCTTTCACCAGCCAGGCGGCCTGCCACTCTTTCTTAACCGTGCGCCGCGCGACCAGCGTTGCGGCGCGCCGCTCGACGGCTGAGAGGTTGACGTGCGTCGCCTCCACCCATTCGACATGAAGCGGCGTGCCCTCGTTCCGCGGCAAATTCGCGTGACCCGGACGGGACGGCGCGGATGCGGCCGCCGCGCCCCGCGCGTCCTTCGAATGCAATCTCACAACAGGGTCGGTCGCCATCGCATTGCTCCCGGGCAGAGCCGGCCTTCGCCCGCATTGCCGGCCGGCGCCATTTGCTATAGCGCACGCGGACGCTGCGAGAAATCGGGAGATCGCAATGGGAGATGCGGCGACGCGTCGAAAAGGAGCGCCGTTTGTCGCGGATTCGGAGGTCGCCTGGACGCCGTCGGCGCCGGGAATCCGGCGCAAGGTGCTCTGCCACGACGACGGCATCATGCTGGTGCGCTTCGCGTTTGAGCAAGGCGCCGTCGGCGAGGAGCACAGCCATCCGCACGTTCAGTGCAGCGTCATCGAGAGCGGAACCTTCGAGGTCACCATCGGCGGCCGAACGCAACGCCTGACCGCCGGCAATTCATACCTGGTCGCGCCGAACCTCCTGCACGGCGCGGTGGCGATTGAAGCCGGCGTAATCGTCGACGCCTTCTCTCCGATGCGCCAAGACCTCGTGTAGCGGCAAGCGGAGCGCCCGCGTTGAGACGACATCGGCTTGCAATCATCGGACTCGGCATGGCGGTGACGCCGCATGCCAAGAGCCTTCTCGATCTCGCCGAGCGTGTGGAGGTCGTCCACGCGTTTGCGCCGAGCGAGCAGCGGCGGCGCGCATTCGCGGAGCAGTTCCCCTTCCCGCTCGCTGAAAGTCTCGACGCCGTGCTCGCCGACAGAAACGTCGACGCGGTCTTAATCCTGACGCCGCCGAATACGCATCTCGATCTCGTTCGCCGCGCCGCGGAAGCCGGCAAGCACATCCTGCTTGAGAAACCGCTGGAGATTTCGGTCGAGCGAAGCCTGGAGCTCGTGCGCCTGTGCCGCGCCGCGGGCGTGACGCTCGGCATCGTGCTTCAGCACCGCTTCCGCCCGCCCGCCGTCAAGCTGCGCGAGCTTCTGGCGGCGGATGCGCTCGGGACAATTCTCGGTGCCTCTGCCGGGATAAGGCTCTGGCGTCCGCAAAGCTACTACGACGAGCCCGGCCGCGGCACGAAGGCGCGCGACGGCGGCGGGGTGCTTCTCACACAGGGCATCCACACGCTCGACCTGCTCCTGTCGCTCGCCGGACCCGCGGCAGAGGTCACGTCGTTATGTCACCACCACGCCGGTGCATCGGATGGAGACCGAAGATTTCGCGGCCGCTGCCGTCCGCTATGTGAACGGCGCCTTCGGCACGATCGAGGCGACGACCGCCGCGTTCCCGGGTTACCCGGAGCGGATCGGTATCATCGGCGAGAAGGGCTCGGCGGCGATCGAGGGCACGGCCCTCAAGGTCGCCCTGATGGATGGGCGCACGGTGGAGATCGCGGCCGACGCGACGGGAGGCGGAACCGGCGCCAACCCGATGGACTTTCCGCACGACTACCATCGCGCCGTGATCGCCGACTTCCTGGATGCGCTCGATCAAGGCCGCGATCCGCTGATCTCGGGCGAGGAAGCGCTCAAAGTGCACTTCCTCATCGAGGCAATCCTTGAAGCCGGCCGCCGTGGCAAGGCCATCGCAGTGCGCCAGAACTGACCCACGTCGGAGATTTCCGGAGCTTTCGCAAGGGAAACGGGGGCGAAGGCGGGTGCGACAGCGCACGATCTTGTCACCGACGGCCAGATTGCAACCCTTCACTTCGAAATCCACACGCGGGATAATGAACAAATAGCGCCCAGCGACGTTCGGGCCTCTTCCACGAGGTAAGACCAAGAATGATCCCCATCACGACAGCCCACCGCCGGCCTTACAGCTCGTTTCGGGCGATCCTCGCCGCGCTGCCGGCGCTCGTGCTCTTTGCCGCCCCGGTGCTCGCCGATTGCAAGGACCAGCCGACGGCCGGCGTCGACTGGTCGGAATGCCAGAAGAGCCGACTGATGTTCGGCTCTGCCGACCTTGAGAACGGCGAGTTCGTGCAGACGTTCTTCACCTCGACCGATCTTTCGAAGGCGAATCTCGCGAACGCCAATCTGAGCCTTGCGGAGCTTTCCAATGCGAGCCTCGTCGGCGCCGACCTGACGGGCGCCAATCTTGAGAAGGCGGTCGCAACGCGCGCCGATTTCTCCGGCGCCAATCTCTCCAGCGCCAATCTGGTCAGGCGCGGAGTTCTCGCGCTCGAACTTCAAGCGCGCCAACCTCACCGGCGCCGACTTCACCAATTCGGAGATGAACCGCTCGGACTTCAACGAAGCGGACCTGACCGGCGCCATCATGACGAAGGCGGAGCTCGCACGCGTCGTCATGACCGGCGCAGTGATCTCCGGGGTGACGTTCACCTATTCGAACCTGTCGCGCGCCGACCTTCGCGGAGCCGACCTCGAAGACGCAGACCTTACCGGCACCTACATGTTCCTGACCCAAGTTTCCGGCGCCGACCTCAGCCGAACGAAGGGACTGACCGCCGATCAGCTCGCCATCGCCTGCGGCTCGTGCGGAGACGCGCCTTCCCGCGGGCCTCAACCCGCCGCAATCCTGGCCCTGCCCCGACTACACCGCGGAGTAGCGGAGCGGCGTCGGCGCGCCCCGAGTTTTCGCGATCCAGCCAGGCTTCGCCGCTTGACGGCGGCGAAAACCGCATGAAGAGAGCGGGGCGCAGAAACGAAGCACGCGCTCGGGGGTGGCGATGGCCAAAGCATCGGATCGTTTTCAGGGGCAGAAGGCCGTCGTCACGGGCGGCGCGTCGGGGATCGGGCGCGCGATCGCCGAGCGGCTCAAGGCCGAGGGCGCTTCGGTCTTCGTCTGGGACCGCGCGGGCTTCCGCCGACGAAATGGCGGCAAGCGTCGACGGCTCGATCGCTCTCGATCTGACCGACGCCGCCGCGGTCGAGGCCGCCGCGCAAGAAGACCGTCGAGGCGCTCGGCGGCATCGACGTCCTCGTGTGCAGCGCCGGCGTCGCCGGATTGAACGCCACGACTCTGGGAATATCCGCTCGAGGAGTGGCGCAAGGTCTTCGACATCAACGTGCACGCCCTCTTCTACTGCAATCGCGCCGTCGTGCCGTACATGCGCGAGAAGAACTACGGCCGCATCGTGAACATCGCCTCGATCGCCGGCAAGGAGGGCAACCCGAACGCTTCCGCCTACAGCGCCTCGAAGGCGGCGGTGATCGGGCTGACGAAGTCGCTCGGCAAGGAGCTCGCCAAGACAAAGATCACGGTCAATGCCGTCACGCCGGCCGCCGTGCGCACGCCGATCTTCGACCAGATCACGCAGGAGCACATCGACTTCATGCTGTCGAAGATCCCGATGGGGCGCCTCGGCACGGTGGAGGAGATCGCTGCCGCCGTGCTCTTCCTCGCCAGCGAGGAGTGCTCCTTCACGACCGGCGCCGTCTTCGACGCCTCCGGCGGCCGCGCGGTCTATTAGGCCGTGAACCCATAAATCGGGAGCGACTGAGATGGGTGGACAGCAGCCTGTCCGTTTCCTGCGATCGGAAGGGACAGGCCGCCGTCAGAGAGCGCTATTTCAGCGGCAGAAACAGTTCCGCGACCGACTTCATGCTCCGGCACCTCCGGGAAGAGGCTCAGCCGCTGGCAATAGATCGGGAAGTCGCGTGCTTCCTCGCCGCTGGCCGGAAGCCAGTCGCGATAAAGGTAGAGCGCGGCGGGCTCCAGATTGTCGGTGTTGCCGACGACGCGCAGCACCGCGCAGCGTCCGCCAGGGATCTCGCCGGCTTTGATCTGCTCGCCGTTCGCCTCGATCGGTTGGTCGGTCCCGACACAAAGGTCCATGCTATAATCGGCGGGTGACCGCAGGACGCCGCTCGGAACGCCAGACATTGAAGGTCGGACTTGTCTTCGGGTGCAGGCCGGCGGCCGTGCGCCACGCGATGAACCGCTGAATGGTGGCGCCGAGCGTCGCCGGGTCGCCCCGATGCTCCATGATCGCCACCGGCGTGGGGGGCACATCGCGGATCGTCACGTCGTCTGTGGTAAAAGTCTTCTGCATGAGCTTGCTCCTCGCGTTGTCGAGAGGCCCGAAGGCCGCAAGCCACGGCTCCCAGTCGGGAGACTTCCGGAACGACGAAGGCGATTGCCCGAACCGTTGCCGAAAGGCGCGGGCGAAGGCATCCGGTGCATCGTAACCGGCATCCATCGCTATGTCCGTGACACTTTGGGCGTCCCTGTAGGCCAGCCGGTGCGAAGCGCGCTTCATACGGGCAAGCTGGACATAGCGATGCACGGACAACCCGAAGGTCGCCGTAAACTGCCGGTGGAAATGAAACTTCGAGAAGGCCGCAACGCGGCTCACCGTTTCCAGGTCCAGATCACCGTCCAGATGCTGGTCGATGTAGTCCAGCACCCGCTGCATCCGGGCATGGTAGTTTTGAAGCGCCGCCTTCATCGTCCCTTCCTCCGTGGCGGCACCAGCTAGTCGCTGATAGCCGTAACGTGCTCGACCGATCTTGCGGTTTGGGCGGATCAACCGGAAACTTCCAGCGACCGCTTACAGGCGAGCATCGGCATTCGCGGAATGACCGCAACGGGACGCTTGCCGACTGGCTTTCCCATCCCGCTAAACTCTGATTTCAGCATTGGCATGAGCCGATACGACCTGACTGACTTCGAGTGGCGCGTGATCGAGCCGTTGCTGCCCGACAAGGCGCGGCGCCAACTTCCTCGCCATGGTCCACCTCGCCTCAATGCGGCTGTGGCTGCGCACTTATGAGTTTACGGCCTAGATCGCTTTGTCGGTCGTCACGTCGAAGATCGCGACGCGCTTCATATTGATGTCGATCGGAATGCGGTCGCCGGGCCGGCTCACGTCGTGCGCCTGAAGCTCCGCGACGATCCGGAATCCCGCCCAGGCGGAACGTGGCGTAGATGCGCGAGCCGACCGGCTGCAGGAGCTCGATCTCGGCCTCGTGGCGCAGGCTTCCGTCGGCCGGCGAAGAGCGCACGGCCCGCATCATGTGCTCGGGGCGGAGCCCGAGGATGACGGTGAGCCCGTTCAATGCGTCCTTCTGCAAGCGGCTCGGCAGCAGCGGCACATCCATGCTGTTTTCGCCGTCGAGGCGCACGACGTCGCCGGAATCGGTGCGGAGCAGCGTGCCGGGCAGGAAATTCATCGGCGGCGACCCGAAGAAGCCGGCCACGAAGCGCGTCGCCGGCCGCTCGAAGAGCTCAAGCGGCGTCCCTTCCTGCTCGACCCGGCCGGCGCGCATCAACGTGATCCGGTCGGCGAGCGTCATCGCCTCGGTCGGATCGCGCGTCGCGAAGACCTTGGTCGACGGAAATTCGCCATGCAGCAGCTTGATCTCGCCGCGGATCGCCTCGCGCAGCGGAGCGTCGAGCGGCGCGAGCGGGTCGTCGAACAGGCAGAGCGCCGCATCGCGCACGAGCGCCCTGCCGATCGCGACGAGCTGGCTCTCGCCGGGACGCAACTGGCGGGCCTGCAGGTCGAGCAGATCGCCAACGCCGGCAAAATCGGCAAAACGCTGCACGCGGCTTGCGATCTCCGCGCGCGGCATTTTGCGCCGCCGCAATCCGAAGCCGATGTTCTTGCGCACCGACATGTTCGGAAAGAGCGCGTCGTGCTGAAAGACCATCGCGACGTTCCGGTCGCGCGGCGGCCAGCCGTTGACGGTTTCGCCGTCGATGTCGATCGTTCCGCCGTCAGCCCTCTCCAGCCCGGCGACGGCACGAAGCAGCGTCGTCTTTCCGGCGCGAGGCGGCCCCACCAAAACGCAGAATTCGCCTTCCTGAACGCTCAACTCGATCCCGCTTAGCGCCGGCACCTTGCCGTAGGATTTCTCCACGCCACGGATCGTCAGACTTCCCATTCCCCCGTCCCTGGCCGTTCCGCCGCAACGCCGCGGCTCGGGGAATGCCCTTCGCCGCCACTACCTCGCAACCCGTCATCGTATTCGACACGGGCAAGCGCGCAAATCGCCTTTGTCCGAATGCCGCCGATCTTTCGGCGAATTGCTTAGAGCATTTCCTGAACGGCGGGAGAAAACGCTCAAACGGACCGGCCTAAGCCGGTGCAGTCAAAGCCGTTTGCCGCGCGCGCCCGATCTCGGCCCGGCTCCCCCGCGGCTAATTGGCCGGGCCGCAAGAATAATTGCGCATCCGCGACGCCAGAACCCTTGAGTGTAGCGCGCCGGAATGCTGCAATACCCCGAACGGAATCGAACCGGACACGGGGCTCCATGGGGGGAGTTGTCGAGTGGTTTGAAGCGCACGGGGAGATTCCGCTCCGGCCGCCTTTTCGCGTACGCGAATATGCACCCGTGACCGACGATCCGGATCGCGCGGTCGACGAGGATTTCGTGTCCACGATCCGGGGCGTGGCGTTCGCGATCGAGTATTGCGACTCGCACGGCTGGATGAGCACGCGCACCATCCGCTGCCTCGCCGTCCATCCGTACCATCCCGCCCATATCAGTGCCTTCTGCCATGTGCGAGGGAACGTCACGACCTTCCGCGTCGACCGGATCATTTCGATCATCGGGCTGAACTCCGGCTCCGTGCTTTCCAGCGATCAGCACGTCGCGCTTCTTGCGCCTTATCTTGCGGAGCCCGAGCCAGGCACGGACACCGCGGCAATCGTCGCTCTGCAGAAGGCGACGCGCGACGGCGTGTTCGCCCTTCTCGACATCGCGATGGGCGAGACCGGCCTGCAGGATCAGGCACGCCACACGATCCTCGGCTACGTCGCGGCCGAGGCCAAGGCGACCCGCTGCCCCCTGCCCCCGACGAACCTGATCAATCTGTGGATCGGCAATCTCGCCCCGCCGCTCGACAGCGTGACCGATGCCGTCGCGAACCTTCTTTCCAATCGCGAGAAGGTCGCCCGGCTGCTTCCCTGGCTTCTCAAGGTTGCCCGCTGCCCAGGCTCGGTCGCCTTGTCCGAGGAGGCCTTGCACGAGCTCTTCGTGGCGGTGCGGCGGCATTTTCGCGACGAGCCGCATGACTTTCCAAGCGATCTTCGGGCGACGCGCTAGCGGGCTGCCCCCTCCCGGCTCGAGGCGCACTGGCATTCCGGCGCGCGGCGTGATTGCCTGTCTCCGTGAAGAAAGACGCCGAACACACGTTGGGGATTGAGGAGGAGTATTTCCTCGTCGACCTCGAAACGCGCGATCTCGCAGCGGACCCTCCGGAAGCCCTCATGCGGGCCTGCCGGGAGATTCTCGGCGAGCACGTGACGCCGGAGTTCCGCCGCTGCCAGATCGAGGTCGGCACCTCCGTCTGCCGCACGATCGCGGAGGCACGCGGTCAGATCGCGCTCTTCCGCAGGACCATCGCGGCGGAGGCGAAACGGCAGGGCATGGGTTTGATCGCGGCTTCCACGCATCCGTTTGCGGATTGGAGCACGCAGATCACAACCGCGAAGGACCGCTACACCAAGCTGCAGGCGGATTTGCGCACCGTCGCGGAGCGGCTCCTGATCAGCGGCATGCACGTGCATGTCGGCGTGCCCGACGAGGACCTCCGCATCGACCTTCACGGTCAGCTCGTCTACTTCCTGCCGCACCTTCTCGCGCTCTCCGTCTCCTCGCCGTTCTGGCAGGGGCGGGTCACGGGGCTGAAGTCCTACCGCTCCTCCGTTGCCGTCGAGCTGCCGCGCGCCGGCCTGCCGCAGACCTTCTCAAGCGCGTCGGAATACCGCCGCATGGTCGATCTCCTCGTGCAACTCGGCTGCATCGAGGACGCCACCAAGATCTGGTGGGACCTACGCCCCTCCGCACGCTTTCCGACGCTCGAGATGCGCATCACCGACATCTGCACCAGACTCGACGACGGCATCGCGCTCGCCGCGACGTTTCAAGCGACCGTTGAGATGCTGATCACGCTGAAACGCCGCAATCTGCGCTGGCGCCAGTACCTGCCGGCGCTGATCGCCGAGAACCGCTGGCTCGCGCAGCGCGACGGCGTGAGCGGCGAGATGATCGATTTCGGCCGTAGCGAAGCCGTGCCCTTCGGCGAGCTGGCGGGCGAGTTGATCGCGCTGATCACGGAAGAGGCGGAGAACCTCGGCTGCCGTGCCGAGGTGGAGCACCTCAGAAAGATCGTCGCCGCGGGCACGAGCGCCGACCGACAACTTTCCGTCTATCAGAGGACGCTCGAAGCCGGCGGCGACGAGGATGCGGCGCTGAAGGACGTGGTCGACCACCTGATGGCCGAAACGCTGGAGGGCTGTTAGGCCGCGAGCGTCTCGCCGTTCCTGACCCGCTCGCTCGGCGCGGAGAAGGTCACGAGCTCCTCCGACGCCGTCGGATGAACCGACATCGTCGCGTCGAAGTCAGCCTTGGTCGCCCGCATCTTCACCGGGATGGCAAGGAGCTGCGCCATCTCGCCGGCGCCAGGCCCAAGCACGTGGGCACCGAGCACGACGCCTGAATCCGCGTCGACGACGAGCTTCAGGAGCATGCGGTCGGAGCGCCCGGTGAGCGTGCCCTTCAGCGGGCGGAAGGCGGTCTTGTAGACGTCGAAATTCTTGTAACGCTCGCGCGCGCGGTCCTCGGTCAGGCCGACGGTGCCGATCTCCGGCTGCGAGAAGACGGCGGTCGCAACGGAATCGTAGTCGGGCTTCGTCGGACGGTCGCGGAAGACGGTTGCGGCAAAGCACTCCGCCTCGTGGATCGCGACGGGGGTGAGCTGCATACGGTCGGTCACGTCGCCGATCGCCCAGATGTGGTCGGCGCTGGTCTGCGAATAGTCGTCGACCTCGATCGCGCTTTTCTTGTCGATGGCGACGCCAGCCGCTTCGAGGCCAAGCCCGACGATGTTCGGAACGCGCCCGACGGCGAGCATGATGGCGTCGGTCTCTTCGACGCCGCCGCCAGAAAGATGCGCGACGAGGCGGCCGTCCGCGCGCTTCTCCACCTTCTCGAACACTTCGCCGCAGAGGATGCGCACCCCCTTGTTCGTCGCCTCCGCATGGAAGAGCCGCCGGAGGTCCATGTCGAAGCGCGACAGCACTTCGCGGCCGCGATAGACGATCGTCGTGTCGACGCCGAGACCATGGAAGATGCCGGCGAATTCCACCGCGATGTAACCGCCGCCGCCGATCAGAATCTTCTTCGGCAGCTGCCTCAAATGGAACGCCTCGTTGGAGGTGATGCAATGCTCGTGGCCGGTGAGCGCAGCGTGCGGGTTCGGCCGCGCGCCCGTCGCGATCAAGATGCGCTCGGCGGTCACGGTCTTGCCGGAGCGCTCCAGTTTGATCCGGTGGTCGCCGGCAAGCACCGCTCGGGACTCGATCAGCTCGGCGCCGGCCTTGGCGAGGTTGGCGCGGTAGACCGTCTCCAGCCGGTCGATCTCCTTGTCCTTGTTCGCGATCAGCGTCGGCCAGTCGAAAGTCGCCGGTCCGACGTGCCAGCCATAGGCGGCGCTGTCCTCGAACTCCTCCCGGAACTGCGAGGCGTAGACCAGGAGCTTCTTCGGAACGCAGCCGCGGATGACGCAGGTGCCGCCGACGCGATCGGCCTCGGCGATGGCAACGCGCGCGCCCGCCTCCGCCGCGCGGCGCGCGGCGCGGACGCCGCCGGAGCCGGCGCCGATGACGAAGAGATCGTAGTCGTAGGCCACGCGCTCTATTGCGCCGGCGCAGGCGCCTGCGCCGGTCCGGCCACGTCGTTCTGGATCGCCTGCTGCTCGGCGCTCATCGCCGCTTCCAGCTCCGCCTTGACCTTCGTGTTGAGCTCGGCAGCCACCGACTTTCCCCAATCCTGTGCCGCAGCGGTTTGCACGGCCAGAAGCTTAGGCAAGGCGACAGAGAACTTCTTGCCAGTGTCGGTGCTGAAGAAATCGATCAAGTCCTGCATCTCCGCGTCGCTGAAAGCCGCCGCCCACACGCGGGCGAGATAATTGTCGAGTTCCGGCCGCCGGCTGACCAGCTGAACGGCGACCTTGTCGACGATGCCGATGATGCCGAGCTGCATTTGCGGGTTGGCACGGATGAAGTCGTTCTTCGCCTGGTCGGCGATATTCGGCAGCAGCACGTCGAACATGCGCGACGTTTGGGACAGATCGACGAGCTTCTTGCCGAGGGCCAGCGACTCCGCCGAGATGTTCTTCGTCAGGATGTCGTTCACCGCGTCGTCGGAGCCGGACGCGGGTGGCGTTGTGTCCTGCGCGAAACCGGGAGCCGCGCAAAGAACGGCCGCCAGCGCGAAAAAGGATGCGGCGAACAAACGTTTCATCTTGAACCTCCGTCGGACGGCCGCGGTGCCGTCTCACTCATTGGATCGGTAAACCCTCACGCCCGAAGCTCGGCGATCCCTTCCGGCGAAGCCACAAAGGCAAGGTCGGCATAGCCCAGGAAGAGCCCGTGCTCCATCACGCCGGGGATGCGGGAGAGCTTCTCGGCGAGCGCTTCTGGGTCGGGAATGCGGCCAAATGATGCGTCAAGGATGCGGTTTCCGCTATCCGTCACGAAGGGGTTACCGCGATTTCTTCGCAAGATTGATTGCAACCTCAAGACCAAGCTCGGCGGCGGCGCGCTCGATCGCGTGCGACGTCGCGACGAGGCCGAATTCTGCGACCTCGATCGGCAGCGGGAAGGCGCCGAGCGTTTCGACCTTCTTGCTCTGCGTCGGCGACCACGATCATCCGGCGCGCGGCCCCGGCCACGATCTTCTCGCGCAAGAGCGCCCCGCCACCGCCCTTGATCAAGGCGAGCCCGGGGCCGATCTCGTCCGCCCCGTCGACGTCGAGGTCAAGCTCCGGCTCATCGTCAAGCGACGCGAGCGGCACGCCTGCCTTGCGCGCAATCGAAGCGGCCGACTCCGATGTCGCGACGCCAACTATGGTCAGCCCCGACGCGACGCGTTTACCAAGAAGCGTGATGAAGAACGCGGCCGTCGACCCGCTGCCAAGGCCGAGCCGCATTCCGTCCTCGACATGGGTAAGCGCGGCCTCGGCGGCGCGGCGCTTCAATTCGTCGGACATGGCCTTTTTCGCACGGATTTCGCGACGCCCGCGCGTCTAGCACGCGCCCTGGCGGCGACCAAGAGGCGGGTGCGCCTTGCCAAAGCCGGATCGGCGCGATAGTCGGCCGCCGATGCCAAGGCCTCTCCTCGTCTTCGATCTCGACGGAACGCTCGCCGACACCGCGCCCGATCTCCTGGCGACGATCGACGAAATCCTGCCGCGCCACGGGTTCCGCGGCGAAATCGATGCGAACTTCCGCGACGGCATCGGGCACGGCGCCCGCTCGCTGATCGAATATGCCCTGACCCGCCAGGGTATCGCCGTCGATGCGCAGAAGCTCGATCAGCTCTACGCGGATTTCCTCGAGCACTACGAGGCGAATATCTGCGTGAAGACGCGGCTCTTTCCAGGCACCCTCCCCCTCCTCGACCGCTTCTCGCAATCGGGGTGGGATTTCGCGGTTTGCACCAACAAGCCGGTCAGGATGTCGGAGCTTCTGCTTACGCGCCTCGGCGTGGCGGAGCGTTTCGCCGCGGTCTGCGGCGGCGATAGCTTTCCTTACAAGAAGCCCGACCCGGCGCATCTCCTCGACACGATCGCCGCCGCGCGCGGCACGCGGGAGAAGGCGGTGATGGTGGGAGATTCGCGCACCGACCTCGACACGGCGCGCGGCGCCGACGTCCCTTTCATCGGCGTGACGTTCGGCTACACGCCGATACCGATGGCGACGCTCGGGCCGGACGTCCTCGTCGAGAGCTTCGATGCGATCCAGCCGAAGGAAACGGCTGAGCTCCTCAACGACCGCTCCGGCGAAGGGCAGAGCGCACGGACGCCCGCCCCCGCCACGCCTTGATTTCAAGAATCGCCGAACCTATAGACCGGGCCTCCGGCGCATCGGTCTTCGCCGGCCCGGGCGGTTAGCTCAGCGGGAGAGCACACGCTTCACACGCGTGGGGTCACTGGTTCAATCCCAGTACCGCCCACCATTCTTCCGAACAAACTACGAATGCGTGCCAACCCGGCGGGCAATCTCCGGGCGGGACGCGGCGTATTCGCGCGTGCCGCAAAGGCTTTTCATACCTTGCAAACCACAGCCGACTTCACGCCCGCCGAGCCACGATAATGCCACCATCGCGGGTTGAGATCGTGTCGCCCGAGGGGCCTGCGGCGTGGCTGCCCTAAGCTCTGCCCCGCCGAGAACAACAACCCTGCCCCGCGGGCGACGCCGCGTCTTTCTCGGGAGGGTGTCATGAGTTCCCCAAAAACACATCGCAGTCGCATCGCGCGTTTCCTTTTGGTCCTGATCGCCGCGGGCCTTCCGGCCTTCGTGGCCCGTGCTCAGACTGAGACACAGTCCGGGGGGAAGGAGCCGCAGGCTGCGGCGAGCGAACAGATCGACCAGGAAAGCGCGCGGGCGCGTGAAGCCTGGCGCGGCGCCATGACGAAACTTCGGCTGCCGAAGAGCGGGTGCTTCACGTCCTCCTATCCGCGCGTCGAGTGGCTCGAGGTGCCGTGCACCGCCGCCCCGAACCAACCCTATCCGCCGGCGCGCGGCCGGCGTCCGCAGACGGTCGGCGGCAGCAACGACTTCGCCGCCGAGGTGACGGGACTGATGAACGCCGCTGAGGGATCGTTCCTCAATGTGAGCGGCGTGACGAGCGAGAGCGGAAACGTAAGCGGCTCGCCGCCGGCGGTTGCCAACACCTTCTCGTTGCAGCTCAACACCAAGCCGTTCACGACGACGGTCTGCAATCCCTCCCCCAACCCGGGGTGCCTTGGCTGGCAGCAGTTCATCTATTCCAACGCAGGCGTCGGGTTCATCCAGGTACCTGGTTGCTCCGCTACAACACGACCTGCCCGTCAGGGTGGATATCGTTCTCGTTCCCCGGATCGACGGACATCTATTGCTTCCGGAACGGCGCCAACGCCGTCGCAGTGCCGGTCCAGACGATCACCGACCTCCCCAATCTCGGCGTGGCCGGCACGGCCGTCGCCGGCGGCAACGACACGGTGACCGTGACGACGGCGGGAAGCGCCTACAGCGCCTCCAACACCGACGACATGCTGAAGCTCGCGTCTAGCTGGCAGGGCGTCGAGTTCATCATCGTCGGTGACTGCTGCGGCTCGGCGGCGAACTTCAACAGCGGGGCGTCGATCACGGTCAGGACGGTGGTGCACAACGGGACCAGGAACGCCCCGACCTGCGTGCTTGAGGGCTTCACCGGCGAAACCAACAATTTGAACCTCCTGAACACCGCCGCCATCGCCATCGGAGCGTCGCCGCGGATCGAATTTAACCAGGGCACCGCCACCGGTGCTGTCGCATCCTGTGCGGCGGCGGCCGGCGTCGGCGACACGCATCTCACGACATTCAACGGCCTGCTCTACGACTTCCAGGCGTCGGGCGATTTCATCCTGGCGGAGACCGGCCCCGACTTCCTCGTGGAGACGCGGCAGGCGTCGGGCGCGCCGACGTGGCCGAACGCAGCGGTCAACAAGGCGGTCGGGATGAAGATGGGCAAGACCAGGATCGCCATCTGCCTCGAGCCGACACGGATCGAGATCGACGGCAGGCCCGCGCAGATCGACGACGGCCAGAGCATCTACCTGGCCGATGACCTCGACATCACGCGGCACGGCAACGTCTACTACGTGCGCGGCCCGAGCGGCGACAGCGTCCGCGCCGAGCTCAACAGCACCTGGATCAACATCGGCGTCGGCCTCGGCCGCTGGCCTTCCAACGTGCGCGGCCTTCTCGCCAACGCCAAGGACGATGTCCACCTGCTCGCGACGAGCGACGGGACGGTGCTGGAGACGCCGATGCCGTTCGAGACCCTCTATCACCGCTTCGGGGAGAGCTGGCGCGTGCCGCGCGGCGAGTCGCTGATGTGCGACGACAAGGAGATCGAGGAAGGCATCCCCTCCGAGCCGTTCTTCGCGAAGAACCTCGACCCGAAGATGGCCGAGCGTCTGCGCGCGCTCTGCAGGAAAGCCGGGGTGAAAGACGAAGCTCTGCTCGAAGCTTGCACGCTCGACGTCGCGGTGATCAACAACAAGGACGCGGCCAACGTCTTCGCCGGTGCGCCCCCGCCCGTCGCCGTCGGGAACTGAAGAACAACGCGCCGGCTCCGGGTTGCACCGAGGCCGGCGCTGCTTCGTTACACGCTCCGCGCCGCCTCGCGATAGAGCGCGGCGTATTCGGCGGCCGGGCGGTCCCAGCCGACCTCCAGCGCCATGCCGTTCTTCTGGATCGCGCGCCAGGCCTTCGGGCGCTCCCATAGCGCGCAGGCGCGGGCGAGCGCATTTTCGAGGCCCTCGCGGGTGACCGGCGCGAACTGGATGCCGGTCGCGACACCGGTGGAAAGCGCTGCTTCGTTGGCGTCGATGACCGTGTCGTTCAGCCCGCCGACGCGCGCGACGACCGGCAGCGAGCCGTAGCGCATGGCGGCGAGCTGGGTCAGGCCGCAGGGCTCGAAGCGCGACGGCACGAGCAGCGCGTCGCTGCCGCCCTGAACAAGGTGCGCCAGCCTCTCGTCGTAGCCGATGACGACGCCGATGCGCCCGGGCGAGCGATGCGCGGCGGCGCGAAAGCCGGTTTCAAGCGCCGCGTCGCCGGAGCCGACCAGCACCAGGTCTGCGCCAAGCGACAGGAGTCGCGGCACGCGCCGCGAGCAGAAGGTCGAGCCCCTTCTGCTCCGAAAGCCGGCTGACCACCCCGAAGAGCGGTGCATCGCCGCCCGTCGTGATGCCGAACCGCTCCTTCAGAGCGCGCTTGTTCTCCTGCCGCCGGCCGAGGCGCGCAGCACTATAGGTCGTGGCAAGGTGGGCGTCGGTCCGCGGGCTCCATACGGCGTCGTCGAGCCCGTTCACGATGCCGGAGACGACCGCAGAGCGCACGCGAAGCAGGCCGTCGAGCCCCATGCCCCCTTCCGGCGTGCGTATCTCGGCGGCGTAGGTCGGAGAGACGGTGGTGATGCGGTCGGCGAATTGCAGCCCCGCCTTCAGGAAGCCGATGCCGCCGTAATATTCGACCCCGTCGATGGAGAGCGCGTCGGGCGGGAGCAGCAGCGTGTGCAGAAGCGCGGCGGGGAAATGCCCCTGGAAGGCGAGGTTGTGCACCGTCAGGACGGTGCCCGGCCGCGCCGAGCGCGCGCGCTTGCGGCGATAGCGCAGATACGCCGGCGCCAATGCCGCCTGCCAGTCGTGCAGGTGGAGGATATGCGGGCGATAGGATCGCAGCACACCCGCGCCGATCTCGGCCGCGACCAGCGATAGGGCGGCGAAGCGCTGCGCGTTGTCCGGCCAGTCGCGCCCCTGCCGATCGACGTAGGGGTTGCCCGGCCGCTCATAGAGATGCGGCGCCTCGATCACCAGGAGGTCGAGGCCCGCGGCCGTCGCGGCGAGGAGCGTCGCCGGGCCGCCGAAGAGCTCGGGGAAGCGATGCACGGCGTCGCGGCGCTCAAGCTTGTCGGCGACGCTCGGATAGCCTGGGACAAGCGTGCGCATCTCGACGCCGTGTCGCGCGAGTGCCGCCGGCAGCGCGCCGGCGACGTCGGCGAGGCCGCCGGTCTTGATGAGCGGAAAGACCTCGGAGGCGACCGAGAGAACCCTGCGGCCGGCGGCTCGGCTCAACTGGCAAGCCGGTCGATCATGTTTTGGGTGATCAGGCATATGCCGCGCTCGCTGCGGCGGAACCGCTGCGCGTCGCGCTCATGGTCCTCGCCGACGACGAGCCCCGGCGGAATCTTGACGCCACGGTCGACGACGACCTTCTTCAAGCGCGCGCCGCGCCCGATGTCGACGTAGGGCATGATCACCGCCTCATCGATCTCGGAATAGGAATGAATGTGCACGCCGGTGAAGAGAAGCGACCGGCGCAGCTTCGCGCCGGAGATGATGCAGCCGCCGGAGACGAGCGAGTCGACGGCCATGCCGCGGCGGTCGTCGTCGTCGAAGACGAACTTCGCCGGCGGCGTGATCTCGGCATAGGTCCAGATCGGCCAGGTGCGGTCGTAGAGGTCGAGCGCGGGCACCGGCCCGGTCAGGTCGATATTCGCCTCCCAATAGGCGTCGATCGTGCCGACGTCGCGCCAGTAGACCTCTGCGTCCTCGCTGGAACGGACGCAGGAGCTCGCGAAGCGGTGCGCGACCGCTTTGCCGTTCTTCACCAGGTGCGGGATGATGTCGCGACCGAAGTCGCGGCTCGAATTCGAATCCGCCGCGTCGCGGCGCAGCTGGTCGAACAGGAACTTCGTCTCGAAAACGTAGATGCCCATCGACGCGAGCGCCATGTCGGGCTTGTCGGGCATGCCGGGCGGGTCTTTCGGTTTTTCGAGGAAAGAGACGATGCGATCGGTCGTGTCGATCGCCATCACGCCGAAGCCGGTCGCCTCCGGGCGCGGTACTTCGATGCAGCCGACGGTCACGTCGGCCTCCGTCTCGACGTGCTGCCGCAGCATCCGCTCGTAGTCCATCTTGTAGACGTGGTCTCCGGCGAGGATGACGACGAAGTTCGGCGCGTAGCTAGCGATGATGTCGATGTTCTGGAACACGGCGTCGGCGGTCCCGGCGTACCACATCGTCTCGGAGACGCGCTGGCTCGCCGGCAGGATGTCGAAGCTCTCGTTGCGCTCCGGGCGGAGGAAGTTCCACCCGCGCTGAAGGTGGCGTATCAGGCTGTGCGCCTTGTACTGCGTCGCGACGGAGATGCGGCGGATGCCGGAATTCAGCGCGTTGGAAAGCGCGAAGTCGATGATCCGCGACTTGCCGCCGAAATAGACCGCGGGCTTGGCGCGCTTGTCGGTCAATTCCATGAGCCGGCTGCCGCGCCCGCCGGCAAGTACGTAAGCCATGGCGTCGCGTGCCAGCGGGCGTCCGTCCACTTCGATGCCAGCCATTGAGAGGCTCCTCCCCAATAGCGCCCACTATTGAGGCTTCGGTTATGGAGGGCAACTCCCTTCGGCCGCGCCCGCCCCGTGCACCGCAGCAGCGCGGAGATCCGACGGTGCGAGAATGAGCCCTGCGACCGACGCGGCCACGAACCAGCGCACAAGCGGCAGCCGCGTCGCGGGCGCGACGACGAACTCGCGCAGCGGCGGCAGAAGCCGGCTGTCGGATTGATAGAAGGGCGTGAAGCCGCGGCTCAGCGCCTGGTAGTACGACATCTGGCGGCGCCGCTCGGTCGCGTAGGTCGCGAGCGCCTCGCCGAGATCCGATTCCGTCGCAAGCGCGCGGGCAAGCGCCCGCACGTCGAGAAGCGCCATGTTCGCGCCCTGGCCTAGCTGCGGGCTTGCCGCGTGGAACGCGTCGCCGACGGCGACCAGCCGCTCCGCGTAGGGCCGCGCGAGCATATGGTGGCCGTAGCGCGCAAGCGTCATGTCGTCCGCGTCGCGGATGGTGTCGAGGAGCGGTGCCGTCCGCGGCCAGAGCCCGAGTACCGCGCTCCTTCCAGGCGGCAAGCCCGCGGCTCTTCCAGGCCGCATAGTCTTCGAGCCGAAGGCTCCAGAAGAAGGCCGCTTCGGCTGGCGCGTCTTTGCTGCGCCGGCCGATCGGCAGCACGCCGATCATCGTATCGGCGCGGACGTAGCGTTGCTCGAGCGCATGCGGATCGAACTCCGACGCCGCCGGCCACGGAACGCTCGCCCAGAGCGCGCCGTAGCGAAGGTCGTGGCGCAAGCGCCCGCCGAAGAGCGGCCAGAGCGGCGAACGCACGCCGAGCGCATCGACGACAAGATCGAACGGTCCCGACTTCCAGCCGTTCGCGCCGACAAGGATCTGTTGCCCCCCGGTGCCGCGCTCGACGCTTTCGATCCGCCGCCCGGTCTCGATCGGGATGCGGGCGGCCTGCACGGCGTGAAAGAAAACATCGAAGAGCGCCGCGCGATGGACGCCGAGCCCGAAACGGTCTCCCCCAAGTCTCCGGTAACGGACGTCGAGCACGATCCGCTCGGACGGAAGCACGCGGCCGAAGAGGCGATCGAGGCGGCTGCCGAGCGAAAGCATGCGCTCGGCGAGCCCAAGCTCGGCGAGCACGGCGAGCCCGGTCGGCTGCAGGATCAGCCCGGAGCCGAGCGGGCGCGGCGCCTCGAACTGCTCGAAGACCGTGACGCGATGGCCCTGCCGCGACAGGAAGAGCGCCGCGGCAAGCCCGGCCGGCCCCGCGCCCGCGATCCCGATCGAAAGTCGCTGCATTTGCGCCCGCATCGAACCCGGCCTTCATAATCGAGGCGCTCGCGGCCCGATACGCCGCGATCGAGTTTACCCCGCCGAAACCTCGGCCCGTCTAGGCAGGAGCGTGCCCAGGGAGACGCGCTCGCGCATTCGCCATATGACGATTGATCCACTTCCGCCCGCCCTTCGGCTCAGGGGGCTGACAAAGACCTTCGCGCGGCCGGCGGTCGACGAGCTCGACCTGACGCTGAAGGCCGGTGAGTTCTACTCGCTGCTCGGCCCGAACGGCGCCGGCAAGACGACGACGCTCAGGATGGTCGCCGGGCTGCTGAAGCCCGACGCCGGCTCGATCGAGGTCTTCGGCATCGACGCGCTCGCCGATCCGGTCTCGGCGAAGCGGATCATGGCCTGGGTCTCCGACGAGCCGATGATCTACGACAAGCTCACGCCTTACGAATATCTGGAATTCGTCGCCGGGCTCTGGGAGATCGACGCCGCCGCCGCCAAGGAGCGCGCCGACGACCTGATCGGCTGGCTCGGGCTTGGGCCGCATGCCAACGAGCGCTGCGAGAGCTTCTCCAAAGGCATGCGCCAGAAGGTGGCGCTCGCCGGCGCGCTCGTGCACGACCCGCGCTTGATCATCCTCGACGAGCCGCTGACCGGGCTCGACGCCGGCTCGGCGCGGCAGGTGAAGGACGTGCTCCTGTCGCGCGTGCGCGCCGGCAACACGGTGGTGATGACCACGCACATCCTGGAGGTCGCCGAGCGCATGGCGGAGCGGATCGGCGTCATCGACTTGGGGCGGCTGATCGCCGAAGGCACGCTCGAAGAGCTTCGCCTCAAGGCGGGCGCGGCAGAACACCAACCTTGAAGACATCTTCCTGACGCTCGTGGCTCACGAAGGCGGTGGCGGCGTGAGCGCACCCGGCTCGCTCGCCTGGATCGCGCGCCACGAGCTGCGGCTCTCGTGGCGCGACTGGCTCGGCCTGATGACGGGCGGAAGGCGCGCGCGTATCCCGATCGTCGCGCTCGTCTTCGTCTGCATCGCGATGCGATGCACTGGCTCGCCTATCACCTGATCGGCCCCTCGGCGCCGTCCGGAATCGATCCGGACCGGCCGACGCTGATCCTCGTCACCGGCTGCGCGCTTCTCTCCTGGTCGCTGACGCTGTCGCAGGCGATGGAGATGGTGACGCGCGCCTTCTATGCGCGCGCCGACCTCGACCTCGTGCTCTCCTCGCCGATCTCGGCGCGCAAGGTCTTCGCCGTCAGGATCGCGGCGATCGCCGTCTCGACGACAGCGCTGGCGGTGCCGCTCGCCGCGCCCTTCATCGACGCGCTCGCCTATTCCGGCGGCGTGCGCTGGCTCGGCGCCTACGGCGTCGTCATCGCGATGGGGATGGTCGCCTCGGCGCTCGCCATGGCGCTGACGATGGCGCTCTTCCGCACACTCGGTGCGAGGCGCACGCGGCTTGTGGCGCAGATCATCGCGGCCGTCGTCGGTGCGGTCTTCGTCATCGGCGTGCAGGCGCTCGCGATCCTTTCCACCAACACGCTGTCGCGCTTCGCGGCGCTGCAGTCGAACGCGCTGAAGGCGATCGCACCCGGCGACCAAAGCCCCTTCTGGTGGCCGGCGCGCGCGATCATGGGCGACGTCCCGGCGCTCATCGGCGTGCTTGTCATGGGCGCCGTGCTGCTCGCGGCGGCGATGCTCGTCTTCTCCGGCCGCTTCGCGGAGAACGCCACGGCGGCGGCCGGCATCTCGGCGACCACGATCCGGCAGCGCCGGCGGACCAACGCCTTCCGCCCGGCGTCGCCCGCAAATGCGCTCCGGCGCAAGGAATGGACGCTTCTCAGGCGCGATCCGTGGCTCGTCTCGCAGACGCTGATGCAGGTGCTCTATCTGCTCCCGCCCGCCCTCCTCCTCTGGAGGAATTTCGGCGGCGGCGGGGAGACGCTGCTTGTGCTCGTGCCGGTCTTCGTGATGGCGGCGGGGCAGCTCGCCGGCGGGCTCGCCTGGCTTGCCGTCTCGGGCGAGGACGCGCCGGACCTGGTGGCCTCGGCGCCGGTGCCGGAGCGGACGATCCTCCGCGCCAAGATGGAAGCCGTGCTCGGCGGCGTCTTCGCCGTGCTCGCGCCGGTCATCCTGGTGCTCGCCTTCACTGCGCCGGCCTATGCGGTCGTCGCCTGCGTCGGCATTTTGCTCGCGGCCGGCTCGGCGACGATGATCCAGCTCTGGTTCCGCAAGCAGGCGAAGCGCAGCCACTTCCGCCGCCGGCAGACTTCGTCGCGCGTCGCAACGTTCGCGGAAGCGTTCTCGTCGATATCGTGGGCGGCGACGGCGGGCCTTGCCGCATCGGGAAGCTGGTTCGCGATCGCGCCTGCGATGATTGCCTTCGGCATCCTTTCGGGCGCGCGCGCGATCCGCCCGCGCTAAGGCCCACCCCCGTCCATCGTGGTCGTCATTACCGGGCTTGACGACACTGGAAAAGGCTCATCCCCCTTCGCCACTTAGCGCGAAAGGCCCTTCGCCTTCAGCTCCTCCAGATATCCGGCCCAGCGCTTCTCGTGCTCGCGGCCGAGCTGCAGGAGATAGCCCCAGGTATAGATGCCGGTGTCGTGCGTGTCGTCGAAATGCAGGCGCACGGCGTAGTTGCCGACCGGCTCGACGTGTCGGATCGCGACCGTCGCCTTGCCGCCGACCGTCTTGCGCTGCTCGCGGCGAATGGCCCTGCACCTCGGCGGAGGGCGAGAACACGCGGAGATATTCCGCGGAGAGCGCATGGCTTTCGCCGTTGTCGAAGCCGACCGTCAGCGTGCGGCGGTCCTTCGACAGGCGAAGCTCGGTCGGCCAGGGATCCACGCGGTCCAGCTCGGGCGGTCTATTTGCGTCTCGCTTGCCGCCGGCATCGTTCGCCGCACAGCCGCAGTCCCTTCTTCTCGCTGGCGCCGACAAGCCCGCAAAGCTCCGGATGCCCGTCGCAGCAATCGTCGACCAGGAACTCGATCAGGCTGCGCATGGCTCGAAGGTCGGCGCGGTAGACGATCGAGCGGCCGCTGCGCGCGCCGCGCACGAGGCCGGCGCGCGCCAGGATGCTGAGATGCGTGGAAAGCGTGTTCTGCGGGCAGCCGATCGTCTCCGCGATCGCGCCCGCCGACAGGCCGTCGGGCTCGCGGCGCATCAGCAAGCCGCAGCACTTCCAGCCGCGTCGGCTGTCCGAGCGCGGCAAAGGCCGCCATCGCAAATGGGGCGGACATCGCGGCGTCGGCGGGCGGGCGACCGACGTGGCCGACGACGGCCAGTTTGCTCGTTGGCATGCGCATCCTCTTCGGCGGCAAGTCCAACTATCGCCCACAACCGTGAGACTTAGGTGACAACGGCCAAACGATCCACTATCGTTCATTTCGAGAAATCTCGAATTATAGATAATAAGAGTCGGAATAGGGAGGAAATCATGAAACGATGCGACGCGATGGTCGACGTCGGCCGTCGGCAGTTCCTCAAGGGCGGCGCGATGGCGGCCGCCGGTGCGGCGGCCGCGAGCGCACTTACCGGCCCGGCGCGGGCGCAAGGCTCGGCGCGGGTCGCCTACCCCTCCGACCGCCTGGCGAACCTCGCCGACCTGAAGGTCAACGAGCCGCTCGACGTCGCCTATCCGGACGCCAACGCGCCCGGCGTGCTCCTGAAGCTCGGCAGCAAGGTTCCAGGCGGCGTCGGCCCGGACGGCGACATCGTCGGCTTCACGACCGTCTGCCCGCATAAGGGCTTCCCCCTCGCCTACAACAGCGACGACCGCACGCTGAACTGCCCCGGCCACTATTCGCGCTTCGATCCCGAGAAGGGCGGCCTGCAAATCTGGGGCCAGGCGACGCAGAACCTCCCGCAATACACGCTGCGCGTCGACGACAAGGGCGACATCTACGCCGAGGGCGTGGACGAGCTTCTCTACGGCCGCCTGTCGAACGTGCTCTGAGGGGAGGACAAGAAAATGGCTTACAAGCGTCAGATCGACCGGCTGCCGATCATCCCGGCGAACGCCAAGGTCCACAACGTCACCTGCCACTACTGCATCGTCGGCTGCGGCTATCACGCCTACACGTGGGACGTGAACACCGAGGGCGGCACGGCGCCCGGCGACAACATCTTCGGCGCCGACCTCTCGCAGCAGCAGGATGCGATGACGGCGAACTGGTACTCGCCGTCGATGTACAACATCGTCAAGCAGGACGGCAAAGACGTCCACATCGTCATCAAGCCCGATCCCGATTGCGAGGTGAATTCCGGCCTCGGCTCGATCCGCGGCGCGCGCATCGCGGAGATGAGCTACAGCCGGCAGCGCAACACGCAGCTGCAGCGGCTGACCGACCCGATGGTGTGGCGCTACGGGCAGATGCAGCCGACGAGCTGGGACGACGCGCTCGACCTCGTCGCCCGCGTCACCGCGGCGGTCATCAACGAGCAGGGCGAGGACGGGCTCTTCGTCTCCGCCTTCGACCATGGCGGCGCCGGCGGCGGCTACGAGAACACCTGGGGCACCGGAAAGCTCTATTTCGGCGCCATGAAGGTGAAGAACATCCGCATCCACAATCGCCCGGCCTACAATTCCGAGGTCCATGCGACGCGCGACATGGGCGTCGGCGAGCTCAACAATTGCTACGAGGACGCGGAGCTTGCCGACACGCTCTTCGTGGTCGGATCCAACGGGCTTGAAACCCACACGAACTACTTCCTGAATCACTGGATCCCGAACCTGCGCGGCACATCGCTCGCCAAGAAGAACGAGCAGCTCCCCGACGAGCCGCATGCGGCCGGCGCGCATCGTCATCGTCGATCCGCGGCGCACGGTGACCGTCAATGCCTGCGAGGTCGAAGCGGGCAAGGACAACGTGCTGCATCTCGCGATCAACTCGGGCACCGACCTCGCGCTCTTCAACGCGCTCCTCACCTACATCGCCGACCAGGGCTGGATCGACAGCGACTTCATCGCCGCCTCCACCAACGATTTCGACAAGGCGGTCGCGGCGAACCGCACCTCGCTCGACGAGGCCGCGGCGATCACCGGGCTTGCAGCCGGGCGACATCGTCAAGGCGGCCGAATGGATCGCGATGCCGAAGGACGGCGGCAAGCGGCGCCGCACGATGTTCTCCTACGAGAAGGGCCTGATCTGGGGCAACGACAACTACCGCACCAACGCCGCGCTGGTGAACCTCGCGCTCGCGACCGGCAACATCGGCCGTCCGGGCGGCGGCTGCGTGCGCCTGGGCGGCCACCAGGAAGGCTACGTTCGTCCCGAGCTATCCCGGCCCGCGCCCGGCGCCCTATATCGACCAGCTGCTGATCAGCGGCCAGGGCGGCGTGCACCACATCTGGGCCTGCGACCACTACAAGACGACGCTGAACGCGCTTGAGTTCAAGCGCCGCTACAAGGAGCGCACCGACATGGTGAAGGACGCCATGTCGAACGTCGCCCTACGGCGACCGCGCGGCGACGGTCGAGGCGATCATGGGCGCGATCAGGAAGGGCGGGCTGTTCTCGGTCGACGTCGACATCATCCCGGCCAAGATCGGCGAGGCGAGCCACGTCTGGCTGCCGGCGGCGACCTCGGGCGAGATGAACCTCACCTCGATGAACGGCGAGCGGCGCATGCGGCTGACCGAGCGCTACATGGACCCGCCCGGGCAGGCCATGCCCGACTGCCTGATCGCGGCGCGCCTCGCCAACAATCTCGAGCGCGTGTTCCGCGAGATGGGCAAGGACGCCTATGCCGACCAGTTCAAGGGCTTCGACTGGCAGACGGAGGAAGACGCCTTCATGGACGGCTACCACGCCAACGCGCGGGCGGCGAGTTCGTCACCTATGAGCGGCTGCGCGCGATGGGGACGAACGGCTTCCAGGAACCGGCGACGGCTTCGAGAACGGCAAGATCGTCGGCACCAAGCGGCTCTACACCGACGGCAAGTTCGGCGGCAAGGACGGCAAGGCGACCTTCTTCGAGGCCCAGTGGCGCGGCCTTGCAGGCCGAGGGCAAGCAGGAGGAGAAGGACAAGTTCGCCTTCCTGATCAACAACGGCCGCACCAACCACGTCTGGCAGAACGCCTATCTCGACCAGGACGAAGAGCTGGTGACGGACCGCTGGCCCTACCCGTTCATCCAGATGAACCCGGCCGACATGGACGAGCTCGGCGTGAAGGAAGGCGATCTGGTCGAGGTCTACAACGACAACGGCTACACCCAGGCGATGGTCTATCCGACGCCGACGGCGAAGCCGAAGGAGACCTTCATGCTCTTCGCCTACCCGACGGGCGTGCAGGGCAACGTCGTCTCGAAGGGCGTGAACGAGCTGATCATCCCGAACTACAAGCAGACCTGGGGAAATATCCGCAAGATCGCCGACGCGCCGGAGGCGGTGCGGCACTTGACCTTCAAGAGCCAGGAATACAGGGTCTAGCGAAGTTCGATCCGCCGCGCCGCCGCCTTGCGGCGCGGCGGATTCCGTCCCACATGAACCTGGCTCAGGAGACCTCGTGAGGCAGGATTTCGCCGCCACCGCCGAGACGCCGGCGTCGGGGATGATCGATCCCTTCGGGCGGGCGATCACCTATCTGCGCGTGTCGGTGACCGACCGCTGCGACTTCCGCTGCGTCTACTGCATGGCGGAGGACATGACCTTCCTGCCGCGGAAGGATCTGCTTACGCTCGAAGAGCTCGACCGGCTCTGCACCGCTTTCGTCGAGAAGGGCGTGCGCAAGATCCGCATCACCGGCGGCGAGCCGCTGGTGCGGCGCAACATCATGAACCTCTTTCGAGGCGCTCGGCCGGCACCTTCAAGCCGGCGCGCTCGACGAGCTGACGCTGACCACCAACGGCTCGCAGCTCCCCCGCTTTGCCGCCGAGCTGAAGGCGGCGGGCGTCAAGCGCGTCAACGTCTCGCTCGACACGCTCGACCCGGAGAAATTCAAGGCGATCACCCGCTGGGGCGATTTCGACAAGGTGATGGCCGGCATCCGCGCCGCGCAGGCCGCCGGGCTCGCCGATCAAGCTCAACGCCGTCGCGCTGAAGGGCGTCAACGAGGACGAGATTCCGGAGATGATCCGCTTCGCGCATGGCGAAGGCATGGACCTGACGCTGATCGAGACGATGCCGATGGGCGACATCGACGGCGACCGCACCGATCAATATCTGCCGCTGTCGCTGGTGCGCGCGCGGCTTGCCGAAGCACTTCACGCTCGAAGACATCGACTACCGGACCGGCGGGCCGGCGCGCTACGTGCGGGTCAAGGAGACCGGCGGGCGGCTCGGCTTCATCACGCCGCTCACGCATAATTTCTGCGAAAGCTGCAACCGCGTCCGCATCACCTGCACCGGCACGCTTTACATGTGCCTCGGCCAGAACGACGCGGCGGACCTGCGCGCGCCGCTTCGCGCCTCGGAGGGGAACGAGCTTCTCGCCGACGCCATCGACGAGGCGATCTCGCGCAAGCCGAAGGGCCACGACTTCGTCATCGACCGGCGGAAGAAGGCCCCGGCCGTGCCGCGGCACATGAGCGTCACCGGCGGCTGAGGCTGAGCCGCTCCGGCCGGCGTCTTCGAAGAATCAGGCGGCTTTGAGCGCCGGCTTGGGCTTCAGCAGCGTCACGAACAGGACGCCGACGGCGACCAACCCGGCTCCGACGAGATGATACCATTCGATCCGCTCGCTGAGGATCAGCCAGGCGAAGAAGGCGACGAAGATCGGCTGGGTATAGACGAGGGTCCCGGCGCGTGAGGCGCCGAGCGTCTCTATGCTCAGGTTGAAGAGGAAAGTACATCAGCGAGCCGCCGAGGACCCCGCAATAGAGAAGCGACAGATAACCCCTCAGCGCGAGGTTTGAATGCTCTCCGTTCCACACCTCCCAGAGCGCAAACGGTAGCGACCCCAGACTGCCTCCAAAGAGGAGGATGACGAGCAGCGGAATGCGCGCGAGCTTGAATTTCGCCCGTTTCAACAGCACCGTATAGCCGGCAAAAAACACCGCCGATCCCAGAGCAACAAGATCACCCAACCCGATCTGCAAGGCGACCAATCGGGCGAAGCTCCCCTGCACTGCGATCAGGACGACCCCGCAGAAGGCGATCGCCGACCCAATCCCCTGCCACCCGTTCATGTCCTCGCGGAGCACAATGGAGGCAATGACCATTGTGAACATCGGCCCCAGGGCGAAGACGATGCCGACATTGACTGCGGTCGTGATGCCCAGCGCCGTGAATATCAACCCCTGGGTCAGCCCCAGTCCTATGGCGCCGATAAAAAAGACCTCCAGCCAATTCTTGCGCAGGAACTCAATCATCTCGTGACGATGGCTGGCGGCGAACGGCAGCAGCACAACCGCCGAAATTAGGCTGCGGAGGAAGCACATCATCCAAGGAGGCATTTCGTTGCAGACCGCCTTCACGGCGACGAAGACACTGCCGGCAAGCAACCACGTCGCGAGCCCCGCTGCATAGCCGGCGGCTTCGGATCCCTCCGAGACGCCCTTCTTCTCAGCGGCTGCCTCGGCGACCGCCCAGAAATGAATCGCCATGCTCGTATCCCGATCCGCCTGGGAGGCCAATCTTCATAGCCATGAACCGGCGGCGTCAACCTCGCGTAGAGGGCGTTGGCCCTTCCGTCGATGCTTGCGACCTGATAGAGGCAGCGCCTCCGCCGTCAGCGTCCGCGGTTCTCTCTTCTGCCGAATCCCATGCCTTCCGCCCTCTTCCCCGCCGAGGCCGCTTGCGCCCTGCCTCGACCGCGCGCGCTACTCCAGGTAGCCGCGCTTTGACACCGGTCAACGACATGCTGCGCGGCATTGCCGCCATGGTCGCCTCGCAGCTTGCGTTCCTGCTCAACGACACATGCGTGAAGCTGGCGAGCGATACTCTGCCGATGGGCGAGATCGTCTTTCTCCGCGGGCTTGTGGCCATCGTACTGACCGGCGGCCTCCTCGTCGCACTCGGGGCGCACCGCCAGATCGCGCAGGTCGCGGACCGGCTCGTGGGCTACCGCGTCGTCGGCGAGCTCGGTGCGATGATCTTCTACATCGCCGCGCTGATCCACATGCCGATCGCCAACACGACCATCATCTTCCAGGCGACGCCGCTCTGCGTAACGGCCGGAGCGGCAATCGTGCTCGGCGAAGCGGTCGGCTGGCGGCGCTGGGCGGCCATCGCGATCGGCTTTCTCGGCGTGCTCGTTGTCGTGCGCCCGGGGCTTTCCGGCTTCGATGCTTACGGCATTCTGGTGCTCGTCTCGGTGCTGTTCGTCACCGGACGCGATCTGGCGACGCGCGCGCTGCCTGCCGCAACATCCACGATCCTCCTGAGCTTCGTGACGACCGCAGCGGTCACGATCACGGGGGCTGCCTTCGCGCTCTTCGAGGACTGGGTGCGCCCGAGCGGCGCCGCCCTTGGCCAGATCTCCGCCGCGGCGGCGATGCTTTCCATCGGCTACATTGCCGTGATCGTCGCCATGCGCAGCGGCGAGATGTCGGTCACCGCCTCCTTCCGCTATTCCGCCGTCGTCTTCGCCATCATCTCCGGCTACGTCGTCTGGGGCGACGTACCGGACCGGCTGACCATCCTTGGGAGCCTGATCATCGTTCTGACCGGTCTCTACACGCTCTACCGCGAGCGCCGCTTGGCGCGCGCCGGCCGGCCGCTCATCGCCGCGCCGGCCGCGATCGACCCGCCAACGGGAGGTTGAGCGTGCGGCCGGAGGAACCGCATCCGGCCGAGCTGCAGCGGGCCGGCTTACGCCGTCCGCCGGTGCTGGCGCTCGTCGCCGTCTCCGCGCTCAGCCCCTTCGCAATCAATTCCGTCGTGCCTTCGATGCCGGCGATCGAGCGCGCCTTCGATGCCGACTATGCGCGCGTGCAGCTCATCCTCTCGATGTTCCTCGCTGCCGTCGCCGTCTCGCAGATCGTGATCGGGCCGCTTTCCGACCGCTTCGGGCGCCGCCCGGTGTTGCTCATCGGCTTCACCATCTTCGTGGCGGCGTGCGTCGCCTCGCCCTTCGCGCCGTCGATCGAGGCGCTGATCGCGATCCGCGTCGTGCAGGGCGCAACGGGCTGCGTCGGCATCGTGCTCGGGCGCGCCATCGTGCGCGACCTCTTCGAGCGGCGGCAGGCGGCGAGCATGCTCGGCTACGTGACCATGGGCCTCGCGGTGGCGCCGATGGTGGCGCCTTCGATCGGCGGCCAGTTGCAGGAGCTCTTCGACTGGACCGCCATCTTCTGGTTCATGGCGTTCTTCGGGATGGCATGCCTCGCCGTGACCTGGACACACGTGCCGGAGACCAACTTCCACCGCACGGCGAAGCTCAGCTTCGGCTCCATGTTCCGCGATTTCAGCGTGCTCGCCAGCGATGTCGATTTCCTGCTTTTCACAGCCTCGAGCAGCCTGACGACCGGCGTCTTCTTCGCCTTTCTCGGCGGCGCGCCCTACGTCTCGGAGCGCATGCTGCACCTTTCGCCCGGCGTCTACGGGCTCTGGTTCGGCGTGGCGCCAATCGGATATGCCATCGGCAACTTCATCTCCGCCCGCTTCACCGAGCGCTTCGGCGTGGCCCGCATGATCCTCGCCGGCTCGCTGCTCGGTCTTGTCGCGGCGGTGCTGCCGGGCATCTTCTTCCTCTCCGGGCTAGCGAGCGGCGCCACGCTCTTCATGCCGATGATGCTGATCGGGATCGCGAATGGCCTCGCCCTGCCGAGCGCGATTTCCGGCGCGATCAGCGTCAGGCCGGAGATCGCCGGCGCCGCCTCCGGGCTTTCCGGATCGGCGCAGATCGGAACCGGCGCCGTCCTCTCCGCAATCACGGCGTGCAGCGCTTGCCGGCGGCTCGATTGCGCCGATGTTCATGCTGATGGCGATTACGGCGGCGCTTGCCCTCGTCGCGGCCGTCGCGATCCTTTGGCGGAACCTGCGCTAGCCCTCACTCCATCACGATCTTCGGCGGCTGGCGCGCGCTCCCCTGCTCCGCCTTGACCCGGGCCCAGGCGTTCTCCGCGATCCGCCGGAACGCCGCGGCGTGCTCGCCTTGCGGCTCGGCCGCGGCGACCGGCGTGCCGGCGTCGGAGAGCTCGCGAATGCGCATGTGAAGCGGCACGGCGCCAAGGAACGGCACGCCGATCCGCGCCGCCTCATGCTCTGCGCCGCCATGCCCGAAGATGTCGGTGCGCTCGCCGCAATGCGGGCAGACGAAATAGCTCATGTTCTCCACGATGCCGAGCACCGGCACGTCGACGCGCTGGAACATGGCGAGCCCCTTGCGCGCGTCGATCAGCGCAAGGTCCTGCGGCGTCGAGACGATGACCGCGCCGGCAAGCGGCACCTGCTGCGCCATGGTGAGCTGCGCGTCGCCGGTGCCGGGCGGCATGTCGACGACGAGCACGTCGAGCTCGCCCCACGCAACCTCGCGCAGCATCTGCACGAGCGCCGACTGCACCATCGGCCCGCGCCAGATCATCGGCGTCTCCTCCTCCACGAGGAAGCCGATCGACATGACCTTGAGCCCGAAGCGCTCGAGCGGCTTCAGCACGCGCCCGCCGAGGGCTTCCGGCCGCCCGCGCAGCCCGAGGAGCCGTGGCATCGACGGCCCGTAGATGTCGGCATCGAGGATGCCGACCTTCAGGCCGAGCGCGGCAAGGCCGAGCGCGAGATTGACGGCGACGGTCGATTTGCCGACGCCGCCCTTGCCGGAAGCGACAGCGATGATGGCGCCGACGCCGGGCACGCCCGCCTTCGGTGCCGGCGTGCCGTGCGCATGCGTCGCCGCCTGAGGCGCCTGCGCCGGGCGTTGCGGAGGGGCGCCGGAGCGGAGCCCGGCCTCCGCTCTGCCGTCAGCGCCACCATCGCCTGGGTGACGCCCGGGACTGCGCGCACCGCCGCCTCCGCCGCCTGGCGCAGCGGCTCGAGCTCGCGCGCGCGCTCCGCCGGCACGGAGATGGAGAAGATCACCTTGCCGTCGGAGACGACGATGTCGGAGACGAGACCGAGGCTGACGATATCGCCGGAAAGGTCCGGCCCCTTGACGCGCTTCAGCGCCTCGCGAACCTCGTCCTTGGTGGGTGATGCCATGCGTTTGACCTGCTGAAATTCTGCCGTGACATATGGAGTTGCGGACGGAGATCAATCGAAGCGGCGGCGTGACCTGAACGAGCAAGTCTCTCGCGGCGCAGATGCGGGCCAATCCCCGCGCCGATTGGACGATCTCGGACGTCGAGGCAGTCTGCCGCGCTTACGGGCTCCGGTGCACGCCGCCGCGCGGCGGCGGATCGCACTACAAGGTATCGCATTCCGCTCACCGTGATATCCTGACGATACCGCGGAAGCGGCCATTGAAGCCTATATATGTCCGGAAGCTTATCCGTTTCATCGATGCCGTAGAGGCGGCAGGAAAGAATGACGAGGCTTGATTACCCGGGTACTGATCGAACCGCTTTCCGCCGAAGATGGCGGCGGTTTCCTCGCCACTGTGCCCGACCTGCCCGGCTGCATGTCGGATGGAGAGAGCGCGAAGGAAGCGCTGTCTAACGTGCGGGCGGCGATCGCCGAATGGATCGAAGAAGCGCGGACGCTCGGACGCGCGATCCCGCCCCCATCCCGGCGAATGGCCGCCGCCGAGTAACGAAGAGCCATGGCAGATTCCGCGAATGGTCTCGGGCCGCATGCCGGCGTCATCCTCGCCGGCGGCAAGAGCACGCGCATGGGCGTCGAGGACAAGGCGCTGATGCCGCTCGGCGGCAGGCCGATGATCGCGCGCGTCATCGAGAGGCTCAGGCCGCAGGTCGAGCGCATCGTGATCAGCGCCAACGGCGACCTTTCGCGCTTCTCGGCCTTCGGCCTGCCGGTCGTCCCGGACACGTTCGAGGGCTTCGTCGGGCCGCTCGCCGGGCTGCATGCCGGGCATGCGCTGGTCGGAGGCAAATCTCCCCGAGGCGCGTTTCATCGTCAGCGTTGCCGCCGACACGCCGTTCTTCCCGGCCGACCTCGTCGCGCGGCTCTCGGAAGGCTGCGGGCGCGACGAGAACACCGTCGCGCTTGCCGCCTCGACCAACGGCACGCATCCGATCTTCGGGCTTTGGCCGGTCAAGCTCGCCGACGGTCTGGAGCGGCTCCTGGAGAGCGGCAAGGCCGGCAAGATGCTCGACTTCGCCGACCGCTTCATGCGGTTCAACGTCCCCTTCGACGACATCGTGCTGCCGAGCGGCGAGACCGTCGATCCCTTCTTCAACGTCAACACGCCCGAGCATGCCGCGGAGGCGGAGGCGATCGTCGCCGCGCTTCAAGGCCAACCGGTCGCAAGCCCGGCCGGCTAGCCGTATTCCGTCGCTTTTGTCGCGCCCCTCGACGAGAGGCTTTGCTTCGCGCCAGAATGGCGGCACACTCCTTGCACCACTGCCGCAGGGCGGCAGACCCGGCCGGTTCACGGCGGGTGCTACTCGGAACAGGGAGCCAAAATGAGTAATAACCTGAAGCGCTTGGCGGCTGTGGCCGCTGCTATCGTCGTAAGCGCCGGCATGGCGCAGGCGAAAGACTGGACCACCGTCCGCATCGCCATGGACGCCACCTACCCGCCTTTCAAGTCGCTCGACCCGAGCGGCGCCATCGTCGGCTTCGACAAGGATATCGCCGATGCGCTCTGCGAGCAGATGAAGGTGACCTGCGAGTTCACCAACCAGGCTTGGGACGGCATCATCCCCGGGCTGCTCGCCAACAAATACGACGCGATCCTCTCCTCGATGTCGATCACCGAAGAGCGCATGAAGCAGATCGACTTCACCGAGAAGTACTACAACACGCCGCCGGCGATCGCCGTGCCGAACAACTCGACGCTGAAGGGCGTCACGCCGGACGATCTCAAGGGGGCATCACGATCGGCGCCCAGACCTCGACGACGCACGCCAATTACGCGCAGGAGAAGTTCCCCGGCGCCGACGTGAAGATCTATCCCTCGCCCGACGAGTACAAGCTCGACCTCGCCAACGGCCGTCTCGACGCGGCGATCGACGACATCGTCGTGCTCGACGAGTGGACGAAGAGCGACGCCGGCAAGTGCTGCAAGGTTCTGGGCGTGCTGCCGATCGATCCGGTCATCAACGGCGTCGGCGCCGGCGTCGGCCTGCGCAAGGAGGACAGCGATCTGAAGGCGATGTTCAACGCCGCGATCGACGCGATCCGCGCCGACGGGACCTACAAGGAGATCAACGACAAGTACTTCTCGTTCGACGTCTACGGAAGTTGAACGGCGTGGACATGTAGAGCAATCCTGCGGCGGGGAACGTTCCCCGCCGCATTGCTTATGGCCGAGACGACGTGAGGGGGTTCGCGCCGGCTGATGCCTGATCTCTTGCATCTTCTGTCGTTCGGCCCGGAGGGCTGGGGCGACGAGATCCTCGCCGGCACTTGGCTGACGATCAGGCTGGCGCTCGCGACGCTGCCCTTCGGGCTTGTGCTGGGCTTCTTCGTCTCGCTCGCAAAAAGAAGCGAGGCGGTGTGGCTGCGCTATCATCGGCGAGGCCTTCTCCACCATCTTCCGCGGGCTGCCGGAGCTGCTCACCATCTTCATCGTCTATTTCGGCGCGTCGCTCGGCTTTCAATGGCTGGTCAGGCTGTTCTCCGACGCCACCGTCGAGATCAGCGGCTTCGTGGCCGGCGTCATCGCGCTCGGCGTGGTGTTCGCCGCCTATGCGAGCGAGGTCTTCACCGCCGCCTTCAACGGCATCGCGAAGGGCCAGTGGGAGGGCGGCGCCGCCATCGGCCTGCGCCGCTGGCAGACGATGCGGCTGGTCGTCTTCCCGCAGCTGATGCGGCTGGCGCTCCCCGGACTCGCCAATCTCTGGCTGATCCTCCTGAAGGACACCTCGCTCGTCTCCGTCATCTCGATCAATGACCTGCTGCGCATGACCTATCAGGCGGTGAGCTACACCAAGCAGCCGTTCTTCCTCTATTTCGTCGCCTGCATGATCTACCTAGTGATGTCGATCATCTCCTCCTTCGGCATCACCGCGATCGAGCGCTGGGCGGAGCGCGGCGAGCGGGCGCGCACGGCGACGCGGCAGACCGCGCCCGTCGCGCAAGAAGAGGCGGCGGCGCAGTGATGCCCGATCTCCTGCAGCGCTATGGGCTGAAGCTGCTCGACGGTCTCGGCGTGACGCTCGAGCTCGTCGTCATCTCCATCCTCTGCGGCGCGATCCTGGCAATTCCCATCGCCATGGCGCGCCTATCGAAGAACCGCATCATCTCCGGCATGGCCTTCGGCTACGTCTACTTCTTCCGCGGTACGCCGCTCTTGGCGCAGCTCTTCCTGATCTACTACGGCGCCGGCCAGTTCGTCGGGCCGCTCAAGGCGATGGGGCTTTGGGGGTTCTTCCGCGACGCCTTCAATTGCGCCGCCTTCGCCTTCACCATCAATACCGCCGCCTATCAGGCGGAGATCTATCGCGGCGCCATCCGCTCGGTGCCGCGCGGCCAATGGGAGGCGGCGCGCTCGCTCGGCCTGCATACCGGTGCGACGCTCCTCAAGGTCGTCTTCCCGCAGGCCGCGATCATCGCACTCCGGCCGCTCGGCAACGAGATCATCCTGATGATCAAGGGCTCGGCCGTCGCGAGCATCGTCACCGTCTTCGATCTGATGGGCGAGACGAAGCTCGCCTTCTCGCGCAGCTACGATCTCACGATCTACCTCTACGCCGCGGTGCTCTATCTCCTCCTCGTCGAGACGCTGCGCCGCGTCTGGAACATCCTCGACGCACGCCTGACGCGGCACCTTCGCCGCGACACGCGCTCGCAGGCGCCCAAGGCTGCTGACCTCGTGCCCGCGACGCGCTAGACCGGATTTCTTATTCAAGACCAAGTGGAGACTGACATGGCCAAGGTCGCCTTCATCGGGCTCGGCGTGATGGGCTATCCCATGGCGCGACACCTCGCCAAGAAGGGCGGGCACGAGCTGACCGTCTATAACCGCACCGCCGAGAGGGCCAAGAAATGGGTGGCGGAAAACGGCGGCCGCCATGCCGACACGCCGCGCGCGGCGGCTGAAGGTCAGGACTTCGTCTTCTCCTGCGTCGGCAACGACGACGATCTGCGCGCGATAGCGCTCGGCGAAAAGGGCGCCATCGCCGGCATGGCAAAGGGCGCGATCCTCATCGACAACACGACGGCGAGTGCCGCGGTCGCGCGCGAGCTCGGCGAAGCCGCCGGGGCAAAAGGCGTCGGCTTCCTCGATGCGCCGGTCTCCGGCGGACAGGCGGGCGCTGAGAACGGCGTCCTGACGGTCATGGTCGGCGGCGAGCAGGCGACCTTCGACAAGGCGAAGCCCGTCATCGATTCCTACGCGCGCATGGTCGGGCTGATGGGCCCGGTCGGCGCCGGCCAGCTCACCAAGATGGTCAACCAGATCTGCATCGCCGGCCTGGTGCAGGGACTCTCGGAAGGCATCCACTTCGCCAAGAAGGCGGGGCTCGACGTAGAGAAGGTGATCAACGTCATCTCCAAGGGCGCGGCGCAGTCGTGGCAGATGGAGAACCGCTGGAAGACCATGAACGAGGGCCACTTCACGCACGGCTTCGCCGTCAACTGGATGCGCAAGGACCTGGCGATCTGCCTCGACACGGCGCGCGCGAACGGCGCGCACCTTCCCGTCGCCGCGCTCGTCGACCAGTTCTATTCGGAGGTCCAGTCGATGGGGGGAAGCCGCTGGGACACGTCGAGCCTGATCGCGCTGCTTGAACGGAAGTAGGCCTTGAGCCAAGGGCCCGACGCGCGAGACGTCGGCAAGCAAAAGAAGGCGATTCTCGCCGAGCTGAAATCGCTCGGCTCGGAGGAGAACCGCGCCGGCCAGGCGCGCTTCGGCATCAACACGAAGCGCGCCTACGGCGTCTCGATCGCCAACATCCGGCCGATCGCGCGCCGGCTGAAGCGCGACCACGATCTCGCCGCAGCACTTTGGGCGACCGGCGTGCACGAGGCGCGCATCCTTGCCGCCTATGTCGACGAGCCGAAGAAAGTCACGCCGGCGCAGATGGATTCCTGGGTCGCGGACTTCGATTCCTGGGACCTCTGCGACCAGGTCACCAGCAACCTCTTCGCCCGCACGCCGCATGTAGAGAAGAAGATCGGGAAATGGGCGAAGGACGGCCGCGAGTTCGTGCGCCGCGCCGGCTTCGCGCTACTCGCGGCGCATACGGTCCACGGCAAGGACCTGCCCGACGCGGATTTCCTTCAGTACCTGCCGCTGATCGAGAGCTACGCGACCGACCCGCGGAATTTCGTGCGGAAGGCGGTGAATTGGGCGCTCCGCCAGATCGGCAAGCACTCGCTCGCGCTCCACGCCCCTGCCCTCGCGCTCGCCGAGAAGCTCGCGGCGTCGGACGACAAGACCGCGCGCTGGATCGGCAAGGATGCGGTGAGAGAGCTTTCCGATCCCGTTCAGATCGCACGACTCAAGGCGAGGGCAAAGCGCGTCGCGTAGCCGCTCAGTCCCATGCCTCAACGTCCACCTGCCGTGTGATCTTGCCGCCGGCGACGTGGATGATCACGTTCTCGATCACGCGACGGCCGTCGGGCAGCGTGCAGGTGACCATGAAGGCCGCGCGCTCCTCACCGATGACTTCGTCGCTGATCTCCAGCTTGATGTTGCTCGCCTTCACTTGCGCAAGGAAGGCGCCGATCGCGGCGCGCCCCATCATCCGGTTCGGCGCGCGGGGCGGCGCATCGTGGCGATACTCGATCCACTCCGCGTCCTCCGTGAAATAGTCGAGCCAGCGCGCGAGATCCTGCTCGGTGAAGGCACGTCTGAAACCTTGGAAATCGAAAGTGGGCACGTTGATCGTCGCCTTCCCGACCGGCCCCGCTACGCCCTTTGCTTCGCCAGCGGGTCGAGCTGCATGTAGTTGAGCGGCAGCGCCGTCTCGTTCTTGATCGCTTCCATGGCGAAGGCGGAGGAGACGTCCATGATGTCGATCTTCGCGACGAGCTTCTTGTAGAAGGCGTCGTAGGCTTCGATGTCCGGCACCACGACCTTCAGAAGATAATCGATCTGTCCGCTCATCCGGTAGAACTCGATCACCTCGGGGAAATCGCTGATCACCTTGGCAAAGCGCGTCAGCCAGTCCTCGTTGTGCTGGTTCGTGGTGATCGACACGAACACCGTCACCTTGGCGTTGACCTTGGCGGCGGTGAGCACCGCGACGCGCCCCTTGATGACCCCTTCCTCTTCCATCTTCTGAATGCGCCGCCAGCACGGCGTCGTCGACAGGCCGACGCGGCGGCCGATCTCGGCGACGGGCACCGTCGCGTCTTCCTGCAGGATGGTGAGGATCATGCGGTCGAGGCGGTCCATCGCTGTCGTCCTGGCGAGATTGCGGTTGCGCGCCTCTCCTGAACCGAATTCCGTCGCCGCGCAATATTTCCGCGATCTGGGCCAAGCCGGAACGGATTTTCTCCAAGCCCGGCGCAATTGCGCCCCGGTTCGCACTCCCGTTCTCATCGGCTGCACGCGTCACGGCGCTGACGGCAAGCACGGCACTTAGGTGATCCTTAACCAGTACGGCTCGCGCAATCTTAACGGCGGGCATGCAATCCCTTGAAAAAGCGAACGAAAAGTCATCAGGCCCGGCATGGTCGCCAAAGAGGGGGCGGTTGCTGCCTCCGCATCTGTTCCAGAATCGCGCGCCGCCCGGCGGCGCATGATCATGCGCGCGCTCCTGAGCCAGCTTCCCGAGAACAGCGACCCGCGGCGCAAGCTCTTCCATTTCGACCAGGAGATGGCGGAGCAGTTCGCCAAGAACCGCCTCTCCTCCTACGCCGTCATTCCGATGCTCGCGATCTCCATGGGCGTGGCGATCGGTGTGCTCGGGAGCCCGTGGATGGCGGTCGCCTGGGTGGCGACCGTGCTTGCGCTCCACGCCTATGCGCTGAGCGCATCGCGCCATTTTCTGCGCGAGGGCCTGGAATCGGCGAGCCTCTATGTGTGGAAGCGGCGCTTCGTCAACCGCGACCTCGCCTACGGCCTCGCCTGGGCGATCTTCCCGCTTCTGATCCCGACCGGCCTGACCGTCGAGATGGCGAGCGGCGTCGCCGTCATCCGGCTCGCCGCGGTCATCGTCGTGCTCTCCGTCGGCGCACTGCTTTCCTCGCCGATTCCAGCCGCGGCCGTCGCCGGCACGCTGCCGATCGCGCTTTGCATGGCGGCGGTCCACATCATCGACCCGACCTTCTTCAACATCACCGTCGCGCTCTGCACGCTGGTGGCGGAGATCCTCTTCCTCTATCTGACCAGCCATCTCTACGAGCAGAATGCGCGCAGCCTCGCTTATCGCGCGGAAAAGGACGCGCTCTTCGCCGAGCTCGAACAGTCGAAGGCCGTCTCCGACGAGGCGCGGCGGCGCGCCGAGGGGGCGAACATGGCGAAGTCGCAGTTCCTGGCAACGATGAGCCATGAGCTTCGCACGCCGCTCAATGCCATCTTCGGCTTCTCCGACCTGATGCGCGGCGAGATGCTCGGCCCGATCGGCAACGAGGCCTACAAGACCTACCTCGACGACATCTACTCGAGCGGGCAGCACCTCCTGCGGATCATCAACGACATCCTCGACCTCTCGCGCATCGAGGCAGGAAAGCGGTCACTGCGCGAGGAGCTGACGTCGCTGACCGAAGTCGCGCGCGAGGCCTGCTCGCTTCTGCACCTGAAGGCGCGGCAGAAGGAGATCAAGGTGAAGGAGATCTTCGAGGAGAACCTGCCCAAGATCGTCATCGACGAGCAGGCGATGCGGCAGGTGGTCTTGAACCTCGTGTCGAACGCGCTGAAATTCACGCCGGAGAAGGGCGAGGTGACCGTCAAGGTCGGGCGCACGCAAGTCGGGCGGCCAGTACGTCGCCGTGCGCGACAATGGGCCGGGCATCCCCGAAGCGGAGATCCCGATCGTGCTCTCCGCCTTCGGCCAGGGCGCGATCTCCATCAAGACCGCCGAACAGGGCACCGGCCTCGGTATCCCGATCGTGCAGGCGCTCATTCACATGCATGGCGGCAATTTCACGCTGCGCAGCCGCGTCGGCGAGGGAACCGAGGCGATCGCGACGCTGCCGTCGAAGCGCGTCGTCTCCGCCTTCACCCGCGCCGTGCGCCCGCGCGTGCCGGCGGAGCTCAGGCGCACGACCTCCATGCTGAGGAAAGCGAGCTAGACGCTCACTCCTTCCCCGCCACCCCCGCCTCTTCAAACGTCGCCATGCCGTTGTGGGCGGCGAGCGCGGCCTTGACGATGCCGGCGGCGAGCGCGGCGCCCGTCCCCTCGCCGAGCCGCAGGCCGAGATCGAGGAGCGGCGGCTTGCCGAGCTTGTGAAGCACTGCGCGGTGCGCCGCTTCCGCCGAGCAATGTGCGAAGAGGCAGTGGTCGATCGCCTTCGGATCGAGCGCATGAAGGATCGAACGCGGCGGCGGTCGTGACGAAGCCGTCGACGATGACCGGCACGCGCTGTCGTGCGCGCGGCGATGATCGCGCCGACCATCGCGGCGATCTCGCGCCCGCCGAGTCTGCGCAGCACTTCGAGCGGGTCGCGTCCCTCCCCGATGCGCTTGACCGCCGCGGCCGACCGCATCGGCCTTGCGCTTCAGCCCCGCGTCGTCGACGCCGGTGCCGCGCCCGACCCAATACTCCGCCGCGCCGCCATAGAGCGCGTGATAGATCGCCGCGGCGACGGTCGTGTTGGCGATCCCCATCTCGCCGAGGCAAAGGAGATCGACGCCGCCCGCGACCGCCTCCATGCCGTAGGCGATCGTCGCCGCGCAGCCCTTCTCGTCGAAGGCGTCCGCTTCGACGATGTCGGGCGTCGGATGATCGAGCGCCAGCTCGAAGACCTTGAGGCCGAGGCCGTTTGCCGTGCAGAGCTGATTGATTGCCGCGCCGCCGGCGGCAAAATTCGCCACCATCGCCTTGGTCACCGATTGCGGGAAGGCGGAGACGCCGCGCTCCGCGATGCCGTGATTTGCGGCGAAGACCGCGACCAGCGGACGCGTCATTTCGGGCTTCTGCGCGGCCCTGCCATTCGGCGACCCAGGCTGCGATCTCTTCGAGCCTTCCAAGGCTCCCGGCGGGCTTCGTCAGCACCGCGTCGCGCGCGGCGACCGCCTCGCGCGCCTTCAGCGTCCGGGCCGGGGAACGTCGGCGACGAGCCGTCCTGATGTCGTCGAACGGCAGGCCGCTTGCAGTGGAATTCATACGGCCCTCCGCGCCGGGAATCGCCGGTCGGTTCTGCCGGCGGGTGGGCGGGTTTATAGGGCGCAGGGCCGGCGGGGCAATGGCTTGCCAGCGCCCTACAACGGTCCGAAGACGGTAAGCCTGATGCCTGACGTCGCTTCGCGCCTGCGCTCGCTTCCCGCCGACACGCTGACGGCGCTCGCCTTCTTCTCGCGCATTCCGGTGAAGCCTCAGCCCGTTTCCTTCGACCTTCGCCGCACGTCTGGCGCGTGGCCGGTCGCAGGCTTCGTGCTGGCGCTCGCGCCCGCGCTCCTGTTCTTGCTCGCCCGCTTCTTCTGGATCGCCCCGATGGTCGCGGCGATTCTGGCGCTCGCCCTGATGGCGTTCCTGACGGGCGGCATGCACGAGGACGGTCTGGCCGATACGGCGGACGGATTCGGCGGAGGAGCGACGCGCGCGGAGAAGCTCGATTTGATGCGCGACAGCCGGCTCGGCACCTACGGCGCGCTGGCTCTCCTCTTCGCCGTCCTGATCAAGGCGAGCGCGCTTGGCGCCATCGGGGCTTCGCCGTGGCGAGGCGCGCTTGCGATCCTGTGCGCCGCCGTCGTCTCGCGCGCGCTTGCGCTCTGGCATTGGAGCGCAACCATGCCGGCGCGCACCGACGGGATGGCGGCCTCCGCCGGCCGGCCGGACACGGAATCGCTCGCGGTTGCCGCAATCGCCGCGACTCGTCGCCGGTGTGTTCCTTCTCCTCGCCTTCAAGCTCTCCGCGCTCCTCGCGCTGCTCCTGGCGGCGGTCGCGATCCGCCTCTTCTCGCGGCTTTGCGAGGGGCAGATCGGTGGCCATACGGGCGATACGATCGGCGCCGCCCAGCAGATCGGCGAGGCGCATGCTTCTTGCCGGCCTGGCGTCTGCGGCAACTACCGTCCTTGGCTGACGCTGGTAAGATCGAGGCATGTTCGATCTCAGCGACAACCAGAATCTCTGCGCCTCGTCTACCTCTCCGTGCTGCTCGTCATGCTGGTCGGCAGCGTCGGCCTTGGGCGCACGCGGAGTGCCGCAAAGTTCCGCTATCTCGGCATCTGGGTGCTGATCGCGGTTGCGCTGGTCGTGCTCTACACCTATCGGGCGTCGGTTCTCGACGTTGCGGCGCCGGTGCTGAGTGAGCTGACGCCGAGCCACGTCGTGGAGGTCGTCGGGCCCGACGGTGAACGCCAGCTCGTCATTCGCCGCGCCAATGACGGGCACTTCAAGGTGGACGCGGAGGTGAACGGCGTGCCGATCCGTTTCCTGATCGACACCGGCGCGACCACGACCGTGCTGACCACAAGCGATGCGCGGCGCGCCGGCATCGACACGGCGAGCCTCACCTTCGACCGTGCCGTGCAGACCGCGAACGGCCTGGCGTTCTTCGCGCGGACCTGGCTGAACAGCCTTGCGATCGGGCCCTACCGCCTCGGCTCCGTGCCGGTCGGCGTCATGCCGACGGGCGCCATGGATACGAGCCTGCTCGGCATGAGCACGATCAACCGGTTCTCAAGCTGGCGCGTGGAAGGCGACCGCATGGTGCTCGTTCCGTAGAGCGGCTTCCGAAGTGGGACGGTTTTCGGAAGATCATGCAGGAAGGGCCTAGAGCAGGCTGTAGGTGAAGCGCGCAGACATCAGCATCAGGAACAGGCCGAAGCTCACTTCGAGCTGCCGCTTCGATAAAGCGTGCGCGACGCGCACGCCGAGCGGCGCCATGAAATAGCTGAGCGGCAGGATGACGGCGACGGCAAGCAGGTTGACGTAGCCGAGCGAGAACGGCGGCAGATCCCCCGCATTCCATCCGGCCAGGATGTAGCCAAGCGTGCCGGGAACCGCGATCAGCACGCCGACACCGGCGGAAGTCGCCACCGCCTGGTGGATCGGGCGGCCATAGACCGTCATGAAAGAGCTCGCCATCACGCCGCCGCCGACCCCCATCAGCGTGGAGAGGAAACCGATGACAAAGCCGGTCGCCGCGCGGATCGGACCGCCCGGCACGTCGTCGCCAAGCCGCCAGGTCTCGCGGTTGAAAAGCAGGCGCAGCCCGACGAGGAGCGCGATCGCCGCGAAGATCGCGCGCATCTCCGCGCCGGAGACCTTGGACGCGACGTAGGACGCGGCGACGACCCCGAGCGGCACCGGGATGAGCCAGCTCTTCAGAATTTCCATGTCGACCGCGCCGCGCGCCCGATGCGCCTGGAAGGAACGGATGGAGGTCGGGATGATGAACGCGAGCGCGCTGCCGACCGCGACGTGCATCGTCACGGCACTGGAAAATCCCAGCGTTGCCAGCGCTTGATAGAGCACCGGCACGATGATCCCGCCGCCGCCGATCCCAAAAATACCGGCGAGGAGACCGGCGACGATTCCGGTCGCGGCAAGTGCGGCGGCGAGCCCGACAAGCTCTGAGAGAGGAACGGAATCGATCATCGGAGCGGCGTGTATCCGCCCGGCTTAGGTCGCTCAGGCGGCTCTGTCGAGCCGAGCGGGATCCGCCACCGCGGCAAGCGCGCGCCGGATCACTTCCGCTCCGGCGCCCGGACGCGTTCCGTCTTCCGTCAGGATCTGCCGCCAGCGGCGCGCGCCCGGCCGCCCCTGGAAGAGCCCGATCATGTGGCGGGTGACGTTTGCGACGCGACCGCCTGCAGCGCAGTGCTTCTCGGCGTAGGGAATCATCCGCTCCGCCGCGGCTTCGAGCGCCGGCGGCTCGGCGTCGTCGCCAAGCAGGCGGTCGATATCGGCGAGGATCGCGGGGTTCTGATACGCGGCGCGGCCGAGCATCACGCCATCGACATGCGCGAGAAGCGTACGCGCCTGATCGAGGTCGCGGATGCCTCCGTTGATGCCGACGAAGGCATGCGGCAGACGCGCCTTTAGCCGCAGAACACGCGCATGATCGAGCGGCGGCACATCACGATTCTCCTTCGGCGAGAGGCCGGAGAGCCAAGCCTTTCGCGCATGCACCCAGATCGCGTCGGCGCCGGCGGCAAGCACGACGTCGGCAAGGCGGTCGAGCGCCTCCTCCGGGTCCTGGTCGTCGACTCCGATGCGGCACTTCACGGTGACGGGATTTGCGACCGCCGCCTTCATCGCGGCGACGCAATCGGCGACGAGCTCAGGCTCGCGCATCAGGCAGGCGCCGAAGGTGCCCGACTGCACGCGGTCCGACGGGCAGCCGACATTGAGGTTGATCTCGTCGTAGCCGAAATCCGCGCCGATCCGCGCCGCTTCCGCCAGCCGGTCCGGCGCGCTTCCGCCGAGCTGCAGCGCCAAGATATGCTCTTCCGCGCCAAAGCCGATCAGCCGCTCGCGGTCGCCGCGGATCACCGCCTCCGCCGTCACCATCTCGGTGTAGAGGCGCGCACGACGCGTCAGCCCGCGATGGAAGAAGCGGCAGTGCCGATCCGTCCAGTCCATCATCGGCGCCACTGCGATCGTATGTCGTTGATTTCAGCTTCATTTATTCAGCAGCATCAAATCGTCAGGTCGGGTCGTGTGCGCTCGTTTCTACGCCATGACGCGACGCTTTTCGACCTGGTTCGACGCCTGGGTGCACACGGAGCGCACACGTCGTGGCCACCTTCACGCGGCTCAAGTCTGGTTCCTGGCGAGTCCAGGTGCGGCGTAAGGGGAAATATGTCAACGACACGTTCCGTCCGCCGCAAGGACGCGGAGGAATGGGCTCTCGAGATAGAGCGTCGAATTGACCGCGGTGAGCCTGCCCTTCCCTGCGGCGGTCGCGACGCCAAGACGTTCGGCGATCTCATCCGTCTTCATCAAGAAGACCTCCGCGAAGTCGGCAAGTCGTTTCGCAGGATCGAAGTCCGTACACTCAACGCGGCATAGCTCGTCTGTCCCATCACGAGCACCAGCCGGCCATCAGAGCCTGCGGTTGCGTAGCGAGAAAATAGTCTGCTTTTCGCCATGTGTCTCGTGGGGCTCACTAGCTGAGACAAATATCCAAGAAAGATCGGGACGCATGTCCATGGATCGAATCGCCTTCCTGGCGCCAACTGGACCGAATTGCCGTCGTCAGATGGGGGGCGTCAATGGTCGCCGATGGTTTATTGCAGAATTGTCGCGCGAATTCGCAAGCGATAAGCAGGAAGACCCGGACTATTCCGGATTGTTGTACTTCAACGAAGCCGGCGATAGCGTTTCGCGCGACGCCGCGCCGCATCCAGACGAAGACAAAGGCCAGCGACGCGAGCGTCGGTACGGCAAGCCACAGGACGAACGTTAAAAGCGGGTGTCGAAAGTGCCCGCCGTCGCGATCAAGATGTTCTGCGGGTTGCCGACCGGACTCACCATGCTGCCGACCGTCACCGATGCGCACAGCGAAATGAGGAGCACGCTCGGCGACCAGCGAAGCGAGCGGGCGAGCATCAGCGCAATCGGCGTTCCGATCACCGCGGCCCCGTCATTGGTCAGAACGGCAGCGCACAGAGCCGTCGCCAGAATGAAGACGAGAAACGAGCGCTCCGGATGCTCCGCCTTCACGATGCGCGCGCCGATCGCATGCGAGATGCCGCTGTCATAGAGCGCGAGGCGATCGCAAACACACCGAACAGGTAGGCGATCAGGTTCCAGTCGACCGCCTTCAGAGCCGCCGGGGGCGATATCTCGCCGGTCAAGAGAAGAATGACGGCGCCCGCCGCCATGATGTGCCAGATGCGCAGAGCCGGCGGCAGCCACTGTCGAGCCGCGATCAGAATAAATATAGCGCAGGATACAACAAGGCTCGTAGTTATCACAACTACTCTTTCAAGTAGTAAGCAGTCTTACCAGACGCTATCTGTCAAAAGTCACGCTTCTACAGTTTAATACCCGTCCCATAACGACCGGGTTGCGCTGTAAACTCAACATCTCAGTATTCCATTAAGTAAATGTTTCGATTTGACGGCTAACTCAGGTCGGCGCCACGCGCGTTACCCCCGATGACTCCAGGGAAAGACCCATGGCACAGAACCGCAAGCTCCTCGGCGTCAATTTCTTCGCCGGCGACGTCGTTGCGGGGCTCGGCCCGTATCTCGCCATCTATCTCCTGTCTGCCTACCATTGGAAGCCGGCGGGCATCGGCTTGGCGCTTGCGGTCGGGTCGATCACCACGGTTCTGGTGCAGACACCCGCCGGCGCCATCATCGACGCGACCCGCCACAAGCGTGCCCTCCTCGTGGCCTGCGCGTTCTTCATCGGCGCCGCGACGGCCGTCGTCGTCATTACCGAAGATCCGCCATGGGTCGTCTACGGCGCGCAGATGCTTATCGGCATCTCCTCCGCCTTCCTCGCGCCGACGATCGCAGCGATAACGCTCGGCCTGGTCGGGCCAAAGCGCTTCACCGCGCAGACCAGCGCCAATCAGGCATGGAACCATGCCGGCAACGTCGTCGGCGGAGCCCTTGGCGCTGGCCTGGCGCTTTGGTGGGCGGCCGAAGGCGTGTTCTGGCTGGTCATCGTCATGGCCGTCTGCATGATCATCAGCGCGCTGATGATCAACGCCAGGGCCATCGACGACGAGGTTGCTCGCGGTGGCGTCAAGGCCCGTGCCGGGGCCAAAGCCCACAAGGCTCACAGCGGCGCCAAGGCCCCGGACCACAAAGACAAGCCCTCCGGGTTCCTCACCTTGCTCAGCGACCGGCGCCTGATCGTCTTTGCCGTCGCCGTGGTGATGTTTCATTTCGCCAACGCCGCCATGCTACCGCTGGTCGGCCAGAAGCTGGCGCTCGGCGCCGATGTCGGTCAAGGCATTGCCTTCACGTCTGCCTGCATCGTCGCCGCCCAGCTTCTGATGATCCCGATGGCGGTGCTGTGCGGCGCCAAGGCCGACAGCTGGGGGCGCAAGCCGCTCTTCCTGTTCGCCTTCGCCATCCTGCCGCTCCGTGGCCTGCTCTACACCGTCACCGACAACTCCTATCTGCTGGTCGGCATTCAGGGATTGGACGGCCTGGCCAACGGCATCTTCGGCGTCCTCTTCCTGTTGATCCTCGCCGACGTGACCAAGGGCACCGGCCGCTTCAACATCGCGCAGGGCGCGCTCTCAACGCTGATCGGCGTCGGCGCCACGCTCTCCAACCTGATCGCCGGCTGGGTGGTGGAGCTCGCCGGGTATGCCTCGGGGTTCATCTTCCTCGCCGGCGTGGCCGTTCTCGGCGCCGCCGTGTTCGCGCTACTGATGCCGGAGACGGCGCCTCGGGCCGTCGGTATCAGGCATCAGGCGGCCCCGGTCCCTGCCGCGTCCTAAGCAACGCTCGCGCGGGCCTGTCGTAAAAGCCTTCGGCCTGAATAGAGAAGGAGATACCACGCTACGCAGTGCCGGATGGTCGGCATCGACGATCAACAACAAGACCCGACATCATGGCATCGTACTGAACGAGCTCCACGCGGGTGTGTGGAACCGTGCGAGGATGGTGAAGGACCCGGCCACTGGGAAGCGCATCTCCCGCGCAATTCCAATCGAGAACTGGAGGAGCATACAAGCGCCCTTTGGCGGTTATGAAGAGTGAACTCTTGGCCGCCTTTTCAAAACTCCCCTTGCGGCAAGTGGCGCGCGCAGGTCCGGCGCAGGAGTTGCCAGGCGGGGAAGAAACCGCTATTGCAGAAATCAGAAATGTCAGAAGCCAAGTCTTTGAACACTACGTTCTCGGCCGTCGGCCGGGTCGTGATCGAACGCACGTAGTTTGCAGCCCGCTCCAACCCGTCAGCGAACTTAGCGGCCCATCGAAAGCCAGAATACGACCAGGACCAATGCGCCTGCGAGTGATCCCAAAGCGATATCCAGAAAACGAAGGCGCATCCGCTTCTGCTTTGGCTGCGAGAGTCGCTCAGACAACGGCGTAAAATCCGCAGCGAACGGCAGTGCCAGACTAGGACCGGCGGTTCCAGAATCGGATCCGCCCGCCCGCTACTCTTGGCCTTTGCTGATTGAGCATTTCGGTCGCTCCACGAAATGTATTCTTGCAGATGCACCGTTCGGCGAACGGAAGAAGCCGACTTGGTATTTGTCGGCTCCCTCCGTCCCTTGTCGTTTGCCGGCGATGCTAAAGCATGCAGTCGTGTCGCATGCCGTCAAAGCCGAGATAGGTGTCCGACCGGCGGTCGTAGGACCGGTAGTGATCCTCACAGACGGCGGTATGCGTCAACCCGCCGCCGTTCCCCACCGTGCCGGCTATCACGCCGGCAGCGAAGCCGAAAAGCCCCGCCACGGCGTTGTCCGCTCCGAAGTTACGATGGCGGTAGTGGTCGCGGTACCATCCCTGATATTGTGCCTCGTCCCAATTGTTGCGATTGCGATCCCAGTCGCGGCAGCTGCTGTCGCGGTGGTCGCTGCAATAGCTCTGGACAAAACGGTCCTGCTGATTGAAGCGCCAATGCTCCCGTGGGTCGGCCGTGGCGCTGGTGGTAATCGCGCTCGTCGCGAGCAAGAGGGAGGCGACGGCGATGCTGAAGGTTCTGTTCATGATTGACTCCTCGTTGTTTTCACCAACGCTCGACCCTGCGGTCAGGTTGCGTTTGTCGACACATCTTCCGGGACCTTCGAACGGAATATTCTCGAGCCGATCCCGGTCAGGCCCGGTCCGAAGCATTTCATCGCTTTAGCGCTGCGCCACATCGGCGCTGGGAAAGCGCAAAAGCACCGTCGTATTCGCGCCGGCTTGGTAGCCGATGGTTATGGTGCGAACATGCGGCGCGGGCGAACCATCGGCCGTCGAAAGGCACTTTGCGTCGATGTTTGGCCACGTGGCGCCGGCGCAGTCGGACGCGCGCCGACCGTCGCCCTTTGGCGGAAAGGTCACGGCATCTGCGCCCACCCGCTCGACGCTGGTCTGCGGGAGCGAGGCGAATGCACCACCGATCCGTTCGGCGACCATATCGACGCCGGTCCCCCCTTCGGCAAAGGCAGCATTCGTAATGAGTGACGCAGCAGGCGCCGTGGCGATAACGAGCGGAAGAGAGATCGCAAGGACGACAATCCGAATGCTTGGCGCAAAAGTTTTGTTCATCACGACCTCCAATAAAATGTCAGTTAAAAAGGCTTTTCTGAGGATATATATGGGTGCCCATCAGAGTGTTTGTAAGGAGGCGGTTCGGTTTTATTTTCGCGCCCAATTGAACAGCGTAGATATTATTTTGGTGGAAAATAGCTATTTAGAACCTATATTCTTTCTACACGACAATTGGTGACGTTATGCGCAATCTCACGTTTTGGTTTAATCTCGCCTACGGTTCCGGCTTTGTGATCTTTGGCGCAACGATCGTCGCTGTGATCGGGGTGGCTTGAGGGCAGATTCGCCTGCCCAGCCCGGCGAGTAGAGGAGGAACGATCATGCAGTATCTTGGTGGCCTTCGGGGTGCCGGCAATCTAACCTGCGGACATGAGACGGTCGGCCGCGTCGCCTATGATTTTGACGGCTATCTCATGAAGCCCGGCCAGGTGACCAGCTGCGGAGAAATCCGGATGCCTGCGGAGGCCTTGAAGGAACTGTTCGGCCGAAGGGATCTTCAGCTGATCACCGATGACGGGCGAGCGCTCAAAATTCAGTTTTCTGAAAAGCGGTTGCTCCCGGCGAGCGACGCCGCCCATGTGAACGTGGCGGGTGAACTGCCGCTCGCATCAGAGTGGCGCCACTAATCTGGCGGCCCGCGGTGCCTCGATCCTATCTGGTCGTCGAGTGAGTACGCCTTCATATGTCAGCGAAAGGAGCGCACGATGTCGCTCGGACTTATCCTCGTCATCATCCTCGTCATCTTCTTGCTTGGTGGCTTCAGTGGCCGCTTTGGCGGCTATGGCTACGGCTACGGTCACGGTGGCATCGGCCTCATCGGCGTTATCCTGATAATCCTCGTCGTCCTGCTTGTTACCGGACGGCTGTAGACGCCTGGTCGGGCCGATCTATGCGCCCGCCGTGAGCTTGGGGGCGGTCGGGGCGTATCCCCGCCTCGGAATGCAGCGCGGGCGTTTCTGGCCCAGCAGCAGGCGCGGGGCCATCGCTCTTAGTCGCTTCGCCGCTTCGCCGAAGCCCCCACGGTTGCAGGCGCCTTCTTCGGGCCCAGGGCGCCGGCGTCGGCCGCAATGGATTTCTTCCCGGCGGCGCCGGCTTCGCTCTTGCGTTTCACTTTCTGCGTCAGCGGACGCCAGGACCCACCGGCCAAATGGCAGTCGAACTCCAGCTGGTCGCCTGCCTTGAACGCGTGCACCCGATTGCGCACGCCGATCCTGTTTGGGCGGGCCCAATCCTCAGGCGCGCTCAAGATGACCTTGTCGCGGGAGACGACGGCTTCAAGCGGAGAGCCCTGATAGTGCAGTCTGAGATGCATGCCTTGCAGCTCCTGCGGCATGCAGGGGCTCAAATGCAGGACGCCATTGACGATTTCCAGCGCGGTCTGGCCGCGCTGCACCAGATCCACCGTCCCAGCCATGGCGCCGAGATGGATGCCTTCCGCCGTCGTCCCGCCCTGCACGTCTCTGACGTCGCTCTCCAGCGCCTCCTTGAGCAGCTCCCAGGACCGCGTGCGATCGCTGCGCGCCAGCACCCAGGAATGCACGAGCCGGCTCAAGGTCGAGCCGTTCGACGTGCGCGGCAGGTAATAGGCGATGCACTTGCGGATGGTCTTGGCGCTGAAATCATAGCCGAGCTGCTTGAAAAGCCTGCGTAGCTCCGCGCATCGACAACAGGTAGAACAGCATCAGCACGTCGGCCTGCTTGGAGGCCTTGTAGCGGTTCACGCTGTCGCCTTCTGCTTCGAGGATGCGGTCGAGACGCTGAACGTCGCCGTATTTTGCGCGGTAGGCGTCCCAGTCGAGCTCTTCCAGCTGCTCATAGCCCTCGAACTGGCTGATGACGCCGTCGTCGTGGAACGGGACGAAGAGCTTGCGGCTCGATATCGTCCCATTGCGCCAGCTCTTCGGCGCTGAGCCGCAGCACGCTCTTCGATCTCGCGCCGTCGCGCCGGCGGGATGATCTCCAGAACCCTTTGCGCCTGCGTCAGCACCCAGGCCGCCATCACGTTGCGTGTAGGCGTTGTTGTCGAGGCCGGGCGTGTCGCGTCCAGGGATAAGCGTCGTGGAACTCGTCCGGCCCCATGACGCCCTGCGATGACGTAGCGCCCCTTGGCTTCGTTCCATGTGGCGAGGCTCGCCCAAAGACGCGCGATCTCGACGAGCATCTCGGCGCCGTGCGAGGCCAGAAACGCGCGGTCGCCGGTCGCCTCGTAATAGCGCCAGACGTTGAAGGCGATCGCCGCGTTGGCGTGGCGCTGGAGATGGCTGTTGTCGGGCGTCCAGCGGCCGGAACGCGGATTGAGGTGCAGGACCTGACTTTCTTCGCGCCCGCTGCTGCCGCTCTGCCAAGGGAAGAGCGCGCCCGCCAGCCCGGCCTCTGCGGCCGCGGCGCGCGCCGCCGGCAGCCGCCGATAGCGGTAGAGCAAGCAGCGAGCGGCGAGATCTCCGGCATGCGGAAGTTCAAGAACGGCAGGATGAAGACCTCGTCCCAGAAGATGTGGCCGCGATAGGCTTCGCCGTGCAGCCCGCGCGCCGGCACGCCGACGTCGAGCTCGCAGGAGTGCGGCGACACGGTCTGCAAGCAGGTGGAAGATGTGCAGGCGCAGGATCATCTGGATGCGATGCTGAATCCTTCGAGCGCGATGTCGCAGCGATCCCAAAGCCGACGCCAGGCGAGCTCGTGGTCCTGCAAGCAAGGCGTCGAAGTTGCCGGCCGCCGTGACCGACTGAACGGCGGCCAGCGCCGGCTCGGAGATCGCCGTGTCGCGCCCGGTGTGAAGCGCGACGACCTTCTCCACGCGTCAGCGACTCGCCGTCGGAAAGCGTCACCGTCGCATGCTGCGCGATATAGCCTTCCGCCGCCTCGGTCTTGACGCTCGGCCACGACCGGCACGCCGTTCTTGAAAAGCCGCGTGCGCGCGGCCTCGGCGATCCTGAGCCGCGACTGGTTGGTCTCCACGACCAAGAGCATGCCGTCGTCGCCGAGCGCGCGGGCCTCAAGCGGCGCCAGGTGCTTGCTGTTCAGCGAGCGATAGCGCGCGACGCCGAAATTGATGACGCGGCCGTCGAGCGCCGGCCATGACCTCCACGTCGCCCGACCAGTTTTCCGGCTGGATGGTCATCTCAATCGCCGCCAGATGCGGGTTGTGCATATGCACCAGCCGGCGGCTCTCGATCGACGTTTCGCGGCCTGCCTTGTCGCGCAGCTTGAAGCGGCGGCGCAGAATGCCTGAGCGCAGATCGAGCTCCTGCCGGTAGGCGATCACCTCGTCGCGCTGCAGGTTGAGCCAGTCGCCGTCCGCCGGCCGGAAGGAAAGCGGCAAGCCAGTTCGGCAGGTTGACCAGGTCCTCGTTCTCGATCACCCGCCCGGCGATGTCGGTCTCAAGCCGGTTGTAGCCGCCGGCGAGATAGGTGCCGGGATAGTGGACCTCGTCGGCGCTCGCCTCCTCAGCGGCGCCGCGCGTCGCGAAATAGCCGTTGCCGAGCGTGCACAAGCGCCTCGCGCAGCGCTCTCCTCCTCCGGCGCGAAGCCCTCGTAGGCAAGCTTCCAGTCAGCGACCGTGATCATGATCCAATATGCTCGTCAGTTCTTTCAGGAATGCTGCCGACCTCGTCCGTGTCTTCGAGGGCGTAACGCGCCGCCGTTTGGTCGGGGTCGCCGACGAAGATGGTAGATGCCGCGGTCGCGCAGAGCGCGAAAGGCGTCCTCGTCGGTGAGATCGTCGCCGATATAGAACGGCAGGATGTCCGCGCCCGTCTGCCCAAGCGCTCGAAGCAGCCACAGCACCGCCTTGCCCTTGTCCCAGTCGAAGCGCGGGCGCAGCTCGAACACCTTCTTGCCCTCGCGTCTTGCGCAGCTCCGGCACGCCCTCAAGCACGCGATCGACCGCCGCTTCGACCTCCGGCACCCGCTCGGCTGAGACCTGGCGGTAGTGCACGGCGACGGCAAAGCGCTTCGGCTCGACGAGCGCGCCCGCGATCTGCGCCGAGCGCCGGGCGGAGCTTCTCGGTCGCGCGCTCCACCGCGGCGGTGAAAGCGGCGCTCTCCTCGTGCTGAATGCGCAGGCCGCCCGGGCCGGCGATATCGAAGCCATGGCTGCCCGCGTAGACGAGATTGTCGAGGCCGACGAGCTTGCGAACGTCCGCCAGATCGCGACCGCTGATCACCGCCACGCTGCAGCCGGCGGCAAGATCGCGCAGCGTCGAACGCATCGTCGTCGCTGAGGATCGCAAGGTCGGGACGGGCGACGATCGGCGTCAGCGTGCCGTCATAGTCGAGGAACACGCTCGGGCGCTTGCCCGCGAGGCGAGCGCGAATCTCGTCGAAGTGCGTAAGGGCATTCGTGACAGGCGCGCTGCGGCTCTCTTTCGACACCAGCCCCTCCAGTTTCAGCTGCGCCAGATCGGGCACGACGATGTCGGCACCGGCCTTCATGCAGCGCCTCCGGTGCGCCACCGCGGTCGACCCCGACGACGAGGCCGAAGCGCCCTGCCCGTCCGGCCTCGACGCCGCTGATCGCATCCTCAAGCACAATAGAGCGCGACGGCTCCACGCCCAACCCGCTCGGCGGCAAGCAGGAACAGATCGGGCGCCGGCTTCCCCTTGAGATTCAAGCCGCGCCAGGTCGTTGCCGTCGATGCGCAGCGTCGAAGAGGATCGTGAGACCCGCCGCTTCGAGCACGGCGGCGGCGTTGCGGCTCGACGACGCGAGGGCCGTCTTGATGCCTGCGCCGCGCAGCGCGCGCAGGAGCCGCACCGAAGAATCGAACACCTCCACGCCCTCGCGCTCGAGATGCTCGTTGAAATACCGGTTCTTGCGATTGCCGAGGCCGTAGATCGTCGCCTTGTCCTCCCCGTCGCTCGGCTCGCCCCAGCGGCAGCTCTATGCCGCGCGACTGCAGAAAGCTGGCGACGCCTTCAAGGCGCGGCTTGCCGTCGACGTAGCGCAGATAATCGTCAGCCGCGTCGAAGGGACGAAACGGCTCCCCTGTCTGCCGGGCGCGCGCGCGCAGAAAGTCGTCGAACAGACGCTTCCAGGACTCGGCATGTACGCGCGCCGTGCGCGTGACCACCCCGTCGAGGTCGAAGATCGCCGCGTCGTAGTCCTGCGCGCGCGGCGCGCCTCTGTCGATATGCTGGCCGGAACCTGCCATTGCGGAAGTTGGATGCCGCAGCACGGCCACGGATTCAACCTGCGGCAAGCGCTGCCGAGAACGAAATGGAAGAAGGGGAGACAACCGAAAGGCGCGATCATTCGGCCTAACTCATTCATCTCGCACCGCTTTTCAAACGCGAATGTCGGCGGGATCGATGGAAATCGTTGAACTCCGTCATGCAAATTCCGGAAGCTGCCTTTCGTGACGATCTCCGAAGCGAATGCGCGCGATATCGCCCCCGACGTCGACGCCGTCAGGGCGTTCAACCGCTTCTATACGCAGAGGATCGGCATCCTCTCCGCCGCTCCGCTCACCGGCGAGCTTTCGCTGACCGAAAGCCGCGTGCTCTACGAGCTCGCGCATCGCGACGCCCCGACGGCGAGCGCGCTGCAGCGCGACCTCGGCCTCGACCAGGGCTATCTCAGCCGCATCCTCCGCCGCTTCGAGAAGCAGGGCTGCTGAAGCGGACGCGATCCGCCGCCGACCGCCGGCAGAACCACATCGCGCTGACGAAGAAGGGCCGCGCCGTCTTCGCGCGGATCGACCGCGCGTGGCAGAAGGCGACCTCGGCGCTGATCGCGCCGCTTGGCGAGCGACGCCGCGGCGAGCTGGTCGCCGCGATGCGGCGAGATCAGTGCGCTGCTCGGCGGCGGAGCGCAGCTAGCGCCGTTCGTCCTGCGCGAGCCCCGCGTCGGCGACATGGGCTGGATCGTGCACCGCCAGGCGCTCCTCTACGCCACCGAGTACGGCTGGAGCTCGGAGTTCGAGGCGCTCGTCGCGGAGATCGTCGCCGCCTTCATCCGCGAGTTCGATCCGAAACGCGAGCGCTGCTGGATCGCCGAGCAGCGACGGCGAGATCGTCGGCTCGGTGTTCCTGGTCAAGGCGGGCGAGCGGACCGGCACGGCTCCGCATGCTCTATGTCGAGCCGAGCGCGCGCGGCCAGGGGATCGGCGCGGCGCTCGTCGATGCCTGCATCGCCGAAGCGCGGCGGATCGGATGCGAGACGCTGGTGCTGTGGACCAACGACATCCTCGTCTCCGCCCGCCGGCTCTACGAAGCTGCCGGCTTCCGTCTCGTCGGCGGAGAAGCCGCACCATTCCTTCGGCAAGGATCTGGTCGGGCAGGACTGGGAGCTTAAGCTCTGAGGCGCGCGCCGTCAGTGCACGAAGAGCGCATCGGCGGCGATGCCGGTGGTGAAATTCGACCGGCTTCACGCGCCCTTGCACGGTCGCCTCGCAGCCCGCCCCGCAGGCGGTCAGAAAATCCTCGCCGGTCGCGCCGCGACAGGTTGCTCGAACTCGACCGGGATCGGGGTCTTGTCGGTTTCGTCGGATCCGAGCTGCAGAAGCTCGCTTCCCGGCGTGACCCAGCCGGTCACCTCGACCAGGTCGCCACGATAGGTGAGCGCATATTTCTTGAACTCGCCGAGATCGACGCGCTCGTATTTGCTGCGCGGCGCGGAGGTCGAAAGCTGGATCGCGTCATAGCATTTGAGCCGCCGGGCCTCGTCGGCGATCGCCCGGCAGCGCTCCATCTCGACGCGCGACTGGGCCTGCGCGCCGTTCCAGCCGAGCCCGAGCGCGACAAGAACAGTCCAAAGAACGAGGCGCATTCCAATCCCGACCGGTTGCCGGCCGGCATCTTGTCAGCAATGGCGGCGCAAAGAAACCGGCCCGGAGGCGATCGCCGCGCGCCCGCTAAAGTCGCGCAAGAAGCGGTTTCAGCTGTGCAAAGAACCATCCGGGTCGCTATAGCCGCGAAACGGCCGATTTCCCGGCCGTGGTCGACAAGGATGAAGACCGGGGTGTAGGGAGCCGGCCTGATCCGCGAGATCTGCCGGCCAAGGCTTGAGCGGGCTGACCTGCAGCGGCGCCAGTTTCCCTCGGGTGAGATCATATGTCGGAGCGACTTCGCGGCGGAACTTCGTGCAATATACGCACGACTTCAGGTTCACCATGACAAGCTCGGCAGCACTGGCGAAGGAACTGTCAGGACAGGATCGCCGCGCGATCACAAGGGCACGAATGCGCGTTAGGTCATCGCCCCTAAACCAAAGTTGTCTCGATTTTATGCGTCTGTCCTGAAAGAATCCGCCACGCCCGACAACGGCACGAGCGGCGTAAATGAACGGTGTAGGCCTTCTCACGGCGCTCCTCGGCGGCTTGATCTCCTTCATCTCGCCCTGCGTGCTGCCGCTCGTGCCGCCCTACCTCTGCTATATCGGCGGCGTCTCGCTCTCCGAGCTTGAGGAGGCGGGCCCGGCAAAGGCTGCCGCGCGCGGCGTCGTGCCGGCGGCGCTTGCCTTCGTCGCGGGCTTCTCCACGGTCTTCGTCGCGCTCGGCGCGACGGCAAGCGCCATCGGCCGGACGGTCTCGACCTACGCGAGCACGCTGACGGTCATCGGCGGCGTGCTCGTCATCCTGATGGGCCTCCACTTCCTCGGCGTCTTCCGCATCGCGTTCCTGAATCGCGAGGCGCGCCTGCATGTGCGCGACATCGAGCCGGGGCTCGGCGGCGCCTATCTGCTCGGCCTCGCCTTCGCCTTCGGCTGGACGCCCTGCATCGGTCCGGTGCTCGCCGCGATCCTCGGCATCGCCGGCGCCTCCGACACGGTCGGCGAAGGCGCCTTTCTCCTCGCCGTCTATTCGCTCGGGCTCGGCATCCCCTTCATCGCGGCCGCGATTTTCGCGCCGCTCTTCCTGAACTGGCTGCGCCGCTTCCGCCGTTTTCTGCCGGTCGTGGAGAAAGGCATGGGGGCGTTCCTGGTGCTGACCGGCATCTTCTTCATGACCGGCCAGATTGCGAACGTCTCCTACTGGATGCTTGAGACGTTTCCTGGCCTTGCAACGCTCGGATAGAGCGCGCGCGCGCCGCTTGACGCCGCCGCGGCCCTGCCCGATTGAGGGCGCATGCGGCCATCTTCAGACCTGCGCCAGAAAATCCTCGCCGACGTCGACGCCCGCGCCGACGAGCGCGCGGCGTTCCTGGCGAGGCTCGTCCAGACCCCCTCCTCCAACCCGCCGGGCGACTGCGCTCCGATCGCCGAATTGGCAGCGGCGGCTGCTTGAGAAGCTCGGCCTCAAGGTCGAGCGCCACGTCGTGCCGGACGAGCTCGTCCGCCGCGCCGGCATGATCTCGGCGACGAACCTCGTCGTCCGCCGGCGCTTCGGCGAGGGCCCGAGCGATCGCGCTCAACGCCCACGGCGACGTGGTCGCGCCGGGCGAGGGCTGGACGCATCCGCCGTTCGGCGCCGAGATCGAGGACGGCGTCATGTACGGGCGCGGCGTCGCCGTGTCGAAATCGGACTTCGCCACCTACGCTTTCGCGCTTCTCGCGCTCCAGTCCGTCGGCAAGGCGCTGACGGGGCCGGTCGAGCTGCACTTCACCTTCGACGAGGAGGCCGGCGGGCTGATCGGCCCGAAATGGCTGCTCGACCAGCGGCATCGTGAAGCCCGACCTGCTGCATCTCCGCCGGGCTCGCCTATTCGATCGTCACCGCGCACGACGGCGTGCTGCATCTGGAAGTCACGATCTTCGGCAAGTCGGCGCACGCGGCGGCGCCGGAGACCGGGCACGACGCGCTCGAGGCGATGACCAAGGTCATGCGCACGCTCTACAAGGAGCGGAAGGACTATCCGAGCCGCGTCTCGAAGCATCCCGGCATCGGGCATCCCAATCTCACGATCGGGCTGATCTCCGGCGGCATCAACACCAACGTCGTTCCCGACAAGGTGACGATCCGCCTCGACCGCCGCATGACGCCGGAGGAAGACCCGCGCCAGGTCGAGGCGCATCTTCGTCTCGTCATCGCGCGCAGCGTGAAGGACGTCGCCGGCATCTCGGTGGAGATCAACCGCGTGCTCCTCGCTTCGCCGCTCAGGCAGCTCCCGGGTGCCTGAGCTGCTGATCGAACCGCTCGAAGCGCAACGCCGCGGAAATTCTCGGCGAGAAGCCGAAGGTCGAAGGCGTGCCGCTCTACACCGACGCCAGGCTTTACGCCGAGGCCGGCATCCCGACCGTCTCCTACGGCGCCGGGCCGCGCTCGTTCCTGGAGGCGAACGGCCACCGCGCCGACGAGAAGCTGAAGCTTTCCGATCTCACCGCCGCGACGAAGATCGTGGCGCTTTCGCTCGCGGAGATTCTCGCGGCATGAAGCCCTATCCGCGCGACATGGTCGGCTACGGCAGGAGCCCGCCCGATCCGCAATGGCCGGACGGCGCGCGCGTCGCCGTGCAGTTCGTCATCAACTACGAAGAGGGCGGCGAGAACAACATCCTCCACGGCGACGCATGCCTCGGAGGCGTTCCTGTCGGAGATCGTCGGCGCGCAGCCGTGGCCCGGCCAGCGCCACATGAACATGGAGTCGATCTACGAATACGGCTCGCGCGCCGGCTTCTGGCGGCTGTGGCGGCTCTTCACCGAGCGCGAGATCCCGGTCACCGTTTTTGCCGTGGCGAGCGCCATGCAGCGCAACACCGATGCCGTCGCCGCGATGCTGGAGGCGGATTGGGAGATCGCCTCGCATGGCCTGCAGATGGATCGACTACCGCGACTTCAGCAAGGAGGAAGAGCGCACGCACATGCGCGAAGCGGTGCGCATCCACACCGAGCTGACCGGCGAGCGCCCGCTCGGCTGGTACACGGGGCGCAGCTCGATCCATTCGATCGAGCTTGCGATCGAGGAAGGCGGCTTCCTCTACACCTCCGACGTCTATTCCGACGACCTCCCCTATTGGATTACCGGCGAAGCGCGGCCGCCTGCTCGCAATCCCCTACACGCTCGACGCCAACGACATGCGCTTCGCGACGCCGCAGGGCTTCAATTCCGGCGACCAGTTCTTCGCCTATCTGAAGGACAGCTTCGACACGCTCTATGCCGAGGGCGAATCCGGCGCGCCGAAGATGATGTCGGTCGGGCTCCATTGCCGGCTCGCCGGCCGCCCCGGCCGCGCCGCGGCGCTCGCCCGCTTCCTCGACTACGTGAAGGCGAAGGAGCGCGTCTGGCTCACCCGCCGCATCGACATCGCGCGCCACTGGATCATGCACCACTGGCCGGAGAAGAAGGGCTGAGAGCTGCCGCCTCGGCGAGACCTTCTCCGCACGGGGAGAGGGTTTCGTCGGTCGCGCGCGGTTGACAGCCTCCCGCCGCCGCAGCACAGTTCGACCCCCGAACAAACTGCCCCGCCACAAGCGGGGCCGTCGCGCATCTGGCGGGAGGCAGGGCCGACTTCCATGTACCTTGGAATCGACATCGGCACCTCTTCGGTGAAGGTGGTGCTGATCGACGCCGATCAGCGCATCGTGGCCTCGCGAGAGCCAGCCGCTCGACGTCGCAGCGCCCGCATCCGAACTGGTCGGAGCAGGACGCGGAGAGCTGGGTCGCGGCGACTTCGAGCGCCATCGACGCGCTTTGCCGCGACCATCCGAAGGAGCTGGCGCGCGTGCGCGGCATCGGCCTTTCCGGCCAGATGCACGGCGCCACGCTGATCGACAAGGCGGACCGGCCGCTCCGCCCCTGCATTCTTTGGAACGACGGACGCTCGGCGGTGGAGGCGGCCGAGCTCGACGCCGATCCGCGCTTCCGCGAGATCACCGGCAACATCGTCTTTCCCGGCTTCACCGCGCCGAAGCTCGTCTGGGTGCACCGCCACGAGCCGAAGATTTTCGGCGCGGTCGCCAAGGTGCTCCTGCCGAAGGATTTCGTGCGCCTCTGGCTGACCGGCGAGCACGCCTCCGACATGTCGGATTCGGCCGGCACGTCCTGGCTCGACGTGGCGAAGCGCGACTGGTCCGACGACCTCCTCGCCGCGACGCATCTTCAGCGCGACCAGATGCCGGCGCTCTACGAGGGCACGGAGCCGACGGGGAAGCTCCGCGCGGTGCTCGCGACGCGCTGGGGCATGGAGGCGCCGGTCGTTGCCGGCGGCGCCGGCGACAACGCCGCGTCCGCCTGCGGCGTCGGCACGGTCGCGCCGGGCGCCGCCTTCGTCTCGCTCGGCACGTCCGGCGTGCTTTTCGTTTCGAACGAGAAATTCCGGCCGAACGCGGCAAGCGCCGTCCACGCCTTCTGTCACGCGCTGCCGAATACCTGGCACCAGATGGGCGTCATCCTTTCCGCCGCCGCTTCGCTCGAATGGCTGGCGACGTGATCGGCGCGAGCCCCGGCGACCTGGCGCAGTCGGTCGAGACGCATGCCGCCGGCGAGGAGCCGCTCTTCTTCCTCCCCTACCTCTCCGGCGAGCGCACGCCGCACAATGACACGGAGGCGCGCGGAAGCTTCGTCGGGCTCTCGCACCAGACGGATCGCGCCGCGCTCGCGCGCGCCGTGCTCGAAGGCGTCGCCTTCGCCTTCGCCGATTGCCTGGAAGCGCTGAAGGCCGCCGGCACCACGGTTGAGCGCGCCACCGCCGTCGGCGGCGGCTCGCGCTCGCATGCCTGGCTCAAGATCATCGCCAACGTGCTCAACATCCCGATCGACGTGCCGGCGGAGGGCGATTTCGGCGGCGCGTTCGGCGCGGCGCGCCTCGGGCTGCTCGCCGCGGAAGGCGGCGATCCGCTCGCCGTCTGCGCGCCGCCCAAGATCAACGAGACGATCGCTCCCGACCCTGCGGCGGCCGACGGTTACCGCACCCGCTTCAAGCGCTATCGCGCGCTCTATCCCGCTATCAAGGAGGCTCTTAAGCCATGAGTACCGGCTTTTTCGGCAACCAGCAGCCGATCCGCTACGAGGGGCCGGAGAGCAAGAACCCCCTCGCCTTCCGCTGGTACGATGCGAGCCGCAAGGTTCTCGGCAAGACCATGGCGGAGCATTTCCGCTTCGCCGTCTGCTACTGGCATTCGTTTACGTGGCCGGGCGGCGATCCGTTCGGCGGGCAGACCTTCATCCGTCCCTGGTTCGGCGAGACGATGGAGAAGGCGAAGCTCAAGGCCGACGTCGCCTTCGAGATGTTCGAGATTCTGGGCGTCCCCTTCTTCACCTTCCACGACCGCGACATCGCGCCGGAAGGCGCGACGCTCGCGGAGTCGAACAGGAACGTGCGGGAGATCGCCGACATCTTCGCAAGCAAGATGCAGAACGCCAAGGTCGGCCTCCTATGGGGCACGGCGAACCTCTTCTCCAACCGCCGCTTCATGGCGGGCGCTGCGACCAACCCCGACCCCGACGTCTTCGCCTATGCCGCGGCGCAGGTGAAGAACGTGCTCGAGATCACGCATGAGCTCGGCGGCGCGAATTACGTGCTGTGGGGCGGGCGCGAGGGCTACGAGACGCTTCTGAACACCGACATGAAGCGCGAGCTCGACCAGATGGGCCGCTTCCTGACCATGGTCGTCGAGCACGCCGAGAAGATCGGCTTCAAGGGCACGATCCTGATCGAGCCGAAGCCGAAGGAGCCGACCAAGCATCAATACGATTTCGACGTCGGCACCATCTACGGCAACCTGAAGCGCTTCGACCTCGACAAGAAGGTGAAGATCAACATCGAGCAGAACCACGCGATCCTCGCCGGCCATTCCTTCGAGCACGAGATTCAGCTCGCGGCGGCACTCGGCATTTTCGGCTCGCTCGACCTGAACCGCGGCGACGACCTCCTGGGCTGGGACACCGACCAGTTCGCCATGAACGTGCCGCAGCTGACGCTGGCGATGATCGAAATCCTCCGCGCCGGCGGCTTCAAGACCGGCGGCATGAATTTCGACGCCAAGATCCGCCGCCAGTCGATCGAGCCCGACGATCTTCTGCATGCGCATGTCGGCTCGATGGACGCGGCCGCGAAGGCCTTGCTCAACGCCGCGGCGATCATCGAGGACGGGACCTACCAGAAGTTCGTCGACGACCGCTATTCCGGCTGGAACGGCGCGATGGGCAAGGACATCCTCGCCGGCAAGACGAGCCTCGCCGATCTCGCCAAATACGTCGCCGACAAGAACCTCGAGCCGCAGCCGAAGTCCGGCCGGCAGGAATATCTGGAAGGGTTGATCAACCGCTTCGGCTGAGACGCGCTAAGGCGCCCGGCCGACCCGCATCAGGGGCTGGTCTCGTCCGACCCCGCCCCGCCGGAAGCGGACCCCTCTGCGGCCCGCTCCGCCGGCTCCGCCTGAGACGGGCCGGAGCCGCCCTCACCGCGCGACCATCGCTCCAGCAGCCGCTCGGCACCCGCGGTCGAAGCCGCGCCACCCTTCGCTGCCTTGCCGGTGCGGCCGGTCTTCTTCTTGGCCGCGGCCTTGGCCGGTTTCTTTGCAGGGCTTCGCGGCTTCGCCGCCGTTTCGCCTGCGCGAGCCTCAGCCGTGCCGCCCGCCGCCTCCATCGGCTCGACGCGGAAGCTCACGCCGAGGTCGACCAGGATTTGCGAAATCGCGCCGAAATTCTCCGTCGCGAATGTCAGGCGATATTCCTTCATCATGCCGCATCCTCCCTCGTGCCGCACGCAAGGTAGATCGGAATTTTGTGCGCATCTTGACACGCGCTTGTCGATCGCGACCGGAGGTGTCGCCAACAAGTGCTTGTGGCGGCGCGATTCGCAGCGATCAGCGTGCGAAAAGCTTTCGCACCACGCGAATGTCTTCTTCGCGAAATTGCGGAAACGCGCGCGCATAGGTGTCGAAATCGTAGTCGGGGCGGATCGCGCGCAGCCTCTCCAGATAGCCCGTCGCCGGCTCCGGTTTTCCTGCCGCTTCGTTGATGTGCGCGGCCAGCGCGAGGATATGGTAGTGGGCGTTCGATTCCTCGACCGCCTGCGTGATCGCCTCGACGGCCTCGTCGTTCGCGCCGAGGGACGACGAGGTTGCTTGCCTTCTGCGCCATCATCGCGAAGCGCATCGGATCGAAGGGGCTGAGCCGTTGCGCCAACGTCACCGCCTCCTGGCTCTCTTCGATCAGTCCGGCAAGGCTGAGCGCGAAGGCAAGCGAATATTGCCCGATCGCGAAACTCGGATTGAGATCGACCGCCTTTTGCAGCTCGCGCTCCGACGCTTCGAAGTCGCCGGATGAGAATGATATGCGCGCCCGAGCGCGTTGTAGCCCTGCGGATCGCGCGGATCGAGCGCGATCGCCTCCTCCGCCAGCTCCCTGGCGCGCGTGGATCTCGCCGCTGCGATCCTTGCTGATCTCCAGGAATGCGCGCTGCCAATGCACGAAGGAAAGCCCCGAGAAGGGCCGCGGCGAGCTCGGGTCGAGCTCGATCGACCGCAGGAAGTAGCGCTCCGCCTCCTCGTAGTGCTCGGGGCGGAACTTGTACATGTGCCAGCAGCCGCGGTGATACGCCTCCCAGGCGTCGAGGTTCTCCGACGGCTTCAACAGCGAGCGCCCGCGCTCCAGGAGCTCGATCTGCGTCTCCACCTCGGCGGCGATGGCGTCGGAGATCTCGCTTTGCACGGCGAAGAGATCGTCGCGCACGCGGTCGAACTGCTCCGACCAGACCTCCGCGCCCGACGTCGTATCGGTCAGCGCGGCGTGCACGCGTATCTGCCGGCCAATCGCCTGCACCGCGCCGTGGGCGATGTAGCGCACGCCGAGCAGCTGGGCGATCGCCGCCGGGCTCTGCTCGCGCTCCATGAAAGCGGAAGGCGCTGCCGCGCGCGATGACGAAGAGCCAGCGCGTGCGGCCGAGGCGCGTGATCAGGTCGTGCGCAAGTCCTTCGGCCAGGACTCCCGGCTCGCCGATCGACTGGAACGGCAGAATCGCGATCGACGGCTTTTGCGACCGCCGACAGAGGCTGGTCGAGCGGACGCGGCGGCTCCAAGTCGCGCACGCTTTCCATTTGAGCAGCCGGCGCCGCCGCGACCGCCTTGGGCTCCAGCGCTCGACAACTTCGACGTCACCGACGAAGCGGAAACCGCGCTTGTGCACGGTCTTGATCAGCCGCTGCGACTTGCCGTCGTCGCCGATCGCCTGCCGCGCCGCCTTTACGCGGCTTGAGAGCGCCGCTTCGGAGACGATGCGGCCGCGCCAGACCGCGTCGAGAATATCGTCACGGCTGACGACGCGGTCGCGGTTTTCCACGAGATACACGAGCAGCGCGAAGACCTGCGGCTCGACAGGCAACACCGACGCCGTCGCAGCGCAGCTCCTGCGCGGCGGTGTCGATCTCGAATGTGCCGAAACGGTAGATCATGGGCGCGGGCGCCTTTTCGAGTGACCGCTGTCTAGAATCCAGGAAATTACCAGACAACCTCCGAATGCTCTTCAGGGTTGTTGCCGGCTAGAATCCGGGAAATCTCCAGACAACCTCCGAACGCTCTGCAAGGTTGTCGCCAGTCCTCCTCTAAGCCCGAGCATCGCCGCAAAGCCGCGGCAATTCGATAGAGGAGAGACGTCATGACCAGTACCTTCGCCGTGGCGGAACGCAGACGAGCCTCCGCCATGTCCGCCATTCTTCGCGGTGCCGGACTTCGTGATCGGCGGCTTCGCCCGGCGGGCGGCGACGGCCTACACCAGCGCCCGCACGCGACGAATCTTGAGCCGGCTCGACGACTACGCGCTGAAGGACATCGGCCTTCACCGCGGCCAGATCGACTGCCATCGAGCGCGATCCTCGCTACACGCCCAAATTCCCGGGTTTCTAAACTGTCGGAGATGGACAACATGCAGGAAGACAAGCTCCACGCCCTCGTTGGCAAGGTACTGAACGATCTTGGCGGGGCCTTCTCGATCGGGCTCGTTCAGATCGGTGCCAATCTCGGCCTTTACAAGGCGCTCGCCGACATCGGCCCGGTGACTGCCAAGGAACTCGCTGCCCACACCGATCTTTCGGAGCGGTATCTCGGCGAGTGGCTGGCGCAGCAGGCGGCGTCCGGCTACGTCACCTACGATTCGGAGACGGCAAAGTTCGCTCTCCCGCCGGAACACGCGATGGTGTTCGCGGTGAAGGACAGCCCGGTCTATCTGGTGGACGCGTTCGACTCCGCTGCCCGCACCCTCGGAAACCGCCCGATGGTCGAGGCCGCTTTCAAGACCGGCAAAGGCGTCGAGTGGGACCACCAGGACGGTTGTCTCTTCTGCGCCATCGCGCGCTTCTTCCGGCCCGGTTACCACAACCACCTCGTGGCGGAGTGGCTGCCGGCGCTCGACGGCGTCAAGGAAAAGCTCGAACGCGGCGCCAAGGTCGCCGACGTCGGCTGCGGCTGCGGCTACTCGACGGTGATCATGGCGAAGGCGTTCCCGAACTCGGAGTTCGTCGGCTTCGACTTCCACGAAAAGTCGATCGCCGAGGCGCGCGAGCACGCCAAGGCGCACGGCGCGCCGAAGAACGTGCGCTTCGAGGTGAGCGCGGCGAAGGCGTTCGCAGGCGGCGACTACGACCTCGTCACCTTCTTCGACTGCCTGCACGACATGGGCGATCCGGCCGGCGCCGCCGCGCATGTCAGGAAGGCGCTGAAGCCGGACGGCACGTGGATGATCGTTGAGCCGATGGCCAATGACCGCGTGGAGGAGAACCTCAACCCCGTCGGCCGGCTCTATTACGCGGCCTCGACGATGATCTGCGTTCCGACGTCGCTCTCACAGGAAGTCGGCACCGCGCTCGGCGCGCAGGCCGGCGAGAAGCGGATCCGCGAGGTGGTGAAAAACGGCGGCGGCTTCTCCCGCTTCCGCCGTGCGACGGAGACGCCATTTAACCTGATTTTGGAGGCGCGGCCCTGAGGGTCTTGTCGCTGTCGACGACAAGGAGGCGGCTGCAGGGCCGCCTCTTCCATTTCAGCGGATATTCGCCCCCGCGTCGATCCACGCGCCGAGCTTCTGTCGCTCTTCGTCGGTGATGCCGGTCAGGTTGCCGAGCGGCATGATCTTCGCCAGCACCGCCTGCTCCTTGATCTTCGACGCGTAGCGCTTGATCTCGTCGGGCGTGTCGAACATCACGCCCTTCGGCGCCTCGGGGAAATCCTTGTTGGTGGGCGTCGCCGAGTGGCACTGGATGCAGTGCTTCTCGACGATCGCGTGCGCCTCCGCGAAGGAGACATCGCCGACGCTCTGAGCGCCGGGGCGGTAGGCGGAAAGCGCGATCAGGAGAACGATGACAAAGGCCGCCGCAGGGATCGAGGCGATCGCCGCCTTCGTCATCACGCCGTGGTTGGTGATGTTGAAGAAAGCGCGGATCAGCCCGCCGGCTACGACGATGCCGAGCGCGATCAGCGGGCTCCACGGATGCCCGAACAGGATCGGGTAGTGGTTGGAGATCATCATGAAGATGACCGGCAGCGTCAGGTAGTTGTTGTGGAGCGAGCGCTGCGCCGCGATCTTGCCGTAACGCGGGTCTGGCTTGCGGCCGGCGATCAGCTCGGCGACCGCCTTCTTCTGGTTCGGGATGATGACGAAGAAGACGCTCGACGCCATGATCGTGCCGATCAGAGCGCCGACATGCAGGAATGCCGCCCGGTCGGAAAAGACGCCGTGATAGAAGAAAGTGAAGGCGGCGATCTCGACGAACACCGCGACGGCGAGCGGCCCGGTCTTTGAGCCGAGCGGCGAGCGGCAGAGCCCGTCATAGATGAACCAGCCGGCGGCGAGCGAGCCGGCGGAAAGCACCGATGCCCAGACCGGGTCGAGCGGCACCTTGTCCTTGTCGATCAGGAACGCGTCGGCGCCGAAATAATAGATCACGCAGAGCAGCAGGAGGCCGGTGACCAGCGTGAAATAAGCCTCCCATTTGAACCAGTGCAGCTCCTCGGGCAGCTTCTCCGGCGCAACCGCGAATTTCGTCGCCAGCCAGAACCCGCCGCCATGCACCATCCAGAGGTCGCCGGCGATTTCGGGATCCTGATCCGCGCGCCGCTTTATCGCCGCCTCCATCCAGATGAAGAAGAACGACGTCCCGATCCAGGCGATGCCCGTCATGATGTGCGCCCAGCGCAAGAGCGCATTCAGCCATTCGAGGATGACGGCGGTCATGTGGGGACTGGGGATTGGGGATTGGGGATTGGGGACCCGCCATGCATGGATTTGAAGCCTATGGTTTTTGCGGTGACACCAAGCGCTGCCGAAGGACGTTCAGCTGTCGGCCCAGCTGATCCGCCAGCGCAAGCGCGGGGGCGGTCTCCTCGCCCGCCAACAATCCGGCACGCACGGCAAGCATGAGGAAGGTCTCGGCTTCGGCAAGAGACCCTCGTGCGATGCTTACATGCTGCGCGTATTCCTTCCGACTTCCGCGTGCATTGCCCTCGGCGATGTTGGCGGGGACTGACGCGGCGGCCCGCAAGACCTGACTGACGAGGCGATATTCCTCTGACCTCTGCATGAGCTTCGTCAGTCGATAAAGCTCGGTCGCGAAGTCCATGCCCTTCCGCCACACTTCGAGATCGCGATAGGAGCTGATTGCCGAACTCACCCGTTGCCCACCCCAATCCCCAGTCCCCAATCCCAAGTCCCTAGTACCGCACCTTATCCGGCTTCTTCTGCCATTCGTCGAAGACGGCTTTCGCCTCGGGAATTGCCAAGTGCTTCGTCGGAATCGCGCGCTCTTCGATCGGCTTCGGGATCTCGCGGTAGAGGAACTCGTCGTCGAAGCCGATCGCCGCGGCTTCGTCGCGCGTGTTGGCGAAGAAGATGCGACCGATGCGCGCCCAGTAAATCGCGGCGAGGCACATCGGACAGGGCTCGCAGCTTGCATAGATGTCGCAGCCTTCGAGCGAGAACGAGCCGAGCGTGTCACAGGCGAGCCGGATCGCCACCACCTCGGCGTGTGCGGTCGGGTCGTTCGAGGACGTGACCTTGTTCCAGCCCTCGGCGATCACCTTGCCGTCCTTGACGATGACGGCGCCGAACGGCCCCCCGGCTCCTTCCCGCATGCGCTCCGCCGAGAGCCGGACGGCGTGGCGCATGAATTCGCGCTCCGCTTCACTTCCCATGAACGACCGGCCCCTTCGTGTCTGCAAAGCTTCTCTCACGCCGGATCAGGAGGTCGGCGGCGACCGAAGCGGCGATCGCGGCGGGCTCCTTGCTCTCGATGTCGGCAATGCCGATCGGGCAGACGAGCCGCTTCAGATCGTCCGCCGGGATGCCCGCCTCGCCCAAGCGCTTCACGAAGCGCGCACGCTTCGTCGCCGAGCCGATCAGCCCGAGATAGGCGAAGTCGCCGCGCCGCAGAATCGCCTCGCAGATCGCCTCGTCGAGCGGATGGCTGTGCGTCATCACAAGGAACACCGTTCCTGGCGGCGCTTCGTCCACCGCAAGCTCCGGCATCGCGAGAGCGAGCTGCCTGATGCCTTCAAGCGGCGGCTCGGGGAACTGCGCGGCGCGGCCGTCGACCCAGGTCAGCGCGAAGCCAAGCGGCGCCAGCGCCGGCGCGACCCGCCGCCCGACATGCCCCGCGCCGAAAAGCCAGAGCGCTTGGCGCTCGGGGTTGATGCGCTCGCGGATTTCGATCCGCTCGCGCTCGATCGTCACATCGTGGTCCGGGCCCTCGCCCGCTCCGGTCATCCAGTCGCGGCGGAAGTTGCCACCCGCATCGATTGTCAGCGTACGGAGAACGGGCGTCGGCTCCTCCGCCGCGCGGATCAGCTTGCGGAGCCAGGCGAGATCGGCCGGCGCGAACGGCTCGAAGGCGATCGTCACCGAGCCGCCGCAGCACTGGTTGAGATCGGGCCCGAGGCTCAGTTTGAGAAACGCCGCGCCGCCCTTCTGCAGGAGCTCGCGCGCCTTCTGGATTGCGGTGCGCTCCATCTCGCCCCCGCCGATCGTGTCGATGGTCGCGCTCTCGGTCACGAGCATCGTCGCGCCCGCCTCGCGCGGTGCCGAGCCCTTCAGCTCGGCGAGGTGCACAAGCATCGCCGCCTCGCCGCGCGCGAGAATTTCTTCAAGCGGCTTCAGCCACGCCCTCATGAAGCGTCCCGATCCCCAACATTTGTCATCCCGGTTTGGCCGTCAGGCCAAGACCGGGACCCATGAACACAGGTTGAGAAGGAAACGCTGCAAGCGGTCGACTTGATCCTGATTCCCGCGGTGTTCATGGGTCCCGGCCCTCGCGATGCTCGGCCGGGATGACAACATCTAAGATGAGGGTCCTGCATCAGCTCTTCCCTCCCGCCCTCTCACGCACATCCTCCACCGCGAAGAGGATGCGCTCCGGCGTCGCCGGCGTGTCTAGGTGCGGGAAGGCGCGGTAGTCGCCGGCCGCGGCGACCGCGTCGACAATGGCCGAGAATGTGGAAAGCGCCAGCATCAGCGGCGGCTCGCCGACCGCCTTGGAGCGGTAGATCGTCGGCGAGCGGTTCACGCCCTTCTCCCAGATCGCGATCCTGAGATCGTCCGGGCGGTCGTTGGCGGTCGGGATCTTGTAGGTGGAAGGCGCGTGCGTCATCAGCCTCCCCTTCTCGTTCCACCAGAGCTCCTCCGTCGTCAGCCAGCCGACGCCTTGGATGAAGCCGCCCTCGATCTGGCCGAGATCGACGGCCGGATTCAACGAGCGGCCGACATCATGCAGAATGTCCGCGCGGAGAAGCCGGTTCTCGCCGGTCAAGCGTGTCGATCGCGACCTCGCTCACCGCAGCCCCGTAGGCGAAATAGAAGAACGGCAGCCCGCGCGCATTCTCGCGATCGTAATAGATGTCGGGCGTCGCGTAGAAGCCGGTCGAGGAGAGCGAGACGCGGTTGAGATAGGCTTCCTGCACGAGGTCCGGGAAACTCATTTCCTCGTTGCCGACGCGCACGCGGTTCGGCAGGAACACGACCTGCTCCTCCGGCACGCTGTATTTCCTCATGGCGAAGGAGATCAGCCGCTTCTTGATCGTCTCTGCTGCGGCCTTCGCCGCCATGCCGTTCATGTCGGAGCCGGATGAGGCGGCGGTCGCGGACGTGTTCGGCACCTTCGCCGTCGTCGTCGCGGTGATCTTCACGTGCTCGACGTCGATCTGGAATTCCTCCGCCACCACCTGCGCCACCTTGACGAAGAGCCCCTGCCCCATCTCTGTGCCGCCGTGGTTCAGATGTACCGAGCCGTCCTTGTAGACATGCACCAGTGCGCCGGCCTGGTTCAGATGCGTGGTCGTGAAGGAGATGCCGAATTTGACAGGCGTCAGCGCAATTCCCTTCTTGATCACCGGGCTTGTCGCGTTGAATGCGCGGATCGCTTCGCGCCGGGCGCGGTAGTCGGACGTGCGCTCCAGCTCGTCGACGATCTCGGCGATGACGCAGTCTGTCACCTCCATATGGTAGGGCGTGAGGCCGCCGCCTTCCGCCGCATAGAAATTCGCGCGGCGGACATCGAGCGGGTCGCGGCCGAGCATGAACGCGATCTCGTCGACCACGCGCTCGATCCCGACCATGCCCTGCGGCCCGCCGAAGCCGCGGAACGCGGTGTTCGACACGGTGTGCGTCTTCATGCGGCGCGAGTGGATCAGTGCGTTCTTGAGATCGTAGGTGTTGTCGGCGTGGAACATCGCGCGGTCGGAGATCGAGGAGGAAAGGTCCGCCGAATAGCCGCAGCGCGAGGCCTGGTCGAAGCGCACGCCCTGGATCGCCCCGTTCTCATCAAAGCCGACCTCGTAGTCGATGCGGAAGTCGTGGCGCTTGCCGGTCAGCTCCATGTCGTCGTCGCGGTCGAGCCGGAGTTTTGACGGCCGCCCGGTCTTGGCGGCGGCGAGCGCCGCAATCGCCGCGATCAGGGAGGGCTGGCTCTCCTTGCCGCCGAAGCCGCCGCCCATGCGCCTGACCTCCACGGTCACCGCGTTGTCCGGGACGCCAAGCACCTTCGCGACGGTGTGCTGCACTTCGCTCGGGTGCTGGGTGGAGGAATGGACGAGCATGTCCACGCCCTCGCCGGGGATCGCGTAGGCGATCTGGCCTTCGAGATAAAAATGGTCCTGCCCGCCGACATAGATGGTGCCCCTGATGCGATGTGGCGCAACAGAGAGCGCGGCATCAACATCGCCGAGCCGCATGGTGTGCGACGGCACCGTCGGGAGCTCGGCGCCTGCCGCGAGCGCGTCATCGACGGAGATATTTGCCGGCAGGTCCTCGTATTCGACCTTGGCGAGCGACGCCGCTGCACGCGCCGCTTCGATCGACTCGGCTGCGACCGCAAACAGCGACTGGCCGACGTACTCGACCTCGCCGACCGCGAAGACCGGATCGTCGTGCATGACCGGGCTCGCGTCGTTCTCGCCGGGAATATCGGCGGCGGTCAGCACGCAAGCGACGCCGGACGCCTTGCGCACGGCCGAGACGTCGAGCGCGACGAGCTTCGCATGCGGGCGCGCGCTCATCGCGACATAAAGATGCAGCGTGCCGGGAAGCTCCGGCATGTCATCGATATAGATGGCGCGGCCGGAGACGTGCCGCGCCGCGCTGTCATGCTCGAGCGCGCTCGCGACGCCGCCCGCGATCTCGTCGTCGTGGTGCGGCTTGTGATGCGGAACCGATTTGATCGTGTCGGCGCCGCTCTCGTCCTGGATGAAGGTCTCGTTCATAGGGCGAGGTCCAGAACGCGCGTGGCGACAAGAGCGTCGGGGCGGTTCTCCAAATGGAAGCGCCGCAAAAGATTCTGCGCTGCCTTCAGCCGGTACGAGGCGCTCGCGCGCATATCGGTCAACGGGGCGAAGTCGTCGGCGAGAGCGCTCGCGGCCGCTTCGACCGCTGCGGCATCGAAGGCGCTGCCGAGAAGTGCCGCTTCGGCCGCCGAGGCGCGTTTCGGGATCGCCGCCATGCCGCCGAATGCGATCCGCGCGTCAGCGACCTTGCCGCGTTCGAGCCGCAGCAGAAACGCGCCCATCACCGCGGAGATGTCTTGGTCGAAGCGTTTTGAGAGCTTGTAGCAGGCAAAGCGCGCGTCGGCCGGAAGGCGCGGCACGTACACCCATTCGACGAATTCGCCAGGTGCGCGGTCCTGCTTGCCGTAAGCGATGAAGAAGTCTTCGAGCGGTATCTCGCGCCGCTCCGGCCCACGTCTCAGCGTCAACAACGCGTCGAGCGCAATCAGCGCCGGCGGCAGGTCGCCGATCGGCGAGCCGTTTGCAATGTTGCCGCCGACCGTGCCGGCATTGCGGATCTGAATCGAGGCGAAGCGGCGCAAAAGCTCGCCGAGGTCGGGGTGGAGTTCTCCGAGCGCCACCGTCGCGTCGCGATGGCTTACCGTCGCCCCGATTGTCAGCCCGCCCTCCGATGCCGTCATCTGGGCGAGATCTGCGACGCGACTGACATCGATCAACGTCCGCAGGTGACGATGCTGCTTCGTCACCCAGAGCCCGACATCGGTTGCCCCGGCGACGAGCGTCGCGTCCGGATATTTCGCGTAGACTTCCGCCAGCTCGTCGGACATTCGCGGAACGAACACCTGCTGATCACCGGATTTGAGATGCAGCATCTGTCGATCATCGAGGCGAAATAGCCGACGTGCCGTGTCGCTCTCGACATCCCACTTCTGACAGGCAGACTTGCCAGCCTCAACGCCGGCGTCGACGATCGGCCCGTAGCCGGTGCAGCGGCAGAGATTGCCGGCGAGCCAGTCCTTGACGTGCTGGCGGTCCGTCAGCTCGCCTTCGAGCCACCCGGCATAAAGCTGCATCACGAAGCCCGGCGTGCAGAAGCCGCATTGCGAGCCGTGCTTCTCGACCAGCGCCTGTTGGATCGGATGCAGCGTTCCGTCGCCCGCGGCCAAGTCCTCGACCGTCGTGAGCTGCCGCCCGTGCAGCACCGAGACGAACTGGATGCAGGAATTGACCGCGCGATGCTTCAGTCCGCCTTCGCCGTCGGGCTCTGAAAGCACTACCGTGCAGGCGCCGCAGTCGCCCTCCGCGCAGCCCTCCTTCGTGCCGGTGCGCCGTTCGTGGCGGCGGAGATATTCAAGCACTGTCAGCGTCGGCGAAACGCCGTCAAGCGATCGCTCTTCATCGCCGAGGAGGAAGCGGATCGGCATCAGCTTCCCCGGTAGGTGGAATAGCCGTAGGGCGAAAGCAGAAGCGGCACGTGATAATGCGCGTTTCTGTCGGCGATACCGAAGCGGATCACCACCTGGTCGAGAAATTTTGGCTCCGGCAGCGGAAGGCCGAGGCGGTCGAAATAGGCGCCCGCCTCGAACACCAGATCGTAGCTCCCGACTTCCATCGCCTCGCCTTCCAGGAGCGGCGCGTCGCAGCGGCCGTCCGCGTTGGTTAGGGCGCTTGCAAGCGCGGTGCCATGCTTGCCGGCACGCCTGAGGCTGATCGCGAGCCCCGCCGCCGGGCCCCCAAGCGCGACGTCGAGCACGTGTGTGGTCAGCCGGCCCAAATGTCGCTCCCGGTCAGGCTAAGGATTCGGTTCTTCGCGTAACGCATTCAGACATAATGCAGCGTGAAGGCGCCCGGAGCAAAGGCCCGGAGCCGGCATTCCGATGGGCGCGCCGCCGGCGGACCGGGTCAGAGCATCTTTCGCATCGACAAGCCTGTCCCGAAGCGGGTCCTATGCGTTCCCTCCGCCTCAAAGCCGCAAGCCTCGTAGAAGGCTGCTGCGTGGCTGTTGCCGACGACATGCAGGGCTGTAGCGCCTTCGGCGCGTGCGAAAACGCAGCAATAGTCGATCAGCGAACGCCCGATCCCCTTTCTCCAAAGGGCCGGATCGACGAACAGACCGTCGAGTTCGGCCCCACCGTCCGGCCGTGGCAGGACGACCGCAAACCCGGCCCTTCCACCGTTCTGCTCCGCCACGAACACACGGCCGTCGGCGATCTGCTCCGGCGGGAGCTCGATGGCGTCAGGGTGGGCGAGCAGGGCCTCGCGGTCGCCCGGGTTGCTCAGCGAGGCGCGGCGCTGCAAAGCTTCGAGGGCGTCGCGCTCAGAGGCAAGCGCGAGCCGAATAAGGACGGCGTTCGTCACATGCAAGAAATAGCACGGCCTGGCCGGAACCAATCGCCGGTGACGCGGTGAGGCGCTTCGATCCGCCGCCCCGGACGATGGAATACACCGCCTTCGTGGAGAAATTCGGCGGGGTCTACGAGCATTTCCCCGAAGTCGCCATGCGCGCCTTCGGGAACGGCCTTTCCTCCGCGACCGACAGTCCCGAGGGCCTGGCCGACGCGATGGCAAAGGTTGCCGCCGCGCTCGACCGCCCGGCGAAGCTGGAGCTCATCCGCAATCACCCCGACCTCGCCGGGCGTCTCGGCGTCGCCGATCTCACCGCCGCGTCACGCTCCGAACAGGCGGGCGCCGGGCTCGACCAATGCACGCCGGAGGAGTTCGAGCGCTTCCAGGTGCTGAACGACGCCTATAAGCAGAAGTTCGAGTTCCCCTTCATCCTGGCGGTCGCCGCCAAGAACCGCCACGACATCCTCGCCGCCTTCGAGAAGCGCATCGGGAACGACCGCGACACGGAGTTCCGCACCGCGCTCGACGAGATCGACAAGATCGCGCGGCTAAGGCTTGAGGCGATGGCGAGATAGGTGCGGCATCTTCTGTCGCATCCGGGGCGGGTGCATCGGGCGGCCGGGCGCGATAAACCGGATTGGGGAAATGCCCGACATAAGTCATTGACGCGGAACGCTGCTCCGGGTCGGATGGCGCTTGATCCGCCGGGGGCTCGATGGCCGAATATTCGATCTTCTCCGTGCTCCGCCATGGGCTGACCGGCAACACCGGCTGGCGGCCGGCCTGGCGCAAGGCCGAGCCAAAGCCGTCCTACGACGCGATCGTCGTGGGCGGCGGCGGGCACGGGCTCGCGACCGCCTTCTTCCTCGCCAAGGAGCACGGCATCCGCGACGTGGCGGTGGTCGAGCGCGGCTGGATCGGCCAGGGCAACGTCGGGCGCAACACCACCATCGTGCGCTCCAACTACCTGCTCGCCGGAGAACCATAATTTCTACGAGTGGAGCCTGAAGCTCTGGGAGGGCTTGAGCCACACGCTCGACTACAACGTGATGTTCTCGCAGCGCGGCGTCCTGAACCTCGCGCACACGCCCGGCGCAGCTCGACCAATACGCCGAGCGCGGCAACGCCATGCGGCTCGAACGGCATCGACTCCGAGCTCCTGATGCCCGACCAGATCGCCAAGCTCTGCCCCGGCCTCGATCTCTCCGATCACGCGCGCTTCCCGATCGTCGGCGGGCTGCTTCAGCCGCGCGGCGGCACGGCGCGCCACGACGCCGTCGCCTGGGGCTTTGCGCATGCCGCCGACCGGCTCGGCGTCGACATCATCGAGAATTGCGAGGTCACCGGCTTCCTGAAGGAGCGCGAGCGCGTCGTCGGCGTCATCACCAGCCGCGGCACGATCCGCGCGCCGAAGGTGGGCGTCGCGGTCGCCGGCAACACGTCGGAGGTGATGCGCAAGGCCGGCATCGAGAAGCTCCCGATCGAGAGCCACATCCTGCAGGCCTTCGTCACCGAGCCGTTGAAGCCGCTCATCAACTGCGTCGTCACCTTCGGCGCCGGCCACATGTACGTGTCGCAGTCCGACAAGGGCGGGCTCGTCTACGGCGGCAACCTCGACTACTACAATTCCTACGCCCAGCGCGGGAACCTGCCGATCGTGCACGAGGTGGCGGCGGAGCTCCTCGCCTGCTTCCCGAATGTCGGCAAGGTGCAGGCTGGTCAGGAGCTGGGGCGGGCTCGTCGACATGACGATGGACGGAAGCCCGATCATCACGGTCGGGCCGCTTCCGGGCATGTATCTCAACGCCGGCTGGAACTACGGAGGCTTCAAGGCGACGCCCGCCTCCGGCTGGTGCTTCGCGCATACGATCGCGAACGACGCGCCGCACGCTTTGAACGCCGCCTTCACGCTCGAGCGCTTCCACGAAGGCCGCCCCATCGACGAATGCGGCACCGGCCCGGTGCCGCGGCTGCATTGAGATGCTGATCCCCTGCCCCGTCTGCGGCCTCCGCGACCACGGCGAGTTCGTCTATGGCGGCGACGCGACGCGCGTCCGCCCGGCGATCGCGACGCGAGGACCGCGAGCGCTGGGCGGCCTATGTCTACGACCGCAGCAATCCGCGCGGCGTCGCACGAGGAATACTGGCAGCATGTGCACGGCTGCCGGCAGATCATGGTGGTGACGCGCAACACCGAGACGCACGACATCTCCGGCGCGCGGCTGGTCGGGCCGTGGGCCGGCACGGGAGGGCGGCTGATGCCCGGCTACCGCCTCCCGCGCGGCGGCACGCGCATCGACCGCACGCGCCCGCTCCGCTTCTCCTTCGACGGCGACGGCGGTTCCCGGCTTCGCCGGCGACACGATCGCCTCCGCGCTCATCGCCGCGGGGCACACGACGGTCGCGCGCTCGTTCAAATATCATCGCCCGCGCGGCGTCTATTCCGCCGGGCCGGAGGAGCCGAGCGCGCTCGTCACGCTCGGCCGCGGCGGTGCGACCGAGCCGAACGCCAAGGCGACGATCGTCGAAGCCGCGAACGGCCTCGTGGTCAGGAGCCAGAACGCCTGGCCGTCGCTGAAGCTCGATTTCAGCGCGGTCAACGGCCTCGTTCTCGCCCTTCATCGCGGCGGGCTTCTACTACAAGACCTTCATGGGCCCGACGCGCGGCGCGTGGATGTTCTACGAGCCGTCGATCCGCCGCGCCGCCGGCCTCGGCAGAGCGAGCTTCGAGCCCGATCCCGACCGCTACGAGAGCGCGCACGCCTTCTGCGACGTGCTGGTGGTCGGCAGCGGGCCGGCCGGGCTTTCGGCGGCGCTCGCGGCGGGCAAAGCCGGCGCGCGCGTCATCCTCTGCGAGGAGGGCCCGGTCCTCGGCGGCGCGCTCGACCTTGAGGACAAGGTCGGCGAGGAGGCCGCCGGCGACTGGCTCTTCCGCACCACCTCCGCGCTCGCCGGCCTCGACAATGTCCGCCAGCTGCACGCGCCTCTGCGTCTACGGCTACTACGACGACAACGTGCTCGGCGCGGTGGAGGAGTGTCGCGCCGAACGGCGCGGCGACCCGCCAGCGGCATTGGCGCATCGAGGCGAAGCACGTCGTGCTCGCGACCGGCGCGCTCGAGCGGCCCTTCGTCTTCCCCGGCAACGATCGGCCGGGCGTCATGCTCGCCGGCGCGGCGCTCGCTTATGCGCGCCGCTACGGCGTGGCGGTCGGCAACGACCTCGTCGTCTTCACCAACAACGACGGCGGCTGGCGCCGCGCCGCGGCGCTGGCGCGCGCCGGCGTGCCGGTCCGCGCCGTCGTCGATCCGCGCCGCGAAGGCGCCATCGGCGCAAATGGCGGAGCTTGCCGAGACCGGCACGGAGTGCGCTGCCCGGCCACGTCGTGACGGCCACCGACCGGCGGCACCGCGCTCGCCGCCATCCGCGTCGAGGTCTTCGACGCCAGCGACCGGAAAGATCTCGGGCGCGGCGCGCGATCTGAAATGCGACGCGCTTGCCGTCGCCGCCGGCTGGAACCCGCTGATCCATCTCGCCAGCCAGGCCGGCGGCCCGCCGACATACGACGAGGCGCTCCACGCCTTCGTGCCGGGCGAGCCGCGCGAGAAGTGGATCGCGGCCGGCGCCATGCAACGGCATCTTCGACGCGGCGGCGTGCCGCCGCGGACGGTGCACGCGCCGGCGCGAGGGCGGCCCGGGCCTGCGGCTTCGCGGCAGAGACCGCGACCGGCGCAGTCGGACGCGCGCAAAGAGTCCGCCGACAACCTTCTGCCGCTCTTCGAGATCCCGGCGAAGGGCAAGGCCTTCGTCGATCTGCAGAACGACGTGACCTCCTCCGACGTGCGGCTCGCGCAGCGCGAGGGCTTCGAATCGGTCGAGCACCTGAAGCGCTACACGACGCTCGGCATGGCCGCCGACCAGGGCAAGACGTCGAACCTGAACGGCCTCACGATCCTTGCCGAAGCGCGCGGGCTCCCCGTCCCCGCCGTCGGCACGACGCGCTTCCGCCCGCCCTACAATCCGGTCAGCCTCGGCGCGCTCGTCGGGCGCGCGCGCGGCGCGCCACCTGCAGCCGCTCCGCCGCACGCCGCTCCACGACTGGCACGTCAAGGCCGGCGCGGAGATGATGAATGTCGGGCTCTGGCAGCGCCCGCGCGTCTACGCGCAAGCGCGGGCGAGACGCTGGAGCAGGCCTATGTGCGCGAGGCGCGCGCCGTGCGCACCTCCGTCGGCATCACCGACGTCTCCACGCTCGGCAAGATCGACGTGCAGGGGCCCGGACGCGGCGACCTTCCTCGACCGCGTCTACACCAACACCTTCTCCACGCTTCCGGTCGGCAAGGCGCGCTACGGGCTGATGCTGCGCGACGACGGCTTCCTCTTCGACGACGGCACCACCTGGCGGCTCGCCGAGACGCGCTATCTGATGACGACCACGACGGCGAATGCCGGGCCGGTCATGGAGCATCTGGAGATGCTGCTCGCGATCGCCTGGCCGGAGCTGAAAGTATCGCTCGCCTCCGTCACCGACGAATGGGCGGGCGTCGCCGTCGCCGGGCCGAAGAGCCGCGACGCTTCTGCGAGAAGGCGCTCGACGGCATCGACGTGAGCGACGCGGCCCTTCCCTTCATGGGCGTCGCGCACGGCGGCTGTCGCCGGCATCGAGGTGCTCGTCGCGCGGCTCTCCTTCTCCGGCGAGCGCGCCTACGAGGTCTATTCGGGGGCGAACCACGCGCTTGCCGTCTGGGAGAAGCTGCTCGAGGCCGGGAAGGAGTTCGCGGTCGAGCCCTACGGGCTGGAGGCGCTCGGCACGCTCCGCATCGAGAAGGGCCACGTGACCGGCGCCGAGATCGACGGCCGCACCACGCGTCCACGATCTCGGGCTGGAGAAGATGTTCTCCAAGAAGAAGGATTTCGTCGGAAAGCCGCTGGCGCTCCGCCCAGCGCTCATCGATCCCGGACCGCAAGCAGCTCGTCGGGCTGAAGTCGCTCGACGGCAAGCCGGTCCTCGGCGGCGCGCACCTCGTCGCCGGCGCCGACCCGAAGGAGCCCGGCCGCAGCCAGGGCCACGTCACCGCCATGTGCTTCAGCCCGGCGCTCGAGGCCTACATCGCGCTGGCGCTCGTTGAGCGCGGACGCGAGCGCTACGGCGAGACGCTGTACGCCGCCGATCCGCTCCGCGGCGCGCACGGGCCGGTTGAGATCGTCGATCCGTGCTTCTTCGACAAGGACGGGAGCCGCATGCATGGCTGAGGCTCTCTCCGCGCTCGCGCACCTGCCCGCTTCCGCCGGCGACGGACGCGTCACGTCTGCGCGAAGTCTCGGGCGGTGCGATTCTTCGGATCCAAACATGGCCGGACACGGCGGGCGTCGTGCCGCGCGTCGCGCGCGAGCTTCTTGGCGTGGAAGCGCCGCCGATCGGCCACGCGGCGACGAACTTCGAGACGAGCCTGATCGCGGTCGCTCCGGGCTGTTTCTACGTCACAGGGCTTGCCGCCGACATCGCCTGGCTTGTGAAGGAAGCGATCCCGGCCGACCGATGCCGCCCTCACCGACCTTTCGCATGGCCGGGCGGTGCTCGCGCTCGAAGGCGAAGCCGCCGCCGCCGTGCTGCAGAAATGCGTGGCGATCGACATTTCCGCCCTCCCGCCCGGGCGCGCAGCTCAGACGATGAGCCACCACATCGACGTGCTGATTCATCGCCGGACGGCGACGGAGTTCCGGCTGATGGTGCTCAGAAGCTTCGCCGAGGCGCTCGCCGAATGGCTGCTCGACGCGGGCCTCGAAGAGGGGATCGGGTTCCGCTCCTGAGCGGCCGAACCGCGACGGCAACAGCCAGAGACAGGATGTCGCATACCCGCCCGGATTTCTCGTGCGGCCACGGCTTGTTTTTTAAGAATTGGGGGCGCATGTGCGCGCCGTTGACGCCGGCTTGGCGCCGACGAGATTCGAACCCAAAGAGTCGCGCCATGAATACGCTCCGCAGCCTGCTTTCGACCCTTCGCCATCGGCGCGCGGCACATGTTTCAGCGCGCCTCAGCGAGGTCTCGGCAAGGGCCCGCTCTCGGTTCCGCCATTCGATGCTCGGCGAGCCCGGCATCGACGAAGCGGTTCGGCTTTTCGGCATCGGCCGCTAAGCTTCTCCTGACGGCCTGAGGCCGCCTCCTCTTCGTCATTGTGGAACGCCGAGCCCGCGCGGCTTGGCGATATCGCTCGACCGGGAACCCGGCTCGGCGTAGCGTCCGCCGCCGGCCGGCGCCATGTCGGCCTTTTCTTTTGGATGACCCCCGTTGAGCACGGAAGAAGCGGTCGCGAAGCACTACACGCGCGGCAACATTGAGCAGATTATCCTGGATGGGCTCAAGGCCGACGGAAAGGACGTCGAGAAGATCGCGGCGGTCGACCTCTCGGCAGTCGATGAATTCCATCTCGGTGGGCGCCCCGCGACGATCGAATTCGCCAAGGCGCTCGGCCTCTCCCGCGACGAAGTCAGTGCTCGACATCGGCTGCGGCATCGGCGGCCCCGCCCGCTGCTTCGCCGAAGCGCATGGCTCCCGCGTCACCGGCGTCGATCTGACCGAGGAGTTCGTGCAAGTCGCGCGGTCGCTCACAAAGCGCTGCGGCCTTGCCGACCGCATCGCGTTTAAGCTCGGGAGCGCGCTCGCTTTGCCGTTCCACGATGCCACGTTCGACGTTGCCACACTGATCCACGTCGGCATGAACATTTCCGACAAAGCGAAGCTCTTCGCCGAAGCCCGGCGCGTGCTGAAGCCCGGCGGACGGTTCGGAATCTACGACATCATGCGCGTCGCCGACGGCGAGATCTACTACCCAGCGCCGTGGGCGGGCACAGCCGAGACCAGCTTCGTCGAGCCGCCGGCGACCTACCGCGAGCTTTTTCAGAAAGCCGGCTTCAGGATCGAATCGGAGCGCAACCGCCGCGACCCTGTAATGAAGCTGATGGCGGAGATGCGCGCGCAAGCGGCAGCAAACGAGGCGCCGCAGCTCGGTGTCAACGTCACAGCAACGCCCGAGCGGCTCGGAAACCTCAGGAAGACACTGGAAGCCGGCACGGTTGCGCCGGTCGAGTTCATCTTGCGCGCCATCTGAAGCGGCTCAATCGATCGTGAGCTTCTCGCCGCCGACGGGCAGCTGCTCAGGCATGCCCCATTCGCGCCCCGCATTGGCGACGAGGCACCACAGATAGTCGGCCATCGACCAGCGGACGATCAGGCGGAAGAGCGGCCCGCCCTCCGTCGCGTCATCGGCGGACCTGCCAGAGCGTCGCGTGCGTCCGGCCGAACATCGAGCCCGCGACCGTCCCCGCCTTGAAGGCGCGCGGGTGGAGATCGAGCGTCGTCAGCTTCATCAGCGCGTCCCGAGAGCGCCGACCGGAAACTTCGACAAGAGTATAGTAGTCGCCGACGGCAACGAGCTGGTGGTGCACTTCGGCAAGCGCTGCACACGCATCCGCGAAGGCCGCGTCCGCCTGCTCGGCCGGGGTCACCAGCATCCATTCGTCCGGGCCGAGCCAAAGGAGCGACAGCTCGCCGGCGGTGGCGCTTGAAAGCGGCACCGTCGGCAGGCTCATGCCGACCGCCCCGAGCAGAAGGTCGGCCGCCTGGCCCGGATCGACGCGCAGGATGAACTTTCCGAGAAAGGGCCGCTCGGCGATGCGGATCGCACCGCCCTCGCCTTCGATCGGCGTGCGGTGGTGGAGGGCGGAGCGTCGGACTGGAGCCTCAGCCACCGCCATTCGCCTTCTCCCGTGCCTCAAGAAAATCCGTGTGCGTCACGGTGACGGGGACCGGCGCGCCGTCCTTGCGCGACGCCCACAGCCGATCGCCGACGCGGCTTCGCCCGCTCTTCACCAACGCCAGCGCGATCGAGCGGTCGAGGGTCGGGCTGAAATAGCTCGAGGTCACGTGGCCGAGCATCGGCACCGGCGGCGCACTTTCCGCCTCGCTGCCGATCAGCTGCGTTCCCTCCATCAGCACGAGCTTCGGATCGCCGGCGAGCAGGCCGACAAGCTGCTTGCGATTTTCGCGAGCCGTGTCGGGGCGGGTGAGCGAGCGGCGGCCGATGAAATCTCCCGACTTCTTCACCATGCCGCCATAGCCGAGATCGTCCGGCGTCACCGTCCCGTCGGTCTCCTGGCCGACGATGACGAAGCCCTTCTCGGCGCGAAGCAGATGCATCGCTTCCGTGCCGTAGGGCACGATCCCGTATTTTGCGCCCCGCTCGATCACCTGGTCCCAAAGCCAGCGGCCGTAGGTCGCCTTGATGTTGATCTCGTAGGACAGCTCGCCCGTGAACGAGATGCGGAAGACGCGGACCGGCACGCCGCCGACATGCGCGTCGCGCCATGTCATGAACTCGAATTTCTCCGGATCGGGGTCGAGATCGTCGCAAAGCTCTTCCACGAGCTTGCGGCTCTCCGGCCCGCAAAGCGCGGCGACGGCCCATTCTTCCGTGACGCTCGTCAGATAGACCTTCAGATCCGGCCACTCGGTCTGCAGGTAATCCTCCAGCTTGCCGAGCACGCGCGCGGCGCCGCCCGTCGTCGTGGTCATATGGAAATGATCGTCGGCGAGGCAGGCGGTGACACCGTCGTCCATCACCATGCCGTCCTCGCCGAGCATCAGGCCGTAGCGGCATTTTCCCGGCGCGAGCTTCAGCCAGGCGTTGATGTAGACGCGGTTCAGGAATTCGCGTGCGTCTGGCCCTTTGACGTCGATCTTGCCGAGCGTCGAAGCGTCAAGCACGCCGATCGTCGTGCGCGCCGCCTTCGCTTCACGCTGCACGGCGTCGGCAAAACTCTCGCCCGCCTTCGGATAGGCGCGGGCGCGGAGCCAGTCGCCGACCGGCTCGAACGTTGCGCCGGCCTCCCGATGCCATTCGTGCATCGCCGTCGTGCGGCGCGGCGAAAAGAGCGCACCGACATGTTGGCCGGCGAGTGCGGCAAACGTCACCGGCTTGTAGGGCTGGCGGAAGGTCGTCGTGCCGATCGCCGAGATCGGCTCGCCGCGCGCCGAAGCCAGGAACCCGAAGGCGTTGAGGTTTGCGACCTTGCCTTGGTCGGTCCCCATGCCGGCCGTCGTATAGCGCTTGGCGTGCTCGACCGAGCGGTAGCCTTCCTTCACGGCAAGGCCGAGATCCTTCGTCGTCACGTCATCCTGAAGGTCGATCCACGCGCGCACCTTGTGCTTCGGGCGGTTCGTCGGAAGCTCGGGGATGACGCGGATCGGCCCCTGCCCGATCTGGCCGCTCGGCGGCACGGCGGGAAGCGCCGGCATCGACGCATCGAACCCCGCCGCTTTCGCCGCGGCGACGCCCGCGCGTGCGCCTTCGGCAAAACACTCCGCCATGCCGAAATAGCCGTTCGCGGCACCCGCCGAGCGCTCGTGCTGCCAGGAGCGGGCGGGCCGGAACGCTTCGATCGTCTCGTCGTAGCGGAGCTTTCCGCGCGACTGCGCGAAGAGCGCGACGTTCGGCGCCCAGCCGCCGGCGACGGCGAGAAGATCGCATTCGATCTCCACCGGCCTGCGGTCGCCGCCGCGAGCCTTCAGCGGCCTGACCGCGACGCCTGCGATCCGCTGCCCGCCGGACGTCGCGACGATCGTCGCGTTACCGTAGATCGCGATGCCGAGCCTGCGCGGCCTCGGCGAGATGGACCGGCGCCATCTCGGTGCGAAGGTCGACGACGGCCGCCACCTCCCCACCGGCGCGCGCGATGTCGAGCGCCGCGTCCCAGCCGGAATCGTTGTTGGTCGCGACGACGATGCGCTTTCCCGGCAGCACGCCGTAGCGGTGCATGTAGGTGCGCACCGCGCCGGCAAGCATGATGCCGGGCCGATCGTTCTCGTGGAAGACAAGTGGGCGCTCAATCGAGCCGGTCGCGAGCACCACCTCTTTGGCGCGCACGCGCCAGAGCCGCTGACGCGGCAGCTGCGTCCCTCGCGCCGACGCGGGCACGTGATCCGCCACCCGCTCCCAGAGCCCGACGAAATTTTGGGCGTAGTAGCCGAACGCCGTTGTGCGGGTGAGGATCGCCACCTCATCCATCGCCGCGAGCTCGACGCCGACCTCCGCCACCCATTCGCCCGGCATCTTGCCGTCGAGCGACAGGACCTCCGGATCGCGCGCAAGCAGCGTGCCACCGAGCGCCGCCGTCTCTTCGGCGAGGATCACGCGGGCGCCGGCGCGCCCTGCCGCAAGCGCTGCCATCAGCCCGGCCGGGCCGCCGCCGACGACGAGCACGTCGCAATGGCGGTTCAAAGCCTCGTAGCGGTCGGCATCGGGCGCGAGCGGCGCACGGCCAAGGCCGGCGGCGCTGCGGATCAGCGGCTCGAAGCGCATCCAGCCGGGCCAGCCCTTGAAGGTCTTGTAGTAGAAGCCGGCCGGGATGAACGGCGCGATCAGCTCGTTCAGCGCGCCGACGTCGTATCTGAGCGACGGCCAGCAATTCTGCGGACGCGCCTGCAGGCCCTCGTAAAGCTCCTGCTCGGTGACGCGCGTGTTCGGGTCGCTGCGCGCGCGCTCCTCGCCGATCTCCACCAGCGCCGCCGGATCTTCGGCTCCTGCGGCGAGGATGCCGCGCGGGCGATGATACTTGAACGAGCGCGCGACGAGATGTTCGCCGTTGGCAAGGAGCGCGGAGGCAAGCGTGTCGCCGGGGTGGCCGGAAAGCGCACGGCCGGCGAAGCGGAAGCCAAGCGTGCGCGAGCGATCGACCAAGCCGCCCCGCGGCAGACGATAGGGCTGCTCAGCCATGCGGACCCAATTCCCCCAGAGGCGCCGTCGCTTCGACGGACGGAAATCAGATCACCCTAGGCCGCGCAAGGGCCGCGGCGGCGTTCCGTCTGCGACAAGGTGGAGCGTGTGCTGCGGCTACCAGCCGCCGCCCCCGCCGCCGCCGCCGCCGCCGCCCGAGCCGCCGCCGCCGGAAAACCCGGAGGAGCTCGAGGAGCTGCGCGGCATCGAGGCAGCGAGCGCGCCGGTCGCCGCGGATACGGCCGACGACATCGAGCGACCGAAGCTGTCGCTCGACCAGCTCCCGCCGCGGCGCCAGGCGGGATTGTAGTAAGTGGCGATCGGGTCCGGATCGTCGGGATGCACGCGCTTCAGCGCTGCGGCGAAAGCGTCGGCCCAGGGTTTTTCGACGTCGAGCGCGACCGCATAGGGAAGCAGCGATTCGAAGCGCTCGGTCGTCATGTCCGGCACGCCGGCGATGTTGAGGCGTCCCGATTCCGCCGTCTCAAGATACATGCGGAAGCCGGCGAGCTGATCCATCACCGGGCGGCCGAGCGCCGTCGGCGCGCGCAAGAGATAAAGGAAGAGCCCGTTCAGCCCGGGAATGATCAGGATAAGCAGGATCGGAAACGGATGCGCAGCGAGGAAATGCGTGATCCCGCCGAGCGTACCGTAGGGGCTGGCCACGACGCCGCCCAGGAACTGACCGGCGAAGGCGACCATGAAGGCGAGGATCGCGACCAGCGACAATCCCGATTTGGCAACGCCAAAGAACGAGCCGCCGGAGAAGATCGCTTTCAGGATCGGGATGATGATGATGCCGAAAATGCCGCCGGCAAACAAGATCGGAAAGAGCAAGGCGACTTCCCCGCCGCGCAGCCCCCCGAAGACGAGAACCATCACGACAACGAGGATCGTCAAAGCAAGCCCGCCGACGAAATAGAGCGTGTTGCGCTTGAAGAACTTGTTCTTGTTCTCGCTCTCGATGCCCTTGCGGAATTTCGTGGTGACGCTCGGCGACCGCCGTCGCGTTGCCCTGCGCGATGCGGCCCTGGCCGTCGTGCTTGTCGACCCAGCGCAGGATCTCGCGCTCGCCGGGCGGCAGCGCATTGTAGCCGCCCGGCCACTCGGTCTTGGTGCGCTCGAGCGTCAGCTCTTTCTTCTCCCTCTCGTCGAAGACGACGAGGCCCTTAACGGCGAGCGACAGCGCCGCGGCGGTGAACTCGCGCCGCGCATTCATGCCGAAGCCCCAGTTGCGGATATAGCCGGCGAGCGCCGGCGACACGCCGTCCGGCGCATGGAAGAGCGGGATGATCGTCCCGGCCTTCGGGTCGCGGCCGACGGCATTCCAGGCAACGCAAGTAATATCCAAGCACCAGCACGAGGCCGACGCCGCCGATGATCCAGCTGCGGTAGTCGCGCAGGAAGTAGCGCGCCTTGTCGGCGCCGCTCGGCGGATCGACGCGCCGGGCGGAATCTCCTCGACGATGGTGAGGCCCTCGCCGGACGCGAGCGTCCGCGTCGTCTCGACCGCGAGCACGCCGTCGGTGACGGCGCCGCGCCAATCGGTGCCGCGCGCGCCGTAGCGGCCGGAATAGGCGGTCCAGCGCACCGGCGCGCACGTTGCCCGGGAGCGTCACGCGGACCAACGCGTTTTCGATCGGGAAGTCCCAGCCGTTGCCGGTCACGTTCCAATAGAGCTCCGCGTGGTCCTCGAACCAGCGGATCTGGCGGTCGGTCTCGTAGGTGAAGACATAGGTGTAGCTTCGGCCGCGGCTCCAGGAACACGCTCTCCTCGCCGGCATAGATGCGGACGAACTCGCCCTGGTTCTGCGGTGAAATGCGGCTCCGGCTGTCCGTCGCGCGTGACGGAGAGAGCTTGAACCCGACCTCGTGCACCGCGCCGTCGGCATCCTCGAAGGTGAGCGGAAAGTCGCGATAGATGCCGTGCTTGATCTTGTCGCCCTCGGCGTGGACCTGAATCGTCTCGGCGACGTGAAGCGTGCCGTCTTGCGCGACCGTGATGTCGGAGCGGAAGCTCTCGATCGTCTCTTCCGCCGCCGCCGGGCGCGGCGATCGCAAGACAGAGCGACCAGCAATGCGAGGCAGCGAAGCACCGCGCTGAAGCCGCATAACCTCCCCCTCAAGGGGGAGGTTACGGCGCGTTGGGCGTTGGTCGGGAGATCGCGCGCATCGTGCTGCGCCTCAGGTCTGGAACGAGACCTTCGGCACCGCCCGGTCGCCGGGCTCCTCGATCTCGAAATACTGCGCGCTTCTTGAACCCGAACTGGTTGGCGACGAGGTTGCTCGGGAACGACTGCACCATCGTGTTCAGGTTGCGACCGCGCCGTTGTAGTAGCGGCGCGCCATCTGGATCTCGCTCTCCAGGTTGCCGAGCTCGGTCTGCAGCTCGAGGAAATTCGTGCTCGCCTTCAGGTCCGGATAGTTCTCCGCGACGGCAAGCAGCCGGCCGAGGCCGAGCGACAGCGCGGCCTCCGCCTTGGCGCGCGCCTCGACGTCGCCCGGCGGCACGGCCTGCGCGCGCGGTGCGAAGCTCGGTCACCTCGTCGAACACGCCGCGCTCGTGGCTGGCGTAGCCTTTCACGGTCTCGATCAGGTTCGGGACGAGGTCGGCGCGGCGCTTCAGCTGGACGTCGATGCCGCTCCACGCCTCCTCGCTCATCTGCCGCGTGGAGACGAGGCGGTTGTAGACGTAGATGGCGTAGAGGACGGCCGCGACGATAAGCGCGACAATGATCCAAAAGGTCATGGGCAGCCTCTCCCTTCAGACCGAGCCGCAGGCGGGCCGGCGCAGGCGCAGGCGGCGGATGATCCAATATTCCCGGAACCGGTCGACGGAAAGGGGAAGAATCTCCCGATCCCGCCATTTCTCTCTCAAGCGTCGCAGCGGGACGTTAACGGAAGCTTTGCGCGAGGAACGGCCGGCGCCGACCGGGCGCCGGCTCCGTCAGCGGTCGCGCGCGTGCGTAGCGCGCGTCTCCGGCGCCGGTCGCGACGGCGAAGAGAAGGCGAAATCGACGGCCTCGAGCACCTGGCGTTCGGGCGTCTCCTCCGCGGAGAAGCCGATGCGCACCGCCATGCCGTGGCCGGAGACGAAGTCCTTCAGGCGGTCCTGCAGGCGCTGCATGGCAAAGGGCTCCAGCGGGATGGTGAGCACCGCCTCCTGCGGCGCCAGCACGAGATCGAGCCGCTTGCGGGCGTCGGCCTTCACCACCATGGCCCGCGCAGGGTGCGCGCGGCGGTCGCCGCCTGCGGTGCGGTAGCCGATCTCGCCGACCAGCATGATCCCCTCGCCTTCCTCGCGCCCGCTGCGGCCGAGGCGGACGTTGAAGGTCCAGCCCGAGGCGCTGAACAGCATGGAGGCTTTGGCCGCCGGCTTCAGCCGCTCGCGACCGGCCGGCTCCGCGCCGGCTTCGCGCGCGTTTTCGCGCGTTTCCCGGCCCTCTTCGATCATCGCTGACTTCCCCCGCCGGCAGTTTCTAGCCAGGCCGCCCCGCACGATTTTGCCAGATTTCGCACCCGCAAGATATAGCTCTGCCTTTCGGTCACGGAAATGACGCCGCGGGCATCGAGCAGGTTGAAGACGTGGCTCGCCTTGATGCACTGGTCATAGGCGGGAAGTGCTAGCTCGTGCACGCCGCCGTCCTCGGGCTTGCCGGCTTCCAGCAACGCCGAGCATTCCTTCTCCGCATCCTCGAAATGCCGCTTCAGCATTTCCGTGTCGGCATACTCGAAGTCGAAGCGCGAATATTCCTGCTCGGCCTGTAGGAACACGTCGCCGTAGGTGACCTTCTCGTTCCCCTCACGGCCGTTGAAGTTCAGGTCGTAGACGTTGTCGACGCCCTGCACGTACATCGCGAGGCGCTCCAGTCCATAGGTGAGCTCGCCGGAGACCGGCGCGCAGTCGAAGCCTGCGACCTGCTGGAAATAGGTGAACTGCGACACCTCCATGCCGTCGCACCAGCACTCCCAGCCGAGACCCCACGCGCCGAGCGTCGGGCTCTCCCAATCGTCCTCCACGAAGCGGAGGTCGTGGAGCGCCGCGTCGATGCCGATCGCGCCGAGCGAGCCGAGATAGAGGTCCTGCAGATCGGGCGGCGACGGTTTCAGGATCACCTGGAACTGATAATAGTGCTGCAGCCGGTTCGGGTTCTCGCCGTAGCGCCCGTCCTTCGGCCGGCGCGACGGCTGCACGTAGGCGGCCTTCCAGGGTTTCGGACCGAGCGAGCGGAGCGTCGTCGCCGGATGGAACGTGCCGGCGCCCATCTCCATGTCGTAGGGCTGCAGGATGACGCAGCCGTGGTCCGCCCAATAGCGCTCAAGCGCCAGGATCAGGCCCTGGAAGGAGCGGCGCGGGTCCATGTGGCTGGCATCCGCAGCATTCAAGGAAGCGCTCACGCGAAATTCCAGTCGGATCGGCTCGGCGGTCGGCCGGCTCACGTGACATGCGCCGGACGAAGGGTCAAGGCAGGGGGCGAACCATCGGCGGCGCTCTGTTGCCGGGCGCCGCAAGACGCATCTGCTCCGGACTAACCGGCGAGCACCTTCCGCCGCTCTTCGTATTCGCTCTTGTCGATCTCGCCGCGCGCGAAGCGCTCCTGCAGGATTTGCAGCGGGGTCTTCTCACCGGGAGCTTGTGCTTGTGCGACGGAGTGAGACCCGGCGCGCCTGAACCCGCGCAGGGCGAACACGACCAAGAGAACGATCGCCACCCAGAACAGGATCATCCCCAGCCCGCCGCCCCATCCCCAATGGGAATGCCACATCCAACCGTGGTCCGGCCAGGTCTGCGACCAAGCGGGCGATGCGATGCAGAGCGCCGCCAGCGACGACCAGTAGAAAAGCAATCTTCTTGTCATGGTTCTCGCGCCTCGTTCGACCGACGAAACGGAGAAACACCAACGCGCCCCCGACAGCCCGCCACCGATGTGGCGCTCCGCCTCGGCGATCGACTGAGACCAATCGATCGCCAATTGGCGTTTCCCTCGGATTTCCAAGGGTCGGTCTTCTCAAGGATAGGAGCACTCCCGGGCCAGCCGGTCAACGCGACCCGTTGGCTGGAATGTCCGATCCCGCACTAGGGCAGCCGCACCGTTTCCCCGATTTCCGTCGGCAGCTCGGTGATGACGGCCGGATGCAGGAGCTCGCCGCGGGCGTTCCACCAGGTCGTCCTGTAGGCGCTGCCGCCGTCGTCTCGCTGAAGGTGCGTCCACACCTCCTCGCCCGGGTAATAGAAGACCTCCCAGCGCCCGACGATGCCTTTCGGGATGTCCTTGAACCTGACATTCACGACCGCGCCGACGCCGACACTCCCCTTCTTGACCTCAAGGATTTCCAGCGCGGCGCTGTAGCCGTGCAGCGTCTCCCCCGTCCGCTCCTCCTGCCATGTCGACGTGCAGGTCACCGAGACGACCCGGACGCGCGCCACGAGATCGCTGTCGGCGAGGAGCTGCTCGGGAGATTTCGGCGCCGGAACCGCCGCAGCCGGCGCGGCCGCGAGGAGCACGGCGGCAAGCATCGCGGCGCGCACGCAAAAGCCGATCATCGATCCCATCTGCGGACTCTGTTTTCGCCCGAAAGCTTAACGCCTGCGGCCGCTTGGCAGCACCCTGCCTACGCCAAACGTGGACGAAATGTAATCGGCGGGAAGCGGCCGTTGTCAGCCGGCTGTCAGCTTCGTTTTGCGATATTCGCGTGGACGGCCGGTGATTTGCGGCCAATTCGACTGCGTCATGAACGGATCGCAAGCGCATGCGAAAGATCGCACTCTCCCTCGTCGTCGTCGCCGCCTCCGGCGCCTATGTCTGGAGCCAGTCAGGCAACGCGCTCTCCAACGATCCGCTCGGGCCGCTGCCCCCGCTCGGGCCCCAGTCTGCGCTCGGGCCCGATTCTCCCGTCGGGCCCGAGTCGCGGAACAACGATATCCGCACCGGCAGCATCGCGAAGCCGAAGCCGGTCTTCGTCAACGTTCCCGCCAACACCAACGTCGAGCTCCAGCCAGCGGTCGAGCACGAATGGTCGCGGGGCGAGGAAGACAATTCGCAGGTCGCACGGCTGCTTGCCGCCCGGCCCGCCGGCGACACACCTCCGTCGCCAAGCTCTCCAGCGCCGACCGTGACGGTCGCCCCCACCGTTGCGGCGGCGCCGGAGACGCCGCCCCCCGTTGCACCGCTGCCGACGCCGGTCGAGGCGACGGCCGTTCCGCCAGCGCCGGCGACACCGGATCTGCCCCCCGCACCGCCGCCGGCGCTGGTGGAAGCCCGTCTGCCGCGCCCGCGGCCGGCCTATCAGGCGCCGGTCGTCACCCAGCCGGTGACGCGGGTTGCGATGAACGTCGCATCGAACGGCCGCTTCGCAGACGGCACGTTCACCGGTCCGGTCGTCGACGCATATTACGGCCTCATCCAGATTCAGGCGATCGTCCAGAGCGGCCAGCTCATCGACATCAACGTGCTGCGCTATCCCTCCGACCGCCGGCTGTCGGTGCGCATCAACCGCTATGCCCTGCCGATCCTGCGCGAAGAGGTGATCAGCGCGCAAAGCGCCAACGTCGACATCATCTCCGGCGCCACGCTGACGAGCGAAGCCTTCATCCGCTCGCTCGGCCGCGCGCTGAGGGCTGCCGGAGCGTAATCCCCCGATGCGCGCCACGCGAATATTGATGGGCATGCCCATCACGGTCGACGTCGTCGGCGCGTCGGACGCATCGGTTCTCGATGCCGTCTTCAGCTACTTCGAGAAGGTCGACCGGCGCTTCAGCACCTACAAGCTCGACAGCGAGATTTCGGCGATCAATCGGGCATCGATTGCCGCGTCGGATTTCAGCGATGAGATGCGCGAGGTGCTGGCGCTAGCCGAGGCGACGAAGCGTGAGAGCGACGGATTCTTCGACATCCGCAAAGCCGACGGCTCGCTCGATCCCTCCGGCATCGTGAAGGGCTGGGCGATCCGCAACGCCGCGGAGATTGTCCGGCAGAGCGGCGCGCGCGACTTCTTCATCGACGCCGGCGGCGACATCCAGTCGTCGGGCAAGAATGCGTCGGGCGAGGAATGGAGCGTCGGCATCCGCAACCCGTTCGACGAAACGGAGATCATCAAGGTCGTCTACCCGCGCGGCCGCGGGGTCGCGACGTCGGGCACCTACGTCCGCGGGCAGCACATCTACGATCCGCACGCGCCGGGCGAGCCGCTCGCCGATATCGTCAGCCTGACCGTCATCGGGCCGGACGTGCTTGAAGCCGACCGCTTCGCCACCGCCGCCTTCGCCATGGGCAAGGACGGAATCCTCTTCGTCGAGGAGATGCCGGGCCTTGAGGGCTACGCCGTCGACGGCAGCGGACGCGCCAAGCTGACCAGCGGCTTCGCGGATTGTTGCGCGCCATGACGAAGTTCATCGACCGCCTGCTCGACCACACCACCATGTACCGGCTGGTGCTCTACTACCTGATCGCGCTGGTCGCGGCGGCGTTCCTGCTCGGCTTCTTCAAGATCGTGCCGCACGATCCGACCGCGATCGCCTTCTCCACGGTGCTGATCCTCGCTACGTGCTGGATCACCAATTGGATCTTCGCGCGCGTCTACGCGGTGCCCGCGAACGCGGAGTTCGATCTACATCACCGCCCTCATCCTGGTGCTGATCCTCGATCCGGTGCAGGCAACCGATGCGAAGGGCGTCGGCGTGCTGGTCTTCGCCTCGGTGTGGGCGATTGCGTCGAAGTTCATCTTCGCCGTCGGCGGAAAGCACGTGTTCAATCCGGCGGCACTTGGTGTCGCGCTGCCGGCGTTCCTGCTCGACTGGCCGGCGACGTGGTGGGTCGGCGGAAACTTGCCGCTCCTCCCCGTGGTCCTGATCGGCGGCGTCCTGATCGTGCGCAAACTGCAGCGCATCGATCTCGTCGTGACCTTCATGGCCGTAGCGCTCGTCACGTCGCTCGCGACGGCGGCTCCGTCGGATTACCCGTCCCTCCTGGGCGAGATACTCCGCTCCTCGCCGCTCTTCTTCTTCGCGTTCGTGATGCTGACGGAGCCGCTGACGGCGCCGACCAGGCGCCTGCCGCGGCTCGCCTTCGCCGCGATCGTCGGCTTCCTCTTCGCGCCAAACGTCCACATCGGCTCGTTTTATTTCACGCCGGAGCTCGCGCTCCTCGTCGGCAACCTCTTCGCCTATGTGGTGAGCCCGAAAGGGCGCCTCGTGCTTACCCTTGAGCGCATCGAAGAGGCGGCCGCCGACACCTACGACTTCATTTTCTCCTCGCCGCGCAAGCTCGCCTTTCAGGCCGGCCAGTATCTCGAATGGACGCTCGGGATGGACCATCCCGACAACCGCGGCAATCGCCGCTACTTCACGCTCGCCTCGGCGCCGAGCGAGGAGTCCGTCCGTCTCGGCGTGAAATTCTATCCGATGTCGAGCGCCTTCAAGCGTGCGCTCGGCGCGATGGAGCCGGGCGACACGATCTACGCCTCGCAGCTCTCCGGCAGCTTCACTCTGCCCGCCAATCCCGAAGCCAAGCTCGCCTTCCTCGCCGGCGGCATCGGCATCACGCCGTTCCGCAGCATGCTGCAATACCTGATCGACGAAGGTGAGAAGCGGCCGATCATCGTCCTCTACGGAACCGAGACGCCGCAGGACATCGCCTATCGCGACGTGCTCGCAGCCGCGCGGCGCGAGCTCGGCATCCGGACGATCCACGCGGTCGAGCGCGGCGCACGGCGCGGCGAATATTCCGGCCTGATCGACGCCCGACTGGTGCGCGAGGCGATCCCGGACTTTCGCGAGCGCATCTTCTACGTCTCCGGTCCGCAGGCGATGGTGAAATCGGTTCGCCACATGTTGCTGAAGCTCGGCGTGCGCCGCTCGCGGATCAAGGTCGACTTCTTCCCGGGATTTGCCTGAGCCGGTCGGCTCAATGCGCCTCGGTCGCGCGCACCCACCATTGCGGCTGGCGCGCCGCAATCTCCGCGGCGGCAGCCTCGGCTTCCTCTCGCTCCGCATAGAGGCCAAAGCAGGCGGAGCCGGAGCCCGACATGCGCGCAACCATGCAGCCCTCGGTCGCAAGAAGCGCATCGAGCGCGGCGGTGATCTCCGGGGCAAGCGCGCGGGCGGCCGGCTCGAGGTCGTTGCGGCAGTCTACGAGCCACTCCGCCGCATCGCGCGCGTCGCCCGCGGGCGGCGGTCTTTTGAGCGGCGGGTTATCGCGGCGCGCGAGCGCCTTGAAGACCTCGGCGGTCGAGATCGCTCGCCCCGGCCACACGAGCACGAGCGGAAGCGGCGGCCAGTCGTCGAGCGCATCGATGATCTCGCCGACGCCGCGCGCGCGAAGCGCCCGGCCTTCGAGGCACATCGGCACGTCGGCTCCGAGCGCCAATCCGATCGTTCGGAGCGCATCGGCGGAAAGGCCCGTCTTGAAGCTCCGGTTCAGGCCGGCGAGCACTGCGGCCGCATCGGCGGAGCCGCCGCCGAGACCGGCGCCGGCCGGGATGTTCTTCTCCACAGCGATCGAGACGGCCGGAGCGAGCTGCGTATGCGCGAAGAAAGCCGTCGCGGCGCGCAGTGCGAGATCGCTCGCGTCGCCCGGCGCATGCCCTGCGAAAGGACCGCTCAGCTCAAGCGTGAGCGTTTCTGACGGCGCGATCGCGACCCGGTCGCCGATATCGGCGAAGACCGCGACTGAAGTCGAGAAGGTGATATCCGTCATCGCGGCGGCCGGTCACGTGCAGCGCGAGATTGACCTTTGCCGGCGCCGCAAGCGCCACGCCTGAAGCCGACATGGCAGCCCCCGCGTCAGGTGCTGCCGGGGATCACGATCTGCATGCCCGGGTAGATCAGGTCGGGGTTCTGTATCTTGTCCCGGTTGGCGTCGAAGATGTCGTGGAAAGCGTCGCCGGACTTCAGCATCGACGCAGCGATATCCCAAAGCGAATCGCCCTTCTTCACGGTGTAGACCACGAGCGCGGGCTTTTCCTCCGGCGCCTCGATCAAGTGCCGCTCTGCAATCTTCTTCATCACCAGATCGAGCGCTGAGCCCTCGGCGCCGAAGTCGCGCGAGTGCCGCCATTGGAACTGCGCTTCGAGCACGCGGCCGGCTTTCCAGTAGGCGTCGCCGAGATGGTCGTTGATGACGGGATCGTCAGGGCGCAGGCCGATGGCGCGCTCCAGCTCCTCGACCGCCTTGTCGTATTGCCCGAGCCGGTAATAGGCCCAGCCAAGGCTGTCGACGATGTAGCCGTCGTTCGGGCGAAGGTCGACGGCCTTCTTGATCATGCCCATCGCCTCGTCGAGGTTCTGCCCCATGTCGATCCAGGAATAGCCGAGATAGTTCAGGACGAGCGGCTGGTCGGGGCTGAGCTCAAGCGCCTTGCGGAAGTCGGCCTCCGCCTTCGGCCATTGCTTGGTGCGCTCGTAAGCGATGCCGCGGAAATAGAAGATGCTCCAGTCGGCGGCGCTCGGCGCGGCGATGCGGTCGACTGCCTGCGTGTAAAGATCGGCCGCTTCGGCGAAGCGCTCGTGACCGCGCAGCATGTTGCCGTAGGAGATGTAGCTCTGGACGTCGTCGGGGTTGCCGGCGATCGCCTGCTTGAAGGCGGCCTCCGCGTCCGCGGTGCGATCCAGGCGATCGAGCGCCAGCGCCGCGCGAAGCTGCCCGAGCGCATGGAACGGCGCATCCGTCGCGATCGACTGGTAGGTCTTGATCGCCGCCTCGTTCTGATCGTTCGCGTCGAGCAGGTTGCCGAGCGAGAGCGCGCCGAGCCCGCCGGCGATCTGCGGGTCGAGGTAGAGCGCGAGGCGAAGATAGAGGAACGCCACCTCGGTTCCGCCTTCCTGACCGACCGCGGCTCCGATGCCGGCGAGCGCTTCGGCGGCGCCGTCGACCGGATTCGTGACCGTCGTCAGATGCGCATTACCGGCGTTGATGTCGGCGAGAGCCGAGCGCGCAAGGGCATTGTCGGGATAGAGCGCGAGGAACGCGGTCAAGGTGTCCGTCGCCTCCTTGGTGCGCCCGGCGATGGCAAGCGCACGCGCATAGGCCTCGGTGATGCGGACGGCGTTGGCGTCGCGGGTGCGCGCCGCCTGCAAGTATTTCAATGCCTCGTCGGTGCGTCCGGCCGCGAGCGCGATATAGCCGCTATGGAGGAGCTTGAAGGGCTCGTACCAATCTTCGCCCTTCAGATTGTCGAGGCCGCTTATCGCCTGGTCGACCTCGCCCTCGCCGAAGCGCGCCCATGCCACGACCAGCGCGTTGGTGAGATCGGCGAGCACGCCGGCACCGGCGTCGTTCAATCCTTCGACCGCGTCGGAATATTTGCCGAGGCGGATCTGCTCGGCCGCCATGACCAGACGCGCGGGATTGTTGCTCGGCTGCTTGTCGCGGAGGTCCTTTGCGTAAGTGAGCGCATCGGTCACGTCGCCGGCGCTCGCGCTCAGGACCAGCGCGCGCTCCAGCAGGTAGAGATTGCCGGGATCGGCCTGGAGCGCCGCGCGGTAGAAGCGCGCCGCGCTCTCCGTGTCTTTTTCGACATCCGCGGTTCGCGCCGCGAGGTAGGTGCCCGACAGGCTGGTCAGATCCCGATCTTCGATTGGCGAGCGCACCGCGAGAGCCGCAGATGCCAGAAGGAAAGGCGCTACGATGAGCGCGGCAAGCCCGCAAAAAGCGCGCGCGAATTGCGTCATTGTCTCGAGTTCCCTCACTTCAGGCCTTGGGATACCCCCTAGGGCGTCCCGGGGCAATGCTGGCGTCGGCGGTCAGCCGCGACCGGCCTTCACGTCAATGTGCGCGGGCGATGCAGAAGGAGACCGCCTGCAAAAGCGCCGTCTTGAACCGCTCGTCAGGGAGCGGCGCCAGCGCGTCGCGCGCCATCGCGCCGTAGTGCCGCGCCCGCTCCACCGTGTCCTTCAGCGCCCGTGTCCGGTCGAGCAGCGCGACGGCGCGGTCGAGGTCATCGTCGGCGATCGAGCCCTTGACGAGCGTGCGCCTCCAGAACTCGCGATCCTCAGCGGTGCCGCGCCGGTAGGCGAGCACGATCGGCAGCGTCACTTTGCCCTCGCGGAAGTCGTCGCCGACGTCCTTGCCGAGCGTCGGCGTCTGGCCGCCGTAGTCGAGCGCGTCGTCGATCAGCTGGAAGGCGATGCCGAGATTGGCGCCGAACGAGCGGAAGGCGGACCTGACGCCGCGATCGGCGTTCCGCTACGATCGCGCCGACCTCGGCGGCGGCGGAGAAGAGCACTGCGGTCTTGGCGCGCACCACGTCGAGATACTCGTCCTCGGTCGTCTCGGTGTTCTTGGCGGTGGTGAGCTGCATCACCTCGCCCTCGGCGATCGTCGCGGCGGCGGCGGAGAGCACCTCAAGCGCCTCCAGCGAGCCGACGTCCACCATCATCTTGAAGGCCTGGCCGAGCAGGAAGTCGCCGACGAGCACGCTCTCCTGGTTGCCCCAGACGAGCCGCGCCGCGCGTTTTCCCCGCCGCGTCTCGCTCTCGTCGACCACGTCGTCGTGGAAAAGCGTCGCGGTATGCATGAACTCCACGCTCGCCGCGAGCTTCACCTCCGCGCCGCCGCGATAGCCGCAGGCGCCGGCCGAGGCGATCGTCACCATCGGCCGGAGCCGCTTGCCGCCGGAATCGATCAGGTAGCGCGCGACCTGCGGAATCAGCGCCACGTCGGAGCTCGTCCGCTCGATGACGAGACGGTTAACCTGCTCCATCCCGGCGGCGGTCGCCTCGACGAGCGGCGAGATCAGCGCCCGTTCCGACGGGGATTCCTCAAATGACAGGACGACGGCCAAACGGGCTCTCCTTGGACACTTCCGGACAATAGGACCGCGAGGGCGGCCGCACAAAGCGACACGATGGCACAATCCGGCCTCGCTTACGGTGAACCCACTTCGCCCCGGCGCCCGAGGAGGCTAGGGTCGTCAGTGTGATCGAGCTTTTGCGCAGCAACGACCCCGTGCTCGATCTCCTTTGCCGACGCCCTCCTGAACGAGGCCGGCATCGAGCACAGCGTCGTGGATCAGAACATGAGCGTCATGGAGGGCTCGCTCGGCATCCTGCCGCGCCGCATGCTGGTGGCCCGCCACCGGCTCGAAGACGCCCGCCGCATCCTCGCCGAGGCGGGGCTCGAGCAGGAGCTTTCGTGACAGCGAGGGCCGCGGCGGCCGAGATAGCGCGCACGCGCGACGCCTTCCTGGGCGGACGCGTCACGCTGGTGCAGCCGCGCGGCGGGTCATCGCGCCGGCCTCGACGCCGCGCTCCTGCAGGCGCTCGTCCCGGCCGACGCGGATGGCCTGGCGGTCGATCTCGGCGCGGGCGTCGGCACCGTCGCTTTCTCGCTCGCGGCGCGCGCGCCGGCGCTTTCCGCGGTCGGGATCGAGCGCGACCGCGATCTCGTCGCCTGCGGGCTCGAGGCGCTCGCGCTGCCGGAGAACGCGGCTTTCGCAGGGCGCGTCCGCCTCGTCGCGGCGGAGATCGGCGCGCCGCAAATGCTCCTGAGACATACCGGCCTCGCGGAAGGCAGCGCCGACTGGGTGCTGATGAATCCGCCCTTCGACAACGAGGGCAGCGGCACGCGGTCTCCCGACGCCGCCGACGTCGCGCAGCGCATGTCGCGCGCGGACGGGCTGCTTGCGGCCTGGGCGGCCGCGGCCGCGGCGCTTCTCAAGCCGGGCGGCACGATCGGCCTGATCCATCGCGCCGAGGCGCTGGCGGAGGTGCTTCAGCGCGCTTTCGCCGGATTTCGGCGGCGTCGCTGCGTCCGCCCCGTTCACCCGAAGGCTGGGGCTGCAGCAAGCCGCGTCCTCGTCACCGCTCGACGCGGACGGCGGTCGCCGCTGGCAATCCGCCCGGCCTCACGCTCCACGCAGCCGGGGGCGCATGGACGCCGGAAGCCGACGCCCTGCTTCGCGGCGAGACGGAACTTGCGGGAAGCACCTGAATTGACCTTGCAGCATCATCGGGCTGGCCAATTCGGCCGCATCACGGCCATTTTCGGAGAACCATGAGCGAAAACCCCACCTGGCGGAAAAGCGTACTTGAGCCGATCGAGAGCTGGGCTGAAGCGAGTTTTCCCGGACTATGGCGCGCCGGTCGTTCCGGTCGTGCGGCTCTCCGGCGCCATCGGACGGCGTGTCGCGATTCCAGTCGGGGCTGACGCTCGCGAGCGTCGCGCCGCTCCTCAAGAAAGCCTTCGCCATCCGCTCCGCGCCTGCCGTTGCGATCATCGTGAACTCACCGGGCGGCTCGCCGGTGCAGTCGCACCTGATCTACAAGCGCATCCGCGCGCTCGCCGAGGAGAAGGAGAAGACGGTCATCGTCTTCGTCGAGGACGTCTGCGCCTCGGGCGGCTACATGATCGCCTGCGCCGGCGACGAGATCGTCGTCGATCCGGCCTCGATCGTCGGCTCGATCGGCGTCGTCAGCGCCGGCTTCGGCTTCGTCGAAGCGATGCGCAAGATCGGGGTGGAGCGCCGCATCTACACCTCCGGCGAGTCCAAGGTGATCCTCGATCCCGTTCCAGCCGGAGAAGCCGGAGGACGTGGCGCGGCTTCGCGCGATCCAGGAGGAAGTGCACGACCATTTCATCGAGATCGTCAGGACGCGCCGCGGCGAGGTGCTCGCGAAAGACAAGGACCAGGAGATCTTCTCCGGTCAGTTCTGGTCGGGAAAGACCGGCGATCGCGCTCGGGCTTGCCGACCGCATCGGCGACCTCCGCTCGGTGCTGCGCGAGCGCTATCGGTGAGAAGGTGCGGCTCAGGCTCTTCTCCACCGAGCGAAGCTTTTTCGGCCGCGGAAGGGCATGGGCATCGGTGGCGCGCTCGGCGCGCGCCTTGCCGGAGCGGCTCCTGTCCGAGCTCGACGAACGCGCGCTCTGGGAGCGCTACAGACTTTAGGAGGCGGAAAGATGCCGCAGCTTCTCATCATCGCGGCCGCCATTGTTGCCGGCGGCTGGTATGCGTGGAAGGCGCTGAAGCGCGAGATGGCACGCGTCGACCGCGAGCTCGGCAAAACGCGCGGCCGCCCGACCGAGACGCTGACCCAGGACCCGAAGACGGGTCGCTATCGCCCGCGTGGCGATTCCTGAACGTGGCGGCCGGTCGCTCGCCTCGCTAAACCAACGGCTCGCCGGCTATTCGCGCTTCTCGGCGTGGGTGCGTGGGGCGTTATAGGAGATCAGCTCGAGAAGCGACCCGTCGGGATCGCGGAAATAGACGCTGCGGCCGCGACCGCGCGCAGCGCGTCGATTCACCGGGCCGAGCTCGATGCGAACGCCGTGCTTGTCGAGGTGCGCGATGGCCTCTTCGACCGGGCCGGGCCATTCGAAGCAGAGATCGCTGCCGCCGGGCTGCACCGGCCGCTTCGCGACCGGCGTCGGGTCGATGCCGGGACCATGACAATTCAGCTGCGTATCGCCGAAGCGATAAGCCCAGCCGTCGCCCTGGCTGACCACCTCGGCCCCAAGCACGTCCCGATAGAAGGAATTCGAAGCGCCCCAATTCGAGACGCGGATCACGCAATGGTCGAACCTTATCTTCGTCATAGCAATCCTGCTGCGTCCATTTGCGCCCGATGGAGTAGATAGACCGATGCCGACGGCCGTTCGTCAACGCGGGTCGAAAGGCTGCACAAGCGGCGAATAGCCGGCGACGAAAATAGGAGGTCAACAACTTCGCAGGTTCGTGCATCGCTTGCGCCACAGAAGCAGCCGGTCGAAGGGGTCCTTGTGGATCGGCGGAAGCGCCGACACCTGCGCCGCCCGCCGCGGCTGTCACAGGCAATTCGATAAAGCCAATTGCTTCGGCGTCGGAGATCGCTTCGGTTGGTTCGACGACAAAATCAGGGCCCCCCAAGTGCACGCTTGATGGCGATCTCCCAAATTGAAACGGCGCTGAACAGCGGCTCATTGGCTCTGTCCGAAATGATTTTGGCGATTTCAGCCGGCACACGCCCGGCCCGATAGAGCGACCACAGCAAAAGCTGAGTGTCCATCACGCGTGCCATCAGGGCATGCTTCCTTCGAGCCCGGTAGCTGCGTCGCAAAGCAACTTGCCGAACCCCCTCAGATTCATCCTGGCGATCGAGAGACAAGCTGTTGCCATAGAACAGCGCCAGGACATCGTCCGGAAGGGGCGCGCCGAAATCGTCCGGGATGCTGTTCCTTCCCCTCGAATAGACCGAGCTTGCGCGGCTGCTTGCGGCTGGAGACGTCCGCCGCGGCAGAAACCAGTTT
>CAVZVB010000007.1:0-37917 GCA_963778625.1 uncultured Alphaproteobacteria bacterium
ACGCGAGCTAGCAATGCCCATCAACATCCTCATGCCCGCGCTGTCGCCGACGATGGAAACCGGCAACCTTGCCAAGTGGCTCGTCAAGGAAGGCGACAAGGTTTCCTCCGGCGACGTGATCGCGGAGATCGAGACCGACAAGGCGACGATGGAAGTCGAGGCGGTCGACGAGGGGACGGTGGCGAAGATCGTCGTGCCGGAGGGTGCGACCGACGTGCCGGTCAACAACGTGATCGCGATCCTGGCAGGCGAGGGCGAAGACGCGAAGGCTGCGGCATCGGCTGCGCCGGTAGAGAAGAAGGCCCCTCCACAATCCTCAGCCCCTCGCCCTGAGGCGCCGCCTCGGGATGAGGCTGCTTCTGGTGCGACCCGCCAACCGGCGGCCTCCGCGCCTGCACCTGCCGCTGCGAAAGGCAATGGGCAGGGCGGACGCATCCTTGCCTCGCCGCTCGCGAAGCGTCTCGCAAAGGAGAGCGGCATCGACCTTGCCGCCGTCGCAGGCTCCGGCCCGCACGGGCGGATCGTGCAGCGCGACATCGAGGCGGCGCTGAAGGGCGGTGTGCCGAAGGTTGCGCCGGCAGCCGCGCCTGCTGCCGCGCCCGCCGGCTTGCCGCAAGGGATGTCGGACAGCCAAATCCGCGCTCTCTACGAGGTCGGAAGCTACGAGATCGTCCCGCACGATTCGGTGCGCAAGATCATCGCGCGGCGGCTGGTCGAGGCGAAGACCACGATCCCGCATTTCTACCTGACGATGGACTGCCGCATCGACAAGCTGTTGGCGCTTCGCACCGACATCAATGCGGCGGCGCCGGAGGTCGACGGCAAGCCGGCGTGGAAGGTCTCCGTCAACGACATGGTCATCAAGGCGCTCGCCAAGGCGCTGATGGCGGTGCCCGACGCGAACGTCACCTGGACGAGCGACGGCATGCTCAAGCACAAGCGCGCCGATGTCGGTGTCGCGGTGTCGATCCCCGGCGGGCTCATCACGCCGGTCGTGCGCTACGCGGAGACGAAGACGCTTTCCGCGATCGCCAACGAGATGAAGGACCTCGCGGCGCGCGCGCGCAAGAAGAGACTTGCACCGGAGGAATATCAGGGCGGCTCAAGCGCCGTCTCCAATCTCGGCATGTTCGGCGTCAAGGATTTCGCCGCCGTCATCAACCCGCCGCACGCGACGATCCTCGCGGTCGGCGCGGGCGAAGAGCGCGCCATCGTGGAGAACGGCGAAGTCACGGTGGCCACGATGATGACCGTCACGCTCTCGACCGACCATCGCGCCGTCGACGGCGCGCTCGGCGCTGAGCTGCTTGGCGCCTTCAAGCGCTATATCGAAGCGCCGGCGGGGATGCTCGCCTGAGATATCGGTGCGCGCCGCGCGTTCCAAACCGAACCGAAACATGGAGGTCGCCAAATGCCGTCGATCAAACGCAGCGCAGAAGCCGTCTGGAATGGCGGAGGCCCGGACGGAAAGGGCACTCTCACGACGAAAAGCGGTACGCTTTCTGGAACACCCTATTCCGCCGGCATGCGCTTCGGCGAAGAGAAGGGCACGAACCCGGAAGAGCTGATCGCAGCCGCTCATGCCGGATGCTTCAACATGGCGCTCGCATTCGGACTCGGCGGTGGCGGCCATAAGCCGGACGAGCTGCGCACCACGGCCGTTGTCACCATCGAGAAGGAAGGCGCCGGCTGGACGGTGAAGTCGAGCGCGTTGACGCTGAAGGGCAAGGTGCCGGGCATGTCGGCCGCCGATTTCAAGCAGGCGGCCGAGGGCGCCAAGGCCGGCTGTCCGATCTCACGGCTGCTGAAGGGCGCGGAAATCACGCTCGACGCGGAGCTCGTAAGCTAGCAAAAAGCAAAAGCGCCCCGCGAGGGGCGCTTGGTGTTTCAGGCGGACGGGTCGGGCTACTTCCCGGCGCGCTTGCGTCCGCGCTTCTTGGCGGGCGCTCCGGTCGCCTTGCGGCCGAGCCCCATGCGCTTGGCAAGCTCGGAGCGCGCCTTGGCGTAGTTGGGCGCGACCATCGGATAGTCGCGCGGCAGGCCCCATTTCGCCCGATACTCGTCCGGCGTCATGCCGTAGGTGCCGGCGAGGTGGCGCTTCAGCGACTTGAACTTGCGGCCGTCTTCGAGCGAGACGATGTAGTCCGGCGTCACCGACTTGCGGATGGCGACGGCGGGCACAAGCGGCTTCTGCTCCGGCTCGGCGGCGGTGGCCGGCGCTCTCACCAGCGCGAGATGAACCTCTTCGATGAGCTTGCTCAGCTGCCCGGAGTCGATCGTGTTGTTGGTGACGTATGCCGACACGATGTCGGCCGTGAGCTGCACGAGGTCGTCGGGTTCGTCGGCGGTCATTTCTCTTCCTTCTGTCGGTAAGAAGCTCGCTCTGCTTGTTTATCAAAAGCAGCGAACATGGATCGATACTTCTTCACTTGGCTCTGCGCAAGAACGGCGGCGAAGAATCTTGTGCAGTTTTCAGACGGGGCGTGTGCATGTAGCGCTCGGGAATTCGCGCAAAGATAGCATTGTTCAGTTCCCGGTAATCTCGGCAAAGAAGAATATTCGGAAAGTGCAATACGTCCGAACTTCTATTCGTCTGAGGGACAAATCATACCTAGGGCGCTCCGCGCCGGAAGCATTGCACCGGATTCGGAAGAGCTGCCGGTCAACCGGCTCTTCTGGTGCTGCGCCATGGCGCGCGCCGCTTCGCTCACGTCCTGCCATAAGGCTGCGCATCTCGTCGGCCGCGGGCCCGGCGGTCTCGAACTCCGTCACGCCTTGCCGGAGGCAAGCGCGTGCGCAAAGACGGCGCGCTGCCCGACTGCGCCGCGCCAGACCGGCGCGCCCATGTCGCGGATAGCGCGGCGCGCCGCGGCGACGATGGGCGATTCCTGCGAACCGTGCTTCGGCGGCACGGCATTCAACGCAACGAAGAAGGGGCGATGAAGCCGGCGCGCGATTGCGATCGTCGCCGGCACCGAGGCGATATCGAAGACGGCCGAACGCGTCGGGATCAGGACGAGCGTTGCCATCTTCATCATCTCGACGACGTCGTCGTTCGCCTGTGCCGGTCCGTCGATGAAGACCCACTCGATGTTCTTGTGACGGCGCGCCGTCTCCAAGACCTCGCCGAGCTCGCCGGCACCGCAAGGAACGAGGAGGGGCGTGCGCGTGCCGCGCGCGCGATGCCAGACCGAAAGCGAGCCCTGCACGTCGGTGTCGACGAGGAGGGCGGGCGCATCCTCGCGGTCGGCGAGAGTAGCGAGGTTGACCGCGAACGTGCTCTTCCCGGCACCGCCCTTCTGTGAGGCAATTGCAATGATATGCATACGCAGCCAACCAGCACGCTTCGGCCAATCTACACCGATTGCGTGCCGCGCGGCCATGAAAGAGGGGAAACGCCAAACGAACGCGCCGCCCAAGACGAATGTCGGGCGGCGCAGTTTTGGGGAGAAATTGGGGGTAGGGGCGGCGGCCCGCGGCCGGCGCTTAAGTCTATCGGACCTGACCCAGGGGGTAGTTGCGGCGTGCGAGCTCGCGCTCCGCCTCCAGAACATGCCGCGGCGTGTCTGCGTAGCGCGCAAGGATCGCGGCGATCTCGCGGTCGGCGCGGCGCTGTTGCGATTCGATGATCGCCGCGAAGATGCGGCGGAAAACGTTCGGACGGGTCGTCGTCTCCGCACGGGCTGCGCCGGCATAGGGCGCGACGGTTGAAATGTTAGCCATGTCGTCCTCCTTTCAAGGGTTCGGATCCCTCCCAGGACGCTGAATGGAATCTATGTGAATCGCCGCGCGCTGTTAGGCGCCGGGGCGCAGGGCTGCCATGCGCTCCGCGGCGGTCGCGGAGCCGGAAAAGCGGGGAGGTGAGCGCGGAGGCGAGGGCGGCGTCAGTTCCGCCACTTGATCGAGCAGCCGACGGAGGGGAGCTGCTCGGCCGGTCCCTTTCCGGTCTTGGCGATCACGAGCATCGCCTCGCGGAGCTCGCGCTTCTCGTTGCCGGTCGCGGCACGCGAACCGGCGCTGTCGACGCGTCCGCGATATTGCAGCTCGCCCTCGGCGTTGAAGCCGAAGAGGTCCGGCGTGCAGACAGCGCCGTAGGCGCGCGCGACCTCTCTGCGTCTCGTCGATCAGATAGGGGAAGTTGAAGGCGTGGGCGCTTGCGAACGTCTTCATGTTGTCGAACGAGTTGGCCGGGTAGCTCGCCGTGTCGTTCGGCATGATCGCCACCGCGCCGATGCCGGCCTCTTTCAGCACGCTGAACGTCTTCAACCAGCCTGTCGATCACGCCCTTCACGTAGGGGCAGTGATTGCAGATGAACATGATGAGCGTGCCGTTCTTGCCCTTGATGTCGGCGAGCGAGTAGCTGCGCCCGTCCGTGCCCTTCAGGCTGAAATCGACGATGCGGGTGGCTGTGGATGTCTCGGGGGATTGCAGGGCCATGGCGTTCTTCCGGCAAGGGTGGCGCGGCCGATCGAGTGCGGCACCACAAAGGTAGGCAGAGCGGCGCGCGATTGCCAGCGCCGCGGGCCGGCGCGCCTAGCTCGGAGCTTCACGTATTTCGGATCGAGATAGTCGAAGATGCCGAGCTTTCCGCCCTCGCGTCCCATTAGCGGCAAACCCAGGTATCCGACAAGCGACGGACGCTTGTGCCAGGTCGCCGGTCTGGTCTTCAGCTGAGGGCCTTCGCTTCGTCCTTACGAATGCGGAGGCGGGAACGGCTGAACGGTAGGGTCGCAGGTCTTCACGTCCTGCGACAGGCAGATGCGATCGATCTGCATGATCCCCGTGCCGGGCATGCCGTCGCGGTATTGTCCGATCTTGAACTTCACGTCTTCCTTGTCGAGCTCGTCGTCGGCGTAGCCGATGTGGCCGCTCACGCGCACGATGAATTTTCCGTCCGCGTAGATGTCGATCCAACCGGGATCGCCGCCTTTCACGAAGTAGGTCATCGTGACGAACTTTCCGCCGGTCGGACTCGGCAGAGACGGGCACCGGCGCTCCGTCCTTGCGTCCAGAGGGTGAGGTTCGGCGCGCGCGTGCACCGCTTCGGGACGTCCAGTCTCTGATCGAGGCAGTTCGATTCCGGCGGGCGGCCGATCGATTGGAGCGGGCCCGACGGCGCGCTCGACAGAAACAAGCTCGCGGTCAGCGCGTTGATGTCGCCTTCCGCCTTGGCGACCAGGCAACGGCATTCCTCGTCACTGACCGTGACGTAAAGGACGCCGTTGTCGAAGCGCTGCGCGAGCACCGGCCCCGGCCACTTGCCGACTGCAGCCTTCGGATAGGCCTTCCACTGACCGATCACCCACCGCGCGGAGCCGCATTTGTAGATGTCCCCGGTCATGCTGAACGTCAGCGAATACCAGTAGCCGTCCCCCCACGCGTGAACCGCATTGCTGCCCTTCTTGAAGAAGCGGAGCTCGTTGCGCTGGAGATGCTTGTTGTCGCCGAGCGGGCAGTCGGGGTTCGGTTGTCCGTTCGGAAGCAGAGCGAGCGGCGGGAGGAAGGCCGGGCCGAGGTCATTCGCTTCCGCGCCTCTTTCATCGACGCACCCCCTTTCGCGACTGACCGCACTGTCGTTGATGCTGATCTGAAGCACCGTGCGCGCCAATATCCCGCTACCGAGCACCTTCGGCTCTATGAGATTGCTATAGGCTTGGCAGGGGTCCCACGGAAAATCGTCGACGAACTCCGCGGCCATGGCCGGAGCGGCAGAGGTAAACAGGGCAGCGAAGAACAGGAGCAGTAGCGCGCGCATGCAAACACTCCGCCGCGATCCTACCCGGGTCGCGCGCTGTCCGCATCCTGCGCCGCACAATTGCCTTCCCCGGCGAGCGCGCTCGTCTCCAGGACGATGCGGCTGCCGCCGTGAAGTTGGGGCCACCATTTAGCAAGCTGACAATTATTGTTCTTGGTGAGCGCTGTGGGGATCGAACCCACGACCTACTGATTAAAAGTCAGTTGCTCTACCGCTGAGCTAAGCGCTCGGAAATTGCGCCGGAACCTATGGAAGGGGGCCGGCTTAATCAAGCCTTTGCACCGGGCATCAAGCGCGCGCGGCCGCATCTGCCAGCGTCGTCAGCGTCGCAACCATATCGCTTTTCGGGTCAGTGAGCGGCGCCGGCGCGGTGAAATGGTTGGCGCCGGGGATGATCTGAAAGCGCGTCTTGGCGCCGGCCGCCGACCAGCGCTCTGCGATCTGCCGGCTCTGGCGCAGAAATTCCTCCGATTCCGCGCCGCCGACCCATGCTTCGAAGGCGACATCGGCGGGCACGTCCCAAAAGAGCGGGCTCGCCGCCCGCGCCAGCGTCTGGTCGAGGCGAAGATCGTGGTTCATCGAGATGTCGACCAGCGGCGTCAGGTCGAAGACGCCGGAGATGGAAAGGCCGTGACGGAGAAGATTCTTGGGTGCGCCGCGCGCGGCCCAATCCGTCGCGACCATCGCTGCAGCCAGGTGCCCGCCCGCCGAATATCCGGTGGCCACGAAGGGTGCTGCAAAGCGGCGACGCAAATGAAGGACGGAAGCGCGGATGTCGTCGATGATTTCAGCCACCGTCACTTCGGGACAGAGGCGATAGCCGGGGAGGGCGACGGTTAAGCCGCGCCGGTTCAAGCCGGCGGCGAAATGACTGCAGAACGACGGGTCGAACGTGCGCCAGTAGCCGCCGTGGACGAAAACGACGACCGGGCGCGACGCATCGGGCGCGTCGGGATAAAAGAGGTCGATGATCTGGCGCGGATGCTTTCCGTAGCGGACGCCGAGCTCGGAATGATCGCTTCGCTCGGCGCGGTATGAGGCGGCGTCGCGCTCCCAGCCGACGATGATCTCCGGGTGCTCGGGCACCCGGCCGCGATTGTCGAATTCGGCTTCGTAGTCGAGAGCGGTCAGGCCTGAGCCTCTTCGAGCGCCTCCGCATCGTCGCGGATCTTCACGGGGCGAAGCAGGAAGGCCGGAACGTGGTCGGAGAAGCCGACGGCCGAAGCGGCATCGTCGTTCTTCTGATCCTTGCGGGGCGACTTCTTGTCAGCGTTCTGTCTGGCCGTGTGCTGCCGGATGGGCGCCTCGTCGCGCGGCGTTTCGCTGCGCTCTTGCTGGGGCCCGGATTGTGTGGCCTCGCGGGCTCGCCCGCGGCCGCCTCTGCCACGGCGCTCGCCGCGGCCACGGCCCTCGCGTTTGCCGTGCTGGCGCTCCTCGCGCGGCGCATGCTCCTCCGCATCGGCGGGGGATGATTCAAGACCTTCGGGCTTCGCCGCCCACTCGATCGGTTTGCCGATCAGCTTCTCGATATGCTCGATGTATTTATTCTCCGACCGCGTCACGATCGTGAACGCGGCGCCGGCGCGGCCGGCGCGGCCGGTGCGCCCGATGCGATGCACGTAGTCTTCGGAGTGCGTCGGCACGTCGAAATTGAAGATGTGGCTGACGGCCGGGATGTCGAGGCCGCGCGCAGCAACGTCGCTCGCGACGAGGAGCGTGATCTTGTTGTCGCGGAAGCTGTCGAGCGTGGCAAGGCGGGCGTGCTGATCCATGTCGCCGTGCAGCGCGCCGACCGAATAGCCGTGCCGCTCGAGCGAGCGGTGAAGGGTCGCAACGTCGCGCTTGCGGTTGCAGAAGATGATTGCGTTGGTGAGGTCGCTCGCCTCGTCGATCAGCCGGCGCAGCGTCGCGCGCTTCTCGTCGGGCCGCGAGCCGGTCGGCACCAACCGCTGCGTGATCGTCTCGACGACGGAAGCGGGCTTCGAGACTTCGACGCGCACCGGATTGTGCAGGAACTTGTCGACGAGGCGCGTGATCTCCGGCGGCATCGTGGCGGAGAAGAAGAGCGTCTGCCGGGTGAAGGGAAGCAGCTTTACGATGCGCTCGATGTCGGGGATGAAGCCCATGTCGAGCATGCGGTCGGCTTCGTCGATGACGAGGATCTCGACGCCGGTCAAAAGCAGCCGCCCGCGCTCGAAATGGTCGAGCAGGCGGCCGGGCGTTGCGATCAGAACGTCGGCGCCGCGCGTGATGATCTTGTCCTGCTCGTCGAAGGAGACGCCGCCGATCAAGAGCGCGAGGTTCAGCTTGTGGTTCACGCCGTAGCGGCCAAAGCTGTCCTGCACCTGGCTGGCGAGCTCGCGCGTCGGCTCCAGGATCAGCGTGCGCGGCATGCGCGCGCGGGCGCGGCCGTGCTCCAAGAGCGTCAGCATCGGCAGCACGAAGCCTGCCGTCTTGCCGGTGCCGGTCTGGGCGAGGCCCAGCACGTCGCGCCGCTCAAGGACGTGCGGGATCGCCTGCTTTTGAATGGGGGTGGGGGTGGTGTAGCCGACGGCCTTCACGGCCGAGACGACCTTGTCGCTTAGTCCAAGTGTTTCGAAGCTCATCCGGATTTTCGGGCCGCGCGCGGAATGAATCATCGCGGGCAGCGGGTCACATTGCAGCGCAATATGGGGACGTGGGCCGCGGAGTCAAGGCGGAGGACCGTAACCTGCGGGAATCCCACCAATTTTCGACGCAGTCTCAGCCTCAGACGAGGCTGCCGCAATACGGCCATCATCGCGACACTCCGCCGCCGCAGACGGACCGGGATTTTCCTTAGTCGGCAAAGAGTTATCCACTGCGAATCCGCTCAGGCCGTTGCCGATTGGCGACAGTCAGCGCGAGCAATTTGCGATAGAAGTGCGGAACAACATGGTTAACGAGGCCCTCCCATGACGCGTCTCTTTTGTTCCGCATGCGCGCTTGCACTCCTAGGCGGCGTTGCGGCTGCCGCAGACCTTCCGCCGCCCACGAGCGTGATGCCTGCGCCGATGTATTCGCCGGTCCCGATCGCCTACAACTGGTCCGGCTTCTATGTCGGCGGCCACGGCGGCTGGGGCTTCGGCAGCGGTGCCATCAACGACGGCCTCATCGTCGGCGGCCAGGTCGGCGTGAATTGGCAATGGAACAGCTTCGTGCTCGGGGCGGAGGGCGACGGCAGCTTCGTCGACTGGGGCAACACCAACGCGGTCGGCACGGTGCGGGCGCGCGGCGGCTTCTCGTTCGACCGGTTCCTCGCTTATGGAACCGGCGGCGTGGCCTTCCGCGATGCCAATAACAACGGCGTTGGCTGGGTCGCCGGCGTCGGCGGCGAATATGCGCTCACCGACAATTTCAGCTTGGGCGTCGAGTATCTGCATTACGACTTCGGCGGCGACAACGCGGATGTAGTCCGTGGCCGGGTGAACTGGCAATTCAACAGCCTGTTTGGCGGCTGAGTACCGCGCTGTCCGTCTGCGAAGAGCCCGGCGCAAGCCGGGCTTTTTGTTTGCGCCGACAGGCGCCGACGCGCGGCAAGTCTGCGCCTTTTCTTGGGATATTGGCCGAGTTCTGCGCTGCCTAAGTTTCTTTCATAAGTGGCAAAAACGCTACACCCACAATTCATGGCGGCAAGTAAGCTGAGGAGAGTAAAGGGGGGTGGTCCCATGTTGCGTATCGCTGCCGGCGCGGTCTTCGCGCTGCTCGTTTCGGGTTCGGCCTTCGCCCAGGCCCCTCCTTACGACTGGACCGGCTTCTACATCGGCGCCAACGGCGGCTATGGCTGGGGCACCGATGATACGGTGGACTTCAGCTACACTGGCATTCCCGGGTGCCCGGGCGTGGGCTGTCCGGCCTCCCTCTCGGTCAATACCGAAGGCTTTTTAGCCGGCGGGCATGCCGGAGCGAACTGGCAGCACAACATGTGGGTGCTCGGCGTTGAGGGCGACGCCGATTGGAGCGACATCAACGGGAGCGCCTCGGTGCTCTCCGGACCCGTCACCGTCACCGCGTCGTAGAGTCTCGATTGGCTGGCAAGTATCCGCGGGCGGGCCGGCATCGCGGCTAACCGGGTGTTCATCTATGGCACAGGCGGCGTGGCGTTCGGCGAGGTGGAGAACACCGCGACCTTGGCAATCACCACTCGCATGTGCCTTCGGCCGTTAACATTGGGAAGCAGCGACGATGTTCAGGTCGGCTGGATTGCAGGTGGCGGCGTCGATCTCGCCGCGGCGAACCACCTCGTGCTCGGGGGTAGAGGCTTTCTACGTCGATTTGGGCGACACCTCACTCAAGCTTGTCGGGCCTCTGTTTCCGGGCGGTGGGATATCTGCAAACTTCGACAACAACTACGTGATCGCGCGGGGTCGCGTGGGTTTCAAGTTCTGAGCCGCTGATCCTGAGATTCGAAACGCCCGGGCATGTCCCGGGCGGTTTCTTTTGTGGCGTGGCCACGCGTCCTCAAACGTCGATCAGCTCTTCGCCAGCGAACTCCGCGCGCTCCTGGATGAAGGCGAAGCGCTCCTCGGGCTTGTTGCCCATGAGGCGCTGAACCATCGTCTGCGTCAGCTTGATTTCGCCCTCGCCGACGATGCCGACCTTGAGAAGCACGCGCTTCGCCGGATCCATCGTCGTGTCGCGAAGCTGCTGCATCGGCATCTCGCCGAGCCCCTTGAAGCGGCTTGTCTCGACCTTGCCGCGCCCGGCGAACTCCGTCTTCAGAAGCTCGTCGCGATGCTTCTCGTCGCGTGCGTAGAAGACCTTCGCACCCTGCGCCAGGCGGAAGAGGGGCGGCACGGCGAGATAGAGGTGGCCCTCCTCGATGAGCTTCGGCAGCTCGCGATAGAAGAAGGTGATGAGGAGCGATGCGATGTGCGCGCCGTCGACATCGGCGTCGGTCATCACGATGACGCGGCCGTAGCGAAGGTCCTCTTCCCGATAACGCGCGCCGGTGCCGACGCCGAGCGCCTGCAAGAGGTCCGAGAGCTGCTGGTTGGAGTCGAGTTTCTCGCGCCCGGCGCTGGCGACGTTCAGGATTTTGCCGCGCAATGGCAGGATGGCTTGCGTCTTGCGGTCGCGTGCCTGCTTGGCCGAGCCGCCGGCGGAATCGCCTTCCACGATGAAGAGCTCGGTATCCTCTTTAGAGGCGGAGCTGCAGTCGGCGAGCTTGCCGGGGAGCCGCAGCTTCCGCGTCGCGGTCTTGCGCGCGATCTCCTTCTCGCGGCGGCGGCGGAGCCGTTCTTCGGCGCGCTCGATCACCCATTCGAGAAGCTGGTTCGCTTGGATAGGCGAAGCCGCGAGCCAATGGTCGAAGGCGTCGCGGACGGCGTTCTCCACCACGCGGATCGCCTCGACGCTCGCCAGCCGGTCCTTGGTCTGGCCGACGAATTCCGGCTCGCGCAGGAAGACGGAGAGCATCGCCCCGCACGAGGTCATGATGTCGTCCGACGTGATGACCGACGCGCGCTTGTTGCCGGAGAGCTCGGCGTATTGCTTGAAGCCGCGGAGGAGCACGCTCCTGAGCCCCGCTTCGTGCGTGCCGCCTTCGGCGGTCGGGATGGTGTTGCAGTAGGAGCGGCAGAAGCCGTCATTGGCGAACCAGGCGATCGCCCATTCGGCCGAGCCGTGGCCGCCTTGCTTGTCGGTTTTTCCGGCAAAGATTTCCAGCCGACCAATGTCTCGCCGGCGAGCAGCTCGGCGAGATAATCCTTGAGCCCGCCGGGGAAATGGAAGCTCGCCTTCTCCGGTGTCTCGCTTTTCGGCGGGATAAGGCTTTTCGCGCAGGTCCAGCGGATCTCGACGCCGCCGAAGAGGTAGGCCTTGGAGCGCGCCATGCGGAAGAGGCGGTCGGGATCGAAAGCCGCCTTCGCTCCGAAAATCTGCGGATCGGGATGGAAGCGGATGCTTCGTGCCGCGGCGGTTGTGCACGTCGCCGGCGGGCTTCATCTTCGACGTCGGTTTGCCGCGCGCGAAAGTCTGCCGGTAAAGCTTGCGGTCGCGCGCGACTTCCACTTCGAGCACATCCGACAGCGCGTTCACCACCGACACGCCGACGCCGTGCAGCCCGCCGGACGTCTCGTAGACTTTTGAATCGAATTTTCCGCCGGCGTGCAGCGTCGTCATGATGACTTCGAGCGCCGACTTGTCCTTGAATTTCGGATGCGGGTCGATCGGGATGCCGCGGCCGTTGTCGGTGACGGTCAGCCAGCCGTCCTTGTCGAGATCGACCTCGATCCAGTCGGCGTGGCCGGCGACGGCCTCGTCCATCGAATTGTCCATCACCTCGGAGAAGAGGTGATGCATCGCCTTCTCGTCGGTGCCGCCGATATACATGCCGGGGCGGCGGCGGACGGGCTCGAGCCCCTCCAGCACCTCGATGTCGGCGGCGGTGTAGCTCTGATTGCCGTTGGTCGCGCGGCCGCGGGCGCTCCGCCCACGGCTCGAAGTCGACGCCGCGCTTTCGGCGCGATCGGAGAAGAGGTCGTCGGCGCGGTCCATTCGGGCCATTTCGTTCACGAATCGGTAAACATCCTGCCAATCCGGCAGGACGCGGCCAAGAGCCTAGGATTTGCGGCGAATTTGCGCGGGGGCAGGGATCAGGGAACGTCGCGCCGCTGATATCGAGATAGGCGGAACCGGTCATTTGTCGCAAAGCCGGGAACGATCGGTAGAAAAACCTGAGGCGGCTGCCGGCACGGAGCGCAAGCGCTGCAACATGCGGGTAACCGCCTCAGGTTTTCGGGTTACTCGATCAGACTCCCACCATTTCAAGGAAGCCGGTGCGTTCTGGCTTCATCAAGGAGCTGAATTGAACCCTTCGCTTTGCTTCAGCGTGGCGACGATCTTCGAATCGTGCGCTGCAGTCGCGCGACGACGATGTCGCCCCAAGGCTGTTCGATTTTCGGGTTCGCCGGTCTTGCCGTTCGGTCAGCAGACCGGCCGCGGATCTCTTCGGAGGTTTCATTTTTTTAGACCTCCCGTGTCTGGGCTTCACACATCGTGAATTTATGCCCGACGACGTGAGAAGTCAAATCACGATTTTTGCCGCGGTGAACAAAGTCCTCACGCGCTGCGCATGCGGCATCTCACTAATGCCAGCGTGGCGAGATCGGCGTCTTCGATCCCCGTCGGCTGATCCTGCTCGACCTCGCGCTCGACGGTTTCCACCGGCTGCGGGTTCGCATCGCGGCCGTGGATGAAATCCTGATCGAGCACGATCGTGCGATAGGCCTTGTCGAGCTCGAGCGCGCGCTGGCGCGTCGGATAGAGGAGCGCCGCCACGTCGTTGCGGAGCCGCGCGAAAGCCTCCGCATTGCGTGAGCCGTCGGCGTCGAAGAAGGCGCGGATGACGTCGAGGTTCGAGCGGAATTCATCGCCGGCGCCGTTCTCCGCGAGGTAATGCGCGTATTCGCCCGTGCCGTCGGCGCGAAGCGGGTCGGGGACGCCGCGCAAGCGGACGCTGCGACCAGTGGAACCAGCCGCGCGCCGGGGCGCTCGCCGCGGCGAGCTTGCGCGGGAAGGCGAAGGTGGAATTGTCGGTCGCGCCGATGCCGCCATGGCAGCCGACGCAGAACACCGTCTCCTCGAAGCTCTGCGGGCGCAGTTCGCCCTCGCGGTCCTCGATGAAGGCCTGCAGACGCCAGCCGGCACCGTTCGCAAGGCCGGTCTCGGCGTTGCCGTCGAAGATCGGCACGCGGTCGGGGAAGTCGTGATCTTCCTTCACCTCCTCAAGCGCCGCATCCTCGAGGTCGGCATAGGTCTGCCACAGCGTCTTCTTCATGTAGCGCAGCTCCTTCAGTCGCGCCGCGAGCTTCGGTTCACCCGTCTTCATCGTCGACGTCGACGTAGCGCACGGTGTGGACGAATTCGGTGCCGAGCGGGTAAAGCCCGGCGGCGAGGGGAGCGTCGCCGCTTGCCTGCAAAGCCTTCGCCATGCCGACATAGGACATGTCGCGTCCTTCAAGCGGCGCCCAATCGAAGGCGATGTGATCGGCAAGCCCGAGCGCGCCGTTCTTGTCGAGGTCGACGCCGAGGCGGGTCTCGTCGACCGGGTCGATGGCGACGTCGTGGCGGGAGATCAGCGCCTCGACGATCGCGAGGTTCACGGCATAGATCGCCCAGTCGACGTTGCCTTCGGTGTCCTCGCGATAGGCTTCGGGCAGGCGGATCAGCACGTCGTCGGTGGAGCCGCTCGGCGGGCGAGAAGCTGCCTGGAAGCGGCGTATAGGCGAAGGCGCGCCAGCCGGTGCGTGTCCCGTCGGGCGCGATGTCGTAGCCTTCGGAATCGAAGCGGAAGAATGCATCCGGCCGGTAGCCGTCCCAAGCGCCGTTGCCGTTCGCGTCCCAGCCCGCGGGCGGGTTCGCGAGGCGCGCGGCAAGGCGGATCGAGCCGTCGGGCTCGACGTAATTGCTGCCGCGTACGTAGGCGAGGATATCTCCGTCGCTGATCGCGGCGATCCGCGCGCGGCGGTCCTCGAACAGATTGGTCCAGGGATTTTCCAGCGCCGGCGCGGGAAACGCGTAGGAGAGCTGCAGGTCCTGGTCGTTGATCGCGTTCGGCACGCGGCCGCGCACGTGGCAGGTGAAGCAGGGATTGTGCACGCCGCCGGCCGCGTCGGTGGTCTTCGTGTAGCACTGCGGAGGGATGAACGCGGTCGGGTTCTTAAGCGGCGTGCCGAGATGCCCGACCGCCGACACCGTCGAAGCAACGACGATGCCCGCCGTCAGGGCGGCGATCGAAACACGGAGCATTCGGAACTCCCGGCCGACGCGTGCTTGCAAGGAAAGCGACCGGCGGGAGGTTCCCCCGCCGGCCGTGCTCTGGTGCGCTGCTAGTTCGTAAGGGCCGGGAACGGGCCGATGTAGCCGATATAGGCGCGGGCGTCGGCCGGGATCGGCGAGCTTGTCCTCGTCCGATTCGCCGTAGGGGTGCTGCACGACCGCCATCAGATAGCCGTGACCGCCGACGTTGCCGTAGGAATAGACCGACGTCGTCTCCGAGCCGTAGGGCGTGGAGAAGATGCGGGTCAGGCTCTTGTCGTCCATGTTGTAGGCCCAGATCGCATCGTTCTGGTGCCCCGAGCCGGTGTCCTCGCCGATGATCAGCGTGTTGTAGCCTTCCATGAAGGTGATGTTGTCGGGGTTGGCGATGCCGTCGACGTCACAGGTGTTGCCGGCGTATTCGCTTCCGTCCTCGTAGTTCGAGGGCTTGCCGGCGACGAGCGCGTTCATCGATTTCGCGACGTAGTCGGAGCCGATCGCGGCATCCGTTCCGAGCGGCAGAGAATAGACGGCGCCGCAATTGTTGGCGGTGAGCTTGATGTCGTTGCGGCCGCCCTTCTCGTATTTGTCGGTCGGCTTGCCGCCCTTCGCCGCGTCTTCCATGCCGCTGTTCACTTCCGACATGGCGACGAAGAGCGTCTTCGACGCCGGGTCGAGCGCGATGCCTTCTTCTTTGCGGAGCTCGGTCGTGGCGCCCATCATGGAGGCGTAGCGCCGCGTCTCCAGGCGCGAGGCGAGCGTCTCCATGCCGGGTTTCACCTTCAGGCACTCGGCGCGCTCCTCGGCGTTGGAGGAGAGGAAGCCGGCCGGGCAGGTGCCGTCGTCGGCGATGTCCGCCGTCTCAAAGAGATCGGAGAAGCCGACGCCGTCGGCGAGCCCCTTGGCGACGGTGGCGCTGTCGGCATGGCCGAGGTCGATCCAGCTCAGATCCGCTGCGCCGGCGCCTTCGCTCGATGTCTGCGTCCATTTGGCGGCATAGAGCTTGCCGGCGTCGAGCTTGCCCGCCTCGTCGGCGACGAACATGAAGAAGCCGACATCGGTGCCGTCGTCGGAGATGTAGGCGGTCTTCTGGTCGGGCATCACCTTGGCGAGCTCGACCGCGACGCGGCCCATCGCGTAGTGCTTGGCGACGGTGTAGGAGCCGTCCTCCGTCACCGTGATCTCGGTCGGGTAGCCGTATTTGTAGGGCTTGAAGCCGGCCTTGAAATCGTCGATCGACACCTTCGCGGGGTCGAGGCCGACGTAGCGGATCATCGGCTTGTCGTAGTCGTCGATGTCGTCCATCGAGGTCGCCGCCTCAACGCCGCGCGCGTCGGGCGGATATTCCTCCGAGCCGAGATGCGTGCCCCAGGGCGTCACCGAGCCGGCGCAGGGAACCCAAAGGCCGCCGAAGGCGGAGAAGTCGATCGGCTTCGTGGAGATCGGCGTCAGTTTGCCGTCGTCGCCCTGGCTCAGCTCCGAGAGGTACATGGCGCCGGGGCGCGATTCGAAGTGTGTGACGCTGAAGAGCTTGTTGCCGACCGGAAGCAGCGACGTGAAGTCGGCGTCGACGGAGATGTGGGTCGAGCCGTCGGCATTCTTCACCGGCTGGCCGTTTTCGTCGATCAACATGGCGAAGGTCGCGTCGCCGATCTTGTCGCCGCTTCGCGCCAAGAGGTTGAAACTGATCGGGAATTCTTGGCCGTTCACGTCGACGCTGTCGGAAGCGATGACGGCGCGCTTCTCAGCGTCGGTCGCGGCAAACGGCACGGGGGCGAATTTCATCTCGCCGGCCGATGCGGAAGCCGCGAGCGCACATAGAGCCGTCGCCGCCAAGAGCGACACTTTCAGGGGTTTCATATGGCCTCCAGTCGAATTGTCTTGGGATTTCGGGGACGCGACGAGCGCGAACCGCGCGCGCAGGGCACGATGGCACCATTGCTTTTCAGTTTTTTGACAGGCGCGAGCCGCGCCGCCGTTAGACGGCGATGCGCGTCGTGAACCAGCGCGTCAGCCGGTTCCAAAGGTCGGACTTTGAGACCGAATCCTCCACGCCGTGCTCGAGATTCGGATTGTCGTTGATCTCGATGACGAAGACGCCGTCGGGCGTCTCCTTGAGATCGACGCCGTAAAGCCCGTCGCCGATCAGGCTCGCCGCGCGCACGCCGGCGTCGAGCACCTCCGGCGGCACCTGGTCGATCGGGAAGGTCTTGAAGCCGCCCTCGATCGGCTTGCCGCCCTCGCGATAGCGGACGATCTGCCAGTGCTTCTTCGCCATCGTGTACTGGCAGACGAAGAGCGGCTGGCCGGCAAGAACGCCGACGCGCCAGTCGAATTTCGTGGGGACGAAGCGCTGCGCAAGCAGCAGGTCGGTCTCCTTGAAGAACTCGGCGACCGTCTCCTTCAGCGCCTCCATCGTGTCGGCCTTGCGGACGCCGCGGCTGAACGAGCCGTCGGGGATCTTCACCACCACCGGGAAGCCGAGCGTGTCGGCGGCCTGCCTTCACGTCGGCGGGGTCCTGGATGACGATCGTCTCCGGCACCGGCAGGCCGGCATGCGTCAGCCGCTCCCAGAGATAGACCTTGTTGGTGCAGCGGATCATCGAGATCGGGTCGTCGATGACCGGCATCCCCTCCATCATCGCGCGGCGGGCGAAATGGTAGGTGTGATTGCTGATCGTGGTGGTCTCGCGGATGAAGAGCGCGTCGAACTCGGCGAGCCGCGACAGGTCTTTCTTGGTGATCGGCTCGACCTCGACGCCGAGCGGCGCGGCGATCTTCGCCCAGTGCATCAGCGTCTTCAGCGAGCTTGGCGGCAGCACCTCCTTCGGGTCGTAGAGGACGGCGATCGAATGGCGCGGCGCCGAGCGCGGTTTCGGCGCCCGCCATTTGCGGCCGGTGTAGGATTTCAGCGCTTCGGTGAAGAAACGCTTCTGCTCTTCCGTGCAGCGGGTGAGGGGGGTGAGGTCGATCTTCTGGATCTTGCGCCACTCCTCGCCTTTGAAGGTGACGGTCAGCATCGGCGCGCGGAACCAGTCGAAGAGGCGCTGCGAGAAGCGCTCGAAGCCGGCCGTCTCGGGAAGGCCGAAGGCGACGAAGAGCGTCTTCGGCGGCTCGCCGGCGTAGGTCTTCAGGTCGCTGTTCAGCGCTTCTTCGATCTCCGGCAGCGCATGCGCATATTCGGCGCGGCTCCGCAAGTCGAGCATCGTCTCGACGCTCGGCATGACGCGGTGGCCACGCGCCTCGGCAAGGAGCGCGCAGTAATAGCCGGCGGTCTGGTAATTGTAGGAGCGGGCGAGGATGATGATCTTCTGGCGCGCGCCGCCGAACATATAGGGGCGCGCGACGTAATCCTCCGACGACACGATGACGTGCGGCAGGTCGCGCGCGACGAGGTCGCGTGGCTGATCGGCGACGAGGACCCAGCTGTCCATGCGGTCGGGTTCCGAGCGGTCTCAGGCGGCGCGGCGGAGGCCGCGCGCGCAGCCGTCGTAGCGGCCGCGACGGGGAGGGCGCAGGAGAAGAGGAGGGCCGTCATGCCGTCCTCGTAATAGCCGTCGCGCGGCGCCGACTTCCCGGTAGCCTTTGCGCCGGTAGAAGCGAATGGCGGACGGGTTGTCGGCGCGCACCTCAAGATGCAGCCGCTCCGCCCCCCGCCTTCGCGCCGTATCCTCTGCGGCGGCAAGGAGCCTGCGAGCCGACGCCGCGGCCGGCGTCCTCCGCCGCGACCGCGATCGAATAAAGCCGGGCGCTCCGCCCGCCGCGACGGAAAAGCAGGACGGCATAGCCGATCGGCCGCTCCCTCCGCTCGGCGCGGCAGGCGACGAGGAAGGCCGCCGACGGGCTTTTGGCGAACCGCAGGAAGCTGCGACGGCTCAGCTTGTCCGACGCAAACGACTCCGCCTCCAATCGCGCGAGAGCGTCGATGTCGGTCAAGCGCGCCGCGCGGATCTCGAACCCGTCGGATTTCGAGCCGCGTCGCCTACTGTCGTCTGGCATTCGAAATCGCGAGGCCTCCCCCGCATGCGCCGCAATCCCGCGGCTTCCTTGCTGTGCGACTATGTGATCCAGCGCCCGCGCGCGCCTTCAAGCGGATTCGTGCGATTTCACCCGTCTCGTTCATACGCCGGCGAAGGCCGATTGTCGCGCCGTCGGGACAAGGATAGGGTTCATGCAATCGCCAGTCGGCGTCCCTCTCGGACAGGAGGCTCGTACATGCTGAAGACGACTGGTACATATCTCGGCCGGCATCGCGCTTGCAGCGATGCTGACCGGCGCGGCGTCCGCGGAGATGGTCTACAACCGCGGCAACTCCGCCGATCCGGAATCCCTCGATCCGCACAAGACGTCGACCGTCTACGAGGCGCATATCCTGCGCGACCTGTTCCTCGGGCCTGACGACCGAGAACGCCAAGGCCGAGGCCATTCCAGGCGCCGCCGAAAGCTGGGACGTCTCCGACGACGACACGGTCTGGACCTTCCATCTGCGCAAGGACGGCAAATGGTCGGACGGCACGCCGGTGACGGCGAGCGACTTCGTCTTCTCGTGGCAGCGTCTGGTCGACGCCCGCGACCGGCGCCGAATACGCCTACATGCTCGCGCCCGGTCGTCAACGCCGAAGAGATCACCGCCGGCACGAAGCAGCCGGACGAGCTCGGCGTGAAGGCGGTCGACGACTACACGTTCGAGGTCACGCTGAACGCGCCGACGCCGTACTTCCTGGAAATGCTGACGCACCAGGCGACCTATGCGGTGAGCAAGGCGAACGTTGAGAAGTTCGGCGACGATTTCACCAAGCCGGGGAACCTCGTCTCGAACGGCGCCTACACGCTCGCCGAGTTCATCCCGAACGACCACATCAAGCTCGTCAAGAACCCGCTCTTCTATGACGCCGCGAACGTCAAGATCGACAAGGTCAACTACATCCCGACCGAGGACCGCTCGACAGCGGTGAAGCGCTTCGAGGCGGGCGAGCTCGATTCCAACGACGACTTCCCGACCGAGCAGCTTGCCGACCTCAAGGCGAAGTTCGGCGACCAGGTGCGCGTCGGGCCCTATCTCGGCACCTACTACTACGTGTTCAAGCTGACCGAGGAGCCGTGGTCGAACCCCGAAGTCCGCCATGCGATCTCGATGGGGATCGACCGCAACTTCCTCGCCGAGAGCGTCTGGCAGAACACCATGATCCCGGCCTATCTCGTTCGTGCCGCCGGGCATCGCCGGCTACGAGGCGCAGGCGCGCCGACTACGCCAGCATGGATCAGCTCGACCGCGAGGACGAGGCGAAGAAGATCCTCGAAGGGCTCGGCTATACGCCCGACCATCCGCTGCATATGGAGATCCGCTACAACACGTCGGAGAACCACAAGAACACGGCGGTCGCGATCCAGGAGCAGCTGAAGCCGCTCGGCGTCGACGTGACGCTCCTCAACACCGACACCAAGACGCACTACGCGAATCTCGAGAACCACGGCGAGTTCGACGTGGCGCGCGCCGGCTGGATCGCCGACTACAAGGACCCGGAGAACTTCCTGGTCGCTTTGCAAGACCGGAGCCGGCAACAACTACAGCCAGTACTCCAATGCCGACTTTGACGACGACCTGCGTCAAGGCCGCCGCCGAAACCGATCCGGCGAAGCGCATGCAGGAGCTGCCGGACGCGGAGAAGATCGGCGTCGCGCGGGACCTCTGCGTGCTGCCGCTGCTCTTCTACAGCTACCACACGCTCGTGTCCGACCGCCTGAAAGGCTGGGAGGACAACGTCATGGACAAGCATCCGACCCGCTTCATGAGCATCGAATAGCTTGACAGCTCGCCGCCTTCCGAAAGGAGGGCGGCGAGCCTCCTTTGGGGGCAGGCGGGGCGATGCTGCGCTACGTGATCCGGCGGCTGCTGACCGCCATCCCGACGCTCTTCGTCATCGTCACGATCTCGTTCTTCCTGATGCGGGTCGCGCCGGGCGGGCCGTTCAACCAGGAGCACGGGCTTAACCCGGTGGTGAAGGCGAACCTGGAGCGCGTCTATCACCTCGACGAGCCGCTCTGGCAACAGTACCTCCGAGCTATCTGAGCAACCTCCTGCACGGCGATTTCGGGCCGAGCTACGTCCTTCCTGATTTCACCGTCGCCGACCTCTTCCGGGTCGGCCTGCCGGTCTCCATTCAGCTCGGCGCAGCGGCGCTGTCGCTGGCGCTGATCGTGGGCGGCGCGCTCGGCATCGTCGCGGCGCTCAACCAGAACCGTAGCGGCGACTACGCGGTGATCGCAGTTGCGACGGTCGGCAGCACCGTGCCGACCTTCGTCATCGCGCCGCTCTATCAGCTCGTATTCGCGCTCTATCTCGCCTGGGTGCCGGTCGCCGGCTGGGGAGGCGGTGGGGTCGCTCAACAAGATCGGGCCGGTCGTGACGCTTGCGCTGCCGCAGATCGCGATCGTCGCGCGGCTGATGCGCGGCTCGATGATCGAGGCGCTTCGCTCGAACCACGTGCGCACGGCGCGCGCGCTCGGGCTCTCCGCCTGGACGGTGGTCGGCAAGCACGCCGCGCGAAGCGCCATCCTGCCGAGTCGATCTCCTACGCGGGCCCAGCAGCGGCGGCGCTTCTTACCGGCTCGGTGATCGTGGAGACGATTTTCGCGATACCGGGCGTCGGACGCTACTTCGTCGATGCGGCGCTGAACCGCGACTACACGCTGGTGATGGGCACGGTCGTCGTCATCGCCGATCTTCATCATCGTGTTCAACCTGATCGTCGACCTGCTCTACGCGCTGGATCGATCCGAGGGTGCGCTATGACTGACGCCGCGATCCCCGGCGCCTTCGCGCGGCCGCTCGCTCTGGGGCGACGCCTGGCTGCGGCTCAGGGCCAACAAGGCGGCCGCTGTCAGCGCCGTCTATCTCGTCCTGATGACCATCGCCTGCATCGTCGGTCCGTCCCTGACCGGGCACGACTTCACGACGATCTATCAGGACTATGTCCGCGTCGCCGCCGAGCCTCTCGCCCTATCCGCAGGCCGAGCAGATCGGAAGCGGCGCTGCGGGCGGCGCTTTCCCGCGCGCGCGTCGACCTCGTGTCGTGGGAAGAGAAGGGCGATCGCGTCTTCGTCACGGTTGCGTCGAGCAACCGATCGACGTCGCGTCACGCGCTATCTCGACCGCTCCGCACCTTCGACGAATCCGCAGGTCGAGGAGACGTCGCGCCGACGGTCTCCAGATGACCCTCTCGGCGCGAGGTCAAGCGCATCTATTTCCTCTTCGGCACCGACAACAACGGACGCGATCTCCTGACGCGCACGCTGATCGCCGGCCGCATCTCGCTCGCGATCGGGCTCCTCGCCGGCGTCGTCGCCGTGGTGATCGGCGTTCTCTACGGCGCGACGTCTGGCTTCTCGGCGGACGCGTCGATGAGGTGATGATGCGCATCGTCGACGTGCTCTATTCGCTGCCCTTCATCTTCTTCGTCATCCTGCTCGTCGTCTTCTTCGGGCGGAATTTCGTCCTGATGTTCATCGCCGTCGGTGCGGTCCTCTGGCTTGACATGGCGCGCATCGTGCGCGGCCAGACGCTGTCGATCAAACGGCAGGAATACGTGCAGGCGGCGATCGCGCTCGGCGTCTCGCCGGCGGCGATGCTTCGCCGCCACGTCGTGCCGAACACGCTCGGCCCGGTCGTCATCTACATGACGCTGCTTGTGCCGCAGGTGATCATCCTCGAAAGCTTCCTCTCTTATCTCGGCCTCGGCGTGCAGGAGCCGATGGCGAGCTGGGGCGTGCTGATCTCGGAGGGCGCCAAGAACATCCCGTCGGCGACTGGCTCCTGATCTTCCCGTCGATCTTCCTGACGTCCACGCTTTTTGCGCTGAACTTCCTCGGCGACGGCCTGCGGGACGCGCTCGATCCGAAGGACCGCTGAGGCCATGAGCGCGGAGCCCATCCTCGCCATCCGCGACCTCGACGTGCGCTTCCGCCTGCCCGGCGGCGAGGTGCACGCGGTGAAGCGGCTCGCCCTGGACGTGATGCCGCGCGAGACGGTGGCGATCGTCGGCGAATCCGGATCGGGCAAGAGCCAGACCGTCATGGCGGCGATGGGGCTTCTTGCGACGAATGGCCGGGCGACGGGCTCGGTGCGCTATCGCGGCGAGGAGCTGATCGGGCTCAGCCAGGCGAAGCTCAACCGCATCCGCGGCAGCCAGGATCACCATGATCTTCCAGGAGCCGATGACCTCGCTCGACCCGCTCTACCAGGTCGGCGAGCAGATTGCGGAGCCGCTCATCAAGCATTCCGGCCTTAGCCACAAGGAGGCGCGCGCGCGCGCGGTCGAGCTCCTCGAGCTCGTGCAGATTTCGCAGCCGGAGCGGCGCGTCGATGCCTATCCGCACGAGCTCTCGGGCGGGCAGCGGCAGCGGGTGATGATCGCCATGGCGCTCGCCAACGACCCCGACATCCTGATCGCCGACGAGCCGACGACGGCGCTCGACGTGACCATTCAGGCGCAGATTCTGGAGCTGCTGAAGCAGCTGCAGGAGCGCCTCGGCATGGCGATGATCTTCATCACCCACGACCTCGGCATCGTGCGCCGCTTCGCCGACCGCGTCTACGTGATGCGGGCAGGGGAGGTGGTGGAAGCGGGGCCGGTCGCCCGCATCTTCGCCAGCCCGCAGCACGAATACACCAAGATGCTGCTTGCCGCTGAGCCGGAGGGAACGAAGCCGCCCGTTCCCGACGACGCGCGGCCGCTGCTTGAGGCCGGCAACGTGCGTGTGACCTTCCATATCGGCGGCGGCTTCTTCGGCGGCGCCGGCTTCGAGCTGAAAGCGGTAGATCGCGTCTCGCTCACGCTCCATGAGGGACAGACGATCGGCATCGTCGGCGAGTTGGGCTCCGGCAAGTCGACGCTCGGGCGCGCGCTGCTCAGGCTGCTTCCGGCGGAAGGCGTCATCCGCTTCGAGGGGCGGGATCTGAAGGCGCTCGACCTCAGGAAGGACCGCTGGCTCCGCCGCGAGCTGCAGATCGTCTTCCAAGACCCCTACGGCTCGCTCTCGCCGCGGCTGACCGTCGGGCAGATCGTCACCGAGGGGCTACTCGTCCATGAGCCGGAGCTGCCGCGCGACGAACGCGACCGCCGCGCCGTCACGGCACTTCAGGAGGTGCAGCTCGACCCGGCGATGCGCAATCGCTTCCCGCACGAGTTCTCCGGCGGCCAAAGGCAGCGGATCGCGATTGCGCGCACCATGATCCTGAAGCCCAAGGTGGTGGTGCTCGACGAGCCGACCTCGGCGCTCGACCGTTCGGTGCAGAAGGAGATCGTGGAGCTGCTGCGCGGCCTCCAGCAGAGTTACGGCTTGTCCTACCTCTTCATCAGCCACGACCTTGCGGTCGTGCGCGCCATGGCCGATGAGGTTATCGTCATGAAGGATGGGCAGGTGGTGGAGCGCGGCTCCGCCGAAGAGATATTCTCCGACCCCAAGGACCCCTACACGCAGGCCCTGATGGCGGCCGCCTTCGGCGGCCCGATCGCGGCAAATGCGGTGCGGGTCGCCAACCGAAGCGGCGCAAACGCATGATCCTCTGCCACGGCGAGATGCTGATCGATTTCATCCCGACGGAGGCGCGCGACGGCTCGCACGCTTATCGGCCCGCCGTCGGCGGCTCGCCCGGCAACGTCGCGCTGACGCTCGCGCGCCTTGGCGTCCCGGTCGGCTTCGTCGGCGGCCTTTCGACCGACTTCTTCGGCGACCAGATCGCGGCGATGCTGAAGGGGAACGGCGTTGCTATGGACTACGTCGAAAGACTCGACCGGCCGACCATGCTCGCCTTCGTCAATCTCGACGCGCGAGGAGCCGCGCTATGCCTTCTACGACAGCGAGGCGGCGGCGCGGCACTGGCGGCTGCAGGACATGAAGCAGATCGAGCCCAAGGTCTCGACGCTGCACTTCGGCTCGCTGTCGCTGATCCGCCTTCCGGCGGCGAACGCCTTCGCGGAGCTGATGCGACGCGAAGCCGGGCGGCGCATCATCAGCTTCGATCCGAACATTCGCGCCGGCCTGGTCGACGACGAGGCGGGCTACCGCTCGCGGCTTGAGGCTTTCTTCGCGCATTCGCACGTCATCAAGCTGAGCGGCGCCGACCTCGATTGGATCGCCCCGAACGAGAATATCGAAAAACTCGCAGCGAAATGGCTTGCCCAGGAGGCGCGCATCGTCCTCTTCACGCGAGGTAGCGCGGGCGCGACGATCTTCGCCCGCAACGCAGAGGTCACGCGCACGGCGCGCAAGGTGAAGGTGGCGGATACGGTCGGCGCCGGCGATTCTCGCAATGGGCGGGCTGCTCGCCGCGCTTGGCGACCTGAAGGCGCTCGACCGCGAGGCGCTCGGCCAGCTGTCGGAGTCTGCAGCTTGCCGAGATTTTGGATTTCGCGCTCGCCGTCGCCGCGATGACGTGCAGCCGGGTCGGCGCCGATCCGCCGACGCGTGCGGAGCTCAAGGAGTTCCTGAAGTAGACGGCAAAAAGGCCGCCGCGTATTTCGCGGCGGCCTCGTTGGCAAAGATGCGCGGGTCAGATCGAGTAGTACATGTCGAACTCGACCGGGTGCGGCGTCATCTCGTAGCGCATGTTCTCCTGCCACTTCAGCTCGATATAGGCATCGATCTGGTCGTCGTCGAAGACGCCGCCGGCCTTCAAGAAGTCGCGGTCTGCGTCGAGTTCGCCGAGAGCCTGGCGGAGCGAGCCGGAGACCGTCGGGATCTGCTTCAGCTCATCCGGCGGCAGGTCGTAGAGGTCCTTGTCCATCGGGTCGCCCGGATGAAGCTTGTTCTTGATGCCGTCGAGCCCGGCCATCAGCATGGCGGTGAAACCGAGATACGGGTTCGCGCCGGGATCGGGGAAGCGCACTTCGACGCGCTTGCCCTTGGGGGAGCTCGTTACCGGGATGCGGCATGAGGCCGAGCGGTTGCGCGCCGAATAGGCGAGCAGCACCGGCGCCTCGTAGCCCGGTACCAGGCGCTTGTAGGAGTTGGTGGTCGGGTTGGTGAAGGCGTTGATCGCCTTCGCGTGCTTCAGGATGCCGCCGATGTAGAACAGGCATTCGTCCGAGAGGTCGGCGTATTTGTTGCCGGCGAAGACCGGCTTGCCGCCCTTCCAGATCGACTGATGGACGTGCATGCCCGAGCCGTTGTCGCCGAACACCGGCTTCGGCATGAACGTGACCGTCTTGCCGTAGGCCTGCGCGGTCTGGTGGATGCAGTACTTGTAGAGCTGCAGGCTGTCGGCGGCCTTGATGAGCGTCTGGAACTTGATGCCGAGCTCGTGCTGAGCGGAGGCGACCTCGTGATGGTGCTTCTCCACCGGGACGCCCATCTGCGCCATGTACATCAGCATGTCGGAGCGGATGTCCTGCGCCGAGTCCATCGGGGGCACGGGGAAATAGCCGCCCTTGGTGCGCATGCGATGGCCGAGATTGCCGCCTTCGTACTCAGTGTCGCTGTTGGTTGGGAATTCCGACGAGTTCGAGCTTGAAGCCGGTATTGTAGGGCGTGACTGAGAAGCGCACGTCGTCGAAGATGAAGAACTCGGCTTCCGGACCGAAGTAGCAGGTGTCGCCGATCCCGAGCGACTGCAGGTAGGCGATCGCCTTCTTGGCGGTGGTGCGGGGATCGCGATTATAGGGCTCGCCGGTGCCGGGATCGAGAATGTCGCAGAAGATCGCGAGCGTCGTTTGCGCGAAGAAGGGATCGATGGCCGCCGCCTCCGGATCCATCATCAGGGTCATGTCGGACTGGTGGATCGCCTTCCAGCCGGCGATCGACGAGCCGTCGAACATGAGGCCGTCCGCGAACGCGTCCTCATCGATCTGAGAGACGTCCATCGTGACGTGCTGCATCTTCCCGCGCGGATCGGTGAAGCGCACGTCCACGTACTTCACGTCATTGTCCTTGATAGTCTTCATGACCTCGGAAGCGTTGCTCATGTTTCCCTCTTTCCTGAACGCGTCATGCCTTGGGAGCAAACGAAAGACCGGCGCTCGACGGCGCCGGCCGGTTTCTCAGATGGCGTCGAGCCCACTCTCGCCGGTGCGGATGCGGATCGCTTCTTCGACCGGGGAGATGAAAATCTTGCCGTCGCCGATGCGGCCGGTCTGCGCGGCGTTGCGGATCGCTTCCACAGCGCGGTCGACCAGCTCGTCCGGGAGGACGACCTCGACCTTCACCTTGGGCAGGAAATCCACGACGTATTCGGCGCCGCGATAGAGCTCGGTATGCCCCTTCTGGCGGCCAAACCCCTTGGCTTCCGTCACCGTGATGCCTTGCAATCCCACCTCTTGTAGCGCCTCCTTCACCTCGTCGAGCTTGAACGGTTTGATGATCGCTTCGATTTTCTTCATTCTTCTCGGTACTCCAGCGCAGGGTGGGGGCCTTGCCCGTCCGAAGCACGAAGCATGCCAAAGGCGGGGAGGGGCCGGGGAATCGCTCTCTATCATGTCATCTGCGCATAAAGACGGCAGATGAGCCGGCGTTACATGCGATCCGGCTGGGTTGTGCTGCTCATCAAATGATCACTTGCCCTACGCGTGAGCAGAATGCCGTTCATTGAGGTCCTGACGCCGGCTGAGATGGGCGAGGCGGATCGGCTGGCGATCGCCGCCGGCACGCCCGGCTATTCCCTGATGCTGAACGCCGGCGCCGCGGTGGCCGAAGCGGCGCAAGACATGGCGGAGGAGGGCCGCATCCTCGTCGTCGCCGGGCCCGGCAACAACGGCGGCGACGGCTTTGTCGCGGCTGAGATCCTGCGGCGCGACGGCCGCGACGTCCGTGTGGCGCTGCTTGGCGCGCGGGACGCGCTCAAAGGCGACGCCGGGCACGCCGCCGCCGACTACGGCGGGCCGTTCGAGACGATCAATCCGGCAAGCGACCTTTCAGCCGACCTCGTCATCGACGCGCTTTTTGGCGCGGGCCTGGCGCGGCCGCTCGAGGGCGAGGCGGCGCGAATCGTCGAAGCGCTGAACGCCGGCCCGGCGCCCGTGCTCGCCGTGGACCTTCCAAGCGGCATCGACGGCCGAACCGGGGCTGCCGCGGGCGCTGCTATCCGCGCGGCGCGCACGGTCACGTTCTTCCGGCTGAAGCCCGGCCATCTCCTCCTGCCGGGACGGCTCCATTGCGGCCGCACCGAGCTCGCCCAGATCGGCATCCCGAATTCGGTTCTCGACACCATCCGGCCGGCGACATTCCAGAACCTCCCAGCGCTTTGGCGGGCGCGGCTCAGGCCGCCGCGGCCGGGCGACCACAAATATTCGCGTGGACACGCGTTCGTCGTCTCCGGGCCGGCAAGCGCGACGGGCGCGGCGCGGCTTGCCGCCATGGCAGCTCTTAGGGCCGGCGCCGGCGCGGTCACGGTCGCTTCGCCACCCGACGCGCTTCTGGTCAACGCGACGCATCTGACGGCGATCATGGTGCGTCGCTTCGAAGGCGCCGAGGAGCTCAGCGCGCTCCTCTCCGACCCGCGACCGAAGGCCGTCGCAATCGGCCCGGCGAGCGGCGTCGGCGAGGGCACCCGCCGCAACGTGGCGGCGGCGCTCAAGAGCAACGCGGCAGTCGTCCTCGATGCGGACGCGCTCACCAGTTTCTCGGGCGAGGTTGATGCTATTTTCTCCTTGATAAAGAATAGGTTGCAGCCAGTCGTAATGACACCGCATGAGGGCGAGTTCGCGCGTCTTTTCGCGCAGACCGGCGCGCGCCTCGATCGCGTCCGCGCGGCCTCATTGGCGAGCGGCGCCTGCGTCGTCCTGAAGGGCTATGACACGGTGATCGCCGCCCCCGACGGGCGTGCCGCGATCAACGCCAACGCGCCGGCAGACCTCGCGACCGCGGGGAGCGGCGACGTCCTGACCGGTATCATTGCCGGCCTGCTGGCGCAGGGGCTTGCGGGTTTCGATGCGGCGTGCGCGGGCGTGTGGATGCATGGCGCGGCCGGAGCAGCGGTCGGGCGCGGGCTGATCGCGGAGGATCTTCCGGGCGCGCTTCCCGCGGTCTTGCAACGCCTCGACGCCGACCCGAGTTGAGCCAGAGCCGCGGGACTTCGCGCCGGTGCGAAATCCTTGCTCCGCCAAGCGCGTTGCTTTAGGAGCGCGTGTCCGGGACGGCGCGCGCTTGCACGCGGAACCGCGCGGGCGTGGTGGAATTGGTAGACACGCAGGATTTAGGTTCCTGTGGGCAGAGCCCGTGGGGGTTCAAATCCCTCCGCCCGCACCAGCCTTCGCACTTCGTGCTTCGGCTCGGCGGGCCGAGGCGAAGCCGTGAGAGATGAAGGCTGCCGCGCCAAGGCTTGTAGGAGCGAAGGCGGGCGTTGACAGGCACGAAACATCAGCTGTTCAGGACGATTGGCATGCAGATCAACGAGACCCTATCGGAAGGCCTGAAGCGCGGTCTGTCCGTGACCATTCCGGCGTCGGAGCTCGACGCGCGGCTCGCCGAGCGGCTCGACCAGTTGAAGTCGCGCGTGCGCATCAAGGGATTCCGTCCCGGGAAAGTTCCGATCACTCATCTAAGGCGCGTCTACGGCAAGGCCGCGATGGCGGAGATCGTCCAGGGCCTCGTCGGCGAGACGACGCAGCAGGCCATCACCGACCGCGGCGAGCGGGCGGCGATGCAGCCGAAGGTCGCCATGACGGAGGACGAGGCCGAGGCGACCGAAGTGCTGGAGGGCCGCGCCGATCTCACGTTCACGCTCGAATACGAAGTGCTTCCGACCTACGAGCTGGCCGACTTCAAGGGGCTGAAGATCGAGCGCCCGATCGTCGAGGTGACCGACGAGGAGGTGGAGGCGCGGCTTAAGCAGATTGCCGAGAGCGCGCGGGCCTATGCACCGGTCGAGCGGCCGGCCGCGCAGGGCGACCGGGTCGGCTTCGAATACAGCGCCAGCACCGGCGGCGACGTCTTCGAGACCAACTCGACCGCGATGGTGCTCGGGTCGGGTCAGTTCATTCCCGGCTTCGAGGATGCGCTCGTCGGCGTGAAGGCCGGCGAGAAGAAGGTCATCGACCTCACCTTCCCCGACGACTATCCGGCCGAGAACCTGAAGGGAAAACCGGCGACGTTCGACGTCTCCGTCACCGAGGTCGCCGAGCCGGGCGAGATCGTTCTCGACGATGCTCTTGCGACGCGGCTCGGGCTTGAGTCGGTCGACAAGCTGCGCGAGACGGTCCGCAAGCAGATCGAGAGCGAATTCGGCCAGGCGACGCGCCAGCAAGTGAAGCGACAGCTCCTCGACCAACTCGACGCCAAGCACACCTTTGCGCTCCCCGAAAACCTCGTGGAGCAAGAATTTGAGAACATCTGGCGGCAGGTGATGCACGACGTGGAGCATCACGGGAAATCCTTCGAGGCGGAGGGCACGACCGAAGACGCTGCGCGCGCGGAGTATCGCGGCATTGCCGAGCGGCGCGTCAGGCTCGGCCTCGTGCTGTCGAAAATCGGCGAGACGGCGGAGGTCAGCGTCACCGACGAAGAGCTGCAGGGTGCGCTTTTCGATCAGGCGCGGCGCTATCGCGGCCAGGAGCGCGAGGTCCTCGAATATTACCGCAAGAACCCGGACGCGCTGCAAGCGCTGCGCGCGCCGATCTTTGAGGAGAAAGTCGTCGATTACGTGCTTGAATTCGCCGAGATCACCGACAAGACGGTCACCAAGGAAGAGCTCCTCGCGGAGGGCGAGGAGGACGAAGGGCACCATGACCACGCCCATACCCACGATCACGATCATGATCACGGCGGGCACGATCACGAGCACTGAAAGGTGGGCCAAAAAAGCCGCCGGCCGGCTCGGATCGGCGGCCCGGCCGAAATCTTCCTGAGCCGCGCAAAAAAGGCCTATTGTTGCGCTCCCTTGGTGGCGCGGTAAAAGACGCTTATCTGACAGGGATTTGCGGGCTCGCGGTTCGCGCCCACGAGATTCCGCTTTCCCCCGGTGAACAAGGCCATGAGAGACCCAGTCGACACCTACATGAACCTGCTCGTGCCGATGGTGGTCGAACAGACCAACCGGGGCGAGCGCGCCTACGACATCTACTCGCGGCTCCTGAAGGAGCGGATCATCTTCATCACCGGGCCTGTCGAGGACCACATGTCGTCGCTGGTCTGCGCCCAGCTCCTCTTTCTTGAGGCGGACAACCCCAAGAAGGAAATCTCCATGTACATCAACTCCCCGGGGGGCGTGGTCACCTCCGGCATGGCGATTTACGATACCATGCAGTTCGTAAAGCCAGCAGTTTCAACGCTTTGCATCGGGCAGGCCGCCTCGATGGGCTCGCTGCTCCTGTGCGCCGGCGAGAAAAGCCTGCGCTTTTCGACGCCAAATGCCCGAATCATGGTGCATCAGCCCTCCGGCGGCTTCCAGGGCCAGGCCTCCGACATCGAGCGGCACGCCGAGGACATCATCAAAATGAAACGCCGGCTCAATGACATATACGCGAAACACACCGGCCAGACCTACGAGGCGATCGAATCGACCCTCGACCGCGACTATTTCATGAGCGCCGAGCAGGCCCGGGATTTCGGCATTGTGGACGACGTGATCACCACCCGCTTGGCGCTTGAGCAGATCGCCGCGGGCGGGGCGTGACCGAAAGCCCACATTCCCAATCCGATCATTAAGTTAATCTTGAAATCTTACGCGCAAGAATGGTTCGATGTGAGCATGGTGGGCGCAGGTCGCCAGGGTGGCATCGTTCATGCACGGGCGTACTGAGCGAGGTTCGTTATGAGCAAGATCAGCGGATCAGGGGGCGGAGGCGAGAGCAAGAACACGCTCTATTGCTCCTTCTGCGGCAAGAGCCAGCACGAGGTCCGCAAGCTGATTGCGGGACCGACCGTGTTCATCTGCGACGAATGCGTCGAGTTGTGCATGGACATCATTCGCGAGGAGAACAAATCCTCGCTCGTGAAGTCCGGCGACGGCGTGCCGACGCCGCTCGAGATCTATGAGGTCTTGAACGACTACGTGATCGGCCAGGATCATGCGAAGAAGGTCCTCTCCGTCGCCGTCCATAATCACTACAAGCGGCTGAACCACGCGGCGCGCAACAACGACGTCGAGCTGTCGAAGTCGAACATTCTGCTCATCGGCCCGACCGGCTGCGGCAAGACGCTGCTCGCGCAGACGCTCGCGCGCATCCTCGACGTGCCGTTCACGATGGCCGACGCGACGACGCTCACCGAAGCCGGCTATGTCGGCGAGGACGTCGAGAACATCATCCTGAAGCTTCTGCAGTCCGCCGATTACAACGTCGAGCGCGCGCAGCGCGGCATCGTCTATATCGACGAAGTCGACAAGATCAGCCGCAAGTCCGACAACCCGTCGATCACGCGCGACGTGTCGGGCGAGGGCGTGCAGCAGGCGCTTCTGAAGATCATGGAAGGTACGGTCGCGAGCGTGCCCCCGCAGGGCGGACGCAAGCACCCGCAGCAGGAGTTCCTGCAGGTCGACACGACCAACATCCTCTTCATCTGTGGCGGCGCCTTCTCCGGACTCGACCGGATCATCTCCGACCGCGGTCGCAAGACGTCGATCGGCTTCGGCGCGACGGTCTCTTCGCCGGAGGATCGCAAGACCGGCGAGCTGTTCCGACTGGTCGAGCCTGAGGATCTGTTGAAGTTCGGACTGATCCCCGAATTCGTCGGCCGGCTTCCCGTCGTCGCGACGCTCGAGGACCTCGACGAGACGGCGCTCGTGCAGATCCTGACGGAGCCGAAGAACGCGCTGGTCAAGCAGTACCAGCGGCTCTTCGAGATGGAGAACGTCGAGCTCAACTTCCATGCCGACGCGCTGACCGCGATCTCCAAGCGTGCCATCGAGCGCAAGACCGGCGCGCGCGGCCTTCGCTCCATCATGGAAGCGATTCTGCTGGAGACGATGTTCGATCTCCCCGGCCTCGACGGGGTCGAGGAAGTGGTGATCTCGAGCGACGTCGTGAACGGCAATTCGCGTCCGCTCTACATCTACGGCGAACGCGCCGTCGAAGAGCATCAGAACGCCGGCCGCTCGGCCTGACCTCCGGGCTGGCCGGAAATCGGCCGATCTGCCCGCCCGCGGGCAGTCTTGAAAAGGAGGGCTCGGGCTTCCACTTAACGGCAACCGAACCGGCGCGCCGAACGTTCCCGCCACCTTCTCCCTCCCCGGCAGGAGCAAATTTCGGGACCGCGCCTCCAACCGCTACGAGAATCGCCTAGCCTCGCCACCGTGCTCGGCCGAGCGATATCCGAAGGAAGAACGATGACCGAAACCCCGCGTCCAATCGACGTTCCCTCCGGCGAGGGCACTTATCCGGTCTTGCCGCTCCGCGACATCGTCGTCTTTCCGCACATGATCGTGCCGCTCTTCGTCGGGCGCGAGAAATCGATCAATGCGCTCGAAGAGGTGATGCGCGCCGACAAGCACATCCTGCTCGCGACGCAAAAGGACGCCGGCGACGACGATCCCTCGCCGCAGGCGATCTACGAGGTCGGCACGCTCGCAACCGTGCTGCAGCTTTTGAAGCTCCCCGACGGCACCGTGAAGGTGCTGGTCGAGGGCCGCGACCGCGCAGAGATCGTCCGCTACACAGAGCGGCAGAATTACTTCGAGGCGGAGGCTCGCATCCTGCCGGAGACCGTCGGCAAGGAAGTCGAGGCAGAGGCGCTCGCGCGCTCCGTCGTGGCGGAGTTCGAGAACTACGTGAAGCTCAACAAGAAGGTGAGCCCGGAAGTTCTCTCCGCCGTCTCCAACATCGAGGACTATTCGAAGCTCGCCGACACGGTGGCTTCGCATCTTGCCGTGCGCATTCCGGAGAAGCAGGAAATCCTCGCGCTGACCAGCGCGGCGGAGCGCCTTGAGAAGGTGCTCGGCATGATGGAGAGCGAGATCTCCGTCCTGCAGGTGGAGAAGCGCATCCGCAGCAGAGTTAAGCGCCAGATGGAGAAGACGCAGCGCGAGTACTACCTGAACGAACAGATGAAGGCGATCCAGAAGGAGCTCGGCGACGGCGAAGAGGGCCGCGACGAGCTGCGTGAGCTCGAAGAGCGGATCGGCAAGACGAAGTTCTCCAAGGAAGCGCGCGAGAAGGCCGAGACGGAGCTGAAGAAGCTCAGGCAGATGAGCCCGATGTCGGCGGAAGCGACCGTCGTCAGAAACTACCTCGACTGGCTGCTCGGCATTCCGTGGAAGAAGCGCACGAAGGTGAGGAACGATCTCGCCTTCGCCGAAGAGGTGCTGAATGCGGATCACTTCGGCCTGGAGAAGGTCAAGGAGCGCATCGTCGAGTATCTCGCCGTGCAAAGCCGCGCGAACAAGCTCAAGGGGCCGATCCTCTGCCTCGTCGGCCCGCCCGGCGTCGGCAAGACCTCGCTCGGCAAATCGATCGCTAAGGCGACCGGCCGCGAGTTCGTGCGCATGTCGCTTGGCGGCGTGCGCGACGAAGCGGAGATCCGCGGCCATCGGCGCACCTATATCGGCTCGATGCCCGGCAAGGTCATCCAGTCGATGCGCAAGGCCAAGAAGTCCAACCCGCTCTTCCTGCTCGACGAGATCGACAAGATGGGCATGGACTTCCGCGGCGATCCGTCGTCGGCGCTGCTCGAGGTGCTCGATCCCGAGCAGAACTCGACCTTTATGGACCACTATCTTGAGGTCGAATACGACCTTTCCGACGTGATGTTCGTCACCACGGCGAACACGCTCAACATTCCGCCGCCCTTGATGGATCGGATGGAGATCATCCGCATCGCCGGCTACACGGAAGACGAAAAGGTCGAGATCGCGCGGCGCCATCTGCTGCCGAAGATCGATCAGAACCACGGCCTGAAGAAGGGCGAGTTCGAGATCGATGCCGAGGCGCTTCGCACCTTGATCCGCCGCTACACACGCGAAGCCGGCGTGCGCAATCTCGAGCGCGAGCTCGCAACGCTGTCGCGCAAGGTGATCAAGGAGCTGCTCACTTCCGACGCCAAGACGGTGAAGATCACCGACGCGAACCTCGACAAGTACCTCGGCGTGCCGCGCTATCGCTACGGCGAGGTGGAGGGCGAGGATCAGGTCGGCGTGGTCACCGGTCTCGCGTGGACCGAGTTCGGCGGCGAACTGTTGACGGTGGAAGGCGTCATGATGCCCGGCAAGGGCAAGATGACGGTCACCGGCAATCTGCGCGACGTGATGAAAGAATCGATTTCCGCGGCGGCGTCCTACGTGCGCTCACGCGCCATCGATTTTGGAATCAAACCGCCGCTTTTCGAGAAACGCGACATCCACGTGCACGTGCCGGAAGGCGCGACGCCCAAGGACGGTCCGTCGGCGGGTATCGCCATGGTGACCGCGATCGTCTCGGTGATGACCGGTATTCCGGCCCGCAAGGACGTCGCCATGACCGGTGAGATCACGCTCCGCGGACGGGTTCTGCCGATCGGCGGCCTCAAGGAAAAGCTCCTCGCGGCACTCAGGGGCGGGATGAAGACCGTGCTCATCCCTGAGGAAAATGCCAAGGATCTCGCGGAGATACCGGACAACGTGAAGAGCGGACTTGAGATCATTCCGGTAAGTCGGATGAGCGAAGTGCTGACGCACGCCCTCGTCCGGGAGCCCGTGCCCACCGAGTGGACCGAGCCCGACGACGACTCGGCCAAGCCGGCGGCCACGGACGATGACGCGGCAGCAGGCATGGTTGCGCATTAGCGGCTGCGGTGGAAAAAGGAAGGTCGCCCGGCAAGGGCGACCTTTTTTTGTTGCAAATCCCGCAATTCCGGGCTTTGCAATCGGGTTGAGGCCCCCCGCACGCTCTGCGCGGCGTCGAGACAATCTGTTCAATAGAGGAGAACTGAGGATGAACAAGGGCGACCTTGCTGCCGCAGTGGCGGACAAGACCGGCATGTCGAAAGCAGCGGCGACCCAAGCTGTCGAGGCGGTCTTCGGCTGCATCACCGATTCGCTCAAGAAGGGTCAGGAGGTGCGCGTCCTCGGGTTTGGCAACTTCACGGTTTCCCGGCGCGCGGCAAGCACGGGCCGGAACCCGCAGACTGGCGCACCCATGCAGATCAAGGCGTCCAACCAGGCGAAGTTCAAGCCGGGCAAGGGCCTGAAGGACACGCTTAATCCCTGAGCGGTTTGCATCCTTAAGCCGTTCGCATTCTAAAGTTGCATAAAGCCCCGCGACGCGGGGCTTTCGCTTCTTAAGTCCGAGGTGAGTCGCCGCGCTTCGCGCGAACCGCCTGTTCGCCGGGCGGGCAGCGCACGGCCATGACTTTGCAAACCTTCCAGACTAAATTCGTGCGATCGGGCGGTTAGCTCAGCTGGTCAGAGCACCTGGTTTACACCCAGGGGGTCGGGAGTTCGAACCTCTCACCGCCCACCATGCGCGGCGATCGGCGCCGGCAGCGACGAATCGCGCAATGCTCCCAAAGCCGTCGTGTTACCGGCGCTTTGCTTGACTTGGCCAAGCCCAGACCCTATCTCGCTGCGGCCGCTCCCGAGCTTGGTAGCGCAGCGCCCGCGGGGGCGTAGCTCAGTTGGTTAGAGTGCCGGCCTGTCACGCCGGAGGTCGCGGGTTCGAGCCCCGTCGCTCCCGCCATTTTCTGCCCCGGCCGTCGCGCGCAACTGGCCGGCGGAACTTCAGCAAAACTGCGTTCACTCGACTTTCGCTTGTGCGGCCCGGCGTGGTCGGGCATGGTTTCGCCGATACGGAGACGGGCAACGGATGGATTCGATGATGCGGGCGCTTGTTGGAGCCGGATTGGCGATCATGACGGCCTTCGCGACGTCGTCCGTCGCATCGGCGGCAGATGTCGACGGGCTGCGCGACTTCGCGGTCTTGTCGAGCGATGTCGTCCAACAGCGCAAGGACGTCGATGAGGGGTTGCGGCCTTTGCCGCCGAGCGGCCCTGCGACGCCGCTCCCGTATTGCAGCCCGGGCTCCCCAATCTGCCCATAGTCAGCCTGGCGGGACGCGCGGCACGGAGCTGATTTTACGGCCAAAGCGGAGCGTGCCGCATCCGGCCCGCTTGTGGTCGCGCCGAAGGGCCGGTATGACGCGGCGCAGCAACACCGTTTTCCCCTGGCCTGGGTGTCGCGATGGAAGCATTGCTTCAGAGCTACCTGCCGATCGTGATCTTCATCGGCGTCGCCCTCGCAATCGGGCTCGCGCTTCTCGTGGTGCCGTTCATCGTCGCCTATAAGCAGCCGGATTCCGAAAAACTCTCCGCCTATGAATGCGGCTTCGCGGCGTTCGACGACGCGCGGATGAAGTTCGACGTGCGCTTCTATCTGGTCGCCATCCTCTTCATCATCTTCGACCTCGAAGTGGCGTTCCTGTTCCCGTGGGTGGTCGTGTTCAAATCGGTCGGATGGTTCGGGCTCGGCTCCGTCATGGCGTTCCTCGCCGTGCTCACGATCGGCTTCATCTACGAATGGAAGAAGGGCGCACTCGAATGGGATTGATCGGAACCGGGATGCCGCTTGCGCCCGCCGCGTCCGGCGGCGCCGGGCCGGGTGCCGCGCGCGATCCGTTCTTCTCCGAGGTCAACAGCGAGCTCGCCGACAAGGGCTGGCTGGTCACGTCCACCGATGAGCTCGTCATATGGGCGCGCACCGGCTCGCTCATGTGGATGACGTTCGGGCTCGCCTGCTGTGCGGTGGAGATGATCCAGCTCTCGATGCCGCGCTACGATGTCGAGCGCTTCGGCTTCGCGCCGCGCGCTTCGCCCAGGCAGTCCGACGTGATGATCGTCGCGGGCACGCTCACCAACAAGATGGCGCCGGCGATCCGCAAGGTCTACGACCAGATGCCGGAGCCGCGCTACGTGATCTCGATGGGCTCGTGCGCCAACGGCGGCGGCTACTATCACTATTCCTACTCGGTGGTGCGCGGCTGCGACCGCGTGCTGCCGATCGACATCTACGTGCCGGGCTGCCCGCCGACGGCGGAGGCGCTGCTCTACGGCGTGCTTCTTCTGCAGAGGAAGATCCGCCGCACCGGAACGATCGAGCGCTAGCGCATGAACGCGTTCTCTCCTGCCAAGCGCGGCCTCGCGAGATCGCCGCGCGCGTTGGCGAAGTGCTCGGCGCGCGCATCCATTCGCAACAGATCGCTTTCGAGGAGCTGACGATCACGGTCGCGGCCGACGCGATCGTCGGAGTTGTCACAGCGCTTCGCGACGACCCGCAGCTGAAGTTCGTCTCCTTCATCGATATCAGCGGGGTCGATTGGCCGGAGCGCGAGAAGCGCTTCGACGTCGTCTATCACTTCCTGAGCCCGACCAAGAACCATCGCATCCGCATCAAGGTGGAGACCGACGCGGATACGGCCGTCCCGTCGATCAGCGACGTCTTTCCCGGGGCGACCTGGTTTGAGCGCGAGGCCTACGACCTCTACGGTAT
>CAVZVB010000008.1:0-113214 GCA_963778625.1 uncultured Alphaproteobacteria bacterium
CAATACTTTCAATTGGTTACGCCATTTAGGATGCAAGTCGTTTCACCTCAGTAAGCACATAGTAAAGCGAACTTCCTCATGGCTATTTCGCCCGGTGTAAGGTGTCTTGATGATCTGCGCCAAGCGTGGATGGCTGAGGCATACATCACGGAAATCGTCCATGCGGATTTCCCGCCACGAAGACAGCTTGATCCGATGCTCTGGAGTTGGTGGTTGGAAATGACCGTGGGACAGCTACTTCCGCTTTTGCTTGTCGCGTCGGTGAGCCAAGCCCTCAACATAGAATTGCCGCTCGCTGGCTCCTATGGGTCCAGCGACGCGGCGTGTCGCCAATCAACCGCCCCGGGTTGCTCGGAGGCTCCAACTCCTGAGAAGGTGGAGCGATGACGAGCAAAACGACGAACAAGTTTTCACCCGAGGTCCGCACCCGCGCGGTGCGGCTGGTTCTGGATCACGAGCATGAGCATCCCTCGCGGTGGGCAGCGATCATGTCGATCGCGGCCAAGATCGGCTGCACTGGCGCAGACGCTGAACGAGTGGGTGAAGAAGGCCGAAGTCGATGCCGGCAAGCGGGCCGGTGTGCCGACGGACATGGCCGCGAAGTTGAAGGCTCTTGAGCGGGAGAACCGGGAGCTTCGGCAGGCCAACGAGATCCTGCGCAAGGCGTCAGCTTATTTTGCCCAGGCGGAGCTCGACCGCCGGTTCAAGGACATGATCGCGTTCATCGACGATCACCGCGAGGCGTATGGGGTCGAGCCGATCTGCAAAGTGCTGCCGATCGCCCCGTCGACCTACCACGACCATGTCGCCAAGCGCGCCGATCCCGAGAAGCTGTCGGCGCGGGCAAAGCGGGATCTGGCGCTGAAGCCTGAGGTCGAGCGCGTCTTCGCCGAGAACTTCGAGGTGTATGGTGCGCGCAAGGTCTGGCGGCAGATCAACCGGGAGGACATTCACGGTCGCACGCTGCACCGTCGAGCGCCTGATGGCCGACCTCGGCCTTCAGGGCGTCATCCGGGGCAAGCCGGTCCGCACCACCGTGCAGGACAAGGCCGCACCTTGCCCGCTCGACCATGTGAACCGGGTCTTCCATGCTCCGGCGCCGAACATGCTGTGGCTCTCGGACTTCACCTATGTGAGCACCTGGTCGGGCTTCGTCTACGTGGCCTTCGTGATCGACGCCTACGCCCGCCGCATCGTCGGCTGGCGGGTGAGCAGGACGGCGCATGCCGAGCTTCGTCCTCGATGCTCTTGAGCAGGCCCTGCACGAACGGCGGCCCGTTCATCGCGGCGGCCTGGTGCATCATTCGGACAGGGGTTCTCAATACGTCAGCATTCGATACACCGAGCGCCTCGCCGAGGCCGGTATCGAGCCCTCTGTCGGCAGCGTCGGCGATAGTTACGACAACGCTCTCGCCGAGACGATCAATGGCCTCTACAAGGCCGAGGTCATCCACAGGCGCGGGCCCTGGCGGAACTTCGAGGCCGTCGAGTTCGCCACGCTGAGCTGGGTGGACTGGTTCAACCATCGCCGGCTGCTGGAGCCCATCGGCAACATCCCGCCGGCTGAAGCCGAGGAACGCTACTACGCCATGCTGCAAGAGCCAGCCATGGCAGCGTGACTCAAACCAAATGGCCTCCGGCAAACCCGGGGCGGTTCACCTGCGCTTTCTGCAATTGCTGTTTGGCGGCGTTGAGCGGCTTAATAAAGCACCTGCCAGCACCTTGGTATTGTGTTGCTGGTCCCGTATCGCGTAGATAGCAACAGCAACGGCTATACGACCGCAAAGAAGGCGGTCGTTATTTCCCAGCATACGCTTCCCAGTTCCGGTTTGTCCGCCGCTCCGTTGGCGCGAGCCTGGCATCTGTGTCCCCCCTAGGGCGCTTGAGGCCAAGCCTAGCGCACAGCCCCCGACGTGCTCAACGCAGTCCGGTCCAAGCGACTCTTACCGTCCTCGAACCAGCCTGAATTGCGCGATTGGTGGCGCCGTCGGGGAGTAATCTGAGGTCGGGAGGGCATTGCCATGCTGACGCGCCTTTTCGCCGGGCTAATCACTTCGGCCGTTGTGGCAGGTGTAGCGGTGGCAGGACCGGGGGACCCCAATGCTACAGCCGCAACTACGACAAGACACATTTGGCAAATCACCCGCAGCAGACGGTGACCAGCAATGTGGTTGGTTCTCGCCACAGACGATCCGTATCTTTCGGCAGCCCGGGCCAAAAACACATTCGAGATGGGAGTTAGACTAGGGGACGTGACGACTGGCTCGTCACCGGAGGTTATTGCCGGGACGAGAACGATCAGGTCATCTGTTCGGTTGTTTGCGACGGAGGCGGTGTCGCCGTCGCTCCATCGTCGGACGGCCAATTCTCGTCGATTTGGAGAAGCCGTTCGGTCGGATCGCGCTGACCGATTGCGGAGGCGACGAGTCAATCGAGCTAGCTCCGGAATCGACGACAAGCTCTTTAGGCTCGACGCAGTGTCGTGCGTGGGAACGGAAGCCCGAAGCTGGAAAGCTGAGACCCTGATCTGCTTCCCTCCTTCGAGGACGCCAAAGCGGCTTTTCAGCGGGGCGACTACGCGGAGGCGATGAGGCTCTGGAAACCGCTGGCCGTAGAGAAGTAGGCGATGCCTATGAGCCCAGACGGACCCTCTGCGGAACGTTCTCAAGCCGCACGGGCGTCGAGCAGGATTTCGCCGAGGCGCTGAAGTGGTTCCGACTGGCCGCCGCACAGGGTGATGCCTTCGCGCAATACAACCTCGGCATAATGTACAGCGGGGGCATGGGCGTGCAGCAGGATTCCGCCGAGGCAGCAAAGTGGTACTGTCTGGCCGCCGACCAGAACCTCGCCCACGTTCTATACAACAATCTCTCGGCGGGAATGTTCGAGAGCGGCACTGGCGTTACACAGAATTTTGTTCAGGCATACGTTTGGTAAACAATTTGGCAGCTGCGCAGGGAGACGAGGAGGCTGCTGGGCATCGCGACGAAGTTGCAAAAAGAAGATGACTCCCGAGCAGATCGCCGAAGCGCAGCGCCTGGCGCGCGAGCGGAAGCCAGAGGCGGTACGGTCTCAGCCCCGCTTCCCCCTTGGCATCCGATCCTGTCCTCCTTGCTGCCAAAAGGCATACATCAGGGGGGACCACTTTAAGAGGCATGGCTCATTTGAGCTGCGGATGGCGCGGCCGCGATTAGGGCGCCGTTCCTTGCTCCCTCTCACAATTGTACGGAGGAGTTCATTGCCAAGTGAGCTGAGGTTCCTTGAGGGGGACGCAATGACTTCACGAAAGAGAAGGCCCCAATATGACAAGTTGGCCCTTAAGAGCTGGTTTGTAGTGCTCTCGCTATCAATGATGGCTGCTGCCTCACCTTGGAATGCAGATAACTCTTCTTGTAGAAAAGGCTTAACGCAAGTCTATTGGTTAGAAGATTTAGGGCCATTTGTCTCAAGATTTCGAGATACTTATGTTTTCTTCCAGGACCCTGAAAAGCCATCACGTGTTCTCCATTACATGCCAGCGGAAGACAAGGCTGAGTGGTTTGATGAATTTTCAGCGGGTACGCTGGATATTCCCTATCGGGTCTTGGGCGCGGAAGCTGGAGCCACCAAAGACGGATACGGCCGCACCTACCAATATCGTGAATTAAATATTCAAAGTGAAGACGACAATGGAACGCCAAGCAGCAAAGGAACATTCTGGACTTATCATAGACAATGATGATTTACTACCCCGTTTGTGCAAAAGTAGAAGAAGTTGCTCGCTGGGAAGGCTCCCTGGCTGGTCCATAATGGAGCTTGACCAGCGGCTGCCCTCTTGTACGGCCCGAAAATGTAGCGATTGCGCGCGGCCCGTCAGCGGCCTACGCCGTCAAAGCCTTCTACTATCCACCGATCAACGGTCTTCGGCACGCACGTTGCTCCCAAGCTTTCCGCTGAGCATTTGGGAGCCGGTGCGGGACTGCGACACCCAGGTCAAGGTCGTCGGATTTCAACTGAGACTACCGGGCGCCCCACCATTGTCGTCGCGCGCATCCGACGCAGTAGCGCCTGCCGCGAGGATCGGCGACGGTCCGTTCGGCGATAAAAGGACGCTAGCGCACCGGTCAGCACTTCTACCAGCGGATCGAGGCGATGTACCTGCCCTATCTAAAACGGGAGTTCTGTTCCTTGAATGCGTCGACCAATGCCAAGCTCTCTGCCAGAGAAAGATGATCTGCGGCTCTGCAACTGTCGGGCTTTTTCGTGTCCCTCGCGAAGCGTCCCTTGCCTTCTTGCTCGCACCTGGGCGTGACCATCTCCGCTTGTGCTGATACAACCATGACAGAGGAGTGGGTGGAGGACTTATCATGCCGATGGACGACGGTTGGTACATCTGGGTGGAGGATGATGGTGGACCGCGTTTGTTCGTTGTCGCGGAACCCGACCTCGACCTTGCCAAGGTAAGCGTCCGCAAGAAGTTGGGTGACAACCGGGACATCGTCACCTTCTCACCCATGGCGGGCGCGTCGCTCGACAACCTGAGAATTTCACCAGGCTCGGTCAAGGAGTTTGCGTCGCTATGAGCAAGGTTGGGACGTCCCGCGCGGGCAATGCTGATCGGTGTGGTCATCGCCTGTCAACCGAACCGGCAGCAGGCCAGACGCAGTCCGGTGGCACTGAAGTGCAGCATGCAGTGAGCGCGCGCGATTCGGCCAAACCGGGGCAAGGACGATAGCATTTAGCTTGTCTAAGACAGACCCCGGCCCGTGCGATAGTGCAGGCCATCGTCCCGCTTACCCTGGCGCGAGCAGAACCAAATTCGGGATGCCGGGTTAATTTCAAGCATAAGCAACGCTGGGGAACTGGGGAAAACGCATGCCGGATCTTTCTGGGAAGGTGGCGATCGTCACGGGTGGGGCGACCTTGATCGGCGAGGCGGTCGTCAAGGCGTTCGCCGATGCCGGCGCAAGAGTGGTGATCGCCGACATCAACGAAAAGGGCGGGACGGCGGTCGCTGGGCGCGTCGGTGATGCTGTGCGCTTCCAAAGAACCGATCTGCGCCAGGATGGCGACGTCAAGGCGCTGGTCGATGAGACAATCAAGATGGACGGTCGCATCGACTATTTGGTCAATGTCGCCTGCACCTATCTCGACAACGGCGCCGACTCGACGCGCGCGGAGTGGCTGGAAGCCTTCGACACCAACGTGGTCGGCTCCGTCATGCTGATGCAGGCGGCCCGCCCGCATCTGGCCAAGGCGAAGGGAGCGATCGTTAATTTCGGCTCGATCTCCTCGCGTGTGGCTCAGACCGGGCGCTGGCTCTATCCGGTCTCAAAGGCCGCGATCCTTCAGCTCACCCGCAACCAGGCGATGGACCTCGCCCCGGACGGAATCCGCGTCAACGCAGTGTCGCCAGGATGGACCTGGAGCGCGATCATGGTCGAGCTCACCAAGAACAACCGCGAAAAGACCGATAGGGTCGCCGCGCCCTTCCATCTCGCCGGCAGAGTCGGCGATCCGGAGGAGATCGCCAACGCGGTCGTGTTCCTGTGCTCTAACGAGGCCTCCTTCATCAACGGCACGGATATCCGCGTCGACGGCGGCTACACGGCGATGGGCCCGGAAAGGGCGGATGCCGCCATTCCGCTGCTGATGGAAGACTGACGAAGGGTTCAAGTCGCCCGGGGTGCGGCCTCAGCTCCTGTTCCGCTCATACCCGCCTGCGCGGGTATGAGCGGGAGAGGCGCAGGCCTCGGCACAAATCTGAAATGATCGCTCGCTTACGAGCGGCTCGATTTAGGGAGTACACGACAATGACAAACGGCAAGCGCAACGTGACAATCGTCGGCGGCGGCCAATCTGGGCTGCAACTGGCGCTCGGGCTCTTGAAGGGCGGTGGCTACGACGTACGCGTCGTGCAGAACCGCACCGGCGACGAGATCGGCAAGGGTAGGGTTATGTCGAGCCAGTGCATGTTCGACAACGCACTGCAGAATGAGCGCGATCTCGGCATCAACTACTGGGAGGACCAGTGCCCGACGGTCGATTCGATCAATTTCACCGTGCCGGCGCCCGACGGCTCCGGCGCAAAGGCGATCGACTGGAACGGGAAGCTCGACCGCTACGCCCAGAGCGTCGACCAGCGGGTCAAGTTTCCCGGCTGGATGAAAGCGGTCGAGGAGCGCGGCGGAACGCTGGAGATCCATGACGCGAGCGTCGACGATCTGGAGCGTTATGCCCGCGAAAGCGACCTCGTTGTGGTCGCCGCCGGCAAGGGCGAGATCGCGGGCATCTTCGCCCGCGACGACCAGAAATCGGTGTTTGACAAGCCGCAACGGGCGCTCGCGCTCACCTATGTGACTGGCATGACGCCGCGCCCCGAGCATTCGGCTGTGTGCTTCAACCTGATCCCGACGGTCGGCGAATATTTCGTGTTTCCGGCGCTGACCACGAATGGGCCGTGCGAGATCATGGTGTTCGAGGGCATCCCGGGCGGGCCGATGGACTGCTGGGCCGAAGCGACCTCGCCCGAGCAGCACCTGGAGAAATCGAAATGGATCCTGGACACCTTCCTGCCCTGGGAGGGGGAGCGGTGCCGCAACATCACGCTGACAGACGCCAACGGCGTGCTCGTCGGCCGTTTTCCCCCGACCGTGCGCCACCCCGTCGGCCGACTGCCGTCGGGAAGCGCGGTGATGGGTATGGGCGACGTGGTGGTGCTCAACGACCCGATCACCGGTCAGGGCTCCAACAACGCCTCGAAATGCGCCAAAGTCTATACGGATGCGATCTTCGCGCGGGGCGATCAGGGTTTCGACGAAGCTTGGATGCAAGCGACGTTCGATACCTATTGGGACTATGCCCAGTGGGTCGCCGGCTGGACCAACGCGCTGCTCACGCCCCCGCCACCGCATGTTCTGCAGATCATGGGCGCGGCCCAGCAGTTCCCGGCGCTAGCCAAACGGATCGCCAACGGTTTCGACGACCCCACCGACTTCTTCCCGTGGTTCGCCGTGCCGGAAGAGGCGGACGCCTATCTGAAGCAACTCGCTGCTTGATCGGGTAACCGTGGCCGGACCGGACGAATGTGCCGGCGCTCCCGGCACGCCACTCAGAAAGCAGACCAGCGCGGCCGCATCCCCAACGCCGTCTCCATCAGCGAACGACCGGCATCGGTTGAGGATCGGGCCGTGCCTGGTCACTGGGAAGGCGACCTGCTGTGCGGATCGAAGAACAGCTTCATCGTGACCCTGGTCGAGCGTCACTCGCGTTATGTGATGCTCGCCAAGGTCCCAAATAGGGCACCCAAACCGTGGTCAATGCATCGATCCGGCAGGCTCGGAAACTGCCGGATAAACTCTACAAATCGCTGACCTGGGACCGCGGGAGACCGATGGCTGCCATGCGAAGCGTGACTTGAATGCGAACGGTGCGCTGCGAGATTGTACAGCAGGAAAGGATTGGCGCATGAACGAAGCAGCCGTCGGCAAGATGGGCTTGTGGGCGGTGGTTGCCCTTGGCGTCGGCGGCATGGTCGGCGGAGGTATCTTTGCGGTTCTGGGGCTGGCGGTGCAACTGGCGCGCGGTGGTACGCCGGTGGCATTTGCACTGGCGGGCATGGTGGCGCTTCTGACGGCGTATTCGTACGCTAAGCTTTCCGTCGCCTATCCGAGTCGCGGAGGCACGGTTACCTTCCTCGACCGCACGTTCGGCGCCGGGATGTTCACCGGCAGTCTGAACGTGTTGCTGTGGCTGAGTTACGTGGTGATGCTGTCGCTGTACGCGTTCGCATTCGGCAGTTACGGCGCGACGTTTCTGCCGCAGGCCTGGCAGGGGGTTGGCAAACACGCGTTGATCAGTCTCGCCGTGATCGCGATTGCCGGCATGAACCTGCGCAACGCAGAGCTGATCGGCAAAGCGGAGATCTGGATCGTGACATCAAAGCTGGCGATCCTGCTGTTGTTCGTCGGCGTCGGTGTTTTTGGCATCAACGCCTCCCAAATCGCACCAGCCTCATGGTCGCCACCGCTGCAGCTCGCCGCAGGCGGGATGATCATCTTCCTGGCTTACGAAGGTTTCGAGTTGATTGCCAACACGGCCAACGATGTGCGTGACGTGGCAAAGACGCTGCCGCGCGCGTACTACACGGCAGTCGGGTTTGTGATCGCACTCTATGTGCTGGTCGCGCTGGTCACGGTGGGCAATCTCCCGGTGGACAAGATCGTTGCGGCCGAGGATTACGCTCTGGCGGAAGCGGCCCGGCCATTTCTCGGACAGGCCGGCTTCACGCTGATCGCAATTGCGGCGATGTTATCCACCGCTTCCGCGATCAACGCCACACTCTACGGCGCGGCGCGCTTGAGTTACTGCATCGCGCGTGACGGCGAATTGCCGGCAGAGCTGGAGCGCAAGGTGTGGGATCAACCGGTGGAAGGGCTGCTTATTACCGCCGGGCTGACGCTCTTCGTGGCTAACGTCTTTGACCTGACGAGCATCGCGACGCTGGGCAGCGCCGGGTTCCTGTTGATCTTCGCCGCAGTAAATAGCGCCAACGCGCGCCACGCGCCGCACACACATAGCCGCGGCTGGATATCGGCTGCTGGTGCGGTTGCATGTCTGCTGGCCTTGGGCGCACTGGTCTGGCAGACGGCCATGAACAGCCCAGCCAAGTTGTGGGTGCTGGTGGCGATGCTTTCCCTGGCTGTGCTGATCGAGGGCGCTTTCCGACTGGCGAAACGGGAGATCCGGTTGCATGAATAAACAGTCAAGCCAGCAACTGCGGGGGCCGTCATTGGTACTCACAATGAACGGCGGCTCATCGAGCATCAAGTTCGCGCTGTTCGAGGCCGAAGACTTACTGCCCTGTCTTATCGGATCGCGCCAGAGTTCAGTCCGGCAGCCCCATAGGGATTTGCGCTTCCGTTGACAACGAGCACCGTCCTCCAAGCGCACGGCCCATCCTGCACGTGCACCTGCGTGTTGTCCCCAGGCTCGTGCATCTCACGAGCTTCGGTCTTTGCTGCAGCGGTCGCCTCCCACTGCGTGGGAAACAGCCGCGAGTAGCTTGCATCCAGTCGATACGCCCATCCGCCCTGGTGCTTGACCACCTTGTAGTGAAACCGACCCGCCATCAGCCCGCCAATCTCTAACCGACGCAAGGCTACGAGCGCGCAGTTAAGCAATTCCCCCACAGCCGCTGCAGGAGCCTCGCTGGCAGGCGTTTGGTGTCATCGGCCCTGGGGATAGCGGTGAGGCCAGAAATCGACTCAGCGAGTCACTGGGGCCCAGCAATCGGCATTGCAGTTAGGTTCGGCCTTGCAGGCCCCAATCCGATTGGCTTTTCCTTGAACTGCCGGCGTGACCTCGAAGAGGAGTTGCGCCTCATCGGCTCTACGCATCGCCCATGAAATCGGCCTTTCCGATCTCCAACCCGTTGTTGCGAAGGATGTCGTAGGCGGTCGTGAGGTGAAAATAGAAATTCGGCATAGAGAAATGCACGAGATAGTCGCCGCCTTTTTCGGTGACCTTGCGGTCGCCGAGGGGATAAGTGATTTCGCGATCTTCCATTCCGTCCATCTTCTTGGCGTCCACGCTTTTCAAGACCTCAAGCGTCTTGGCGATCACCGCCTTTAGGTCGTCGAATGAACCTGCTTTGTCCTCGACGCTAGCCGGCTCCGCCCCGGAGAGGCGCGCCGCTCCACGGATGGCGTGGCTGCACGCAATCTGGACCTGGCGTGCCAGTGGCAGCATGTCCGGGTAGAGGCGGGCTTGAATGAGCACTGCGGGGTCGATCTTGCGCTTTGAAGCGTAGGCGGCGGCCTTGTCGAGAATTGCCGATAAGGCTTCGAGCCGGCGCATATAGACGGGAACGGAAGCTTGATAGAGCGAGAAGGTCATTGGGGTTCTTTCCTGAACGGTATTTCTTGCGCTTGAAGAGCCGACGATGCCGACTTTGGGATTTCATACACTCGGTCGGCCTCAGTGCGCCACTGACCACCCTAGTCGATTGTCGGAGGCGCGGCGGGCGGTCTGTCCTCCATTGTGCGCCCCCACGTTCTTTGCTTTCTTTGGCCACGGCCCGCGCGGCCTTGATCATCCCCATGGCGCCCGCCAGAGGTTCGGAAGCGCCGAGCCCAAGCAATTTGTCGGTTTTTCCCAATAAGGAAGCGCTGGAACGGGGGGCGCCGTGGTCTGCCTTGTCAAAGCGGAGCAGCGATCCGGCTTGAACAGGATTTGCTGCTACGACTGTCAGAGATCACTCGCCGCGGTTACGATCAGCAGCGCCCAGCTTTGCCTCCTTGACGAACAGCGAACCGCGCTGGAGCAGTTCGGCTCGCTTCAATGCGTAAGGAAGACCAGACCTTCATGAATAGGCCGCAAGGAGACGACGAAACTGGCGGCGACAATCTGCTTCTCGGCGTTGTCTTCATGGTGCTTGGCATGGCGGTGCTGAACGCCATGGACGCGATCTCAAAGCTCCTAACGATCGAATACGCGGGCATCCAAGTGGCCTGGGCTCGCTACACATTCCACCTCGTTCCGCTTGTGGTGCTCGCCGGGCCAGCGCGGGTCAGACGCATGGTGAGCACCATCAATCCCAAGGCACAGATTTTGCGCTCGGCCTCGCTCGCTATTTCAGCCGTTTGTATAATTCTCGCCTTCAGTTTGATGCCGCTGGCTGACGCCATCGCCGTTTCGTTTATCGCTCCGTTGATGGTCGTCGCACTGAGTGGGCGCTTCCTTGGCGAGCATGTCGGACCTCATCGCTGGGTGGCCGTGATCGTCGGTTTTGCCGGAATGTTGGTATTGGTCTGGCCGAGGGGCAATGTGTTCCAAGCCGGGGCTTTGTTCGCTGTCGCGGCTGCCGTCTTTTGGGCAATCGGCTTAATGTTGACGCGCCACGTTCGCGGCGATGATCCCTGGTCGACCCTCTTTTACACGGCGTTCATTGGCACCATCCTGCTGAGCCTTGCAGTGCCGTTCTTCTGGCGCCTCCCCTCAGCGACTGCCTGGGGTCTGATGCTTGCGATGGGCCTGCTCGGCGGCGTCGCTCACGCACTCATCATTCTGGCATTTCGGAATGCGAGCGCGTCATTACTTGCGCCCTACAACTACACGCTACTGGTATGGGCTACGTTCTACGGCTGGCTCCTGTTCGACCAGCTTCCAGACCTGAGGGCGAGCGTCGGGGCCGCAATCATAGTGGCAGCGGGCCTATACGCCTGGTACCGCGAACGGCTGGCCGCACAACGACCGAGGTGAACGCTACGTAAGGGGTGCCCACCGAAGACGGCCGCTCTTCTGGCGCCTGATGTGACGTAAGGGGGCCGAGGTCACGCTGGGAAACGAGCGGTGCTGCCGGTATGCTCCGAGTATGGGAGCAATCGGGCACAAATCGCGGTATCTGAAGCGACGGCTGCCGACTCTGGTGCCTGCTATCGCAGTGCTGTTTCTACTGCCCCCATCGTTGAGTGCAGAGGAACTTGCGCTCAGTTGCGTTGGGCATCCAAGCGATACCAATCCCCCTCCCAATAAGTCGTCTGTCCCGTTCTCCGTTATGATCGAACGAGACAAACGCACGGTGCTCGATATGGGGCTGGTCGGTCCTCCGATAACAGACCAGTTCTCCGAAACGACGATCTCCGCTCACCAGGACATGCCGACGAGAATTGAGGTTATCACCATTGACCGCGTCACCGGCCATTTTGACATGGTATGGGCCTTCCCGGGAAGCAGGGGCCTGTGGGAGTGGCAAGGGAGGTGCGTGCCCGCGCAAAAGCAGTTCTAGCGACAGTCGCGCGCGAGTAAGTGGCGTCAAATTGTTATGCCATTCGCCATTGCTGCCTCCGCGAACTCCGAAAGCTGAGACCGCAGGCGCCGCGCGCGCTGCGGTGATCTGCCGTCCTTGCACCGGACGTGCCGACATGAAGACCCTTCTCTCACTGTCTTGCAAAATTGAGCTGTCATTATACCGTCGCCTCGCCGGAGCAGCCCAAGCTCGGCTCGACAAATTCAAACTGTGGGGCAGGACATGTGGCGTCCAACGATTTTCGCAATGCTGGCGCTTGCAGCGGCAACACCCGCATTGGCCAACGACTGCTGGGTGGTCGGCAGTTTCAGTGGGCATACTGCGGCTTCCAACGGGGGCTATCGCTTCGTCGAAGATGGAATTGATCAAGCAACTCTTGTGTGCTTCACAGCGGAGGGGGGCATCGTTACCGGCAACGACATCACGTTGGTGAAGTTCGGCGAGTCGACCTTGGCTGGATACAGCGGCAACGATCAGGGCTTTGAAGTTTTCGTGGTTTATCAGCTCGATCGGGTGAACAAGAAAATGTTCTACACAAAGACGCGAATTGGCACCCGGACTGTCACGTCAATTTTGCCCGATTTGGTGAGTTCCTTCGTGGGCGATGCTGTCCAGGTGGACCGATAATCAGACGCCTGCCGCAACCTGTGCGGACCCAGCGCCCACAATTTCGACTACTTCAAGAGATCTCACGCCCTTCATATGTTCACCAGCAAGACTTTGTTCTTTTCTCACTTGTGCAGTAGGGGTGTGGGTTTGATGATTGCCTCGCTCGCTGTGCTATGAGGCAACGCAAATGATTAGACCTTCAATCATCGGAGCCGCTGTCGCCGCGCTCTTCACCGCTCAAGCTTCGGCCGATGAAAGCCTGCTCAAATGCCAAGTAATGGCCGGCGTGGATTTCACGGACGACGGGACATTGGAACCCGTCAAAGTCGGCGCACTGTGGCAATTGGGGAATTGGATTTCTGGTAGTGGCGAATTCGTCGTTGACCTCGACACTGGTGCGCTCCACTCGACCAAGGGGTCCGAAGTTGCGATTTGGAAGATCATTAAGCCTGGAGATAGCGTCAACGACGCGGTTCTAATTCCGCCAAACGTGGATCGACCCGCCGATTTCGTGGAGGATTTTCTGCGCATAAGGAACTGGAGCGGCGACTACGCTGCCGACGGCAGACGCCGGAATCCAATCCGCTTTTTTTGGATTGGTCTGACGACCGTCGTTACAGGCACCTGCGTTCCTGTAGGCTGACCCTAGCGCGTCTAGACGCTGGCAGGCGTTTGGTGTCGGCGGCCGTCGGAGATAGCGGCTGAGGCGAGAAATGAGACTCAGCGAGTCACTGCGACCCCGCAATCGCTATTGGCGGCGCACTCGTGGGGAGTAATCTGAGATCGGGAGGGCCTCGAAATGCCGGAACGCCTTTTGGCCGGGCTAATCACCGCGGCCGTTTTGGCAGGTGTAGCGGTGGCCGGGCCGGGGGAACCCCAATGCTACAGCCGCAACTACGACACGACACATTTGGCAAATCACCCGCAGCAGACGGTCACCAACATGTGGTTGGTTCTCGCCACAGACGATCCGTATCTTGCGGCAGCCCAGGCCAAAAGCACATTCGAGATGGGGGTTAGACTAAGGGGCCGCGACGACTGGCTCGCCACTGGCGGCTATTGCCGGGATGAGAACGATCATGTCGTCTGTTCGGTTGAATGCGACGGAGGCGGTGTCGCCATCGCTCCATCGTCGGACGGCTCAATTCTCGTCGATTTGGAGAAGCCGTTCGGTCGGATCGCGCTGACCGATTGTGGAGGCGACGTGTCAATCGAGCTAGCTCCGGGAATCGACGACAAGCTCTTTAGGCTCGACGCAGTGTCCTGCGCGGGAGCTGAAGCCCGAAGCTGGAAGGCTGAAAGCCTTACGAAGCGACAGCCCGTCTACGGAACCACTGAAACCTGCGAGCTTTACGCCGCAGGTGAGATTGAGACCGTGATGTCAGCCCCAACCGGCAAGCTGATCATCGTGTCCCCCACTTCGGCTCGACTTGAATGCGGTGTCGCTTACATGTTGGACAATGAAGGCACGGGTGGCGGTCAGATCGTCTTCGATCACGACCAGTCGTGCTCAGGCGACCGTGAAATCGTTATGGTTCAGCGCTGCCCCTGAGCGAGGTCGGCGGCAGGACGGCCGCCTGGCCGCGAAGGCTCGGCTGCGCGATAAAACCGTGCGTTGCCGAATGGAGGGCTTTTCCCCTATCTTAGACTTTGGGGGAAATCGCGATGATCCACGCCAGAATTTGGGCCGCGGAGCTTCTGTTGCCGTCGATAATTGTTGTCGGCCTCGCTACATCGCCTGCCCGAGCGGACTACCCGTCTTCTGCACGATGGTTCTCAGCGAAGACCGAAACGGATCGCGTCGTCCTGCAAGCGACCCTGATACTTCTGGGCCACTATCACGGACTGATCGATGCCGCGTTCGGAAGACAAACCTACAGGGCAATCGTCAGCTATGAATTATCGCAGCACCTCGATGGGGACGGCGTTCTTACACCCGTCGAGGAGCAGAAGATGCTCGTCGAAGCCGGGGCCGCCTATGCAACGTTGGGTTTTCACGAGGAGGCAGACGACCGCGCTGGCGTCAAAATCCCAATTCCTGCGAACCTTTTTTCAAGCCGCAGCCCCTCGAAATGGGGAACGCACTGGGAGAGTTCTGACAACAGCATAGAGCTTGAGACGCTTGCCGTGCCTGAAAGCGACATAGCGTTCAGGGCGTTGTTTCGACGGCTCAGCCAGGGCGCCGGCCGGGTTATCGAATACAAAGTTTTCAACGATGAGTTCTTTGTCGTGAGCGGCCTTATCGACGAGCGGCGATTTTATACGGCGGTGAGGTCAGGCAACGTCAGTCGCGGCTTCTCCATTTCGTGGGACAAGAGCAAGGATACGGTCGGAGGGGTGGTATCGGTCTATCTCGCTTCCATGATCGAGTATCCGGAAGCGGCTGCGTTCGGCGCGCTCAAGACCGACGTCCAACCGGAGCCGATTAGCTCAGGTCAAACTGTGGGAGGCTCGGGGTTCGCGATTTCCGTTGAAGGGGCCGTCGTCACCAATGCCCACGTGGTCACCAACTGTCGTGAAATCGAGGTTCCCAATGTTGGCCCCGCGAAACTCCTTGCGATGGATTCTGACCGCGATCTCGCAGTGATCCAGGTGGCGCGCAACAAGCTGTCGAAAGTTGCGACGATCCGAACCGGAAAGTTGGAACTTGGGCAAGCGGTCGTTGCGCTCGGCTATCCTCTTTCCGACCTGATGGGAAATGCGCTCACAGTTAGCACTGGCGTCGTTGCGAGCCTTACGGGGCTTGGCGGAGATCAAAATAGCTTCACGGTTTCAGCGAATATCCAGCCGGGAAATTCGGGCGGACCGGTCCTCGATGCCGACGGCAACGTTGTCGGCGTCACGGTCTCCAAGCTAAACGAAGTCGAAATGCTGAAAGACACCGGAACATCGGGGGCTAGCCTCGGCTTCGCGATCAATGCGGATACGCTGGCGGATTTTCTTGCACCGTTCAAGTCGACAACGACCGGCATCGCAGGATCGGAGAACTTGAGCGTGCAAGCCGTCGTGGCACGCGCCAAGGAGTTTACGCACCAAGTAATCTGTCGGAACTAACCGAGCCATGATCGGTAAGCAAATCGCCACCCATTGCAACCGCTCGCCATAGACCGTCATTGAGCCATCAGAAGCGCGTTGAAAGAGCGACGGCGACAAGCGCAGGAGCCTCGCTGGCAGGCGTTTGGTGTCATCGGCCTTGGGATAGCGGTGAGGCCAGAAATCGACTCAGCGAGTCACTGTGGCCCGGCAATCGGCATTGCAGTTAGGTTCGGTACTTGCAGGCTCGAATCCCGGCTGCCGAAACGCCTGCGCCAATCTGAGTTCCGGCGGTATGTCGGAGAAATCTAATGCGCTCGGCCGGGCAGCCGTTCGGCAAACGAGCGAATGCCCTCCATCTCCAGGGTTCGCTCGAATTCGGCGTAAGCATCTTGATCGTTTGCAAATGTCTCATCCCAAACCGTTGAACCATCTTCTTGGTCGATCACCTCAAGTGACCAGGCTTCGTCGCGTCCCGCCAATCTATATATCTCGACGCGCACCGTGATTCCGTCGCGGGTGACGTTTCCGCAGAACCGCGAGGACTTAATCTCTGGGTCATTGTCGTTGATCATACGCAAGCTTACCGCGCAGCGCACTCGCATGGAAGACGCGCTGTCAGTGGTCGCCTCTTAACTTGTCCTGCCGCGAGGCTCTTTTGCGAGAGCATCTGTAATTGGCAACAGCGAAAATCCCCGCACCAGGGAGCATACAATTGAGCTGTCGAACTGACGGACGCCCGCCGCCACCTCGTTACTCTTGGCGATTAGCGCTTTTTACGTCATGCTTGGAATTCCCAAGGAGTGCTCCGGCCACTCTAGCCTGCCATCGTTTGTCAGGCCAGCGAACCAGCAGGCCGGAGTCAAAGAGGTAAAAGAGTGGGATGCGCTGCCGTAAAACGAGGGATATCCCTCACCCGTTGCCCGGACCGCTTTCCTGCTTCAGCTTCTCGAGCTCCAATTGAAGAGCCGGCTGAAGGGATGGAAAGGTCCTAATTATCGTCTCAGCCGCACTTCTCACGTCGCCTGCGTTGTCGAAGCGCCGGGCTTCGGCCATGCGCGTGACATTGCCGTCTAGAAGCGCCTGAAGTTGCTCGGCGACTACCCGCCACTGGGTTATGAACGTCGTGAAGGCGGCGACCGCAGCGAACAGGTCCTTCTGCGCTGCAGCAACGGCCCCGGCTCTGTCGCTCTCGACAAGCTGCTGCGCTGAGTGGTAGTTCTGGAGCGCGGTTTCTATGTCCGCGAGGTAGGTTTGATAGTCGTAGAGGAACTGCTCGGGGCTGATTTTTGAGATCGCGCGTATATCCGCCTGCGCTTTCTGCAATTGCTGTTTGGTGGTGTCTAGCTGCTTAATAGTATCTGCCAGCACCTTGGTATTGTGTTGCTGGTCCCGTATCGCGTAGATAGCAACAGCAACGGCCACGACCGCGAAGAAGGCGGTCGTTATTTCCCAGATGCGCTTCCCAGTTCCGGTTTGTCCGCCGCTCCGTTGGCGCGAGCCCGGCATCTGTGTCCCCCCCGCAGGCGCTTGAGGCCAAGCCTAGCGCACAGCCCCCGACGTGCTCAATCGTCAAGTGACTTCTTACCGTCGAGTTACCCGCAATCGCTATTGGCGGCCTGCTCGTCGGGAGGACCTGAGGCAAGGAAGGCATCGCTATGCTTAACCGCGCACTGGCCGGTCTGTTCGTTGCCGGGGGCGAGGGCGCGCCGCAGTCAGCGCGTTGCGGGGATGGCAACGCTAGAGCTGATCAAGATCGGCGCAAAGCTCGTCAGCCAAGCCGCTACGTCACATTCCAGATGGCTGAGGTCACCGTGACGAGGAATCATGTTCGCCGAGATTTTGCGATTGATCGCCGGACTGCGGCGGTCACCTGATCCAGCGCCGGCGTGAGCGGCTCGGTCGTCACGCGTACGCAAGCAACTGTTAATACACTGGTCGCTTCATTCTCGTCAGCATGAAACGGCGATTTTGCAGGTCTTCGAGTTTTGGGATTGGCGCCGTCGCATCTGCGTCAGTGCTGATTTTCATAAGCTGCGCTTCGGCAAAAGAGTATTGTGTTTTCAATATCTCCGGGCCGGATGCCCCATACTATGTCCTCGGTTCGTTAGTCACCCCGCAATCCAACTACGTTGTCATCGATGTTTGCACCAAGTCGGCCGACGAAGTCCGGGCGGATCTCATTGCTCCGGCCCGCGAACGAGCAAAGGCGACATTGCAAAGACGCGAGGCGGATGAGGCGCGTGCGCAACAAGTGCGCGAGGAGAGTGACAAGCTGTGGAGGGAACGGGCTGCAGAAAAGAAAAACGCTGAAGAAAAGACAAACTTTGAAGCACAACAGCACTGGTGGTCTCGGTTCTGGAATTGAGGTGAACCCCAAATAGATCACCGCTTGATCATTTGAGACGGGACGCGGGTTCGTACGGCGCTATGAGGCGCGCTCGCCCGGTCCCTGCGTTGAGGCTAGCCACCACTGATCCTCGCGGGCTAACTCTGACAATCGAGCTTCCTCTTCTGTTTCAATGATATTCTGAGATGAAGGTGCCTGAAGGTGTACCGGTGGTAATTTCACCACGTCCTCCGTGGTAGGATCACCACGTAGCGCTTGGCTTTTGTGTGGTAGTCTCACCACGTTGTGCTTGCGGCGCTTGTCTCTGGTTCTTCGCTCGATGCGCTCCCCGTCGCGGAGGTCCTTCTTGACAATGCGTTGGTCGAGGATGGCATCGCGGTTCTCGATGGAGAACTCGTAGCGGGATGCCTTGCCGCCGAGCCCGCGTTCCACTCTCCACCAGCCCAGCTTCTCTAGCTTCTTGCGGGCGTCGTTGCATCGAAAACGATCCGTCTTCGGCACCTCGTCGCAGATCGTAGCGTCGGAGAGGATCGCAATCCGCGTATGCATGTTGACCGCCTGCATGACGCGGAAGGCAATGCGGAATACCCAATTTGGTACTTAGCGTCGGACATCATCGCGTCGAGAATGTCGAGCTTCCACGACGTGAACGACTGGGTTTCTTCCTTACTTGCGGTCACAGCCGGGCTTGCTTCAGCACAGTGACCAGCAACCGCAACACGTTACCGGCCAATTGTGCCCGCGTCGTGGGTGAGGAACTCCCCTCTCGTTGATCTGCGACGAGGAGATCGGCGCCAGGCGACGACGTGCTCATACCGACCCTCCTGACTCCTTGGCGGGCGGCTGCACACGCACTAAGAATGCGGGCGGATCGAAGTCGATCAGGCGGCTGGGCGCGTCGATGATCCTACGGCGGAAGAGGTGGCGAGCTTCGGGTCCTGCAAAGTCCCGAAGCACGGACGAGGCGGTTGAATTGCCTGCTCGCGCAGATATGCCTGGACAAAGGATCGGCCGCCGGTTTCGCCGGTTTTGGGTTGAGGGCGCGGCGCACCGTGTCGTCGCTTAAGCCGGTTTGTTCAGCGATCTTCTTGGCGATGCTCTTGGGCCGGCCGCCCTTCGGCACGGACTCAGGTTTCGCCGCATTCTGCGGCACAACCTTCTGCGCTTGCTCCTCCAGCAATTCCGCATAGCGCCGGAGATGTTCATCACGCTGCTCTTTGGTGAGATCGGCCCGGTGGAGGTTCTCCGAAATCTCTACGAATTCGCGCTCGATCTTGTCGCCGACGACGAAGATCGCGTCGATGTGCTCCCATCCGAGCGACTTAACTGCCTCAAGTCGATGACGCCCGGCGACAAGTTCGACCGCGACGTTGTCGGGCGCGTAAGCCGTAATCGGTTGCAGCAACCCGACGCGCTTGATGCTCTCTGCGATCTCGGCGACCTTCTCCGGATCAACGGGGCGACGGCGCGGTCCAACGGTAATGCCAAAGATCGGACGGACTTGATACTCGTCACCGTTCCTTGGGACCGATTCTCTCCAGACGACGGACCCGCCAAGCGTACCACCTCGTTAGTCACCATCCTGCACCGGAATGCTGGGAGTGCCCGCCAGGTCAGAAGCCCGACGGCATGGGCCGGCATCCGAAGTACTCATCCGGCGATGCATGGCCAACCAAGTGTCGAGTTCACTTGGCGCATAGACAACGCGCGTGCCGATCTTGAAGAACGCTGGGCCACCGCCCGTTGTGCGAAGGCGATTTAGGTATGCAACGCTCAACCCGGTGTGGGCCGCAGCCTGAGTGACGGAGAGATTCGCGCTTCTTGGCGTTAAGGCAGCGATAGTTTCGGCTTCCATTTTGGTGTGACCTCCGTAGTGATACCCGGTAGGACCGGAGCAACAGAGACCTAGCCAAGCAACGCGGGGCCAAATATCCGTCATGATTATTTTGGTGCGGAGTTATGCGCGAGGATTAGCGCGGAGGGGTCTTTTTCGGCGCACCGCCACGCCGCCAAGCCGGGGCCTCTCTGGTTGCAAGCTTCCAAGCACGATCAAATGCTCGCGCCGACAAGCCTTTGAACTTAGATCGTGCAGCTTCGAGAAACTTGGCCTTTGGTTGCGGACGCTGATTTGGAGAGCTCGCAATTTCGGAGCTGAGCCACTTTTCGCACGCGGTTTCAGCCGCGATGAACGACACGGCCAAATCGTTCGGCCGAGTGAGTTCCTTCAGCAGCCGCTTAAGGCTTTCATCGGTAACAAAGATGTATCCGTAGTTATCCCCCGCAACACCAGCCGAAAAGGGATTAGCGGGGTTGATCTGGCAACAAAAAAAACGAGGGTCCAGGCGTTCGGTTTGCCAAACGCTCGATTGAAGGGGACGGGTATCGCCGCCTTCAACTGCGCGGGTGGCTGTCTGGAGCATTCCGCGTGCCGCGGAGCGAGCAATACGTCTTTGGACTTGTTCAAAACGTAGCGTTGCGGACGGGCCTGAATTGGTCCAGGGCTCCACCCCCGACCATTCGCCACCGAACATGGCGCGGCCGATTTTCTGAACGGCCTCGGCTAAAAAGACATGATCGATTGCAGTGGGCCATTTTCCGCTCTCGATCCGGAAGCGAGCCACGTTCCAGCGGATCATCGGGCGCGCACCCGTCGCTGCACCGTAAGGATCACAGGGAAACCGGGCGATGCTTTCCGAGCTTGTCAGCTGGCTAGCCTATCCCTGTGGTTCGGAAAATCTAAACTGCCTCGCTCCTCAGCAAAACCACCCTCGCGTCGGCCTCGCCGTCGAGCGCGCGAGCGATCACCGACGAGACCCTGTTCGCCGCCGCTACTAGTGACGTATCGAGATGGACATATCCTGCCGTAACGGAACCGGCCGAGTGTCCCAAAAGGCCGGCGATCGTCAGTTCGCTGTACCCGAGTTCGGCTGCAATGCTCGCAAAGGTGTGGCGCAAAGCGTGAGGATAGATAGCCGGCAATTTTGCAACCTTGCACAACCGAGAAAGGATTTTCGGAACGCCTATGAAGTGCCCCTCTCCGCGACCCGCAGGAAAAACCCATTCAGAGGAACCGGCACAGCTGATTTGGGCCCGGATGGTCTTGATTGCGGCCCGCCCGAGCGGTCGGGCTTGCGGCCCAGTCTTGGTGTCTGGAAAATCAACGCCCCCAACATCAAGCAACCATTCAGGACGCAGCCCTAAAGCCTCGCTACGGCGCAGCCCGCTAAGCGCAATTAAGCGAATAGCGGCAACCGCCACTGGGTTCTCGCCCGATTCCCTCATGGCTTCACCGAGAGCCCTAAGCTGATTGAGCGTAAGTCGGGTGTTGCGTCTTTCGTTAGCGAGCTTGCGAGCCCCCTTGGCTGGGTTCGACGCGATCATTTGCCGCCTTACGGCGTGTTCAAAGATCGCCCGCAGCATTGCCAGCGTGCGCCCGGCAACACCACGGCCGCCGGTCGGTGCGCTTCCAAGTGGCCGCTTGCCGGGCAAGGGCTTGCGCGCCGTCTTTCCAGCCGCGACGTGGGCTTGCATTTCTTCGATGTCCCGAATCGAGAGCGTGTGCACCGGCCGTTTCCCGATGAGCGGCAGAACATGAAGACTGATGCGCCCCCGGTCAGTTTCGAGCGTTGACGGCTTGATCGGCCTTCCACGCCTTCCGAGGATTCGTGCGGCTGCAGCCTCCCGCAGATACCACTCGCACACGTCTGCAACGGTGAAGCCCGCCTGCCGCCGCTCGCGGGCTTCAGCAACGGGATCAGCGCCGGCACTAGCAGCGCCCAGAAGCTTCTTAGCTCGTGTGCGCGCCTCGTCGGGGGTGATCGTGCCGTACCGGCCGATGGTCGCCTGCCGGAGCACTACGGTCCGGCCTCCGCCAACGCGATAGCGCGCAATGAACATCTTACGCCCAGTGGGTTCTACTCGAAGTCCGAACCCCTTCAGCTTGCCGTCCCAGACGACATATCGCCTGACCGCAGGCTTTGCGGCATCCACACTGCGCTTTGTTAGCGCCTTCACACGCCCGTTTACTGTCGCCTCGCTCATCCGCTTACCCAATTGGTCATCACTTGGTCATCACGCCAAACGGAAACCCCGGCCAATGCCTGCTAAGCCGATACGAAGAAAATCTATGTCTTCTTGGTGATAGGGCAAGTGCAGATCAGCGTGGAGAAACCAGACAAAAGATGGCTCTCGCATTCGCAATGCGGAGGTCAGGGGTTCGATCCCCCTCGGCTCCACCAGCCTTCGCTCTTCGAGCTTCGGCTCGGCAAGTCAGCAGTAAGAGACGTTCGCGGCGGCGAAGCGCCTGCAGAAGCAGCGCGCGAGACTGAAGCGCTATGCGGCGCGCGTGAGACTCGCCTTCGGCAGCGTGAAGAAGAAGGCCGCGCCTTCGCCGACCTTGCCCTCCGCCCACACCTTGCCGCCGTGCCCATTGATAACGCGGTGGATCGTCGCAAGTCCGATTCCTGTGCCGGGAAAATCGGCCTCCGAGTGCAGGCGCTGGAAGGGTCGGAAAAGCTTCTCGGCATAGCGCATGTCAAAGCCGGCGCCGTTGTCGCGGACGAAGTAGACGGGCTCCTCGCCGACTTGAACGCCGAGCTCGATCCGCGGGCTGTCGACCTTGCGCGTGAACTTCCACGCATTGCCGATGAGATTCTCAATGACGATGCGCAGGAGCCGCGCGTCGGCGTCGGTGAAAAGATCGGCATCGATCCTGAACTCGACGTTGCGTTCGGGCTCCTGCCGATTTCAGCTCGTCGGCGACTTCCTGCGCGAGCGAAGAGAGATCAACGCGGCGGCGGCGGATTTCATGCCGCGTGACGCGCGACAATTGCAGCATGTCGTCAATGAGCTCGCCCATCCTCTGCGCGGCGGCGCGCACCCTTTGCAGATGCTCCAGTCCCTCCGCGTCAAGCTTCTCCCCGAAATCCTCCATCAGCGCCTTGCTGAACCCGTCGATCGCGCGAAGCGGCGCGCGGAGGTCGTGCGAAACCGAGTAGCCGAACGCTTCCAGCTCCTTGTTCTTGCGCTCAAGCTCGGCGACGAGCGCAGCGCGCGTCTCCGCCACCTCCTGCGCTACGTGCGCTTCCGCGGCGTCGAACTCCTTGCGCAGAAGCTCCTCACGGATGTGCCGGTTCTCGTCCTCAAACTGTTTGCGCCTGACCTGCGCACGGACGCGGGCCTTCAGCACTTCGACTTCGCTCGACTTCGCGATGCAGTCGTCGGCCCCGATGCCAAGACCGTCGAGCATCGTGCCGCGATCTTCCGTGGGAGTGAGCAGGATCAGCGGGATGTCACGGAGCTTCGGCGTGGATTTGATCTCCTGGCACACCGCCCGACCGCCCATGCCGGGCACCATGAGATCGAGAAGGATGCAGTCCACGGGCTCTGCCGCGACGAGGTCGATGGCCTCCTCACCCGACCGTGCAAGGACCACGTCGTAGCCTTCCTCGCGAAGCACGTTTCCAGTCTTGCGCAGGAACGCCTTTTCGTCGTCGACAACGAGCACCCTGTGCTGGCCACGGTGGCTGCCGATCTCGCCATGCGAGGTCGGTCCCGTATCGCGAAGCGGCGCCATTTGCTTCACAGGGGCTTCAGGTTGTGCCTTCTTGAGCTTGCTCTTGACCATCTGGCCCCACGCGCGCCCGAGTGGCCCGCCGCAACGGGCAGCTCCGGGTCGCAAATTCCGCAGCATTCAATCTGCAAGCCGTTAAGGTTCGCTTTCAGGAGCGAGCCGCAAAATCGTTCAATTCGAGCCGCATGGGCGACCCGCTTCGCGAAGGCTACCGCACTCCCTTGCCGCGGATTTCCGTCAACGTGGAGCGCGTGGAGATGACCTCCTTCTCCATCACGACGTGGATGAGCGCCGGGCAGCCGCAGGTCAGCGCGCGCTCGAAGGCAGGCGCGAAGTCCTCGGTCTTTCGCACCGTCTCGCCATGTGCACCGTAGGCTTTCGCGAGCGCCGCGAAATCCGGATTGGTGAGGTCGGTCGCATAGATCTTGCCCGGATAGTTCCGCTCCTGATGCATGCGGATCGTGCCGTACATGCCGTTGTCGAAGATCAAGGTGACGACAGCGAGCCCGTATTGCACCGCCGTCGCAAGCTCCTGCCCGTTCATCAGGAAGCAGCCGTCGCCGGCGAAGCAAACCACATCGCGATCGGGGTGGAGCGCCTTTGCCGCGATCGCGGCGGGGAAGCCATAGCCCATCGCGCCGCTGACGGGCCCAAGCTGCGTCGGAAAGCTGCGATAGAGGTAGTGGCGCTGGCACCAGCCGGTGTAGTTGCCGGCGCCGTTGGTGATGATTGCATCCGCGCCGAGCCGCGCGCGCACCTCGGCCATCACCGCCACGAAGTCGACCGCTCCGGGGAAGACGCGGCCGGCAAGCTGCCCCTCGAAATCGCCGCGCGCCGCTTCCGCCCATTGCATCGAGCTCTTGCGGCCGGGCGGTTTCAAGGCCGCGGCTGCCGCAAGAAACGGTCCGACGGCCGCGTTGATCGGAAGCGTCGCGGCGAAGACGCGACCGAGCTCCTCCGCTCCCGGATGGACATGCACGAGCTTCTGGCTCGGGACGGGCGCGCGGAGCAGCGTGTACCCGGAGGTCGTCATCTCGTCGAGACGCGTGCCGATCGCGACAATGAGATCGGCGTCGCGGACGCGCTTGCCAAGCTCCGGCGATACGGTGGTGCCGAGCTCGCCGACATAGAGCCGATGCGTGTTGTCCATGCGGTCCTGGCAGCGGAATGCCGCGGTGACCGGAAGCGCAAACGCTTCAGCGAAGCGGATCAGGTCCGCGCACGCCTCACTTGACCAGCCGCTCCCGCCGACGATCGCAAGCGGCCGCTCCGCCGCCGTGAGAAGCTCCGCGAGCGCCGCCATCTGCGCCGGCGAGGGCGCCGGCTCGGCGACCGGCGCCGGCGCGACATCCGCGGCTTCGGCGAGCGCCGTCAGCACGTCCTCCGGAAAGACCAACGCGACCGGCCCGCGCCGGCCGGCCATGGCGATCGCATAGGCGCGCGCGACATATTCGGGGATGCGGGCCGGATCATCGACCTGGTCGACCCATTTCGTCACCTCGCCGAGCATGCGGCGATAGTCGATCTCCTGGAACGCCTCGCGGCCGAGATCGTCGCGGCCGACCTGCCCGACCAGCAACATCATCGGGGTGGAGTCCTGCCGCGCCGTGTGAAGGCCGATCGAGGCGTTGGTCACGCCGGGGCCGCGTGTCACGAAGCAGACGCCCGGCCGCCCGCTCAACTTTCCGTAGGCCTCCGCCATGTTCGCCGCGCCGCCCTCCTGCCGGCAGACGATGAGCCTGACGCGGTTCTCGACCTCGCGGAACGCCTCGATGGCGCCGAGAAAGCTCTCGCCGGGGACGCAGAACGCCAAGTCGACGCCGTGGCCGACGAGATTGTCCACAAGGATGCGGCCGCCAGTTCGAAGAGTCATTCCGCCTCCCTGGCAGCCACGTTGGCGTGCGCTGCGAAAGCGAGCCTATATCAGGCCGCCGAAAAGGATCGCAATGTCACAGGCGCTGTGAAAGTCGCCGGCGGCTCGGCGCGATTGCATGGGCCGTCGCGGACGGCTAGGAGGGGCAATGACCCTGGACAGTGTGTCGGAAGCCATTGCCGCCATTGCGGCCGGCGAACTTGTGGTCGTCGTCGACGACGACGACCGCGAGAATGAGGGCGACCTCATCATGGCGGCGGCGAAGGCGACGCCCGAGCAGATCGCCTTCATGATCCGCCACACGAGCGGCATCGTTTGCGCGCCGATGGACCAGGCGACCGCCGACCGACTGCAGCTTTCGCCCATGGTCGCCGCCAATCGCGACCCGATGCGCACCGCCTTCACCGTCTCCGTCGACTATAAGGAAGGGCTGACCACCGGCATCTCGGCGGACGAGCGCACCAATACGTTGCGCGCGCTCGCCAACGACAATTGCATCAGCACGGATTTCCTGCGCCCGGGTCACGTCTTTCCGCTCATCGCCAAAGCCGGCGGCGTGCTCATCCGCTCCGGCCACACGGAAGCGGGGACCGATCTCTGCCGCCTGGCAGGTCTGCCCCAGGTCGGCGTGCTCGCCGAGGTCGTGAACGACGACGGCACCGTCAAACGGCTGCCCGCGCTCGTTGCCTTCGCCAAGGAGCACGGCCTGAAGATCGTCTCGATTGCCGAGCTGATCGAGCACCGCATGCGAACGGAATCGTTCGTCCACCGCATCGAGAGCATGGCGGTCGCAACCCCGATCGGCGAAGCGACCGTTCACGTCTACACGACGTCGTTCGACGACACGCAGCATCTCGCGGTGGTGTTCGGCGAGGTCGCCGGCAAGAGCGGCGTCGCTTGCCGCATCCATCATGAGCAGCCGCTCCGCGACCTCTTCGATGCGCCGCGCTCGCAGCGCTGGCTCGACGTCGCGCTGCAGCGCTTCCGATCGAGCGGCAGCGGCGTGCTGATCTACGTGCGCGACCCGAAGATCACGACCCTGGAAAGCACGGCGAGCGCAACGGGCGACGCGACGCCGGAAGCGGCCGACCGCCACCAAAGCTCACTCAAGCGCCGCGAGCGCTGGCGCGAGATCGGGCTCGGCGCGCAAATCCTGCGCGACCTCCGCGTCTCCTCCATCACCGTCATCGCCACGCAGCACCGGCAATATGTCGGGCTCGCCGGGTTCGGCATCGAGATCGCGGGGACGGAGATCGTCGAGAGCTGAGAACAGCAGCTCCAGCTCAAGCCGCGATCGGGTTCGTCCAGCGAAGCTGCTTGAACCGCCCGAAATCTCCGTCAGTCGAACAGAGGGTCAGCCCGTGCTCGATCGCGAGCGCCGCGAGATGCGCGTCGGGAACTAGATCGCCATGCACACCGGACGCCGCAAGTAACGCGCCGAGCACCTCGGCGTGCCGTTCCGTCGGTTGGGGAATCCACACGGTGTCGGCGGACCGCCAGAGCTGAACCCGCTCCCATGCGGCAGCTATGGTCAGTGGCCCCTTAAAGATCCGGCCGTTTGTCGCGATCCTCAAGAAGCCGAGCAGCGACGCCCACGGCAGTCCCACAGTCGCCGTTCCTCCAAGCTCACCCTCGAACCATTTCCGCGCGGCAGCGTGCTCTGGGAATTGCCGGATGGTCGCATAAAGCAGGAGATTGACGTCGACGAGGATCACTTGTGATCGTCGCCCTCGATCAGGGAGATGACCTCGGCAATGTTGTCGATATTCGGAAGAAAAATCTCTCCCACGTCGATCGGCTCGGCACGGAACGGCCTTTTCTTCTTCGGCGGCTCGCTCATGTCTCGCAAGCCCCGGCGCATGGCCTCGTTCACGACATCCTTTAGGCTGGCGTTGCGGTCGCGCCGCAACCGTTCGACCTGCACGGCCACGTCATCGTCAAAAGTCAGGGTCGTTCGCATACATCAAGACATAGTTCTCTTGATGTCTTGATGTCAAGACTGAATGGCAATGCCAGCAAACCTGGAAGTCCGGAACCTATCCCCGTCCAACGAACGGCATCTGGTTCGCCATGACGGTGAGGAAGAGCACGTTCGAATCGAGCGGCAGCGGAGTCCATGTAGAGGACCGTGTCGGCGACGATCTGGACGTCCATCAGCGGCTCCTTCGCGATCGTGCCGTTCGCCTGCGGCACGCCGTCCTTCATCTTGGCGGCAAGCTCGGTCAGCGCGTTGCCGATATCGATCTGGCCGCAGCAGATGTCGTCGGCGCGGCAGTCGAGCGAGATCGACTTGGTGAGGCCGGTGACGGCGTGCTTCGTGGCGGTGTAGGGCGCGGACCTCGGGCGCGGCGCGTGCGCGGAGATCGAGCCGTTGTTGATGATGCGCCCGCCCTTCGGCGATTGCGTCCTTCATCATCCGCACCGCCTCGCGGGCGCAGAAGAACATGCCGTTCAGGTTGACGCCGACGACGCTCAGCCAGTTCTCGTCGGTCAGGTCCTCGAAGGGCACCGCCGGCGCGCCCGTCGCCCGCATTGTTGAAGAGAAGGTCGAGGCGGCCGTACTTGTCCTTCGTGGCCTTGAAGAGCGCCCTGACCGAATCCGGCTTCGTCACGTCGGTCGGAACGACAAGAGCATCGCCACCGCCCTTCGCCGTCTCCTCGAGCGCATCCCGGCGCCGTCCGGCAAGCGCGACGCTGTAACCCGCCTTCAGAAGCGTCCGCGCCACCGCGCGCCCGATACCGCTTCCCGCGCCCGTGACGATCGCAATCTTTCCCATTTCTTCCCTTCCTCTCGGTCTTCGGCAGCGGCGCGCTTCTTGCACGAATCGCGCCGCCCGTCATGTCGCCCTTCGCCGCCCCAATTCGGATCGGCGAGCACCTCGCCATTATGCGCGCCGAGCGCCGGCGACGGCGCGATCGGCGGCGGCCGGCTCTCCGTCGAGAACGATCGGCGTGCGCACGCCCGGGATCGAGCCGCCGGCCGCGGCCAGCGTCGCTCAGATCGATGCGCATGCCGCGCGCCACGACCTGCGGATCGGCAAAGACATCGGCGACCGAGTTGATCGGCCCGGCCGGCACGCCGGCGCTGCTCCAGTGCCGCAAGAAGCGTCGTCGCGCGTCCTTGCGCGGTGAGTTCGGCGAGGATCGCCGCCAGCGCGTCGCGGTTCTCGACCCGGTCGGCGTTGGTCACGAAGCGCGGATCGGAGGCGAGCTCCGGCGCGCCGAGGATCGCCGCGAAGCGCGCGAACTGCGGGTCGTTTCCGACCGCCACGATCAGATGTCCGTCGGCGGCGGGGAACACCTGGTAGGGCACGATGCTCGGATGCGCGTTTCCCATGCGCTTCGGGACGGCGCCGGAGACGAGATAGCTCATCGCCTGATTGGCAAGCACGCCGACCTGCGTGTCGAGAAGCGCCATGTCGATATGCGCGCCCTCCCCCGTCTCGTCGCGGCGCCTGAGCGCGGCAAGGATTGCGACGCCAGCATAGACGCCGGTGAAGATGTCGGCGAAGGCGACGCCGATCTTCTGCGGCTCGCCGTCGGGCTCGCCGGTCAGGTCCATGATCCCGCCGAGACCCTGGACGATGAAATCGTAGCCGGCGCGCTTCGCGTAAGGGCCGTCCTGGCCAAAGCCGGTGATCGAGCAATAGACGAGCCGCGGATTGGCTTTGCGAAGGCTCGCATGGTCGAGCCCGTAGCGCTCGAGCCCGCCGACCTTGAAGTTCTCGACCAGGACGTCGGCATGCGCAGCGAGCCGCCTCACCAGAGCGCCCTGCCCTCCTCCGTCTCAAGGTCGGCCGTGACCGAGCGCTTGCCCCGGTTGCAGCCGTGGAAATAGCTGGAGGAAAGGTGGCCGCCGCCTTCCGCCGCACGAAGGGCGGGCCCCAGCCGCGCGTGTCGTCGCCGCTCCCCGGCCGCTCCACCTTGACCACATCGGCGCCGAGATCGGCGAGGAGCTGCCCGGTCCAGGGGCCGGCGAGAATGCGCGCAAGCTCAAGAACGCGAAGACCATGGAGCGGGGCGATGCATCGCAGGACTTGAAATCAGGCTTGCGCGCCGCGCGCAAGCGCCGCTCCGTCCCGAAAAAAAGCGTGCTTTTGCCGACGCGCCGAAGGTCTAGAAACCCGCCTCGTCTCCGGCGTCGCCCGACGGCGCCATCCCTTCATTCGCAGCCGCCACATTCAGGAGAGCAATCATGCAATACGTCAATCTCGGCGCGACCGGCCTCAAGGTCTCGCGCATCTGCCTCGGCTGCATGAGCTACGGCTCCAAGAAGGGTCGCGAATGGGCGCTCGAAGAGGAAGAGAGCCGGCCTTTCTTCAAGCAGGCGCTCGAAGCCGGGATCAACTTCTTCGACACGGCGAACGTCTATTCGACCGGCGTGAGCGAGGAGATCACGGGCCGAGCCCTGAAGGATTTCGCCAAGCGCGACGAGATCGTGCTCGCCACCAAGGTGCACGGCAAGATGCGCGACGACCCGAACGGAAAGGGCCTCTCGCGCAAGGCGATCATGACCGAGATCGATCACAGCCTGAAGCGGCTCGGCACCGACTATGTCGATCTCTACCAGACACACCGCTACGACCCGGAGACGCCGCTCGAGGAGACGCTCGAAGCGCTGAATGACGTCGTGAAGGCCGGCAAGGCCCGCTACATCGGCGCGTCGTCGCAATGGGCCTGGCAGTTCATGAAGGCGCTTGCGCTGCAGAAGGCGAACGGCTGGAGCCGCTACATCTCCATGCAGAACCATCTGAACCTGATCTACCGCGAGGAGGAGCGCGAGATGCTGCCGCTCTGCATCTCCGAGGGGATCGGCGTGATCCCCTGGTCGCCGCTCGCGCGCGGCAAGCTGGCCCGCCCCTGGGAGGAGAAGCCGAGCACGACGCGCGGCGCGACCGACGAGTTCGGCAAGAACCTCTATATCCGCATCGCCGACGCCGATCGCGTCATCGTGGAGCGCGTGCAGGAGTTGGCGAAGAAGCGCGGCCTGCCCGATGGCGCAGATCGCGCTCGCCTGGCACCTGCACAAGCCGGGCGTTACCGCTCCGATCGTCGGCGCCACCAAGCCGCAGCATCTGACGGATGCGATCGCGGCGGTCGACGTCGGCGTTGTCGGCTGAGGAGATCAAGGCGCTGGAGGAGCCCTACATCCCGCACGCGGTCGTCGGGTTTTCCTGAGCCGGCAGACACCATTGTCGTCTTGGCCGGGCGCGACCCGGCGATCGTTCCGACGACAGGATGCGGATCTCCCTGACACTGCTAGACGATCCCGCCGCCGCCGCGCTCGACACTTTCGGCCTGACCGCGCCGACCGTCTGGCGGTAGCCGCAGGCGCGGTAGATGGCGACGGGCTCGATCGCCGCGCCCTTCTCGTAGCGCGCCATCGCCAGGATCGGCTCGACGTCGGTGCGGAAGGCGGTCTTCAGCGCCTCGCTCGCCATCAGTGCGTCGTTCGCTTCCTGGTAGGTCGCGAGCGCGGCGCGGTCGACGAGATGCGCCTGCACGTAGGCGCGCTCGATCTCCATCGCCGACACCATGAGGCTCTCGATCGGATCGGTGACGTTGTGCGACTGGTCGATCATGTGGGCCGGCGCGAAACCCGGCGCTTCGGCAAGCTCCGCGTCGACCAGCTCGTTGAAGACGAGGAAGAGCTGGTAGGGATTGATCGCGCCGGCATCGAGGTCGTCGTCGCCGTATTTCGAATCGTTGAAATGGAAGCCGCCGAGCTTCTTGAACTGGATCAGCCGCGCCACGATCATCTCGATGTTGGTGTTCGGCGCGTGGTGGCCGAGATCGACGAGGCAGAAGGCGCGCTCGCCGAGCGTCGAGGCGATCAGGTAGTTGGTGCCCCAGTCCTGCACGACGGTTGAATAGAAGGCCGGCTCGTAGAGCTTGTGCTCGGTGAAGAGCCGCCAGTCCTCCGGCAGCTCCGCATAGATCGCCTTGAGCAATTCCAGATAGCGCTCGAAGGCGCGCGTGAAGTGGCTCTGGCCGGGAAAATTCGAGCCGTCGCCGATCCAGATCGTCAAGCGCCTTCGAGCCGACCGCCTGGCCGAAGCGTGATGCATTCGAGATTGTGCTCGATCGCCTGCTTCCTGACCGCCGCGTCGGTGTGCGACAGGCTGCCGAACTTGTAGGAGAGCGCCTGGCCGGGCAAATCCTGGAACGTGTTGGAGTTCATCGCGTCGAAGCCGAGGCCGCGCGTCGCCGCATAGATCTTGAGCTCGGCCGGGTCGTCGTGGAGATCCCAGGGGATATGCAGCGAGACGCGCGGCGTCACGCCGGTCAGTTGCTGGATGACAGTGCAGTCGTCGAGCTTGTCGAGGATGTTGCGCGGCTCGCCGAGGCCCGGGAAAGCGGGCGAAGCGCGTGCCGCCGGTCCCCACGCCCCAGCTCGGGATCGCGACCTCGAAGGCGGCGGCCTTCGCCTTGATCTCGTCGATCTCGATGCCGCGCCGGAGAAGCATGTCGCCGAGCGCGTCATATTCCGATTTCAGAGCTGAACGCGAGCATTCGTTCCGCTTCCCGATCAGCGGCTTGTCGATACCCGGACGTGGCATTCCACTCCCCTCGGCGTCAAACCCAACCGTGGTCATGCCCGGCTTGACCGGACAACGGTGAGCAAACGTTAGCGCTGCGTTGAAGACGAAGCGAGCCTCCGCTAGCGCGTGAAAGACTCTGCGCGTTGCCGGCGTCGACATTGACGATGTTGCCGGTCGACTTCGACGACATGTCGGAGACGAGGAAGTAGATCGCCTCGGCAACGTCCTCCGGGAAGACGCGAGCGCTTCAGAAGCGAGCGCTGGCGGTAGTGCTCCTCAAGCTCCTCCGGCTTCATGTGGTAGGCGGCGGCGCGCTGCTCGCGCCACTCGCTCGACCAGATCTTGGAGCCGCGAAGCACCGCGTCGGGATTGACGGTGTTGACGCGGATCTGATCGCCCGCGCCTTCAAGCGCCAGGCAGCGCGCGAGATGAATCTCCGCCGCCTTCGCCGTGCAATAGGCGGCGGCGCCCGGCGAGGCTGCGAGCCCGTTCTTCGATGCGACGAAGACGATCGAGCCGCCGAGCTTCTGCCGCTTCATCAGGCGGAAGGCTTCGCGCGCCACGAGGAAGTAGCCGGTCGCGAGGATGTCCATGTTCCTCTGCCACATGCGACAGTTCCGTCGTCTCGAACGGCGACGACGACGAGATGCCGGCATTCGAAACGAGGATGTCGAGGCCGCCATATTCCCGCGGCTCTCCGCGAAGGCGCGGACGACGCCCGCCTCGTCGGTGACGTCGAGCGCGACGCCGCGCACGGAATCCTTGCCGTGCGAAGCGCGGAACTCGTCGAGCGTCGTTTCGAGCGACGCCTCGTCGATATCGGCAAGGACGACCGAGGCGCCCTCGCCCGAGAAGACGCGCGGCCGTTGCGCGGCCGATGCCGCCGGCGCCGCCGGTGACGAGCGCGATTCTGCCGGCGAGGCTCTTCGGCTTCGGCATGCGCTGAAGCTTCGCCTCCTCCAGCAGCCAATATTCGATGTTGAAGGCTTCCTGCTCCGAGAGCCCGAAATAGTCGGAGACGCTCGAGGCGCCGCGCATGACGTTGATGGCGTTGACGTAGAACTCGCTCGCGATCCGCGCCGTCGCCTTGTCTTTGGCGAAGGTGATCTGGCCGACGCCCGGCACGAGATAGATGACCGGATTCGGATCGCGCATCGCCGGGCTGTCCGGGATTCTTGCAGCGCTCGTAATAGGCGGCATAGCGGCTGCGATAGTCGGCGATTTGGCTCTCAAGCCCGGCGAGAACGCTGTCGACGCCGCCATCCTTCGGGCGGATCACCAGCGGCCAGATCTTGGTTCGGAGAAAATGATCCGGGCACGACGTGCCGAGCGCTGCGAGCTCGTCGAGACGCTTCGACGCCGACGAATTCAAGCACCGCGTCGCTGTCGTCGAAGTGCCCGATCTTCGGCTCGTCGTTGCCGATCAGGTGGCGGATTTCCGGCATCAGCCGCGCGGCGAAGGCGCGCCGCGTCTTCGCCCGAAAGCGCCGCGACCACAGCTCCGCCGAAGATCGGCTTGCCGGCCGATCTCGCGCTCGAACCAGGCGATGGCGCGGTTGATCACGTCGAGCGTCAGCTCGTAGCAGGACTTCGCATCGTTCGCCCAGGTGAAAAGCCCATGGCTTTCGAGCACGCAGCCGCGTCGCCTCCGGATTCTCGCGCGCGAATTTCTCCAGCCAAAGGCCGAGCTCGAAGCCGGGCCGCTTCCAAGGCAGCCAGCCGATCTCGTCGCCATAGATGTCCTTGGTGAGCGCCCGCGAATTCTTCGAAGCCGCGATGGCGATCACCGCATCCGGGATGCACGTGGTCGACATGTGCGTAGGGCAGGAAGGCATGGAGCGGCGTGTCGATCGAAGCGGCGCGCGGATTGAGGTTGAAGGTGGCGTGCGGCAGGAGCCCCACCATCTCGTCCTCGTAGCGCGACGCCGCGATAGAGGCCCTTCATGGCGTTGAGCTTGTCCATGGTGAGCGTCGCGAAGCCGTCGCGCTTGATCGAGCCGAGGTCGCCGCCCGAGCCCTTCACCCAGAGAACCTCGACCGGCTTTCGGGTGAGCGGATCGCTCTCCGTCACCTTCGCCGAGGTATTGCCGCCGCCGTAATTGGTGACGCGCTTGTCGGCGCCGAGGAGGTTCGAGCGGTAGACGAGGAGTTCCGGCTCCGACATCCCGGCCGCGTGCGAATCGTCCCAGCGGTTCTCGATCAGGCTCTGGGAGGGATTGGTATTGAGCATCGACGTCTCCCCGTCCGTCGGAGGCTTTCCGCGCGGCAGGAGGTCACGCGGGGTCCCGGCGTTTTCCGCGATGCTATCCTCCACAAGCCCGGGGGTGTCAATCAGCAACCGTCAATTCCCGTCATGCTGCGGCGCAGCGTGAAGGATTTTGACAGATGCTGATTGACACCGCCGCACAAGCCCGCAAATGATGGCTGACAAGAACAAGACGAAAAACGAGGGAGGAATGCACGAGCGCGAGCGCCATAAGCTCATATTGAGTGCGGTGCAGGAGCGGCCGGTCGCCACGATCGGAGAGCTCGTCGAACTAACGGCGACCTCCGAGGCGACGATCCGGCGCGACATCTCGGCACTGCACGTTCAGGGCCGGCTCAGGCGCGTGCGCGGCGGCGCCGAGGCGCTGCATCCGCCCGAGTTCGTCGGCATCGCCGGGCGCCCGTTCAAGGTCAGCGAATCCGTCAACATCGAGAAGAAGCGCGCCATCGCGGAAGCCGCGGTCGGGCTCTGCTCCGACGGCAATTCCATCATCCTGAACGCCGGCACCACGACGTTCCAGATGGTGCACTTCCTCACCCAGCGCCGCATGCAGGTGATGACGAACTCGTTCCCGATCGCCGAGCACCTGATCAAGCACACGCGCAACAACGTGATGGTGCCGGGCGGTCTCATCTATCGCGAGCAGGCGGCGATCCTCTCCCCGTTCGAAGACGACGTGACCAAGAACTTCTTCGCCCACCGCATGTTCATGGGGGCGCTCGGCGTCGGCCGCCTCGGCGTAATGGAGCGCGATCCGCTCATCGTGCAGGGCGAGCGCAAGCTGATCGCGCAGGCCGAACGGCTTGTCGTGCTTGTCGATTCCTCCAAGTTCCGTCAGCGCTCAAGCCTGATCGTGTGCGCCCTGAACCGGGTCAGCACCGATCATCACCGACGACGGGATCGGAGAGGAGGACGCAGCCATGGTCGACGCGGCCGGCGTGACGCTCGTCGTCGCCAAGGCCGCGGCCAAAGGCGAAATGGTGAGGTTCCCGGAAACAGCATGAATGTCCGGGTTTTTCTGTGGGTGTTATAGGGAGGTAGGGAAATGTCGAAAATGAAGAAAGCCTTCGCGATCGGCGCGGCCGTCGCCGCGATGTTCTCGTTCGCGGCCGGTTCGGCCTCGGCCGACACGGTGAAAATCGCGCTTCTGGTGAAGAATCTCGGCAACGGCTTCTTCGACGCCGCCGCCAAGGGGGCCGAGCAGGCTGCGAAGGAGCTTGGCGACGTCGAGATCATCTATACCGGCCCGACGCAAGCGACGCCGGAAGGCCAGATCGACATCATCAACTCGCTTGTCGCGCAAGGCGTCAACGCGATCGCCATCTCCGCAAACGATCCCGACGCGCTGGTGCCGGCGCTGAAGAAGGCGATGGAGCGCGGCGTTACGGTCATTTCGTTTGACTCCGGCGTCTCGCAGGACGGCCGCCAGATGAACCTCTACGCCTCCGCGCCCGACCAGATCGGCGACCAGTGCCTGAAGATGGCGTCTGATCTCCTCGGCAGCGACAAGGGCGACGTGGCGATCCTGTCGGCGACGTCGACCGCCACCAACCAGAACGCCTGGATCGACATCATGAAGAAGGACGTGGGCAACTTCCCGAACGTCAATCTGACGACCGTGGTCTACGGCGACGACAAGCAGGACAAGAGCTACACCGAGGCGAAGGGCCTGATCGACAGCAACCCGAACCTCAAGGTGATCGTCGCTCCGACCACCGTCGGCATTGCCGCTGCCGCACAATACGTCGAGGACAACAATCTCGTCGGCAAGGTGCTGGTCACCGGCCTCGGTCTGCCGTCCGAGATGATCAAGCACGTCAAGTCGGGTGCAGCGCCTCAGTTCGCGCTTTGGAACCCGATCGACCTTGGCTATGCCGCGGCGACGATCGCCTTCAATCTCGCCACCGGCAAGGAAAAGGCGGTCGCGGGCGGCGAGCTTTCGATGGGCAAGCTCGGCACGGTGAAGCTTGACGACACGCTGTCGGGACCGATGGCACCGCCCTTCGTGTTCGACGCCTCGAACATCGACGAGTTCGCGAAGATCTACTGAGGCGAGACCTCTCGGCGGGAGACGGCCTCCAAGCCGCCTCCCGCCTCCTCTTCGCATGCTGGGCCCGAGCCCGCCCGGTTGCCGACGGCGCCCGGCTCCGGGTTGAGAAGCGTCGGCTCTGCGTGCAGACTTTCCGCGCCTGTTCGGAACCTTTCGCGCATGACAGAGACCACCGCCATCCCGGTCCTCGAGACAATTGGAATCTCGAAGTCGTTTCCGGGCGTCAAAGCATTGGAGGCCGTGGATCTGAAACTCTACCCGGGCGCCGTCACTGCGCTGATCGGCGAGAACGGCGCCGGCAAGTCGACGCTCGTCAAGATTTCTCACCGGCGTCTACGCGCCGGACGAGGGCCGCATCGTGCTCGCCGGCGAGGATATCGCGATCCCGAACGCCGAAGCGGCGTTCCGCCGCGGCATCACCGCGACGCACCAGGAAACGGTGCTGTTCGACGAACTCACCGTCGCCGAGAACGTCTTCCTCGGCCACCCGATCACGGGACGCTTCGGCTTCCTCGACTGGAGGGCCATGCGTGCGCGCACGAAGGCAATCCTCGAGGAGCTCGAGGTCGATCTCGATCCCGATGCGCCGCTGCGCGACCTCGCGATCGCGCGCAAGCACCTTGTCGCCATCGCCCGCGCGCTCTCGGTCGACGCCAAGATCGTCGTCATGGATGAGCCGACCGCCTCGCTCTCCTACAAGGAGGTCGAGGAGCTCTATCGGATCATCGGCAAGCTCAGGCGGGAGGGAAAGGCGATCCTCTTCATCAGCCACAAGTTCGAGGAAATCTTCCAGATCGCTGACCGCTACACCGTTTTCCGCGATGGACGGCTGGTCGGCGAGGGCCTTGTGGCCGAGGCCACCCCGGCGAACCTGATTGCGCTGATGGTCGGCCGCACGGTCGACGACATCTTCCCGAAGCCCCTGGCGCCGCCCGGCGAGACGGTCTTTTCCGTCGAAGGTCTGTCACATCCGACCGAGTTCGCCGATATCTCGTTCGCGGTGCGCAAGGGCGAGATTCTCGGCTTTTACGGCCTCGTCGGCTCCGGTCGCAGCGAAGTTATGCAGGCGATCTTCGGAGTCACACGTCTCTCCGGCGGCACGGTGAAGCTCGACGGCAATCCTATCGTCGTGCGCCGGCCGGCCGATGCGGTCGCCACCGGCATCGTTTACGTGCCGGAGGAACGCCAGCGCCAGGGTGTTGTCCTGGCGCTTCCCGTCTTCGAGAACATCACGCTGCCCTCGCTCGGCAGGCTGGCGCGCAACGGCTTCCTCGACCTCGCCCGCGAATTCGATCTCGCGCGCAGGTTCTCAACTCGCCTCGACCTGCGCGCCTCCAGCCTCAGCCAGGAAGTCGGCACGCTGTCAGGCGGCAATCAGCAGAAGGTGGTGATCGGCAAATGGCTCGCGACCGATCCTCGCGTCATCATCCTCGATGAACCGACGAAAGGCATCGATGTCGGCTCGAAGGCCGCCGTCCACGCCTTCATGCGCGAGCTGACGGCGCAGGGGACCGCCGTGATCATGGTCTCGTCCGAACTGCCGGAGATCCTCGGCATGAGCGACCGCGTCGTCGTCATGCGCCAGGGCCGCATCGTCGATCGCTTCGATCGGCCCGGCCTTACCGCCGAGATGCTGGTTCAGTCCGCCACCGGCAACGTCGCGGCGGAGGCCGCCTGACATGTGGGCGGGCCGCGACCTCTTGCTGGCCGCGATCGTCGTCGTGATGGTCGCCGGCATCGGCTTCATCACGCCGAGCTTCGTCACTCCGGGGAGCCTCGTCGGCCTGTTCAACGACACCGCTATCCTGATCATGGTCGCGCTCGGCCAGATGGCCGTCATCCTGACCAAGTGCATCGACCTTTCCGTCGGCGCCAACATCGCGTTCACCGGCGTTCTGGTAGCCCTCGTCAACGCCTCTTTTCCCGAGGTGCCGATCCCGGTGCTGATGCTGATGGCGGCCGGCATCGGGCTCGTGCTCGGCGCCTTCAACGGGGCGATGGTGTGGCTGGTCGGCATCCCGCCGATCGTCGTCACTCTCGGCACGCTGTCGATCTACCGCGGCCTTGCCTTCATCGCCTCCGGCGGGACCTCGATCGTCGGGCGCCAGATGAGCGCGGCCTTCATCGCAGTGCCGAGAGCCGAGCTCCTCCATCTGCCGCTGATGTCGTGGTTCGCCATCATCGTCGTCATCGTCTTTTTCTTTGCGATGCGCTCAACGCGCACCGGCCGCGCTTTTTACGCCACCGGCGGCAATCCGGTCGCCGCCGTCTATACCGGCATCAACGTCGGCCGCACCCAGTTCATCGCCTTCTGCATCTCCGGCACGATCGCCGGGTTCTGCGGCTATCTCTGGGCGTCGCGCTACACCATCGCCTACGTCGATATCGCCGGGGGCTTCGAGCTTCAGGTCATCGCCTCGTGCGTGATCGGCGGGGTGTCGATCGCCGGCGGCATCGGCACGGTGCCCGGCGCCGTGCTCGGCGCGCTGTTTTTCGGCGTCGTCAGGAACGCCTTGCCGGTGATCCACGTCTCGCCGTTCTGGCAGTTGGCAATTTCGGGCGCCGCCATCCTCGGCGCTGTCATCATCAATGCCGGCCGCGAGCGGCAGACCGGCCGCCTGATCCTGAAGGACGCGGTGGCGCGATGACCCAGCAGTTCGCGGCGCCACACGTCATCCCGGATCGCATTGCCGGCCGTTTCGGGTGGTGGAAGCAGTGGGAGGTGATCCTCTTCGCCGTCGCCGTCGCGATCTTCATCTTCAACGCGATGGCGTCGCCGTATTTCCTGAACCCCTACAACCTCTCCGACGCCACCTTCAATTTCACCGAGAAGGCGATCATCGCATTCGCCATGGCGCTGCTCATCATCGCCGGCGAGATCGACCTGTCAGTCGCGTCGATCATCGCGCTGTCGTCGACCGCCATGGGCGCCGCAGCGGCAGCGGGCTTCGGGCCGGCGGCGCTGGTCGTCGTCGGCATGATCGTCGGTATCATCGCCGGTGCCTTCAACGGCTTCATTGTCACCTGGTTCCGCATCCCCTCGATCGTCGTCACCATCGGCACCATGAGCCTGTTCCGCGGCATCGCCTTCGTGGCGCTCGGCGATCAGGTCTACCGGAAGTACCCCGCCGGCTTCGACTTCTTCGGCCAAGGCTATGTCTGGTGGGTCGTCTCCTTCGAGTTCGTTCTGTTTCTGGCCCTCGCGATCGTCTTTGGCGTCGTCCTGCATCTGACCACTTTCGGCCGGCGCATCTACGCCATCGGCAACAACCCGATCGCCGCGCGGTTCTCCGGAGTGCAGGTTGACCGCATCCGCTTCCTTCTTTTTGTGCTGACCGGACTGATGAGCGGCGTTGCGGCGATCCTTCTCACGTCGCGGATCGGCTCGACGCGACCAACGATCGCCACGGGGTGGGAGCTTGAGGTGATCACCATGGTCGTGCTCGGCGGCGTCAACATCCTGGGCGGCTCGGGCACCATTCCCGGCGTCTTCATCGCCGCCTTCGTCATGGGCCTCGTCACCTTCGGCTTCGGCCTCCTGAACGTGCCCGGCATCGTCCAGTCGATCTTCATCGGGTCGCTGCTCATCGCGGCGATCGCGCTGCCGATCGTGGCGGGGAAGATCGCCTCGCGTTGGAGGACCCGGTAATGGAGAAATACGCCTTCAAGATGAAGCTCAATCCGGGCATGGCGGCGGAGTACAAGCGCCGCCACGATGCGATCTGGCCAGAGCTCGTCGCGCTCCTGAAGCAGGCCGGGATCTCCGATTACTCGATCCATCTCGACGCGGAGACGAACATCCTCTTCGGCGTGCTATGGCGGCGCGACGACCACGCCATGGATGCGCTTGCAGAGCATCCGGTTATGCGGCGCTGGTGGGAGCATATGCGCGACATCATGGGGACGAAGCCGGACGGCGAGCCGGTGGCGACGCCGCTCACACCGATGTTCCACATGAAGTGAGCGGCGGCGATGCATCCGCGGCACGTCGCCATCATCGACGTCGGCAAGACCAACGCCAAGGTCTCGCTGGTCGACGCCAGCGAGGCGGTCGAGCGCGCGCTCCGCACGACCGCGGACCCTGGACGAAGCGACGGCCCCTACCCGCATCTCGACGTCGCGCGGATCTGGGATTTCATCTCCGATTCACTCGCCAGCCTGAACCGCGAGGCGCCGATCGACGCGATCGCCATCACCGCGCACGGCTCCGCCGGCGCGTTCATCAACGCCGATCCGCCTGCGCCGCCGAATCCGCTTCGGCGCGGCGGAGGCCCGGAGGGCGACGGGCTTTTGCTGCCGATCCTCGACTACGAATATCCGGGACCGGACGAGCTTCACGCCGAGTACGCCCGCGTGCGTCCGGGTTTTTCCGAAACGCTGTCGCCGCGGCTTCCCGGCGGTCTCAATCTCGGCGCCCAGATCTTTTGGCAGGAGCGGCGCTTTCCGAAGCAGTTCGAGGCTGCCGCTGCCTACGTCAACTATCCGCAATATTGGGCCTGGCGGCTTTCCGGCGTCGCCGCCACCGAGATGTGCTCGATGGGCGCGCATTCCGATATGTGGAACCCGCGCGCGCTCATCTGGTCGAGCCTCGTCAAGCGCCTCGGCTGGGAGAAGAAGCTCGCGCCGCTTCGCTCCGCCTTCGACCGGCTCGGGCCAATCCGTCCCGACGCTCGCCAAGGAGCTCGGGCTCGATCCGGCGACCGCCGTCCATTGCGGCATCCACGATTTCGAGCGCTTCGCTGCTGCCACATCTCAAAGCGCGGAAGCCGCCCTTCGCCGTCGTCTCGACCGGCACCTGGGTGATTCTCTTTGCCGCAGGCGGCGACATCGACCATCTCGACCCGACGCGCGACACGCTCGCCAACGTGAGCGCCTTCGGCGATCCGGTCGCATGCGCCCGCTTCATGGGCGGACGCGAGTTCGAGCTGATGACGGGCGGCGATCTCGCGCGGCCGAGCACTGGCGATGTCGAGCGCGTGCTCACAGAGCGCATCATGGTGCTTCCGACGTTTACCGCCGGCGTCGGGCCTTTTCCGAACGGCAAGGGCCGCTGGACGCAGCCGCCGGAGACGCTTTCCCAAGGCGAGCGGAACGCCGCGGCTAGCCTCTACCTCGCGCTGATGACGGCGGAGTTGCTGTCGCTTGCCGGCGCCGGCGGGCCGACCATCGTGGAGGGACCGTTCGCGCGAAACGACCTCTATTGCCGGGCGCTTTCGGCAATAACCGCGCGCCCGCTCGAGCCGTCGGATTCCGGCACCGGCACCATGCTCGGCACGCTGATGATTGCGACCGGCAAGCTGCCCGCGCACTTCGCGCGGCACGCAGCACCCGCACCGCTCAAGCATCCGGCGCTCGCCGCTTACGTCGAGGCGTGGCGCGCCGCCGCGCGCGCATGCCTCTGAACGGCGTGGCCTCTCCCAGCGCTTCGGTTGAGGCAGGTCAAGGGAACGTCGCAGCGGCGCGATAGCTTGCAACCGACATCAAGTAGCGGCTGCCGAGGTACGCGAAGAGCATGGCGAGCACGATCGACGGAAAGCTCGTTCTGGTGACCGGCGCGTCGAGCGGCATCGGCAGGGCGACGGCGGAACTGGCGGCCCGCAAAGGTGCGCGCGTCATCCTGCTTGCGCGCGGCACCGAGCAGCTCGCAGAGGTCGCGGCCGGGATCAAGGAGGCCGGCGGCAACGCCGTCGCCTACACCGTCGATCTGTCGCAGGCGGCCGACGTCACGGCGATCGCCGAGCGCATCCGCGAGGAGCAGGGCGTCCCCGACATCATCGTCAACAATGCCGGCGCCGGCCGCTGGCTGCCGCTCGTTCGCACCTCGCTTGAGGAAGCGCGTCAGATGATCGAGGTCCCCTACCTGGCGGCATTCTACGTCACCCGCATGTTCCTGCCGGAGATGATCGCGCGCGGCAGCGGTCAGATCGCCTGCGTGACGTCGCCGGCTTCGCGCATGGTCTGGCCGAACGCCTGCGGCTATATCGCCGCAAGACACGCGCTGAAGGGCTTCGCCGAGGCTCTGCGCACGGAGATGAAGGGAACCGGCATCGGCGTGACGCTGGTGACATTGGGGACGGTCGCAAGCCCCTATTGGGAGCACAATCCCGGGAGCCGCGAGAATGTGCCGCGCGCAATCCCACTGCTGATGCCGGACCTGACAACCGCAGAGGCGGCGGAGACGATCGTGACGGCGATTGAAACGCAGAAGGCGCGGGTTGTCAGGCCTTGGTTCTTCAAGGTGCTGTTCTTCTTCGGCGCTGGCGGCTGACGATAGGACGCGACGCCACGGTGTGGCACGGCATTGGACGGAGAACTCGGCGTCGAATTTTACTGTCGATGCGTGGTATGGAACGCATGGCCGTCGCTTGAGTTGATGACGCGTCTGACAACCATATCGGAGCGGAGCTTGCGGTGACTCCCACCTCGGACGCCGATCGACGCGTCCTGATCTCCGGCGCCGGCATCGCCGGGTTGACGCTCGCGGGGCTGCTCAAGGAGCGCGGCTACGAGCCGCTCGTTGTGGAGCGGGACCCGCGCCCCCGCGACGAAGGCTACATGATGGATTTCTTCGGCACCGGCTGGGACGTTGCCGAGCGCATGGGGCTGACCGGCGCGCTTCGAAAGATCCGCTATCCGATTGACCGCATGGAGTTTGTCGACCGGAACGGCGCCGTCACCCTCAGCGTCCCGATCGAGCGGATACGGGAGGCGCTTCACGACCGCTACGTCTACCTCCGCCGCCCGGACCTCGAACACATTCTGCTCGAGCGGGCGAAGAGCCTCGGGGTTGCGATCCGATTTGCGACCTCCGTGACGGCCCTCTCGCAAAGCGAGGCGGAAGTCGTCGCGACTTTCGACAGCGGCGAGAGCGAAGCCTTCGCGCTCGCTTTCGGCGCAGACGGCGTGCACTCGCAACTGCGCGCGCTGGTCTTTGGAAGCGAACAGGCGTTCGCCTCCTATCTGGGCGCCTACGTTGCGGCGTTTCATATGGAAAGGCCGCGCGTCGAGCTCGACCACGCCCTGAAGCTTCACGAAGAGATAGACCGCGTCGCCGCCTTCTACCCTCTCGGCGAAGGCGCCGCCGACGCGACTTTCGTCTTTCGTCATCCCGACATCGGACACGTCCCGGCCAGCGAGCGCCTGCCGCTTCTCAAAGAGAAGATGTCGGGGCCGGGCTGGATGAGCGCGCATGTCCTGGAAGACATCTCGACTTCGCATCCGGTCTATTTCGACTCGCTCACGCAAATCCGCATGCCGAACTGGTACCGCGGCCGCGTGGCGCTTCTCGGCGACGCCTGCGGCTGCCTGACACTTCTAGCCGGTCAGGGCTCACAGATGGCGATGGCGGACGCCTACGTGCTCGCGACCGAGCTTCACCGTCATGCCGGCGACCACGCGGCCGCCTTCAAGGCCTACCAAGACCGATGAAGCCCGCAGTCGCGAAGACGCAGGCCGAGGCGGAGCGTTTCGCGCGCATCTTCATCCCCTCGAAGACGTCGCGCATGTGGCTACGACATCTGGTGACCAGCCTCTTCTTCAGCCGGCTCGGGCTGAAATTCGGCATGCAGCTTCTCGGCGGGAAGAGCGTGCTTCAGGGCTATTCGTGACAGTCCCCAGGCCATCCGGCCACAACCTAATCGTTTCGCCCTCATTTCCCGCCGGCCCAGGCGAAAATCGCGGGCCGGCCCGCTTCTCATTCGTGCGTGTCGCTTGCTAAGAGGCAGGCGAGAAACCGGAACCCTTGGGCGGCCCGATGACCTACCTGCCCGCGGAGACGCGCTACGACACGATGACCTACCGCCGCTGCGGTCGCAGCGGATTGCAGCTTCCTGCCGTCTCGCTCGGGCTGTGGCACAATTTCGGCGGCGACTCGATCTTCGAGAACATGCGCGCGCATGTGCCACACGGCCTTCGATCTCGGCATCACGCATTTCGACCTCGCCAACAATTACGGGCCGCCTCCGGGCTCGGCGGAGGAGAATTTCGGCAAGATCCTCCACAGCGATTTCCGCGCCCATCGCGACGAGCTCATCATCTCCACCAAGGCCGGCTATCTGCATGTGGCCCGGCCCCTACGGCGAATGGGGAAGCCGCAAATACCTGCTCTCCAGCCTCGACCAGAGCCTGAAGCGCATGGGGCTCGACTACGTCGACATCTTCTATTCGCACCGCGTCGATCCCGACACGCCGCTCGAAGAGACGATGGGCGCGCTCGACACCGCGGTCCGCCAGGGCAAGGCGCTTTACGTCGGCATCTCGTCCTACAATTCGCGCTAGCGCACCGCCGAGGCGGCGGAGATCCTGCGCGAGCTCGGCACGCCCTGCCTGATCCACCAGCCGAGCTACTCGATGCTGAACCGCTGGATCGAAGGCGACCGTCTGCTCGACACGCTGCAGGCGGAAGGGATCGGCTGCATCGCGTTCTCTCCGCTCGCGCAAGGCATGCTCACCGACAAATATCTGAAGGGCGTCCCGGAAGGGAGCCGCGCCAAGGCCGGCAAGAGCTTCAAGATGGAGTTCCTGAACAGGAGACGGTCGCGCATGTCAGCGCGCTGAACGAGCTCGCCAAGGCGCGCGGCCAGTCGCTCGCGCAGATGGCGATCGCCTGGGTGCTGCGCGACCCGCGCATGACCTCCGCGCTGATCGGCGCAAGCCGGCCGGAGCAGATCCGCGAGATCGTCGCCGCGCTGAAGAACACCGAGTTCAGCAAGAGCGAGCTCAAGGACATCGACCGCTACGCCGAGGACGCCGGCATCAATCTCTGGGCCAATCGAGCAAGGCGTAGAGCCGGCTCCACCACGCCGTCCCGCCGTCATTGCCGAGCCTGACCCGGCAATCCATTCCGAGGCGTCGCCCCTGCTCCAAGCGTGACGGAATGGATGCCCGGACCAAGTCCGCGCATGACGACTCCGCGGCGCGTGCGGAGATGGCCTACTGGGTGGCGACGGCATCGTTCCGGCCGGCCATGATGACGTCGATGATCTTGCGCTGCGTGTCGCGCTGATCGTGGTCGACGGTGACGTTCAGATAGTCCGGGTGGTCGGTCAGAAGCGCGTAGTTGGAGAGCGAGCAGTCGCCCTTGCTCCGACGCGCTCGATCATCGCGTTGATGCCCTTGGCCGAGAGCGCCTGTGGCGCGGCTCTCCGACGTCGCGGATAACGGGATTGGCGGAGGTGAGAAGCACGAGGGTGTGGTCGCCGGCGAGCGGACCCTTCGGGTCGGCGGCCGGGAACGCCTCCATGTCCTTCGGCACGCTCGTCCATCGAGGCGTGGCCGACGCCGCCGGTCGGCACGGGCCCGTCGACATTGTTGTGGAGCGCGATGATCGGCTCGTCGCTCATGAGACTCGGAAAAAGGCGGTGTAGTGCGGCGCGGCGTCGGTCGCCGAGCTTGCTGCATCCGATGCCGTCGGCGGAGAAATTGCGGTTCGGGTCGATGCCGTCCATGTTGCGCCGGCCGCCGGTGTCGACCGTGACCAGCGTGCCGCCGTAGGCCTTCAGGGCCTCGACGGCATTGTCGAACGACATGTCCTCGTCGTCGTGCATGACGGCCCAGAGCGGACCCGGCCGGCTGGTCTTGACCGTCTGGATGGTCCAATGCCGCCGCCGCTCCTTGAACGTCTCCTCGGCGATGCAGAACGCGTTGCCGGAGAGCGCCTCGGCGTTGCGCTTGAAATCGCCGTCCTTGTCGGTGACCTCGCTCGGCGAAAGGCAGGCGCTCGACGCGACAAGCTCGGGCGTCGGCTCGACGTCGCGGCGGGAAGGATCGGCTGGTCCGACTGCCGCCGGCGCGCGGCATTGCGCGCCTCGGCGGCCGCGACGTACCTCCGGCGTGCGGCGCGGCCGGCGCACCGGCGACGAGGTCGAGCGGCGCGGCGCTCGTCGCGCGGCTCGTCTGCGTCGCCTTCGGCCGGACGCGGACGCGGCAGACGCGCGACCTCGATGTCCTGCTCCGCGGCGGCCTGGTCGACATGCAGCCGAGCCCTCATCGCAGGGCGAAGCGGCTCGGCGTCCGTCGCGTCGTGATAGGCGAGCGGATCGATGCCGTGTTGTCCTCCTCGGAGCGGCGCGCGAGCGCGCGGCGGGTCAGCGGGATGGCGAGGTCGGCGGCTGTTGCCGATGACGAGATCGAACGTGCTTTCGATGCGCTGCTCGATGACGCCGAGCGACCTGCGCGCTCGCCGTGCAGAGAGGAAGGCAGCTGCGAAGACGGTGCTCGCCAGCGCAACGGCAAACGCACGGCGCTCCGCCGGGCCGCCATATCCAAAGCGACGCCCCCCGGGATCCCGGGACTGATCCGGATTCCTTGACCCCTCTGCCAAACGCGTACCCCTGTTCCGCCTGGCTAGCGGTTCGGCATGTCACCCCGCCGTTTGCGCGACATTTGATTGAGAATGCGGCGGCAATGTGAAAAGAAAGCCCGCAGCGGGAATGAAATAGCTCGGCGCCCTAGACCTGTGCATGAAGATTGGACAGCGCCGTGCGGTGGTGCTCGGCGGACGCCTCGGAGAAGCAGCAGAACACCACCTCGATCGAACGCCGACGGGTGCTCTGCGACGTAGTCGACGACCGTGGCAACGGCGATCTCCGCCGCTTGGTCGCGCCGGAAAGCCGTAGATTCCCGTCGAAATCGCCGGAAACGCGATGCTTCGCAGCGAATGGCGCTCCGCGAGCGCGAGCGACGAGCGATAGGCCGAGGCAAGGAGCGCCGGCTCGCCTTGCTCGCCCCCGCGCCAGACCGGGCCGACGGTGTGGATGACATGCCGCGCCGGCAGCCGATAGCCCTTGGTGATTCGCGCCTCGCCGGTCGGGCACCCGCCGATCGACCGGCATTCGGCAAGAAGCTCCGGGCCCGCCGCGCGGTGAATCGCGCCATCGACCCCGCCGCCGCCGAGCAGACTTTCGTTCGCCGCGTTGACGATGGCGTCGAGCGGCAGCGTCGTTATGTCGGCGACGACGACGGAAAGGCGCGGGCGGTGAGGCACTTCATCGGGCATGGCGCGGGGCTCGCATTGTCGCGTGCCCGAGGAACATAGCCCGTATCGGAGCCGCCGCGAACGAATCGAGCGGCTACGAACTACCACTCGGAGAAGTTGCTATCTTCTCCGGCGCTGAGCGAGACTTCGCCGAGCCGCGCATGACCGCGGCGGCAGGGACGGGAGGAAGACTCATGGCGAATCTCGTCGTTTGCGCGGACGGCACGTGGAACACGCCGGACGACAAGGAGGGCGGGCTGCCGGCACCGACAAACGTCGTCAGGCTCTTACAACGCGATCGCCGATGGCAAGCCGAACCCGCCTGGAAGAGACATCGCGCAGAAGACGGTACTACCACCCGGGCGTCGGCACCGACGGATCGAAGGTCGGAGCGCTGGCTCGGCGGCGGGCATCGGCAAGGGCCTCAACGACGAACATCAAGAGCGGCTACAAATGGCTCGGCGAGAATTACAAGCCTGGGGGACCGCATCTTCCTCTTCGGCTTCAGCCGCGGCGCCTTCACCGTGCGCAGCCTCGGCGGGATGATCTGCTGCTGCGGGCTGCTCGACCTTCGGGACCTGCCGGATACGGAAGTCTGGGAGCAGGTCAACGCGGCATTTGCGTGTTACCGCGACCCCAACCACAAGCTCAAGCGTCTTTCGAAATTCAAGTTCCACAACGCAACAGATGTCGACGCCGCACCCAAAAGCACAAAAATCCATTTCATCGGCGTGTGGGACACGGTCGGCGCGCTCGGCATCCCCGACGACCTCGCCTTCCTCGACTTGATCGACGACCCGCGCGAAGTACCAGTTTCACAACACCGATCTCGGAAGCAACGTCACGATGGCCCGCCACGCGGTCGCGATCGACGAGATGCGCAAGAGCTTTGCACCAACCCTATGGGCGGGCGATCTCACTGACCGCGACGTCAAGCAACTCTGGTTCCCGGGTGTGCACGGCGACGTCGGCGGCGGTTACCTTCAGCGCGGGCTCTCGGACGGAGCGCTCCTCTGGATGATGGACGAGGCCGCACGCAAGGAAGCCGGCCTCGCCTTTCGTCTCAACATCCGCAACCAACTCGCGAAGGACGATCACGACGTGCTGCACGATTTCTGCACGGGAATTTTCAGCGCGCTCAAGACTGAACCGCGCCAAGTCGGAAATCTGAAGTCCGGCGGCGCAGGCTTCCACGTGTCGAGCGACAGACCGGCATTTTAATCCGTCGATCGTGGAGGCGGCGTATTGGAAGACAAGGGTGCTCGGCTCCGGCGAGTTGGAGACAGTCGACGTCTTTGCGCGCGAGCGCTGGAACGTAACGGGGCTCTTCCTGGAAAAGGACGTCGCGTACCGTTTTGAGGCGAGCGGTCAATGGCTCGACGGAGACGATCCTTACGACCCGGCTGGGGCCCCGGGAGGCCGATTTAACGTTCGCGAAGCCGTGCATGTCGCATCGACGGTGCTCGGTAAGGCCGAGTTGATCTACAAATGGATTACCAACAATCCAAAGGCAGACTTCTGGGCGACACGCCGCTACGAGCAATTCAATTGGCTCGCGCTGATCGGCGTGGTCGCTAACGGGGCCATCGACAACGGACCGAAGAAGCTGCCCGACCACGAATTCCTCCTGATCGGAAACGCCACCGACTTCGCGCCGAAAGAGTTAGGTTACCTCTACTGTTTCGCTAACGACGCGTGGCACGCCTATGGCAACAACAAGGGCAGCGTGTCGCTGACAGTGACGCGGCTTCAAGAATCCTCGGCCTAGAGCGCCGTCCAGCCGCCGTCGACGCAGATAGTCGTGCCGGTGATCTGCGCCGCCGCGTCGGAGCAGAGGAACACGGTAAGCCCGCCGATCTCCTCGACGTGCGCGAATTCGTGCGACGGCTGGCGATGCCAGCATCACCTCCCTGATCACGCGTCTCGCGGCATGATTGTGGGCCTTCATCTGGTCGGGGATCTGCGCCTCGACCAGCGGCGTCAGCACGTAGCCGGGGCAGATCGCGTTGCAGGTGATGTGCTCCTCTGCCAGCTCCAGCGCCACGGTCTTGGTGAAGCCGACGAGCCCGTGCTTGGCCGACACATAGGCGGACTTGAAGGGCGAGGCGGTCAGCCCGTGCGCCGAGGCGATGTTGACGATGCGGCCCCAGCCCGGCGGCCCGCATCGCGGGCAGCGCCGCAGCGCTGGTGTGGAAGGCAGAGGAGAGGTTGATCGCGATGATCGCGTTCCACTTCTCGATCGGGAACTCTTCGATCGCGCGCGACGTGCTGGATGCCGGCGTTGTTGACGAGGATCGCGACCGGCCCGAACGCTCCGTCGCCTTCTCGATCAGCGCGCGGCACTCCTCGCCCTTCGACATGTCGGCCTTGATGTAGCGCACCTTGACGCCATGCTTCTTGGCGAGGCCATCGGCGAGCGCGTGATCGTCGGCGGTGTCGGTGAAGGAGTTCAGCGACGACGTTCGCGCCAGCGCCGGCAAGCGCCTCGGCGATGCCGAGCCCGATGCCGGAGGTCGAGCCGGTGACGATCGCGGATTTGCCTTTGAGCACGGCGTTATCTGTAAACCTCTCGACGGTTGCCGACGCGGACGATCAGCACCGTGGCGACTTCGTCCCGAATGGATGCAATCAGCCGAAAGTCGCCCACGCGATAGCTCCAGAGGCCCTTGAACTGCCCTGTAAGAGCATGACCTATCCGCCGTGGGTCTTCGCTGGTCGCGACACGTGTTCGTAAAAACCGCATGACGCGGTCACGATCCGCGCTCGGCAATCTTCGAAGCTCCTTTGCCGCCAGAGGTTCAATGGCGACTCGCCAAACCTTCAAGACTTTAAGCTCAGAGGCGAACTCCTTCTCCAGCTCTTCGAGCGGAATCGGCTTCCGGTTCGCCTTCAAACGGTCCAGGGCAAGATAGCCGTCCTCCAGTTCATCAAGATGCTCGAGGATCGCCTCGCGCGCGTAAAAACTCTTCGAGCGGCCGGTCTTTTTGGCGAGCGCGGCGAGGCGCTCTTCGATATCGGGCGGCAGGCGCAGAGCGAGCATGGCGATCTCCTTTGCTATACATGTATAGCGAATCACCGCCAGCCGCAAGGACGCTGGCGGCGGCACACCGCCATAGCACCCGCCCTGTCATTCTCGGGCGGAGCGCAGCGACGGCCCGAGAACCCAGGACGTGCCCATTCGCTGGGTCCTCGGATCGCGCTTCGCGCGTCCGAGGATGACGCCGAGATGATGCCCACATCACAGATGTCACGCGTTCATCATCCTTCTTTGCGAGAAGCGCCGGTCCGTTGACTTCGCGGGCGGATTTCGCCACCTGTTCGGGGTCGAGCCCGAGACGACGATGAACCTCCACTGCCTACCGGAAACCGAGGCGGTTTCCGCCGCGCCGCTCCCCCGCCGACCCTCAGTTGGCGTCGATGTCGGCGGCGTCATGGTGGGCGGCGGCGCGCCGATCGTCGTCCAGTCGATGACCAATACCGACACGGCGGACGTCGAGGGCACGGCACAGCAGGTCGCCGCGCTTGCCCGCGCCGGCTCGGAGCTGGTCAGGATCACCGTCGACCGCGACGAGGCCGCGGCGGCCGTGCCGCATATCCGCGACAAGCTCGCCAAGATGCGGGTGAAGGTCCCGCTCATCGGCGACTTCCACTATATCGGCCACAAGCTTCTCGCCGACCATCCGGCCTGCGCCGAGGCGCTCGACAAGTACCGCATCAATCCGGGCAATGTCGGGTTCCGCGAGAAGCGCGACCGGCAGTTCGGCGCCATCATCGAGATGGCGATCAAATACGGGAAGCCGGTTCGGATCGGCGTCAACTGGGGCTCGCTCGACCAGGAGCTTCTGACCGAGCCTGATGGACGAGAACGCGACGCGCGCCGAGCCGCTCTCCGCCGGCGCGGTGATGCGCGAGGCGATGGTGCAGTCCGGCGCTTCTCTCCGGCGCGCGCGCCGAGGAGATCGGGCTCGGCCGCGACCGCATCATCCTCTCCGCGAAAGTCTCCGGCGTGCAGGATCTGATCGCCGTCTACCGCATGCTCGCCGCGCGCTGCGACTACGCGATCCATCTCGGCCTGACCGAGGCCGGCATGGGCTCGAAGGGCATCGTCGCCTCCTCCGCCGCGCTCGGCATCCTGCTGCAGGAAGGCATCGGCGACACGATCCGCATCTCGCTCACGCCCGAGCCCGGCGGCGACCGCTCGCTCGAGGTGAAGGTCGCGCAGGAGATCCTGCAGACCATGGGCTTCCGCGCCTTCGTGCCGATCGTCGCGGCCTGCCCCGGCTGCGGGCGCACGACCTCGACCGTGTTCCAGGAACTCGCCAAGGAAATCCAGGGCCACCTGACAGCCTCGATGCCGATCTGGCGCGAGACCTATCCGGGCGTCGAGGAGCTGAAGGTCGCGGTGATGGGCTGCATCGTGAACGGCCCGGGCGAATCGAAGCACGCCGACATCGGCATCTCGCTTCCCGGCACCGGCGAGCAGCCGACCGCGCCGGTCTTCATCGACGGCAAGAAGGCGGTGACTTTGCGCGGGCCCACCGTCGCCGCCGATTTCAAGAAGCTCGTCCAGGACTACATCGAGAAGCGCTACGGCTCCCGTCCCGCTGACGCAGCCGAATAGGATGCCGCCCGAGCCGGCGACGCTCGCCGCCCGCTTCCTTCAGGTCATCGAAGAGGACATCGTCCCGAAGACGCGCGCCGGCGTTGCCGCCGGCAACAAGCTCTTTGGCGCGGCGATCCTGAAGAAGGACGACCTCTCGCTCGTCATCGCGGCGACCAATGCGGAGACGGAGAACCCGCTCTTCCACGGCGAGATCGCAACGCTGAACGAATTCTACAAACTTCGAAGGACGACACGACCGGAGACCCGCGACTGCCTGTTCGTGTCCACGCACGAGCCCTGCCCGCTCTGCCTCTCGGCGATCACCTGGGCGGGCTTCGACAATTTCACCTATCTCTTCGGCTACGAAGATACGCGCGATGCCTTCGCGATCCCGCACGACCTGAAAATTCTCGAAGAAGTGTTCGGCGTGAAGGACGGCGGCTACCGGCGGACGAACGCCTTCTGGACGGCGCGCGCGCTCGCCGACTTCGTGGCAGAAGCGCCGGCAGCCGGAGCGTAAGGCGCTCTCTGCGCGGATCGAAGCGCTTCGCAAGACCTATGATGAATTGTCGGCTATCTATCAGGCGCAAAAAGGTGCCGCTGACATTCCGCTGAGCTGATCCCGCGCCGCCGTGACCAAACTGAAGCCGATCGAGACGAAGCGCGACATCACGCGCGCGCTTGATGCGCTCCTCGCCGCCGATCCGCGGCTCGTGCCGATCGCCGAGATCGCCGGCCCGCTTCCGCTTCGCCGGCGCGAGGGCGGCTTCGAGGGCCTCGCATCGATCGTCACCGCGCAACAGATTTCCGACAGCGCCGCGGCTTCGATCTGGACGCGCTTCAAGGCGGCCGTCGACCCCTTCACACCGGACGAATTCTTGCAGCTGTCGGAGGAGGCGCTCCGTGGCATCGGCCTGTCGCGCCCGAAAATCCGCACGCTGACCGGTATCGCCGCCGCCGCGGCCGACGGCTTCGACCTGATCGCGGTGCACGACCTTCCGGCCGATCAGGCGATGGCGACGATGACGGCGCTGAAAGGCATCGGCCCCTGGACGGCGGAGATCTATCTCCTCTTCTGCGTCGGGCATCCCGACATCTTTCCGGCCGGCGACCTTGCGCTGCAAGTGGGGGTTCATGACGGCTTCCGGCTCCGCAAGCGTCCCGACGAGAAGAAGCTGCGCAAGATGGCGGAGAAATGGTCGCCCTGGCGCGGCGTCGCGGCGCGGCTCTTCTGGGCCTACTATCGGACGCGACGCGATGCTGCGAAGGCAGCCAGAGCGGAACACCGCACCAAGCTGTAGAGTGCTGATGCAAGCTCCGAGCCGGGAATCCGATCAATGAGCGAAGACGCAAGGCACGACGCGTGGAGCGCGGGCGACAATTACGAAGCCTACATGGGGCGCTGGAGCCGAAAGATCGCGCAGCGGTTTCTCGACTGGCTCGATCCTGCTGACAATCTCGACTGGTTGGACGTCGGCTGCGGCACGGGGGCGCTCTCATCCACCATCTTGAGCCGATGCAATCCCCGAAGCCTCATCGGTGTCGAGCAGTCCGCCGGATTCGTGTCGACGGCAGAGCAAAACGTCAGCGATGAGCGGGCGAGGTTCCGGATCGGAGACGCACTGGCGCTGCCGCTCGACGATGAAAGCCGCGATGTCGTCGCGTCCGCCCTCGTCCTCAATTTCGTGCCGGACATACCGAAAGCGCTGTCCGAGATGAAACGCGTGGCGCGACCGGCCGGCGTCATCGCCTTCTACGTCTGGGACTACCCTGGCGGCGGCATGGAGTTCATGCGCGCCTTCTGGAACGCCGCCATTGCTCTTGACCCGGCTGCGTCAGATTTCGCGGAAGGCAAACGATTCCCGTTCTGCACCCCCGAGGGCTTGACCGAGTTCGCCCTCAATGCAGGCCTGCGCTCGGTTGAGACGGCGGCGGTAGAGGTTCCCACAGTCTTCAAGGACTTCGAGGACTTCTGGCGCCCGTTCACCCTCGGAACGGGTCCCGCCCCTGGGTATTGCGTCAGCCTTTCCGACGAGGCGCGTCGACGACTGCGGACAAAGCTAGAGGACGATCTGCCCCGCGGCAAAGATGGTTCGATCGGGCTCAACGCGAGGGCCTGGGCGCTCAAAGCGCTGCCGGCCTGAGGGGCGCGGGCTCAGGGGGCGGGTAACCCGAACACCCTTTCCGCCTCGCCGATGCCACGCAGCGCGTGGTCGCCGAGGTCGACGAGTGAGCCGGCGGCGCAGGCCGCGACCGATTGCGACACGAGAACCTTCTCGCCAAGTTGCTTGGCAAGCTCCTGCAGCCGGTTCGCATAGTTCACGGCCGGCCCGAGGACGGTGAAGTCGAGCCGGGCGCGCCCGCCGACATTGCCGTAGGCGACGTCGCCGATGTGAAGGCCCATGACGAAGTCGATCGTCGGCGCGCCGGCTTCGGCACGCGCGATGTCGAGCCGAGCGATCTCCGCGCGCGCTTCGCTTGCCGCGTCGAGCGCGCGCCGGCATGCGGCGACGGCTTCCCCGTCGGATCGGAAGATGGCGAGCAGGCCGTCGCCCATGAACTTCAGTATCTCGCCGTTGTGCGCGCCGACGGCGTCGGCGACGGCGTCGAACCAGGCGTTGAGCGTCTCGATCACGACCTCGCGCGGATGCGTGTTGGAGAGCACCGTGAAGCCGCGCAAGTCGCACATCAGGATCGCCGCTTCGATCACGTCGACCGCGCCGCGTCTGATCTGGCCGCGGAAGATGCGCTCACCGGCATAATGGCCGACATAGATGTCGAGAAGATCGATCGCCATGCGTCGGAGCGCGATCCGCTCCACATAGGGGCTGAAGAACGTCGCAGCGAGGCTCAAGGTCATGAGTTCGGCTTCGGCAAAGCCGGCCTCGCGATCGGAGACGAAGGAGAGATAGGCGGAGCGCGAGCGATCGAGAAAGGGGAGCGGATAGATGACATAGTCCGTGCCCCCCGCTTCCTGGAGCTCGCGCAAGAGCGGCAGGCCGGACGGCAGGCCGACGAGCTTCTGGCGGAACGGCCGCTCCGTCTCGTCGGCGATCCTGACCGGGCTGTTCAGATAGGCCGGCGTGTCCGCCACGCCACGCGGCGCGTGTGTCTCGCTCACACCGGCATCGCGCGTCCAGATCGTGCGGATACCGCTCTGTTCCGGATGCAGAAGCTCCAGCCCGAGCGAGGACCGCCAGAGCGGCAGGCCGCGCTCTACAAGCTCCTCCGCAAATGCCCCATGCAGCTCCGGCGCGGAAAGCTTCGCCCGCTCCGCGAGCCATAGCGGCAACCCGTCGAGCACGCGTTCGGTGGAAATTGTGGCGGCGATCACGGCGCCTCCGCTTGTGGTCGACATATTTGGTTTGCGGCACCCTTCCGGCCAAGGCATGAGATCATACAGATGATCGACGGCCCTCGCCTGCCGCCCGCCTCGGGTGGCGCCCCAAGAAGCCTCGTCGTGTTCCTGCACGGATACGGCGCCGACGGAAACGATTTGATCGGGCTCGGCCGCGAATGGGCACGTGCCCTGCCCTCCACCGCCTTCGTCTCCCCGAATGCGCCGCAGCTTTGCGCCGGCGCGCCCATGGGCCGGCAATGGTTCCCGCTCACCATGCGCGACCCGACCGAGTTCGCGCGCGGCGTGGCGAATGCGCGCCCCGTACTCGACACGTTCCTCGACGCCGAGCTTCAACGCCTGCAGCTCGACGAAAGCGCCTTGGCGCTCGTCGGCTTCAGCCAGGGCACGATGATGGCGCTCCACGTCGGGCCGCAGCGCAGGCACAGGCTCGCCGGCATCCTCGGCTATTCCGGGCTCCTCGCCGACCCCGAGGCGCTAAAGCGGGGACCCATCCAGAAGCCGCCCGTCTTCCTGATCCACGGCGACCGCGACGACCTGATCCCCGTCGCGGCGATCTTCTCCGCTGCCGAGGGCCTCGCGGCGGCGGAGATTCCCGTGGAGTGGCATGTTTCGCAGGGAATCCCGCACGGGATCGGCCCGGACGGGCTGGAACTCGGGCTCGCCTTCCTGAAGCGAATCCTGCCCCGCTGAGCGGCTCGTTCTGAAACGAAATCGTGCCCGAAGCGTTTCCAGGCGCCCCTCTCAAGAAACCCTCGTGATGTCGTCATGGCCGTCTCCGCGAGCGCAATGCCCTTCATGCGGCGTCGCGACCTCGTCGACCGTGCCGATTCGGCGCTCTATTGCGCCAAGCGCGCCGGCCGCAACCGGGTGGTTTTCGACGGAGAAGCGGTCGCCCTCGCCTCCTGAGGCCCGCCGCCGGAGCCGTGCCGCAGATTGCCGCAGGCGGCGTCAGGGCCGCGACAGCATAGCTTCACAAGACTGACACTGCCGCTGTAGACTATTGGAAAAGGAAGGGGAATCGTCCCCGCTTGGCAGGATCTGCGACGTCGAACATGACGGTTCACGTATCGCCCGAGGCGCATCCGGCGCTGGTTCTGAACGCCGACTACCGGCCGCTCAGCTACTATCCGCTGTCTCTGTGGGGCTGGCAGGACGCGATCAAGGCGGTTTTCCTGGAGCGGGTGAACATCGTCTCCGAGTACGAGTTCAAGGTGCGAAGTCCGAGCTTCGAGATGAAGCTTCCAAGCGTCGTCTCGCTCAAGACCTATATCAAGCCTTCCCGCCACCCCGCCTTCACCCGCTTCAACGTCTTCCTGCGCGACCGCTTCCAGTGCCAGTATTGCGGCTCCGACGAGGATCTGACGTTCGACCATCTGCTCCCCCGCTCGCGCGGCGGCCATACGACGTGGTCGAACGTCGTGACGGCCTGTGCGCCCTGCAACTTAAAGAAGGGTAGCAAGGGCTGCCGCGAAGTGAAGATGTGGCCGAGACAGGCACCGTTCGAGCCGAGCGTGCACGACCTGCACAACAACGGGCGCCTCTTCCCGCCCAACTATCTGCACGAAAGCTGGCTCGACTATCTCTATTGGGACGCCGTGCTGGAGCCGTAGGCCTCAGGCGGCGCGCCAAGCGCGGCGCGCGGCGAAAATGCCGAGCGCCGCGAGCAGCGCCGAGATCAGCACGTTGTAGCCGGCAAGCGAGATGCCGAAAATTCTGAGCGCCGCTTCCGTGCAGCTCGGCGCATGCGTGTTCTCAAGCTGGTTCAAAAGGTCGGCCGCGCTGTCGATGCTGACGGAGGGGGAGCACGACGCGGGGCCCGCCCAAAAGCCCCATTCCACCCCGGCATGGTAGGCGGCAAGCCCGGCGTTGTAGAGCATCAGCACCGCAAAGATTGCGAAGAGCGCGGCGACGGCCTTGCGCGGAGCCCTCATGAGAATCGCGAGCACGGCGAGCGCGGCGACCGGCGCGCCGATGTAATAGGGCACGCGCTCAAGCAGGCAGAGGTGGCAGGGCAGGTAGCCGCCGATATGTTCGAAGCCAAGCGCGCCGAGGATAGTCGCGGCGGCGATCAGGAACATGACGAAGGCGAGCGGCAGAAGCCGGCGCAACGCTTCGGCCTCCGGCACGCCGGCGGCGTTTGCGGCAATCGGACCAGGGTTCAGCATGGCCCGTCTCATACACGAGATTTGGGCGGAAATAGTCGTCGGAACCGGTCAACGCGACGCGTATCTCAGCGCCGCGCTGCGGCGCCGGAAAGAGAACTCCCGCGATGGAAAGACCGGCAAGCGCAATCCGGAGCAACACTCAAGAAGAATCTGATACGCGCGCAAAGCGATATCTTGCGGACTTGCCGCCGCATGCTAGGGTTGCATTGGTGGGTAAGCGTACAGGAGGGGGCCATGCGCGGATTGCGGAGGAATCTCGCACCTGCGTTATTGTCGGTGCTGCTGTGTGTCGCCCTTGTGGCCTGCACTCGCGGCATCCCGCAGTTCCAGCTCTACGTCGAAGCCTTCAACAGCCAGTACACGCAGGGCGACCTCGTCCTTGATCGCGTAGCGCAGGCCGAGCGGATCGTCGTCGGGAAGAAGCTGGCGCGCGGCGGCGGGATCCCCGATTTCAACCCTGACAATGCGGCATACTACGTGACGGTGGGCGACCCGCCGATCACGGCTTCGCTCCGCGCATCGCTCAATTCACTGAAGGCCTACAACGACGCGCTCGGCGGTCTCGCGAGCGGCGAAACCGCGACCGCGCTCTCCAACCGCGTCGGCGCGCTTGGGGCAAACCTTCTCGGCGCCGCGGGCTCGCTCGCGGCCGCGGCCAGTGGCGCAGGCGCGATCGCGGGCGCTCCCCAGCTGATCGAGGGAATGACGGTCGCGCTGAACCGGGCCCTGCCGATCGTCCAGACGATCGCGACGATTGCAAGCCGCGAGTCCTTCCGCCGCCAATTGGTGGCCGCCTATCCTGCGATGCGCGAACTCCTGCTCAGCCTGCGCGAAGGCACGCCGGCGATGTTCGAGATCATGAAGCGCTCCTACGTCCAGCGCGGATCGCTCGACGGCACGCTCGGCATCTCCGCAGGGGACCTGGCGGCGCTCGAGAAGGACCGGCAGATGCTTTCCGGCTGGGTCATCCTCATGGACAAGAGCCTTTCGGCCATGGAGACCGCCGTCGCCGGTGCGCTCTCGCGGATATCGCCCACCGACCTGGCAGCGCTGACGGAAGCTTCCGTCGAGATCAAGGTTCTTGCCGAACAGCTGAAGGCGATCCGAACCGCGCGATAGTTGCGGCGGCACCGGGGAGGACGAGCCATGACGACACTGCCGGAAACGCGGGCAGAACTGGAAGGCCTGAGGAACAGCCTAGTGCAACCGTTCCAGGACGCCAAGGCGAGCGGCGACCAGGCCGAGATGAAGCGCCTGACGGACCTTGCCGGCGAGATCGATGACGCCCTCGACGACCTCGCTATCGAGACTCTCGCCCAGGCCGCCGCCCGCGCCGCCGCGCTGCGTGTGAAGGTCGACGCATTGACCAAGAAGGCGCTGGCCTGGCCGTTCGGATCCATTGAAGCGCCGAAGGCGCACGAGAGGCTCTTCCGCGAGGTGCTTCCCGACAACGATTTCCAGGACGCCGGTCCGACGGCCCCGGCCCCTGCGCCCGCGCCTGTGCCGTCGGGCGCTGTCCGGCAGTCAGTCCTGGATGGTCGGAGGCCTATCTCGACCTCTGGAACACCATGACCGTTTCGCCCGACTGGGCGAGCAAGGCGCGCGCGATCGCGCAGAAGATCGTCGCCCAACAGGGCCGTTACGCGGCCGCCGTCGCAGGCACGAACGTGCCTTGGTGGTTCGTCGGCGTCGCCCATGCCATGGAATGCAGCCTGCGCTTCGACCAGCACCTTCACAATGGCGATCCCCTAACGGCGCGCACGGTCCAAGTCCCGAAGGACAGGCCGCCCTCCGGCTCGCCGCCCTTCACCTGGGAGGAGAGCGCCCGCGATTCCATCGCCTACGACCGGCTGGACAAGGTGACCGACTGGTCGCTTCCGAGCGTCCTCTTTCACTGGCACCGCTACAACGGCATCAACAACGAGTACAAGAAGCGCGGCATTCCCACCCCCTACCTCTGGAGCGGCAGCCAGCACTACCGCAAGGGCAAGTACGTGGCCGACCACGTCTTCGATCCAGAGGCCGTCTCGAAGCAAGTCGGCGCCGCCGTCATCCTGAAGGCGCTCGTCGATCTCGGCGCCGTGAAGCTCGACGCCGCGCAGAAGCTTGCCGCAAATCCCGCTGCCTCGACCGGAGACTCCGCCTCCCTGCAAATCGACACCGACGGAAAGGCCTTCAAGAAGGTCGCCGAAGAGCTCGACTATCCAGGCCTCTTGCGGAATGGTTCGGGCAAACCGGCGAGCGAGCGTCCGGCCGTGCGGCGGGTGCAGGAATGGCTCAATATCCACGACTGCACGACGCCGATCGACGGCGGCTTCGGCGATTCCACCGAGGCTCAGCTCAAGGCGTTCCAATCCAACAACAACCGACCGCGCACCGGTGAGCTCGACCCCGAAACCTGGGCGCTCCTGACGGCGCCGATGCGGCGCGCGCTCGCCAGCATCGATCACGGTCCGACCGCGTCGATCGAGAGCGCCGTGATCAGGGTCGCGCAGCAGCACATCGCCGAAAAGCCGGTCGAGGTCGGTGGCAACAACATGGGTCCCTGGGTGCGGCTCTACATGGAAGGCCGGCAAGGCGGGGACCAACTCTGGTGCGCCGGCTTCGTGTGCCTGACAGTGGCGCAGGCGGCGCGCGACCTGAAGATTTCACTGCCCTTCCGGCGTCAGGTCGGCGTCGATGCCCTGGTCGCCGACGCCAAGGCCGCCGGGCGCTTCATCGCGGAATCCGAGGTCGCGAACGACGTCGCACGCAGCTCGAAGCTGAAGCCCGGCAACCTGTTCGTGGTCCGCGCAAGCGCCAGCGACTGGACGCATGTCGGCATCGTGCTCGCCGTCAAGACGTCGACCTTCGACACCCTGGAAGGCAATACTGGCGGCGACGGCGGTACCGACGGCGCCAACGCGAGGCAGGGCAACCGCAGCTACGGGAGCAAGGACTTCCTGCGCCTGCTCTGAAGGCGACCACGAGGATCAGGGCTCTGTGAATGCGATTGACCGCAGCCTTTCGCCCCCTATGATCCGCGCCCCGATGCCCCTGTGGCGGAATGGTAGACGCGGCAGACTCAAAATCTGTTGCCTTCAAGGGCGTGCTGGTTCGAGTCCGGCCAGGGGCACCATCGCAATCGGAATGAGATAGACGCGGGCGGCTCACGGCTGCCCGCCCGTTCCTATTCCGGCAATTCGTGGACCACCACGCCCTGCAGCATGTCGACCTCGCATTCCCAGGGCTTCTCGGAGAGAACACGCAGCGCGTGTTCGTAGCCGGCCTGCCAGCGATTACGAATCCCGGCGCGCGTGAAATCGATGTCCTTGGTGCGGTCCTCGCCGTCGAGGCGCGGCGAGAGGAGCCGCACAGTGCATGATGGTGCTGCAGCCGTAGGACGCGAGCTCCTGCACCATCGCGTCGTCGCGCTCCGCTTCGGGGATGTGCTTCACGAGCTCGCGGATGACGTGGCGCATGCGGTGGATCTGCTCCTGTCGCGCGACGTGGCTCTTGCCGCGGCTCGCATATTGGATGTCCTTGAGGCGTCCGAGCACCTGCCAGATCGTGTCGGGTTCCGAGCCGCTCGGCTGCCACAGGTTGACGGAGAAGATCAGCGAGCTCTTGCGCGGCTTCTCGTCGAGCACGACCTCGATCGGCGTATTGGAGTAGACGCCGCCGTCCCAATAGGGCTCGCCGTCGATGCAGACCGCCGGGAAGGCCGGTGGCAACGCGCCCGACGCCATCACGTGCGCTGGCCTGATATCCATCTCGCGGCTGTCGAAATAGCGAAGCTCGCTGGTCCTGACATTGACGGCGCCGACGGTGAGCCGTGTGTGCTTGCCGCTCAGGTGCTCGAAATCGACGAGCCGCGCAAGCGTGCTCTTCAGCGGATCTGTCGTGTAGTAGGAGGCCTGCTCCAGGCCGACGGGATAGTTCACGCCGAAGACGGCGCGCGGATTGGGCTCGAAGAATCCCGCGTATGCCGCGGGTGATCGTGTTCAGGTTGCCGAGCGAATTTCCGAAGACCGCCGCGGCCCAAGTCTCGGCGAAGGAGCTGCCGCTGCCGACGCCCTCCCAGAATTCGTGCAGGCGATCGAGCCGGTTTTCCGGCTTGTTGCCGGCGATGAGCGCGCCGTTGATGGCGCCGATCGAGGTGCCGATGACCCAGTCGGGCGCGACGCCGCCTTCCGACAGCGCCTGGTAGACGCCGGCCTGATAGGCGCCGAGCGCGCCGCCGCCCTGCAACACGAGCACGGTCTGCTGGGACTTTGGCGCAGGGGCGAGACGTCGAGCCCGCCGCTTTCTCTGCGGCCGCCGCAGACGTCCGCATTGCTGTCTTCACGTTCCACCTCCCCGCGCTAGTGCGCCGTCCAGCCACCCTCGACCGGCAGAACCGCGCCGGTGATCGAGGCCGCGTCGTCCGACGCGAGAAAAACGCTGAGCGCCGCGACCTGCTCGACCGTCACGAATTTCTTGGTCGGCTGCGCGGCGAGGAGCACGTCCTTGATCACCTGCTCTTCGGTGATGCCGCGCGCCTTGGCGGTATCGGGGATCTGCTTCTGGACGAGCGGGGTCAGCACATAGCCGGGGCAGACCGCGTTGACGGTGATCCCCTGTTCCGCGACCTCGAGCGCAACCGTCTTCGTCAGCCCGGCGATGCCGTGCTTAGCCGCGACATAGGCAGACTTGAACGGCGAGGCGACGAGCGCATGCGCGGAGGCGATGTTGATAACGCGGCCCCAGCCACGCTGCTTCATCGCGGGAAGCGCGCGGCGAATGGTGTAGAACGAGGAGACGAGATCGATCGCGATGACCGCGTTCCATTTCTCCTCGGGGAACTCGTCGATCGGCGCGACATGCTGGATGCCGGCATTGTTGACGAGGATGTCGACCGCGCCGAACTCGCCGATCGCCTTGTCCATCATCGCCGTGATCGCGGCGCCTTTGCTCATGTCGGCGGCGTCGTAGCGGACGGTGACGCCGTGTTTTGTCGCCATCTCGCAGCGGAGCTTCTCGATCGCCTCGGCGTCGCCGAAGCCGTTCAGCACGATGTTGCAGCCCTCGGCCGCGAAAGCCTCGGCGATGCCCTGGCCGATGCCGCTCGTCGATCCGGTGACGAGCGCGGTTTTTCCCTTCAGCATGATTCTGTTCCTCGGTTCCCGTGCGTTGGGTCGACCATGCTGAAAATCGCGCCCGGCCGGAAATACACAGGCCGTATCGTTTCAATAGCGGCTGTCCGCAAATTCCGGGCATTCCCAGGCCGTCTTGCGGCGGAAGACACGCTTGACAGCGGCCTTCCGGCTTCCGATTGAGCCCCGGAGAAAGCATCCCGGCGGCGCCGCCGCGAGAACCGGAAAGGCAGAAGATGGCGAAGCGCATCATGTTCACCGGCGGCACCGGCAAGGCCGGCCGCCACGCGGTCAAATACCTGGTCGACCAGGGCTACGAGGTCCTGAACCTCGATCTGAAGCCGCTCGACAATCCAAAGGTGCGCACGCTCATCACCGACATCACCGATTCCGGCCAGGTGTTCAACGCGTTCTCAGGCTATGCGGGCCTGCACGAATTCGACCCGTCGCTGAAGCCGCAGCCGGTCGACGCGGTCGTGCACTTCGCCGCCATCCCGCGCATCATGATCGTGCCCGACAACGAGCTTTTCCGCATCAATGTGATGGGCACCTACAACGTCATCGACGCAGCCGTGAAGCTCGGCATCAAGAAGATCATTATCGCATCGAGCGAGACGACCTACGGCGTGATCTTCGCGGAATGGGACCGCGACCCGGTGAAGCTGCCGCTCGAGGAGGACTATGACAGCGACCCGATGGACTCCTACGCGCTCTCGAAGGTGGTGAACGAGAAGACGGCGCGCGCCTTTCAGCTCCGCAGCGGCTTCGATATCTATGCGCTGAGGATCGGCAACGTCATCGAGCCGCACGAATATGAGAGCTTCGTGCCGACCTGGAAGGCGCATCCGGAGCGGCGCAAGAAGCTCACCTGGAGCTATATCGACGCGCGCGATCTCGGCCAGATCGTGAAACTCTGCATCGAGAAGGACGGGCTCGGCTTTCAGGTCTTCAACGCCGGAAACGACGAGAGCTCCGCCGACCTGCCGACCAAGGAGCTTCTGAAGCGCTTCTATCCGAACGTTCCGATGACGCGCGAAATGGGCGAATACGAGTCGCTCTATTCGAACCGGAAGATCCGCGAGGTGCTCGGCTTCAAGGAAGAGCACTCCTGGCGCAAGAACGTCGGCGAACGCTGAGCCGGCAGCAACCCGCCGCCGGCCCCGCTTCGATACCCTGAGAGAAACCGCGGAGCGGATGATTCCGCACCGCGACTTTGTCCCACGCGAGCGGCGCCGCGCGCCGGCGGCGCCGAAGTCGCGCATTCAGGCGGCAGGCCGCAATTGCAGCTCTCGCAGTTCGCTTAGAACGCGCTGAAGTCCCTTCGGCTCGCTCTCCATGACCTTCGGAAAGACGTGCGGCAGCTCCCCCATGGGAAGAAACGTCAGGCCTTTGGATTTCGCGTGGGTGAGAAACTCGTACACTTTGTAGGGGTCCGGCCATTTCGGGTCAGAGCCCCATTTCGGCAGGTGGCTGCCATAGGTCACGAATTTGTTGTCGCGCGCTGCAATGTCCAGCCACTCGAGCCACGCCGTATCCCACCACGAAGGAGGGTTCGTGCCAGGCGGCGGAATGAATGCGTTGCGGTCGAGCCAACCGCCACCGATCGTGCCGGCGTTCTTCACCTCGTCATAGGTAAGGGGCCCTGTCTTCCACCACGACGGCGGTGGATTGGGGAGAATCGGAGGTACGGTCTGCTGATAGTGACCGCGCAGATGCGCGAACACTTGAAGCAGGATCTTGTCGATCTCCAAGCCGGCGACCGCATCCGGATAGGCGAAGGTCGTCAGCTGCGCGGGCCAATGCCAAAGATTGTAGTCTTGGCGGGTTTCCAGGTAGGCCTTGAGATTGGGATACACCTCATCGAAAGAGTACTGCCAAGCCTGCTGGCTATTCGAGTGGGTTACCCATTCCGCGTGATGCAAGGTGTGGGCGCCGACCTCATGCCTTTTGAGGATCAGGTCGATAAGGTCGCGCCACGGCTTCGATTGCTTCACCGCTGCGAAGTCGCAGACCATGAACGTCGCTCTGACGTCGAATTTCTCGAGCAGATCGAAGATATTCATCCCGCCGTCGAATGTCGGCTTCATCCAATCCTCGGGCGTCTCACCGCCTGGCCCGGCGTGCATGTCGAATGTCAGAACGACGCCGGACTGCAACTGCGCATTTCCCTTGGACATGGTCGCTTCCTCCGGAGGCCGGTGACGACGCTGTCGAAGAGAACCGCAGCGACGCTGTTGACGGGATTGGGGGATATGCGGACATCCCCGATGGCCTCAACCACTCGTTGTAGATAGATACGAGCCGCTTGGCCACCCCTCCAGAGATTTCCAGGCCGCAGGCCGAAAGCGCCGACAACTTAGGGTAATTTCAATGCATGCGACGGTGAGCCGGCGGCAACCCGCCGTCGGCTCTTCGCTCTCATGCGACCTTGAGCCCGCGCGCGAGCTCGCCCGCCTGCTTTTCGAAGAGCGAGCGGTAGATGCCGCGGTCGCGGCGGACGAGCTCCGCGTGCGTCCCCTCCTCCGCGACGACGCCGCGATCGAAGACCAGGATGCGGTCCATGGCGCGCACCGTCGACAGCCGGTGCGCGATCACGATCGCGGTCCGCCCGCTGATCAGCCGCGCCATCGCCTCCTGGATCAGGAGCTCCGAATTCCGAATCGAGGCTCGACGTCGCCTCGTCGAGGATCAGGATCGGCGCATCCGCCAGGAAGGCGCGCGCCAGCGCCACGCGCTGACGCTCGCCGCCCGAGAGCTTGACCCCGCGCTCGCCGACGAGCGTCTGGTAGCCGTTCGGCAGGCTGACGATGAAGTCGTGCGCGTTGGCGAGCTGAGCCGCGCGCTCGATTTCCGCCATCCGCGCGCCGGGCCGCCCATAGGCGATGTTCTCCATCAGCGAGCGGTGGAAGAGGATCGGCTCCTGCTGGACGATCGCGATCTGCGCGCGCAGCGACGCCTGCGTGGCATGCGCGACGTTCTGCCCGTCGATGCGGATCTCGCCCGCCTTCAGGTCGTAGAGGCGCTGGATCAGCTTGACGAAGGTCGTCTTGCCGGAGCCCGAGCGCCCGACGAGCCCAAGCTTCTCGCCCGCCGCGATATCGACCGAAAGGCCATCGAAGAGCGGCGTTGCGTGTCCGCGATAGTGGAAGGTCACGCGGTCGAAGGCGACGCCGCCGCCGGCAATCTCGATCGGCTTCGATTGCGCGCGGTCGGGCACGCCGATCGGCTCGGCATGGAACTCGACCAGCTCCTCCATGTCGTTCACCGAGCGCTGCAGGTTGCGGATGTGCATGCCGACGTCGCGCAGATAGCCCTGGATCACGAAGAACGTGGTCAGCACGTAGGCGACGTCGCCAGGCGTCGCGCGGCCGCGCCACCACAGCCACAGCACGAGGCCGATGACAGCGCCGCGCAAGAAGAGGAGCGCTATGATCTGCGCGGTGCCGTTATAGGTGCCGCGTACCCAGGTCCGCCGCGTGCGGTGGCGCCACTTCGCCAAAATGCGTGCGAAACGCTCGTCCTCGCGCGCCTCCGCGCCGAAGGCCTTTACCACCGCATTGCAGGAGATCGCGTCGGCAAGCGCCCCGCCGACGCGCGTGTCCCACTGGTTGGCAAGCCGCGCCGCCGGCGCGACATAGGCAAGCGAGAGCGCCGCGGTCATCGCGACATAGAGGCTGGCGCCGAGGATGACGGCGAGACCCATCGCCGGCCAATAGAGCGCCAGCACGACGGCCGAGCCGACGAGCACCACAAGCGACGGCAGCAGCGCGATCAGCATCGTGTCGTTCAAAAGATCGAGCGCCCACATGCCGCGCGTGATCTTGCGCACGGTCGAGCCGGCGAACGAGTTCGCGTGCCATTCGGTGGAGAAACGCTGCACGCGATGAAACGCGTCCATGGCGATATCCGCCATCATCTTCAGCGTCAGGCGGACGATACACAGGAAGGCAACGTGGCGGAGCACCACCATCCCGGCGCCGAGCGCGAGAATGGCCGCGAAAGCCGCGAGCGCGGCATCACGGCCGGCGCTGCGGTCGGAGAGGCTGCTCGCCACCGCGTCGACGAGCCGCCCGGCATAGACGGGCATCAGCACGTCCGCCGAAGTCGAGGCGATGACGGCGGCCGCGATCGCGCCGACGAGCGCTTTTTGGCGGCGCCAATGCCCGAAGGTGAAGCCGAGGACGGCGCGGAACGCATCCGCCCGTCGCGTTTTGCGAAACGGGTCCATCTGTGTTCAACCGGCGCGAGGACGCGGGCCGGCTCCCGGAAAATCATGCGATTCAGTTGAGGCGGTCCAAGACCGCCGGTTTCGCCCGCCCGGCCTCGCGGCTTTGGCGGGAGCAATAGCTCGGAGCTAGGAGACGGTGGGGCTCAGGCGCCCATGCTCACGAAGCACCATACTCCGGAGGAGCGGAAGAAGCCGATCGTGACCATGCATACCTCCCGGAGAACGTGACGTGGAGCGCCTTGTTACTCCGGAGGAAATTCCCACGCAAGCCATCGCGATTCAAATCGCGGCGGGATTGTGGTCCGCGGCGTTCCGTGCGAACCGCTTCGCGAAGACCTCAACGCGGCGGCGCCCGCCGCCCCCAAAAATCAATGCTGAAACCGCCCGAAAACCGCGATGTCCTTCGCGGAATCCTCTTGCTCTTGCTCGCCGCGTCGTTCTTCGGCTCGGTCGACGGGTTCAGCAAGCTCCTCGCGCCGACCCAGTCGGTCGCGCAGATCGTCTGGACGCGCTACGCGCTCGCGATCCCGCTCCTCCTCGCTTCGATGCGGCCGTCGGAGTGGTCGAGTGCCTTCCGCACCACGCACCCTTGGCTGCAGATCGTGCGCGGATTGACGCCCCTTACCGTCAGCGCCGGCATGGTGCTGGGCGTGCGCTATCTCTCGCTCGCCGAGGCGACGGCGATCCTCTTTGCCGGGCCGTTCCTCATCCTCGCCTTGTCGGTTCCGTTTCTCGGCGAGCGCGTAAGGCTGTCGAGCTGGATCGGCGTCACCATCGGCTTCCTCGCCGTCTTGATCGTCGCGCGGCCGGGGTTCAGTGCACTGTCGAAATACACGGTGTTTCCGGCGCTCGCCGCGGTCTTCTACGCCATCTACCAGCTCTTGACCCGCCAGCTCGGTGCGCTCGGCGAGAAGCCCACCACCACGCTCGCCTGGACGCTCCTCGTTGGCGGCGTCGCCTCGACCCCCGTCGCGATCATGAACTGGGCGCCGGTGAGCACGAGGGCGTGGTTCTACATGGCAGCGCTCGGCACGGTCTTCGGCGCGTCGCAGCTGCTCCTGATCCGCGCCTTCACCTATGCGTCGGCCGGCACGCTCGCTCCGTTCAACTACTTCCAGATCGTCTCCGCCATCGTCTTCGGGCTGATCGTGTTCCAGGACGTGCCCGACGTTTGGACGCTCGTCGGCGCGACGATCATCATCGGCGCGGGCGTCTACGTCGTGAGAAGCCGCAAAGCGTGAAGCGGCGGAAATCCGGCGCTGCCGGCTTGGCCGCGATCGCTGTGCCGGGGTGCCCGCCGTTGACACGCTCCACGGCGGGGGGGACGATCCGCGCGGAAGGCGGATCGGCGATGGCACGGCAGGATTTGCGCCCCCGAAGCGGTGGGACAAAGCGCATGCACGACACCGGCGATCCGCCGGGCTCGCCGCTCTATGAGGCGGAGACCGAGCTTCGCCACCTGCGCCAGACGGTGCACGCTTTGCGGCGCGAGCTGGAGGAAAAGCACGCCGACGCGGCCGACAGCGTTCAGCGCGCCATCGCCGACGCGCAGGGCGAGATCGCGCAGCTCAAGAAGACGGCGGCGGCACTGAGAGACGCTCTTGAAGCAAAGCAGATCGAGAAGGACGAGGCGGTCCAGCGCGCGATCGCCGAATCACAAGGCGAGATCGTGCAGCTGCGCGGCACCGCCCGTGCGCTTCGCGACGAGCTGGAAGCGCTTCAGATCAGCAAGCAAGAGGCAGTGCAGCAGGCGATCGCCGAATTCGGCCGGCGAGATCGTGCAGCTCAGGCAAACCGGAGTCGTGCTACGGGAAACCATCGAGACGCTGAAGGGCGACTACGAGGCGAAGATCCAGGAGATTGAGCGCGCGGCGCGCGACGAGATGAAGCAGCTGCATGCCACAGTCGCCGCCTTGCGCGCCGAATTGGAGAAATCCCATGGCCGGTAGACACCGGCCGAAACCAGCGCGGCGGCAAGCGAACGGCGGACCGTCCGCGGGCAAGGCGGCCGCGCCGAAGAAGCGCCGGCCGTCGCCGATCAAGGCGAAGCGGCCGTCGGTCGCGGGCGCAGCACTTTCCGATCACAAGCTCTATCGCGCGGAGATGCTGCTCAACATCTCACGCGAGGTGGCGGGGATCGAAAGCCTCGACGCGGTGCTGGAAAAACTCGTTGAGATGACGTCGCGCGAAACCCGCTGCGAGCGCGCCACCCTCTTCCTGAACGACGAACAGACCGGCGAGCTCTATTCCCGCGTCGCGCAGGGCGAGAACCGCCGCGAAATCCGCCTGCTCAACACCTCGGGCATCGCCGGCCACGTCTTCACCACCGGCGAAGGCCTGATCATCGACGACGCCTATTCCGACCCGCGCTTCAACGCGGCGATCGACAAGCAGACGGGCTTCGAGACGAAGTCGATCATGTGCGTGCCCGGTACGCACGGTGAAGGGCGCAGATCATCGGCGTCGCGCAGGCGCTGAACAAGAAGGGCGGCAAATTCACCACCGAGGACTTGTCGCTGCTCGAAGCCATGACGACGCAGGCCGCGGTGGCGCTGCAGAGCAATCAGTTCGTCGAGCGCATGCGGAAGTCGCGCGAGACGGAGCTTGAGTTCCTCGACGTCGTCACCGACGTCACCTCCGAGATCGACCTGACGGTGCTTTTGCAGAAGGTGATGGGCGAAGCGACGCGCATGCTGAAGGCCGACCGCTCCACGCTCTTCCTGAACGACGAGAAGACCGGCGAGCTTTGGTCGCAGGTGGGCACCGGGTTGGACGCGATCCAGATTCGCCTGCCCAATCACCTCGGCATCGCCGGCGCGGTCTTCACCTCCGGCAAGACCATCAACATCCCCTACGCCTACGCCGATCTTCGCTTCAATCCGAGCTTTCGACAAGCAGACCGGCTACTTCACCCGCTCGATCCTTTGCGTGCCGGTCGTCAACAAGGACGGCAAGGTGATCGGCGTGACGCAGGTTCTGAACAAGCGCGGCGGACCGTTCAACGAGGAGGACGAGTCGCGGCTGAAGGCGTTCACGGGCCAGGTGTCGATCGCGCTGCAGAACGCCAAGCTCTTCGACGACGTCCAGAACATGAAGAACTACAACGAGAGCATGCTGGAAAGCATGTCGAACGCCGTCGTGACGACCAACGAGGACGGGCTGATCGTTACCTGCAACAAGGCCGGCCACCGCATCATGAAGATGAAGCCGGCCGATATCATCGGAAAGCCCTTCGTCGAGTTCTTTTGCGACAGCAATGCCTGGGTCGCCGACAAGATCAAGGAGGTCGAGGCGGAGAACACGTCGTTTGAGATGATGGACGCCGAAATGACGTTCGACGGCGAGCGGGTCTCCGTCAACGTCACCATCCAGCCGCTGCTGAGCACGGAGGGCAAGAAGCTCGGCTCGATGCTGATGCTCGAAGATATCAGCGCCGAGAAGCGCATGAAATCGACGATGTCGCGCTACATGGATCCAGGCATCGCCGCGCGGCTCATGGGCTCCGGCAAAGAGGAGGACATCCTCGGCGGCAAGAGCGCGGTCGCCACGATCATGTTCACCGACATCCGCGGCTTCACGCCGATCACCGAGAGCCTCGGCGCGCAGGGGACGGTCGGATTCCTGAACGACTACTTCACGCTGATGGTGGAGGAGATTTCAAAGCTCGACGGCATGCTCGACAAGTTCATCGGCGACGCCATCATGGCCTGCTTCGGCCTGCCGATCCCGCACGACGACGACGAGGATCGCGCCGTGCGCGCCGCAATCAGCATGATCAAGAGCCTGTGGCACTGGAACGTCGAGCGGAAGTCGAAGGGCCAGCTCCCGGCCGACATGGGGATCGGCCTCAACACCGACGAGGTGGTGTCCGGCAATATCGGCTCGCCCAAGCGGATGAACTACACGCTGATCGGCGACGGCGTGAACCTCGCCGCGCGGCTGGAGAGCGCCTGCAAGCAATATGGCGCGCGCATCCTGATCAGCGAGAACACGTTTAGGAAGCTGAAAGGCACCTACCGCATCCGCGACATCGACGACGTCGTCGTCATCGGCAAGAGCGAGCCGGTCGGCGTCTACGAGGTGCTCGACTACCATACCGACGAGAGCTTCCCGAACCTGATGGACGTGGTGAACCACTTCCGCGAGGGGCGGAAGCACTACCGCGCCGGACACTGGGACAAGGCGGTCCGCGCCTTCGAGGAGTGCCTCAAAGCCAACGCCAACGACAAGCTCTCGAAGGTCTATATCGAGCGCTGCGCAACCCTGAAGGCCGACCCGCCGAAGGATTGGGACGGCGTGTGGCGGCTCACGTCGAAATAGGCGGCATTCGCGCTGTTAGCTGTATGCGATGCCGGCTTTGCACCAGCAACGGACATCGGTAGGGCCGCCCTCGCGAGCTCGGATTCTCGTTCGCAAGACACGGGGCCCGCTTCGAACCGACACGGACGGCCCGCTCGCCGAGGGCACGCAGGACGAAATTAACCGTGTCTACCGTAGGTTGGCGTCGCGTCGATACTTCACGTCGCGTCAACACCTCCACTATAGCGTCGGCCTGCCTGCGCCAAGGAGCGCGGGACAGATGGCCGGACTTCTGACGACAGGCATCGCGATACTGACCAACGGGCTGGCGCTGCTCGGGGTGGCATTCATCCTCAGCCGCGGCTTCCCGTGGCTGCGCGCGCGACCGGCGCGGCATCGTGCGATCATTCTCGGCATTGCCTTCAGCGCAATGACGATCGGAACGATGACGATGTCGTACTCGATGGGTCCGGGTTTCATCGGCGACCTTCGCCACGTCGTCATAGCGGTGGCGGCGATCGTCGGCGGCCCTGTCCCGGCGCTTGTCGCGGCGCTGACCGCCGCGGTATACCGCATCCATCTCCGGCGGCCAATGGGCCGCGGCGGTCTTCTGGCGATCGCTGTCACCACCGGCCTGTCGATCGGTTTCTCACGAATGAAGCTGCCGAAGACGCCGCGGAACCTCGCGTTGTTCGGCGTCGTGCTGGCGTCGGCCATCGCGACGTTGCCGGTTGCTTCACTGCTCTTCTCGACCGTCTCGGTGGAAGATGCGGTTCGAACCAGCGCGCGGTTCTTTTCTTACATGGTGTTCATCTTTCCAATCGGCATCGTCGCGATCGGCGGGCTCTTGAAGAGCGAGGAGCGGCGGGCGGACGAGGAAGCGGAGCTCAGGACACTCAACGCGTCGCTTTCGCTTCAGTCCGCGCGCGAGCAGGGCGTCTTCGAAAGCTCCGGCGTGGCAATCGCGTGGGCCGATCTCGGAGACCGGCCGCATCATCCGAGCCAATCCGCAATACGTCAAGTTCACCGGCTATTCCGAGGCGGAACTGACCAGCAAGCGCTTCGACGATCTGGCGATCCCCGAGGAACGCGAAGTCGATTCCGCCGCGATCAAAGCGCTCGAGACCGGCACAATGATCTTCGTGACCGACGAGAAGCGCTACGTGCGCAAGGACGGCAAGGTCATGTGGGCCTTGCGCACGCTCACCGCGGTCAAAGAGGGGGGCGCGCCACGCTCCGCATTCGTGACGCTGCAGGACATCACCGCACGCAAGCAGGCGCGCGAGGAGATCGCCTATCTTGCCGCGCGCGATTCCCTGACCGGCCTGTTCAACCGACTGGTGTTTCACTCCGAGCTCACGGAAGCGATCGCCCACCGCCAGGCGGATGAGATCGTGGCGACGCTGTTCCTCGATCTCGACGACTTCAAGGTCATCAACGATACGCTTGGCCACCCCACCGGCGACGCGATCCTGATCGAGACGGCCAATCGGCTGCGCGCGACCGTCGCCAAAGGCGATATCGTCGCACGCCTCGGCGGCAACGAGTTCGCGGTTTTGCATCGGGCCGCAACAAACGAAGCCGAGGTGCGCGCCCTCGCCTTACGCATCCACGACCGCGTCACGGAGCCCTACGCGACCGACGGCGATCCCGTGAAGGCCAATGCGAGCATCGGTATCTCGCTCGGGCCGCGCAATGGCGAGGACGCCGACGCGCTCATCAAGACGGCGGATATCGCACTCCACGCGGCCAAGGCCGCCGGCAGTGGTAGTCACTATCTTTTCTTCGAGTTCGAGATGGAAGAACGGCTGCTCGCCCGCGAGGAACTGAAAGCCGATCTCACCGCCGCGCTGGCGAACAACGAACTCGAGATCGAATACCAGCCGAGTGTCGATCTTCGCACCGGTGCGGTGACCAGCTTCGAAGCGCTCCTGCGCTGGCGGCATCCGCTCAAGGGCATGATGCTGCCATCCGAATTCATACCGCTGGCCGAAGAGACGGGGCTGATCGTGCCGATCGGCGACTGGGTGCTCTATCAAGCGTGCCGCGAGGCGATGCACTGGCCGGCGCATGTCTCTGTTGCAGTGAACGTTTCGTCGGCGCAATTCAGCGGCCGTTTGTTTGCACCCCGCGTGGCGAAGGCCTTGGCCAGGTCGGGATTGGACCCACGGCGCCTCGAGCTGGAGATCACCGAAACACTTCTCCTCAGCGGCAGCGACGAGACCCAACGCAGCCTCCGCGACCTTCGCCAACTCGGTCTGAAGATCGCGCTCGACGATTTCGGCACAGGCTACTCGTCGCTCGGCTATCTGCAGCAATTCCCCTTCGACCGGATCAAGATCGACCGCTCGTTTGTTAGCGAGTTGGCCACACGCCAAGCGTCCAGAACCCTGGTCCGGGCCGTCATCGAACTCGGCCATTCGCTGAACATGCGGATCACGGCGGAGGGCGTGGAAACCCACGAGCAACTCGACCAAGTCTCCGCCAATGGCTGCGATGAGGCGCAGGGTTTCCTATTCAGCAAATCCGTGCCGCCGCTCGAAGTGCCGGCGCTGATCGCGCGGATCGAGACGTCAAACAAGACGCCCATCAACGCAGCCGGATAGTTCCAGAACCGGCCGTCGAGACGCGCGTCGCCGCGCCGCCCCCTACCCCGCCGGCATCAGCGTCTCCACCAGCCGCGCCCAGTAGCTCGAGCCGAAGGAAATCGCCGCGTCGTTGAAGTCGTAGGCCGGGTGGTGGAGGCCGGCGGTGTCGCCGTTGCCGACGAAGATGAAGGCGCCGGGCCGCGCTTCCAGCATGTAGGAGAAATCCTCGCCGCCCATCACCGGCGCGTGGTTCGGATCGACGTTCGCCTCGCCCGCCACGTCGCTCGCGATCGCGATCGCCTTCTTGCGTCTGCTCCGGGTGGTTGACCGTCACCGGATAATTCCGCTCGTAGTGGAACTTCACCGTCGCGCCATAGGCGGCGGCGACATTCTGGACGACCTCGCGCATGCGGCGCTCGATCAGATCGCGGACGTGCGCTTCGAGCGAACGGCCGGTGCCGGTGATCCTGGCGCGCTGCGGGATGACGCCGAAGGCGTCGCCGGCGTGGAAGGTCGTGACGGAGACGACGGCGCTCGCGAGCGGGTCGACGTTGCGCGACACGATCTGCTGGAGCGCTTCGACGATCGCCGCTCCTGTGACAATTGGATCGACCGTGGCGTGCGGCTTGGCGGCGTGGCCGCCGTGGCCTTCCACCTCGATCGTGAACATGTCGGTCGCGGCCATCAGCGCACCCGGCCGGATGGCGAAATGGCCGACCGGCAGGCCCGGCATGTTGTGCATGCCGTAGACCTCTTCGACGCCGAAGCGGTCCATCATCCCGTCCTCGACCATCGCGCGCCCGCCCGCCCCGCCCTCCTCGGCGGGCTGGAAGATGAAGATGGCAGTGCCGGCGAAGCGGCGCGTCTCGGAGAGGTAGCGCGCCGCACCAAGAAGCATCGCCGTGTGGCCGTCATGTCCGCAAGCGTGCATCTTGCCCGGCGTCTCGGAAGCCCAGGGTTTGCCGCTCTCCTCATGGATCGGCAGCGCGTCCATGTCGGCGCGAAGGCCGATCACATGGCCCGAAATCGCCGCCGGCACCCTTGAGCACCGCCACGACGCCGGTGCGGCCGATTCCCTCCACCACCTCGTCGCAGCCGAAGGCGCGCAGTTTCGCCGCCACGTCCGCGGCGGTGCGCTTCACGTCGTAAAGAAGCTCGGGGTGGCGGTGGTAATCGCGCCGCCAGTGCGCAATCTCGTCATGAAGGTCGGCAAAACGGTTGATGATCGGCATTCAAAGGCTCGAGTCTTTTTGGGGGACGGGCAGGCGGCGAAGTCTAGTCTTTCCGGCGGGGCGCCGGCAATCTTCGCTTTGCGGCGGTGTTTTTCAGCGGCCGCGGGGGGTGCCGGCCGCGCGGAAATGCGATATGATCCGCGAACAGCGAGAAGGGGCCCCATTTTGATAGCGACGCAGGCAGGGATGCGGCTTCGCGCCAGCGCCGTCACGATCTTCATTCTGGGATTTGCGTCTGCAGGACTTGCGGCGTCGTCGGCGCCTGAGCCCACGCCGGAGATCGTCCAGGGCCCCTATATCGTCGCCGACGTGGACACCGGTCGGGTCATCGAGGAGTTCGACGCGCTGAGGCCCTGGTATCCGGCCTCCACCACCAAGCTGATGACACTCTACGTGACCCTCGAGGCGATTCGCGCCGGGGAGATCACGCTCAATTCTGAGGTTCAATACAGCGCCAACGCCGCCAACCAGCCGCCGAGCAAGATGGGATTTCGGCCGGGCACCGTGCTTACCCTCGACAATGCCCTGAAGATGATGATGGTCAAATCGGCGAACGATATCGCAGTCGCCGTCGCGGAGACCGTCGGGGGCAGCGTTCCCGCCTTTTCCGACCGCATGAACGATGCGGCGCGGCGCTTGGGGATGACGCGCTCGCATTTCGTCACGCCCAACGGCCTGCCCGACGCAGACAATTATACGACGGCGCGCGACATGGCGCTCTTGGGCCGCGCGCTCCTACGCGAGTTCCGCGACTACAGCGACTACTTCAAGCTCCCCGCGATCCAGATCGGCGGCAAGGTCCTGAAGAACTACAACAAGCTGCTTGAGCGCTATCCCGGGGCGACCGGAATGAAGACCGGTTTCATCTGCGCCTCCGGCTTTAATCTGGTCGCCTCCGCCAAGCGCGGCAGTCGCGAGGTGATCGCCGTCGTTTTCGGCCAATATGGCGGCAAAGCCCGCACGGAAAAGGCGGCTGAGCTCCTTGACGACGGTTTCGCCTCCACGATGCCCGAAGACGGCATGATCGTCAGCCTGGCAAACGCCGGCACGGGGGCCGACTACGATGCGCCGTTCGACATGCGCCCGCTTGTCTGCGGGCCGAAGCGCGTGCGCTCCGCCTCCGAAAGCAATAACGAAGGCGACAACGGGCCGGATGCATCGCACCTGACCGCCGAGCCGATCTATCTTGGGCCGCCGATCAAGGTTTCGGCGGTCGTCCCGGCCGTTCTCGGGGAGCCGGAGTTCGTAGCGCGTCTGCCGCGGCCGCGGCCCGGCTCGAACACCAAGTCGCCGCCGGTTGCCGAAGTGCTCAATGCCTATGCACCCGGAGACGGGAGCGCCACCTCCGCGCCGGCCGACGCTATCGGCGCGGCCGCCGGATCGCCGCGCCCGCTCGACCAGGTCCCGCCGCCGCAATAGCGAATTAACCCTTCTCGATCTCGAAGCGGAGCGTCTTGCCGTCGCAACTCGTCGCGAGCAGGCGGTGGCGCTCTTCACGGCAGAAATTCGGCACGTCGATCGCGGCCATCGGATCGTCGGTCAGAAGCACGAAGCGAGCGCCCGATCCATGCGGGCGCATGCGCCGCGCCGTTTTCAGCACCGGCAGCGGGCACTTCAGCCCGCGCACGTCGATCAGCTGCGATTCCGCCACGCAGTCACCCTCGCGTTGCTGGGACCCCGATGCTACTTTTCCGAACGAAGAGCAACGAGAAGCCACGCGGCGGAAGCGCCCCGGCCGGGGAGACATGGCACTTATCGAGCGGATCAGAAGCGACTACGCCTATCTGACCGGCGTGCTGCGGTCGCTTGCGAAGGTTTCCAAGGTCGCCAAGAACCCCGCCCGCACCTATCCGCAGGTCGTGCGCGGCCTTGCCGCAGCCCACGCCGACAAGGTCGCGCTCATCTCCGATCGCGAGCAGATGACCTACCGCGGCTACGACCGGCGCGGCGACCAATATGCACGCTGGGCGATGACGCACGGCGTGGCGAAGGGGGATGTGGTCGCGCTCATGATGCCGAACCGGCCGGAATATCTCGCCGCATGGCTCGGCATCACGCGCGCCGGCGGCGTCGTCGCGCTCCTGAACACGAACCTGACCGGCATCGCGCTCGCCCATTGCATCAATATCGTGAAGCCGCGACATGTCATCGTCGACGCGGCGCTGGTCGAGAGCTTCGGCACGGCAGGGCCGGATATTGGCGCCGGCCCGCAGCTCTGGTGCCACGGCGCCGAGCACGATGGCTACCAGCGGCTCGACGCCGCGCTCGATCAGCTATCGGACGCGCCGATCCCCGACGCCGACCTCCCGCACCTCACGACCGAGGACAAGTGCCTTTACGTCTACACGAGCGGGACGACCGGCCTGCCGAAGGCCGCGAACCTCAACCATTACCGCGTCCAGAGCGTGATGTTCGGCTTCAACGCGGCGATGCGCATGCGCCCGAGCGACCGCGTCTACGTGTGCCTGCCCATGTATCATACGTCGGGCGGCGTGCTCGGCCCCGGCGCCGCGTTGACGGCAGGCGCGAGCGTGGTGCTGCGCGAGCGCTTCTCCGCCTCGACGTTCTGGGACGACATCGTCAAGAACGACTGCACCGTCTTCATCTATATCGGCGAGCTCTGCCGCTACCTAGTGAACCGCCCGCCGCACAAATCGGAGGCGACGCACAAGATCCGCATTGCCTGCGGCAACGGACTCAGGCCGGACATCTGGGCGAACTTTCAGAATCGCTTCCGCATCCCGAGAATCCTCGAATGGTACGCCTCGACCGAGGGCAACTGCGTGTTCATCAACTTCGACGGAAAGATCGGCGCGGTCGGCCGCATTCCGAAGTGGATGGAGAGCAAGTTCTTCGTCGAGATCGCACGTTTCGACGTCGAAACGGAGGCGCCGGTGCGAGGTGCCGACGGCTTCTGTGTCAGATGCGCGCCCGGCGAGGTCGGCGAAGCGATCTCCAAGATCGTGAATGACCCGAAGCGGCCGAGCCAGCGCTTCGAGGGCTATGCCGACCCCGCCGCGACGGAGAAGAAGATCTTGCACGACGCCTTTCAGAAGGGCGACCGCTGGTTCCGCACCGGCGATCTCATGCGCAAGGACGCAGCCGGCTACTACTATTTCGTCGATCGAATCGGCGACACTTTTCGCTGGAAGGGCGAGAACGTCGCGACGTCGGAGGTGCAGGAGGCGATCACCGCCTTCCCCGGCATCAAGGAGGCAAGCGTCTACGGCGTGCGCGTGCCGGGGGCGGAGGGGCGCGTCGGGATGGCTGCGCTCGTGGTGGACGACCGTATCGACCTCGACGGCTTCTCCCGGCATGTCACCGCGCAGCTTGCCGGCTATGCACGGCCCGTGTTCCTCCGCTTCGTGGCGGAGCTCGACACGACCTCGACCTTCAAACAGCGAAAGCTCGATCTGGCGAGAGAAGGCTTCGGCCCGAGCGAAGCCGGCGACCCTTTGTATTTCCTGCATCCGGAGTTGCAGTCTTATATCCGCCTCGATCCGACGATTTACGGGGATATCTGCGAGGGCAAGGTGCGGCTTTGAGTGGGGACTCGAACGTCGGGCCGCAGGACGTCGTCGCCTTCTGGCGCGACGCGGGGCGCGACAAGTGGTTCAAGAAGGACGCGGAGTTCGACCGCGCCATCGCGGAGCGATTCAGCACGCTCCACGAAGAAGCGGCGGCGGGCAAGAAATCGGACTGGGCGAAGACGCCGGAGGGCGCGCTCGCGCTCATCCTCGTTCTCGACCAGTTCTCGCGCAACATGTTCCGCAACACGCCGAAGGCGTTCGCGCAGGACGAGATGGCAAGCGAGCTGGCGACGGCGGCGATCGCGGCGGGGTTCGACAAAAAGGTCGCCGATGACCTGAGGTTCTTCTTTCACATGCCCTTCATGCATGCGGAACGGATCGCCGAACAGGAGCGATGCGTGCTCTTCTTCCATTCGCTCGGCGGCGAGGCGCTTTCCTTTGCACGCGTCCACGAGCAGGCAATCCGCCGCTTCGGCCGCTTCCCGCATCGCAATCCGATCCTCGGACGGCACACGACGCCCGCCGAGCAGGCCTATCTCGACGGCGGAGGGTTTACGGGATGAGTTGTTTTAAGCTTAACAGCGCATTAACGGCGCAATTGGGAGCTCGCGGCATATAGCGTCACGTTGTGCAGATGGCATTTGAGAGAGCTGTCCCCATCGGGCCGGCGTTGCGTACGCAGGGGGCGCGGCGCGGTACGTTCGCCCTGGAGCCCGTCGACGCGCTGCCGCGCTTGGCTGAGCGCGTCCGCGCGCTGGCCGACCGCGCGCTCGAGACCAACCCATTCTTCCTGCCGGAGTTCCTGGAGCCGGCGATCCGTGCGCTCGGGCGAAAGCGGCTGCGCCTTGCCATCTTCTCCGACCGCGACGACCTGCATTTCTTCGCGCCGGTCGTCGCCGCAGGAGGGCAGTTCCTCGGCGGACGCCGGTTCAGCGTCTGGGCGCATCCTTACGCGCCGCTCGGCACGCCGCTGATCGACAAGGAATTGGCGCCGCAGGTGACCGACAGCCTGATCGCGCACATGCGCACGAGCGGGCGCACGCTGTTCTCAATCCCTCATCTGCCGTTGAACGGTCCCGCCGCGAATGCGCTGCGCGCAGCTGCCGCGCGTGCAGGCTACTGGACGGTCGCCGAGCGCCAGATGCGGCCGATCCTCTACCCGGATGCCTCGCGCGGCATTGCCGAATTCGACGAGATGATGAGCCTGAAGCGGCGGCGCGAGCTCGAGCGCCAGCTGAGGCGCCTGTGCGAGACCGGCGCCGTGAGCTTCATGACGGCGCGCACCGCAACCGAGATCGAGTCCGCCTTCGGCATGTTTACTGCGCTCGAAGGCTCAGGCTGGAAGGGCCGCCGCGGCACCGCACTCATCCGGCGCAGCAACCTGCACGAATTCGCCCACACCGCGGTCCTGCAGCTCGCGCAGAAGGGCTTTGCGGCGATCGACGTGATGCGGCTCGGCGACAAGCCGATCGCAGCACTCATTCGCTTCGACCACGGCCATATGTCGATCCCCTGGAAAGTGGCCTTCGACGAGACCTACGCCGCGTTCTCGCCCGGCAAGCAGCTGATGTGCGACGAGACGCGGCGCTGGCTCGCCGACCCGACGATCGAACGCGTCGATCCGGTCTGCGAGGAAGACAACCCGATGATGCAGCTCCTTTGGCCCGACCGCGAGCCGTATGGCACGCTGCTCCTGAGCTCGAGCGTCTGGGGCGTCGCCGCGCGGCTGCGCGCCGGTCTCTCCGACCTGAAGAGCGAGGGCAAGGCGCAGGCCAAGAGGCTGATCCGCCCTCGCCGCCGGCGCGGACGGGCGGGCCGGAAGAGCAGCTTCCTCGGGCTTCTGCCCGGCCGCCGGCCGGCCGCCTCCTGACAATCCCAAGCCGCGCCGCTCAGCCGGCGCCGGTCGGGTCGGTTGAACCGGCGCGTCGATGCACTACCTTCCTTCAAGGGCGAACCGAAGGGGCGTGCCATGAGCGCGAAGACGCCGCGGCCGAATCGTGAGCACAAGGAAGCGCTCCTCGACGAAGCGTTGGAGGAGAGTTTCCCGGCGAGCGATCCGGCCTCGCTCGTGCAGCCGGAAGGCGGCATCGGCGGCGCTGAGGATGCGCTTCAAACCGGCGACGCGCTGATCATCGTCGACGTGCAGCGCGACTTCTGCCCGGGCGGCTCTCTGCCGATCGAGAAAGGCGACGCCGTCGTCCCCGTGCTGAACCGCTGGATCGAGCGGGCGCGCCGACTCGGCGTCCCGGTCTTTGCCTCGCGCGACTGGCATCCGAAGGGGCACCTGAGCTTCAAGCCTCAGGGCGGCGAATGGCCGGTCCACTGCGTCCAGGGGACAACGGGCGCCGACTTCCATCCCGATCTCGTTCTGCCGCCCGACGTCAGCGTGGTGACGAAGGGCGACCGCACCGACCGCGACCAATATTCGGCTTTCGACGCGACCGGGCTTGCCGACGAGCTTCGGCGCCGCGGCGTGACGCGCGTCTTCGTCGGGGGGCTGGCGGAAGACGTGTGCGTGCGGGCGACGGCGCTTGACGCGGTCAAATCCGGGCTGAAGACACATTTGATTGCCGGCGCGACGAAGCCGGTCACGCCGGCGGGGGGAAAGGCCGCGATCAAGGAGATGCGGCAGGCCGGCGTCGTCATCGATTGAGGGCCCCCTTCTCTTGCTATTTTGACCCAGGTCAACGCCAATCGAGCCGCCGCACGGCTCGCTACGGCCACACTCAAGGGTGAAGCTCGATGCCCCGAATTCTTCCGCACTGCCAGCCTGACGAGTTGCCTCGCGCTTGCGCTCCTCGCCTCTCCAACGCTCGCTCCACGCGCTGCGATGGCGCAAGACAAGTCGCAGCAGGCCGCCTCCGACGACACCGAGCTCGGCCCGGTCTTTCTGCTCTCGCTCGGCGGCAAGCTCTACGACGATTTCTGGACGATCCTCGACGAGCTGCCGCCGGAAGAGCGCAATCCGGCGCTGAAGGGCGCGCTCTCGGTTTCGCGAGGCGACACCTGGCGCTGCGTGACCTGCCACGGCTGGGACTATTCCGGCGCCAAGATCGAGGACCAAAAGTTCCCCGGTCTGCAGCAGCTCGCCGGCGGCGACCCGGAGCTCGTCAAGCGCAAGCTGCGTGACCCTCAGCATCCCTTCCCGGCAGACCGCATCACCGACGTCGCCATGGACATTCTCGCCCTCTTCGTCACGCAAGGGCAGTACAATCGCAGCGACTACGTCAGCGAGACAGGCGTTGCCGTCGGCAACCCGGAGTTTGGCCGTGATGTCTTCGAGGGCGCCTGCATCTCCTGCCATCAGCTCGACGGACGCCGCTACCTGAAGGGCGAGAAGGGCGACCGCTCCTCGCTCGGATGGGTCGCGCGCAACCGTCCCACGCAGGCGATCCACAAGATCCTGAACGGCGTGCCGGCGGCGGAGATGCTGTCGCTCCGCTTCCTCTCCGACATCCAGATCGCCGACCTCCTGGCCTATCTCCAGTCGCTCGATCCGGACGCGAGATAGGCGGCACTTGGCGTCGCGATGCGGGCGCGCCTTAAAGACCTCCTGACGAACGCGCTCTTCGCCTTTACGGCGGGGGCGCTCATCGGCGGATTTCTTGCCGCCGCCTTCGGCAACGCCGCGCTCGGCGAATGGATCTGGCGTGTCGGCGTCGCCGCCGCGCTCGCGGCGCTTGCCCTGGAGACGGTCACGACGCTCCGCCACGGCGAGACAGGTCTCGACCTGATCGCCGCGCTTGCGATGGGCGCGGCCCTGGCCTTCAACGAGCCGCTTGCCGGAATTGTCGTGGCGCTGATGTATTCCGGCGGGCAGTTCCTCGAAGGCTATGCCGGGCGGCGCGCGCGCCACGAGATGACTGCGCTCCTTTCGCGCGTCCCGCGCACCGCGCACCGTTATGCGGACGGCGGACTTGAGGAGATCCCGATCGAAGCGATTGTGCCGGGGGACCGGCTCCTGATCCGGCAGGGCGACGCGCTGCCGGTCGACGGCGTCGTTGATCAAGGCAGCGCCATCCTCGATCAGTCTGCGCTGACCGGCGAATCGCTTCCGGTGCAGCGCACGGCGGGCGAGACCGCGATGAGCGGCTCCACCAGCAAGGGCCCGCCCTTCGATCTCAAGGCGACGAAGCGGGCGGCGGAGAGCACCTACGCCAACATCCTCCGCCTGGTCGAAGCCGCGCAGAGGGTGAAGGCGCCGATGAGCCGGCTCGCCGACCGCTATGCGCTCGGCTTCCTTGCGCTGACGCTGGCGCTTTCCGCCGCCGCTTGGCTCGTGAGCGGCGACGAGCGCCGGCTCCTCGCCGTGCTCGTCATCGCCACCCCCTGCCCGCTGATCCTCGCCGTACCGGTGGCGCTGATCGCCGGGCTTTCGCGCGCCGCGAAGCACGGCATCCTGGTCAAGGGCGGCGGTGCGTTGGAGGCGCTCGCCCGCGCCCGCGTCCTGATCCTCGACAAGACGGGGACGCTGACGAGCGGCAGCACGACGCTCGCGCCGCGCTTTGCGGCCGACGGCGTCGCGCCGGACGAGACGCTCAGGCTCGCGGCGTCGCTCGACCAGGCTTCGAACCACGTCGTCGCCGACCTGCTCGTGCGCGTCGCGCACGCGAAGGGGCTGACGCTCTCTCCGCCGAGCGCTGCACACGAGGAGAGCGGCGCCGGGATCGAAGGCACCGTCGAAGGCCGCGAGGTCGCCGTGGGCAGCGTCGCATTTGTTCGCGCTCGCGCCGCAACGCCGCCGAATTTCGCAAACGCCGCGCTCGATGACGGGGCGAGCCTCGTCGCAGTGGCCGTCGACGGGCGCCTCGAGGCGGTCTTCGAAATCGTCGATTCCGTTCGGCCTGAGGCGCGCCTTGCGATCGCGGCGCTGCGGCAACTCGGCGTCAAGCGCACAGTTTTGGCCACCGGCGATCACGCCGCCGCCGCGGACCGGGTCGCGGCGGAGCTCGGCTTCGATGAAGTCCTCGCCGAGCTTGCGCCGGAAGCCAAGGTCGACGCCGTGCTCAAAGAGCGCCGCGACCTGCGCCACGGCGGCGCGGTCATCATGGTCGGCGACGGCGTCAACGACGCGCCGGCGCTCGCGGCGGCCGACATCGGGATCGCGATGGGAAGTGGCGCCGCCGGCGCCAGCGAGGCGGCCGACGTCGTGCTCCTGGCGGACGATCTTGAGCGCATACCTCGCGCCGTCGCGATCGCGCAGCGCTCGCGACGGATCGCAACGGAAAGTGTCGGCGCTGGCATTGGGCTTTCCACGATCGGCATGATCGCTGCGGCGCTCGGCTATATCCCGCCGGTCGAGGGCGCGTTGATCCAGGAGGCGATCGACGTGCTTGTTATTCTGAACGCGCTTCGCGCGCTCGGCGACGGATTACCGAGGACACGACATTAACGCACTTTCAGTGTTGTCATGTCCGGACTTGATCCGGGCATCCATTCCGTGACACCCAAAACGCACTCGACCGCAACGGAATGGATTGCGGGGTCATGCCCGGCAATGACGGCAGACGTTTAGCCTCACGTTTGAAGCGTTGCGCCCACCCAATCGGCAACCGCATCCGCAGCGGCATTGAGATTCTGCTTCGCGGTCAGCCCGGACTCCTTGCGCGGTCGAAAATCGTGGTCGCCGTCTTCCAGCCAGTGGAAGCGGATTGCCTTCGAGAGCGGATAGGCTTCGACCTCCTCGCGCGTGCCGAACGGGTCGCGCGTGCCCTGGCAAATCAGCGTCGGGACAGCGAGCGCCTGAAGATGCGCGGTGCGGAGCTTTCCCGGCTGACCCGGTGGATGGAACGGATAGCCGAGGCAGACGAGGCCTGCGATTTTGCCCGCGCCGAAAAGCTCGTCCGCCACCATCGAGGCGACGCGCCCGCCCATCGACTTGCCGCCGATGAAGAGCGGCCGGCTTTCCGCCAGCCCGGCAATCAGGTCGCGATACTCGCCCATCACCCTTTCCGCGCGCGGCGGCGGCTTGCGCCCCTCCCCCGTCCGCCGGCTTGCCATGTAGGCGAATTCGAAGCGGATTGTTTGAAGGCCGCGTCCGCCAAGCGCCTTGGCGAAATCGTTCATGAAGCGGCTGTCCATGGGCGCACCCGCGCCGTGCGCAAGCACGATCGACGCCGCCGCGCCGTCCGGCCCGTCGCGAAGCAGGTTCATCCGGCGAGGTGGCGCCGGTCGGCGGCGGAGACTTCGCGCGCCGCGGCCGGGCGGCCCACCATCATGCCGATCAGCTGCAGCCCGTATTTCGCCTTCTGGCCCCAGACGGAGTCCGGATCGAGCGCGCGATATTGCTCCCAAAGCTCAGATGCCTTCGCGTAGTCGCCGGCGTCGAACTCAAGAAGCGCGAGGTTGTAGAGCGGGTCGGGGTAACCGGGATCGGCGGCGATCGCCTGCCTCAGATGGCGCTTGGCGGATTCCGGCTCGTTCTGCTCGCGCGCTATCGCGGCGAGATTGTACCAGGCTTCCGCATAGGTCGGGTCGAGTCTGCAGCACCTTGTTCAGATAGCGCCGCGCTTCCTGCCATTCGCCCTTCTTCAGGAGGACGTGGCTCAAATTGAAGGCGACGTCCGGGTCTTTCGGCTCGATCTCCACGCAGCGCCGATAGAGTATCGCGGCGCGCTCCCAATCCTCCGCCTCTTCCGCCTCTCGCGCCCGCTCGAAGAGCCGGTCCGCCGGATCGGTGCCGCCGCCGGGAAGTGCGAGCCGGAGTTGGCCGCTGAGATCGGAAAGCCCCGTGCCGTTCTCCATCACGACGTCGCCGCCGGAGTGCTTGAGCCGCACATTCGCAACGCCGCCCCCGGAGCTGGCAAGACTTCGCGCCCGCGCCGCGCGCACAAGGTCGAGCCAACCGACGCCGTCCGCCGCAAGCTTCGCGTATTGGCGCGCCGCGACGAGATCGCGAAACGCAAAAGGCTCGTCAGGAGACTCGAACACGTCGAAGAGCCGAAGGCGTTCGAAGGTCTCGCGGTCGAGGCCGGACTGGTCGACGATCTGACGGGACGAAAGATCGCGCGGCACCGTCCGGCGGGTCCATGAGCCCGAGCAGCCTCAGGAAAGCGTTCTCGCTCAAAAGCAGCGCGCCCGCCTTCCGCGCTTCGCCGAGCCGGGCCTCGATGCTCGCGGCGCTTGCCGCGTCGATCAGCCCATGCCCGAGAACTGCGAACTTCGTGCGCCGCGAAAGGCCGTGGCGAAGCTCCCCTCCCCGCGCCCTGACCTCGCGTGCGGCGAGCCGGCGCGGAAACGCCTCAAGCGCTCCAAGGATGACAAATGCCGCGCCGTCGATTGCCATGCCGCTCCGCCGAAATCGCCCGATCCCACCGAATCGAACCCGGATTCTATTACCGCCGGAGCGCTATCCTATCCCAAAACGGGCCGTCGATTCCCTTGATCTCGATCAGGCGCTTTTCCGCTTCGGCGCGGCCTTTTGCGCTTTCGGGGCGGTGGCCTTCTGGCCGGCGGCAGCCTTGCGGCCCTTGCTTGTCGCCGGCGGCTTCTCGTCCGACAGGCTCTTCTTCAGGGCATCCATCAGGTTGATGACCTTGCCGCGCTCCGGCGCTGCCGCCATCACCGGCGTCTCGCCGGCGACCTTCGCCCGGATGATCTCCATCAGCCCTTCTTCATAGCGGTCGGTGAACTCGGCCGGGTTGAAGGGCTTGGTCTTCTGCTCGATCAGCTTCTCCGCAAGCTCGAGCATCTCCTTGTCGACGCCCTTTTCCGGGATTTCGTCGAAATATTCGGAGGATTTGCGCACCTCCTGCGGCCGGCGGAGCGTCTGCATCAGCATGCCCTTGTCGCGCACGTCGATGGAGACGACGCGCTCGCGGTTGGACATCACGACGCGGGCGACCGCGGTCTTGCCGGTCTTCTTCATCGCCTCGCGCAGGACCACGAAGGTCTCTTCGGCGATCTTCCCGTCGGGCGCCAGGAAATACGGCGTGTCGTCGTAAAGCGCGTCGATCGAGCCCTGGTCCACGAAGGCCTCGATGGCGATGGTGTCGGTGAACTCGATCTTGACCTTCTCGAAATCCAACTCGTCGAGGATCACGTACTGGTTCTTCTGGTACCTGATAGCCTTTGACGAGGTCGCTCCGCTCCACCTGGCCGAGCTCCGGGTCGACCGGCTTCATCGCCACGCGATTGTGGGTGTCCTTGTGGAGGAGGTTGAAGGCGATCCGCTCGCTCGTGCTCGTCGCGGTGTAGAGCCTGACCGGACAGCTCACCAACGACAGCTTCAGATAGCCCTTCCAGGTTGCACGCGGCGCCATCGTAGAAAATCCTCCAAACGCGACAGAAACGCCTGAACGCGCCGGTTCGTTCAAGCCGAAAGCCGGCGCACCAGATCCGGACCGAGCGCCACCGCGCTTGCGTCCATTCCGGCCCAAGGATCGCCGGAATTGTTTAAAAAGCCCGGAACCGTAGCGTAATTCAGATCTTCCGGCGCGTCGATTGAGCCGAGATCCTCCCAGGTGACGGGGGTCGAGGCGGGCAAGCCCCGCACGGCGCGGAGCGAATAGGCGCCGACCGCGGTGGCGCTGCGGGCGTTGCGGTGAAAATCGAGGAAAATCCGCCGCTTGCGCTCCGATTTCGCCATCGTCGTGACGAATGTTCCGGGGTGTCGCTTGGCAATTTCCGCCGCAAAAGAGCCGCTGATCGTGTGCAGCTCCTTCCACGAAACGAGCCGCTTCAGCGGCACGACGACGTGAATGCCCTTCTTGCCCGACGTCTTGACGAAGCTTTCGACGCCGGCGCGCAAAAGCTCCTCGCGCATCGCCTTTGCCGCCGCCTTGACGTCGCGCCATTCGACGCCCTCGCCCGGGTCGAGGTCGAAGAACATGCGGTCGGGCCGCTCCGGCTTGTCCACGCGGCAGCCCCAGGGGTGGAACTCGATCACGCCGAACTGCGCCAGCGCCAGGAAGCCGGCGGCATCCTCGATGACCAGGTAATTCCGCTCCTCCGCGTCCTTCTCGCGCTTGGAGACGAAGGTCGTCACCTCCGCCGGCATGCCGGCGAAGGCGTGGCGCTGGAAGAAGCAGTCCTCGATTCTCCCGCTCGGGCAGCGCACGAGGGAGACGGGCCGCGAAAGGATATGCGGCAGCATCGCGTCGCCGACCTTGGCGTAATAGACCGCGAGATCGAGCTTGGTCGGCCCGGTCTTGGAGAACATGCGCCGCTCGGGGTTGGTGACCCAGATCGACGCGAGATGCGCATCGGTGATGTAGCGCTTCGTCGGCGCTGAGTTTCTCGACTGCGAGAATTCCGGCTCGCGCAGCCCGCGGAACACCGAATGGCGGAGCTGATTGTCGGCCGTGCGGTTGCCGTAGAGCACACGCGCCTTCAGCACCGGATCGACCCAGTGCGCGCCGCGCGCGATCAGCGCCGGCACTTCGACCGGCGCGTCCTTCCGCGCAAGCGCCTCAAGGCGCTTCAGGAGCGCTTTCGCCTCGCTGGACGAAAAGCCGGTGCCGACCTTGCCGACCGAGACGAGCCCGTCGGCGCCCTCCTCGGCGAGAAGCAGCGCCGCGAGCCCGCCCGCCTGCGGCGAGGTCGTGTAGCCGACGATGGTGAAGACTTCGAGCTTCTTCGCTTTCGCCTTCACCCAGGTCTTCGAGCGGTCCTGGAAATAGCGGCTGTCGGCGCGCTTGGAGACGACGCCTTCGAGCCCGTGCTCCGAGGCGCTCTCAAAAAGTGCGTCGCCCTGCCCGACCACATGCCCGCTGAACTGGATCGCAGACGTGTCGCCGACGACCGGTGCGAGCAGCTTCTCCAACAGCTTCTTGCGCTCGATCAGCGGCGCGGCCGTGAGGTCGTAGCCGTTCAGATAGGGCAGGTCGAAGGCATAGAAGACCATCTGCGAGAATTCGCCGTTGGCGAGCGCGTCCTGCAGCGCACCGAAACGCGTGACGCCGCGCTCGTCCGGGACGACCACTTCGCCGTCGATCACCGCGCTCTTGCAGGGAAGCTCGGCGAAGGCGTCGGCGAGCGCGCCGTAGCGCTTCGTCCAGTCGTGACCGTTCCGGGTCAGAAGCCGCGCTTTGGCGTCTTCGACGATCGCGATCGTGCGGTAGCCGTCGAACTTGATCTCGTGCAGCCAGTCCTTGCCCTTCGGCGGCTCGTCGACCGGCGAGGCGAGCTGCGGCTTGAAGCTCTTCGGCAGCGGCGCCGGCTTCGCGCCTTTCAGCGCGCCGGGCTTCAGCGCGGCGGGCTTCTTCGGCTTCGGCGGCTCGACGTTGCGCGGCTTGCGCGGGCGCGCTGCCGGCTTCGATTGCCAGACAGGGTCAGCCCCGGCTTTGAGATCTTCCACGCGCCGTCCGGACTTCACGCTCTCCGGCCGCGTCTCCAGGATATCGACGCTCGGGTCGGCAGCGTCGTCGTGCTCCTTGATAAGAAGCCAGTTGTCCTTTTTCTCGCCCGGCCGGCGCTTCAGCCGCGTCAGCATCCAGCCGCCATGGAGCTTCTCGCCGGCGAGGCGGAACTTGAGCGCGCCCTTCTTCAGGCTCGTTTCGAGGTCGCCCATCGGCGCCCAGGTGCCGTAATCCCAGATCAGCGTGGCCCCGGCGCCGTACTGGCCCTCCGGGATCACGCCCTCGAAGTCGCCGTATTCGAGCGGATGGTTCTCCACCTCGACCGCGAGCCGCTTCTCCTTCGGGTCGAGCGACGGGCCTTTCGGCACGGCCCAGCTCTTCAAGACGTCGCCGACTTGCAGACGCAGATCGTAGTGAAGCCGCGTCGCGTCGTGCTTGTGGATCATGAAAAGATTGCCGGAACGGCCGGCCAGCGCGCCCGCGGGCTCGCTGGTGCGGCTGAAATCGCGCTTCTTGCGATAAGTCTCGAGCGCTCGCTCCGGCATGGCTCCGTCTTAAGGCCGGCGGAGCGTAGCGCTCAAGCAATTCGTCTCAAGCGGCCTCGCCACCCGGAGGGCGAAGGTTCCCTACGCGGCTTTCTTCTTACCGATCAGGCCGCGGTTCATGAGCAGCTCGGCGATCTGCACGGCGTTGGTAGCGGCGCCCTTCCTCAGGTTGTCGGAGACAATCCACATGGAAAGCCCGTTCTCGACCGTCGGATCCTCGCGGATGCGGCTGATGTAGGTGGCGTCCTCCCCGGCGCATTCGTAGGGCGTGATGTAGGCGCCCTCCTGCGGGTTATCGACGACCAGGCACCCCGGCGCCTCGCGCAGGATGTCGCGCGCTTCGTCGGCGGTGATCTCGTCCTCGAACTCCACGTTCACCGCCTCTGAATGCCCGACAAAAACCGGAACGCGGACGCAGGTCGCCGTCAGGCTTGATCTTCGGGTCGAGAATCTTCTTCGTCTCCGCCACCATCTTCCACTCCTCCTTGGTGGAGCCGTCTTCCATGAAGACGTCGATATGCGGAATGACGTTGAAGGCGATGCGCTTGGAGAACTTCTTCGGCTCGATCGGATCGGCGGTGAAGACGGCGCGCGTCTGGTTGAAGAGCTCGTCCATCCCCTCCTTGCCGGCGCCCGACACCGACTGGTAGGTGGCGACCACCACCCGCTTGATCCTCGCCTTCTCGTGCAGCGGCTTCAGCGCCACGACGAGCTGCGCCGTCGAGCAGTTCGGGTTGGCGATGATGTTCTTCTTGGCAAAAGCCTCCACCGCGTCGGCGTTCACCTCCGGCACGATCAGCGGCACATCCTGGTCGTAGCGCCAGGCGGAAGAATTATCGATGACGATGGCGCCCTTCTCTGCCGATCTTCGGCGACCATTCCTTGGAGACGTTTCCCCCCGCCGACATCAGGCAGATGTCGGTGCCGGAGAAGTCATAGTTCTCGAGCGCCTGCACCTTGAGCACCCGGTCGCCGAAGGAGACCTCCATCCCCTGGCTGCTTCTGGAGGCGACGGCGACGACCTCGTCGGCTGGAAACGCCGCGCTCATCGAGCACCTCCAGCATCTCCCGACCGACGTTCCCCGTCGCCCCGACAACCGCGATCTTCAGACCCATGAAAAGCTCCCTCGATATCTCTTCGCGCGATGAGGCCGCCCGAGCGGATCGGGCGACCTCGCGCTTTTCCCTAAAGGGCCGGATCGGCCCGATTTCCTCGGCTCGGCTTAGACCGGTACAAGGTTGGCGGTCGACATCCGTGGCGTCATCGGACGTGCCCGCTGCGAAATTTCTACGAAGGCCTTTTCGAGGATGTCGAGCCCCTCGTCCAGCTCGGCGACGGTCGTCGTCAGCGGCATCAGGAACTTGATAACCTCGTCGTAAGAGCCCGCGCGCTCGATGATGAGCCCGTGCTCGAAGGCCTTGGCGCCGACGGCCGCGGCAAAGGCCGGGTCGGCGCAGAGCAGGCCGCGCATCATCCCCCGCCCCCTCACCTCGACGACGTCGGGCGAGAAGCGATCGACGATGGATTGAAGGCGTTCCTCCAAGTGCTCGCTCTTCGCGATGACTTCTTTCTCGAAGTCCGGCTCGCTCCAATAGTGCTCGAGCGCCGCCGCCGCAGTCACGAACGCATGGTTGTTGCCGCGGAAGGTTCCGTTGTGCTCACCCGGCTTCCAGTCGTCGAGCGCGCGGGCGATCAGAACGAGAGCGAAAGGCAGACCGTAGCCGGAGATCGACTTCGACATCGTCACGATGTCGGGCTTCAGACCGGCCGCCTCGAAGCTGAAGAACTGGTTGGTGCGGCCGCAGCCCGCCTGCACGTCGTCGACGATCAAGAGGATGCTCGCGACGATGGCAGAGCGCCTGCAGTCGCTTCAGCCAGAGAGCGCGCGCGGCGTTCAAGCCGCCCTCGCCCTGCACCAGCTCGATGATCATCGCCGCCGGCTCGTCGACGCCGCTCGACGGATCCGAAAGCATCTTGTCGATCAGGGAGACCGTGTCGATGCCGCTGCCGAAATAGCCGTCGTATGGCATCACGGTGACGCCCTGGAGCGCCACGCCGGCTGCCTTGCGGAAGTGCCGGTTGGCGGTCGCCGCAAGCGAGCCCACGGACACGCCGTGAAAGCCGTTGGTGAAGCTGATGATGTTGGTGCGGCCGGTGATCTTGCGCGCGAGCTTCATCGCCGCCTCGACCGCGTTGGTGCCGGTCGGACCGGTGAACTGCACGACATAGTCAAGGCCGCGCGGAGTCAGGATGACTCCTCCATCGCCTCCAGGAACGATTCCTTGGCGGCGGTGTAGAATCGAGGCTGTGGGTGATGCCGTCGCGCTCGATGTAGCTGATGAGCGCATCCTTCAGAATTGGATTGTTGTGGCCGTAGTTGAGCGACCCTGCGCCGGCAAGGAAATCAAGGTAACGGCGACCCGTCGTGTCCCAAAGCTCCGTGCCGCGCGCGCGCTTCCACACGCGCGGGAAGGAGCGCGCGTAGGACTGCACGCCGGACTTGCGACGCTCGAAGACGTCGGTCCGGGTTTCGCGATCGAGATTGTCCATGGCGATAGGCATTGTTCCGTCTCCCAGGCTGGTCGAGAAGGTGTCGCGGCTCAATGAGCCGCGACCGCCCGGTGCGCGATGGAGGTGGACTGCTTGAAGTGGCTGACGCGCTGCGCCTCAGCCGGAAACCGCGGCTGCACCACGACTTGCGCCTTCGGGCCGAACTCTTCTTCGACGAACTGGAACGCCGTCTGACGATTGCGGAAGCAGCCGCCCTTCATGTCGTCCGCGTCGTGCACGAGCCAGAGACCGGCAGCGGACTTCGCGAACGAAAACGCTCGGGCCGGCTTCAGCCGTCTGAGGTCGATCCGCTCTGAAGGCTGCCAGCGAACCTGCTCGTGTCCAGGTAGATGACCTCACTCATTTGCGTTCTCCTCAGTCGGTTGTGTCGCGTAGTTCGCCGAGCGACATCGATCCGGCCCTTCTGACGGGCGGAGCAGACGATCGTCTGGTTGCTCTGCCGTCTCGATGCCAGGAGGTGTAACCGGCGATATCGTCGGTTTTTGTTTCGTCGGCCGATGAAAATGGTTTCTGAGGACGGCGCCTTTTTCGTGCCCGGCCGAAGGTTTCTCGGCTAACCAGGGCAATAAGGCCGTGTGCGGACGCCAGGGTTCGGAGCCCGTAGGGCGGCAGTGGTTTTCAGCCCGGCGTGGGGGAGGCTCAGCCGCTATTGCGCAGGCCCGTCGCGATGCCGTGGATCGCCAGGCGGATACCCTCAACGACCCGTTCGTCGGTTCGCCGCCGCGGTGGCGCCGCAGGAGCTCGATCTGCAAATGGTTAAGCGGGTCTAGATAGGGAAAGCGATTCTGGATCGATCGCGCGAGGAGCGGATTTTGCTCAAGCAGCGCCTCCCGCTCGGTCACCGCCAGGAGCATGGCGATCGACAGCTCCAGCTCCTTGCGCAGCCGCTCGAAGATCGCCGTGCGGAGATCGACATCCTCGACCAGCTCGGCATATCGCGACGCGATGCCGATGTTGCTCTTGGCGAGCACCATTTCCATGTTCGAAAGCATCGCCTGCAGGAACGGCCAGCTGGCGTGTATCGCGCGGAGCGTCGTCATGCCCTTGCGGATTTGCCGCCAGATATTCGCTGACGGCCGTTCCAAAGCCGAACCATGCCGGGAAGCATCAGCCGGCACTGCGCCCAGCTGAACACCCAGGGAATCGCGCGAAGGTCCTCGATCGCGCGAGTTCGTCCGCGAGGCCGGGCGGCTGCCGATGTTGAGATTGCGCGATCTCGGAGATGACGGTCGACTGCCAGAAATAGTCTTCAAAGCCCGGCGTCTCGTAGACGAGGTGCGCGATAGGCCCGATAGGCGGCGCCGGAGAGCGCCTCCATCGACGTGCGAGGAATTCCGGCGGCGGCGCGGGCTGATGCGGATGCAAGAGCGTCGCTTCCAGCGTTGCGGCGGCAAGAAGCTCAAGATTGCCCGCGGCCAAGCTCCGGGTTGGAGTATTTCGCTGCGATGACTTCGCCCTGCTCGGTCACGCGGATCGCGCCTTGCACCGCGCCGCCCGGCTGGCCGAGGATCGCCTGATAGCTCGGGCCGCCGCCGCGGCCGACCGAGCCGCCGCGGCCATGGAAAAGCCGCAGCGCAATGCCGTGCTTGCGGAACACTTCGATCAGAGCGAGCTCGGCCTTGTAGAGCTCCCAGCTCGCGGTCAGGAAGCCGCCGTCCTTGTTGCTGTCGGAATAGCCGAGCATGACCTCCTGAACGCCGCCGCGGCTGCTTCAGCATCGCGACGTATTCGGGGATGCCGAAAAGCGCGATCCATGATGCGCGGGCAATTGCGCAGGTCGTCGATCGTCTCGAACAGCGGAACGATGTTCACGCCGAGCTCGCGCGCCGGGGCGCAGAAGCCACGCCTCCTTCAGAAGCAGCGCGACTTCCAGAATGTCGGAGACCGCATCGGTCTTGGAGATCACGTAGTTCGGGACCGATGCTGCGCCGTAGAGCCGATGCGCTTCGGCGGCGGCATGCACGATCGCAAGCTCGCGGTTCGTCTCGTCCGAATAGGACGTCTGGTGCGCGGACGAGCGGCGCGACGCCGCGGAGCGCAACGAGCAGCCGTTCGACGCGTTGAGGCTTCGTCGAGCTCGGCATAGCCGGGCGAACCGGCGCGTGCGAGGAGTTCCGCGACGGTGCGCTCGTGCACGTCGGCGTTCTGGCGAAGGTCGATGCCGGCGAGATGAAAGCCGAATACGCCGACAGCGCGGCGGAGCGAACGCAGCCGCCCGCGGGCCAGAATCGCAGAGCCGTTCGCTTCGAGCGAGCGCTGCAGCTCGCCGAGGTCGTTCGCAAGGTCCTCGGACGCCGCGTAGGGCGGGACCGTGCGCACCGGCCGCCCGTGCGAGGTCGTTATGCCCGAGCACGGCCGCGGTCGCGGAGAGGCGTGCAATCATCCCCGCGACGGCGCGCCGATACGGCTCCTCCTGGCGATGGTCGTCGGATTCTCCCGATGAGCTCCGACAAGCGCCGCACCGGTTCGGAGACGGGGACGAGCCGCGCGTCGAGAGAGAGCTCGCTCATCAGGGCACGCAGCTTCTGCAGATAGAGCCCACGGCGCGGCGGCTCTGCTGCCGGAGCGCCTCGCGCAATACCGACGCGCTCACGAACGGATTGCCGTCGCGGTCGCCGCCGATCCAGCTCCCGATACGGAGGAACGAAGGAACGTCGGCCTCCCACGCCGGCTCACTCGCGCGAAGCGCATCTTCGAGCGCGGCATAGAAGCGCGGCAGCTCGCCCAGGAACGTCGTTTCGTAATAGAGGAGTCCGTTGCTGATCTCGTCGACCACACTGCAGCCGCTTCCGGCGCAGTATCGAGGTCTGCCAGAGGGTGAGGATGGCCGCGCGGAGCGCTGCCTCGCGCGCAGCCTCCTCTTCGGGCGTGGAAAGCATCCGGTCCGCGTTCCGCCAGGCTGTGCGTGATCTCCACCTCGCGGGTGATCCCGGTCATGCGGCGCACCTCTGTTGGATGCGCGGTCAGCACCGGTGACACGAAGGCGCTTGCGAAGAAGCGTTGGAGGTCGGCGTTCGAGATGCCAGCCGCGCGGGCGCGTGCCAGCGCAAAGGCCATGGTGCCCGGCCCAGGCGGCTGACCTGCACGGGCATTCGTCCTCGCCTGGCGCACCCGATGGTGGTCCTCGGCGAGATTGGCCAACTGGGAGAAATGAAAGCCGGAGCGGATCATCTTGAGCGCGGCGTCGAGATGGAGGTCGTTCAGCGCGGCTTCGAGCGCTTCGCGCGCGGCCGGCTCCTGATCCCGGTGGAAGCCGATCGACATTTGCCGGAGCCGTTCCATCGAATCGAACAGCTCGTCGCCCTCCTGCTCGCGGATCGTATCGCCGAGCAGCCGGCCGAGCAGCCGGATGTCCTCGCGGAGCGGCAGATCCTTGCTGCGCAGACGGGGTTGACCCATGGGAGTTCCGAGCGACGACGGAGCGCGCTAAAAGGAAGGCTGGCTGTCACTCTCTTTGATCGAGGGACAGCCGGTCAAGCCCAGGTCGCTACGGCACCGCCGGGGAAACGGGCCGAAAAGAGCGCCTACACGCGTCGCATCAGGTCTCGGGAGGGCCTGGTATCTTGGACAGAAACAGAACCGACGAGCCGACCCCGGACGCTTTTGCCTCCGTCCCGGGCTGGCAGAGCTGACCGAAGAGGACCGGCAGCGGTTCGAGAAGGAGGCCGTAAAGCTGCGCGTTCGGCGCGGGGCCGTGCTCGTCCGCCAGGGCGACCCGACCAACGAGCTCTATATCGTGCTCGCCGGGCGCTTCTTCGTGACGCTCGACGGCCGCCCCGGCGCGATCGCGGAAATCGGTCCCGGCGAACCCATCGGAGAGCTGGCGTTCTTCGGCAACGTGCCCCGCGACCGCAAACGTCGTCGCCGCCCGCGACAGCGAGGTCTTGCTCCTGACCCGCGAGGCGTATGCAAACATCATGCGTCACGCGCCAAGCATCCAGACGCGCATTCTGACATCCGTCGCGGTCCGACTGGCGGCCGTGACCGCGCATCGCCGTCGCTTGCGGCGCGGCCGGCGCGAACGGTGGCGCTGCTGCCGATCGGCGCAAGCGGCATTCTTCCTGCCGGTTTCCTGGAGCGACTGACGCGCGCACTGGCGCCGCGGAGGGTGGCCGTCGTCTCCGCCGACACGATCAGGACGAAGCTCTCCGCCTACGGCGAGGCGGCAATCGGCGAGTTCGTGACCGGCGTCGAACGGAGCGCCGACATGGTCCTCTTCGTTTTCGATCGCGACATCTTGGAATCGTCGCGGCTCTGCCTGAACTTTGCCGACGAGCTTCTCCTTGTCGCGCCGCATGCCGAAACGGGAACCGACGCCGTCGACGCTTCGCAGGTCGAGCGCGAGGCCGCGCGGTTCTTCATTCCGGAGCACCTGGGCCTCGTCATCTGGCGTGAGAAATCCGCCGAGCCGATCTCCGCGGCGCGGCGCTGGCTCGAAGGCCGCGACGTCGCGCTCCATCACCACGTCGCGCTCGACAATCAATCCGACTTCGAGCGCCTGGCGCGGTTCATGACCGGCACCGCGATGGGGCTGGTGCTCGGCGGCGGCGGCGTGTTCGGATGCGCGCATATCGGCGTGGCGAAGGCGCTGAAGGAGGCCGGCGTCGCGATCGACTTCGTCGGCGGGACCAGCGTCGGGGCGGGCGTGGCCACGGCGCTCGCAGCCGGGTTCGACCCGGACGAGATTCTCGATCGCGCCGAGGAGATGTTCGTTCGCAATCGCACCATGCGCCGTGTCACCGTCCCGATCCACAGCCTCCTCGACCATCGCGCTTTCGACGCCTCGCTGCAGCGCCAATACGGCGAGCGAAGGATGGAGGATTTGCCGCTGAACTGCTTTGCCGTATCCGCCAACCTCACGAACCGGCAGATGCACGTGCATCGGAGAGGACTTCTTTGGGAAGCGGTGCGCGCCTCGACCGCCATTCCCGGCATCCTCCCGCCCTTCATCAAGGAGGAGGGCGACGTGCTCGTCGATGGGGCGCTGGTCGACAACGTTCCCGTGGACGTGATGCGAAGGCTGAAGCTCGGCCCGAATATCGTCGTCTTGTTCCAGCATACGGGCGAATGGCGCTTCACCAAGGCCTATGCGCAGCTGCCGACGCGCGGCGCGCTCTTGCGCCACCTCATCATGCGGCGACCTGCCGCGGACTACCCGACGCTGGTCTCAATCGTCCTGCGCGGAATGTTCCTGTCGAGCGAGAGCATCAAGCGGATGAGCGCGCCCGGCGATCTCTTCGTGTCGCCGACGGTTCCGGCGGAGATCCGGCTTCTCGATTGGCGGCGGAGCCGCGAGATCGCGGCGATGGCGTATGTTCAAATGAAGGACGTCCTAGCGGCCAAAGAGGCCGCGGCGGCCGACACGCGCGGCGCCTGAGGGACGCACTACTGCGCGGGCGGCGAGCTGGGCTGCGCGATAGGCGGCGCGCAGCCCGGTCACCCCGACGCCGCGGTTGCGTTCAGTGGCACTTCACCGGAACGCTGAAGTCGTCGTCAGCCATTTCCATCATGTAGTACTTGCCGGGCACGCAGTCCTCGGGATCGACGAAGAGCGTCCCTTGGTCCTCGGTGTCGTTTGGATCGGTGTTGTCGGTAGTGTCCTGCGAATCGGGATAGTAGGCGACCGCTCCGCACATCACGACGGGATCGCCGTCTTCGTCCACCGTGTGGCGGCATTGCTCGGCGTTGGCGATTGCCGGCAGGAGCATAAGCGTTGCCGCTCCGGCTCCGGCGATCAGGGCTGTTCTGAACGTCTTCATCAGGCGCGTCATCGGAGTTCTCCCCTGCCGGAGGGCTCTTTGATTGTCCGGCGGCCATCTGATTGGCAGCTCGTCATTTCGGGCCTGTTTCAGAACTTCGGGAAAAGGGTTTCGACGACCGCATGAACGCGTGACGTGTGTCACGCATCGGTTGCTTCAACGGCTGCGGATGAACTCAACGACGGCGCGGGCTGCGTCCACGTCGCTCCCCGAAACATTCCGCCGCGGCCGCATCCTGAGCCAAATCGTCGGCGAAACGCCCACGCCCTCCCAAATCACACCGGTGGAATCCAAGTAGATCTCGTTCGAGAGATCGAGCAGCCACCCGTTCGGAAGCGCCTTCGACAGGACATCGGAAAAGGACCCGTTGGTCCGTTCGCCGATCTGGGTAACGTTGGGCAGCGAGCGCATCGCAAGCACGAAGACTTCCCCGGCGCTCAATGTCGCGTGGCTCGTCATTAGATAAACGGGGCCGGTGTAGCGGCGCCGGGCGCTCGGCAGGATGTAGATGGGCTGTGGACTCGCGCCCAGGCTGTCGCCGGCATATTTGTAGTAGCCGATCGACGAGTCGGCCGCGAACCGGGACGCGATGCTCCTTGCAATCGTGTCGTAACCGCCGTCGTTCATGCTGACATCTACGATGACCGCCTTTGTGCTCTCAAACATCTTGAGCGCGCGGTCGAGCGCCTGATTGAGGGTGGCGTGCGAATAGTCCGCCATCGAGGCAATGCCCAGATAGCCTATGTCGCTGCCAATCAGGCCATAAGTGATCTCCCCATCGGCAGCGACGTGGAGCGTATCCCCAAGCAGCTTTCCGACGACGCGATAGTTCCAATAGCCGGGCGGGCCGCTGGTTTCGGCAGTGGGGCGGCGGGCACCGGCCGCGGCACCGGGCCCTCGTCGTCGGGATAGTACTCGAAATCCCGGTCACCGATGGTCACTTCAAGGCCGACGTGCGCGTCGTGAAAATGCGACAGCAGTTCGCGCACCACGTCGTAGAGCTGCGTTTCGGTCGTGTCGCCGGTGATCTTCGAGCGCGCGCTCGCGACGAGATTCGACCAGTCGATCTTCCTGGTTTCGAGGAAGGCGTAGTGGCTGGCGATGGTCTCGACCACCGCATCAAACACGGAAAGCGGGTCGGACGCCGGCGCACGTCGACACGCCTCGGGCAGTTCGGGGAGCCGGTCGAAGGTGTATTTGTAGATGGGGTCGCCGAGCGAGACAGTGATCTGGCTTTCGTCTTCGTTGGTGTCGAACCGGACATTCAGATCTTCGACGTCGTATTCCACGTTGGAATTCTCAAGGCAGAGGGTCCCGCTCTCATCGTAATTGTTGATCTTCCCGTCCTCGACCGCCCAGATCCAGCCGTAGCCGCGCGAACGCCAGACGCCGCCGAGGCTGACCAACTCGTCGATATTGCGGTAGCGGGATACCGCACCGCCGACCGAAAGCGCAGGCGTGGCAATCGCTGCGACGATGGCAGCCGCCGCAGCCGCGGCGATCCAAGGCCAAAGCGCAAATGGCTTCACCCGACTTCTCCTCGTCGGCTTTCGTTCCGGTTGGCAACAACCTCAGGAAACGCCTCTCGCCGTCGCCGCGCAATCGAGACGGGCGCGCCGCACCGGCTGGAGCGAACGGGCCTCAGGCGGCCTGCTCCAGAACACGCTCCCCTTCGGCCGGCACAGTCCGCCCGTCCGAAGGGGCCGCAGCGCTGCGCCGGACGGCCTTGGCGGGATTTCCCTGCCAGGTCGTGTACGGCTCTGGGCACTCGCCCTTCATCAGGAAGGAGTCCGGATCGAGCACCGCGTTATCGCCCATCGTGACGCCATAATGCACGAAGGCGGAAGCTCCGATCGTGCAGCCGTTGCCGATCGCGATGCGGTCCGACTTGAAGACGCCCTCTTCGAGCGAATGCCCTTGAAGAACGCACGCTTCGTTCAGATTCGCGTTGTCGCCAACCTCGACCATGGACTTCTCCACGAAGTGGCAGCCGTCGTCGAACACCTTGCGGCCGACCTTGACGCCCATCATGCGCGAGATGACGTTCTTGAACGGCGTGCCCTTGAACAGCGCATGGATCGGAGAGTTGTAGAATTTCCAGTAGCGCTCGTGCCGCCAGAAATAGTCGTCGTAGATGGAGACGGTCTTGGGGCTCAGGCGGCGGAATCCGATGCTCGCCCACTCGATGAAGACATAATAAAGGGTCGCAACAAGCGTGATCGCTACGCCGAGGCCGCCGAGTGCGGCGAGACCGGTACTGCGGGTATTGAAGGATGGCGACATAGAGGGCGAAAAGGATCACAGAGAGTATCGCCCAGTTGCTCAGCAAATAGTAGCCCATTGTCTTGATGTTGAAGGCGTTCTTCCTGCGGATGCGCTCCTTGCGAAGGCTCTCGTCGGCGTAGACTGCAAAGCCCGTGTCGGCTTCGACCGAGCGCGGAATCTCGAAGCACGGCGAGCCGAGCAGACCGACATCCTCGCGCACCGGCCCATCGACCGGCACCATGACCTTCGTGCCGAGCAGCACGTTCGCCCCGGTCCGCGCGCCGGCGGGGAAGATGATGTTGTTGCCGAGGAAATTGTGGTCGCCGATCGACACTTTGCTCAGCTTGAACGAGCTGCTCGACATCACGGCGTTCGACATGGAGAGGCCGTCGGAAACGATCGTGCCGGTGCCGATGTCGCAGAGGAACGGAAAATCGTGCTTCTGCCCGGTGCCGAAATTGGAGCCGGTCTGCTCGATCGTGTTCAGGTTCCACCCCGTCCACGTCAGATAATGAACGATGAAGGAGCTGTCGCCGAAGAGCAGGTTGAAGAAGCGCGAATTGCTGGCGCCCGAGACGATCTGGGCGATGTAGTAGTGGACCCCGTAGAGCGGATAGGTCCGGTCTTCCTTCAGGAATGGCTTGAGCAGGCGCGGGAGCGCCACGACGCCGAGCAATCCCGCCACGAGGGCAACCACCAGCAGGACGAAGGCGAGCACCGCCATCTCCGCTGCAAGCTTCAACATCGGCACGCCCGGATCGAAGACGTTCACCTCCGCGCCGCTCGTATGGCTGTAGAGATAGGGGTAGAGCAGGAAGACGAGCGTGAGCAAGCCGGGCGTCACCAGCAAAGCGGGGACGGCCAGAAATGCGGTGTAGCGCCAGCGCCGCAACGCCGAGCAGCGCATCGGCTCGACAGTGCGGAAGTCGGTGGTCGTCTCCACAGCCGGAGAGCCGTGATAGCGCTTGCCGGCCGGGATGCGCTGGCCGCGCTGCAGCGACGACGCATGGCCGAGCTGCGCGCCGTCTTCCATGGTCGTGTCGATGTCGAGCAGGCTCGCGTCGCCGAGGTAGGCGTTGGCGCCGATCCTGACCGGGCCGATATGGATCCGGTTCGACTGCGCCTTGTAGCCGACGATGATGGAGTCCTTGTTCAGAATCGTGTCGTCGCCGACGGAGAAGAGGTCGGCGGTCACCGGCACGAAGCGCGACCTGATCACGACGTTCCGCCCGATCTTGGCGCCAAGGAGACGCAGATAGGCGTTGTAGAGGGGCGTTCCGCCGAAGGCCGCGATCGGCGCTGAGCGGATCAGCGCCTTCACCATCCAGAAGCGGAAGTAGCGCAGGCTCCAGACGGGGAAGCTCCCCGCCTTGAAGCGGCCGACGATCAGCCACTTCGCCACGATCGGCAAAGCGGTGAAGCCGACGAAGGCCAGAAGCACGAAGGTCGCGAGCCTGAGATAGAGCTCGACCGGACTTCCGATCGCCACAGAGGCCCATTCGAGGCCCGTTGCCAACGTCCAGAACGATAGCGCGCCGAAGCCGACATAAAAGAGGGCCTGCAGCGCGCCGCATCCGTAGTATTCGAGATTGCTCGGAACGCGGGCCTCCTCGCGCGCGACCTCCGGAGCGGTCTCGGCAACGCCGGCTGCATCGATTTGGGCGGCGAGACCCTCGACGGTTCGGTGCATGTAGATGTCGCGCATCGAGACATCCGAGAGCCCGCCATTCTGCCTGACATCGGCGCAGAAGCGCGCCATCAGCAGCGAATGGGCGCCGAGATCGCGGAAGAAATCGTCGGCCACCGAGACGCGTTCGATCTTCAGCGCCCTGGCCAGCGCCTCGGCAAGAATCAACTCCGTCTCGGTGCGCGGCGCCACATAGTTCTCGCTGGCGCCGGTGAGGCGCCCGCCCTTCGGCGCGGGAAGGTTCTTGCGGTCAGCCTTGTTGCTCGTCGTCATCGGGATGACCGCGAGCTTCTCGAAATAAGCCGGAACCATGTAGGCGGGCAGCCGGCTCCGCAGCACCTTCGACATTTCATCAGGCAACAGCTCGTCCGAACCCTTGTTCAGCGAGTAATAGGCCACGAGCTCCACCGCACCCGGCTCGGGCTCGAAGGTGTTGACCACAGCCTGCGCCACCTGCGGAAACTCCATCAGCAGCGATTCGATCTCGGTCAGCTCGATGCGATAGCCGCGGACCTTCACCTGCGTGTCGATGCGGCCTTGAAACTCGACCTCGCCGTCATCGTTGATGCGGCCGAGGTCGCCGGTCCGGTAGATGCGCCCGGACGGATTGTTCGCAATGTCGAGGAAGTCGGGAATGAACTTCGCGCTCGTGAGATCGGGCCGGTTCAAGTAGCCCTCGGCAACCCCGATGCCGGCAATGGCGATCTCGCCGGACTCGCCCTCGCCGACGAGAGCGTCCTTCTCCGGATCGAGGATCACGATCGTATAGGTCGGAAGCGGCCCGCCGATAGTGACCGGCTTGTCGGGCAGGAGCTCCGTCATCGTTGCCGTCACCGTCGCCTCGGTCGGGCCGTAGACGTTCAGGATGCGCCGATCCGGCCGGTGCCACCGCGTCACCAAATGCTGCGGGCATGCTTCGCCGGAGAGGAGCAGGAGCCTGAGGTCCGGCAGCTCCTTCTCGATCGTGGCGAGCAGCGTCGGCACGCAGCACATCCCGGTGATGCGGTGCTTGAGCAGGAAATCGGCCAGATCGTCGCCGACCAGGCTCGCGCCCGCCTGCGTCGGCACCAGCGTCGCGCCCGCCATCAGCGGCACCCAGAGCTCTTCGACCGAGAAGTCGAAGGCGATGGTCATACCCTGATAGACACGGTCGCCCGGCCCGTAGCCGTAGATCTCGGCGGCGACGCGAACGAAGTTGCAGATGCTCGCGTGATTGACGGCGACGCCCTTCGGCTTCCCCGTCGTTCCGGAGGTGTAGATGATGTAGGCGAGCTGATCTTGCGCGTCGCCCGCCTCTTCCGCCGTCAGCCGGCTCTTCGGCATCGCGGCGATCGGCTCCGCTTCCGTGTCGAGGAAGATCGTCTCGACGGGGAGCGCGCCGAGCTTCTCGCGGAACATCGACATGGAGAGCAGGCATTTGGCGCCGGCATCTTCGAGGATGAATTCGAGGCGATCGTTCGGAAAGCCGGCATCGAGCGGCAGGTAGGCGGCGTTGACCTTCATCACGGCGAGCAGCGCCACGTAAGTCTCGACGCCCTTGTCGAAGATCAGCGCGACGCGATCGCCGGATTTGACGCCGCGCGCGATCAGATAGCGCGCGAGCTGGTTGGCGCGCGCGTCGAGGTCGCCATAGGTAAAGGTCGCATCGCCCGTCGAAACGGCGGCCGCGTCGCGCAGCTCGTCGCAGCGCTGCTCGAACAGGTGGTGCAGCCGCTCGCCTTCCGCCCAGCGCGGCGTGTTGTCGTGGCCCTTGTGCACCAGCATTCCTGTCCCCCAATCGCGATTCGGCTGCGCCCCGAGCGTGCGGCTAGACTGGTCAGATGCCGGAGAACTACCCGGAGACTATACGGCTTTCGTTGCGTGTGGGCCCGAAAAAGGTTTCGACCGGTTGGTGAAGTATTTCAAACAGATCGGTCGCCGGGAAGCGGGAATTTCCCGCAGGCGCGCCACTCCCCGCGCGCAATGCGGCGTTGGCCGACGGCATTCGGGCTCCCTCCCCTTGAAACAATCCCGAGGAGCGACGCAAAACGAACGCGGGTCCGGCGAAACAACTTTCCGCCTTCCGCGCAATCAAGTACGAAAGGAACTGAGATAGCGATGCCTGAAACCGGCGGGCTTCCGGCCCGACTAGGGAGAGGCACCCATGACGCTCGAAGCGAGAGCACCGTTCCCGTCATCCGCCTTCGCCGAGAGCGAGACTTCCGTCGGGCGGACTTCTCAATCCGTCGCGCGCGCCCTGCCGCCGCTGCGGCGCCGGCCGGGGCTCAAGTCGCGCACGGGCACCGTACCGGCAGGCGAAGCTGAGACCCCGACCTCGATCTTCTTCGCTTCCGTCGAAGCGGTGCGCCGCTCGCTCGGCACCAGCGTCACCCTCGACGCCGTCGAGATGGCCTGCGCAGAGACCTACAGGCGACCCGCCGATCGCGAGCGCTACTACGCGGCGCGGATGCTGCTGCGGCACGCGCTTTCGAAAGCCGTCGGCGGAAACATCGCGCCGGCCGAGTGGCGCTACCGCGAAGGCCCGCACGGCAAGCCCATGATGGCGGAAGGATTTCCGCAGCTGGAGTTCAACGTCTCGCATTCCGAGAATTGCGTCGCCGTCGGCGTGAGCCTGCGCGATCCGATCGGCGTCGATATCGAATGCCTGAGGCCGCCGGAGTCCCTCGGAATCATCCGCGAGGTGCTGACCGAAGGCGAAGAAATCCGGATGCGGAATTGCCCGCCAAGCCAGCAATGGACTCACTTCGTGCGACTGTGGACGGCGAAGGAGGCTTGCACGAAGGCGCTCGGCCTCGGCCTGTCGCTGGATTTCGCGACGATCGACGTTCACCTCGATCCGCTGCGCGTACGCCTGCTGGAAGCGCCCGCGGGCGTTTCGACGGAGTTCGACATCGCCTCGACGACCGTCACGAAAAGCGGCGTGCCCTATTGCCTGACGACCGCGCGGCTCATCGGAAAGCGCTCCGGTACCTGAACGCCGCTTTTAGCTTGAGGACTGCGCCATCAAAACCCGGGATCAAACGCTCTATCTTCGGCGCAGGATAAGGGTAACGATCATGGTTTCGGACGCGTGCCGCCCTGGTTCGGCCTGGTAGTAGTCCGTAAGCCGCCGGAAAAACGTTTCAGTCATCGTGTCGACTTCCGCCGCGTCCCGCGCCGCGGGGCCGAAGAGATGCATCCGAAGGCTCGATTCGCCAAAACCACGGATGTATCCCGCATAGAGCCTGGCATAGGTCGCCGGGTCGCCGATCTCGTGGACATAGACGTCCTGCGGATTGACGGCGGCGGGATCGACCGATGCTTCAATGATATCGAAAGCCTCGGCGAGGTCCGGTTCTTCTTCGATTGGCGCGCGCGCTTCTTCCGCGGTCGGGAACCACAGCGAGAACAGGAAACGGTCCAAGGCGGAGGCATCGAGCAGGCCATCGACGACCATCTGATGCGCGACTTCATAGATCGCCCGGTAAAGCTTCCGCGCAGACGCCCTGATCCCGTTCTTTTCGGCCTTGTCGGGCACACTTCCCAGCGTCGACACGAACAGGAAGCCGCCACTGCGTAGTTCCTGGGCACGGCAGCGCAGGAACTGTGTCCAGTCCGCCCGCGCCAGCGCGGCCACTTCGGCGCGGGCCTCTCCCTCGAGATCGGCAAACCAGACCGTGCCCGGCGAATGGACGGAGATCGAGCGGCTCAACCAATGGCTTGCGGCGAAACAGGTGCCAAGCGCGACCGAGCGCGGCGCGGCCATGACGCCGTAGAAGGATCCAGCGGCTATCTCGGTACGGATACCGGAACCTTGATGTTGATAGCCGGCTTCACCGAATATGAGCGCCATGAGCGCGCTCCAGTCGTTTCCGGGTTGGTCCGTGTGCCGGACGACCACGGTTCCGGCTGGCGATATTTGCCGGTATGCATTGATCGCCGGCCGCACGGCATCCAGCGCGCTGCGACCAGGGCCGCATCCGTAGTCGGCCAGAACGAATTCCGGGTCGACGGCGCCGATTTTCCGCACCAGGTCGGCGACCTGGTCCTCTTTGCTGCGAACCATCTGGTCCTGCATGAACGAATTGCGGTCATAGTCGACCATACGCTCCGTCGACGCCGCATGCGGCTCTGCTGTCGGCTTCATCTGAAACTCCTCATTCGCCGGTCCGAACGAGATGCGCTGCCTGCAAATGGCAGTGGCCTGCTATGATTGCGCTCGAGCAGCCTGCCGGGTGGTGCGAACCATGGCAAGCGACCTTCAGATTGGGAAGTGCCGCTCGCTACTTTGCAGTCGGTGCGCCATTCCCGCCGATCATCGTCTCCAGTCGCTCGCCCAGAACGACTGCCGCCCTCGTGATGTCTTCCTCGATGAAGGCGCGTGCCGCAACCGCGTCTCGACGTTCGAGCGCTTCGACCACCTTCTGATGAATTTCGTTCGCGCGCGGCACGTAGAATTCCGAGTCCATAAGAAGATTGAGGTACGGCCCGACGCGCACCCAAAGGTCTTTCACGATGTTCAGTAAAAGCGGTGCATTCGCCTGCGAGTAGATGGCGAAGTGAAACGACTCGTTGAGCGTCAGATACAGTCTGCCGTCACCGGCCGCGATCGCGCGCGTCATGCTGTTGAGCAGGCCCTTCACTTCGGACAGAGCGTGCACGGTAATGCGCTGCGCAGCCCTCTCAGCAGCAACGCCTTCCGTGGCAACCCGAACGGCGGTCAGCTCCTCGAAGGCCGAAACGGTGAGCAGCGGAACAATGATGGATCGATTGCGAGCCACCTCAAGCACACGCTCGGCGACGAGGCGCTGCAATGCCTCGCGTATGGGCGTCGTCGAGATGCCATAGGTTTCGGCGAGTTTGCGAATGATCAGTGGTTCACCCGGGACGAACTTGCCCGAAATCAACCCCTGCCTAAGCGTGGAATAAGCACGATCGTTGAGCGTGAGATGCTCGAGCTTCTGCATTGGTCTCCAGATCGTCTCGTTAGGCTGCGTTCAACGCTGCAAGGTGCGTCAATGCCGCCGCAAGCGTGTCCGTCAATTGCTCTGCGTTTGCACGCGAAAAAGGTAGCGGCGGGCGAATCTTGAGAACGTTCCGGTTCGGTCCGCAGGAACTGATCAGCACCCCGCGCCTGCACATCTCGTTTGCCACGGCGGCAGCGAACGGATTCCTCGACGCCGTCCCCTCAGCAAGTTCCACCCCGAGATACAGCCCTTTTCCACGCACATCCGCAATCTGAGAATACCGCCCCTGCAGCTCACCGATGAGAGACCGAGCGTAAGCGCCGACATCGCGCGCGTTGCGCTGGAGCTGCTCTTCCGCGATGACGTCGAGAACGGCCGTTGCGGCCGCCGCGGCGACCGGGTTGCCGGCATAGGTATTGAAGTATCCGCACCTTTCGGCGAAGGGCGCGATCACCTCCGGCGTCATCACGACACCGCCGATCGGATGGCCCGCGCCCATCGGCTTCCCAAGCGTCACGATGTCGGGGCGAATTCCGTAGGTTTCAAAGCCCCACATGGCTTCACCGAGTTGGCCAAAACCCGTCTGGACCTCGTCGGCGATGATGATCGCGCCGACTTTGCGTGCCTCCTCGACCGCGCTTCTCATGACCTCCGGCTCTGGAAAATATATCCCGTCGCTGGAAAACGCGGAGTTCGAACAGAAATGCGGCAGGTCTCGTGCCGTGTGAAATCATGTCGGCAAACGCCGCCCGAACGGCCTCGGCGAACAGCGCGGCGTGGCGACCGCTCTGCGTGAAGGTATCCGGTGGGCTGACCAGGCGATGATGGTCAGGCACCCGGACACCCCTTTCGGCGGGCGATAGCTCAGCCGTCGCAAGGGTGCTCCCGTGGTAGGCGAAGCGCGTGACGACGACGCCGCGGCCGCCGCTCGCCTCTTGGGCGATGCGCAGTGCGAGATCGTTCGATTCGCTTCCGGTGCAGGTGAAGATCGCCTGCTGCAGATGGCTCGGGAATGTTCCAAGCAGCCTCTCGGCCAGATCGACGACCGGTCCCGACAGGTATCGCGTATGGGTGTTCAGAATCCGCGCTTGTTCAGAAATCGCCGCAGCCACGCGCGGATGGCAGTGCCCGACGGATGGCACGTTGTTGTAGGCATCGAGGTAGCGCTTCCCGTCAACGCCGCGCAGCCACACTCCGTCTCCCGAGACGAGATGCAGCGGCTCGTCATAGAATGCCGTGTAGGTCGGTGCGAGCGACCTTCTGCGGCGCTCGATCAGCTCGGCGTTGTCGTCGTCTTTATGCAGAGAGGGCTTAAGAGCGGACATCGGTCATCTCGCAGAAAGCAGGATATCTTGCGCTTCCGAGCGCGGAACGCCGACCAAGCTGAGCAGAGAGGCGGCAATTTCCGCCTGCCACCGCATGACGTAGTCGCGCTTTTCCGGAAAGCGCTCCGCCTGCCAGTTCACGACGGCGCAGACGAGGGCAAGTCGAGCCTTGATGAGATCGAAGAGCACGGCAATTTCGTCATCTTCCAGCGTCTGAGCGGATCTGTAGCCGGCCACGAACCTCGCCGCGCCCGCCAGCGGATGTTCGCTGGGCGTCCAGCGATAGGACGCGCCGACCGCAACATCGCAGATCAAGGGCGCGTGCATCATGTCGCCGAAATCGATGACACCCGACACCTGGGTGGGCGCCCGCTCGTCGAGCACGACATTGCTGCGGCTCATGTCATTGTGGACGACCTGTGCACGCAATTTAGGAAGCACCGGCGCCGCATAGAAATGATAGTCGTCGATGGCGCAGTCTATCGCTGCGCGAGTGCCTGGATGGGCGACTGAATTGAGCATGGATCGGACCGCTGAGACCTTGCGGATGTCCCAAAGCAGGTCTGTGCCCGCCGCCGGATGAAAGAACCCCCGCAACGCGTGGCCGAGCCGTGCCAGGAGAGCACCAAGAACGCGATCGAGTCCAAGATCCGGCGCGGCGTCTTGCAGAAGCCGGCCCGGCATGAAGGTCAGAAGCCGGGCGAGGCGCGCAGGCGCCGGCCCACCGCCGATCAACGCGATCGCGGCGCCATCGGTCGCGGGGACGACCCTCGGCACCGGGAGGTCCGGCGCAACGCTCGCAATGTGGTTCAGGGCGGATACCTGGAAGTCCACAACGGCCGGGTCCTCGGCGGGGTGGGAAACCTTCAGGACAAAGGACCTTCCGTCAGCAACATCGATGCGAAAGTTGTGGTCCCGCTCGCTCGTCATCGGCGTCGCCGCGCCGGTGACGTCGAAGTGAACGCGGGCGATCTCGGCCGCCTGTGCGCACGAGATATGCGGCGCCGCGGTCTCCAGCACCTCCCCGACATCGATGTCCGGCGCAGTCGGAAGAGCGGCCGACCGACTCATGTCCGAGTCGCCCTTGTCGGCGGCTTCGAGGCCGCACCATTCGGCGATGAACAGGGCGTAGGTCTGCGTAAGCTTCCGAACCGACTCCAGATCGACTGCTTCGTCGTATCCATGCGGCATGCGCGCGATCGGCCCATAGACCAGCGCGGGTATCTTCGCGTAGAGCCCGAAGAAACGCGCATCGGTCGCCGCCGACGTGACGTGTTCCACCAGCGGCTCGCCCCATACCGCTTCGTGGCTGCGACGCATCACGTCTTCGACGTCCGCGGAATTCTCCAGCACGTATCCCTCCGCCATGAAGCCATGGTACGTCACCAACGGAGGGTTGTCCTTGAGAAACGGGTCACGGGCGGCGGCTGCTGCAATGCAGGTCTCGATTTCGGCGCAAGCGGCCTTGAGGCTCTCGCCCGGATAGACGGCAACCCGCATCTCGAACGTGCAGCGGGCCGGGTCGCTGGATACCCATTCGCCGCCTTCGATCTTGCCGACGTTGAAGCGTATGGGGTGCGGATGGTCGCGGAAGTGCTTTGAATGGATCTTCTGCGCGTTGCGGACCTTCTCGAAATCCTTCAGCGCCTGGATGATCAGGATCGCCTTCTCGATCGCGTTCGATCCGACCGTGAAAGCCCCCGAGGCGTGCTGCGGATTGCCGTTGACCTCCACCTTGAACCAGATCGGACCGACCTGGGCGCGCAATATCTTGGGCTCGAGCGGCTCCGGGATAAGAACGGCATCGGCACGGTAGCCTCGCTGCAGACAGGCGAGCGCGCCGTTGCCCGTGCACTCCTCCTCGACCACCGACTGCAGATAGACCGGCGCCGCTGGCTGAAGGCCCAATCCGCGGAGCGCCTTCAGCGCGAACAGGCACGCCGACAATCCCGCTTTCATGTCCCCCGACCCGCGGCCGTACATCCAGCCGTCTATGATCGCCGGGTCATAGGGATCGCGGCTCCATCTCTCCTCCGGGCCGGTCGGCACGACGTCGATATGGCCGTTCAGGATGAGCGAGCGTCCCGCTTGCTTTCGCGGCGTGTGCGTGGCGACGACGTTGTAGGCATCGTCATAGGAGATCGCGACCGGCGAAAAACCCGGCATTCCGCGAATGTCCTCAACGTCGATCCGCCAATGGTCGACGGCGTAGCCCATGTCGCGATAGGCGGCGGCCATGAAGTCCTGCGCAGCCTTTTCGTGGCCTCGCTGGGAAGGGATGCGCACCAGGTCGGCGAGAAACTCCAACTGGTCGCTGAAGACTACGTCCACGGCGTCGATGATCGACCGGACATCGCACGCCGTGGCGTTGTCAGTTCTTGCGTTCATGCTGCGGCATTCCGGGCTAGTGCGAAAAGCGTATCCTCAAGCGTCTCCAGAAACAGCGCGGCCTCGGACGCTCCAAACGGAAGCGGAGGCCGAACCTTGAGGACGTTGGCGTTGGGGCCCGACGCACTGATCAGGACGCGACGCTCGCGCATGCCGTCGACGATCAGCGCCGCCTCTTCAGGCGCGGCTTCTTCCGATCCACCTTGACGCCGAACGATCTCGACACCGATGAACAGTCCGGCGCCGCGGACCTCGCCAATCACCGGATGGCGAGAGGCAAGGTCGGCGATCCCCCGCATCAGCATCCCCCCGGTGGACGCAGCGTTTGCCATCAAGCCATCGGCCTCGATCACGTCCAACACCGCCGCTGCCGCGGCCATAGCCGCCGAGCTGCCGCCGAACGTGTTGAAGTATCGAGACTTGGCGCCAAAATCCGCAAGCACCTCCTGCCGCGCGACCATCGCCGCCACGGGGTAGCCGTTACCCATCGGCTTGCCCATCGTGACGATGTCCGGAACCAGCCCGTGCCGTTGAAAGCCCCAGAAAGCGCTTCCCGTGCGCGCAAAGCCAGGCTGCACTTCATCGGCGATGAACAGGCCGCCAGCCGAACGCACTGCTTCTACCGCTTCGCTCAAGAACCCGGCAGGCTCCGCAAAGACGCCATCGGATGAAAAGATGGTGTCGACGATCAGGGCCGCAGGCCGCCTCCCCGCCGCGTGCATATCGTCGAGCGCCGCGCGAACGCCTGCGGCAAAGCGTGCTCCCACCTCTTCAGGCGCGGAAACTTGACCAGGCGCAACGGGGGCATCCACCAGGAATACCGCCGGACCTCGCGGCACGTTCGCCCCGAGCGACGGCGAAAAGCCTGCCACGCATTCCGTCACGCCATGATAGGCAAGGCGGGTTGCTACGATCCCTTCGCCGCCGGTTGCATTCTTGGCGACCCGGACCGCGAGATCATTCGCCTCGCTGCCGGTGCAGGTGAACATCACCTGATCGAGCGCGGCGGGGAACATTCGCGATCAGCCGCTCGGCGTAGTCGAGAATTTCGTCTGAGATGTAGCGCGTGTGCGTGTTCAGCGTCGCCAGCTGACGCGACACCGCCTCCACAATGTGCGGATGGCAATGGCCGACGCAGGGCACGTTATTGTAGGCGTCGAGATACCTGCGACCACGACTGTCGTAGAGCCAGACGCCCTTCCCGCGCACGAGATGCAGCGGATGACGATAGAACAATCGATAGGCGGGCCCGAGCAGGCGCTGCCTGCGGGCCAGGATTTCCTGCTCGGCCGCATCGAGCGCGGGGGCGGTGGAAGGATCGAAAGCGTTGATCATTCCCATTGCGTTGCTCATTTCACGCCTCGCATACCCGCAGAGCGCAGGCTCTGGCGCACCTCATCGGAGTCGAGCTCCGACAGGATGTTCAACCCTTCGACGGCGCCGTTCCGATTGCGAAGAATGTAGTCGCTGTTGTCAGGATGACGCGTCGCCCGCCAATTGGCGATGACGACCGTCAACGCGAGCCGCGTAGCGATCAGCTCGGGCAATATCTCGTATTCCGCCTCGAGTAGCGGCAGGACTTCGCAGTAGGCCGCGAGGAAATCGCAAACCGCCGCTAACGGCTCCGCCCCCTCCTTGATCAAGTAGGAACAGGAAACGGCGACATCGTTCACCAGCGCCGAATGCACCATGTCGCCGAAGTCGATGATGCCAACCACTTCGCGGTCGTCATCGTCTGAAACAAGAATGTTGTGCGGATTGAGGTCGTTGTGAATGACTTGGCTTCGCATGCCGGCAAGCACTGGCTCCACTTTGGTTTCGAAGCGAGACAGCGCCCAATTGACCAGCCGCAGGTGCTCGGGTGTCTTTATATGCGGCACGTATCGGGTGGCTTGGCCCGCATGCTTCAGATCCCAGAGCAGCGCGTGCCCGGAGCCGGGGTGATCGAAGTCAGCCAGCGCCAACGAAATCTCCGCCGCAATTCGGCCCAGGCACCGGCACTGCGCCTTCGAGCACGCCCCCTTGAGCATGGGCGAACCGGGCAGATAGCCAACCACCTGGCCGAACCGTCGCTCTCCGAGACCCGACCATAAGAAACCGTGCTCGCCTGTCTTCGTCGGAAGCACGCGCGGGACAGGCAGGTGCGGCGCATGACGTTCGAGATGCAACAGCGCCGCAGTTCGAAAGTTCGCGACAATTGCATGTTCGGCCGGATTGGCGAGCCTCAGCACGTATTTGGGCTCACCGTCGACGACGATCAGAAAATTGACATCGCGTTCGCCACGCAACGGAACCAGCTCCGCCTCCAACCCATAGTTCGCGCGCACTGCATCAAGGGCCGCGGCCGCGGGGATCGCAACTGAAGGCTCAACGAGCGTTCGCGTCGAATCCCCCTCGAAGGCAGCCCCCAGCACGGCGCTTCGTCGCATCGAATCTCCCCTGACAGCATTGCAAACGATGATGTATCGTATATCATCCGAGTGCTTGGTGCCTAGGGTTTGTGATGCAACATACACTAACATTCGACCGAACGGCAGGTCGAGTTGCTCGTTCGCTTCACAAACAGTGGACGCTAAGCCAGCGATGCGGACAGGGATGGCCTGTGACTGCGGCAGCGAAGTCGCGTTGCCAGAACCGGTCCGGGCTGCTGACATCGCCAAGCGCGGGTGAGCTTTTCGTGCTTCCGAGGCCGCTGGGGCGCTCAACAACCGCCTTGCCTCGCTTGATCGGCGGCCAAGGACATGCGCGAAACAGAGCACTCCCGCATCGTCGATGCGATCTCACAATGGTGGGGGAATTGACCGGATCATCCGCGGTCGAAGCCAAGAATGTCACAAAGACCTTCGGGACGGGGCATGACGCGGTCGTCGCGCTGGACGACGTATCCGTCACGATCAGCCAGAACGAATTCTTCACGCTGCTCGGGCCGTCGGGTTGCGGCAAGACCACGCTGTTGCGGCTGATCGCCGGCTTCGAGACTCCGAGCGGCGGCACCATCCTGCTCGACGGCCAGGAGGTGGGCCATCTCCCGCCGTTCCGTCGCCCTGTCAACACGGTCTTCCAGTCCTACGCCCTCTTCCCGCATCTCGACGTGGCCGCGAACATCGGCTTCGGTTTGAAGATGCTCGGGCGTCGCCACAGTGAGATCGAAGAGCGGGTCTCGGCGATGCTGGACCTCGTGCGCTTGGAGCCCATGCGCAATCGCAAGGTCCACCAGCTGTCCGGCGGCCAGCAGCAGCGTGTCGCCTTGG